>NZ_SPQS01000001.1 GCF_004570865.1 Bradyrhizobium frederickii
CATCAGTATGGACGGCCGGGGCGCCTGGCGGGACAACGTGTTCGTTGAGCGGCTGTGGCGCAGCGTCAAATACGAGGAGGTGTATCTGCGGGCCTACGACAGCGTCAGCGACGCTCGCGCCTCGATTGGCCGCTATCTGGACTTCTACAATTGCCGCCGTCCACATTCGAGCCTTGACGGCAGCACACCGGATCAAGCCTACTTCACCCCGCTGCCGCTCCGCACGGCAGCCTAACCCCGGCAGAGGCTCCACTTATCGACGCGGATATTCTGTTCAGACAACCGGGGCCAGCTCAGGCCTCATCGTCGTGACCGCCAATTATCGCCTCGGCGCGCTCGGCTGGCTCGTCGATCCCGCGTCGTCGGAAGGTGGTTCGGGCAATTACGGCCTGATGGACCAGATCGCCGCGCTGCATTGGGTTCACGACAACATCGCGGCCTTCGGCGGCGATCCTGACAACGTCACCTTGTTCGGCAGCGGCACCGGTGCGACGTCGATCGCGCTCCTGATGTTGTCTGCGCAAGCGCGCGGTCTGTTCCAGAAGGCCATTTTGCAATCGATCCCCGCCCGCGCGCATCTGCGCTCGGTGCAGGAGGCGGAGGCTGTCGGCCGGCAGTTCGTGACTGCGCTCGGATCGCAGGCGGATTTGCGCGGCGTCGAACCGCGACGCCTGCTGGCCGCCCAAAGCCGTCTGTTGCAGACCTCGCGGCGCGGCTTCGCGCCGATGAGGGATGGAAGTCTGGTGACCGAGGACATTGCCGCCGGCTTTGCGGCCGGGCATCAAAGCCGTATTCCCCTGATCATCGGCTCGAACGACGACGAGACGGGTTTCGACAGCGAGCTCGACATCAAGGAGGAGGTCGCATCGTCAGGCATCACCAGCGACGAACTGCGCGAGCTCTATCCCGGCCTCGCCGGGCCGTCAGAGCATGCGGCAAGGTTCTATACCGACAAGGTCTTTTCCGAGCCCGCACGATTGCTGGCCCGCCTGCATGCCGCAGGCGGCGCAGCCACCTTTCGCTATCGCTTCGCCTATGTGCCGGAGGCGCGGCGCGCCAGTCCCGAAGGCGGACACGGGCGCGAGTTGCAGTTCATTTTCGGTGCGGAGGGCGTGCCCGGGGCGGGCATCTTCTCGCGGGGCGATCGCAAGCTCGCAAGCCGCATGCGATCCTATTGGATCAACTTCGCCAGGAGCGGCGATCCCAACGGTCCAGATCTGCCGCATTGGGACGCGGAGGCCGGTCGCGATCGCCTGTTGCTGATGACGAACGACGGCGTCGCGAGCGGCGACGATCCCTTGGCGGAGCGTCTGGACCGGCTCGCGCGCTAGCGCGATAAAATGAAGTGGACTTAAGCCGCGAGCTCGACGCGCGGGGCGGGCGTCAGCCGGTCTTCCTCCAGATAATCCATCGCGCCGTCCTTCTCGACGGCGTAGAATTGCTGGCCTTCCCGCGACTTGAAGGCGGCGCGCACGATGCCGCGGCGGCCCTTGTCGCTGTTGACGACGTCCCCCAGCGCAAACTTCCTCATCTCACGTCTCACTTGTCTTCAGGCCGACTGCTTCGGCCCCGCCTGGGATTTTGGGCGGCAAATCGTTAACGACTTGCTAACCATGCCGGTTTGCCTATGCTCGCCGCCGGTCGCGCGGGCACTGGCGCGCGCATTCTTGCCGATGAGACGAGCCCATGACGCGATTTCCGACGCTCTTCCTCTCGCATGGCGGCGGTCCCTGGCCGTTCATGGAGGACAGGCGGGTGCAATATGCCAAGACCGCCGCGGAGTTCGGCCGGCTGCCGCAGCTGCTCCCCGAAAGGCCGAAGGCCGTGCTCGTCATCACCGGCCATTGGGAAGCCGACGCCTTCACCGTGTCGACCTCGGCGCACCCGCCGATGGTGTACGATTATTACGGTTTCCCCGAGCATACCTATCATCTCAAATATCCGGCTCCGGGCAGGCCCGAGCTCGCCGCGCAAGTGAAGGCGCAGCTGACGCGTGCCGGCCTCGATTGCCGGGAAGATCCCAATCAGGGTTTTGATCACGGTACCTTCGTGCCGCTCGGCTTGATGTATCCGAACGCCGACATGCCGATCGTGCTGCTCTCGCTGAAGTCTGCGTACGATGCGGCCGAGCACATCAAGGCCGGCGAGGCGATCGCCTCGCTCCGTGACGAAGGCATTCTGATCGTCGGCAGCGGCCTGACCTATCACAACATGCGCGGCTTCAACCGGCCGGAGTCCAAGCCCGTCTCCTACGATTTCGAGGCCTATCTGAACGAGGCGATCAGCAATCCGGAGCCGGCCCGCCGCAACGCCATGCTGGTCGATTGGGAGAGTGCACCGAGTGCGCGCCTGGCGCATCCGCGCGAAGACCATCTGCTGCCGCTGATGGTGGCCGCCGGCGCCGCCGGCAGCGATGTCGGCAGGCGCGTCTTCGTCGACGAAGTCGCGGGTGTGGCGATGGCGTCGTATGTGTTTGGGTGATTTCGTAGGGTGGATTAGCGAAGCGTAATCCACCATCGGGCCGCAATTAAGGTGGCGGATTACGCCTTCGGCTCATCCACCCTACGCAGCAACAACCTCACCCGTATCTCAGCTTCATCACCAGAATGCCGCCGGCGAGCACCATGGTGACGGCGTTGGCGGCGACCAGCGGGGCGTCGCCCGAGAGCAGGCCGTAGATCAGCCAGAGCGCGAGGCCCAGCACCATGACCAGGAACATGCCGAGCGAGATGTCGCCGGTGGAGCGGGTCTTCCACACCTTGATGGCCTGCGGCGCGTAGGCCACGGTGGTGCAGGTAGCGGCGGCAAAGCCGATCAGCTTGATGACGAAGGGGTCCATGCCGGCTCTATAACATGGATTCGCCGATGGTCATCTTCAGGCGCGCGCCGCCATCAGATCACGATACAGTGCGGCATAGTCGCCGGCGCGGCCACGCCAGGAGACGTCGGTCGCAAGGCCGTTTCGTTGCAGCCGGCGCCAGGTCTGCTTGTCGTGGAAGGCGGCGTTGGCCTTGCGCAAGCTGCCGGCGAGGGCATCCGCGGTCACGGGAGCGAACTTGAAACCAGTGGCGTTGCGGCCGGAGGCGTCGGCCTCGCCGATATCGACGATGGTGTCCTCGAGCCCGCCGACGCGCGAGACGATCGGGACGGCGCCATAGCGCAGCGCGCAGAGCTGGGTGAGGCCGCAAGGCTCGAAGCGCGAGGGCACGATCAGCGCGTCCGAGCCGGCCTGGAGCAGGTGCGCCAGGATTTCGTCATAGCCGATCGCGACGCCGATGCGGCCGGGATTGGCGCGGGCCGCGGCCTGATAGCGGTCCTGGAGATCGCGGTCGCCGCTGCCGAGCAGCGCGAGCTGCATGCCTTCGCGCAAGATGGTCGGGATCGCCTCGAGCAGGAGATCGAGTCCCTTCTGCCACGACAGCCGGCTGATGACGCCGAGCAGCGGCGCCTCGTCCGAGGAATCGAGGTTGAATTGCTGCTGCAGCACCGCCTTGTTCGCGGCCCGGAACGTGAGATCCTCGGCGCCGTAGCGGTAGGCGATGTGGGGATCCTCCTGCGGATTCCACACCGAGATGTCGATGCCGTTGAGGATGCCGCTCAGCACGTCGCTGCGTGCGCGCAACAGGCCGCCGAATCCCATGCCGCCTTCGTCGCTCTGGATCTCCCGCGCGTAGGTCGGCGATACCGTGGTGATGCGGTCGGCGAATTGCAGGCCGGCCTTGAGGAAGCTGATGCCGCCGAAATATTCGAGCTCATTGACGTTGAAGGTGTGCCAGGGCAAGCCGATCGATCCGATCAGCTCGGGCGCGAACTTGCCCTGATAGGCCATGTTGTGGATGGTCATCACGGTGGCGGGCCGCGGGCGATTGTCATAATGCAGATAGGCCGGAGCGAGCCCTGCCTGCCAGTCGTGGGCGTGCACGATATCGGGCACGAACGCGGGCACGAGGCCGTGGCCGATGTCGGCCGCGACGCGCGACAGCGCCGCGAAGCGCACGCCGTTGTCGGGCCAGTCGACGCCTTCAGTGGTGACGTAAGGATTGCCCAGCCGCGCGTAGAGGTGCGGCACGTCGAGCACGAACAGGTCGAGCCCCTCGTGGAAGCCCGCGAGCAGCCGTCCGGGACCGCCGAAATAATCCGGCCAGCTGCGGATCTCCGCGGCGCCGGAGACCAGTCGCATCACGTCGGGATAGCCCGGCATCAAGGTGCGCATCTCGACGCCGTGCGCCTTCAGCGCGATTGGCAGCGCGCCGGCGACATCGGCGAGGCCGCCGGTCTTGACGATGGGATAGACTTCCGAGGCGACCGCGAGGACGCGAACAGGCATCATCTATTGAGCCCGTCGATCATCGGCTGGGTGATCAGCGAGATACCCTGTTCAGTGGTGCGGAAGCGCTTTGCGTCGAACTCGGGATCCTCGCCGACGACGAGGCCTTCGGGGATCTCGACGCCACGGTCGATCACGACGTTCTTCAAGCGAGCCCCGCGGCCGACATTCACATAGGGCATGATAACCGCGTTCTCGACATTGGCGTAGGAGTTGATGCGCACGCCGGTAAACAGCAGCGAGCGGCGCAGCGAGGCGCCGGAGATGATGCAGCCGCCGGAGACCAGCGAGCTCACCGCCTGGCCGCGCCGGCTCTCCTCGTCATGGACGAATTTGGCGGGCGGCGTGATCTCGGCGTAGGACCATATCGGCCAGGCGCGGTCGAACAAATCGAGCTCCGGCACCACGTCGGTGAGATCGATATTGGCGGACCAGTAGGCGTCGACGGTGCCGACGTCACGCCAATAGGCGCCGTTGTTGCGGCTGGAGCGGACGCAGGAGGTCGAGAACTGGTGCGCGATCGCGCGGCCGTTCTTGACGAGGTAGGGAATGATGTCCTTGCCGAAATCGTGGTTGGAGTCCGGGTCCTCGGCGTCGCGCCTGAGCTGGTCGAACAGGAATTTTGCGTTGAAGACGTAGATGCCCATGCTGGCGAGCGAGACGTCCGGCTTGCCCGGCATCGGGGGCGGATCTTTCGGCTTTTCCAGAAACTCCTGGATCCAGCCGTTCTCGTCGATATGCATGATGCCGAAGCCCGAAGATTCCGTGCGCGGCATCTCCAGGCAGCCGACGGTGACGTCGGCGCCGCTCTCAACGTGCTGGCGCAGCATCACCTCGTAATCCATCTTATAGATATGGTCGCCGGCCAGCACCACGATGAAGCGGCAGGCGTGGGATTCGATGATGTCGATATTCTGGTAGACCGCGTCCGCCGTGCCGACATACCACATGTTCTCGGAGACGCGCTGGCTTGCGGGGAGGATGTCGAAGCTCTCGTTGCGCTCGGGGCGGAAGAAGTTCCAGCCCATCTGAAGATGCCGGATCAGGCTGTGTGCCTTGTACTGGGTGGCGACCGCGATGCGGCGGATGCCTGAATTGACGGCATTCGACAGCGCGAAATCGATGATGCGGGACTTGCCGCCGAAATAGACGGCGGGCTTGGCGCGCCGGTCAGTCAGTTCCAGGAGCCGGCTGCCGCGTCCGCCAGCGAGGACGAACGCCAGCGCCTGACGGGCGAGCGGTTCACTACCCACGGCACTCATGTCATCCTCCCACTCACGCCCGGCGCAGGCCGAGGCCATTTGTCGCGAGAAGCCCCCGCGCCCTTGGAACCGATAGTAACGGTACGCATAGTAAATCGTGAAGTAGGTTGTTGGTTGCGAAGGCGGGAAGCTTAATGCTTTGCCTTCGGCGCCGAGCTTCGGCATCGCGGCGGCGGCGGCGGGTGTTCGGGCGCTTCGCGTGCCGGCGGCCCTCGAGGCAGGAAGGAGACTTGTGCGCCGCACGCAAATCCGGGCTTTGACTTAACGCAACGATGCCCGATCATGACGCTGCGATCCTTTTCCAAGCGAAACGTCAACAGGAGTTAAGACGATGAGGTTCTGGAAAACGGCAATTGCCTGTTCGCTGGCCGGTGTGGTCATCGCCGGCCAGATCCAGCAGGCGGCGGCAGCCCCGCTGCCGACCAACGTCGCGACCATGAAGGCCGCGGTCGGCGACGACGTCACGCCGGTGCATTGGCGCGGCGGCGGCTGGGGACTTGCCCTTGGCGGCCTCGCGGCCGGCGCAATCATCGGCGGCGCCATCGCCGGCGGCTCACCCTATGGTTATTATGGCGCACCGTATTACGGCGGCTACGGCTATGGTTATGCCCCCGCCTATTACGGCGGCTACGGCTACGCGCCGGTCTATGCCTACCCGCGCTATTATCGGCCCTATCGTCCGTATTACAGCTATGGCTATTACCGGCCCTACCGGGTCTATCACCGACACTATTACCGCCGATATTGGTGAGCGCCCGCGCGCGGTTAGAGCGAGAGCCAGACGATCAGGCTCATGCAGGCGAACTGCATGAGCACGATCGCGGCGAGAAGCAGCGGAGCGGCTTTGGGGCCAATCCTGGGCATCCCGCCGCCTCCGCCTAGTTCGATCCGGCCGCGGCTGTGAAGCTGCGGTCGACGGCTTTGCTGACGTCGAGCTTCTTCGGCAGGATGCCGTAGCGGGTCGAGCGGTCGGACGCTTCCTGCACCTCCTTGACGACGTTTTCGTCGATTGCGATCGGACTGGTGCGCTGCGCGGTGTAGGCCGACAGCAGTACGTCTTCCGGCAGCTTGGTCAGTTCAGCCGTGTTTTTGGCGTACTCGGCAAGATGATCCAGCGACCATAGCCGCGCCTTGTTCAAGCGCTGCACCAGGTCTTGCACCGCCGCGCGCTTGGTGGCGATGGCGTTGTCGGAGGCGACGATGAAGGTGATGGTGGGCGTCAGTCCTTCGCCGTCAGCGATCACCCGTGCCTTGTCCTTCAGCGTGGCGAACGACACGTAGGGCTCCCACACCGCCCAGGCGTCGATCGAACCGGCGACCAGCGCGATCTTGGCGTCGACCGGGCCGAGCGGCGCGAAGGTCGCATCCTCCAGCTTGATCTGCGCCTTCTCCAGCGTCGCGTCGATCAGGAACTGGCCCCAGCCGCCGCGGGTGCCGGCGAGGCGCTTGCCTTTGAGGTCGGCGGCCGACCTGATCGGCGAATCCTGACGCACGAGGATCGCCTGCGTCCTGGCATCCGAGCGCGTGCCGCCGATCGCCTTGATCGGCGCACCGGCCGCATAGACCGAGAGGAAGGAGAGGTCGCCGGTATAGCCGACGTCGAGCGCACCGGCGTTGAGCGCTTCGAGGATCGGAGCGGCCGCCGGGAATTCCGACCATTCGATCTTGTAGGGCAGGTCCTTTGCGTAGCCGGAAATTTCGAGCAGCGAGCGGTTGCCGCCCTTCTGGTCGCCGACGCGCAGCACGACGCTGTCGGCGGCAAGCGATGCAGGCGCGGTCGACAGCGTGATGGCGGCGGCGAGCAGCGATGCGGCGAGCCGGCGCGTGATGGAATGATCGTGAGAGTTGATGCTCATGTAGCCTGTCTTGGTGCTTGCTTGTGACTTTGGCTCACGACGCGTGAGCGAGCGATGTAGCGAGACGATCAAGTCTATGACCGAGCGATGCGCAGTCAATGAAATGGCCAACCGTATTGCGCGCGCGATCAGCAATGACGTTTCAGCGAAGCGTCGATTTCGAGAATGCGCACTGTGCGCTGCCGAAGATACTCATGAATGCAGCGAGCGAAGGAGTCGCGGTTCACCTCGCATGCCGAAAATCCTTTCATCGCTACCGCATGTGCCGATGGAGAGAATGACTTCGCTTCGCGTCACATTCGAAATTCCATTTCATTGACGATGCAGCGCGCGCGCCGCATGATTTGCGCATCGCATCAACACCGCGCGAAAGGCGCGGCGGGAAAACATTCTCTCAACGCAGCTCCGCACGGAACATGCGCAACGTGAACCGTTGCGTACATGGCGGAGCCGTGCCAGCGCAGGAGCCAGGGGCCGATGAACAACGAGAACGAGCGCAGCGGATCGACACTCGACCGCCGCCATTTGCTAAAGGCGGGGCTTGCCGCCGCCTTCGCCGCGCCGCTCGGCGCATTGGGCGCGCAGGCCCTTGCACCGCGCGCCATCGCGCCCGGCGTCGACTTCTCGGAATTCCCGCTGTGCCGCACGGCATCGGATGCGCCGGCGCTCGCCGGCGCGCCGCGCAAGCTGAAACTGTCGTGGAATGCTGGTGCGGTCTGCCTGGCGCCGGTTCCGGTCGCTATCGAGCACGGCTTCTTCCAGAAGCACAATCTCGACGTAGAGCTCGTCAACTATTCCGGCTCGACCGACCAACTGCTCGAGGCGATCGCGACGGGCAAGAGCGATGCCGGTCTCGGCATGGCGCTGCGCTGGCTGAAGCCGTTGGAGCAGGGCTTTGACGTCAAGATCGCCGCCGGCACCCATGGCGGCTGCATGCGCGTGCTCTCGCGCACCGATTCCGGCGTTGGCAGGCTCGCCGACCTCAAGGGCAAGATCGTCGCGGTCGGCGATCTCGCCGGTCCCGACAAGAACTTCTTCTCCATCCAACTGGCAAAACTCGGCATCGATCCGATCAAGGACGTCGACTGGCGGGCCTATCCCGGCAATCTTCTCAACGTCGCCGTGGAGAAGGGTGAGGTGCAGGCGTTCCTGTCGTCCGATCCGCTCGCCTATCTCTGGCTCAAGGACAGCCAGTATAAGGAAATCGCCTCCAACCTCGACGGCGAATTCCGCGAGAAGAGCTGCTGCATCCTGGGCCTGCGCGGCAGCCTCGTACGCGAGGAACCTCAGGTCGCGCGCGCCATCACCCAGGCGCTGCTCGATGCCGCGATGTTCAGTTCGCAGAATGCGGCGCTCGCAGCAAAATCGTTCCAGCCCTATGCGCCGAAGGCGGCTTCGCTGGCCGATCTCGAGGGCATGGTGCGCTACCACACCCACCATCATCATCCTGTCGGCGACGTGCTCAAGCGCGAGCTGAAAGCCTATGCCGACGATCTCAAGAGCGTGCAGGTCTTCAAGCAGAGCACCGACACGGCCAAATTCGCGGAGCGCATCTATGTCGACGTATTCGCTGTCTGACGGCCTCGCCTCCGGCGCGCCGCGCCTCTCCCGTGCACCGTTGCTTGCAAGTTGGATTCGGGTATCCGGCGCCGGAATCCTCGCCAGCGTCGCCTGGATCGCCTTCGGCCTGTCTTGCCTGTGGTGGGCGGATGTCGGCGACTGGTCGCGCACGCACTCGCTCGGCATTGCCGCGTTGGTCATCGCAGCCATCGCGCTGTTCGGAACCGTCGGCGCCGACTATCTCGGTTCGGCCGGCAAGGCGTTGCACAAGCGCGCGCCATGGCTGGTTGCGCTCGGCATGTTCCTGTGCGTGTGGGAGGTTGCGACGGCAAAGTTCGCCTGGCTGCCGCTGCCGTTCTTCCCGCCACCGCAGGCGATCATCGAGGTCTATACCGACGACCTGCCAAAACTGCTCGACAGCGTCTTCGCGTCGGTGAAGCTGCAACTCGGCGGTTATCTGATCGGCGCGACCGTCGGCTTCCTGACCGGCGTCTCGATCGGTTGGTCACGCGCGGTCGGCTATTGGGTGCATCCGGTGCTGCGGTTCATCGGCCCGTTGCCGGCAACCGCCTGGCTGCCGATCGCCTTTTTCACCTTCCCGTCGAGCTGGAGCGCCTCGACCTTCCTGATCGCGCTGGCGACCGGTTTCCCCGTGACCGTGCTGACCTGGTCGGGCGTCGCGAGTGTCAGCAACGCCTATTACGATGTCGCGCGCACGCTCGGCGCCAAGCCGTCCTTCCTGGTGCTGAAAGTCGCGATCCCCGCGGCGCTGCCGCATGTGTTCGTCGGCCTGTTCATGGGGCTCGGCTCGTCCTTTGCCGTGCTCGTCGTCGCCGAGATGATCGGCGTCAAAGCCGGGCTCGGCTGGTACCTGCAATGGGCGCAGGGCTGGGCCGCCTACGCCAACATGTACGCGGCGTTGATCGTGATGTCGCTGCTCTGCTCCGGCGCGATCACACTGCTGTTTTCAATCCGCGATCGGCTGCTGGTCTGGCAGAAGGGGACCGTGAAATGGTAGCTCTCGCCGAAGCGATCACGCATCCTGCCGCTGGCGCCGCGCTCGATATCGAGCAGGTCGGCCATGCCTTCGACATCGATGGGACCGAATTGCCGGTGCTGAGCGATGTCAGCATCTCGGTCGAGCCCGGCGAGTTCGTCGCTCTGCTCGGCCCCTCAGGCTGCGGCAAGTCGACCTTGCTGCGGCTGGTTGCCGGCCTCGACAGGCCCAAGGCGGGGACGCTGCGGGAGGACGAGGCTCGCATCACCCGGCCGCATCCTTCACGCGTCGTCGTGTTCCAGGATCCGACCCTGTTTCCCTGGCGGTCGGTCTGGGACAACGTCGCCCTGGGCCTCGAGGCCCAGGGCATTTTGAAAAGCCAGCGTCACCGCGTCGATGCCGCGCTCGATCTGGTCGGCCTGTCCTCTTTCCGCAATGCCTATCCGCACCAGCTCTCCGGCGGCATGGCGCAGCGCGTCGCGCTGGCGCGGGCGCTGGTCAACGATCCCAAAATCCTGATTCTCGACGAGCCCCTGGGCAAACTGGACTCGCTGACCCGCATCACCATGCAGGCCGAACTCGTCGCGCTCTGGCAGCGCAAGGGCTTTACCACGCTGTTGGTGACGCATGACGCCGAGGAAGCGCTGGTGCTCGCCAACCGCGTCATCGTCTTCAGCGACCGCCCGGCGCGGGTGAAGGCCGACATCCGCGTCGACCGGCCCTATCCAAGGCATCGCGGCGATCCGTATCTGGCCGATCTGCGTCGTCAAATTCTCGGCCTCCTGGGATTGGATGCAACATGGTGACTCCCGTTGCCAAAGGGCGCGTGCCCTACGGCGAGCCTGATTTCATCGCGCGCGCCGAGGCGCTGGCGACGGGCTTCGCCGCCCGCGCGGCCGAGCATGACCGCACCGGCAGCTTCCCGTTCGAGAATTTTCGAGAATTATCGGAAGCCGGCCTGTTGTCGTTGACCGTACCGGCGGCCCATGGTGGGTCCGGCGCCGGGGCACTATACGCCGCCCGCGTGATCGGCATCATCGGCAAGGCCGATCCCTCGACCGCGCTGGTGCTGGCGATGCACTATATCAATCACCTCGTGATGACGCGCAGCCCGACCTGGCCGGCCCGGCTGTCGCGCAAGCTCGCGCGTGAGAGCGTCGAGGGCCTCGCCCTCGTCAACGCGCTGCGCGTCGAGCCGGAGCTCGGCTCACCCGCCCGCGGCGGCCTGCCTGCGACGGTCGCGCGGCGCACCGAGACCGGCTGGCGCCTCACCGGCCACAAGATCTATTCGACGGGATCGCCGATCCTGAAATGGTATCTCGTTTGGGCGCGGACCGACGAAGCCGAGCCACGCGTCGGGCAGTTCCTGGTTCCGGCGGGCCTGCCGGGCACGCGCATCGTCGAGACCTGGGACCATCACGGCCTCCGTGCCAGCGGCAGCCACGACGTCATCTTCGACGACGTCGTGATCCCGCTCGATGCCGAAATCGATGTGCGCAAGCCCGCCGACTGGCGCGGACCCGATGCGACGCAGGCGACCGTCCACACGGTGTTCGTGGCTGCGATCTATGACGGCGTGGCCCGTGCCGCGCGCGACTGGTTGATCACGTTTCTGAAGCAGCGCGTTCCCGCCAGCCTCGGCGCGCCGCTGGCCAGCCTGCCGCGGGGGCAGGAGATCCTCGGCGCCATCGAGGCGCGGCTCGCCGTCAATGCGCGGCTGATCGACACGTTTGCGCGTGATTTCGATGATGGCGTGCAGCTCTCCGCGAGCGAGTCCAACGTCGTCAAGCTCACCGTGACCAACAACGCCGTTGCCGCGGTGGAGGACGCGCTGTCGCTCGCCGGCAATCACGGCCTGTCCCGCGCCAATGCGCTGGAACGGCACTATCGCGACGTTCTGTGCGGACGCGTGCACACGCCTCAGGACGATTCCACGCGCATCGGCCTCGGCCGCGCCGCGCTGGGATTCTAGGACATCAACAGGGAGACGATTATGTCGATCGAGTTCATCGGCTTCATCAGCAACAACCATTCGTCCGAGACCATCGTCCGTGAAGGGCCGGCCCTCAACCCAACCCACATCGAGACTGTGGCGAAGGCGCACGAGAACGCCGGCTTCGACCGTGCGCTGCTGGCGTTCCATTCGACGTCACCCGACGCGCTCCAGGTGGCTCAACACGTGCTCAACACGACTTCCCATCTCAACGTGCTGATCGCACAGCGACCGGGCTTCACCGCCCCGACGCTGCTGGCGCGCCAGTTCGCCGTGCTCGACCAGTTTTCGCGCGGCAGGGTCGCCCTGCATGTCATTACCGGCGGCAACGCCGCCGAGCTGCGGCAGGACGGCAACACACTCGATGACAAGGACGAGCGCTACGCCCGCACTTCCGAATTCCTCGACGTGCTCAAGCTGGAATGGACCAGCGACAAGCCCTTCACCTACAAAGGCAGGTACTACCAGGTCGAGAACGCGTTCTCGCAGGTGAGGCCCTATCGTCCCGACGGCATTCGCATCTATTTCGGTGGCGCCTCGGATGCGGCGATCGATGTCGCCGGCAAGCATGCTGACACGTTTGCGCTGTGGGGCGAATCCTACGCCCAGGTGCGCGACGTCACCTCCCGCGTGCACAACGCCGCGGTCCGGCAGGGCCGGCCAACGCCGCGCTTCAGCCTGTCGGTGCGCCCGATCATCGCCCCCACTGAGAAGCAGGCCTGGGAGAAAGCCGAGGAGATTCTGGCGCGCGCCACGGCGCTCCAGGACAAGACCGGCTACCGCAAGCCCGCCGACGGTCACGCCACGGCCGGTGCGCGCCGGCTGCTCGCGCTTGCCGACCAGGGCAGCCGCATCGACAAGCGGCTGTGGACCGAGATCGCAAAGCTCACCGGCGCCAACAGCAACACCACCGCGCTGGTCGGCACGCCCGAGCAGGTCGCCGAAGTCTTCGGCGATTATTACGACCTCGGCATCAGCCATTTCCTGATCCGCGGCTTCGATCCCCTGATCGATGCGATCGAATATGGGCGCGAGCTGATTCCACTGACGCGCGAACTCGTCGCCAGGCGGCAGGCCGTTCGCGGGGAGGCCGCCGAATGATCCGCCTCATGCTGGCAGGCGCGCTGCTGTTTGCCTCTTTCGAGCCCGCGGCGGCGCAAACCACCTTGCGCGTCGGCGACCAGAAGGGCAATGCGCAGGCCGTGATGGAAGCGGCCGGTGTGCTCAAGGATGTGCCGTACAAGATCGAGTGGAAGGAGTTTCCGGCGGCAGCTCCTTTGCTGGAGGCGCTCGGCGCCGGCGCGATCGAGACCGGGCTCGTCGGCGACGCACCCTTCACCTTCGCCGCCGCGTCCGGCGCGCCGGTCAAGGCGATCGCCGCCATCCGCCAGACCCGCGAGGGCCTCGCCATCCTTGTGCCGGAGACTTCGCCGATCAAGAGCTTCGCCGATCTGCGCGGGAAGAAGATCGCGACCGGCCGCGGCTCGATCGGCCATCAACTGATCCTCGCCGCGCTCGAGAAGAACGGCTGGAGCGCGGGCGACGTGCAGATGGCGTTCCTGGCGCCGTCGGATGCCAAGATCGCCTACACGCAAGGCTCCGTGGACGCCTGGTCGACCTGGGAGCCCTATGTGAGCCAGGAAGAGGTGCTGTTCAAGTCGCGCCGCATCATCACCTCGGAAGGGCTGACGCCAGGCCTGAGCTTCCAGGTCGCGCGGCCCGACGCGATCCGCGACAAGCGCGCCGAGCTCACCGACTTCATCCGCCGCCTCACTGCGGCACGGGCATGGTCGCTGAACAATATCGACAGCTATGCCGCGACCTGGAGCAGGCTGATGAACATCCCGACTGCCGTGCCGCTGAACTGGCTCTCCCGTGCAAGAATTCGCATTGCGCCGATCGACGATGGCGTGATCGCGGACGAGCAGAGCACGATCGATCTCTATTTCCGCTGGGGCCTGATCAAGCAGAAGCTGGACGCCGCGGAGATCGTCGATCGCTCGTTCACGGACGCGATTGCGAAAGCGGGTTTGTAGCTCCAAGGCACGCTCTCGTGTCCCGGACGCGCTGCAGGTCCGTCGTCATTCCGGGGCGCGACGAAGTCGCGAGCCCGGAATCCATTCATCGACAGACATTGCGGCTCGATGGATTCCGGGCTCGCCCTTCGGGCGCCCCGGAATGACGACTGTGGGTGTGAGAGCTCACGAGTCACTCAAGCATTCGTGAAGCGGGACGAGCACGTTCCAGCGCAATCGCCTTCTTCGAAACATTCCTTCTGCATTCTCTCCGCCCGGCAGCACCCTCATTGCTATTTGCACCGCAGCTCTTGCGGCACGGTGCACGCCCGCAGAAATCAATCCAACGACCACATCGGGAGACCGGCCATGGGCCTGCAAGAAACAAAAATCGAATCGCTACCCTTCGTCACTGCCGAGCTCAACTATCTCGCGCCTGTTGCGGGCAAGCCGCGCACCTACGCCTTCGATCCGCCGCCGGGCGAGCCGAAAAGCACGGCGCTGGCCGAGCCGCATCGGGTGCCGATCTTCGATGCGCGGCTGATCGCGAACAATGTCTCGCTCGATCGCGAGGGCTTTGCGCTGGTGCGCCATCCAACGCAGGTGAAGGATTTCTATGACGATGCTGAGGTGAGGGCGGTCTACTATCCCGCCGTCGAGGCGTTCCTGCGCGCGACGCTGAAGGCCGATCGCGTCGTGATCTTCGACCACACCGTGCGCAAGCGTGTCGAAGGCGCGCCTGACATCCGCGGCGGCGGCCCGCGACAACCGGCGACGCGCGTGCACGTGGACCAGACCGACGTCTCCGGCGCCAACCGCGTGCGCGAGCATTTGCCTGACGAGGCCGAGGAGCTGCTCAAGGGCCGCGTGCAGGTGATCAACCTGTGGCGGCCGATTCGCGGGCCCTTGCGGGATTCGCCGCTGGCGATGGCCGACGGCACCACGGTGGCGCCTGACGATCTCGTCGCCTCCGACCTGATCTATCCCAACCGCCGCGGCGAGACCTATTCGGTGAAGTACAATCCCAACCATCGCTGGTTCTATTTCCCCGAGATGACGCCGGATGAGGCGCTGCTGCTAAAGTGCTACGATTCAGCAACCGACGGCCACACGCGTTTCGGACCGCACACGGCGTTCGTCGATCCCACCACGCCGGCCGATGCGGCGCCGCGCGAAAGCATCGAGGTCCGAACGCTGGTCTTTCACCGGTCGTAACAAACTGTGATGACCCTGCCGGGCTCTCCCGGCAGGGTTCCGGGAACTTGAAGGAACAACGCGACGTTTGCAGCGCTGGAGGGCCAACCCGGAGCGGTGCCGTGCGCGCGCAGCCAACATTATTGCTTGGTCTCCTAACTTCATCCTTTGCCTTCATGTCTGCTGCAAATGCCGAAAGTGGGCTTGCCTCGTATTACAGCTATGCAAAAGCCGGCAAGGGCGGCGAGCTGACCTGCGCGCACCGCACGCGCCCGTTCGGCAGCGTGCTCAGGGTGTCCTGGAGCGGGCGCACGATCCAGTGCCGTGTCAACGATCGCGGCCCCTTCATCCGCGGCCGGATCGTCGATCTCTCGGTGCCGGCCGCCCGTGCACTCGGCATGATGAGCGCCGGCGTGGTGCGAGTCTCCGTGGAATAGGCCGGCCCGCACGCTATAGTGCTGCCCAAAGCATTGGGGAGCACGATGGCAAGACTAAGGGTGGGACTCGTCGGCTGCGGCTTCGTGTCGGAGCTGCACATGTATGCCTTCCGGCGCGTCTATGGCGTGGATGTCGAGGTCGCGGCGGTCGCCGCGCGTGGCGACAAGGTCATCGCGTTCGCGCAGCACCACACTATCCCGCGCGTCTACCGCAGCTTCACTGATCTGATCGCCGACCGCGAGCTCGACGTCGTCGACATCTGCACCCCGCCAAACCTTCATGCCGAGATGATCGTCGGCGCCATGCAGGCCGGCAAGCACGTGATCTGCGAAAAGCCTTTCGCCGGCTATTTCGGTCGCGACGGCGATGCGCAGCCGATCGGCAAGCAGGTGCCGAAGGCGCTGATGTACGAGCGCGTGATCGAGGAGATGGACAAGACGCGCGCGGCGATCGAGCGCACCGGCAAGCTCTTCATGTATGCCGAGGACTGGGTCTACGCGCCGGCGGTGACCAAGACCGCCGAGATCATCCGGGCGACCAAGGACAAGATCCTGTTCATGAAGGGCGAGGAGAGCCATTCCGGCTCGCATGCAGCGCACGCCGCGCAATGGGCGATGACCGGCGGCGGCTCGCTGATCCGCATGGGCTGCCATCCGCTCTCGGCCGTGCTTTATCTGAAGCAGGTCGAGGCCAGGGCGCGCGGCGAGACCATTCGCGTCGCCAGCGTCACCTGTGATGTCGGCAACGTCACCGCCGGCCTCAAGCCCGAGGAGCGCACCTACATCAAGGCCAATCCCGTCGACGTCGAGGACTGGGGCACGCTCACCGCCACGTTCTCCGACGGCACCAAGGCCACCGTGTTCTCCGGCGACATGATCATGGGCGGCGTGCGCAACCTGATCGAGACCTACACGTCCGGCGGCTCGCTGTTCGCCAACATCACCCCCAACAATCATCTGATGAGCTACCAGACCAGCGAGGACAAGCTTGCCTCGGTCTACATCACCGAGAAGGTCGACCGCAAAACCGGCTGGCAATATGTCTGCCTCGAGGAGGAATGGACGCGCGGCTATCTGCAGGAGATCCAGGACTTCATGGAATGCGTGGCGACCGGCCGCCAGCCGCTGTCGGATCTCGCGCTGGCCTATGAGACGATCAAGGTGAACTACGCCGGCTATTGGGCCGCGGAGGAGGGACGACGGGTGGTGTTGTAAACACCGGCGGAGCGGCAATGTCACCTCGTCCCGCTTGCGGGGAGAGGTCGGAATTCAAGCGAAGCTTGAATTCCGGGTGAGGGAGACTCCCCCTCACCCCAACCCTCTCCCCGCAAGCGGGGCGAGGGAGCGCAGCAGCGTCGCCGTCGCCCGCAGGTCACGCCCCGTAGGTCGAGCCCTTCGGCAGCGGGAATACCGGGTCCTGGGTCCGGATGTTGGTCGGCCACACCACCGAGATGTGCTCGCCGGCATTCTGCATCACCACCGGGGTCGAGCGTTCGTTCTGGCCGGAGAGCGGCGTGCCCGGCGGGAAGAATTTCACGCCGTAGCCCTGAATGGTGCCGCCGGCGGGAATGTCGACGTCGAGCGCGGCCTTGCGAATGGCCTCGGGCTCGAAGCTGCCGTACTTCTCCTTGGCGACCGGCAGCACGTTGTTGAGCAGCACCCAGGTCTGGTTGAAGCCCATCGAGCAGTGCGGCGGCACGTCGGTGGCGCCGGTCTTGGCCTGATAGCGCGAGACCATGGTCTTGATCAGCTCGCCCATGCCCGGCGCGAGCTTGGCGGGGTCGAGCAGCTGCGCGGGCACCGGATCGATGTTGCAGAAATTGTCGATGTCGGCGCCAAACGTCGCGCGCAGCTTGTCGAGTTGGCTGTAGCCGGCGCCGGCGCCGAACAGCATCTTGAAGCGCAATCCGCTCTCGCGGGCCTGGCGCAGGAACAGGGTGATGTCGGGATTGTAGCCGGCGTGCGAGATCACGTCGGCCTTGGCGCGCTTGATCTTGGTGACCAGCACCGAAAGGTCGGGCGCGGAAGCCGAATAGCCTTCACGCAGCACGACCTGGATGCCGGCCTGCTTGGCGTAGGCCTCGTCGGCGGCGGCGACACCGACGCCGTACGGGCCGTCCTCGTGGATCAGCGCGACCTTGACCTCCTTCGGATCGATGCCGAGCTTGGCCTTGGCGTGCTCGGCGAGGAAGCCGGCGAAGGCCTGGCCGTATTGGTCGGAATGGATCTGCGCGCGAAACACGTATTGAAGGTTCTTGTCCTTGAACACGGCGGTGGAGACCGCGGTCGTGATCCAGAGGATCTTCTTCTGCTGCTCGACCTTGGCCGCGAGCGGCACCGCATGCGAGCTCGCATAGACGCCGTTGAGGATGTCGATCTTCTCCTGGCTGATCAGACGTTCCGCTTCGTTGATCGCGACGTCGGGCTTGCTCTGGGAATCCGCGGCGACGGGAGCGACCTTGTATTTGCCGCCGACACCGCCCTTCTCGTTGACGAGGTCGATGGCGATCTGCGCGCCGATCGAGGAGGCGACCGAGCCGCCGGCGGCGAACGGGCCGGTGAGGTCGTAGATCAGGCCGATGCGCAAATTCTCGGCTTGCGCCTGGGCCCTGGTCCAATCGAGGCTGAGCGTGGCGGCGGCAGCCGCCGTACCCTTCAGCAGCTGCCTGCGTGAAGTCGGCATCCTATCCTCCCTCAAAGCCGTCGTATGATCTTGTTATCTCTTGCGAAGTATGGGGAGCGCGACAACGGAAAGTCAACATCGCGAAAGTCGAGGTCAGTCGGCCGCGGCATGGAACGCAAATGCGAAATGACGGCGAGGCGGGCGATGATGTCTGGTCACCGGGTCATGCGCCGGGCCAGATAGCGCGCGGTCTTGCCGCCGGCTTTGGCGACCTGTTCGGGCGTTCCGGCCGCGACGATGCGGCCGCCCTCGTCACCGGCGCCGGGGCCGAGATCGATGATCCAGTCGCTGTGGGCCACGACGTCCATGTCATGCTCGACCACGATCACGCTGCTGCCGGCGTCGACGATCCGCGCGAGCTGGGCGATCAGCCGTTCGACGTCGCGCGGGTGCAGGCCGGTGGTGGGTTCGTCCAGGACATAGAGCGTGTGACCGCGCTGCGGACGCATCAGCTCGGTCGCGAGCTTGATGCGCTGAGCTTCGCCGCCGGACAATTCGGTGGCGGACTGGCCGAGGCGGATATAGCCGAGGCCGACCTCGCGTACGACCGAGAGCGACCGGTTCAGCGTGGCATCGCCCTCGAAGAAATCGAAGGCGTCGTCGACGCGCATTGCCAGCACGTCTGCGATGGATTTGCCGCGGATCTTCACCTCGAGCGTCTTGTCGTTGTAACGCGCACCCTTGCAGGTCGGGCAGGGCGCGTAGACGCTGGGCAGGAACAGAAGCTCGACGCAGACGAAGCCCTCGCCCTCGCAGGTCGCACATCGGCCCTTGGCGACGTTGAAGGAGAAGCGTCCGGCATCGTAGCGGCGGGACTTTGCCTGCGGCGTTGCCGCGAACAGCCGCCGCACATGGTCGAACAGGCCGGTATAGGTCGCAAGGTTGGACCGCGGCGTGCGGCCGATCGGCTTCTGATCGACCACGACGAGCCGGCTCACCCGGTCGAGGCCGGCAACGATCCTGCCGCCCAAGGTCTCGACCGTCGGAGCCAGGCTGTCGTCGTCATCAGTGGCGAGCGTGTGGCCGAGATGCGCGGCCACGGTGTCGACGAGAAATTGGCTGATCAGGCTCGATTTGCCGGAGCCGGACACGCCGGTGATGCTGGCGATGACGCCTAAGGGAATGTCGACGTCGAGGCCGCGAAGATTGTTGCGGACCACACCCCTGATCTTCAGATGCCCCTGTGGCTCGCGACGAACAGCCGGCAGCGGCTTTCTTGGTCGCGAGAGATAATGGGCGGTTCGCGATTGCTCGATGTCGTCGAGTCCTGCCGGCGGCCCGCTGTAGAGGATGAGCCCGCCGCCTTCGCCGGCATCGGGGCCGACGTCCACCAGCCAGTCGGCGTGCCTGATGACCTCGATCTCGTGCTCGACCACGAAGATCGAGTTGCCGGCGTGCTTCAGCCGGTCCAGCGCCCGCAGCAGCGCCTCGGTGTCGGCGGGATGCAGGCCCGCGGACGGCTCGTCGAGCACGTAGACGACGCCGAACAGGTTGGAGCGGACCTGCGTCGCCAGACGCAACCGCTGCAGTTCGCCCGGCGACAGCGTCGGCGTGCTGCGTTCGCAGGCGAGATAGCCGAGGCCGAGGTCGAGCAAGACGGCGAGCCGGGCCGACAGATCCTCGCAGATGCGCCGGGCGACAACAGCCTTCTCCGACCTGTCCGCCGATGCTGTTGCAAACGCCTTGATGAGCTGATGCAGCTGCGTGAGCGGCAGGTGCGACATCTCGGCGATGTTGAGCCCGGCGAACCTGACCTTGAGGGCCTCGGGCTTCAGCCTTGTACCATGGCAGGTCGGGCAGTCGCGCGTGATCATGAATTGCGCGACGCGGCGCTTCATCATCGCGCTCTCGGACTTGGCGTAGGTCTGCATCACGTAGCGTTTGGCGCCGGTGAAGGTGCCCTGATAGCTCGGCTCCTCCTTGCGGCGCAGGGCGCGTCTGACCTCGGCGGCATCGTAGCCGGCATAGACCGGAACGGTCGGCTGCTCCTCCGTGAACAGGATCCAGTCGCGGTCCTTCTTCGGCAGCTCGCGCCAGGGCTTGTCGACGTCGTAGCCGAGCGTCGTCAGGATGTCCCGGAGGTTCTGTCCCTGCCAAGCGCTCGGCCAGGCCGCGACGGCGCGCTCGCGGATCGTCTTGGTGTCGTCGGGCACCATCGACTTCTCGGTCACATCGAGCATCCGGCCGATACCGTGGCAGGTCGGGCAGGCGCCCTCCGGCGTGTTTGGCGAGAACGCCTCGGCATAGAGCATCGCTTGTCCCCGCGGATAGTCGCCGGCGCGGGAATAGAGCATTCGCAGAAGGTTCGAGATCGTGGTGACGCTGCCGACCGACGACCGCGTTGTCGGCGCTCCACGCTGCTGCTGGAGCGCGACCGCGGGCGGCAGGCCTTCGATGTCGTTGACCTCCGGAATCTGCATCTGGTGGAAGAGACGTCGCGCGTAGGGCGACACCGATTCCAGATACCGCCGCTGCGCCTCGGCATAGATGGTTCCAAAGGCGAGCGAGGATTTTCCCGAGCCCGACACGCCCGTGAACACGACGAGGGCGTTGCGGGGAATGCGGACGTCGACGTTTTTGAGGTTGTGCTCGCGCGCGCCTCGCACCCGGACGAAGCCATCGTCCTGCATCAGGCTGTCGTTTTTTCTGGGTCGATCGTCCATCTGGATGCTCCGGGCCGCGTCGGGACTAACGGCAGGATCGCCGGATGGGTCCCTCGGCGCCAGTGCGCCTGGTTGCGTTCTGCACGGCGCGAAGCCCCTCGCGGCGACAGCGAGGGCCTTGCAATAAGCGTTTGGTGGGCAGCAAGCCGCGCCTCAGACGATGAAATCCCCGGCCTGGAGGTCGGCGGCATGGATGCCGTCCAGCTTGATCGTGTCGTTGGCCGTCAGATGGATGACCGCATTGCCGGAGCTGTCGTCGCTGATCAGGCTCTTCAGTGTGGTCCAGTCCGCGAATCCGTAGGCGCGCACATCGATCAGATCGGATTCGGGTGCCGCGCTGCCTCCGGCCTTGTTGCCCTGATCGAAATCGCCGATCACGTCCTGACCCGAGCCGGCGTTGAACACGAACAAATCGTTATTCGGCCCGCCCCAGAGCTGATCATTGCCGCCCCCGCCGTTCAGGAGGTCGCGGCCGCCGGTGATCGAGCCGTCCACGGCTGGGGCGTAGATCCGTGCATCGCCATACAGCTGATCGTCGCGATCGCTCCCGTAGAGGATATCGTTGCCGCCCTGGGCGTTGTTGGACATTTGCGAGGCATCGCCGATGAGCGCGATGTTGGTCGAATCAGGATTGCCGTCGACGGTGGCGATCAGGATGTCATCCCCGCCCCGGGCATTGTCATTGAGGTCACCGCCATCGCCGAGGACCGTTGCGCCGCCGGACCGCGCATCGACGCCGAGTGTATAAATGAGGAGGTCATTGCCGCCGCGTGCGTTGCCGATCATGGACCCCACGGCATCACCGGACATGCTCACGTTACCCGAGAGGCCGGCCTGGACCACGCTGATGACGTCGTTGCCGCCTTGGGCGTTGCCGCTCATGAGTGATCCGGAATCGCCGCTGAATGCACCATACGATCTGTCGCCCATCGCCGCCGTCACAAGGTCATTGCCGCCCTCGGCGTCGCCGGTCATGGCGATGTCGGCGTCGCCCGAGAGATAGACGCTCGCATAGACCGCGCGCGATGCCTCGACATGCAGCACGTCATTGCCGCCGCGGGCTTGGTCGGACATGATCTGCGCGTCCCCGTCAAGGGACGTATAGGTCAAGCGCCCCTGGACAGTCGCGACGAGAAGGTCGTTGCCGCCATGCGATCGGCCCTCCAGGGTTGACTCGTCACCGACGAACAGCAGGCTGCTGGGCCCGTCACCGATCGTTGCGATCATGGTGTCGTTACCGCCACGGCCGTCGACCGGCAGGCCGGAGTCTCCGAACTCGATCACGAGTTCCTCGCTTCCAACGCTGACGATGATTGTATCGTTTGGCATACGGCGCATCGCGCAACTCCAATTGATGCTCGAGCGCGGCCGGAGAGAGCGTCATGCTTCCACGCCGCGCCACGATTCTGCTGCGCGACCAATCTTCGTTGAATTGATGGCGGAGATTTGCCCGACGAGCAGGGAACTGCGACCAATGTGTCGTGGTGCTGTCACGAAAGGCGCGTTCACTCCGCGCCGGCGCTTCACGCCGGCGCGTGCTGTGGATTGTGCCGCTCAGCCCGGCCCCGCGCCTTGCGTCGCCGTGAACACCGCGTAGAGCGACTGGCTCGCGGCCATGAACAGGCGGTTGCGCTTGGGGCCGCCGAAGCAGACGTTGCCGCACACCTCCGGCAGGCGGATGCGGCCGAGCAGCTTGCCCTCCGGCGACCATACCGTCACGCCGCTATAGCCGACGGCGCGGCCGGCATTGCTGGAGGCCCATAAATTGCCGTTGACGTCGCAGCGCAGGCCGTCCGGCCCGCACTTCACGCCATCGACCACGCAATCGCTGAACTTCTTGAGGTTGGAGAGCTTGTTGTCGCTGCCGACGTCGAACACGAAGATCTCGCCCTTGCCGCCGGGTCCGGTATCGCCCGGTCCCTTGCCGGTGGAGGCAATGTAGAGCTTCTTGTAGTCGGGCGAGAAGCAGAGGCCGTTCGGATCTGGCACCTGCTCCTCGGTGACGACGAGGTCGATGCGGCCCGAAGGGTCGATGCGATAGCAATTGGTCGGCAGCTCGCGCTTGCCCGGCGTGAAGCCGGCCGGCTGTCCGATCCGCGGATTGAGCTTGCCGCCCGCATTGCTCGGGCCGCCCGCGACGTCAGGCTCGCCTTCATAGAGCTGGCCGCCATAGGGCGGATCGGTGAACCAATAGCTGCCGTCGGGATGCGCGACGACGTCGTTCGGCGAGTTCAGCTTCTTGCCCTGATAGGAGTCGGCCAGCACCGTGGCGGTGCCGTCATGCTCGTAGCGCGTCACCCGGCGGGTCAGATGCTCGCAGGAGAGCTGGCGGCCCTGGAAGTCGAAGGAGTTGCCGTTGGAATTGTTGGACGGCGTGCGAAACACGCTGACGCGGCCGTCGTCCTCGCTCCAGCGCATCTGCCGGTTGTTGGGAATGTCGCTCCAGAGCAGATATCGTCCTTGCGCGCTCCATGCCGGGCCTTCGGCCCAAAGCAAGCCGGTGTAAAGGCGCTTGATCGCGGTGTTGGGCTGCGCGAGATCGTTGAAGGAGGGATCGACCGCAATGATGTCGGGGTCCCAGAAATAGGTCGTCGGTGCACCGTTGGGGCCGAAATCGCGCGGCGGGGTGGTGATGGTGGTCGGCGGTGCGGCGGGTCCGGTCTGGGCCAGCGCAGGGCCGGCGACGGTGGCCGCAGCACCAAGCGCAAGCCCCCGGACAAGTGTTCGTCGTGAAAGCGCAGCGTCCTGCTCACGCTGTTCTTGGCGTGTCATCGCGTCCTCCCAGTGATGTTCGGCTGACCGGTTGATCCGGTCGAGCAACCGGAGGTTAATGCGGTCTGGAGTCGGTTGCGAGGGCGGAAATTGGATTCGCGCGATGTGGCGGCCGCAATCCCGTCATATTCGAATGCGCTCGAAAGGGACGCGCTTCGCGTCCGCCTTGCGCCGTTTGCAGGGCTCGAAAATGTTCCGCAGCCTTGAGCAAAAATTTGCTTGCGACAAAGCGCGGCATGCAACGCATTCGGCCCGGTTCAAGCCATGATTTTGCGCGCATTGCCCCGCAGACACCGTCCGGGGGCGATGAACGGAGTTGAACGTGGCTGGCGTCATCGTATTGATCGTGTTGCTGGGGATCGCATTCGCGGCCGGCTATTTCACGCGTGACCACATCTCCAACAAGCGGCGTGCGGAAGCCCGCCGCTGGCGCGAATACACCGAGCCGGATTGGCTGTCCGCCAACGCGCCCGCCAACACCAACGAGATCGCGAGCGCCATCACGGCCGTACCCGTGGTCAACGGCGAGCTCGGCCAGATGCTGAACCGCTGGGAGACGAGGGCCCGCGCCCGCCGCGCAGGGTAGGGGAGATCGGCGGGAGAGAGCGGGCGCCGCCATTCCGCTCTCGTGCCCCAATCAGGTCAGTCCTCTTGACCATCTTTTGGCGTTGCAGTTGCGGCCATTTCTCGTCTAGAAACGGGCCACTGAGCCTCCCGGCAACCAACCGTCAACGGTTTTGACCGAGGATTTGAGGGCTCAAAAGGGTCCGGCAATGCTGATTCGCGGCCAAATCGAAGGGATTTCGGGGGAGGTGGCTCTGGCCGCCGCCACGATCCCGGCCGCGCTGCTGCCCACCCTCCTTCTTGGCGGCCTTCTTCTTACTTGCCCCTGAGGGCCGGCTGGGCGCCACGCGCCTGGGCGCTCAGGGGTTGGTCGAGATCACCGGACACCTCAAGCGCCAGGGGACAAATCGGTCTGAACGGCGCAAACGCTCAAAAGGAAATTTCGTAATGGCCACCCAGAACAAGTCCGACAAGGACCGCGTCATCATTTTCGACACCACGCTGCGCGACGGCGAGCAGTGCCCCGGCGCCACCATGACCTTCGAGGAAAAGCTCGAGGTCGCCGAGCTCCTGGACGATATGGGCGTCGACGTCATCGAAGCCGGCTTCCCCATCACCTCCGAAGGCGACTTCCAGGCCGTCAGCGAAATCGCCCGCCGCTCCAAGAATGCCGTGATCGCCGGCCTGTCGCGCGCCCATCCCGCCGACATCGATCGCTGCGCCGAGGCGGTGAAGTTCGCCAAGCGCGGCCGCGTCCACACCGTGATAGCGACCTCGCCGCTGCATATGCGGGTGAAGCTGAACAAGACCCCGGAGCAGGTGATCGAGACCTCGGTCGCCATGGTCGCGCGCGCCCGCAACCAGATCGACGACGTCGAATGGTCGGCCGAGGACGGCACCCGCAGCGAGATGGATTTCCTGTGCCGCATCGTCGAGGCCGTGATCAAGGCCGGCGCCACCACGGTGAACATCCCCGACACCGTCGGCTACACGGTGCCGGAGGAATACACCCACTTCATGAAGACGCTGATCGAGCGCGTGCCGAACTCGGACAAGGCGGTGTTCTCCGTGCACTGCCACAACGATCTCGGCATGGCGGTCGCGAACTCGCTGGCCGGCATCGTCGGCGGCGCGCGCCAGGTCGAGTGCACCATCAACGGCATCGGCGAGCGCGCCGGCAACGCCGCGCTCGAGGAGATCGTGATGGCGATCAACGTGCGCAACGACAAATTCCCCTACTGGAACAAGATCGACACCACCCAGCTCACCCGCGCCTCGAAGGTGGTCTCGGCGGCAACCTCGTTTCCCGTCCAGTACAACAAGGCGATCGTCGGCCGGAACGCGTTCGCGCATGAGAGCGGCATCCATCAGGACGGCGTGCTGAAGGACGCCTCCACCTACGAGATCATGCGGCCGGAGATGGTCGGCCTGAAGCAGTCCTCGCTGGTGCTCGGCAAGCACTCCGGCCGCCACGCCTTCGTGCACAAGCTGGAGGAGATGGGCTACAAGCTCGGCCCGAACCAGCTCGAGGATGCGTTCACGCGGATGAAGGCGCTGGCCGACCGCAAGAAGGACATCTACGACGAGGACATCGAGGCGCTGGTCGACGAGGAGATGGCGGCGTCCCACGACCGCATCAAGCTGACCTCGCTGACCGTGATCGCCGGCACCCATGGCCCGCAGCGCGCGACCATGAAGCTCGACGTCGACGGCCAGATCAAGATCGAGGAGGCCGAGGGCAACGGTCCGGTGGACGCGGTGTTCAACTGCATCAAGCGCCTGGTGCCGCACGAGGCCAAGCTGGAGCTGTATCAGGTCCATGCCGTCACCGAGGGCACGGACGCGCAGGCGGAAGTGTCGGTGCGCTTGTCGCATGACGGCCGCTCGATGACGGCGCGCGCGGCGGACCCCGATACCCTGGTGGCCTCGGCCAAGGCCTATCTCGGTGCGCTCAACAAGATCGTCATGAAGCGTCAGCGCGACAATGTGACGACGGCCGCGGCGAGCTGACGTTTCTTCGCCTCTCCCGCTTGCGGGAGAGGCCGACACGCCAAGCGTGGCGGGTGAGGGTTCTTTCTCCACGGGGGATGTCCCGTTGCCGAAACACCCTCTCCCCAACCCTCTCCCGAAGCGGGAGAGGGAGCGCAGGCTTGCCTGCGGCATTCACCATGAATACCTGCCCTGCTAAGGGCCAATAGCGGCGTAAGCCGGCGGCCTGTATTGATGCAGCCGGGCATGAGGTTCGGCCGCCCCGCACGCCGGGCGGCCCAAATAACACCAGGGAGAGATTATGCGCAGCTTCGCGATCGCCGCGTCCATCGCGGCATTGGCACTCGGGCTGGCCGGGCCGGCATCGGCCCAATCGCCGATCATCATCAAGTTCAGCCACGTCGTCGCCACCGACACGCCGAAGGGCAAGGGGGCGGAGAAGTTCAAGGAGCTGGCCGAGAAATACACCGCCGGCAAGGTCAAGGTCGAGGTCTACCCGAACTCGACGCTGTACAAGGACAAGGAAGAGCTCGAGGCGCTCCAGCTCGGCAGCGTGCAGATGCTGGCGCCGTCCAACTCCAAGTTCGGACCGCTCGGCATCCGCGAGTTCGAAGTGTTCGATCTGCCCTACATCCTGCCCGACATCAAGACGCTGCGGAAGGTGACGGAAGGGCCGCTCGGCACGAAGCTGCTGAAGCTGCTGGATGCCAAGGGCATCACCGGCCTTGCCTATTGGGACAACGGCTTCAAGCAGATGAGCGCGAACAAGAAGCTGATCACGCCCGCCGACTATCAGGGCGTCAAATTCCGCATCCAATCCTCTCGCGTGATCCAGGCCCAGTTCAAGGCGCTCGGCTCGCTGCCGCAGGTGATGGCGTTCTCGGAAGTCTATCAGGCGCTGCAGACCGGCGTGGTCGACGGCCAGGAGAACACCTGGTCGAACATCTATACCCAGAAGATGCACGAGGTGCAGAAGTACATCACCGAGACCAATCACGGCTATATCGGCTACGTCGTGATCGTGAACAAGAAGTTCTGGGACGATCTGCCGGCCGATATCCGCGACCAGCTCACCAAGGCGATGAAGGAAGCAACCGAATTCGGCAACACGCAGTCGCAGAAGGAGAACGACGACGCGCTCGCCGAAATCAAGAAGAGCGGCAAGAGCGAGATCATCAAGCTCACGGCGGAGCAGAACGAGGTGATGCGCAAGGCCATGGAGCCGGTCTACAAGGATGCCGCGAGCCGCATCGGTCAGCCGCTGATCGACGAATTCCTCAAAGAGGCCAAGAGCGCGACGAACTGATCGATCCGGACGATGAACCAAGGCTTCCGTGCGGTCTGCACGGAAGCCTTTTTGTTGCGAACGATTCCGATTGCGGCGGTAAAATCGCGCGTTACATCTTGGTAAGGACGCGCTCCCTGTCCAACTTGTAAGTTGCGCGTCAGCCGCACCGCGCCCATCTTCACGGACATCCTTCCAGAGGAGGTTCGGATGAAGAAGTTCACCATCGCCGCCATCGCCGTGCTCAGCATCGCCGGCTCAGGCGCGGTCTACGCCCAATACCATCGCCCGTGGATGGAGCACGTCCGCCACATGCGGATGAACCCCGAGGATCGCGCCGCCTTCGTCGACGCGCGGATCGCCGCCGTCCATGCCGGGCTGAAGCTCAACGCCGATCAGGAGAAGCTGTGGCCGCCGGTCGAGGCTGCCGTGCGCGACTTCGCCAAGCTGCGCATCGACCGCGCCAATGCGCGGATGAATGCCGGCCCCGGCGATGCCGGCAAGGACGCCGACAGGCCGGAAGATCCGGTCGCCCGTCTGCGCCAGCGTGCCGAGGACCTGGGCGCGACGTCGGCGGCCCTGAAGAAGATCGCCGACGCCGCCGATCCGCTCTACAAGACCCTGGACGAGGGCCAGAAGCGGCGCCTCGCCGTGCTGACCCGCCACCGCGGCCCGTTCGGCGGCGGCGAGGACGGCCCGCGGCACCGCCACTTCATGGAGCGCGGCATGGACCGCATGATGGGGCACGGCATGGACCACCATGACCGTTTCGACCGCGACGGCGGCGAAGGCCGCGACCGCGAGGGCCGGCTCTGAACGAGGCGGGTCTTGCCGGGGTCAGCCCCGGGATTAACCTTGGCGAAGCCGCTGGAATCCAGCGGCTTTTCGCTTTTCCGGAGCTGTGGAAGAACCTTGGAAAACTTGCGACCGATCGCTTGCCAGACCCGGATCGCTTTGCTAAACGACCGGCCTCGCAAGGGCTTTGACCGGCCTTTCGGGCGCATAGCTCAGTTGGTAGAGCAGCTGACTCTTAATCAGCGGGTCCCAGGTTCGAGCCCTGGTGCGCCCACCATATAAATCAAGCACTTACAGCGGTGCATCTCAGAACGGACTGTTCAGTTTGACGTCCAGTCTGAGAAATTTGTTCGTCCTCCGTACTCTCAGTTGTGAATTGGTGGGATGGCTGCGCGTTACCACAGCGGTTAGCTCGTTTCCGGCGGTGTGGAGTTCTTCTCCCACGCGAGATGCCTTGGCGACCGAGAGCGCCTTCACCTGGATCCGTCCACATCTCGAACTCACACCTGTTCTAGCCGTAGGTTTCGCTCAACTTCTTGATCGCGGAGTCCGCAAGCTCGAGCCGACCACCTAGATAGTGCGCATCCAAGATCCCCTGAACCGTCTTCATTGAATGGCCGGTGATCGCCGAAATTTCAGGAACTGAGCAATTCGATAGCGCAAGGCGCGTAACGGCGGTCCCCCGCAGGTCGTGGAAGCGCAAATCCTCCAGCGAAGTCCTTCTGAATGCCTTGTCCCAACTCGTTCTAAAGCCGTCTTCTGTCCAGGGCTGGCCAAATGAATTGACCAAAAATGGTGACGGCCGAGCGCTCCTCTTTCAGCGTAGCGTCCAGCGCGGCCTTCAGCGGTGGTCCGACCGGGATGCTCACTCGGCGCCTTCCCTTGCTCCCACGCCCCTTTGACTGACGCATCCTTGTGTACGTGCCATCGTAATCCTTCCAGGTGAGCCGCAGCAGGTCGCCCTGGCGCTGGACCGTCCATAACGCAAGCAGGAGAGCGGCTTGCAATTCGACGGAGGCAACCGAGCAGAAGGCGCGGATGTCTTCTGAGGTCCAGATTATTTCTGATCGATCAGATTCATAGAGTCGGCCGCCGCCCTCACAAACGTTTACGGCGATCTTGCCCCGATCCTTCGCAACCGACAGAACTCGAGCGATGGTCGTCCATACGTAGTCCGCCTTGCGCGGCTTATCAGAAAATGAATCACGAAATTCCTTGAAGTCCCCGCGCGCGCGTTTGTCTTCGAGAGCGCCAATCGGCATTGAGCCAAACTTAGCCTCGATGAGTTTGAGGTATCCGTCATAAGCGCGCTTACTTTTCTCGCCGAGATCTTTGTACTCGCTGCAGTCCTTGAAATAGTCGATCAATGAGCTAAACGTCTCGGCCTTCTTTGGTGCGTACAAGACGATGGCCGGCCTAGTCATCGACCGCTTGCGACGGCTTCCGCGAGAAGGAGAGTTGCTCGATCTTCCTGGGATGCGAATTGAGTTGGTCAGTGTTGACCAAGGAGCGATCCGAAAGTTGCGGCTTATTCCTCGACGGAGACCTCTATTTCAGTGACCTGCCCGACGCTTACAAGGATGCTCTATTACGATCCGAGTTCTGACATGCGACGGTATGCGTCGTGCTTGCCTCCCAAGGAAAATCGGAATACCGTCACGCTTGGTAGTTGTGTGACGGTATTTTTGGACTTTAGGCGTCAGAGAATCGAGAAGAAGATCAGTCGTAGACGATCCAAAGGGACCTGACGGCATTTCTTTCGGAGAGCTGCGGATGCTGACCGATGCGACGCTCAATGGCATCGACTACCAACACGCGCGCGGTTGCACGGGCAGGTGCTGATGCAGAGCTTTCTGTTTGAGTTCTACGAATTCATGCGTAGCCGCAAGAAGTATTGGCTGGTACCCATCGTGCTGGCCATGCTGTTCTTCGGCAGTCTCATGATACTGACTCAGGGCAGCACAGTAGCGCCCTTTATCTATGCGCTGTTTTGATTGTCGTCCCATTCGCGATGTCACGGGAGCGTCTCTTCACTGGTCTAGTCGTTGCGGCCACGATACTGCTTGTCGCGCTTGCACTTGAAGCGTTCGTGCGGCTGGCGGTCGACGACGGCATGCAGTTCGATTTGGAAATGTGGAAGTATGCGCGCGAGGTCAAGCGCGTGTCGGCGGACCCGCGGATCGGGCACGAGCATCGCCCCAGCGCAACTGCCCATTTGATGGGTGTCGATGTTGCCATTAATAGCCACAAGTTCCGTGATCGCGAAATTGGCTTCGAACGTACACCCGACAGCTTGCGAATCATGATGCTTGGTGACTCGCTCACCTTCGGCTGGGGGGTACCGAACGACAAGACGTTCGTGAAGCGCCTGGAAGCGATGATCCACGCGACCGGCGTTCAGGCGGAGGTCATCAACGCGGGCGTCGGAAACTACAACACCAGCATGGAAGTTGCCGCCTATCTTTCCGAAGGCCATCGCTTCCGGCCGGATATCTTGGTGCTGAACTACTTCATCAACGACGCGGAGCGGACGCCGCGGTACGACTCTCATCGGCTCGAACGCACTTCTGCGGCTTACATCTATTTCGCGTCGCGGATCGATGTTGCCGCGCGGATGCTCGGGCTGGGCAGCCGTCGGCCATGGTATGACTACTTAAGGGACCTCTATGACTCATCATCGCCGACCAGCGGCTGGGCCGAAGTTGAAGCGGCCGTCGCCCGCCTGGCGGAATTCTGCCGGGCGCGAGGGACGATGGTCCTCGTGACAAATCTGCCCGAGCTCAGGCAGTTGAAGCCATACCCGTTCGAGCGGGAAAGGACGATGGTGCAGGCCCTGGCCAACCGCTTGGACCTTCCGTATCTCGATCTCCTACCCGCGGTCGACGATCTCGAACCGGGCCGGCTCTGGGTGACGCCGACCGATCCGCACCCGAACATCCTCGCCGATGAGCGGTTCGCCGCGGCTATCTTCGATTTCCTCCGTGCCCGCAATCTGCTTCGGACGACCAACCACGGAAATTGACGGGTTCGAGGTCCGACACCCTGGCCTTCACTGCAGCGGCTCTGTTAACTCGACGGGAATTCGCCCGAGCCGCTTCTGGAACTCGTCAGAAGCCGCGGCCGCTTGTTCAGCGCTGCAATTGCGCATGATCCGCTCGGGGCTCCACCCGGCGTGACGAATGAGGTCGGGTATGATGGCATCGGTGCGACCAAGGAACTCAAAGGGGGTTCGATATTCGAGGTAGGCATTGTCGTCGGTATTGACCTCATCATTCGCGCTACGCGCCAGGTAGCTGCGGATATGGTCACTGTCCATGAGCAAATGGCCAAGGAACTGGGCCGGCGAGTTAATTTGTATTGAACTGAAATCCTCTCTGACCAACGGATTTGCGAATTCGGCCGCAAGGTTTCGACAGTCGACTGACATCGGCTCGATCGTCGCGACGAACAGGCCGTGGCCACGCACGTACCAGAATGATGCGTTCGGGAACGCCTGTGCGAAGGTTCGGAATGCCGCGTCGAAAGATCGCGGCGAGATACTGTACATGGGCATCCACTGCGTCACGATCCCGCCCGGGCGAAGCCTGGCCTTGATGACTTCGTAATATTCTCGCGTATATAGAAAGCCAACGCCGGTGATCCGTGGATGAATCGGATCAGCTGTGATCAGGTCGAATTGCTCGTCGGACATCGCCATGAAGTTGCGACCGTCGTCAATACGCAGATGAATCTTCGGATTGCGCATGACGTCGTCGGTGATCTCTTTCAAGTGTTGATGTGCTTCCACCATATCGGATGTGAGCTCGATTAATCGAACGCGCCTTACCGTCGGGTAGCGCGTCGTGGACCGAAGCGTGATGCCGAGACCGAGTCCGACAACGCCTATCTGCTCGGGATTGGGATGGAGAAGGAGCGGCAGGTGGGCTTTCAGCACGAAGTGGCGACGCTGGATGAGCGAAGTGTCCGCCTCGACGTTGCCATTGACCATCATGATGATGGTGCCGCTGTCGTTGCGGACCACGGAGACCGTATGAGCAACGCCCTCCCTGTGATGGAGGACTTGTGGCTGCGTGGATCGCTGCAGGCCGTAATTCGCGACCGTCTGCGAGGGCAGCGCGACAGAGATGGCGCTGAAAACCGCCATTGCCCCGAGCCCAGCGATCACGAACGGGAGTCTAAGGGTGGTCGGCATCGCTCCCGATCTTAGAGCATGCGACAGCAATAGTCCGGCAAAGGCGAATAGTCCGCCGATGATCAGCAAACTGAGGCGGGCTCCAAGGAATGGGAGAAAGACGAAGCCTGCCAACAACGAGCCAATGATCCCTCCGGTCGTGCTGACGGCATACACTCTGCCCGTGTCAGAGCCACGTCGTTCTAAATCGGAGGTCACGGCTTTCACCGCGAATGGAAAAGTTGCGCCCAACATGATCGTTGGCCCAAGGATGACCAAGCTCGCGACGATGAATTGCGCCACGACACTCGCCGTACCGAATGCGTCCTTCAAAATGGCGGTCAAGCTCCATACCAGCATCCCAAATAGATGCGGTACCAGATAGGTGCACACCGCGAGAAAGGTGCTTGCGACTGCCAAACCGATCAACAGCCCACTGAGTGTCTTTGCCGGCAATGGCGATCGGTCGGCGCAACGCGACGCCTTGAAGCTCCCGTAGTAGATGCCAAACAGGAAACAGGCGAGCATGATGGCAAAGGCGTATACCGTCGCGGAGAACGACTGGACCAGGACTCTCATCCACACAACTTCAAGCGCCAATGCCGCCAGCCCGGACAAGGCCATCGCAGCCAAAACAGCACGCCGTTCAAGCTTGGAAATCTTGTGAACGGCCGGTCCGGGGGATGCCGCGATCGCATTTCCGGAAAGTCCCGATGCAGATGTCCGTTTCACGCCCATGAACAACGCTACGACACCGATCGCGAAATTGAGCGACGCAGCGAGAGCCACGGTTCGGGAAACACCGAACATTGGCAAGAGGACGAAGCCGCCGACGAGCGTTCCGCAAAACGCCCCCAACGTGTTCATCGCGTAGAATGTACCGGCGCGCTGACCCAACTGGTCGGCTTGACGAACAAAGTACCGAACGAGCAAGGGCAGCGTCGCTCCCATCAGAGTCGTGGGAACGATGAGCGACGATGTCGCGACTACCATCCGGAATCCATTGTAGACCCAGGGAGCGCTCTCGAAATGCTGGTTGTAGATGAGCCGATAGGAGTCGTGAAACCAGTCGAGCATCGACGCGACTGCCAATGCTGCGAGTCCGATCGCGATTTCGAACAGTCCATAAATGGCGATCGGACGTGTCCACGTGTCCACGAAGTGGCTCGCCAGCCAGCTCCCCAGAGCCAAGCCGCCCATGAATACGGCCAACGTAATGGTGGCGGAATACACGTCGCTGCCGAAGAACAGAGACAAGGATCGTACCCACGCCACTTGGTAGATCAAGGAAGTGGTGCCGGAAAAAAAGAACAACAAGCAAAATAGAGACACGAGCCCGGTGGAAGTACGCCACCGGGCCCTTCTGAATGCCTCGCTCACAGCTGTCACCAAGACCATTTGCATGAGGACTCGAACACTACTATTAGGTGCATCGGGTTGAAAGCGTCAAGTTCGGAGCCCAATGGGGCGATGGTGCGACCGCAATGCGAGGGTCCGCCGCTAGCAAATTTCGGCTGGCTCCTTTCTGTCGATGTTGGAATTTGGGGGCTGTTCGAAATGTGTCAGCTCCTCATTTGTCCATGATCGAGATGGACAGAACAAGCTTACTGGCTGTGTTCGTTTCGCGTCGCAAGTGCGCGGCAGCGATCATGCTTGGACTCGTCGCGGGCTTCGCCTCGTCAATACCAGCCTCAACGTTCGCGGCGAGCCGATCGTGTGCACGTCTGTGGATGCATTTCGCTGCTTCATGGGATCGGAAATCGATCTTATGGTGATCGGCAACTGCATGCTCGAGAAAACCGAACAGAATCCAGCTCTGAAGCTCGACGATAAGAACCGATTTGAAGCGGATTAGTCCAAGATCGCTGGCTGAGCGATTTGCCCGATGCCACTTGTGCGCTGAGCACCGGCAGTGATCTTGCCGGCAGTGCGCCCTGGTTGACATGCCGGGATTTGCGATCCTTACTCCGCTTTTATCCTTGAATTGCAAAAGGCAGCGGGGATGCGATATTTGACGATGCTAGGGATGTTCCTGCGGGCGGTATCGCTGATCGTGGGAAACGCCTTCATCCTGATCGTTCTGGGCCTGGTGATCGGCGAATGGTGGGCTAGGTCCATTGCGCCTCCCAAGCCGGAGACGAAGGCCATTACCGTTCTAAATCAGCACGCCGCCTATCAGCCCTGGTCCGGGTATCGGAACACGCCAGGGTTCCGCTATGAGCTCGGGAATTGGGTGCCGGTCGTCGTCAATAGCTGGGGCTGGCGCGGAGCGGAGCCGACGATCGCGCGCAGCAAGTCCGTCAGGCGTGCGATGCTGCTCGGCGACAGTGTGGCATTTTCCTGTTGGGGCTGTCGCGAGGAGGCTTCCCTCGGAGGAATCCTCAAGCGGGCGCTCGAGCTTCGGACCGGCGAGGAGTGGGAGGTGATCAACGCCTCCGTACCAGCCGGGTTCTCGAGTATTTCTTTGGGCACTTTGGCGCACGATGGCATGCAATTCCTGCCTGACGTGGTCACGACTCTCAACGGGATCAACGACGTCCTCGTGCTCGATGAACGCACGATGCTCAGGATGGGTGTGGGGCTGTTCAAGCATTCGATTTATCACACCACCCAGCTTGACATGGACAGGATCTTCGACGCGCGGACTGGAGTAGTGCAACGGCCCGGACTTCTGGATCAGGTCGCCAGCAAGTCTGCGCTCTTTGAGGTCGTATCGAAATCGCCGTTGATCGCGGGGATGCGTGCTCATGCCTCCGCCAAAGGGCCGCCCGTCGCACCGCCGCCGACCAGCTCGGGCTATTCCACTTCTGATCCAGAGCGTCTGGACACCTACGTCAACAACCAGCTGGCCATGTCTTATCTCGCCGAGGGATCGGGCGCGAAGTTCGTTGGATTCCTATCACCATACCTGTCGCTTAGACACAAGGTCCTAGGCGATGGCGACAGGGCCGCAATCAAGGCGCAGGACCACGCGTTGCTGACCTGGTTAGACGACGTGCATCCCATTCTGCGTACCAAGTTGCAAAAGGCCGCCGCCGACCACGCTTCTTTCAACTATGTCGACCTGAGCCTGATGTTCACCGATGAGCAGGTTTTCGCCGATCTCGCTCACGTGAAATACGAGTCGCTGGAGAAGAGCCTCGGGTACGACATGGTGGCGGCCCGAATGGCCGAGGAAATCGTGCGAGCTCTATACGCCGGAAAGAGCCTGCCGAACTGGCGCGAAACCCATGTCAAGGGAGCCCCCCACGACTGGAACGAGCAGACCTATCTGGCGGCCAATCCAGATGTATCCGCATTGATCGCCGAGGGAAAATTTCCAAATGGTTTTGAGCACTATCGGTCGGTCGGGTTCTTGGAATTTCGCCACAGCGGTTTTCCCCGCTGGGATGAGGAGGCGTATCTGGCGGCGAACCCGGATCTCGTTTCCCTGATTCGGGAAGGGGTCTTCGCCAGCGGATACGAGCACTATGTCAAACACGGGAAGGCGGAAGGGCGCCGCTCGGGTCTGCCGATGCGCTGGATCGAGGAAACTTATCTGGCAGCGAATCCCGACGTCGCCGCGGCCGTGGCTGCCGGAGAATTCAAGAATGGCGAAGACCACTTCATGAAGATCGGCGCGGTTGAAAATCGGAGGGGCGGCTTTTCTGGCTGGGACGAGGAGGGCTACCTCGTCCCGTACGGAGATGTTCGAAATGCGGTAATCGGCAAGATGTTTCGTTCGGGATGTGAACACTATCTGCGAGCTGGCGCCATGGAGAAGAGGCAAATTGCGTTGGGCCTCACCTCGTTTTATTGATAGGCGAGGTCGGTACACCACCTTGCCCGGCGCCTCCTACCGGAACCAGTGGTGGGTGACGCACAATGCCCACGGCTCCTACATGGCGCGGGGCGTTGATGGCCAGGGCATCTATATTGATCCCAAGGCCGATATGGTGATCGCACGCTACGCCTCGCATCCGGTCGCCGGCAACGACCCTGTGACGCTGCTGGCTTACATGACGCTGGCGAAGGATTTGATGGCGGGCGGCTGACGCCGTCGCGTGGAAGCCCGCATAGATGCTTCAGGCCGCGTCTCATCAACTCACGCTGCAGCGGCAGCCCGTTTGAGGGCGGCGACCAGCTCTTTCCCAAGCGGTGATGCACGCGGCATTATTGGCGACTAGGCAAAACCCCATATGGCGGCGTAGCCGGGCGAGACCCACAGTGCTTTCGAGGGTATATATTCGGCCGGACCATCGGCGTTCGAACGACGCAAAGATTTGTCGGCCCCGGTTTCAGTGTGCGCGCTGAAACCGTCAGGCCGACAGAAGCTTTCCGATATGTCTCGGCGTGGCGGAGCCCCGAACAGCCGGGCATATTCCCGGCTCAACTGTGAGGGGCTGGCATAGCCCACCTCAAAGGCGACCGTTTCGGCCGACATTTCGCGCGACAGCATCAGCCGGCGCGCCTCCATCAGGCGGATCTGCTTTTGAAACTGCACCGGTGTCATCGCGGTCATTGCCTTGAACTGACGATGGAAGGCTGTCGGGCTCAGGCCGGCGAGCGCGGCAAGATCATGGACGCGCACCTGCTTGTCGAAATTGCCCCGCAATGCGTGGATCGCTTCGACCAGACGCCAGTTTCGCTCCGCACCGACGACCATGCGGGCAAGACAGCGCCATGTGGCCGGCCGGCAGGCGGTAGCAGAGTTCGCGCTTGACGCCTGGATAGAGCAGCGGGATTGCCTGCGGCTCGTCAAGCAGGCTGACGGCGCGCGTGGCGCAGCCGAGGATCGCCTCGTTGAGATCCATAACGAAGGCGGCGGCATACTCGTCGGAGGCCGGAGCGGGCGGCGCCTCCATGCTTTCATAGACCGCGGATCACTTGCTTCTTGATCCAAGAAGTTAGTCTGCCGGAGGGGGACGGCTCGGATAAGTGTCCCTCTCGAACTCGGCAATTCGAGCCAAGACGCTATGCCGGCAATTCAGTCGAGCGTGAAGGCGGCACTGTAGTCACGTTTGAGCGCGGAATCCTGGTGCTCTTTTCTTAGGATGCAGTTGCCGATGACCAGCATGTCGAGCTCGTTACCCATGAAGCAGCGGAAGGCATCCTCTGGTGTGCAGACGATCGGTTCGCCGCGAACGTTGAAGCTGGTGTTGACCAGCACCGGGCATCCCGTGAGCGCCTTGAAACGAGACAGCAAGCGATGGAAAAGCGGATTGGTGTCGGCGCTGACCGTTTGGATTCGGGCGGAATAGTCGACATGCGTCACCGCGGGGATCGTCGAGCGCACCACGTTGAGCTTGTCGATGCCGAACAATGCTTGCTCGTCCGGGCTCATCATGTGGCGCCGGTCGCTCCTGACGCCGGCAACCAGGAGCATGTACGGGCTGTCGCCGTCGAGTTCGAACCAGTCGGCAACGTCCTCGCGTGCAACCGCCGGGGCAAATGGCCGGAAGCTTTCGCGAAACTTCACCTTGAGATTGAGGTTCTTCTGCATGGAGGGCGAGCGCGGATCGCCTAGAATCGAGCGCGCGCCGAGCGAGCGCGGGCCGAACTCCATCTTGCCCTGAAACCAGCCGGCCGCGAGCTGGTCGGCCAGGGCCACCGCGGTCGTCTCGATCATGGCATCTTCGCTGAGGACGTCGAAGCGGGCGCCTGTGGCGCGCAGCCGCTGTTCGATTTCCTCTTGCGAGAATTCAGGTCCGAGGAAAGCGCCGGACATGCCGTCGCCGACCGCGACATCGCGCGGTTGTTGTCTGAACTGATGGTAGGCAGCGAGTGCCGCCCCGACGGCGCCGCCGGCGTCGCCGGAGGCCGGCTGAATCCAGATCGAATCGAATCTGCCGTCCTGCAACACCTTGCCATTAGCGACGCAATTGAGCGCAACACCGCCTGCAAGACACAGGTTGCGGGCGCCGGTCTGAGCCGCAAGGCTGCGGGTCAAACGGAGTACCGCCTCCTCCAGGACTGCCTGGATGGAGGCGGCAATATCCATGTGGAAAGGCGTGAGCAATTCGTCTGGCGTACGCACCGGCCGCCCAAACAGTTTGGCAAACCGGTCATTGGTCATCGTCAGCCCGGTGCAATAGTTAAAATACGACATGTCGAGGCGAAACGAGCCGTCCGCTTTCAGATCGATCAGCGAATCGAGGATGAGCTGCGCGTATTTCGGTTCGCCATAGGGAGCGAGCCCCATCAGTTTGTATTCGCCGGAATTGACCTTAAAGCCGGTGTAGTACGTGAAGGCGGAGTACAGCAGGCCGAGCGAGTGGGGAAAATGGATTTCTTGAAATATCTCGAGACGGTTGCCATCTCCCATCGCCGCTGAGGTCGTCGCCCATTCGCCGACGCCGTCCATCGTGAGCACGGCCGCCTTCTCGAAAGGGGACGGAAAGAACGCACTGGCTGCGTGGCTCAGATGGTGCTCGGTGAACAGGAGCCGGTCGACTGCGAAGTCAGCGTCAAATTTGGCCAGATGTTTCTGCAGCAGGCTTTTCTGGAACAGCTTCTCCTTCAGCCAGAGCGGCATAGCCATCTTGAAGGAGCGGAAACCGCGCGGTGCGAGGGCAACATAGGTCTCGAGCAGCCGCTCGAACTTGAGGAACGGCTTGTCGTAGAACGCGACCTGATCGATGCCGGAAAGCTTCGCGCCGACGGCCTCCAGACAGAACGCGATGGCGTGGTGTGGAAACGATGCGTCGTGCTTTTTCCGGGTGAAGCGTTCCTCTTGTGCCGCAGCGATCACGCGACCGTCTTCAATCAGGGCTGCCGCGCTGTCATGATAGAAGGCTGAGATGCCGAGAACGCGCATGTCTCAAGGCTGCGTGCAAATGAGTGGTGCGGCCGCGCGAAGGAAGCGCCGGTTGTCGGGCAGTAGATCGATCATCAGAACTGATCTCGCATGGTTTCGGGCGCAGGACCGGGCGTGCGGCGAATCCAATAGCTCTCGGTGCGAGCGTCACGCTTCAGCCGCAGCGCATCTTTGCCGCTCAAGCGCATGACGAGGCCGGTTGGCAGGATCGTGCCGTAGAAGATCAGTCCCATCAGAACAGGATTGGTGACTTTGTGCAGAAGCAGACCAAGCTTCGTCCAGGCACGGTTCAGTGGATTCAGTGCGGCGGGACGGCTTGCGGCGACCACCGCGAACATCGCGGCAAGGACTGCCGTCCATGGCCACAGGCGGCCGGAATGCCAGCCGTTGAAGAGGGTGATGAGCGCAAACGCGGCAGCCATCACCCAGCCAAACGTCCGGTCGGAGCCGACAACCACTGGCTCCTCTCGGGAGAAAAGCTCGTGAGTGTTCTGTTCCACCCTTAGTCCGAGCCCGCATCAGAAGCCAAAAAATGGTGCATCGCGGCAGTCATCTCGTTTGGCTCGGCTTCGCTTCCAACACTTCTGATTGCATGCCACCGCAACGCGAGCCGAGTCAATCCGGCTAAGAACCAATCCCATCCGAGGCGCGTCTCAGGCGAGCCGTAGGAACCCAGAGGGATCCATTTTTGGAAAAACAACCCCATGCACAGTAGGCGACCCCCGCAAAATCAATCACTTAGGCACCCCGCGATAGCGGTATATAGAACCTTATGCGCCGAGGGCGAAAGGTCTGACGATGTCGCGCCCGCCGCGCCGATCAATCCGACCACGGCGCCGCAAGCACCCCTAGGAGTTCCGTGAAACGGTCGGCAATCGCAGGCTGATTGAACGGCCGCGACAGGAAGTGCTGATTGGCCGCCCGTTTGTGTTTCTTCAGCAGGTCGGGATTCTCGAGATATCCGACGATTGCAGCGGATAGCTCTCTCCTCATTTCGGTGTCTGACTTCGCCGACAGGATTTGCCCGGTCACGCCATCCTCGACGGCCTCACGGCATCCGGGGTGGTCGGAGGCGATCGACGCAAGGCCGGTTGCGGCAGCCTCGATCAGGATGCGGGGGATTCCCTCGCCGTACCTTGTCGGCAGGCAAACGATGTCGCATTGCCGGAGCAGATTCGGCATATCCGTGACGTGGCCGAGAAAACGGATCTCCGTCAGTTGTTCGAGATCGCGGTGCGGTATCGCGTCGGGATCGTGATCGTCCGGGATGCCGGCGACGATGAACTCCACATCGCTGCGATGTGCCAGCTCATGCGCGACCGTCAGAAAAGTACTCAAGCCTTTCGACTTCAAGAGCCGGGAAGCGAACAGGACTTTTGTCGTGCTGCCACTTCGCGCGTTTTCCAGCGGATAGAACAGATTGGGGTCCACGCCAGCGCCCTCGATGAGTGATGAATTCTTCTCGCTGGCAATGCCCCTGCCTTTCCAAAACTCGCGATCATGCCGGGTCTCGAAAGTAAAGTGCACATAATCCCGTCGCGACAACACTCGAAATGCCAACAACGTAAGCGCACTTGCGATCTGGTAGCGCCGTTGGCCGGGAGCCTTTGGCGACATCATCCGGCCCAAACCGGGCAGCGTGATCAGAACTTGTTCCGGGTAAGCATGGAGAAAATGCGAGACGATTGACACAAATCCCGAAAAAATGGCGGGCTTGAGCGTCACTAGATGGACGGCATGTGGCTTGAACGCGCGGATCGTCCGCGCCGTCCGAAGCATCAGCCTGGCATCGCCAAATGGATCGAATCTGAAGCGCTCGATCGGTACATGGATATAATTCCAGCCTTGAATGCTTTCGGCACGAATTGGATCACCGCCAGCGATAACCGTCACATCGACGCCGAGGGACGCGAGATGGGTGACGACCGACAGCCGATGGCGAAGAAAGTAGGCGCCATCGTTGCAGATCACGAGAACCCGATATCCGGATCCGCAATATCTTAGGCGCTCGAATTCCCTCGTCGGGTTTCTTTGACGCTCGGAATTCGGCCCGCCCATTTGCCCACTCTGGATCATGTTGTCTTTCGAGGCCTTCTCTCGAAGGGTGGACGGTTCCGGCGCAAAGCGCTACCCAAATATCGCATTCACTGAAAAAATGAGGCGCAAAGGCCGATCAACGGACCGGGAAGCGCATCTCTTGTTCGAGTCCAGCATGCGGTTGTTATGAATGAGAGATTCAATCAGGTGCGCGACAGCGCGCCGGGCAGCCCTTTGGAACCCACGCTTCGCCCCCGAATTGTTCGAGGGACGAACATGACTGAGGCGATGCGTCGCAGTGCGGGAGTTTTCGGTTGGGCCGCCGCGGTTGCCTCCAAGTGCCGCTGGGGCGTGCTGTCTCTGGAGGCCAATCTCCTCGTGGTTCTCGCGGCGGTGGCTTTGCCCTGGTCGACGAGCGCTGTGTCGATATTATTCGGATTCTGGCTGTTAACGTTGGTGCGGCTGTTACCCACCTTCGACTACCGCGCGTTCCTGCACTCGCTCGCCAGTCCGATATGCCGGTGGCCGCTCGCCTTGGTCACACTCGGCTTCGTTGGAATGCTGTGGGTCGATGTTTCGTGGCAGGATCGGCTTCAAGGCTTCAGTCCCCTTGCCAAGCTGCTGGCCCTTCCGCTCCTGTTCTACCATTTCTCCCTCTGGCCCCGCAGCGCCTGGGTTTTTGGCGGGTTTCTGATCTCCTGCGCGATTCTGATGGGGCTGTCCTGGATCGTGTGGTTCGTTCCGGACCTGGCGTTGGCGTCGGGCAGGAGCCCCGGCGTACCCGTGAAGAACTATATCGACCAGAGCCAGGAATTCGCGTTGTGCATGGTGGCGCTGACGCCATTCATTCTCGATTTCTGGAAGCAAGGCAGATATGTGGCCGCATTGGCCTGCGCGGCTCTGGTGCTGGGCTTCTTCGCCAATATGGCCTTCGTGGTGTCGGCCCGCGCGGCGCTGATCTATGTCCCGGTGCTGGTCGCCGTGTTTGCCTTCTCGCATCTGGATCGTCGGGCGGCGACGCTGCTGTTCGCAGGTGTCGTCGTTGTGGTGGCCACGGTGTGGTTCGCGTCGCCCTATCTGCAGGCACGCATCGGCGCGTTTGCGCTGGAGTATCACGACTATCAGCAGAACATTGCCGCATCGACCGGCCGGCGAATCGAATATTGGCAAAAGTCGCTCGGCTTCTTTGTGGATGCGCCGTTGATCGGCCATGGAACTGGTTCGACGCGACATTTGTTCGAGCTGGCCGCGGTCGGACAATCCGGGCTTGCCGGCGAAATCACCAGGAATCCGCACAATCAGACGCTCGCCGTCGCGGTCCAATGGGGCATTGTGGGAGTAGCAGTTCTGTACGCGATGTGGATAGCGCATCTGCAACTATTCCGCGGCCAAGGTCTTGCGAACTGGATCGGGCTATTGGTTGTCGTCCAAAATCTGGTGAGTTCCCTTTTCAATGCTCACCTGTTCGATTTTGTCGAAGGGTGGATGTACGTGCTGGGCGTGGGAGTTGCGGGCGGCATGAAGCTTGGAGCACAACGACGCCGTGGAGAATCTCAGGGCGCGCCGCTCGGCAACGTGTCTGCCGTTGCCGGTGTGCCTGGCCGTTCTCGGCTTTGAAAACCGATCCCAGTTCGTCTAATGAGGGTGGGAGCTCCAATCCAGCAACCTAAGAGCGCCAGTTCTGATCGCAGAAGCTGAATGCGAATTTCAATCATTACGCTGACCATTGATTCGTCGGACTATGTCGATGAGGCCATTGGCAGCATCGAGCATCAGGGGCCTTACGAACTTGAGCACATCGTCGTCCACGACGGCGCCGACGGCTTTACCCGGCGCCTGGCGCAGAAATACCCACACATCAAATTCGTCGGTGGCAACGGGACCGGCGCCACCGCTGCGGCGGCGCTCGGCGTCCAGGCTTCGACCGGCGATTTCATCTTGCTTGTTCACAGCGACGACCGGATTCGTCCGGGTGTGCTTGGCCGATTGGCAAGCGAGGCGGCCGCTCGTCCCGACGTGAGGATCTGGACTGGCGGCGCGCAGATGTTCTGCACGCTCCCTGACGGCGAGGAGCTCGTCGTGCGTCGGATGGTTGGCGAAGACATGACCCGGTTGTCGCTCGAGAACGTCTGCGATGATATGCCTCTGTTGTCGGCACGGTTCTGCCATCGTTCGGTATTTTCCCAGATCGGCAATTTCGATCCGATGTTCTCAGAGAGCAGCGACCGCGAATTCCTGCTGCGGGCGACCATCGCCGGTGTGCGGGAAGGTTCGCTGAACGTCGTCGTGTCCGAAATGAGAGTGCACGACGAATCGCGCACCATGCACTTCCGCAAGGGATTTACGCCACCCTACCTGGAGGAGCATGTGCACATCGCCGACCAATGGTTGGCCCGTAAAGATATTTCCGCCGAAGTCCGGCGCTTTCTGCGAAACTGGCGGGCGCGCGAGATGGCGAGGCTCATTGTCTATCAGGGCCGCGCCCGGCAATGGGCGGAGGCGGCACGGGCATTCTTTCGCGAAGAATTGGCCGACCCCTTGTGGATCTTTCGCGCCTTGACCATCGTAGAGGCGCGCCGGCTCCGGCACAGGCTCTACAACGCGAAGGCAGTCGACCGCCTCCGCCTGACCGAAACGAAGTGAGGCATGTGCTCTCGAAAGATCGCCCCCGAGTTCTCGTTCCGATTCACCGCCGAAGACATCCGCCATGCCTATGGTTCGGCGGACACTGCCTTCGCGCGCGGCGATTTTCTGAACGTGGCGCAGATAGCGCCCGCGAATTCGGAGCTGCGGGGCTGCGCATTGATCCTCGGTGGCCTGCTGGAGCAGGGCCTGGCGCTGCTCGATGGCCTGACAACAATCGGCGATCGGGCGAGGCTGTGCAGGGCACTGGCGTTCTGGTCGCTGAAGCGCGATGCGGACGCGGACGCGGAACTGGCGAAAGTTGGCAGTGCGGAGTTCATGTCGGCAGCGGCGACCTTCCGCAGCCTGATCAAGCGCGACGACGTGACCATCTTCGTGCCCGGCGCGATCCTGTCCGTATTTCCGGAACATTACTCCGAGAGCTTCATTGCGCCGGCCTACAAATATGGATCGATCACGGTCAAGTACGTCGGAAGTCAACTGGCCAGCAATGCCTACGACTATTCGCCGACGCACTCGCTCAGCGAATTCATCGACAGTCTGCCCGAGGGCGAGCGGCCGGACCTGATTTTCTCGTTGAGCCCGCAATGGCTGGTGCCAAAGGACTTCCACAAGGTCACCGTTCCCAAGGTGATCTGGTGTCATGATTCCGACGCCTTTCAATACCGCAACGCCGACAATTATGCGCTCTACGATGTCGCGATCTGCAACTGTTCGCAGGAACATTTTGAGCTCAGCCAGGGCACGCCGGGTCTCTATTGTGCAGCTAATCTGCTATTGCACCCGATCGCGACACCGTTTCCCGAGGCATCGCCGCATCGCGAAAAGCTCGTCGACATCATCTTCACCGGCTCCGCATTGGCGCCATTCCATTCCGAAAAGCCCCGCTTCCTGTTCAACCTTTCAAGCCTTGCTCCCCGTTACAAGGTGAAGGTGATCGAAGGGCACATGCCGGAGAGGGATTATTTCGAAGTCGTCTCGCACGCGAAATTCCTCCCCGTCGTCAATCGTTATGCCGGTTCGCCGTCGCCGCGCTGGCGGGACGCGCTGTCCAACGGCGCGTTTCTGCTGTTTCCGGAAGGTTCGTTCTACGACGAGATCGCGCCTGGCTGCTATCCGTTCCGCGCGGAGACCATGACGGCCGACATCGCTGCGCATCTCGATCGCTGCGCAGCAGGCCATCCGGACTACGAATTTGCGACCGTCGTACCTGTGGTGAACGAGCGGTTTGCGATCCATCGCGAGCCGCGTGAGGAGAGCTATCAGCGGCTGCTGAAATATGCGCTGTTCATGGGACTTGTTTGGCGCCACGCGACTCCGGTCCCCAAGCGACAGCGCCAGCGGAGACTGGTCTGGCTGACGCCGGCGGTCGATTGCGGTTGCTTTGGCACCGATCACGTCCGCGAGCAGATTGCGAACTTTTGCGACGGGATCGGACCGGACGATCTGTCCGACGAGACCGATTACAACAACGCGGCGCATTTGCATGCTCAGGCGGTGTTCACATTCCATGAAAACCGGATCGCCGGAAAATGGGCGGCGCGTGCCGATGAGTATTTTAGGGAAGGGCTGGCGCGCTTTCCGAATTCGCTATTGCTGCTGTTCAATGAGGCGCATTGGAGCTTCTTCAAGCCCGGCGCGGATTTTCGGGCAGCCGAAAAGAAATTCCTTGCTATCATCGATCGGAAGGCCGAGCTCGTCTTCGATCCGCGCGGCGCGGACGTCGCCTTCGCCTACACGTTGCATGGCAATGACGAGGTGTTTCCCTGTTACGAATATGCCGACGTTGCGACCAGCGAACTGACCCTGGAAAGTACGCCCGAGCTTCGTGGTCGAAAGCAGCTGCCTTACAGCACGCGCGACATCATCATCGCCGCGTGTCATGGCTATGTCGGCTGGGCGAAGCTCAAACGCAACGACAATGAAGGTGGTGTCGCCTGGTTGCGGCGTGGCACGGAGCTCTATCCGCAGGGGCTGCCGATGTTGCGTCTCTATTTCGACACGTTGCTTCGGCTGGCGGCGAAGGTTCCGAAGCTTCCGGCAATGCTGGCGTCAGATCTGGCCGAGGCTTTCATTGCGGTCGCTAATGTCAATCCGTCGATCCTGCTCACCCATGTCTACACCATTGTTCCGATCCTTGCCGAGAACGGCGAGCGTCAGGCGGCGCGAGAGGTGCTGGCAGGGTGGCACCAGCTCGCCAACATCGTCCATAAACTCCGGATCGACGACGAGGCGCATCAACTGGCGTTGTACGGATTGCTCTGGAAACATCGCTCCCTGCTTCCCAAGTCGCTGCTGGACCGGATCGACGAGGCGCTCTGGGACAGGGAGTCCGTTCAGGATCTGACCCAGCTCGAACGGCGCATGATCGAAGTCGCGCGGATCAACGAGTCCCCTGAGAGAGGACGAAAATGGCGGTCGCTCAGGTCTGCAAGGGCTCAGGCAGACGACCAGATCGCCCGCTTGCTGGCCGAGAGCGGTTACGGGCAGGATCGCGTGGTGTTTTCCAGCCTCATGCGTGCGACAAAGATCTGGCTGCGCGCCCCGGGCGACGTGCGATGGATCTACCTCAAGAAGGCGGTACGCCTCGGATGGCGCGGTGACTTCAAGCAAGCGATGCTCCGTACCCAAAGATGGTCGGCAGTCAGCAAATGGTCCAAGGGCGAAGGCTTGAACGCACGTCCGCAACCACGAAGATGGGGGATCTCCTCGTTGCGGACGTGGCTGACGCGGCTGGGCAGGAACCCTGTGCGGCGCGAGTGACCGGCGCGTACCGATTCTAAGGTGGATTCGGCAGACACGGGGATTGCTCTGGGGGCGATCGTCGCTCAGGATCGAGGCGGTGGTGAGGGGGGCTAAATGGGGCGTGGCGTTCGAATCCTGATGAAGATTCCGGCCGTACGGCGCGTGATGGTGAGACTGTGGAATGTTGAAGAGGCGATTGCGAAACAGCAGGCCACGCTCAATGCCCTCGAGCTCCATCGGACGAATGTGGGGGAAGCGATCGCGAGGCAGCAGGCCACGCTCGATGCGCTTGAAGCTCATCATGGGCAACTGAATGCGGAGCAGGCGAAGATCGAATCGCTGGTTCAGGCCGAGCATGACAAGCTCGATGAGCTGATCGCGCCACACTTGCAGCCGGCTACGCGTCACGCCATTCAAGCCGTGCAAGCCCAGATTGATGCCCTGATTGCGCAGGTGGACAGGTTGCGGGCCGATGGCGAAAAGCTCGGTGCCGGGCTGACCGAGGTCTCGCAGCACCTGCCGCCGGCGCACCGCATGAATCTGGAGGCTACGCTCCACGGTCAGCAGCTTCAACTCGGGGCGTTGAACTCGACGATCACCGCGCAGCAGATGCAGCTTGCGGCGCTCAACGACATTGTCCGCCAGATCACGGCGGCGGCGGCAAGCGTCCCTCCGGTCACTGCTGCTCCTGGCGGGAACGCCGCGACAAACGCTGTGCAGACCAGCGAGCCGGTTGCCCTGGTTGCGGCCAGGATTCAAGCGGGGCGGCCTGTCGTCAGGCCCTATTCGTTCGAGCAACTCCTGAGCCGGCAAGTGGAGAGATTTGGACCGGACCTCGTCCTGAATATCCATGTTCCAAAGACCGGAGGCCACACCGTCAACGCGCTGTTCCGCCAGATGGGATTCGTTCCACTTTCGCTCGACATGAACACTAACGACTTCTTCGGTTCGTTTCGGGAGGAGATTTGGCTTAAGAACTACGCGGCTCCTCCGCAGCGCCATCCGTATCTGCTGACAGGGCATATGCGTCTTGATCAGCCGATCTTTCGTCGGCTTTGGATGCAACATGTCGTGGTGACGGTGTTGCGCGATCCGATTGAGCGAATGATTTCCAACTACAATTTCATGCTGCGCCGACCCGCCAATCCCTGGCATGACGAAGTCGTTAAGGGGGGTATGTCGTTCGTCGAATTTTCGGCAAGAATGCTTGAAGCCATCGGCCCGCAATACAGCTTTTTTGACGACACCGGCCAGGGGACATTCGCCCGGACCGGAACGGCAACGGCTCAGGCGTGCTTCGACAATCTGCTCAACAAGGTCAGCTACTACGGACTGACCGATCGCTTCGACGAATTCGCCGTGACGACCGGTTATGTTACCGGGCGCGCGAGGATCTTGGCTTTGCCGCCGATGAACGTCACGAAGGAAACCGAAGATCTCGGTTACCCGCCGAAGACCGACTTGACCGATCAAGAACGAGACGCCCTCACGACAGCGCTCAAGGACGATATCTGGTTCTATCAGCAGGCAGTCAAGGAGTATGAGAGGCGCATGAGCGATCCGCGCCTGCAAGCCGTTATGGCGCAGGTGCTGCCGCTGGTTAAGTCGAGTCGAGAAATGGTGAGCAAGGTTTTGACGTTGGACGATCCGATGGACCCAGGTCTTCGCACATTCCGGCCCGTTCGGTGATTCGAGCCTTTCTATGCAAGCTGATGTGATGATCGGTGTAAGGACTCGCTAGATGGAACGTGTGGTGCGAGTCCTGATGAAGGTGCCGGCCGTGCGGCGCGTGATGTCGCGTTTGGCCAATGTGGAGGCCGCGATCGAAAAGCAGCAGTCGCTGCTTGATACTCTCGGCCATCATTGGGAGGAAATGATTGCAAGCCAGGTCCGTCAGCATGACCAGGTGCAGGAGGCGATGACCAGGTTTGCAAGACAGAGGGCGCGAATAGCCTCTATTGGAGATGCGGTCCATAGTCAGCGAACGCAAATCGGTGTGCTGCTTGAGCAGGCGCAGGCGGCGACGGCTGAAGTCCTGCGAGCGCAGCAAGCGCAGATCGACGCACTGCCCGCGCAGCTTCGCGAGTTGACCGCGGCGAGCGAAGGCCACAGCGCTGCTTTGGCTGAAGTCTCGCAGCATTTGCCGCCGGCCCAACGGGCGAATCTCGAGGCCGCGCTTCATGGACAGCAGCTTCAGCTCGGAGCCTTGAACTCCACTGTCTTCGCGCAGCAGACGCAGCTTGCGGCACTCAACGATCTGGTTCGGCAAATGAGCTCGGGGGCCGGAAACAAGCCGGCGGCGGTCATTGGTGCGGAGGGCGGGAATCGCAACAATCAGCCAGAAGCACCAGCCGTCCCTCCGGCCACGATCCCCGACAGCCTGGAACAAGAACTCTTGGAGCTGGGTGGAGGCAAGGGGACTGTATATCGTTTTGACGATCTGCTGCAACGGCAGGAATCTCCGGCACCGCCGCTGATATTCCTTCACATTCCCAAGGCCGCTGGATCAACGCTCAATAGCCTCCTTATGAAGAGTTACAAGTTCCGTGCTGATAGCAGGGGTGACAGCTTTTTTGCGCGTTATACGCCGCGAGAGCTGGTAGACTTGGCAAGCGTACCGAGGTCGGAGGATGACCGGACTCGACCAGTGTTTTTTACCGGGCATATCAATCTCGACAATGAAATCTTCCGCTCTATGCCGGTCAGGTATGTTGCCATCACGTTGCTGCGCGATCCGATCGAGCGAGTCATCTCGCATTATCGATTCAATTCGACCCAGCCGAGCGTATTCCAAGATGCCATTCGGGACGAGGGTCTTTCGATCGTCGATTATTGTCGCAAATTCGCTGGCACGGTCCGTAAGCAATATGAGGTGTTCGCGCCCGACGGCAGCGTCGATGTCGCGCTGCGGCGTTTGGCGGAGGAGGTCTCGTTTTTCGGGCTTCAATCGGAGTTCGGGCAATATGTCGAGGCCTTGGGTCGTCTACTTGGGCTTCCCGTCAATCCCTATAAGATGCTGAATATGACGACGCCCGGCGCTGCCGGCGTAACGCAGGACCAAGTTTCCGAGCTTCAGTCGCTGTTCGCGGATGACATCGCATTTTACGATCGAGCAGTCGAAATCTACCGCGAACGCCTGACGCGAATGCCGAAGCTGATCGCCGAACATCCCTGGACCAGGTTCTATTCATAGTTGCCTGGCATCTTTCCGATGAGAGTTGTAGCGAGATGTCAGTGCGGTCGCCTCCCATTCCGAGATTGACCATCATCATTCCGGTTCGCAATCGGCAGGAGCTTGGAGAGCGAGCGTTGAGGAGCGCTGCGGCCCAATCCGTGTCGCAAACCGAGATCGTCGTGGTCGACGATGGGTCCGAGCCGCCATTCGAGATTCCGAGTGACCTCCGCTCGAATGAATCGATCAGACTTCTCCGTCAGCCTGTCAATCTTGGCGCGGCTTCCGCAAGGAATACCGGCATAGGCTCGGCCGGTGCCGACTGGATCGCATTCTTGGATTCGGATGATTATTGGCTTCCGGGCACATTGGCGCCCCGGCTGGAAAGGGCCGAGGTGGATTTCGCTGTCGACCGCAATCCACTGGCGGTCCACGCCGCGGGTTTCATCCTGGAAAGTTCGTTTGCGAAGCGGCTCGAGACGCGCATACCTCGCGAAAGTGACGATTCCCTGGATTTCGCGAGCGCCTGCTGGTTCGCGCCCGGTTCGACGCTATTGGCACGGAAGGAGGCGTTTGATCGCATCGGGCCCTACGATGCCGAATTGCGTCGTCTTGAGGATCTGGACTGGTTCCTGCGGCTGGCACTCCACGGCGGCAGCCTGAAGGTCTGGGATAAGCCAACGGCGCTCATCGCGGACGAATCGCAATTTCCCGGCCTCCATTTGACGCAAGCGATCGCGCGCTTGAACCGCAAGTATCTTGCGAAAGGGAGCCCGGATCGTCTTTCTGGCAAGCTCGCGCGCCGCCTCAGCGCCTATTTGAACATCGAACGCGCCGCGTTCTGTTTGACCCAAGGGCGCTGGCTGGGCTTGTTGTTTTATCTGGGATGGTCGTTAGGTCAGGTCCCCCGAACCACCTTGCATTTGTCGCGCTTTTGGCGTTTTGAGGCGCCCCCGCCCGACATCAGGCCAGCCGGCGATGTCAGCGAGCGCAAGCGCGAATTGTCTACCAGCAGGTAGCTTCAGACTGCCGGTTAAATTTGCCTGGCTTGCCGGCCTCACGGGCAATTTGCGATGCCAGATCCGACTCTGTGCTCCAATTCGCCAGACTGGTCGCTGCGCCGGTCAGGTGCGCATCGATGTTTGCCGATGTCAGGCGCGTACCAAAATCCGCAGGAATCGCACGATCGGGAACGCTATAGTCGAATATCCGGTCGAGAATGAGATCGCCTGTTTGCTTTCGATAGTGCGACCGCTCCCAAAACCATCGCATCGGCGAACGGTCGCCGAGCTTTGGTATCGGTTCGGTGGTAATGGAGTTGGGCGCGCTGAAGTCCCAAAGGGGGAAGGGCTGGCGTCCGGCTCTTGATGCCTCTTCTTCGTTGATCCGAACCAGTTCATGGAGCCAGAATGCGTAACGCTGTCCGAGCCCCAGAGCTTCGATTGTGGCGCGTACCACGGCATGAAGCGGTGTCACAAACAGCCGGAGATCAGTTCCATCGGCGTAGGCCTTCCTGATCATGAAACGAAACGGATCGAATGTCGTCATTCCCGTTTCGGGATTCGTGAAACAGTATTGCATACTCGGCGCAACCAAGATGGGATTCCAGCTCTTCAGCAGCCGGTGAATGACCGCGGTTGCGCCGCCGACGCGATCCAAAACGGCTTCCTGACCGTGCCAGACGCGCATGCCCAGGGAATCGAAAGTGGCGGGCTCGGACTGCCCGCGAAGAGTCACGATGGCGTCGCGAAGAGTGGTCGTCGTGAACAGCAGACTGAACCGATCCCTGGCCGCATAGTCCGCCTCGCTCAACGAGGGGTACCGTACCATCAGGCTGTTGAGCATGTTTGTGGGAGGGATAGCCCCACGGAGGCCCTGCTTGCGGCCCGTCGCGGCGTAGTGCAGGTAGCCGTCGCGATATTCCCCGCGCGCTATTCGAATTCGTACGAAGGGGTTGGCGGCGAGATATCGCGCTTCATCCCAATTTGCCGGCCTGAAACCGCCCAGTCGTCCTTCGACCCGCCCCGCTGCGAGCCAATGATGATAGCCGTTTACGAAAGGCCCGTCCTTGACGGCGGCGGCAACGTCGGGATTGACCTGGAGGTAACCTGCTTCATCCCAATCGGCAGGCACTGCGGCCCCCTCGCGGCCCTCGGTCCGGCCGGCGAGCTCGAAGTGCTCCCGGCCGGACTTGAATTCCTTGCGAAGGACGGCCGCTTTCACGTCCGCATTGACGGCAAGATAAAGCGTTTCGTTCCAGTCACCCGTAGTGGCCGCCGGTTTCACCGCGGATTTGGGGCGGTCGCGAAGCGCGCCGTCGAGATACTGGGCAAATTCCCGAACGGCGTCCTCATCAAAGCGCTGTTCCTGCAATGTAGAAGCGAGCGGGAAGTTGATATTGAAAGCAAAGAAATCGAGACCGACGACGGCCTGTTTCAGCGGAGCGCCGTACTTCTGCGCGTGCAGGAATGCGAGCATCACGGCGTAGGAATTGGACGAGGGAAGGGCGAAGTTGAAGACGGTACCTGGTGCCCAGCCCTTGTGCCGGGGATCGATGCCGACCTCGACCCTCGAGCTCCCCAGTGAAACGGCGCTAGGGTGCAGGCGGGCAACCTGGTACGGCTTGGCGATGACCACCTTCGGCTCGTAGGCGGGGCGCACGACGTTGATGCCGGGCCAACTCGGCGCCCCCCAAATGTAATAAGGATCGACCGCTATCGTGAAGCCGGCGAAGGCAACCGGGGGAAGCAGCAGGAATGCCAATACGGCAAATGCAAATCGGCGATAGTCGGTCTGCGGTTTCGACGCCTCGGTCCCGAATGGGACATCGCCCGGTTGCCAAATAAGCGTCAAGCTGACGTCCCGATCAATTGCGTGCTCCGACTATAACCAGTCCGCACTGGATCGAACAAGCGGTGTGGCGGCTGGAGCTTAGTGTCAGGCCCCATGCTGAGACGCCTCGAAATCCACTAGTAAACGGGCTGGTCTGCTTCGCGATCGTATGGCAAGTTTTGACATGCTCCCGGTATGCCTTGCGCGAGATGAACGCCCCGAATGCGCCGACCCCGACAAAGGGCAGCGTCGGCAATGAATCATCTGCCCGACGATCTGCGTCGCCTGGAAGCGGAAGCGATCTTCATCTTCCGTGAAGTCGTCGCCGAATGCCGCAAGCCGGTCATGCTCTATTCGATCGGCAAGGACTCCTCGGTCATGCTGCATTTGGCGCGCAAGGCATTCCATCCAGCGAATCTGCCATTCCCGCTGCTGCACATCGACACCACTTGGAAATTCCGCGACATGATCCGGTTTCGTGATGAAACCGCGGAGTGTCTCGGGCTCGATCTAATCGTCCACGTCAATCGCGCAGGGCTCGAGCAGGGCATCAATCCGATTCAGCACGGCTCCGCCGCCTACACCGGCGTGATGAAGACCGACGCACTGAAACAGGCGCTGACTGCACATGGCTTCGATGCTGCGTTCGGCGGAGCACGTCGTGACGAGGAACTGAGCCGGTCCAAGGAGCGGGTGTTCTCGTTCCGTTCAAAAAACCACGTCTGGGATCCGAGAAACCAGCGTCCGGAGCTGTGGAATGTCTTCAATTGCCGCATCGCGCCGGGCGAATCCATTCGTGTCTTTCCACTCTCCAATTGGACCGAGCTCGATGTCTGGCGCTATATCGAGCATGAGAACATTCGGGTCGTCCCGCTGTACTTTGCGGCACGACGGCCGGTGGTGAGGCGTGGCGGAAACCTCATCATGGTCGATGACGCGCGGCTTCCGATCGGCGCCGACGAGGTCGTGCAGAATCTTGCCATCCGCTTCCGGACGCTGGGCTGCTATCCGCTGACCGCTGCGATCGAGTCGAGCGCAGTGACGGTCATCGATATCGTGCGTGAGCTGGAGACGGCCTCGACTTCCGAGCGAGAGGGCCGACTGATCGATTTCGATCAAACCGGATCGATGGAAAGAAAGAAGCGTGAAGGCTATTTCTGATCCAAAGGTGAAAGCGCCATCAGGCCGGGAGGGAGGAGCGGTCCAGCGCGACTTGCTGCGCCTCATCACCTGCGGATCGGTCGACGACGGCAAGTCGACATTGATCGGGCGCTTGTTACTTGATTGCGGCGCAGTGTTTGAGGACCGCCGGCAGGCGCTGCAGCGGGATTCGAAGGCCGTCGGGACAACCGGCGACGCACCCGATGCCGCGCTGCTACTCGATGGGCTGCAGGCCGAACGTGAGCAGGGCATCACAATCGATGTCGGCTATCATCACTTTGCGACGCCGCGCCGGCGTTTCATCGTGGCGGATACGCCCGGCCATGTGCACTACACCCGCAACATGGTGACGGGAGCATCGAACGCGGACCTGGCCGTTCTGCTGGTAGACGCCAGCCAAGACATGCTGGAGCAGACTCAGCGGCACAGCTTCATCTGCGCGCTGCTCGGCATCCGGGACGTCGTCCTCGCCGTCAACAAGATGGATCTCGTCGATTTCGAAGAAAGCATCTTCAATGGGATCCGCGATGCCTTTGCCGGATTCTCCAGCTCCCTTCATTTTCGGAGCGTTGTGGCGATTCCGACATCCGCCGTGCTGGGCGACAATGTCACACGGCGCAGCGACCGCATGGCCTGGTATCACGGACCGACGTTGCTGGAGCAACTCGAAATCGTCGAGATCCACGCCGATGCGGCGCCGCAGTTCCGAATGCCCGTGCAATGGGTCAATCGGCCGGATGCGTCATTTCGCGGTTATGCCGGGACGGTGGCGTCCGGCGAATTGCATCCGGGCGACGAGGTCCTGATTGCGCGGACCAACGTTCGGACACGAATTGAGCGGATCGTGTCGATGGACGGCGACCTGGCGCGGGCCGGTGCGGGCGATGCCGTCACGGTGCTGCTGGCCGACGATATCGACGTTTCGCGCGGAGACCTGCTCGCCAGTCCGAACAAGCCGCCGCAGATTGCCGATGCGTTCGCTTGCGATCTCGTCTGGATGTCGGAGGCCCCCTTGTTGCCGGGGCGCAGCTATTTGTTGAAGTGCGGCAGCCGGACCGTCGGGGCCACGATCACGACTCTGAAGTACCGCGTCGACGTGACGAATTATGCGCACTTGGCGGCGCGGCAACTTGCGCGCAACGATATCGCCTACGTCAATATCGCGACCGTCGAGCCGATCGCGGTCGATCCTTACCAGGAGAACCGGACGACCGGCGGCTTCATCCTGATCGACCGGTTGACCAACGAGACCGTCGGGGCCGGCATGATCCGCTTCGGCCTCAACCGCGCCGCCAACATTCACCACGCCGATTTCGACGTCACCAAGGCCGCACGTGCGCAGTTGAACGGTCAGCGCCCGATCATCATCTGGTTCACGGGGTTGTCGGGCGCGGGAAAATCGACAATCGCGAATTTGCTCGAACGGAAGCTATACGCATTAGGCAAGCGAACTTACCTGCTCGATGGCGACAATGTCCGCCAAGGATTGAACCGCGACCTCGGCTTCACGGAAGCGGACCGGGTCGAGAACGTTCGCCGCGTCGCCGAGACGGCCAAGCTTTTCGTCGATGCCGGCCTGATCACGCTGGTTGCATTGATCTCGCCGTTCCGCGCTGAACGACGGATGGCGCGCGCAATCGTCGCCGCAGACGAATTCATCGAGATATTCGTCGATACGCCGGTCGAAATCTGCGAGCAGCGCGATCCGAAGGGACTCTACCGCAAGGCAAGGCGCGGAGAGTTTCGCAATTTCACCGGCATCGACTCGCCCTATGAGTCCCCGGAGCATCCGGACTTGACCCTCGACACGGCAACCGAGAGCGCCGAACATCTCGCCGACGAGGTGATGCAATTTCTGCGGAGGCGCGGCGTACTGAATTGATTGGGCAGCCAACCCTCAACGTCATTGTCCGGCGCTAGAACTCGAAACGGGAATCAACGATATGCTTGTGCTGGACGATCGAACGGTTTTGCGGTTCGGCGAGGGTCTCTTGAAGCATTCGCCACAGCGGGTTTCCGAGCTGGAACAAGAAGGCGTATCTCGACGACAATCCTGATGTCGCCGCCTTTATCGGCTCACGCGCCTTCGTCAGCGGATATGAGCACTACGTCAAGCAGGGACCGGCGGAAGGGGTCGCAAGGGGATGCCGATGCGGTGGATCGAGGAGACCTATCTGGCAGCAAATCCGGACGTTGCCGCGGCAGTGATGGCTGCGGAATATTGCGCTGGGACTTCCATCCTTCCATTAGCGTTTCGGCCCCGCGGAGCCTTCCATTGCCGGAGGTTGCTACCCAGCGTCGCTAAAATCTATTCCCGATCGATCTGGGACATGCAATAGTTCGCGGAAGCTTGTTGAATCATGCGCGAAAAGCCGTTGGCGTCCCGCCCGGACTCGATGCATCGCCGCTTCCGAGGTCGGACATGCTCTCGTTTCTGAGCGAATTCTGGATGTTCCTACGGGTCCGGAAGAAGTTCTGGCTATTGCCGATCTCATCATGACGCTGCTATTCGGCTCACTGCTGGTATTGTCGAAAGGCTCTGCGGTCGCGCCTTTTATTTACGCGAGTTTCTAAATGGACAGCATCAGCACATGACGAGTCATTCCCTCGAGACGAAAGACTTCGCGCGCCTGCTGGGACATCCCGCGGATCAGTTGCCGCCAGGCTGCCTTGCCGAGATCGCGCGACGCGACTGGCGATATGACTGGATCGAAGGGGAGCAACTCGATGATGTCGTGACCGGCCTGCTCGAACGCATCCGCCGCAAGGAGTTTTCGATTGTCGTCCCCGGCGACAAGTCGCGCTGGATCAAGGGATGGGGCGAGAACCTCGCTGATTTCGTGACCAGCAAGGGCGATGTCGACGCGCTGGCGCCGAAATATGTTCGTCCGAACATGCCGGTCCGGCTTTACCGGCGGTATGCCCAGCCGGTCGAGCCGAACTTCGAGCAGAACTGGCGCAAAGTGTATCAGGAATGGCTGTTCCGAACCTATATGGTGGACAGCGAACAGATATTTGAGTTCGGATGCGGTTCAGGTGGCCACGTCAGTGTGCTCGCGCAGATGTTTCCGGACAAGAAAATCACGGGTCTCGACTGGGCCGAGCCGTCCTGCGAGATCATCAACAACATGAAGAAATTGCGCGGCTGGAACACAGAAGGGCGCCTGTTCGATTTCTACAAGCCCGACTACGATATCGAGATTCCACGCAACAGCGTCGTCTATACGTTTGCCGCACTCGAGCAGGTATCGGATTCATTCGGCGCCTTCGTCGACTTCCTGCTGGCGAAGCGCCCCAAATTATGCGTTTTCGTCGAGCCGATCTACGAGTGGTACGATCCCGCCAATTTCATCGATCATCTGGCCATGCGCGGGCATGCGATCCGTAACTTCCTGCACGGGATGCCGCGCGCGCTCCACGCCTTGCAGGCAGAAGGGCGCATCCAAATCGTCAAGGAACACCGCGTGGAGTTCGGCAGCCTCTTGCACGAAGGTTATTCGCAGACGATCTGGCGACCGGTCTGAGCGGCAGTAGCGGCCTGCTAGCTTACCGTCCGGGTGGCATACCAGCGGACGAGGTCGCCCAGTCCGGCCTCGATCGAAATCTGCGGCTCGAAGCCGAGGATCCGTCGAGCCTTTGATGTATCGACGGTCCGGATCGGGATCGTTGTCGGCTTTGATGCATCGAAGCGCGGCGAAACGTCGTGTCCTGCCGCCTTGAGGATGGTCTCGACCACTTGACGTATCGAAATGGCCGATCCGTATCCGATATTGATTGGATCGCAGGTCGCATGCTTCTCGATCGCGAGCAGGCAACCGCGCACGAAATCCTCGACATGGAGGAAATCGCGCATTTCGCTGCCGCTTCCCCACACCTCGAACGGGTCTGCCTTTTCGACGGCCCTGCGCACCAGCGCGGGAATGACGTGGCTGCGGCTCGGTTCGAAATCGTCATACGGGCCGTAGACGGCGGTCGGCCGGACCAGCGCGATCTTGACGGTCGAGCAGCTGGCGACGAACTCGGCCAGATGTTCGAAATAGCGACGCATCCGGCCATAGCCGAGATAGGACGGATGCGGCTGTTGCTCGCCCAACTCGTCTTCCCGGATCGGGTGGTCTGTTGCGGGATAGATCGTGCTGCTGCTGAAGATCAGGATACGTTCGACTTTGGCCGCCCAAGCAGCGTGCAGCACCTGCGCCGTCAAATTCAGGTTCTTGACGATTCCGGCCATGGCGTCTTCGGAGGAGCCGCCGGCGCCCGACACGGCGCCTGCCGCGTGAAAGACAAGCTGCACGCCCTGCATTGCTCTGAGGCAATCCTGGGGGTCGGTAAGGTCGCCACGGACGATCTCGACACGGGAATCGGAAATGATCGGTGCGCGCTCGTGAAGGGCAAGCCGCACCCGGCCGCCCGCGTTCAGGAGCGCCTGGGCAAGGTGGGTGCCGATAAAACCGGCACCGCCGGTCACCAGAGAAAGGCGGCGTTGAAAAAACATCAGCGGCCCAGATATCGTTCAGCGCGACCAGGCGCGAGGGGGATGCTCCGTCGGCGTTCAGCGCACTCGGGCGCCCTGGGAGCGGTCCGCGAGCCGCGTCTGTACGGCACCACGTATCGAGGCCGGATCCAGGCCGATGCGTTTGCGGATGTCTTGCACGGTCCCGTACCAGCCGCAGAATGCGTCCGGCAGCCCATGATAACGCATGCGCAGGGCCGGCACTTCGGAAATCGCCTCGTAGAGTCCGTAGGCGTCGTGGACGACCAGGATCTCGGTGTCGCGGAACTGTTCGATCAGCGCCTTGTCGATCGGCTTGAGGGTATGGAAATAGACAAGGTTGACTGGTAAGTCGCGGCACGCCTCCATCACATTGGTGAGGATCGGGCCAGCGGTCATCACGGTCAGCGGTGCACCTTCGTTCTTCAGTACCGTGCCCTTGCCGAACTCGGTATTGGTCTCGATCGTATGCGGATGATCCGACAGCCGGTAATAGGTCGGCCGAGGGCTGTTGTACTGCGACCGGATCAGCGCGTCGACCTCCCGCTTGGAGCCGAGATGGAGGACTTCCATGTTCGGCAACATGCGCAACGAGGCCAGGTCGGTATAGGCATGGTGGGTTGCGCCGTCCCAGGCGTAATCGAAGGTCGCGCCGCAGGTCACGATGTTGCCGGCGAAATTGTTATAGCACATGTCGAGCTTGATCTGCTCGAGGCTGCGATCGGTCAGGAACGGGCAGATCGTATGCACGAATGGGTTGAAACCCTGCGAGCTCAGACCCGCGGTGACGCTGACCAGCGTGTTCTCACAGATGCCCATGTTGTAGAACCGGTTGGGGTGCTTCTCCCAAAAGTCCTTGAACATGTAGACGCTGATGTCGCCGAGCACGATGACGATGCTGTCGTCGTGCGCGGCCAGCTCCGAGACGGTATTCTTAAATTGCGCCCGCATGGAGCTCCCCTTGAAGCTTGGTCAGTTCGTCCGGCTTCGGCGCACGGCGATGCCATTCATAGACGTTCTCGGAAAGGGTTGCGCAGCCATACCCCTTCACGGTGTTGCACACGAGGACGCGAACCCGGTCGGTCGGCTTTGCAAGCGCTTGCTTGATGGCCGCCAGATCGTGGCCCTGCATCTCCGATACGTCGCAGCCGAAGGCGGCGAAGCGTTCGGCCGGATTGCCGATCGGCAGGCAGCGTCCCTGCGACTGGTTGTTGTCGTATAACACCGTGAGATTATCGAGCTTGGTGTTGACCGCGACCATGACCGCTTCCCAGACACTGCCCTCGTTGGATTCGCCATCGCCGATCAGGGTGTAGACCTTGCGCTTCGTGCTCGCGATCTTGGCGGCGAGCGCCATGCCGACCGCGATGCCGATGCCGTGGCCTAGCGAACCGGTCGAGGCCTCCACACCGGGAACCTTGGTACGGTCGGGGTGGCAGCCGAAGCGGGAGTCGAACCCGCCGAAGGCATAGACGTCCTCGAAGCTGAAGTAGCCGTGTGCGGCAAGGGTGCAATAGAAGCCGAGCGACGCATGCCCCTTGCTCAGGACGAACAGATCGCGCTCCGGCATGTCGGGCCGCTTGGGATCGTGCCGCATGGTTTGGTAGACGGCGGTCAGCATCTCCACGATCGAGAACGACGTGGGTATATGGCCGTGCCCGCTCTTGTTCGAAACGTTGAGAATTTCCGACCGGATCTTCCTGCAGATATCGTCCATCAAAGCACCACGTAGGAAACACGCGCCGTCATCGGCATCCGCTCGACCTTGAGATTGGTGACGTCGAACACCTCGCGGAGCGCAATCGTCTCGCCGGGGAAGATATCGTCAGCGAGTTCATCGAACACCAGCACGCTGCCCTTGAACAGGTGTGGCTTGATCGCTTCGAGCGCCACCTTGGTAGGCTGGTAAATGTCGAAATCGAAGATCGCGAGCGACACCAGCGTTTCCGGCTGGCGCTTCAGATAAGCCGGGACTGTTTCCGTCGCGTCGCCCTGCACCAACTCGAATTTCTTCAGATGCGAGATCGGATTGAGCGCTTCCTGCAGCGCGAGTATTTCTCCGAGATATTGCTGATAGTTTTCGCTGACCGAGAACGATCCGTCCGTGGTCTTGCACAACTTGCCGTCCTTGTCGCTCATGCCCTTGAAGCCGGCGAAGGTGTCGAAACCGATGATCTTGCGGTGACGGTTGAACGGCTCGAAAATTCCGCGCAGCGCCGACAGCAGAGAGAGCGTCTGGCCCCAGCGGACGCCGAACTCCATCACCACGCCATGAGTGTTGATGATCTTGCGGTAGATCTCATAGAAAAACAGAATTCGCGAAAGCGATTTCGAGGATAGAAACAGGCCGAGATTGGCGAGGAGTTCGTCCTCCGGCAACGGTGCCTGCTTGAGCATCTCAATGAATTTGAGCTGCAGGTCCTTCTCGCTTTGGCTCGAAAGCACGATTGCATCGTGCTTTTGTGTCTTGATGTCCGCCATGATGCTCGCCCTGGGGGTGTCGCGGATGAGAGGTTAGCCATGTTTCGCAGCTGGTTTTATCTACACTGCGGATCAGGGGCGCGTCTAGTGAGTGCCTGAGATCGCGGACACCTACGTGAAGTTGCCGCGAAATACAGGCGGCATCTCACATTTCCGCACGTCTTCGGGCATCAGGGTCCCCGCAGTCGACCGGTGCCGATATAGGCGGGGCCAAGCCAATCGATATACCTGTTCAACGTCTGCCAGGAGGGCCGGGCAAAGGCGGAGTGGAGCGCGCCAGCTTTGCCGCTGTCCACCGGACCGATGTCATACGGATACTCGCCGTAGCGCACGGACAGGCCGAGCTGATCGACGATGCTGGACAAATGGACCAGGCCCTCTGATCCCAGATTGAACGCACCGGTGTGGCCGCGATCCATGGCCTGAATCATGAATTCGATGATCTCGTCGTGCATCACGAAATTGTAGCGCGCGGTCGGCGCCAGGAAGAGCTGACAATCCCGCTGGGTCAGCGCCCGGTGGACCGTGCTGGCGCGAATGGAGGGACCGAGCAGGGTGGTCGTGCGCAGGATCAGGGGCGCGGTCGCGTGCTCCTGCACATAGAGGTCGGAGAACAGTTTCGTGAAAGCATAGGGGCCGGCGAGCGGCAGCAGGTCAATGTCTTCGTCTTCGCGGACAGCGCGGCCGGTCGGCGGATAGACGGCCAGCGTCGACACGAAAATGAACTTGCGATGCGGAATGTCGACCAGTTTCTGCGTCAGCAGGAAGTTGTCGGCCATGTAGCCATAGGCCGTCTTCATGGAGACGTCCTTTGCGGCGTTGACGGCGCAATGGATGATGGCGTCGAACGGCGCCGCGGCGCGGATCGCGGGGTCGTCGATCGATGTCCCTCGCACGAAGGCAATTCCTCCGAGCGCGCGATGCACGGAGTGTCCGAGGCCGCTGCGCGCGCCGGTGACCAGCACATTGCGCGTGGGTCTGGTGGCGCTCGAAGGGAGAGTTGCCGCGACGATGTCGTTCATTCTGTCAGGCCATCGATAAAGAGCTGAGCCGCACGGTGACTTGCAGAGTTCCCGCATCGACGCAACGAACTCGACTCGCCGACCGTGAGCTTCCGACGCGCAGCCAATTGGAAATGTTGCCTGCTCGCGCGAAGCGGTGCGACACCGGATCTAGCTCGTCGCGGCAAAGTGCGTTGTGGACCCGCCGGCTTTGCGGGCCATGATTTCACCTGTGGTTGCAAAGCAAGTTCGAGTTTGCGTGGTGCGGAAACGTAGCTATAATTGGGGGTACAATCAATAATGGTATTTGCCCCACGTCCAATAGGGTGTTTGATATGACGGCTGATTTGCCGCCCAGGACGCGAAAAACTCCGCTGGACGGCGTGCTGGTCGTGGAGCCGCTCACTGCATTCGAGGACTTTCGCGGTGAATATGTCGAACTCTACAATGATCCGGCATACAAGGCGGCCGGCATCGCCTATGAGTTCATTCAGGACGATATTTCGGTTTCGCGGCGGCACGTCTTGAGGGGCATTCACGGCGACCGAAAGACGGCCAAGCTGGTTTCGTGCCTCCACGGGGCATTTTATCTGGTGGTGGTCAACAATATTCCGGAGTCGCCGCAGTATCGGCAGTGGACCGCCTTTTCGCTGTCGGACCGGAAGCGCGAGCAGGTTCTGGTTCCACCCGGATTTGGCAACGGTCATGTCGTGCTGACCGAATCCGCGATGTTTCATTATAAGCAGACCACAACCTATGACCGCTCCTCGCAATTCACGTTGCTATGGAACGATCCTAAGCTGAAAATCTGGTGGCCCATCCACAATCCCATCATCTCGCAAAGGGACGGCGGAATTTCCGCATGAGATCATGAAAGTCCTGATCACGGGCATTACGGGGATGGTGGGAAGCCATCTGGCGGAATACTTCCTGTCGACGTTTCCCGAGATCGAGGTCCACGGGCTGGTGCGGTGGCGGAGTCCACTGCAAAACATCAAGGGAATTTTGCCGCAGATCAAGCTTCATCAGGGCGATTTGCGCGATCTGAACTCCCTGGTCGTGATGTTGCGCAGTGTAAAGCCTGATCGCATCCACCATCTGGCGGCGCAGTCCTACGTCGATATGAGCTTTGTCGCGCCTGCGGACACCCTGAATAGCAACATCATCGGCACGTGCAATCTGCTGGATGCGGTTCGGATCGTCGGAATCAATCCGCGGGTCCATATCTGCTCGTCGTCCGAAGTCTATGGGCAGGTGAGGCCTGAGGAAGTTCCGATCACCGAGCAGGCGCCGCTTCGCCCTGCAAGCCCGTATGCCGTCTCCAAGGTCGGCGAGGACATGATCGCCTGTCAGTATGGGCTATCATATAAGCTCGACCTGGTGCGAACCCGCATGTTCACCCACACCGGTCCCCGTCGCGGCGATGTCTTTGCGGAAAGCTCGTTTGCTCGGCAGATTGCAGAGATCGAGGCACGCAAGAGGAGCGGCCCGGTGTTGGTCGGAAATCTCGATAGCGTACGCACGCTCGCGGATGTGCGGGATGCGGTGCGGGCCTACAAGCTGCTGCTCGACCACTGTCCAGGCGGCGAAGTCTACAACATCGGCGGCAGCGAGACGATGACGGTCGGCGACATCCTGGAGACTCTGAAATCGCTGGCACGCGTGCCGATCGAGCACAAGGTGGATCCGAAACGGTTGCGTCCGTCGGATGTCACGTTGCAGATTCCCGATTCCGGAAAATTCCACAAGGCGACGAACTGGAAGCCGCAAATTCCGGCGCGGCAGACGTTGAGCGATCTGCTCGACTATCAGCGCGAGGCAATTCGCGCGGAGGGTGCTTGCTGAGATGTCGATGATCGTATGGCCGGCTCCGTTCCGGGCCTCCTCCTTCGGAGGCGGCAGCGGCTATCCAGAGTGGTATCGTGACGAGCCGGGTGCGGTGCGGTAAGCTTGTCGGCGTGGGTGGGACGGGCTTTGTCCTGCTGTACGTGCAGGGATTACTAAGCCGCGGTGATCGATGCCCTGACTCCTCGATGCGTCGATGTGTCATTCTCACTGCAGCGCGAAGGCGTGCGCACGGTCCATCAATCGAACAACGTGATTTTGCCATATGACGGCTGAGTTCAAGACGGTCTTTCGAACCCCCTGGTTTGAGATCAGAACCGTTGACCCGGGCGAGGAGCCGAGCGGAACTACGGAGCCCTACTATGTCGTGGTCCGTCCGAGTGGCGTCATTGCCTTCGTGCTCGATCGCGAGGGAGCAGTCGTCCTGGTCGAGCAGTACCGCCCGCCGCTTGGTCGGGTGACTCTGGAGATGCCGGCGGGATCGGTGGATGCGGGGGAGACGCTCGAGACCGCCGTTGCGCGAGAGGTTCTGGAAGAGACCGGGCTGGTCTGCGAGCATTGGCACTTGATAGCTCCGTGCCGCCTGGCCCTTCAGCGGGAGGACGTGGTCGACCATTTTTTCGTGGGCCTGGGAGCCCATGAAGCGGAGGGATTCCAACGGACGGAACGTGGAACCGTACAGTTCCTGCCACGATCCGAGCTGCTCGACCTGGTGAAATCCCACCGTTTTGACCAGACCGCGGCCCTCGGCGGGCTCTATGTGGCCGAGAAGTTATTTGGTATTGACTTGTTGACGGCCGATCTGGCGTGTATCCAATCGGCCATGGCTACTTCAGCGGGTGGGGATCCTGGGAACTGACGATGGTTCGGATCGGGCTCGTCCAGATCAACAATAGCTTTTCCGGTCAGAATTACCTGCCGTATTCGATTGCTTGCCTGCAATCCTACGCTGAGCGCCGGCTGCCGCCCGGGAAGTTCGAATTCCTCCCGATGATCTACAAGCGGATTCCGGTGTCGGAGATCGTGGACCGGGTGGAAGGTGCCGACGTCGTCGGCTTCAGTGCCTATGTGTGGAACGCCAGAATATCGCTGGAGGCGGCGCGCCGCATCAAACAGCTCCACCCGAACCGGTTGGTGATCTTTGGCGGGCCGCACGTGCCCGATCATGCCGAAAGCTTTCTGCGCAGCAATCCGTTCATCGATCTCGTCGTTCACAACGAGGGCGAGAAGACCTTCGTCGAGCTGCTGAGCCGGCTTCCGGAGCGCGACTGGAGCGGAATTCGCGGCATCAGTTACATCGACGCGGCCGGTAACTTCGTGCGCGCCGCGCCCGTCGAGCGGATGCGCGAGCTGGAAGAGCTGCCGTCGCCGTTCCTGAACGGTATCTTCGATGATCTGATCGCCCGCAACCCGGACGAGCAGTGGATCGGTCTGTGGGAGACCAATCGCGGCTGTCCGTTCCAGTGCACGTTCTGCGACTGGGGCTCGGCGACTGCCGGCAAGGTGACGAAGTTCGAATTCGATCGTCTGCATCGTGAGCTCGATTGGTTCGCCGCGCACGAGGTCAAATATATCTTCGTCTGCGACGCCAATTTCGGCATTCAGAAGCGCGACGTCGAGATCGCGGAGGCGGTGGCCGCCATCCGTGAGCGCACGGGATTTCCGCATGGGTTCTCGGTGCAGAACACCAAGAACGCCACGGAGCGCGCCTACCAGACCCAGAAGATTCTGGCGGACGCGAAGCTGAACAAGGGCGTCGCGTTGTCGATGCAGAGTCTAGATCCGACCACGCTCAAGAACATCAAGCGCGATAACATCTCGCTGGAGACCTATTTCGAGCTGGCGCGGCGCTTCACGGCCGACAAGGTCGAGACCTATAGCGATATTATCCTCGGGCTGCCCGGCGAGACCTATGACACGTTCCGGAACGGCGTCGACAAGCTGATCCGGCTTGGTCAGCACAACCGCGTGCAGTTCAACAATCTCACCATTCTGCCCAACGCGGAAATGGGCAACCCCGACTATCTCGAGAAGTTCGGGATGGTGACGGTGCAGTCCGAGATCATCAACATCCACGGCACGCGCGAAGAGATGCCCGACGATGTGCCCGAGGTGCAGGACCTCGTGATCTCGACCTATTCGTTGCCACCGGAGGATTGGCGCAAGACGCGGGTGTTCGGCTGGATGGCGGCCTTCCTGCATTTCGACAAGCTGCTGCAACTGCCGATGATGGTGGCATGCGAGCTCGGCGGGCTCGCCTATCGCGACATCATCGATGCGTTCCTGGCGGCTTCGAAGGAAGAATATCCCGTCATTCACGGCATACGCGAGTTCTTTGACAGCGAGGCACTGTCGATGCAGCACGGCGGGCCGGAATACGTCTATTCGAAGGAATGGCTCGGGATCTATTGGCCGGCTGACGAATACGCGTTCATCAAGCTGACTGCAGAAGGTCGGCTGCAGACGTTCTACGCGGAGGCGGAGCGCCTGCTGCCGGATCTGCTCGCAAAGTCGATGGTCGATCAATCCTGGCCGCTGCTCGAAGGCGCGGTGAAGGAGGCGATCAAGCTCAACGCGGCCTTGATCTCGCAACCATTCGTGCTGGACGATCTTCGGATGTCCACGCGCTACAACGTCCTCGAATTCTGCGATAATGTTCGCAAAGGCGCGCCGGCGGCATTGCGTGAGGCACCGTCGGAGGTGTTGATCGAGCGCAGCAAATCCCGCTATTCCGATATCCTTGACTGGTGCCGTGAAGTCGTGTGGTGGGGCAACAAGAAGGGCGCCTATCTCTATATCAACCGCAGTATCCCGGCCGAGCCGCAGCTCGCCGGACATTATTGACCCTTGTAGCGAGCCAAGCCCTTGCGCTATCGGCCGCTCGGCTCAACCGGAATTATGGTTTCTGCCATCGGATTCGGGGCCTGGGGGATCGGGGGCTGCACGCCAGGCGCCACGTCTTACGGTGAGACCGACGATCAGGAATCGCTTCGTGCCCTCAACGCGGCGTTCGATCACGGGATCACCTTTTACGATACGTCGAACGTTTACGGGGACGGTCACAGCGAAGAGCTGATCGGCGCGTGCTTTGCGGGCCGCCGAAGCGATGTCATCATCGCGACCAAGGCCGGCATCACGGCGTCCTATCGTGGATATGACTTCCACCCTGCGGCGTTGCGGACGTCGCTCGAAGACAGTCTGCGCCGGATGCGGACCGATTACGTCGACGTGCTCCAGCTCCACAACGGCACTCCGGACACCGTCATGGGCAGCTCCGAGCTCGTGGAGTTGATGCAGCGCTTCGTGGCCGAGGGTAAGGTCAGGTGCTGGGGCATCTCGACGCTCTCGCCGGATGACGCGCTCGCGCTGATCGATGTGGCCGGCGTCGGGTGCTTTCAGGTCAACTGCAACATTCTGGACTGGCGTGCGATCGACGCCGGATTGCCGGGGGCGGCGGCATCCCGGGGCATCGGCGTGATCGCCCGCACGCCGCTCGCCTCGGGATTTCTGGCCGGAGGCATCGGCAAGGACACCATGTTTCCTGCCAATGACCACCGCAGCAAATGGCCACGAGATCGAATCGTCACCTGGATCGATGCCGCCCAAGCGGTCGTCGGCAGCGTCAATCTGGCCGACACGCCCGAGAATCGCGCTGCGTTGGCATTGCGGTTTTGTCTTTCGGTGGACGGTGTTGCCACGGTGATTCCAGGCATGCTAACGCGTAGAGAGGTTCTGGCCAGCGTCGCGGCTTGCGAACGGGGGCCGCTTGGGCGAGATGTCATGCTGAGCATCGAAGGCGTCTACCGCCGTTACGAAGCCCGGTTGGGGGCTTGACGCCAGGGGCAACTTGCGGCGCATCGCAAGTTCACTCGCGCGGACTTCTTGTCTGGTCTGTCTGTCGGGTGCGATATTCAGGACCCGAGGCTTGCCGCGGAGTGTTGCACGAAGTCGGGAGTGGTCTTGGTCTCAACCGTTGTAAAGCCGATATCAGAACCGCATCCCGTGGCGTCAGCGATCCGCGGGGGCTTGAATACGTTGTCGAACGCCCTGAGCTGGGCGTGGCTCGATACGGTTTGCCAGTATCGGCGGTCGAGGATCGGTCCCCTGTGGGAGACCCTCAACGTTCTCGTGATGCTGCTCGGCCTGAGCGTCATTTCTTCGGCAATCTTCGGCAGTAGCGTCTCCGATATCATCGCCTATGTCGGCGTCGGCATCATCGTCTGGTCGGCCATATCGGCGCTGGTCATCGAAGGGGGCGGCGTCTTCGTCAGGAATGCGGGATATCTCAGCAATTCGACCCTCGGTCTTGGTCTCTATGTCGGGCGAACCGTTTTCAAGATCATGATCACCTTCGGCCATCACGCGATAATCTACGCGATGGGCCTCGTCTTTGCGCTCGTACCATTGAGTTGGACCGGCCTGCTCGCGCTCCCCGGGATTATCCTGCTGTTCGTCAATGGCTTCTGGATCGTGATGGTGCTCGGCTTCATTTGCGCGCGGTACCGGGATGTCGAACTGATCGTGCGCAACTTGATGCAACTTGCTTTTTTCGTGACGCCAATATTCTGGAATTATCGGCAAATCGCCAGCAACAGGCAATTTCTCGTCGAGTACAACGTGATGTTCTATTTCATCGAGATCATCCGCAATCCACTGCTCGGTGAGGTTCCGCCGCTCGCACACTATTTGACGGTTCTAGGGGTCACCGTGGCCGGTTATGGCCTCGCCTTCTTCGTTTACCGCCGGATGCGCGGTCAACTCGCGTTCTGCGTCTAGAGCATAGTCGGAAAAGTGGGGACCGGTCTTCCGACAAGATCATGCTCGAACAAGATTGCCTTGTGGAATGGCTGATCATGACTCATGTGCGTCTGAAGAATGTCAACGTCAGCATACCGATCTACGACAGCCATGCGCTCCGGCTGATCCGCTTGCCGTCGTTCAGCAATGTCCGGGTCGGCTCCGACTCGGCCAGCCGCACCAACGGCGTCATCGTCATTCATGCCTTGAAGAATCTCTCGCTCGAACTGGAAGAGGGCGATCGCGTCTGCCTGATTGGCCACAATGGCGCGGGCAAGACCACTCTGTTGCGGCTGGTTGCCGGAATCTACCCAACGTCGACAGGCTCGGTGGACGTGAAGGGAAGCGCATTCACGCTGCTAAGCGGCAGCATCGCGTTGAATGCCGATGCTACCGGTTACGAGAACATCAAGCTGATCGCAAACCTCTACAATTGGCGCAGCGACAAGTATCAGGATCTGGTGCGTGACATCGAGGATTTCACCGAGCTCGGCGTTTATCTGTCGTTACCGACGCGCATCTACTCGGCGGGCATGCAGGCGCGGCTCGCGTTCGCGCTTGCGACCGCCCAGAACCCCGACATCCTATTGATCGATGAAGGCATCGGCGCCGGCGACGCGCACTTCCAGGAGAAGGCGCGCGCGCGGGTGAATCAATTCATCAGCCGCGCGCGGATTTTGCTGTTGGCGTCGCACTCGAAAGACCTGTGCCGGTCGATGTGCACCAAGGCGTTGGTGTTGTCCAGGGGCGAGAGCGTCTTCTTTGGCGATGTCGACGAAGGCTTCGCCTTTTATGAGCAGCTGGGCTGAGCCGCCGTGATCATGCGGTTCGAGGCCATGTTGCTTCAGAAAGTGAAGTAGATGAATTCGCTCACCCGGTTGGCCGCAACCAGATTGTAGGTGAAGGCGACTCCGAACAGCAGGCCAAGCGTGGCCGCCCAGCCAAGTGTCGGACGCCAGGCGAGCCGGGCATTTTTCGGACGGCCTTCGCCGAGCAGGAATTGCTGGGTGTTCGGCAGCCCCCAAACGATCGCCAATGCGGCGACGAACCAGCTGAGTAGCGAACCTCCAGCGAGCCAGTCGTCTCCAACAGTAAGCCCTATCACCTTCAGCATCTCCGAGAATCCCGGCGCAGGATCGAGAAGAGGGCCGTGGAGCCAGCCGTGCAGACCTCTCATTCCATCGAGAATGCGTTGCGCCGCGTCGAAGCTCTCGGCCCGAAAGAAGACCCAGGCGAGCACGACCAGGAAAAACGTGCCAATCTGCGCAATCCATTGCCTGACGACAGTGACCTCGCGCTCGCCGCGAAGAGCCCGCCAGGCGTGATTGACGAGCAGGAACAGGCCATGCAGTCCGCCCCATGCGACGAACGTCCAATTGGCGCCGTGCCAGAGGCCGCCGATCAGCATGGTAAGCATGACGTTGATATAGCGCCGGGCCGGGCCGGATCGGTTGCCGCCCAGCGGGATGTAAACATAGTCGCGGAGGAACATGGACAGCGTGATGTGCCAGCGACGCCAGAAGTCGATAATACTCGTCGCCTTGTAGGGTGAGTTGAAATTGAAGGGGAGAACGACGCCGAACATCAGGCCAAGCCCGATTGCCATGTCGGAATAGCCGGAGAAGTCGAAATAGATCTGGAAGGTGTAGGCCAGGGCGGCTCCCCAGGCGTTGACGAAGCCGGGCGTTCCGCCGCTTGCCGCGGAGGCGAATACCGGCGACGCGTAGGCCGCCATGCTATCGGCGATAATCGTTTTCTTGAACAGGCCGAACAGCAGGAAGCTGATGCCGAGCGCGAAGTTCTGCCAGGAGAAATGCGCGAAAGTCGGGGCGGAGAACTGCGGCAATAGCTGATGCGGGCGGATGATGGGCCCGGCGATCAGATGAGGAAAGAAGCTGACGAACAACGAATAGCGCGCCAGCGACGGTTCAGCCTTCTGTTGCCGGGTCTCGATGAGATAGCTGATCTGTTCGAAAGTGTAGAAGGAGATGCCGACCGGCAGCGCAATGATCGGGATGATGAACGAGGCCGAGAACAGTTGGTTGATGCTGGAAATGATCAGGCCGGTGTATTTGAAGTAGCCGATCAGGGCGAGATTGAGCGCAATGCCGCCGATCAGCCAGGCTCGCGAATTCGGGCGGAAGTGCGCAATCGCGTAGCCGAAGAGGAAATTCACGACCACCGAAACGAGGAACAGGCTGAAGTTGAACAGGCTCGAATAGGCATAGAACACCAGGCATGCCGCGAGCAGGAACAGCAACGCCGCATTCCGCCCCCGCCACCAACCGAGCAGGTAAAAGCCACCGAGTGTGATCGGCAGGAAGATGAACAGGAAGATGGGCGAGTTGAACAGCAAGGATTACCAACAAGTCGCTTTGCTTTGACGATTCTGAACTTTGGAGCCTTGGGTTGCGGCGGCGATCTGCGTTGCAAATCCAGAATTGGTAGCCGCCCAATCGGCAATTCCGGCCCGGCTGTGCGCGAGGTGCGCACTGATGTTGCCACTCGTGAGGCGGACGCCAAAATCGGCGGGCAGCGCGGATTCCGGACGATCATGTCCGAAGATGCGATCGAGGATGAGATTTCCGGCCATATGGCGGTAATGCGAAAACTCCCAGAACCAGCGCATCGGCGTCAGATCGGTGCGTTCCGGAACGATTTCACGCGTGACGGAACTGGCGTCGCTGAAGTCCCACAGGGGAAACGGTTTGCGACCGGCACGCGCTGCCTCCTCTTCATTAATTCGGACCAATTCTCCCTGCCAGAATTCGTACCGGTCGGAGAGGCCGAGTGCGACGAATAACTGCCGAACCGATGTATGTAGCGGCGTCATGAAGAGCCGCAGATCGGTTTCCTGTTCATGGGCCCGCCGAACGAGGAAGCGGAAGGCCTCGAAACTGCTCATTCCGGTGGCGGGGTTGTTGAAGCAATACATATATCGCGGCGGCATGAGCCAGATGTACCACCGCCAGCCCAGGATGTTATTGCGGAAAACGTGGCCATTTCCGCCGTTCTTGCGAATGCTGTTGTCCTGCCAATCCCAAATGCGCATGCCACGGCTGTTGAAGGAGACGGGCTCCGATTGTCCGCGAAGTGTCGCGAGTGTATCGTGCACGGCGGTTGTCGAAAGAACCAGGCGGAAGAGCTCCCCGATCTGAAACGCAGCTCTTCCCAGCGTTTGCCAACGTGACAATAGCGCGTCCAAAAAATCGGCGGGCGGAAATCCACCCGTCAGTCCCTGCTTTTGACCGACTGCCGCGTAGTGCGAATAGCCGTCGCTGTATTCGCCAAGCGCCAATCTGACACGAGCAACGGGGTTTTTGGACAGATAGTTCACTTCGTTCCAACCGTCGGGGAGGAAGCCGCCCATCCGCTTTTCCTCACGTCCGGCCGCCAGATAGTGGTGATAACCGCTCAGAAAAGAACCTTGCGAGACCTGATATTCAACGTCGCGGTTGACTTGAAGATATCTCGTCTCGCTCCAGGCCTTCGGCGTGAAGCCACCTTCGCGATGTTCCAGTTTGCCGGCGGCGAGATAGTGGTGATAGCCGCTGATGAAGGTGCCGCGGGCGACTTCGTCTCTCACGTCAGGATTGATGCGCAGATAGAGCTCTTCGTTCCAGTCGCGCGGCGGCGTGCCGTCCTGCCGGCCTTCGGCGCGCCCGGCGGCGAGATAGTGGTGATAGCCGCTGATGAAGGTGCCGCGGGCGACTTCGTCTCTCACGTCGGGACTGATGCGCAGATAGAGCTCTTCGTTCCAGTCGCGCGGCGGCGTGCCGTCCTGCCGGCCTTCGGCGCGCCCGGCGGCAAGATAGTGGTGATAGCCGCTGACGAAGGTGCCCCGCCGAACTTCGGCGGCGACATCAGGATAGATTCGAAGATATTGCGCCTCATTCCAGCCAGGTGGCGGCGTGCCGTTCTGCCGCCCTTCGGCGCGCCCGGCGGCGAGATAGTGATGATAGCCGCTGGTGAACGTGCCACGCCGCACTTCGGCGGCGACGTCCGGGTAGAGTCGCAAATAGAGCGCCTCGTTCCAGTCGATAGGGGGGCTGCCCTCCACCATCCCGGCTGGCGTGCATTTCTCGGGTCCGGCATCTTTGCAGGCAGGATCGGCGGTGACTTCCGTTCGAGGTGCCAGTTGAGCCTCCGAGCGGGCCACTTCGCCGGGTGTAGGTGTGCCAACGGAGGCGGAAGGCTTCTCGTTGCTGTCGGGCCGGCGCTTCGCAAGCTCGGCTGCCAGAAAATCAGCGAAGTCCCGAACTCCGTCGCCTGAAAAACGGCTCTCCAGATATGCCTGGTCACGCGGAAAGAAGATATTGAAGCCGAAGAAATCCAGGCCGATCACGGCTTGCTTGAGCGGTGCGACTGATTGTGCGTGGAGAAACGCCAGCATGACCTCATAGCTCGTGGCCGAAGGCTGGCCGAAGTTGAAGACGTTCTTGCCGCTCCATCCGGGATGCTGCGGATCGAGAGCGACCTCGGCGCGGGAACTACCTAATATGATCGCCTCGGGCTTGATCCGTCGCACCTGATACGGCTTCACAGCGGGAACGTGATTTTCGTATCGCGGCCGCACGACATTGATCCCCGGAATGTCAGGGGTCCCAAACACGTAGTAGGGATCGACCAATACGATGAGCGCGGAGAGGGCGAGCGGAGGCATCGCTACAAATCCAATGAACCCGACAGTAAAGCGTCGAAAACTGGAGCGGGTTGGCGATGGGGGATCGGCAGCTTTGCTGGTCGCAGAGACGAATGCGCTCACCTTGGTCGTGACTCACTTGAGTTGACTGCGGAGGTTGAGTGCAACGTATCGAAGGACTCTGGGAGGGTCAAATGGGCACGAACGCAACAGGAGCAAGCCACCGGCACGTTGCTTGCGCCTGACGCTGCTGAGCTTTCGGGTCAAGGTCTGCGGCAGAAATCTGCATCGACAACCAAGGAGTTGATGGCCGCCCGATCCCTGATTTCCGCTTGGTTGCGCGAGATACGGATGTTCTTGCCTGAGAGGCGGACGCCGAAATCGGCCGGCAGGGCGGGTTCCGACGGATCATGTGCCGCGACTCGATCGAGAATGGAGATTGCCCGCCGTTCTGCGGCGCGGCGGCGGGCGCTACCGGCGGCTTTTTCCGCCAGCTCGTAGAAGCAGCCAAGCAGCTGATGATTGCGCGAGCGCCTTGTCGCTGTTCGAGATCGCGATATCGGCCGGGCTCGCCAATCGTAGCGCTTCGGTATTGGCAGCCGAGAAGGCCTCGAGCTTCCCAAGATCATGCTTTCAGTCGCGCCTAGCGTGCGCGTGGTGAGGACACCAGCACCAGATTGAGTTCTCTCGTGATGACCCGAGGTACTGTGCATGAGAACGTCGGAGCGATGCCGACGTCAGCCGAGCTGAGCCGAACCCGCGTAGCATCAGATTGTCGGTCTCTGGTCCACGGGGAGGGCCCACCCGAGAAGCGAGCCTGATGACGACAGCAGGGTCGGAGTTCAAGCCAGGGAAATCCACCTTTGATTGCTTGGTCGACGGTTGGCGAGGGGGCGATGGGCTCACCGTCCGCCCACATCCGGTCGTCCAGCTCTCGCAGAGCGGTCTGTCCGCCTGGCGGATGAACGCATGCAATCGTCTTGTCGGTGAGGGAATTCGTCTCCTGAAACTTCAGGCGATATTCATTTCCGGACTTCCGCGTGCGGGCTCGACGCTGCTGTCGGCCGTTTTGCGGCGGAACCCGCGCTTTCGCGCCGGGATGACCGGACCGGTCGACTCGCTGGTCGACGGCATGCTGCGCAACATGAGCATGAGCAACGAGAGCGCGATCTTCATCACCGACAAGCAGCGCCGGGACCTCATCAAGGCGACCTTCTCGACCTACTACGCCGACCTGCCGAAAGAGCATGTGGCGTTCGACACCAACCGCAATTGGTGGCGCGCGGCTGCCGCTTATCACCGAGCTGTTTCCGCGCGCCAAGGTGATCTGCTGCGTGCGCCACATTCCCTGGATATTGGATTCGGTCGAGCGCTCATTCGCAAGAAGAAGTATCAGCCGTCGGGCATCTTCAATTTCGAGCTGAGTGGCACGGTGTATTCGCGTGTCGAAGGGTTGGCCGCTCCCAACGGCATGGTTGGCTTTCAACGTCATTCTCAAGGATATGGAAGACGCCAGTTTAAGGGTGAATGAGACGATCAGGAGCGTCTGCGGGCTTTTCAAAGACACCGCTGATAACCCTGCGACGATAAGCAGGTGTTGCAGCGGTGGATCGGTTCTCAATCGAGCGCCGCTTCGCACGCGTGGCTCCGGTCGGATAGCCGCCTCTTGCTGCAGCCACGCCCGGCGGTAACTCGTCGACAGAACTTGCCTCAACGCCCTATTTTCTGCTTTTGTCCCGGTGAACGCCACCACGATCGCAGCGGGCTTTGAGGCCAGAAGAAGGGGACGGGCGATGAGATGAACGTAGTCGGTCCGGAGCTCGCCGGGACCTTGATCGCACCCTAGGTGTAGGCACGACGTTGCGAGGTGTGGCGCCTGATCCAGATCCTGACCGCCTTGGGTCCCAATGAAAAATGGGGCTTCTGAAATAGTGATCTAGCGACGTAGCGGACCAGAGACTCGAACCCGGAACTCGGATGGCCGCTTAGCAAGCTGGCACGTTGCTTACTCGCGGTTGGATTTCTCGCTGTAAGCTACTGATCTGTATTGATGGGATTTTGGCTTGGTTGGAAAAATTCTCTCGAGAAATCAACGGTGGTAGCGTGTCTCTTAATCAGCGGGTCCCAGGTTCGAGCCCTGGTGCGCCCACCACCCTCAAGAGGTTGGCCCGCAAGGGCTTTTTTAAATTCCGCGGTAGAACATACCGGGTCTCGTGCGACGCTTTTGATGGTCGTACGTCGCACGCCGTGCGACGAGTCGGATATTTAGAGCCGAAGCCCATCCACCGCTGAAGCGCGCAGCCAAATGAGACCTACTGGTCTGCGTTCAGCTCCTCATGCCTTCCTTCCGCACCTGCTATTCAAGCCTGTCGATACCAGAATCGGCGCGAGCCGCATTGCGGGCGCGGTAGTGCTTCACGATAGTCTGCGCGCTTCGGTATGAATGCCCAGTGATGTCGCAGATCGTCAGCAAGTCGCAGCCAGCCCGATCGAGAAGCATAACGCAGGTATCACGTAGGTCTTGGTCGTGCTTTTGGTCGAGTTCGCCGGCGCCGTTGACGAACATCAGCGTCGGGCAAGGCTTGAGAAGCCATGCTGTCTCATGGCCATTGCTGTCGCGAGCGGTCTGCGCATCCAGCCATTCCGCCAATGCGCGCTTGCGCTGATCGACCGCTCGAGCGCGCTGCGCCTTATTCTCCTCATCGAGAGGAAAGAGGGCGAACAGCTTGTCGACGTTCTTAATCAGTTCGGCGTTCAGTCGCTCTGCGCGGACAATTGCCTGGCGCGCGTTGTCGCACGCAAGAAAGCCGAAGATTGCGGCGGCTCGGGCGGTCGACACCCAATGGCGATAGGTACTCTCGTCGTAAGGCTCACCATTGTCCTCGTTGACCACGAGTGGGAGTTTCTGCTGGACTGTTGAATGTGGTCTCGCATCCACACCAATTTCCCAACTGAACGGCTCTGGACTACGGAGCGCTTCCAGGATCACTGGGTCAATCTCCTGATAGTTGTTCTGCAAATAGTGCGACGTCCACCCTAGCGGATATGTCGAGATCAAAACTGGCTTAGCCAGCGGCGAACGTGGAAGGGCTAGGTAAGCAAAGGACGAAAGATCCAGCGCCTCCGCAATGGCTGCGATAGCCAGGCTAAATTCGGCCGGGCTTTCTGCGACAGCTAATAGATCGATAAACTCTGAAAGATGCGATGCATCGATATCGAGTTCGCTTGCGGCTGCAACGAGTGTCGCACTCGCGCGCCGATTTAGAAGGGATCGCAGTTCGGTGGCTGCACCACCGGTGACCGGTATCTACGCTGCGGGCAGTGGAGTGAAGGAGCGCTAAGCGGAGCGCCTGCCGCCATTTACTATGTCTTAACCCGCTGGCGGCGCGCGGAACCGTTTCCCCGATGCGTCTGGGCTCAGGCCGAAATCGCCTTCGCCGAGTCCACCTGATTGCGCAGCAGAAATTTCTGGATCTTCCCGGTCGAGGTCTTGGGAATCGGCCCGAACACCACGACTTTCGGCGTCTTGAAACCGCTCATGTGCGAACGGCAGAAGGCGATGATGTCGGCCTCGCTCGCGCTTGCGCCGTCCTTCAGCTCGACGAAGGCGCAAGGCACTTCGCCCCATTTCGGATCGGGCTTTGCGACCACGGCGGCGAACAGCACGGCGGGGTGCTTGTAGAGGATGTCCTCGACCTCGACCGAGGAGATGTTCTCGCCGCCTGAGATGATGATGTCCTTGGAGCGGTCCTTGATGATGACGTAGCCGTGCTCGTCGAGCACGCCGAGATCGCCGGTGTGAAACCAGCCGCCTTCGAACGCTTCCTTGGTCGCCTTTTCGTTCTTCAGGTAACCCTTCATCACGATGTTGCCGCGGAACATGACCTCGCCGATGGTCTCACCATCGCGCGGCACTTGCCTCATGGTCTGCGGATTGATCACGGTGACGCTTTCCTGAAGCGGGTAGGGCACGCCCTGCCGGCGCTTCATGCGGGCGCGCTCGGCGGGCGGAAGCTCGTCCCAGCCGGGCTGCTCGGCGCAGACGGAGGCGGGGCCGTAGACCTCGGTCAGGCCATAGACATGCGTCAGCTTGATGCCGATACTTTCGGCGCCTTCCAGCACCGCGACCGGCGGCGCCGCGCCGGCGATGAGGCCGACGACGCGGCGGGCGGCAGTACCCTTGGGCGCATCCGGTGCGTTGATCAGCGTGTTGTAGACGATCGGCGCGCCGCACATGTGGGTGACGCCGTGGCTCTTGATCAGCTCGAAGATTCTGGTCGGCTCGACCTTGCGCAGGCAGACATTGACGCCGGCGGCGGCCGCGATGGTCCAGGGAAAGCACCAGCCGTTGCAGTGGAACATCGGCAGCGTCCACAGATAGACCGGATGCTGGCCGAGGTTGCCCGCGAGGATGTTGCTGACGGCGTTCAGATACGCGCCGCGATGATGGGTGACGACGCCCTTGGGATTGCCCGTCGTACCCGAGGTGTAGCTCAGCGCGATCGCATCCCATTCGTCCTTGGGCGGAATCGCGGCGAAGTTCGGGTCGCCTTGCGCGACCGCCGCCTCGTATTCGATCTCGCCGATGCGGCTGCTGCCCTTGAAGGCGACATCGTCGACGTCGATCACGAACGGCTTTGGTCCGCTCATCTGCGCCAGCGCGTCAGTGATGACGCCGGAGAACTCGGGGTCGACCAGGATGATTTTCGCGCCGCCATGGTCGAGCTGAAACGCGATGGAGGGCGCGTCGAGGCGGACGTTGAGCGCGTTGAGCACCGCGCCGGCCATCGGCACCGAGAAGTGAAGCTCGTTCATGGCCGGAACGTTCGGGAGCATGGCTGCTAGCGTATCACCGACACCGACGCCACGCCGCCGGAGGTACGATGCAAACCGTTTGCACCGTTCATGAATCTGCGCCCATGTGAAGCTGCGGTCTCCGTAAATGGTGCTGGTGAGATCGGGATAGACGGCTGCCGTGCGCGATAGAAAGCTCAGTGGCGTCAAAGGCAAGAGATTAGCCGGACACTTATCCAGACCTACGTCATAGGGGTTGTGCTTTTCACTCACCAATCGCTCCCTCCCTGGGCATCAGGCGATTACGGCGCCGCCTGATCGCAAGTTAGTAGTCCATCTGATAGCAGCACGCCCGAACCTGCAGAATCGGTCGACTGACGTATTGTCGGAGAATGACGCGCAGCGGAAGCTCCGCGACTAGCTGGTTGCGAACCGCACGCCGTCCGTCGCTTGGATACGAGCGAGCATGGTTGGATCCAGCAAAGGTGTTGCTGAGGTGGTTGGATGTTGCAGACGAAGGCGGGCCTGCAATTCACGGATTGGGCTTGCGTTAGTCGCGCCAAGAAGGAGGTAGATAATGGATACGGTCGTTGCTCCATCGTCCTGCAGCTGTTCGTCGGATGACCAACGTGCGGATGAAGTGAAGCATCCTCTTGATCCCCTGACCGCTGCCGAAATTCGAGCTGTCATTGAGATCGTTCGCAAAGATCCACAATATGGTGCCGATTTTCTGTTTGAGACGATCGAGCTTCTCGAACCGGCGAAGGCAATCGTTCGCCACTACAGGTCCGGAGAGCAGATCGACAGAACTGCACGCGTTAATCTGTTTCAAATCAGGCAGGACGGTATCTGGCGGGTAACTGTCTCGCTGACCGAGCAGAAGATCCTCACCTCCAGCTATCTCCCGTCAGCCAAGCCGATGATCCAGCTCGAGCAGTTCACGGCCATCGAAGACGCCGTCCGCGCGGCTCCCGAGTTCATCGCCGCCTGCAAGAAGCGCGGCATCGAGGACATGTCGCTCGTCTGCATCGATCCGTGGTCGGCGGGAAATTTTGACATTCCGGGCGAGGACGGTCGCTACCTCGCCCACGTGTTCGCCTGGATCCGTCTACGAGAGAACGACAATCTCTATGCGCACCCGATCGGCGGACTGAACGCCGTGGTCGACATCAAGACCTACGAGATCATCCGCGTCGATGACCACGAGATCATCCCGATTCCGAAGACGGAGGTGAACTACGAGGCGGAATTCATCGATAAGCCGCGCACCCCCTACAAGCCGCTCAATGTCGTTCAGCCCGAGGGCGTTTCGTTCAGGCTCGATGGACATCGGCTGGAATGGGACCGCTGGTCGGTGCTCGTCGGTTTCAATTCCCGCGAAGGCCTGACTTTGCACGACATCAGTTATGACGGGCGGCCGGTCGCGCACCGCGCGTCGCTGGTGGAAATGGTGGTCCCGTACGGCACGACAGACAAGGGGCATTTCCGAAAGAACGTCTTCGACATCGGCGAGTACGGCATCGGCAAGCTGGCCAATTCGCTGAAGCTCGGCTGTGATTGCCTCGGTGCCATCGCCTATCTCGACGCACATCTCGCGACGATGGACGGCAACGTCGTCACCATAGAAAACGCGATCTGCATCCATGAGGAGGATGCCGGCTTACTATGGAAGCATTGGGACTTCCGCTCCAACAACGTCGAATCGCGCCGCGCCCGCAGGCTGGTGGTCTCCTGCATCGCAACGGTCGCCAACTACGAATATGGCCTGTTCTGGTACTTCCATACGGACGGCTCGATCCAGTTCGAGCTGAAGGCGACCGGCATCATCAACACGGCCGCCTGCCATCCGGGCCAGCCTGGCAAGTACGGCAAGGAGGTCGCCCCCGGCGTCGTCGGTCACATTCACCAGCACATCTTTTGCGCGCGGCTCGACATGAATATCGACGGTGACGACAACAGTGTCGTCGAGCTCAACACCAAGGCCGATCCTTGGGGGCCGGATAATGCCTACGGCAACGGCTTCTACGAGGAGGAGACGGTTCTCAAGACCGAGCTTGGCGGGTGCCGCCAGGTGAACCCCGCGACGCATCGGGCCTGGAAAGTTATCAACCCCAATCGCAAGAACTGGGTTGGCATGCCGACAGGGTACAAGCTCGAGGCTAGTCACGCCGTGACACCGTTCATCCATGCGGAGTCGCCGTCGGGCAGGCGGTCGTCCTTCATCAAGAATCAGCTCTGGGTAACGGCCTTCGATCCCGAAGAGCGATATCCGGCTGGCGAACACATGAACCACTCGGATGGAACGGGAGGTGTCTCCGATTTCGTCAGGAAGAACCGGAATATCGAGAACACAGATATCGTGCTCTGGCACGTCTTCGGTCTTCATCATCAGGTCCGCCCTGAGGACTTTCCCGTTCAACCCTGCATCTTCACCGGCTTCAAGCTGATGCCCAGCGGCTTCTTCGATCGCAATCCTGGCATCGATCTCGCGCCCGACAGGAACGTCGCGAGTTGTCATGCGCAGGCCGCTGAGTAGCGCGCGGCTCGCCAACGGACCCGTCGCATTCCAGCTCGTCCGACCGGCGTCGTCGGCCTGTCTTGCATCCTTCGTTGGAAACGTAGCGTGCTCCAGGTCGATGGCCTCCCCGATCGTCGCTTTCGCGATCTTTGCAGGCGCGGCCGCACGCGTGCTCCCTACGTTGCTGGCCGTCACCATCCAGCAGGATCTGGGGTGGCAGCCCTCCGACGTCGCCTGGCCGATAACGCTCGGCATTGCAGTCTCTGCCTGCGCATCGCCGTTCGCGGCGTACAGCCTCGAGCGCTGGGGGGGGTCGCGCGCCGTTGGTCGCTAGTCTGGCTCTCCTTGCGCTATCGCTTGCATCGACGACGCGCGCGGCCTCGCCATGGCATCTCACTGTGGCCTGGGGGCTGGGTGTTGGTTTCAGTGGCTCTTTGAGCGCCTCCCTTCTAGGCGCGATGATCGGCAGCCGTGGCGGCGCGGCGCATTGCGGGACACGCTTCGGTGTCCTGGCGTCGATGCAGCCGCTGGGATCGGCGGCGGGACTGCTGCTGGCATCGCGTGCGGCTAATGCGCTCGATTGGTGCTTCGTGTTCCAGGCCGCTGCCGTCGGCGTGCTCGCCACGGCGTTCGCCGTTGTCCTTGTTCCTATATCCCGACGAGGAGCTTTACCGCGAGGGCCCAAGTCCAACCGGCACGGGTCAGCGCTTCCAAGGGAGAAGACCCGGCAATTCTTGGTTCTTGCCACGATTTTCTGCATCTGCGGCGCGTCGACATCCGGCCTGATCGACGGCCAGCTCGGTATGCTCTGCATGGGCGCGGGTCTCGGCCTCACATCGAGCGCCGACGTCATGGCGATCGTCGTGCTCGGCGGCGCGATCGGGAGCGTGGTGAGCGGCTATCTCGCGGACCGTTGTCCCGCGCGAACGCTGCTAGCACTCTACTTCGTCGTCCGTGGGCTCCTCTTGCTCTGGCTTCCCTTCACCGGCTTCAGCGTCGTCGAATTGGCCCAGTTCGGCGCGCTCTATGGCCTTGATGCGGCACTGACGTTCCCTGCGCTGGTCAGGCTGATGTCCGGAAATCTGGGCACGCGCCGCGTCGGCAGAGCGATGGGCTGGATGACGGTGATGCACCTGGCAGGAGGCGCTATCGCGTCTGGCGGGATCGGCGCCCTCGGCCTCGCAGCCTATGCGGTCGGATTCGCCGGCGTTGGCCTTGCCTGCCTCGTGGCTGCGGGTCTCGTGGTGCTTCTGAAGGACGTGCCGGTGCAAGCCGCGCCATCCGGCTGAAATAATCGCGGCCGATCAATGGCCAGCGAAGTTCCGCGACCGTCGGGAAGGGGACTCCGCCAGCAGCAGTCCTTCGGACACCGCAAGCGCCGCCAGTCGCGTGCGCGAGTCGCAGCTCATCTTTGCGAGGATATGCTCGATGTGAGTGGAGACCGTGCGGGGCGACACGAAGAGCTGCTCGGCGATGTTGGGATTTGACGCGCCGCTGGTCACGAGATGCAGGATCTGAATCTCCCGGAGCGAGAGATTGTACGGCCAGCGAATGCACTGCTCCGTGATCAAAAGGATGTTTCCGCGGCATGGCGTGATCGTGACCTGATGACAGCGGCCGGCCTCGTCCGGCCAGACGAAGCGTTGAGCGCTGGGGGACTTCGCCTTCTCCAGCACGAGCCGGCGAAGCTCTCCGCCCTCGCCGAGATACGGTCCAGGATTACGGTTGGGGAGGTGAAACGCAAAACCGTTCGGGGAGACGGCGATGGCATAGGCGCCTGGCGCCAGCTCATCGGCCAGCAGCTGTGGTGTCCTGAGCTGATCACAGATGTTCAGCAGAATCGGGCGGAAGCGCTCCGTCATCTCGCGGTGCTCGTCCTTTGCGTGCGCCTCCTTGGACCAGCTCATGTGGATTGCCCCGATGTAGCGGCCATCCGCGACGCGCAAGCACATCGTCGAGCCTTCCTTGAATCCATCCGGGATCAGGTATTCCTGAGCGGTGAACGTATCCGGCAGATAGAGATTCCAGTTGCGCTTGAAGTCTCGCCAGCGCATCGAGTGCGTGTCCTTCTCGCGCGCGATGGCGTAGGCCGGGCACGAGTTAGGGAAGCCGTCGAGCACGTAGGACATTGTTCTGTCCGTGTACCCGTCGGCGGCCAGAGTGCGATGGGTTCGAGATATCGGATCCATCGCGACCAGGGCAATCGCCGCACTCTTCACGAACTCGCGCAACAGGCGAGTCACCTGCGTCGCTTGATCGATGATCTGATCATTCAGGGCTGCCGCCGGTGCATCGAGCCGCACCGTAGCCGACATCGCATGGTCGATCGCTGCCGATTTCACTGTGAGCCTCCAGCTCGTGAAAGATCTTGCCAACGGTTCGTGATCGAATCTTCTTCTTGGCCGCTAATGATCCGTTAGACCGGCGGCACTGCGTAATGCTTCGCGTCCTCAGAGCAAGGACCGCGCCAACCAATGCGAGCTGCCACATGACGTTGTGGCCATTCGCTCTGCTGATCTCGACCGGCCCGGATCGAGCCGAGACGCCGAGCTGAAAGCTGCAATTGCATGTTAGAGGCGGTCAGTACGTTAGTCAAAGCAGTGTCACACTTCACCTCATTCAAGGCCAGCAATTCTGACGCAAGAGGACCTTCAGCGCTGTCGAGTGATGAAAATCTGGGCGTGGCTTGCTGCCCAAGTCGTCACCCTGAGCCTTGTTCGCACCCGCAGCGTCGGTCCTGGATCACATCGGGGCCGTCCAGAGCAGGCTTCAAAATCGGTCAGCTGACGTATTGCTGAAAATCGGCAGAAGACCGAGGCTCTGATCCAGGCGGTTCGACCGAAACCACCATGTCAGTCCGTGGGGTACGGATCGGCGGCTATCACTCGACGGTGCGTGATCGCATCGTCTTAGCATTAACAGAAATCCGGCCTGGTCTCGGTCGCGATGCCGAGGACCCGCGCGCGATTGCAGGAGAGGTTGCTCGGATGGTTTCCAAACTCACCAGGCGTTCAGTGACCGCGGGCATCGGCGCTGCTATGGCCGCACCGTTCGTGGGACGGACGGCGCTTGCCGCCCAGCCGATCGTTCTCGGCGTTCCCTACTGCCAGACGGCTGCAGCGGGTGTCGCGGATCATCAGGACTTTCTGAACGGGACGACGCTCGCGATGGAGGAGATCAATGCCGCAGGCGGCATCCTCGGCAGACCGCTGAAGCTGTTCACGACGGACATGAACGTCCTCTCGCCGGAATCCTCCAAGCAGGCGCTGGCCGCCTGCGTCGATGCCAAGGTCGACGCGATCTCTTTTGCTTTCACGCTCGTCCCGCTGCCGGCAATGGACGCGACGGTGAAGTACAAATGTCCCTACATCAACGGCAACGCGCAACGCGCCGGCACCTCTGCCGTCAAGGAGCAGCCGGGCAAATACAGCCACATCTTCCAGTTCTGTCCGTCTGAGGTGAATTACGGATGGAGCTATGCTCTCTGGCTGGAAGACCAGGAGCAGGGGGGCGTCTGGAAGCCGAAGAACCGCAAGGTTCATATCATTCAGGAGCAGATCGGCTACTGCCAAACGATATCGCGTGCGGCCCAGGAAGCGATCAAGCGGCGCGGCAAGTTCGAAGTCGCCCGCATTACGGATATCCAGTATCCCGTGCAGGACTGGGCACCGGTCATTCGCGAGATGAAGGAGGTCGATGCCGCCGCGATCATGGTGGACCATTGGGTGGCTGCTGAATACGCCGCTTTCTGCAAGCAGTTTGTGGCAAGCCCGGTGCGCGATTCGCTCGTCTATCTCCAGTACGGCCCCTCGCAGCCGGAATTCCTCGAGCTAGCTGGTTCGGCGGCGAATGGCTTCGTCTGGGGCACCACCATGGGCATCTATGGTGACGAAAGGGGGCTCGCCTACAGGCAGAAGTACAAGAAGCGTTTCCCCGGCATTGCCGGGCTTGCGTATACCGGCATTGCCTACGATCAGACCTACTACCTCAAGAAGGCCTGGGAAGCGGTCGGCGATCCCCGGAAGTTCAAGGAGGTCTGCGACTGGATCCGGGCCAACCCGCAGCGCGGCGTCTGCGGCTACGTCGATATGGGCAACCCATATCAGGAAGCACGCCATTTCCCGGACAATGGCGGCGACGCATTGCAGGCGGGGAAGCTCGAGGCCGGCGTCGCGCAGCTCTATGTCCAGATCCAGGGTGGCGAGCACAAGATCGTCTACCCCGGTCCGGTCTCGGAAACGAAGCTGATCTCTGCGCCGTGGTGGACCTGATGCTCAAGCAGATCTCCCGAAACGGTGCGGCTGAACAGGACGGAAAGGCCGCCCTGTTCTCCTGCAGCGGCATCTCGCTCGATCTCGGCGGTCGCGAGATCCTCCGCGACATCAACCTGCATGTCGAGGCCGGGGAAGTGCTGGGCATCATCGGACCGAACGGTGCGGGCAAGACCAGCCTGTTTGAAATCCTCTCCGGCCGGATGCCGCCAAAGAGCGGATCAGTGTGGTTCAAGGGCGAGAATGTTACGGGCTTGCCGTTGTATTCCCGCTCGCGCCGGGGGATCGGCCGCACGTTCCAGACGCCGGTGGTCCCTGACGAGTTGACCGTCGGCGAGACGTTCAAGGCGGCGCGTCAGGCTCATCGTCCATTTCTCACCAGGTTCGATGCCGAATACGGCGCCGACCTCGTCGGCCTGAAGATCAGTGATGACACGCCCGCCACGCAGCTTGAGACCTTCAACCGGCGCAAATTGCTGCTGGCCTGCCTGCTGATGCGCCGGCCCTCGTTGCTGCTGCTGGATGAGCCGGCGGCCGGCCTGATCAATTCGGAGGTCGACGAGATCGATACGCTGCTGCGGATCCTCGCCAAGGAAATGAACATTGCGATCCTCATCGTCGAGCACCGCATCGAGCTCCTCGGGACGATCGCCGACCGCATTCTGGTGATGGATGCCGGGGAGGTCATTTCCGAGGGGCTGATGGACGACGTCATGGCGGATCCGAAGGTCCACGCGGCTTACTTCGAGGACTTCAGCGAAGAGGCCGATGCATGAATATCTCCGTGAGCAGCCATTTGCCGGGCGCTCCGGCGCGTCAGCCGCAGCGCGAGGTCCTGAACGTCAAGGGACTGTCCGCGGGCTATGGGCCGGTTCGCGTCATCCACGATCTAGATCTCGTCGTTCAGTGTGGGGAGCGGATCGGCATCGTCGGCCTGAATGGACACGGCAAGTCGACCCTGTTCTATGCAATCGCCGGGCTTACCGGCTGGCAGCGCGGCTCGATCAAGCTGAACAGCAGGGAGGTCGGTCGCACGCGAAGCCAGGGGCCGGGGCGCTACACCCACGAGATCGTGCGCGCAGGATTGGCGTTGATTCCGCAAGGCGACGAGATATTCCATGGCCTGACCGTCGAGGAACATCTCGATTCCGGGGCCTACACCGCGGTGGCCTGGCGCGATCGCGCCGCACGCAAGCTCCGCATCTTGGAGATATTTCCACCGTTGCGGAAGCTCATGGGCGTACCCGTGGGGCGCCTGTCGGGCGGCGAACGACGCATGGTGTCGATCGGCCGCGGCCTGATGACGGATGCGTCGCTCTTCCTCGTCGACGAGCCATCGCTCGGGCTGGCGCCAAAGATCGGCAAGAGCGTGATCAATGCACTGATGGCCGTCGAGCTCGGGAATGCCGCGATGATCATTGCGGAGCAGAACGTTGCGCTGCTCGAGGGACGGGTCGATCGCGTCATCGGCATGCATGTCGGCAAGCTCAAGGGAGAGGCCTCCGCGGCCCTCGCGTTGAACGTTTTTCGAAAGGCTTAAACGTGGATATCTGGTTCATCGTCAGCAACACCATCGTCCTTGCGTGCATATACGGCACGCTTGCGATCGGAATTTCGATCACGTGGTCGAGCCTCGGTCTGCTCAACCTCGCTTACGGCTTCATATTCGCACTCGCGGGCTATGGCGCCTGGCTGTTTGCCCAGCATGTCTCCACATCGGGGCCTGCAGTGCTGGCCGCGGGTATCCTCGCAGGCGCGCTCGGGGGAGTGATCATCTGTGCGATCGGGTTCATACCGATCCACGACAAGCCCAACTTCACCATTCGGGGTTTGATTGCGACACTCGCGATCAATCTGATCGGCACGCAATTCCTGCTCTGGTGGTTCGGCCCGCGCTCGAAGAGCCTGCCGGATATCTTCGGCAACTGGTCGGTGTCCTTGCCGGGGGTTGTCTTCACGGCGGACAAGGTCGGGAACGTGGTGACATCCGTTCTGATATTGACGGTCGTTCTGAGGTGGATGCAGTCGAGCCGCCGTGGCCTCGAAATCCGTGCCATGATGATGAATCCGCATGCGGCATCGATCGTCGGCATCGGCGTTCGGCGAACCTCGTTCTACGTCATGGGCATCACCGGCGGGTTGGCGGGCCTCGCGGCCGTTCTCCTCTCCCAGACCTACTATATCTCGCCGTTCGGCGGATTGATGCCGATGATCAAGGGTGTCAGCATTGCGCTTTGCGGCGGGCTCGGCAGTGTGCGCGGCGCCGTCATCGCTGCGATCGTGCTCGGCCTCAACGAGGCGCTGACGGGCATATCGATCGGCGGACGCTACGTTCTCATCACCCAGTTCGTCGTGATCATCGTCATCCTCTTGGTCCGCCCGCGCGGCATCGCCGGACTGCTCGACAAGGCGAGGGAGGCCTGATTCATGTCCATTGCTGGCGATCACAAATGGCGCAATCCGCTCTTCGTCTGGGGCGGGAAGAGCGATGTCGAAGAGCTCCCGACGATTCCGTTCCACAGCCATCAGGAGGTCTGGGAAAGAACTCGTCAATCGGCGACGAAGCTGAATCCCGTCGGCCGTCTGCGCTACTACTACAAATGGCCGGGTCACGGTGGAACGATGTGGAATCGTCCTCGCTACTGGCCGACGCGCCGCCGCGTGCTCCGCCTCCGCGGGGAATACAACCCCAAGACCTTGCGGGCGGAGAAGACGATCGTCGACAAGCGGCCGATCTGGTGGATGTTGGGGCTTCTTGCGCTGGCGATCGCTCCTCTGTTCACGCCCGGCGATCTGCAGAACACGCTACTGACGGCGGGAGCCACCTTCGGCATCTATTCCGCCATCAGTCTGTGCTGGATGCTGATCATGGGCACTGCGGGCGTCTTCTCGCTCGCGACCTATGCCGTCGTCGGGACGGCTGCGTTCGTCACGGCATTGCTGGCGGTCAAGTTCGCATTGCCCTGGTGGTTGTTGCCGCCGATCGGCGCGTTGGTGGGGCTCGTCTTCGGCGGGATCATTGCGCTACCGGCCACGCGGCTCGACGGATTCTACTATGCGCTTCTCACCCTCGGGCTCAACGAGCTCTGCCGGGTCTACTTCGTGACGTCGAAGGAGTTCGGGTCGGCGAATGGCGGCCTGTACGGCGCCAGGACCTATATCCCGGAAGACTGGTCGCAATTGGGCCAGCTGCTCCTGGCGTATTACGCCTGTTTCGGCCTGATGCTGCTGGCTTTGCTGCTCTACCGGTTCGTCAACGGCCGCCGTCTCGGACGAATCCTTCGCATGGCGCCCGAAAAGCGCGAGGCCTTCGCCGAGGCGACAGGGGTCAACTTTCGTCAGGCGCGCGTCTGGGTGTTCCTTATCTCGTCGGCGGCGCTGGGCTTCATCGGCGGATTCTACACTTCGAATTTCGGCGGCGTGGCGTTCTCGATCTTCAACTTCGATACCGTGCTGCTCGGGCTCGCCATGCTGGTGATCGGCGGCGTTGGACGTGCGGAAGGCGCGGTGGTCGGAACCCTCATCGTCGTGTTCTTCGACCAGGTGCTGAATACGTGGGGACCGGCTCGCTTCATGATCATCGGGCTCATCATGCTCCTGGTCGTGCTCTACCTGCGCAACGGGCTGTTCGGCATCAAGGCGCAGTTCCGTGCCTGGCGCGACAAGAAGAAGAGCGAGCGGCGATCGACGCGGGCGGAGAAGGGCGGCGAGATGCTGCCCGAGGAGGCGACCGAGACCGACGACAAGAGCGTCATCTACCAGCGGCGCCACGACAAGATGACCCGCGACCATCTCAAGACGCTGGTGTCGCCGGAGATCATCGAGGAACATCGCCACTCACTCAACGGGCAGCACAGTGAGGCGCTCGAACGGCTGCTGATCTACTTCCGCACCCGTCCTCAGGTGGAGAAGTACGCCATCATGGCCGTGGAACGCTTCGAGGGCTATCGCATCGTCGCTCTATCCGGACATCGCGGCGTAGCGCCGCGTGTGGTGGAGGACAGGATCTACGCAACGCCCGATGGGGCCTGCCATGGCGTCTTCATGCGGCGCGTGCAGGATCTGCTGGAGTCCTGATCACGGATGGAGCGTGTCCGATCTGCGCGGCGGACATTGTGCTCGTAAACGAGGGAGTTGGTGGTGACACCGGTCAGACTTTTTGGATATACGGACAGGATCTCGGTCAAGCCGGGCGAGACCATTCAGTTTCATGTCAGCGCCGAGGGGACGGATACGGCTGAGGCGCAATTGGTGCGCCTGATCCACGGCGATCAGAACCCGGCAGGGCCAGGCTTCGTCGAAGAAGAGGTGGCGTGCACCGCAAACGGCAGGTGGCGGGTCGAGCCGCAATTCACTCAGGTAGGATCGTTCCTAGAGGTCGAAGACTCCGAGGGCCGGTTGGCCTTCGCAAGCAGCTTCACCCTGTTCGCCTTCATCCACCCGACATGGCCCGCGTCCGGAAAACGCCAAACTATTGTCGGCCGATGGGACGACGACAGAAAGCAGGGTTACGGGATCGGCATCGACGAGAAGGGCTGTCTGCAGTTCTGGATCGGATGCGGCGAAGAGATCGAGCGCCTGACCGCCAACGCGCCGCTGCAAGTACAGATGTGGTATTTCGTGGCCGCGACCTTCGATGCCGAGACCCGGAATGCGACCTTGCACCAGATCGGGGTCGGCAACAGGTACAACGGCCTGTTGGGCAAGGTCGCGCTGGTGGATTACGAGTCTCGCACGTCTGCGATCTTCCGGAGCAAGCCCGGCAACCTGGCCTCAACTCCGTTCCTGATGGCAGGCTCGCTTAGCCGCGACGCGCAACAGCGGGCGTGCGTGTCGGAGCTCTATTGGGGTAAGATCGACCGGTGTGGCGCATTTGACCAGGCTCTACAGCCGGCCGAGCTCGACACGATCAGGAGCGGGCTCGTCCCCGCGATGGACAGCCTGGTCGCGTACTGGGATACGAGCGCTGGATACACCGACCGCGGCATCGGCGATCTCGTGGTCGACGTTGGTCGGCACAAGCTGAATGCCCGAGGATACAATCGGCCTGTCCGCGGCCAGACCGGCTGGAACTGGGACGGCTTCACCGACTGCTTCCGCCTGGCTCCGCACGAATTCGGCGGGATCGAGTTTCATGCCGATGCGCTGACGGACTGCAACTGGAAGGCGACAAAGATCGTTGCCCTGCCGCGCGGTCTCAAGAGTGGCTGTTATGCCATGAGGCTGCGATCCGGCTGGGGAAAGAGCGTGAGCGAGGAGCATGTCGTCTTCTTCGTGCGGCCGGAAAGGCCGCGGGCGCGTATTGCATTTCTGTTTCCGACGCTCACCTATCTTGCCTTTGCGAACGAGCGCTTGAGCTTCGATCACCCGGAGCGTGAGGCCTTGACGGGTCAGCCGGCCGTGCTGTCCGACATCGACATCGAGATGTATATGCGAGCCGATTGCGGACTGTCGACTTACGACATGCACGCCGACGGCAGCGGCGTGTGCTACAGCTCCTATCACCGTCCGATCATGAACATGCGGCCGAGATACAGGATGCCGAGCCTCGATGTGGCTTCGGGATTGGCTGCGGATCTATCCATCATCGCATGGCTGGACCAGAGCGACTTCGAGTACGAGGTCCTGACCGACGAGGACCTGCATCGCGACGGGTCGGAGGCGTTGTCGCCGTACGCCTGCGTTATCAGCGGCTCGCGCCCGGAGTACTACACCGAGCGAATGCTGGATGCGACCGAGGATTACATCGCGGCCGGCGGCCGCTACATCTATGCAGGCGGCAACGGATTCAACGCCACGGCCGGAATCCGTGACGGCGAGCCATGGATCATGGAGTGTCGGCGTCGCGACGATGGGTACAAGCCATGGGTGTCCCGCTACGGCGAGCACTACATGGCAACGGACGGGATGCGTGGTGGTCCCTGGAAGGTGCTCGGACGGGCGACTCAGAAGCTGGTTGGCGTAGGCCTGAGCAGCTCGGGCGGGGGACGAAGCGAACCATACCGGAGGATGCCGGACAGCTATCACCGCACCGTGTCCTGGATCACCAAGGGCGTCGATGGCGAGATCATCGGTAACGCCGGTCTTGTCAATGATGGCGCCGCGGGGCTGGCGCTCGACTATTACGATCGCGCTTTGGGCACCCCGCCGCACACCAGGGTGATCGCATCGTCGGGCGGCCACACCGACAGCTACGTCGTGAACCAGCAACTCGTCCTCTATTCCTACCTTGGTCTCTATGGGTCATATGACTGGCGTGTTCATGCCGACATGACCTACTTCACCGCCCCCCATGGCGGCGCCGTGTTCGCGTGCGGCTCGGTCGCGTTCGCGCAGTCCCTGCCGGTGAACAATTTCAGGAACAGCGCAGCCCGTGTGCTGGCGAATGTCGTGGAGGCATTCGCCGGCGCCGCCAGGTTGCCCGGGTTCGCCTGGGTCAATGAGGAAAAGCAGTGGGCCTGATGGATCGGTCAGGGAAGCTCGCTTCGGTACGTGCCGGGCCATGGTCACGTCGAACATTTGCACATGGAGAGCTGAGGATGCTGCCTCTTGAATACGACAGGTCCGAGGACCGCGACATCATCGTCCGGGATCGTTTCGACGGCTTCCGCCGTGAGTTTCTGCGAACGCTGGTCACCCCCGAGGTCATCGAAGAGCACCGGCGGTCGCCTTTGGGACAGCACAGCGAAAGGCTCGAGCGACTTTTGATCTATTTCCGTCAACGCCCGCTCGAGCAAAGATATGCGGTCAGGGCCGTCGACCCGTTCCGGCGGTATCAGGTCGTCAGGCTGTCAGGACGCCGGGGAGTTCCCCCGCGCGTGGTCGATGATGCCATCTACACATCGGCGAACGATGCCTGTCACGGCCTGTTCCTGCGCTGCATCCGCGACCTTCTCGAAACCTAGAGCAACACGCCGACCGGGCAGGGCACCTTGTCCGGCTTCTCGATGGGAAACTCCGCACCATGGCGCAGATCAAGATATTCGGCTACGCAGACAAGATCTCGGTGAAGCCGGGCGACACCATCCAATTTCATGTCAGTGCCGATGGCACGTCGACGGCTGAAGCCCATCTCGTGCGCCTGATCCATGGCGACGAGCATCCCCATGGTCCGGGATTCATCGAGGAAGAAATCGACTGCGTCGCCAACGGCACTTGGCAGGTCGAGAAGCAGTTCACGCAGGTTGGTGCCTTCCTCGAGGTGACCGACCCCAATCGCAAGCTCGCGCTCGACGGCAGCATCACGCTCTGCGCATTCATCTGGCCGACATGGCCCGATGTCGGGCATCGGCAGTGCCTCCTGGGCCGCTGGGACAACGACAGGAATCACGGCTATGGTCTTGGCATCAATCCAAGCGGCAGGCTGGAGTTCTGGGTCGGTTGCGGAAACGAGATCGACTATCTCCAGGCTGAGCTGCCGCTGCAGAAGCAGGCCTGGTATTTCGTCGCGGCCACATTCGACGCGCGGAGCGGTCGCGCCACCCTCTACCAGGAGGGAGTCGTGAACCGCTACAACGGCCTTCTCAGCAAAGTCGCGCCGGTCGAGTACCGCTCGCATGTGTCGGAGATGTTTCGGTTCAGGCAGAACAACCTGCCTGATACGCCATTCCTCGTGGCGGGTTCGCGCGATTGGCACGCGCTGCGCGGACATTTCGTGTCGCAGCTCTACTGCGGCAAGATCGATCGTTGCGGTGTGTTCGATCGCCCTTTGGGCCGCGAGGAGCTCGACGCGATCCGCTCGGGCGGGCAACCCTCATCGGACGGCATGGTCGCATATTGGGACACCACGAAAGGGTATAGCGATTGCGGGATCGGCGATGTCGTAGTCGACATCGGACCAAACCGGCTCGATGCGAAGGGCTATAACAGGCCGGTGCGTGCGCAGACCGGCTACAACTGGAACGGCCGCAACGACTGCTTCCGGCTAGCCCCGCATCAATACGGCGGCATCGAGTTCCATGCCGACGCGATGATCGACAGCAACTGGAGGGTCACAAAGACGCTCGAGCTGCCCGAGACCCTGCGCAGCGGCGCCTACGCGATGAGGGTCCGCGGCGGCGACGGCAAGGGTCTTGCGGAGGAGTACATCGTTTTCTTCGTCCGGCCCCGCGTGCCGACGGCACGAATTGCTCTGTTGTTTTCCACCGCGACCTATCTGGCCTATGCCAATGAGCGCTTCGCGACAGACGGCCAGATCGTGCAGCCAATGGCGGGCCAGCCGCCGACGATCTCTGAGGTCGATATCGAAATCTACGAAAATCCGGAGTTCGGTGCGGGCTGCTACGACACGCATGCGGATGGCGCTGGCGTCTGCTACACGAGCTACCGTCGCCCGATGGTGAACATGCGGCCGAAATACCGGATCGCCGCATTCGACTTGCCGTGGAATTTTCCGGCAGACCTCTCGATCCTGGCGTGGCTTGAGCACAAGGGGTACGACTACGACGTACTGACCGACGAAGATGTACATCTGGAGGGCGTCGCAGCGATGGCGCCCTACGCATGCATTCTGAATTCCACGCATCCGGAATATCATTCCGAGCGCATGCTCAACGCGCACGAGGATTACATCGCCAGCGGTGGGCGCTTTATCTGCATGGGCGCGAACAGCTTCTGCTGCAATGTGGCGTTTCGCGATGACGAACCGTGGATCATGGAGTGCCGCAAGACAGGTGGACACTGGATCGCCTGGGCGGCACGGCCGGGCGAATACTACCTCGCCACGACGGGCCAGATGGGTGGAATCTGGACCGGCTTTCAGCGCTGGGGGCAGAAGCTGGTCGGTAACACGTTTGCGGGCGAGGGGTTCGCCCATAGCCAGCCTTACCGGCGGATGCCCGACAGCTACGATCCGGCGCTGGCCTGGATCACCGAGGGGATCGAGGGCGAGATCATTGGTGATTTCGGCCTCGGCAATGGTGGAGCGGCGGGCATCGAGATCGACTGCTACAAGCTGGGGTTCGGCACGCCACCCAACACCAAGATCATCGCATCCTCGGGTGGTCACCCCGACAACTACATCGCCCATGACGAGGAGGGTGCGCACGCGCATCAGGGTTTCAGCGGGACGCACAACTACATGCTGAGGGCCGATATGGTGTACTTCGAGGCGCCGAATAACGGTGCGGTGTTTGCAACCGGATCCATCGCATTCGGAAGCGCCCTTCCTATCAACGGCTTCGAGAACAACGTCTCGCAGCTCCTGAGCAACGTGGTGAACGCGTTCGTCAAGCCGGGTCCGTTGCCCGGCTCGAACAGAACTAGGGAAACTACAGCAGGGCTCGAACGAGTCGCTCCCTAGGAAGGTCCCAATGATTGACTTGCACTACGCGCCAACCCCCAATGGTTGGAAGATCTCGATTCTGCTGGAGGAACTCGGGCTAACGTATAGCGTCGTCCCAATCGATATTCGCGCCGGTGAACAGTTCAGGCCAGAGTTTCTCGCTATCAGCCCGAACAATCGCATTCCAGCGATCGTTGATCGCGCGCCGGCCGACCGCGGCGAGCCTATCTCTGTATTCGAGACGGGTGCCATCCTGATCTACCTGGCCGAGAAGACGGGACGCTTTCTGCCAGTGGATGTGCGTGGTCGTAGCCGGGTTTTACAATGGGTGATGTGGCAGATGGGCGGTCTTGGACCGATGCTTGGTCAGCACGGTCATTTTCGTCTCTATGCGCCGGAGAAGATCCCGTATGCGATTGACCGCTATCAGCGTGAGGCGACGCGACTATATGGTGTGCTTGACGTTCAATTGGGCAAGACCGGGCGCTTTGTTGCTGGCGACGAATACACGATAGCCGACATGGCCTGCTTCCCGTGGACGATGACTCATAAAGCGCAGGGTTTCACACTCGAGGACTATCCGAACGTCAAGCGCTGGTATGCGGAAGTTCGCGAACGGCCGCAGGTGCAAGCCGGCCTTGCGGTCGGCAAATTCGTGAAGGAGCCGTTTTCCGACGAAGCAGAGCGAATCATGTTCGGCGCATCCAGGGTCGTCGCTGAATGAATGGTGATGGAGGCCTCTGGCGATTGAAAATGGAGATGCTGGCTCGCAGCATCGCGTACCGGAGAGATGGAGAGTGTAACGATCGATGATCGAGTTTTTCTTCGACTGCTCAAGTCCGTGGACCTACCTCGCCTTCCACAACATTCAAAAATTGGCGATGGAGTTTGACGAGCCGCTTTCGTGGCGGCCTGTGCTGGCTGGCGGCATCTTCAATGCGGTCAATCCGAGCATTTATGCCTCGCGCCAAAATCCGATTGCGCCGAAAGCGCAGTACATGCTGAAAGATCTCGCCGATTGGGCTCGTTCGGCCGATCTTGTGATCAGGATGCCACCGACGGTCTTTCCGGTGAACAGCGTAAGGGCGATGCGGGGCTGCGTCTGGCTCGGCAGCGACGGGATGGTCCCGTTCGCAACTGCCGTGTTCGAAGCCTATTGGGGTGAGGACAAAGACATCTCCCAGGATTCTGTGCTGACGGACATCTGCAAGAAGGTGAGTGTCGATCCTGGAGAGTTTTTCCGAGGCGTCAACGAAGCGGCAGTCAAGAACCAGCTTAGATCAAACACTGACGAGGTAATCGCGCGCGGGGGATTCGGATCGCCAACAATCTTCATTGACAGAACCGATATGTATTTTGGCAACGATCGTCTGCCCTTGATTCGCGAGGTGTTGGAGCGCCGCAACCGGTACCGGTCGGTCGGCAATATTGCCCTAAGCTAGCTAGGGGCGAACCGCCAGTTTTCGGCTGTAGCTCGAATGGTGGGTTTCGGCCCAAGAAGGCCAAAAATGCTTTATCAGCTCCAGATGCTTGACTTCGGCCACGAAAGCCGAAAACCGATGGTTAGATCGCAAGGCGAATTGAATGTCGGTACTGGTGGTTTCATCTTCCCGATTTGAATCTACTCGCCGATCGCCTTGGCGGTGAGGGTCGCGCAAACGGCGCTTTTTGGCGGACCATCGAGACCCAGCGTTGCGAGTTAGGCTGCTCTCCGGAGAGAAAACAGGCGGACCTACTATTTTGGTGGGCCTCCAGAAAGATCCCTCCGCCGACCAACGCTCGCATCATCGCTTCATTGGCACAGCCGCGATAAGCCTGTGCGGTCTTGTGGCCCGAGAGAGCACGACCTTGGTCGTCCGTCAGTCGGCTTCCTCAAGTTCGCTCATGCCGCCGTGTCGACAGGCATTCAACGGCGAACAGCTTTGAAGCGCCGTTGATCTTCTCAGGCGAGCCCAAGAGCTCGCAGGCAGGCAAGTCTCTTGGTCGTGAGTTTTTCTCACACGTTCCTGCGCACTTTTCCGATCCCCGCGGCGGCCATTCGCAATTAGTGTTCAGTCCAACGAGCAAAATGAGACAGGGAGCGAACATGCTGCTGCATTGCAGCTTAGGCCAAAGGGGGGCGTCATGAGCGCCGTTCCGCAAGGCTCCATCACAGGCACTTTCGATAGCCGGGCAGGCCTAAGCAACGGTTTAATGCTCGTCGATCGCGCCATCGGAGCAAGCGTTGAGGCGTGTGCCGCCTTGTTGGTCGCGGCGGAAATCGTCGTTCTGTTTGCGGGTGTGGTCAGTCGTTATGTGTTCCATAGTCCGATCCTCTGGACCGACGAATTAGGGTCCTTTCTCTTTCTCTGGCTGGCTATGCTTGGTGCTGCAGTCGCATTTCGCAACGGCAGCCATATGCGCATGACCGCAGTGGTGTCGCTGAGCGGCCCACAGCTATGGCCACTGTTCGAAAGTGTTGCGCTCGCAGCGAGTCTTGCCTTCATCCTAATGACGCTGGGACCGGCGCTCGAGTTCGCGCATGAGGAAATCGTAATCACGACGCCGGCGCTCCAGATTTCGAGCGCCTGGCGCGCCAGCGCGCTGCCAGTTGGCCTCGGTCTGATGCTGATCACTGGAGTTATCTCCATGCTCCGCTCGCCGAGCCGTATGGCCAGTATGGTTGCGATCTTAGTTGTCGCTCTGGTGGCGGGCGCATTTTATAGCTCTAGCGGGACGCTTCCGAAGTTGGGGAACTACAATCTTCTCCTGTTCTTCGTCGGGCTTGTTGGCGCTCTCGTATTGGCTGGTGTGCCAATCGCATTTGCATTTGGGCTTGCGACGTTTGGATACATCGCGCTCACGACGCGGCTTCCGACCCTTGTGGTTATTGGTCGGATGGACGAGGGGATGAGCCATCTGATCCTTCTGGCTGTTCCCTTGTTTGTCTTTCTTGGCCTGCTGATCGAGATGACAGGCATGGCGCGGGCAATGGTCGGCTTTCTGGCCAATCTGCTCGGACACGTACGCGGTGGCTTGTCTTATGTGCTCGTCGGCGCGATGTATCTCATGTCGGGAATCTCAGGTTCCAAAGCTGCAGACATGGCAGCTGTTGCGCCTGTGCTCTTCCCTGAAATGCGATCGCGCGGCGCAAAGGACGGTGAACTTGTTGCTCTCTTGTCCGCGACAGGCGCACAGACCGAAACGATCCCGCCCTCAATTGTGCTGATTACGATCGGTTCTGTTACCGGCGTATCCATATCCGCGCTCTTTACGGGCGGAATGCTTCCCGGAGCGGTGCTTGGTGTCATGCTCTGTTTGCTCGTCTGGTGGCGTTATCGGCGCGAAGATCTCAGCGCCGTAACGCGGCCGGCTCGCAAAGAGATCTTACGATCGCTAGGCTTTGCCCTTCCGGCTCTTGCGCTACCCTTTGTCATCCGCGCGGCAGTGGTGGAAGGCGTAGCGACAGCGACGGAAGTATCGACCATAGGCATCTTCTATGCCGTCATAATCGGTTTGCTGTTCTATAGGCAGTTTCCGCTGGCGCGCATGTACCCGATGTTGGTTACGACAGCTGCGCTATCCGGCGCCATCCTCCTCATCATCGGCGCAGCTACCGGCATGGCGTGGGCGCTGACGCAGTCCGGATTTTCGGCAACGCTGGCGGCAACGTTCAAGAGTCTGCCAGGCGGTGCACCGACGTTCCTAATTGTGTCGGCGATCGCGTTCATCGTGCTCGGCTCCGTCCTCGAAGGAATTCCAGCAATTGTGCTGTTCGGACCTTTGATGTTTCCGATCGCGCGGCAGGTCGGCGTCCATGAGGTTCACTACGCGATGGTTGTGATTCTCTCCATGGGCATCGGCCTTTTCGCGCCACCTTTCGGCGTTGGCTACTATTCGGCATGCGCAATAAGTCAGATCCATCCGGATGCAGGTATCAAGCCGATCGGAGGCTACATCGTCGCCATGTTGGTCGGCCTGGCTTTTGTGATCGCCATTCCGTGGATATCGATAGGATTCCTGTAATGCAGGCTGAAGATAGGCGTCTCACGTTGAATTGGCCGACCTCGCCTCGCCCTCGTTCACGGCTCGCGGAGATCTGCCGTGCGACGCGACGATCCGCTGGAGTTTCATAAGACATGGTCAGCACCCGCATCGAAGTTGACTACCTCCTGGAAACGCACGGGGAGGTCCAGCGCGTCGCCGAATTCATGGCGGGCGAGCAATCGAGTGGCACATTCGTCGCGATCCCGGGCGAAACGCCGGAGCTCAAGGAGAGGGTGGCAGCGCAGGTCACGCGGCTGGAAATCCTCGACCACGCTGTGGAGGGGCCGTCGCTGCCGACCCGAGTCAAGGTCGAGTCGGAAGCGCGGTTCAAGCGCGCCTTTATCACCCTGTCCTGGCCTTTAGACACGCTTGGCCCGTCGCTTCCGAACCTGCTGGCGACCATTGCCGGCAATCTTTTCGAACTCGGCTCTGTAACGGGCCTTCGTCTTCTAGACATCCGCTTGCCGGATGCATTCGCCGCTGCTTATCCCGGGCCGCAGTTCGGCGTGCAGGGTACCCGCCGCCTTGCCGGCGTGGAAGCGCGACCGATCATCGGCACGATCATCAAGCCGAGCGTAGGACTTGGGCCGGACGAGACGGCCTCCCTCGTCAACGAGCTCTGCTCTGCCGGTATCGACTTCATCAAGGATGACGAACTGCAGTCCGACGGACCAGCGTGCCCGTTCCACCTGCGCGTCGAGAAAGTCATGCGCGTGATTGATACCCATGCTCAGCGCAGCGGAAAGAAGGTCATGTTCGCTTTCAACTTGACCGGGGATCTCGATCAGATGCGCCGGCGCCATGACACGCTTTTGAGGCATGGCGCGACTTGCATGATGGCAAGCCTCAACTCCGTTGGCCTCGTCGGGATGATCGAACTGGCGCGTTTCGGACAATTGCCCATCCACGCGCACCGGAACGGGTGGGGCTATCTCTCGCGTCATCCAATGCTCGGATGGTCCTACATCGCCTGGCAAAAGATTTGGCGACTTGCCGGCGCGGATCACATGCACGTCAACGGTATTGGCAACAAATTCGCGGAGGAGGACTCAAGCTGCCTCGCTTCGGCCCGGGCCTGCCTCGCGCCGATGTTCGCCGAAAAGCCTTGCGTCGTCATGCCAGTCTTCTCTTCTGCGCAAGCGCCACGATCCGCGCCAGCGACCTATCAAGGGCTCGGCTCGACCGACCTCATCGTGACCGCAGGAGGCGGCATACTGGCTCATCCCAAGGGTGCCGCCGCGGGAGTCGAGGCTATGCAGCAAGCGTGGCAAGCCGCTGTGGCGGGCGTCCCGCTCGACGATTTCGCACGTACCCGCCCAAATTTGCGCCACGCTCTGGAGATGGCTGCGTGACGTCGCCCCGCCCACTGCCTTCAGGTCCGCTCATCGCATATTACGGTGACGACTTCACGGGCTCGTCGGCGTCGATGGAGGCGGCAGCGTTCGCCGGCATTGAGACCGTTCTGTTCTTGACGCCGCCGACGCCGGAGCGTCTCGCCGCTTTCACCGGTTACCGCGTTATTGGCGTGGCGGGGATCGCGCGGGCTCAATCCCCGCATTGGATGGACGAAACCTTGCCGCAGATCTTCGAGTTGCTGGCCGCGACAGGCGCACCCATCATCCATTACAAGGTTTGCTCGACTTTCGACTCGTCGCCAGAGATCGGCTCCATCGGCCGCGCGATCGATATCGCGAAAGCGCGCTTCTCTGGTTGGACACCGATGATTGTCGCCGATCCGAACATGGGGCGCTATCAAACGCTTGGCAATCTGTTCGCCGCCGCGCATGGGGCGATCTATCGGTTGGACCGTCATCCCGTCATGTCGCGGCATCCGGTCACCCCCATGAATGAGGCCGACCTAGCTCGCCACCTTGCCAAACAAACTAGCAGGACGGTCGGTTTGGTGGATTTCGTTGCGATGAAGCGAGGCCACGCCGACGCACGATTGGCGGCGGAAATACAGGCAGGGGCGGAAATCGTCTCCCTTGACGTGCTTGACGACGAGACTCTGATTGCCGCCGGACGCCTGGTGTGGGAGCACGGAATGCCGCACCGATTCTGTGTCGGGTCTCAGGGCGTCGAGGCAGCTCTGGCGGCCTATTGGCGGCATGCCAATCTTATTCCATCGACTCCCACCGTCCCTGCCGCCAAACCGGTGGACCGCATCGCGTGCGTTTCCGGATCAGTCTCCCCGGTTACTGCCACGCAGATCGAGTGTGCGCGCGCCGCTGGTTTTGCGACTATTCCGATAGATACCGCATGTGCGGTCGATGAGAGGGCCTGGTTAGGTGAAATTGAACGCACCACGTCGGCGGCAATCCACCATCTAAGCACGGGACGTGATGTCCTGATCCATAGCGCTGCTGGGCCAGACGATCCGGCCGTTGCCGGGTTTAGATCCGCCGTTCAAACGGCGGGCGCATCAATCGAGAAGATGAATGAGCGTGTCGGCGAAGGGCTCGGAACGATTCTCGACCGCCTGCTTCTCGACGTACGCCTGTCACGCGTAATCATTTCCGGGGGGGACACGTCGGGACGGGCGGCCTCGCTCCTGGGCATCGATGCGCTTACGGCGATCGCGCCGTTGGCGCCAGGCGCACCGCTTTGCAAGGCGCATGCACGACGCGCCGATCGCGATGGTCTCGAGATCGCGCTCAAGGGTGGGCAGGTCGGAGCGGCCGACTTCTTCGTGAGAGCGAAGTCCGGCGGTGCATACAAGGGCAATTCTTAGTCGAACAGGGAGCGAATACATGAGGCTCAAAGATAAAGTCGCCATCGTCACCGGCGGCGCCCGAGGCATTGGGCTGTGCGTTGCGCAAGCCTACGCGCGTGAAGGTGCGACCGTCGTCATCGCTGACGTCAACGTGGAGGGCGCGAAAGCCGCTGCGCAATTGATCACTTCGGTAGAAGTGCGTTCTCTCGGCGTGGGGGTCGACGTCGCCGATCAGGCGTCGGTGAATGCGATGATGGAGGAGACCCTTAAGACTTTCGGTCGCGTGGACATCCTCATGAATAACGCCGGTGTCGGCGGCAATACGCCGTTTCTCGACACCAAGCTCGAGGATTGGAATCGCATCATTTCCATCAATCTCACTGGGGCATTCCTTGTGGCGCAGGCAGCTGCACGTCAGATGGTGAAAGGTGGCGGTGGAAAGATCGTGAACATCGCGTCGCTCTCGGGACAACGAGGAGGCAACGGCCGCGCGGCCTATGGCTCGGCGAAGGCCGGTCTCGAGCTGCTGACAAAGGTAATGGCCGTTGAATTGGCGCCGTACAACATCAACGTAAATGCAATAGCGCCGGGCGCAATCGAAACCGAAATGGCCAAGTTCGCGCACGATCAAGCGACACGCGCGGCGTACAATTATCTCATCCCGATGACAAGGTATGGCACGCCGGAAGAAATCGCCGATGCCGCCGTTTTTCTCTGCTCGGACGAGGCGCGATACGTGCATGGCCATACATTGAATGTCGATGGCGGATTTCAATCCGCCGGCCTGATGTTCGGTCCCGGTAAAGAGGTTCCACACAGTTGATCAGAGCGACTTGTTCAGAAAACACAATTGTTGGGAGGAAAGTTATGCAATCGATTTCTCGCCGAAGCTTCGCTATTCTCGGAGCATCGGCCACGATCGCCGCAGCCGTGCCGCTTCGATACGCAAGGGCCGCCGAATTCACGTTCAAGCTCGGCACCAATGTGCCGGATACGCACCCGCTGAATGTGTATGCGCGCAAAGCAGCCGACGAGATCAAGCAAGCGACGGATGGCCGGTTCGAATTGCAAGTCTTCGCGAGCAATCAGCTCGGCGGCGATACGGATATGTTTTCGCAATTGCGTTCCGGTGCTCTGGAGTTTTTCGCGCTCTCCGGTGTGAATATCTTATCGATGCTTATACCGTCCTCGGCCATTTACGGCGTTGGATTTGCCTGGAAAGACTATCCGACCCTGTGGAACGCACTCGACGGCAAGCTTGGTGAGCATCTGCGCGGCCAGATCAACAAATCGGGCCTGGACGTAATGGAGAAGATTTGGGACAACGGCTTCCGCCAGATCACGAACAGCGTCCGACCGATTGTCACGCCGGCGGATCTGCACGGGCTAAAGATGCGAGTTCCTGTGAGCGCGCTGTGGACCTCGCTTTTCGAAGCGCTCGGCGCGTCGCCGACGGGGATCAATTTCGCCGAAGTATACTCAGCGCTTCAGACTAAGGTGGTGGACGGACAGGAAAACCCACCAGCCATCATCGCCGCCGCCAAATTGTACGAAGTTCAGAAATATTGTTCGCTCACAAATCATATGTGGGATGGCTGGTGGTGGCTGATCAATCGTCGTGCTTGGCAGAGCGTTCCGGCAGATATCCGGGACAAGGTCGCGACTATCGTCAACAAGAACGCCATGGTTGAACGTGAGGAGGTCGCGAAGCAGAACTTGGCGCTGAGGGGTGATCTCGCAGCTAAAGGCCTCGTCTTCAACGACGTTGACCCTGCGCCATTCCGCGAAACCTTGACAAAGTTCGGCTTCTATAAAAAGTGGCGGAGGAACTTTGGCGAAGAGGCTTGGGCTCTTCTTGAAGAATCGACGGGCAAGCTCGAATGAGTCTTGCTCGAACAGGCCAAATCCGATCTATCTTAGAGGATCAGAGTTGGTTGATTGCGGCACGCCATTAACCTGAGAGACTGGCGAAAGTCCCCGTGTTCGGCCGCAATTATCGCGTATCGCAAAGTTTAAGATAGCTTCGTAGGGCGAAGACTTACGGCAATTTGGAAAGCTCCCGGCACCGGGGTCGGCAGGATCGCTGCTGTCCCGCCGGTGCTGGGCTTGGCCGGTTGCAGGTGCAACCGGCTCGTTCACATGTTCAGCATGCGCCCGCCGTCGACCACGATCTCGCTGCCGACCGTCCATGCCGAGTCGTCGGACGCGAGATAGACAACCGCCTTGGCGACTTCCGCTGCGCTGCCGAAACGACCGGCCGGGATCCCTGCGATGATGTCCTTGTTGATCTGCTCGCGATAAGCATCGGGAACGCCGAGCTTATCGTAGAGGGGCGTGTCTATCGGGCCCGGGCTGACCGCGTTGAACCGGATACCGCGCTGCAGGAGTTCGGCGGACAGCGTCTTCGACAGGTTGAGGAAGGCCGCCTTGGTCGCCCCATAGACCGACGAGGTGGCGGCGCCGACATGCGCGCTGATCGAGGTGTTGAGTACGACCGACGCCGGATTGGCGAAGACGGGCAGCAGCGCCTGAATCAGGAAGTACGGCCCCTTCACATTGATCGCGAAGATCCGATCGAATACCTCCGGATTCCACGATTCGATCGGCTGCCAGATCGAGATGCCGGCGTTGAGGAAGGCGACGTCCAACTGGCCGTAACGCTCCTTCACCGCGGCGGCAAGCGCCTGCTGCTCTTGGACGCTCGCGCTGTCGGCCTTGATGACGGGAACCTCGGAGCCGAGGACCGACTTGGCCTGCGCGATTGTATCAGGGTTGTTGCCCGTCACGATGACGCGCGCGCCCTCGTTCAGGAATTGTTTGGCGGCTTCGAGGCCGATCCCCGTTGTGCCGCCCGTGATGAGGGTGCGCTTTCTATTGAGCCGCGTCATGTATATCGTCCTTGTGATTGATATCTTTGCTACGACCCACAGGGCCGGCCATGGTCGCGGCCAAGCCCGTCGGGTATCCGGTAAATAGGCGCCGCGCAGACTGTCAGCACGCCGGATACGCTCAACTTCTTGCCCGATCGTCTCATCTTTCCGGTCGACGACGGGGCAGGCGCTGCTCGTGAGTGGCCAAGACGCGACGCGTTCGTCCACGCTGCGTCATGTCGGTCGGTTCGCTGATGTCGGGTAGACGGCGGGCGCGACAGTGAGGCCGTCAGTGCCACTTCAGAGATGTGACTGCAACGCGGTGAGTGACGCCACGGACTGGCATTGCGCGCTTTCGCGATCTTGGCCGGCGTGACGCTCGGCCGCTTGTTGCCGAAGTGCGCGAACACGCGGTTGGGATCTCGCCACCCCGGTATCGGTTTAGGACGCGCCGAATGCCGGCATCGCCAGCTGCCCTTCGAACGCCTGGATCCTCGAGCCGCGCAGGATCACCTGGATGAGGTTGGTGGCCTCCGGGTAGTTGACCGTCCCCGCGCTGCGGAGGGATGTGGTCTGGATAACCTCGCCGTTCCAGCCGTGGCTGCTCGCACAGGCGCCCTCGTAGAGCCGCAGGCCCCTAGATCCCGCCTCGTGCCTCGGCCGGTGGCGGGCTGTAGAGCGTCGAGGCGGCGAGTGCGGGCCGCGTGGGGTCGATCCTGGCGCCGGCGTCGGAGAACCTTGGCGGCACCGAACGGCGGTAAACCGCGATCGCGCACAGATCCCCGGCGTCAGCTTACTCAGCGGCAGGCTCACGACCTCCGCCATCGATCCGCTGGCGCGCCGCGACCGGGCGCATGCCCCGTCCGGAGCTAGCGCGCGATCTCGTCGGTCAACCAGCTCCCGCTCTCGCGATCGCCGGCACTGCCGTCGTGGTGCCGGGCATGAGGGGCGTCACGCGTGCGTCAGGAAATCCTGCGTGGTGATCGCGTTGGCGTAGAACGGCGCGATGTCGCTCAGGAACGCGATCTGCTGGTCGCTGGTGAAAGCCGCCGACGCGTCGCAAATGACGTTGGTGTGGTAGCCGAGGTCATGCGCGTTGCGCACCGTCGACTCCACGCACTGCCTGAGCGCGAAGCCCGTCACGTAGGTGTCGAAAATGCGGTTGTTGCGCAGGTAGCTGTCGAGCGTCGTCCCGGCGAAGGCGCTGCTGCCGCCGGGACGCTCGCCTACGACAAATTCGCCGTCCTGCGGTTCGAAACCGGGAAAGAAATCGGCCTGCTCGCCGAGAAACGAGCCGTAGACGGGTATCAGCTTGCGCAGGCTGTACTTGCCCTCGCCCAGCACCTTGAACGTCGGCTCGAACCGAAGAGAGACGTGGATTACGTCCATGTCGTCGCGGTGGCGGGCTTCTGCGAGGACTGTCCTGGAATTGGCGACGGCGGTGTCGAACGGCTCTCGGTCCTGGAACTGGCCGTTGATGCCGCCGGTGCGATGTCGGTCATAGGTTTTGTCCTCTGTCGGAAAAGAATAGCCAGGCGCGGTCCCGCACCTGGCGACAGGCGACAGGCGTCAGGCGGCGGCGAGCGCCCCGTTCTGGCGCAGATGGTTGCGGAAGCGGTCGGCATAGTCGGGCACCACGGCGTCTTGGACGCTCGGCCGCGCCGCCAGGGCTGCGCGCCACGCTGAGACGCGCGGCAGGCCCTCGAAGACCGCCTGCGACACCGCCGGATTGATGATCCCGAAATAGCGGAAGAGCGGGGCATAGACCGCATCGACCATGCCGAAATCGGTACCGGCGAAATACGGCCCTACGCCCAGCTCCACCTCCAACTTATGCAGCTTGTCGCGGAACGCGGTGCGCCGGGCGTCGGCGGTCGGAGCGTCGACGGCGTGGAGGAACTGCCAGCCGTCTGTCAGGGTCTGGGTCGAGAACTCGATCCATGCGCGGTGCCGGGCGCGGGCGAGCGGATCCTGTGGGTACATCGAGGCACCGTCCTGCGTTTCGTTCAGATATTCGCAGATCACCATGCTCTCGAAGAGGACCGCATCCTCTCCGTCGGGCTGGCGCAACTTGAGCACCGGCACCTTGCCGGTCGGCGACAGCGCCAGGAACCAGTCAGGCTTGGCTGACAGATCGACGTTGATCCGTTCGAACGGGACCCCCTTTTCCAGAAGGGTGATCGCGGCGCGTTGGACGAACGGGCAGAGCGGGTGGCTGATGAGGGTGAGGCTCGTGTCGGTCATGGGCGGCCCTTCGTCGAGATGATCCAGCCGGAGGCGCCGCCGCTGCGGTGCCAGTCCGATACCAGCCAGATAGATCCCGCACGCGTCGTACGCTCGCCCGATACTCTCAACTTGTTGCCCAATTGTCTCAAGAGCTTTGCCTTGGAGAACAAACGATGCCATATAGGGGGCATGACCGACCATCTTCAGCCACATCTCGACCTCGCCCTGCGTCACGCGCGATCGGGGATGACCGTGACGCCGATCCCCCGCCTCGAGATCGGCGTCGGTCAGACGACCTCCGGCACGTCGCCCTGCCTCTACCGCTCGATGATCTGCTTCATCCTGCAAGGCTCGAAGGACGTGACGATCCACGACAATCTGCTCCGCTACGATGCTGAGCAATATCTCGTCAGCGCTCTGGACTTGCCGCTGAGCGGCCAGATCCATGATGCAGGCCACGGCCGGCCGTATGTCGCAGTCTCACTCGTCCTCGATCCTGCACTGCTTGCGCAGATTGCGTCCACCATGCCGCTGATACGCGACGCCGATGCGCCGGGCAGCGGTATCGCGATCAACCCAATGACGCCCCCGCTTCGCGACACGTTGCTGCGCCTTCTTGCGCTGCTCGACACGCCGAGCGACGTCCCAGTCCTGGCCCCAATGGTTGAACGCGAGTTGCTCTATCGTCTCTTGCAGGGACCTCAGGGGCGCCTGTTGCGCCATATCGCCCGGCCCGAGGGAGCGCTTGGCCGGATCCGGCGTGCGGTCGAATGGATCCGCGAAAACCACAACACGCGGCTGCGGATCGAGGCCTTGTGCGAAGCAAGCGGCATGAGCCGTGCCAGCCTGCATCGCCACTTCGTCGCGCTCACCGGGCTCAGCCCGATCCAGTATCAGAAGCAAATCCGCTTGCAGGAGGCGCGACAACTGCTGCTCTCCGGTGAGCGAACCGCTTCAGATGTAGCCTTCGCAGTAGGTTACGAAAGCGCCTCGCAATTCAGTCGAGAATATCTTCGGCAGTTCGGCGCACCGCCCGTCCGCGACGTGCGTCAGCTTAGGCAGGCGGTCGGGAGTCCGGCAATGCACTGATTGTCACGTCGCAAGCCTTTTGCCCCCACCTTCGCGCCATGGCTGGCTCAATCCTCGCAAAAGGCAAGTGGGCGAATGGGCGAGCCCGATCCTTCCTTGATTTTGAGCGGGGTGGCGACGAATAGGCTGCGCAATGAAAGCTTATGCAGATTGGTCAACATCTCGATAATTAGGATTCCGTTCGGTAACCAGTGGGTGGTATGTCCGGTGGTTTCCTGCCCGACACCGTCGATGACGGCCATGTCGCAGGCCACGGTATCGCAACCGATCGCGCGAATGCCCCGCTCCTTGAAGTAGATGATGGCATCTTCGCGAATGCCTGGAGCATTCTTTACGAACCAGGTACTTTCGTCGTCGGTCCGCCAAAAGCGCTGCATCCAGCCAAAGTTTATCAGTGGGATTTCACCTTCGCCGAGCTGGACTCCCCTCTCGGCCTCATAGGCTTTCACCATATTCAAGGTCACCAGATCGCCGGGTTGCATGTGCTTGTCGGAAAAGTCGTAAAGTACCGCTGGTGCGATCAGAATGTCGGCTGGAAACGTATCTATCGACATGTGCAGTAGGTGCTCATGGAAATGCACCGGCGCATCTACGTGAGTGCCGGTATGCTCGGAGATCATCAGAAACTGGCAATAGTATCCGTCGCGTGCACTCAGTCGCGCCTTATCGATCACCAGCGGCGGATGCATTGGCCAATTCGGGATGCCTCGCTCCAGAGTAGGCGACAGGTCTACCACTCGCATGGCGGGCCTGGTCCTCGTGGCACGTCTCGACAGCGGTCAAAGGCCGTGAAATTGGAGAGCGCCACGTGATCGCCGCTGCCGTCATCGATCTCCGGCTCGGAAAGAAGCCATTTCGCGGCCACGACCTTCTGCTGGTTGCCGCCGGAGAGCTGCGACATGGGCTGCTCAACCGAGCCACACTTTACCTTCAGGCTCGCGACATATTGCTGTACACGCCGGAGTTCGCCGTACCGGTCGAGGATACCGTAGCGATTGAAGCGGTTGAGCGCAGCAAGCGTCATGTTGCTTTCGATCGAATGAGCTTCGATCAAGCCGTCGCGCTTTCGTTCGGCCGGAACATAGGCGATGCTGTTGCGGATCGCGTCGCGCGGCGTCCTAACCGAGATGACCCGTCCGCGGATCTGCATCGAACCGCTCACGCGTCCCGCATGAGCGCCAAACAGCGACCGGGCCAAATCGAAGGCCCCGGAGCCGAGCAGGCCAAAAACTCCTAAGATCTCTCCTGATCGGACATCCAGGTGGATGTTTTTGATAGCAGGGACCCGGCCGGCTCCCGTGCTTTCTACGGTCCAGTCGCGGACCGAGAGGATCGGTTCGCCGACCTTAGCAGCCACCTTTGGATACATCTCGATGATGTCCCGCCCCACCATGGCTTGAACAATCCGACGGGGCGTGTCGCCTTGGCCCGGAAGCCTAAAATGGTCGACGACTCTGCCGTCCCGCATCACCGACACCACATTGGCGACGCGCTCCAACTCGCGCAGCCGATGGGATATGTAGATGGTGGTGACACCATGCCGGTGCAGGTCCGCGATCCGGGCGAACATGAGCTCGGTCTCGCGCTCTGTGAGGCTCGACGTTGGTTCGTCGAGGATGAGCAGCTTCACGCCTTGCGTCATCGCGCGGGCAATACTGACCAACTGCTGCTGGTGGGTGCTTAGATTGCCCATCTGCTCCAGCGGCGAGGCATCGAGCCTGAAGACGTCGAGCCAATGCGCGGCATCGGCCCACAGCCTCCTCGTGTCTACCATCCCCCAGCGCTGGGGCTCGCGGTTGAGAAACAGATATTCGCCAACCCGCAACTCCGGCACGACGCTGAGTTCCTGCGGGACCAGGAACACTCCATGTCGCTCGGCATCGCGGATGCTGTCGAAGCGGCGGCCAACACCGTCTATTTCGATTGCGCCGGCGTAATCGCCGATGACGCCTGACAGGATCTTCACCAACGTCGACTTGCCGGCGCCGTTCTCGCCAGCAATGGCATGCACGTCGCCCTTCTCGAATGTGATCGACACGCCGCGCAGCGCGTGCGCGCCGCCAAACCTTTTGTCGATGCCGACAACCTTAGCGGCGCTAAGTTCGGCTGCGCATGAACTGGCGATGTCAGCACTCATGGCCGCGGCTTCTCGTTTCCTTGCGCACATGGGGCGCGACGAGCGAGCGCCACTGAGAATGGGATCGTGTTTTTTCCAGGTAAAGGCTCATGTTCGATAGGGGCGGCTACTGAACGATTTCAGTCGGAGTTGCGATGCTGAGATACTTCCTGAAACAGCCGCTCAGCTACCATAAGCCTGAGCGCGAGCTGACGGCGATCGGTTTCATCCCTAACTTCCTGTTGTTTATCCGAGCCAGTGTCGGCTCTTGGTGTCGCTGATTTCGCCGCAGTCCCCCACCTTGTGTGATACGCACCTATCGTGCTGTGGGTTCGAGCATGCGTGCAGCCAGTCCGCCAACACTAAACATTCGCTTCCGGGGCGGGACTGTAGAAATTCTCAGCCGTATATGAGTTTTTGTAACGCCTGCAGCCGACGAGCGCACCGTTTTGCCTGGGCAACCAATCTTGCCCTCGGGGCACGCCGCTACATCGCGACGGCGGTGGCAGCGTCTCCTCGATTCCCGCTTCAACAGATCAGGCAGCAATTTCACCTATTGCGTTGCGCCTCGAAGGCGGCCGAACAGCGCATGTAAGTTTTTCTCGTATCTGCATTCGTCCCTGCGGATGTCGGTGCCGCCAACCTGATGCCGTGGTCGCTCCGGACAGGGCCGGCCACGGCGCAAAAAACCGGTTGCCTCCGAATAAACCGCGGCTCAAAAAGACAATCGGCTGGACGGGCCTGATATGAGAAGATGTCACATACGTCGGAGGATCGGATGTCCACATCGTTGCCTTCTTTGAACGCACTCCGCGCATTTGAAGCAACGGCTAGACATCGCAGCATCAGCCGTGCCGCCGTCGAGCTGGGTGTGACACATGGCGCCGTTAGTCGCCAAATCAAGGCGCTCGAGGAGGTCATGGGTGTGTCGCTCCTCAAGCGCGGCACCAGGGAATCGGTGCCAACCCGGGAGGGCGAGCAACTCGTTGACGGGTTGTCGACGGCGTTCAACCTCATTCACGCGACGATTGAGCGTTTGAAACCTGGACCGTTAACACTGTCCTGCTCGGCGTCGATAACCATGTGCTGGCTTATTCCGAGGATGCCCGGTTTGTACGCCAAGCACCCCAACATGGAAATCAAGCTCGACATGAACTACGACCGAGTGGATTTCACGCGTGACAACATCAGCGTAGCTATTCGCAACAACACGTTCGAACCGCCGAAATCGGCGGTTATTCGTCCACTGGGCACTGAGTGGATCGGTCCGGTGTGTTCTCCGGCCTATCTCAAGTCTATCTCGCTGAAGAAGCGCAAAGATTTGTCGAACGCCAGATTGCTCGCGACTACGACGCGCCCAAACGCCTGGACTGATTGGCTCGCAGCTGTCGGAGAAGAGGAGAGGGCACCGCAAGTGCATCAAAGGTTTGATCATTTCTATTTGATGATCCAGGCCGCGACTTTCGGACTGGGGATCGCCGTTGTCCCACATATGCTCGCTATAGACGACTTGGAATCCGGCCGGCTGATTGCCCCGTTTGGCTTTGCGCCTGGAAAACGTCAGCTCTCGCTTTGGATCGCGCCGCACCTTGCCTCGAGGAGCGACCTCAAGACACTAGAGAGGTGGCTTTCGCAAGAGCTGCGGGAAGGGTTGAAGCGCGCGTCGCTTTTCGGCCGTTAGGTCCGCGCCTTCCACCCTAAAATAGAAGAGAACATTTACGCGCGTTTTCCAATCGGCACCACGGTTCCATCACTCCGCGGCACCGGGGACACGACTGCGGCCCTGGCGAGGTCTTCCAAGGCGGTTGCAATGTATTTCGCGTAGTGCCGCTCAATCATTTTGACCGAGGTGTTGTGCAGTTTAGCGACCTGTTGGATGGGCAAACCCTTTCGGAGACCGCGCGCGATGCTCAAGTGCCGCAAAGCATAGGGAATCACATCCAGCATACCGGCGCGCTCGCGAATGGTCTTCCAGGGACTTGCTGGCTTGGCCGCCCGGCCATTGCGGGCAAAAGCACCTCGCATTGACGATGCTCGTCGCACAATCAAAGCTTGTCTGTGAGCTTTGGGAGAACCACGTGAGATGCAATCGACGAGAGAAAACTGGCCGATAACAGTCACAAGTCAGTCTGTCCACTACCGAATGTCGTAGAACCGAGCACGCCATTCGCGCAGCGGCTCACCTGCACGATTGACGAGGCATGCGAAGTGACCGGCTTGCGACGCACGAAGCTGTACGAGTTGATAGGAGCTGGCCGTATCGTCACGACAACAATCGGACGTCGGCGACCGGGAGTGGTACAGTCACTTCTGGCGCTCCTTGACACCAACATGTCGAACTAGTGCACGTGCGACTTAAAGGGAGCCCCCAGCAGCACGGGGCGAGGACGCGCTCGGGGGGAAGGATGCGGGCTTGGGAGCGGATAGCTCAGCCGCGAGCGGCAGAGTTCATCGCCTCGGAGTATACTGTACCACTCGCGAATGCGCGGGACCCGCGCGTCGATGCCAAAGGTAACGCGTGCGAGATGGCTGAGAGACGACTGCGACGCCACCTCGATTGTCAAATGCTGGCGATCAAGCCACCGTCGACGCGAATGACACTCCCCGTGAGGTAGGACGCCCGTTCGCTCGCCAGGAATGCGACGACGTCTCCGTATTCCTCCGGCCTCCCATAGCGACCGAGGGGGATCGACCCGGTGCTCTCGGCCGCAACGGCTTCGACGCTACGTTTTTCGCGCTTGGCCTTTTGCTCGTCCAGGAAGCCGATGCGCGCCGTCGCGATCCGCCCGGGCAGCACGATGTTGGTTGTCACGCCGTCACCACCGACCTCGCGCGCAAGGGTTTTCGACCAACCGACCAGCGAGAGTCTGAGTGCATTCGAGATGCCTAGATTGGGGATCGGCGCCTCCACACCCGACGAGGTCGAGGTGATAATCCGCCCCCATTTGCGCGCCCGCATGCCGGGCAGCACCCGATCCGTAAGAGCGATAACTGACAGCACCATCGACTGGAAGTGCTTGGCCCAGAGGTCGCTCGGCTGGCCAGAGGCCTGTGTTGGCGGTGGACCGCCCGTATTGTTGACGAGGATGTCGACTGGGCCGAGTTCAGCCTCGATCTGCCCGACGCGCGCTTGGCTCAACGAAGCGGGTGTCGGCGTCGTTCACGGGGCCGCATTCGGTATGTCCCCATACGTGCGTATTGCCTACGCGGTTGACACGGATGTCTTGCGTGCCGCGCAAAGCGTGTGAAACGCTCGTGAGACCGAGCTGAGGCTCGCCGAATACTCGACCCATCACCGGGCGTGGCCCGCGCCGCTTGCCCAACGATGCCAATGAAGATGACGGCCGCGTTGCTCGACGCTGTGCACAGGCGACCCGCAATCGGCGACCAACGGGCCGCAGTCGTCCTCCGCCCTTGCGTGGCTCGTTCGTGTAGCAAGCGCATTGACGGTCTCGAATGTAGCCTCCCAGCGTTGCCAGATGCAAAGAGATGGGGTAGGGGCTCTCCAAGGGCCGCCAGCTCCGCCTCGACGCGCAACCGCTCTCGCCTCAGCTCGGCGATCCGTGGCTTTGCATCCTGCGGCGGTCGGGCAGGTCACGATCAAGCTTGTCTCGGCGCGCTTCCGGGCCTTATCTCCGCAACGCTAGTGCCGCAGCACGGGTGGCAGGTCCTGTTTCTCATTGGCGGCGTGATCCCGATTGCGGCTGCGGTCCTCGCGATCTTTCTCCTGCCGGAGTTTCTGAAGTTTCTCGTGCTGAATAATCGCAGGCGCGAGGCGATCGTTCGGGTCGTCCAGGCACTCAACTCGAATGTCGCCATTGATCCAGAGACGCGCTTCATGATCCAGGACGACCGTAACAGGATTGACGTAACGCATCTTGAGCCCGTGGCATGGGTCCCACTGCCCGGAGCGCCGCATCTTCTCCAGAGCCTCCCGCGTGCGGGCGTAGGGGTAATTGAAGACGGGCGAGGGCGCGCCAACTTTTGCTTGCCGGCGAGCATACTGCGTCCGACGTGGCGTTCGCGGTGGGCTATGAGAGCGCGTCCCAATTCAGCCGAGAGTACGTTCGGCATTCGGTGCGCCGCCGGCGCGCGACGCTCGCCAGATACGGCAGGCGATCGCGATTCCAGCGATCACGTAAAGCCTTCAAGACGTGGCGCGAAAAGCAGTTTACACGCGCGGCCTTCCCCAAGCGTCCGCAGGGAGCGGATTGCTGCCACCAGTGACGTTGCCTGCGACCTGGCAAGGTTTTTCACGAGAAGCGACGCTAATGAACTCGCCTGCGGCCATTGCGCGGAAACGCGGCTTGGGGTCCTTACGCCGCTTTCTTGCGGGGCTTCGGCTTTGCCTTTTTGTCGAGCAAGACTCTCTCCGGAGCCGGGCGCGCGCCTGGACCAGGATGGACATGAACTTCCTTGGCCGAAAGCGGCTCTCCGCATTCGGAGCACACCATGACGGGGTCGAACATCTTGCCGCACTTGCGATGCTCGTGCAGCAAGGGGCGTCCGCGTTCGTCGACCATGTGGGTGTCGCCCCAATGCACGAGCGCCATCATGATCGGATAGAGATCGAGGCCCTTTTGCGTCAGGATATACTCGTGGCGTTTAGGCGACTCCTGGTAAGGAATGCGGCGCAGGACGCCCAGCCGAACCAGCTTTTTCAGTCGCTCTGCGAGCAGATGGCGGGTGATTCCAAGCGCTGACTGGAACCCCTCGAAGCGGCGCGTGCGCAGGAAGCATTCGCGGAGAATCAGAAGAGTCCAGCGGTCGCCAATCACACCGATGGTGCGAGCCATCGAACACGGCTCTTCCTCAAGTTCATCCCATTTCATTCCTGCTCTCCGGTCGACCGGCGCCTGTTCCGCTCGAATCAGGGGGAGCGGCAGGCGCCACCTCCACCATTCTAGATAGGCACTAAAGTGGATACAATACCCTGCCGGTCGTCTCAAACCAACGGAATTCAAAGTAGATTTGACAGTTCAATTTTAGAACTATAGAAGGAGGGGCAGCCTGCGTTCGGCCTATAAGATCACGCCAAGCCCAATAAACATCGCGCTCTGCGGGAGGAGCTGACATGTCCCTGAAAGTTGAATTCCTGTTCGATTTCGGCAGCCCGAACGCTTACCTCGCGGAACTTGCCCTTCCCGGAATCGAACGGCGCACCGGCGTGAAATTCGAATATGTCCCTATCCTGCTCGGCGGCATCTTCAAGGCGACGGGCAACATGTCTCCGTTCGAGTCGCTTCATGGCATCAAGAACAAACCCGAATACCAGGCGCTGGAGACGCAGCGCTTCATTCGTCGGCATAACGTGACGAAATTCCGTTCCAATCCGTTCTTTCCGGTCAATACGCTGATGTTGATGCGCGGCGCCGTCGCGGCGCAGTTCGAAGGCGTGTTCGAACCCTATTTCCGCGCGGCCTACCACCACATGTGGGAGGAGCCGAAGAAGATGGATGACCTCGAAACCTTCCGAGCAGCGTTCATCTCCTCAGGCGTCGATATCGATCGGTTGCTTGCACGTGCGCAGCAGGACGACGTCAAGAAAGGGCTGATCGATCGAACCACCGACGCCGTCAACCGCGGCGCATTCGGCTCGCCGACCTTCTTCGTTGGAAAGGAGATGTTTTTCGGCAAGGACCAGCTTCGCGATGTGGAGGAGTCGATCGTCGAGCAGATCGGCCAGCCCGTTTCGAAGACGGCCTGAGGCCAGAACCTGGAGCTTTTGCAGAGCCGGGCAGACGTCCGCGCGCCTGCATGACGAAAGCTCAGTCGGCCTTATAACAAGTCAATTCAGGGAGAATGTCATGCCAGGTCCACTCAACGGCGTTCGCGTCCTCGATCTGACAGGCGTGGTGTCGGGCCCGTTCGCGACCATGTTCCTGGCGGATCAGGGCGCCGACGTCCTGAAGATCGAGCCGATCGGCGGTGATATTACCCGGCGCAGCCGCGCCACCATCGACAAGGATGGCGAGTTTTCGGCACTGTTCATTTCGTCGAATCGCGGCAAGCGCTCGCTCGCCATCGATGTCAAAAGCGCAGCCGGCCGTGAGGTTCTCGCCAAACTGGTCGCGCAAACCGATGTCCTGGTGCAGAATTTCCGGCCGGGCACCATGGAGCGTCTCGGTCTCGGCGTCGAAGAGTTGCGCCAGCACCATCCGCGCCTGATCTATGTTTCGATCAGCGGTGTTGGCGACAGCGGACCCTATGTGAAGAAGCGTGTTTACGACCCGATCATTCAGGGCCTGTCGGGCTTTGCCGATATCCAGTCGCAGCCGGTCACGAACCGTCCGCAGATGATCCGGACTATCGTCTGCGACAAGACCACCGCCGTGTTCACCGCCCAGGCGGTCGCGGCAGCCCTCTACGCGCGCGAGAAGACAGGGCAGGGTGATCACATCCAGGTCGCCATGCTGGACGCGATGATCTCGTATTTGTGGCCGGAAGGCATGATGCAATACACGGTGGTGGGTGCCGAGGCCACTGCTGCAGATCCCAACGATCGGCCGGATCTCGTGTTCAAGACCAGCGACGGCTACATCACCGCCGGTACCATTTCCGATTCCGAATGGCAGGGTTTTTGCCAGGCGTCCGGCGATCCGGAGCTTGCCAAGGATCCCCGTTTCTCGACGCCGGCGGCGCGCTCCGTCAACGCCACGGCACGCATCAACAAGATGGCGGAGTATATCAGCCAGCACACCACCGCCGAATGGCTGGAGCGTCTGGACGCCGCCGACGTCCCCTGTTCGCCGATCCTGCGGCGGGGCGAGATCATTCACAATGAACAGGTGGTCGCCCGCGATATCATTGCCGAGTTCGACCAGCCGAAGGTCGGGCGGGTGCGGCAGCCGAAGCCGGCGGCGCGTTTTTCGGTCAACGAGGCCACGATCGGCGGGCCTGCTCCCAGGGTCGGCGAGCACTCCCGGGACGTCCTACACGAGCTGGGCTACGACGACGGCGCCATCGACAAGATGGTCGCCGAGCGCAGCGTGCGCGTCGCGGTCTAACCGCGAAACCCGTTGGCGACGTCTTCTAGGCCTTCGTCGGCGCCGGCGTGATCGGCGCCATCGGAACATTCGCTGCAACGGCTCGCCGAAAGGCTTCGCGTTTCCGGATGCGCTCGAGATAGGGCTGAGCGTTGTCGCAAATGCCGACGCCATAGGCGATGGCCCACTCGAGGCACGTCGTGAGCAGGATGTCTGCGCTCGTAAAACGGTCGCCCATCAGGAATTTCCGGCCGTCTCCGAGCGCGACTTCAACATGGTGCAACTGCTGGCGGAAATACTCGCCGGCCTGGGCAACGACCTCGGGTGCGATGCCGTAGATCGGTCCGAGCGCGTCAGCCCGATGGCGGCGCATCACGTAAAGGCTGGTGGAATCCAGCTCCGCGACGATGAAGAAGCACCATTCCAGCCACGCGGCATACTCGCGCGGGGCGTCCGGGATCAGCGATCGTTCCGGCGTGGAATACATGCGCGACAGGTAGGCAACGATCGCTGCGCTCTCGCCGATGCAGAAATCGCCATCTTGAAGCAGCGGGATCTTCTGGCGCGGATTGAGCTTCGAGTATTCTGCGGTCTTGGTTTCGCCGGTTCGTGGGCCAATGGGCCTTGTCTTGTAGGCCAAGCCCAGTTCGTGCATGGCCCAGTGCGGACGAATGGTGCGACTCGTTCCAACGCCCCACAGGGTCAGGTCTGGTGTCGCATTCATATTACCATTTCTCCACGGACGGACGGAGATCGAGCTCGTGGGTCCAGCCATCTTTGCTCTGCTGGTGGGTGAACCAATAAGCTTCGGCAATGGAAGACGTCTTGGTCAGGCTATCGGGCGGAATGTCGCTTGCTTCGATGCCCTTCGCTGCCTTCATGCGTTGGTGAATCGCCTCGCTATCCACGCCGGCGTCGATCAGGAGATGCACGACGTGGATGTTCTTCGGTCCAAGCTCGCGCGCCATCGCCTGGGCCACTGCACGAAGGCCGAACTTCGCTGATGAAAATGCTGCAAATCCCGGGCCGCCACGCACGCTTGCCGTCGCACCCGTAAAGAAGATGGTGCCGCGTCCGCGCGACAACATCACGCGGGCGGCCTCACGTCCAACCAGGAAACCACCATAGCAGGCGAGTTCCCAGGCCTTGAAGAAGAGCTTCTCCGTGGTGTCGAGCAGAGGCTTGTTGACGTTCGAGCCGGCATTGTAGAGGCAAACCTCGATAGGCCCGTGCTCTTTCTCGACCCGCGCGAAAATGCCTTGGACTTCCGCCTCCTGACGCGCATCCACGCTGAATGCGTGAACGTCATGCCCCACAGCCCTCAGTTCGGCCACGAGTCCCTGCGATTTGGACGCATCGCGTCTGCAGATGCAGACCGTATAGCCGCCTTGGGCAAAACGCCGGGCGACCGCCGCGCCAATGGCATCGCCTGCGCCAACAAGTATCGCTACACCGCGGCTCGCCGCCATCCTCGATCCTCCCATCAAGTTCTTATTTGATACTATAGCCTAACTGCGAGATGCTGCGTTGTAAACGGAGGTTTTTAGGAGCCGCGCAGAAGTTCATGCTCGCAGATGATTGTCTATTCGACTCCGGGAAAAGGCTGACGACGATATATTGATTGACGAGTTCTAAAAAAGAACTATAAGTCGAGGCCAATTGTGCCGCATTGCAACGTCGGCATGGTCGGTCGGGAGGTCAGTCGTGGCGGAGCTTTCAGAGACGATCAGTGTCGACGAGATTGCGGCCGGCTTGCCGAACCGAATCCATGAAGTCACGGCAGGGCCGGTTGCCAGGGCGCCCGACCGGATTGCGCTGGTCGAGGACGGAGCTTCCTGGAGTTATCGAGATCTGGAGCAGCGCGTTGGCGAGATCGCCACCATGCTCTCATCGCTGGGGATCAGAGCCGGCGATCGGATGATCATTGTCAGCGAGAACTGTATTGCGCTTGCCGCTTTGTTGCTGGCGGCGAGCCGGCTCGACGCCTGGGCGATTGTCGCCAACCCGCGCTTGTCGGCGCGCGAACTGGACCAGATCCGCGACCACAGCGGCGCCCGACGGACGTTTTTCACGTCGGGTATTTCGAAGGAGGCCGCTGCCCACGCCTCTCGCTACGGCGCCGAGAACCGGCGAATTGGCGCGCTGCCGGAAATTGGTGTTGGCCCGCGCAACGAAAGCGCGGTGGTCCAGCCGGTGGAAGCCGATCCAGCAAGGCAAGTCGCGGTTTTGATCTACACGTCAGGGACGACGGGGACTCCCAAGGGCGTGATGCTCTCCCATGACAACCTTCTGATCAGCGCAAAGACCACCGCGTACTTCCGCAGGATGAACGAGAAGGACAAGATCTATCTTGTGTTGCCGATCTCGCATATCGTCGGCATCTCGCTCCTGATCATGACGCTGATGGTTGGTGGCACGGTGCGGATGGTCAGCAAATACGATCCTGCCGCGACTGCAAAGGCCATCGCGGAGGAGGGTGTCACCATCCTCAATGGCGTGCCTGCCACCTATCAGCGCCTGCTGGAGTACAAGAGCGTATCAGGCGTGGAGCAACTCCCCCGAGGCTCGTTGCGCTTGATTGCCGTCGCCGGCGCGCCGCTGGATTTGAACCTGAAGGTGCGCGTGGAGAAGGAGTTCGGGCTTCCCTTGCTCAACGGCTACGGAATCACCGAATGCTCGCCGGGAATATCAGGGGTACGTTTCGATAGGCCACGTTCGGATCAGGCGGTTGGCACGCTGCTGCCAGGCGTGGAGGCGCGGGTGCGAACCATCGAAGGATTTCCCACGGTGTCAGGTGAAGTCGGCGAGCTGCATGTTCGCGGGCGCAACGTGATGCTGGGGTACTATCGTGCCCCAGAGCTCACCGCGAAGGTGATTGATAGCGAGGGCTGGTTCAATACCGGCGATCTCGCGCGTTTCGACGGCGATTGTCTGTACATTGTCGGCCGCACCAAGGAAATGATCATTCGTTCCGGTTTCAACGTCTATCCCGCGGAGGTCGAAGCAGTCCTCAGTTCACACAAGGACGTCGTGCAATCCGCTGTGGTCGGTCGTGCCGCGGACGGCAATGAGGAGATCGTGGCCTTTGTGCAGTTGCTGCCAGGATCTTGCACGACACCAGAGACCCTGATGCATTTTGTCCGGTCTCAGCTTACTTCTTACAAGCGGCCGTCCGAAATTGTCATCCTCGACGCCTTGCCGGCGACGTCGACCGGCAAGATACTCAAGCACAAGCTCGCGGAGAGCTTGCGCGAAGGCGGCGCAGCCCCTGCGGTGCAGACGCCCGAATTCCGCAGGCAACACATCTAACTTACCGGGAGGACATCTTGCAAAAGAGAAACGCGACCGTGGCCGTCATCGGCGTCGGAGACTTCATCGGCGGCGAGATCGCCAAAAAGTTCGCCGCAGAAGGCTTCACGGTCTTCGCCGGCCGTCGTAACGGCGAAAAATTGGCTCCCCTCGTCAGGGATATCGAGGCTGCCGGCGGAGAGATTCACGCACGCTCGCTTGATGCTCGCAAGGAGGACGAGATCATCTCCTTCCTCAACGATGCAGACAAGCATGCGCCGCTGGAAGTCTGCATCTTTAACATCGGGGCGAACGTCAATTTCCCAATTCTGGAAACCACAGAACGCGTTTTCCGCAAGGTCTGGGAAATGGCCTGCTATTCCGGTTTTCTGGCCGGTCGCGAGGCGGCCCGCCTCATGCTTCCGCGCGGGGGTGGCAACATCTTCTTTACCGGGGCGACTGCCTCGCTCCGCGGCGGCAGCGGGTATGCCGCTTTCGCAAGCGCCAAATTCGGCCTTCGTGCGGTCGCGCAGGCCATGGCCCGCGAGCTCGGCCCGAAAAATATCCATGTCGCGCATCTCATCATCGATTCCGGCGTGGATACCGAGTGGGTTCGGCAACGCCGGCTGGAGGCTCTCGGGCCGAACGCGCTGGATGATCCGGATGCGTTGATGCCGCCGTCCTCCGTTGCTGCATCGTATTGGCAGCTCTACCAGCAGCCGAAAAGCGCATGGACATTCGAGATGGAGATTCGTCCCTTCGGCGAGAAGTGGTAGCGGAGCCTGCCACGATGGAGCTCAAGCTTTCCCGCGAGGACGCCGCGTTTCGCGACGAGGTGCGCACTTTCATTGCGGAGAACTATCCGCCGGAGATGCACGTTCCCAATCCGGAGACCGACCTGACCAAGGAGCAGTCGCTGCTCTGGCACCGGATCCTCTACAAGAAAGGCTGGATCGCGCCGCTCTGGCCCAAGGAGTATGGCGGCCCGGGCTGGTCCGTCACACAGCGCTTCATCTTCGAGCAGGAGACCTCGCGCGCCGGCACGCTGCCGCCGCTCGCCTTCAGCGTCACCATGGTCGGGCCGGTGATCTACACCTTCGGCAACGAGGCGCAGAAGCAGAAATTTCTGCCGCAGATTCTCTCCGGCGAGGATTGGTGGTGCCAGGGCTATTCGGAGCCGGGCTCCGGCTCGGACCTCGCAACCGTCAGAACCAAGGCCGTGCGCAACGGCGACCACTACATCGTCAACGGTCACAAGACCTGGACCACGCTGGCGCAGCATGCCGACTGGATCTTCTGCCTCGTGCGCACCGATCCGAGCGCGAAGCCGCAATCCGGCATCTCGTTCCTGCTGATCGACATGAAGTCGCCCGGCGTCACCGTGCGGCCGATCATCACGATCGATGGCAGCCACGAGGTCAACGACGTCTTCCTCGAAAACGTCCGCGTGCCCGTCGAGAACCTGGTCGGCGAGGAGAACAAGGGCTGGACCTACGCCAAGTTCCTGCTCGGCAACGAGCGCACCAGCATGGCCGGCATCGGCCGCTCCACCCGCTACATCAGCAAGCTGAAGCAGATCGTGAAGTCCGAGATACCGGCCGACGATCCGGCGCATCTCGAATTCCTGCGAGACATTGCCCGCATTGAGCTCGACGTGCTGGCGCTGGAGGCGACGGAGCTGCGCGTCGTCGCCCAGATGGCGCGCGGCATCGATCCAGGGCCGGCGGCCTCGCTGTTCAAGATCCGCGGCACCGAAATATTCCAGGATATCACCGAACTCACCCATCGCGCGATCGGCAATTACGGCCTGGCCATCCGCGAGCATCCGGTCAGCGCCAACCGCTTCATGCCTGGCCCCGAATACGGCCACACCGCATCGGAGAAATATCTGAACGCGCGCAAGCTCAGCATCTACGGCGGATCCAACGAGATCCAGCGAAACATCATCGCCAAAGCCGTGCTCGGGCTCTAGCCGCGACGGATCGGGAGGATCGGATGGATATTCAGTTCACGGAAGAGCAGGAATTGCTGCGATCCAGCGTCCAGCGCCTGCTGCGCGACCAATACGACTTCGAGGCGCGGCGCAAGATCGTGGCGAGCGAGGAGGGTTTTAGCCGGACGCAGTGGGGCGCATTCGCCGAGCTTGGCCTGCTCGCTGCACCGCTCTCGGAAGGCGCGGGCGGTCTCGGCGGCGGTCCGCTGTCGACCATGATCATCATGCATGAGTTCGGCCGTCACCTCGTGGTCGAGCCTTTCGTCGAGACGGTGGTGCTGGCCGGCGGCCTGATCGAGCACGTCGGCACGACGGAGCAGCAGCAGGCCTTCGTTCCCGGCATCATCGACGGCTCCAGGATCTGGGCACTGGCCTGGGCGGAGAAGAGCTCCCGCTTCGACTTTGCCAATGTCACGACGAGGGCGCGGCGCGACGGCAGCGACTACGTTCTGACCGGGGCGAAGACCATGGTGATCGCGGCACCCTGGGCCGATAACCTTATCGTCTCGGCGCGGACCTCCGGCGACGGTCGCGACCGCAGCGGCGTCAGCCTGTTCGTGGTCGATCGCCGCGCCACCGGCCTCGATCTCCAGAGCTTCAAGACCATCGACGGCCGCCGGGCCGCCGAGATCGGCCTGCGCGAGGTCCGCGGCCAGTTGCTCGGGCGAGAAGGCGAGGGCGTTGCCGCACTGGAGGCCTGTCGCGACCGCGCCATCGGCGCGCTGTGCGCGGAGACGGTCGGCGCGATCGGTGAGCTGAATTCTGCGACGCTGGACTATTCCAAGACCCGCAAGCAGTTCGGCACCACGATCGGCTCCTTCCAGGTGTTGCAGCATCGCATGGTCGACATGTTCATCGCCCATCAGGAGGCGCTCTCCCTGATGCAGCATCTGAGCCTCAGCCTCGGCACCGGCGATGCCGGCCTGTCGCGGCTTGCCTCCGGTGCCAAGTCGAAGGTCGGCTATGCCGGCAAGTTCGTCGCCGACCAGGCGGTGCAGCTTCACGGCGGCATGGGAATGACCGACGAGCTCAACGTCGGGCACTATTTCAAGCGAATCTCCTCCGTCAACATCCAGTTCGGCGATCCCGCCTTCCACGTGCTGCGTTACGCACAGCTGGATGCGGCCGCGTAAAGAGAAGAGGTCAGCATGACGACTGAAGCAGTCATCGTTTCCACCGCCCGGACGGCGGTGGGCAAAGCCTATCGCGGCGCGCTCAACAACACGGACGGCCCGACCATGGCGGGACACGTGATGGCCGAGGCCGTGAGACGCGCCGGCGTCGCACCCGGGGAAGTGGAAGACGTGGTGATGGGCTGCGCGATGCAGCAAGGCACGATGGTGATGAACGTGGCGCGCAAGGGCGCGATCCGCGCCGGCCTGCCGGTGACGGTCGCCGGCACGACCATCGACCGGCAATGCGCCTCCGGCTTGCAGGCCATCGCGGTGGCCGCGCGCTCGGTGATGCTCGACGGCGTCGAGGTCGCGATCGGCGGCGGCATCGAGTCGATCAGTCTCGTGCAGAACGAGCATATGAACAAATTCCACGCCGTCGACGACGAACTGATGGCGATGAAGCCCGAAATGTACATGTCGATGCTCGACACGGCGGAGGTCGTCGCCGAGCGCTACAAGATCGGCCGCGACAAGCAGGACGAATACAGCCTCGAGTGCCAACGTCGCGTCGGCGCCGCGTTGCAGGCCGGCCGCTTCAACGACGAAATCGTGCCGTTCACGACCAGGATGGCGCTGGTCAACAAGGACACCAAGGAGGTCACCTACGAGCAGATGACGCTCACAAAGGACGAAGGCCCGCGTCCGGAAACTACCGCCGAAGGCCTCGCCAAGATCAAGCCGGTGTTCGAGGGCAAGACCATCAGCGCGGGAAATGCCAGCCAGCTTTCGGATGGTGCCTCGGCCTGCGTGATCATGAGCGACAAGATTGCAGCCAGGAAGGGCCTAAAGCCGCTCGGCATCTTCCGCGGCTTCGTCGCGGCGGGCGTTGAGCCGGACGAGATGGGTGTCGGCCCGGTCGCAGCAATTCCGCGGCTGCTCAAGCGCCATAATCTGAAGATCGATGACATCGATCTCTGGGAGCTCAACGAGGCCTATGCGGTGCAGGTGATCTACTGCCGCGACAAGCTCGGGATCGATCCGGACAAGCTCAACGTCAACGGCGGCTCGATCGCGATCGGCCATCCCTACGGCATGACCGGGTCGCGGCTCACCGGCCATCTCCTGATCGAGGGCCGGCGGCGCAAGGCGAAGTACGGTGTGGTGACCATGTGCATCGGTGGCGGCATGGGCGCGGCGGGCCTGTTCGAAATCATCCACTGAACGGCAACGCGGGAGATCATTCGTGAAGACAGCGATCACTGAACTGTTCGGCATCGAGCACCCGATCATCCAGGGCGGAATGCACTATGTCGGCTTCGCCGAAATGGCAGCGGCCGTGTCCAACGCCGGCGGGCTCGGCTTGATCACGGGCCTGACGCAGAGAACGCCGGAGCTGCTGGCCAAGGAGATCGCGCGCTGCCGCGACATGACCGACAAGCCGTTCGGCGTGAATCTCACATTCCTGCCGACCTTCAGTGCACCTCCGTATCCGGAATACATCGCGGCCATCAGGGAGGGCGGCGTCAAGATCGTCGAAACCGCCGGGCGCAGCCCCGAGCAGTACATGTCGGCCCTGAAGGCGGGCGGCATCAAGGTGATCCACAAATGCACCTCCGTCCGGCACTCGCTGAAGGCCGAGCAGATCGGCTGCGATGCTGTCAGCGTCGACGGCTTCGAGTGCGGCGGCCATCCCGGCGAGGATGACATGCCGAACATGATTCTGTTGCCGCGCGCGGCCGAGGAACTGAAGATCCCGTTCGTTGCCTCGGGCGGAATGGCGGACGCGCGCAGCCTGGTTGCGGCGCTGGCGATGGGCGCTGCGGGCATGAACATGGGCACGCGCTTCATCGCCACCAAGGAAGCGCCGGTGCACGAGAACGTCAAGAAGGCGCTGGTCGCGGCGACGGAGCTCGACACCAGGCTCGTTATGCGGGCGCTGCGCAACACCGAGCGGGTTCTGAATAACAAGGGTGTCGAGCAGCTGCTCGAGACCGAGCGCGAGAAGGGCAAGAGCCTCAAGATCGAGGACATCCACGACCAGGTGGCGGGTGTCTATCCCAAGGTGATGATCGACGGCGACATGGACGCGGGCGCCTGGAGCTGCGGCATGGTCGTCGGGCTCATTCACGACATTCCGACCGTGAAGGAGTTGATCGACCGCATCATGGCGGATGCCGAAAGGCTCATCCGGCAGCGCCTGACTGGCTTCCTCGACGGCACCGGGCAGCGGCCGGCTGCGGCTCGGGCGATGGCTTAGCCGGAAGGACATACCGCTTCCGGACGTTCTGACGGAGGCTATGCGCACACATGGTCATGCGTGCGTCGATCTTTGTTGAAGCTCAACGGCCAAATCGACGGCCTTCGGCAGCTTCGGGGGCATTTATGGACCAGGCCGACTTCCACTACTACGAGCCTTCGAAAGGCCACGGGCTCCGGCATAACCCGTTCAATGCGATTATCGCGCCGCGTCCAATCGGCTGGATTTCATCGCGCAATGCGGCCGGTCAATTGAACCTCGCGCCGTACAGTTTTTTCAACGCGTTCCTCTACGATCCTCCGATCATCGGGTTCTCCTCGATTTCGTGGAAGGACACCGTCAAGAACGTCAGCGAGACCCGCGAATTCGTCTGGAATCTGGTCACCATGGATCTCGGCGAGCGCATGAACGTGACAGCGACGCCGCTCGATCACGGCGTGAGCGAGTTCGAAGCAGCCGGATTGACGCCGATACCCGGACGCCACGTAGCTGTGCCGAGAGTAGGCGAGAGCAGGGCCGCAATGGAATGCAAGGTCGTCGACGTCTCTCAACTGGCGAATGCGCGTGGTGAGAAGGTGGAGGGGTGGTTCGTACTTGGTGAGGTCGTCGCGGTCTACATCGACAAAACGTTGATCGAGGACGGCGTCTACAACACGGCACTTGCACGTCCCATTCTGCGCGCCGGCCGGGGTGGAGATTATCTCGAGGTCAGGACCGAGAACATGTTCGAGATGAAGCGCCCAGCGGGCAGCAGCAAGCCGGAATTCCACGGGACCTGATTGCGCTGGAAGCAGGCTCAATTGTCGGGCCGGCCAAGCCTTGCCGCGTATTGCCCGAGGCCTAAGCCCGACCTCGCAAAGCCGATGAGTGACTGAACGGAAACGCGTCCGGAGTCATGCGCCCATCAAGACCCCGAGCCCCGCGCGTACAGGCCAAGAGCCAGCAGGGAAAACACGCTCATCACGACGCCCAGAGCAAACATTGCTTCATGTGACACTGTGGCAGCAAGCCATACTCCAATCGCGGCGACCATCATCTGCAAGAAACCAAGTAGCGCCGAGGCCGCGCCGGCTTTCTCGCCGAATGGAGAGAGCGCGCGCGCTGTGGACAACGGACTGACGATGCCCATGCCGAGGAGATATACGCTCATCGCGCCCAGAAACGGCAGGAAGGTCGGGCTGATCATCGAGATGAGCAGGATCGCAAGGCTGCTGGCGGCTGTCGCGCACAAACCTGCCCGGATCGGACCATCGAGCCCGTAGCGTGGTGCCAATCTTGTGGCAAGCATACCCGCGGCGAATACGATGAAGACGGTGCCGGCAAAGAAGAGCCCGAGCTGGATCGGCGTGAAGTGCAACGCTTCGATGAATAGGCGCGGCGCAGCGGAAAACATCGAGAACAAGCCGCCCATAGTGAGGCTCGAGGCGGCCGCGGGGGTAGCGAAGCGACGGTCTCCAATCAGACCGGCATAGGTCCTGCCAACGACAACTGGATTGAACGGCGTGCGGATCGAATTGTGGGTTTCGCCAAGAACGATGGCGTAGGCAACGGCGCTGACGGCGGCAAAGGCAGCGACCAGCGCGAATTCGGCGCGCCAGCCCAGGCTGTGGTCGAGGGCGCCGCCAAGCAGCGGCGAGAACCCGGGCGCTGCGGACATTACGATCATGATGAGCGCCATCGCGCGCGCCAGTGCCGCGCCACTGAACATGTCGCGGGCGATGGCGCGAGACAGCACTGATGTCGCGCAAGCACCTGTTGCCTGCACGACGCGGCCGATGAGGAGATTGGGCAGGTCGGTTGCCAGACCGCACCAAACGCTGCCGACGAAGAACACCGCAAATCCGATCAGGACCGGCCAACGTCTTCCGTAGCGATCCGAAAGCGGTCCGACCAGGAGCTGGCCTAACCCGAACACTGCAAGAAACACGGTGATGGCGGACGTGACCTCTGCAGTCGTGACATTCAATGAGATCGCAATCTGCGGCAGAGACGGCAGCAAGATGTTAGTCGCGAGCGTTCCCATCGCGGCCAGGACGGAAAGGACCGCGATAGGCAGGGCGCTGGAGGTGGGAATGTCACGCGGCGCGGTGTTGATCAGGTCAGCCATGGGATCTTTCGCGTGACAGGGATAGGTAGATCAAGGCGGCGAATGACGCGGTTCGCGCCGCTCGCCGATTCCGTTCTTGTCGCCTAGCCGCAATATCAGCGGACGACGCGCTCGATCGCGATGGCCGTGGCTTCGCCGCCGCCGATGCAGAGTGACGCGACCCCGCGCTTGAGGTTCCGCGTTTCGAGCGCGTGCAACAGCGTCACGATCAGCCGCGCGCCGGTGGCGCCGATGGGATGACCGAGCGCGCAGGCGCCGCCATTGACGTTCAGCTTCTCTCTGGGGATGCCGAGATCCTTCTGCGCTGCCATTGCCACGACGGCAAATGCCTCATTGATCTCGAACAGATCGACGTCGCCAACGCTCCAGCCGACCTTGTCCAAAAGCTTGCGAATGGCCGGGATGGGGGCTGTGGTGAACCATTGTGGCTCCTGACTGTGGGTGGCGTGGCCCTTGATCTCGGCGAGCACCGGGAGGCCGTCGCGATCGGCCAGCGAGCGTTTCGCCAAGATGAGCGCTGCAGCGCCGTCAGCATTGGCGGATGAGGCGGCGGGCGTGATGGTGCCGTTGGCGCGGAACGCTGGCTTAAGCCCCGGGATTTTGGCGGGATCGACCTTGAGCGGATGTTCGTCATTGGAGATGATCCGGGGCCCGGCTTTCTCGGTCAGCGTGATCGGAGCAATCTCAGCCTTGAACGCGCCGCCCTCAACCGCCTTGCGGGCGCGGGTCAAGGTCTCGATCGCATACTCGTCCTGGTCCTTGCGGGTGAATTGATAGGCTTCCGCGGTGGCTTCGCCGAAATCGCCCATCGAGCGTCCGGTCTCGTAGGCATCTTCCAGCCCGTCCATCAACATGTGGTCGATGATGCGGTCGTGGCCTGCGCGATAGCCGCCACGCGCCTTGGCCAGCAAATAGGGCGCGTTGCTCATGCTCTCCATGCCGCCGGACAGAACGATCTCGGCGGAGCCCGCATTGATGATGTCGTGAGCCAGCATGGTGGCCTTCATGCCGGAGCCGCAGACCTTGTTGATGGTGGTGGCGCCGGTGGCATCTGGCAATTTGGCGTCGCGCGCGGCCTGGCGTGCCGGCGCCTGGCCTTGTCCGGCCGGCAGCACGTTGCCCATGAAGACCTCGTCGATCCGTTCGGGTGTCAACTTGGCCCGTTCCAAAGCTGCTCCAATCACGTGAGAGCCGAGCCTGTGTGCGCTGAGCGGCGAGAGCTCGCCCATGAAGCGGCCGAGCGGCGTACGGGCTGCGGAGAGGATGACGACGGGATCGGAAGCGGCGGCCATGGCGAATTCTCCTGTTGATCGCTGTTGTTATATGACGATAATCATATAACATGGCCGGCAATGCAATGAAATATTGCCGTCGCTTCAAAAGCGCGGTCCAGAAGCGCTGGTGGATGGGAACGGTCGAACAGCCGGTCACCGAGCAGCTTGCACGGAGGGGAGATGCGTTACGTAGGAGACCATAGGCGCCAGACCCACAGTCGGATCGTTGAGAATGCCTCCTACGGCTTGCGTCAAAACGGTGCCGAAGGACTTAGCGTCGTCGAGTTGATGAAGCTCGCGGGCCTGACGCACGGCGGCTTTTATAACCATTTCGAGTCGCGTGCCGCACTCGTCGGCGAGGCAATCGCGTTTGCAATGGATCAAATGGTCGAGCGGTGGAAAAAGCTGGCGAACCGGAAGGCCAGCGGGGATCGCTTCGAGACGTTGATAGCCGATTATCTTAGTTCCCGTCACCGCGACAATCCCAGACACGGTTGTGCGCTTCCAGCCCTGGCCGCTGATGTCGCCCGATCGAGCCCGAGCGAGCAACGGGCGCTTGCTTCCAAGCTCGAGAAGATGATCGACATCCTGGTTGAAGTTCTTCCCGCAGATGGTCCCCAACAGGCACGCCAAATCGCGGCGGGCGCCATTGCGACCATGGTTGGATCTATCGTGCTGTCGCGTGCCGTCGGCGCCGGGAAGCTTTCCGACGATATTCTCGACGCCGGACGGATGACTGTCTGCGGCCGGCCTCACAACCGGCAGCGCAGGACGGCAAAGGCAACGAGCTGCGACAAACCATAATTTGGGAGGTGCCCATGACGGCCGGCAAGTGGCTCAAGACAGCCTGCAACCTGTGTTACGTAAATTGCGGCATCGAGGTCTGGGTGAATGAGGGGCGCCTCGAGAAGGTACGAGGCGATCGCTCAAACCCGAAGTCGCAAGGCTATCTGTGCAACAAGGCGTCGCGCATTCCCTATTATGCGCATCACAGGGATCGGCTCACGACCCCGCTGCGTCGTCGCGCCGATGGCGGCTTTGATGAAATCGAGTGGGACGTCGCGATCGCAGAAATCGCACAGCGGCTGCGGCACATCGTTGACAGGTATGGCGGCAAGAGTATCGCCCTTTATGGAGGCGGCGGGCAGGGCAACCACGCTGGCGGCGCCTACGCCAGTGGCTTGTTGCGTGCGCTGGGCTCGCGCAGCGTCTTCAACGCTCTTTCGCAGGAGAAAACGGGAGACTTCTGGGTCAATGGGCACATGTTCGGCAGCCAAACCTGCCACACCTCGGAGGACGTGCATCATTGCGATCTCTTGCTTGTCATCGGGGCAAATCCCTGGATCGCGCACGGCTTCCCCAACGCGCGTGACCATCTCAATCAGATCCGCAAGGATCCCGCACGTAAGCTGATCGTCATCGACCCCCGGCGGACCGAAACCGCAGAGATGGCGGATCTGCATCTTGCGGTTCGCCCCGGCGCCGATACGTTTCTCCTCGGCGCGCTGCTGGCCACGCTCGTCCGGTCCGACCGGATCGACCATGCGTTCATTGAAGAGCACACGCTCGGCTTCGCGGAAGTGAGGCAAGCGCTATTGAACGTCCCGGTTCAGGAATGGGCGGCCGCCGCCGATATCTCGATCACGGAGCTGGAGCGCTGCGCGGCGATGATCGCGGCCGCGAAGGCCATGGTGGTTCGGGTTGAACTCGGCATCCAGCAAGGCGTCAACTCGACTCTCAACTCCTATCTCGAGAAGCTCTTGATCATGCTCTCCGGCAATTTCGGCCGTGAAGGTACCAACCAATTGCATAGCTGGCTTCAGCCGCTATGGGGAAATTCTCCGAACCAGACATTCGCGCCAACCGGCGACGCCATCATTGGCGGCTTGTTGCCGCCCAACATTTTCCCCGAAGCGGTTCTCAAGGACCATCCAGACCGGTTGCGCTGCGCCTGGATCGACAGCTCCAATCCCGCCAACACCGCCGCAAACACGGAGGCGGTGGAACGCGCGCTGAAATCGCTCGAACTATGCGTCGTCGTGGACGTTGCCATGACCGAAACCGCTAGGCTCGCGCATTACGTTCTTCCGGCGTCCACACAATACGAGAAGACGGAATTCACTCTCTTTAACTACGAATTCCCGACAAACTATTTTCACGTGCGCGCTGGCGTCTTGCCGCCGCTCGCCGGCACGCTGCCAGAGCCCGAGATCTATACGCGGCTGGCGATCGCCCTGGGGCTTCTGCCGGGTGACAATGTGCTCGCGCCACTACGCGAAACAGCACGGCGCTCGCGAGCTGAATTCGCCGCTGCCTTCCGCGCTTTCATCGCGGAAAACCCGGCGGCAGTGCCTGCCCTGATGCTTTACCATACGCTGGGGCAGACGCTTCCGGATGGCACGGCGGCCGCGGCTCCGTTGTGGAGCGCGGCACTGGCTTGCGCGAAGCGATCGCCGCAAGCGGTGCGGCGGGCGATCGGTGCATCCGATCAGGTGACGGACCAGCAGCTCGGGGATCTCCTGTTCGATACCATCGTGGCCGCCCGGCAGGGCACGGCAGTGACCCGGCACGAGTACGACGAGGTCTGGTCGCTGATCGGCCATTCGGATCGCAAGGTTCGGCTGATCGTCCCGCAGATGCTGGAATGGCTGGCGCGTCTCGATCCGCAAGCCGCCGGCGCGCGAAAGGAGTTCCCGTTCGTGCTCGCGGCTGGTGGCCGCCGCATGTTCAATGCCAACCAGATATTTCGCGATCCCGCGTGGCGTCGCGACGACCCGGACGGCGCCCTGTTGATCAATTCGAGCGACCTGAGCGAGCTGGGTGCGAAGGATGGCGACTGGATCGCCGTCGAGTCGTCGGTCGGGCGGCTCGTTGTCCGCTCCAAAGTCGATGACGCCATGCGCAAGGGCCAGCTGGCGCTGCCGCACGGTTACGGCCAGGCTTATCCCTCGCCGGATGGTGAACGCCTGATCAACGGACCGCGCATCAATCGGCTCACCGAGAGCGGCAACCGCGATCCCATTGCGGGCACGCCCTACCACAAGAACGTTCCGGTGCGCTTGTCCTTGGTGTCCGGGCACGAAGCTGCCGCCCATCAGTCGCAATCCGAGCGAATTCACAAGAGAGCGGCCGGACAATAGTCGAAGGGAGCGTCAAATGACCGAGAAGCCAATCGCGATCGTGACGGGGGTGGGCCCCGGCACGGGAGCTGCCATCGTCAAGCGCTTCTCTGCCGGTGGTTTCCGTATCATCGCGCTTGCTCGCTCTGCGGAGCTCATCAATCGCCTTGCGCAAGAGCTTCCCGACGTGCACGCGATGACCTGCGACGTCTCGGACGAAAGCCAAGTACGGACCGTAATCGCCGACGTAAAGCGGCGTTTCGGCCCGGCTGACGTTCTCATCCACAACGCGGTAGGCGGGGGCTGGGGGAATTTTCGCGAGATCGAGCCGAAGATGTTGAAGGGCAACTTCGAAGTCAATGTGATGGGCCTGTTGTACCTGTCGCGCGAAGTGGCGCCTGACATGATCGATCGGGGCAAGGGCGCAATCCTGGTGACCGGCAACACCTCTTCGATCCGAGGCAAAGCCAATTTCGCCGGCTTCGCGCCGACGAAAGCGGCGCAGCGTATTTTGGCCGAGTCGATCGCACGTGACTTGGGACCTCTTGGTGTGCACGTCTCCTACGTTCTCATCGACGCCGTTATCGATACGCCCCGGATGCGCGCACGGATGAGCGACAAACCGGATGAATTCTTCATCAAGCCGGCGGCGATCGCCGACGAATTATTGCATCTCTACGGTCAGGACCGCTCGGCCTGGTCGTTTCTCACGGAACTGCGGCCATTCAACGAAAATTGGTGATGCTCGAACACGGACACGGCGCGCTGGGTCACTTTGGAGAGCTCTCCGCGGGACTTGAAAGGTCAGAAACATGACTGATGGACCCATCTCGGTTGATACGGGGACGGACGAACTGCTGTGCGCGATCCGGGATCGCGTCGCGGTGATTACCTTGAACCGACCCGAAGCCCGAAATTCGTTGTCCGATCATCTTACGCCGGCGTTGCGCCGGATGATCAAACAGAATGGAGATGATCCTGAGGTCGGAGCCCTCCTGATTACCGGTGCAGGCACTGCGTTCTGTTCGGGCGGCGATGTCAAGGGGATGGGCGGCAACTCTGCCGCGCCCGCGATGTCATTCAGCGACAAGGTTGCGCGGTTGCGGGAACGTCAGCGGACCCTGACCGGCGTACTTGTTTCGGTGCGGAAGCCCACCATCGCGGCTTTGCCGGGACCAGCGGCTGGTGCCGGGCTTGCGATCGCACTCGCTTGCGACCTTCGTGTTGCAGCCGAATCCGCCATCATGACGACTGGCTACGCCAGGATTGCACTCACCGGCGATTACGGCATTTCGTGGCTGTTGACCCGGCTTGCCGGGACGGCACGTGCTCGCGAACTGATGTTTCTGTCTGAACGGATCACTGCACGGCGCTGCGAAGCATTGGGCCTTATCAATCGCGTGGTGCCTGATTCCGAACTGCAGAGCGAAGCATTCGAAATGGCGAGAGCATTGGCGAATGGCCCGGCGAGCGCCTATGCCTCCATGAAGGACAATCTCGACCTTGCGCTGTCGGCCGACTTCTTGACGTCACTGGATCAGGAGGCCGAGAGGATGGTCCTCGCGGCGGGCACGGCGCAGCACGCCGAAGCCGTCCGGGCATTTATTGAGAAGCGTCCGCCGACCTACAGGTGAAACTCTTCAGTTCATTGCTTCGAAGGACTGGCCGGCACCCGCAACCGCACAAGCTGGAGCTGCCAAGCCAATTGCTCATTCGACTGCGGCGATACGAATGGGACGCGTTCCGATCGGAGCGCCGGTCGCGCGGTCGATGGTGAGGGGATCGATCTCCGTTCCATTCTCGGCATCAAAGAACTGGGTCACCTTGCCTCCGCTGCGATGCTTGCGTCCCCACGCGCCAATCGCGAAGAGCACCGGCAAAAAGTCGCGCCCGGCTTCTGTCAGCACATATTCGTCCCGTGGCGGACGGTCTGAATAGCGGCGCTTCTCCAGCAATCCCTCGTCAACCAGGGCTGAAAGCCGCCCCGTCAGCATCGTCGGCGCGATACCGAGACTCCTGCGAAAATCGTCGAAGCGGGTCAGCCCCGCATGGGCATCGCGCATGATCAGCATGCTCCATGCGTCCCCGACCAGCGCCAGGCTCCGGGCGATCAGGCAAGGCTGGTCCGAAAGCTTCTTCATGTAAGTCTCATTTTGGTAGTGACTTAGTACTAAATTGATAGTAACAGATCGCTCGTCGATGTTCCAGAGCAAATTGAGAAGGCCGGAATGAGCAAGACAGAACGGGGAATTGCGCTGATTCCGGGTGCTTCCGGTGCCAGCCGAACGATGGAGCAAGTGATGTCAAACTATGTCAGCCACCCGACATCGGTCATGCGCTATGTCGATGCGCCGAATCTTTCGATCAGTGCTGCGGGAACGACCTTTGCCTATCGCGACATCGGTCCGCGCACCGGCGTGCCATTGATCCTTCTCAATCATTGGGGCGCGGTTCTCGACAATTTCGATCCGCCAATCGTCGATGGGCTCGCCACCAGGCATCGCGTCATCGCGATCGACTACCGGGGTATCGGCGCTTCAGGTGGGAAAGCGCCCGTTAGCGTTGGCGAAATGGCGCAGGATACGATTGCTCTGATCACCGCGCTGGGCTTCGAAAAAGTCGATCTGCTCGGCTTTTCCCTCGGCGGCTTCGTGGCCCAGGACATCGCGCTGAAGGCGCCGGGTCTCGTGCGAAAGCTGATTCTGACCGGCACGGGCCCGGCAGGTGGCAAAGGTATCGAGAAGGTTGGGCCGGTGTCCTGGCCGCTGATGATCAAGGGCTTGCTCACCTTGCGAGACCCGAAATTCTACCTGTTCTTCACCTCCACGGCCAATGGCCGCCGGGCCGCAAAGGCCTTTCTGGCAAGGTTGAAGGAGCGCAAGGCAGATCGGGACAAAGGAGCCACGCCAGAGGCCCTGTTGCGGCAACTCAAGGCGATTAAGGGCTGGGGCCAGCAGGCGCCTCAGGATCTCGGCAGCCTCCGCATCCCTGTCCTCATCGCGAATGGCGATAACGACATCATGGTGCCGACTGCGAACAGCACCGACATGGCACGACGTATCCCGGGCGCACAACTGGTCATCTACGAAGATGCCGGGCATGGCGGGATTTCCCAGTACCACGCCGATTTCGTGCCGAAGGCGCTGTCGTTCCTCGACGCCTGACGCCGCAACCAGGTTCCAGATTGGAGATGACATCATGAAGGCATTCGTCGTCGACAAATACGAGAAGAAAGGCGCTGTTCGCCTGGCAACCATGCCGGAGCCGGAGGTGCGGGACGACGATGTCCTGGTTCGGATCCACGCAACAGCCGTGAACGTTCTCGACTCCAAGATCAGGGGTGGGGAATTCAAGCTCATCCTGCCGTATCGTCCGCCTTTCACTCTGGGCCACGATGTTGCCGGGACAGTCGTCAGGGTTGGCCGCAATGTCAGGCGGTTCAAGGCGGGCGACGAGGTCTACGCACGGCCGCGCGATCATCGGATCGGAACATTCGCCGAATTCATTGCGATGAACGAAGCCGACGTGGCGCCGAAGCCTGCGAACATCAGCATGGAAGAAGCCGCCTCCATCCCGCTGGTGGGACTGACCGCCTGGCAGGCGCTGGTCGAGGTGGGCAAGCTGAAGCCTGGCCAGAAGGTCTTCATCCAGGCTGGCTCCGGTGGCGTGGGGACTTTCGCCATCCAGCTCGCCAAGCATCTCGGTGCGGTCGTGGCGACGACGACGAGCGCGAAGAATGTCGAGCTGGTCAAGAGTCTCGGCGCGGACCTGGTCATCGACTACAAGACGCAGGATTTCGAGAAGGTCCTGTCGGGCTACGATCTGGTCCTGCACAGCCAGGATGCCAAGACGCTTGAAAAATCTCTGCGCGTGCTCAAGCCGGGCGGCCTGCTCATCTCGATCTCCGGGCCGCCGGACCCCGAATTCGCCAGGGAGCAGGGCATGAACCTCTTCCTGAAATTGGTGATGCGCTTGCTGAGCCGCAGTGTGCGGAAGAAGGCCAGGAGCCTTGGTGTGCGCTTCTCATTCCTGTTCATGCGCGCGCAGGGGCAGCAGCTGAGCGAAATCACGTCCCTGATCGAATCCGGCGTAATCCGTCCGGTCGTCGACAAGGTCTTTCCGTTCGAAAAAACCGGGGACGCGCTCGCCTATGTCGAGACCGGGCGCGCAAAGGGCAAGGTCGTGATCAGGGTGGCAGACTAGCATCCACGGCGGGCCAAATCGGAAATGACGATCCTGCCTAATTGAGCACCTCGAGAAAGAACAAGATCATGGCCAAAAATCCTGCCGTCCTTATTACCGGAGCCTCCTCTGGCATCGGAGCAACTTATGCAGACCGTTTCGCCCGCCGCGGAAATGATCTCGTGCTGGTGGCCCGCGACAAGGCGCGAATGGAGGCTCTTGCTGCGCGGCTTCGCGACGAGACGGGTGTTGCGATCGACATCCTGCAGGCCGATCTGACCAACCCCGGCGACCTTGCGGCCGTCGAAAAGCGGCTGCGTGACGATCGTCGCATTGGGGTCCTCATCAACAATGCAGGGGCGGCCCTGGGCGGGTCCTTCGTGGCGCAAGCGGTCGAGGATGTCGGTCGTCTTGTCGCTCTGAACTCGACCGCCGTCGTTCGTCTCGCGAGTGCCGTGGCGCCGCGGTTTGCAGAGGCCGGTGAAGGCGCGATCGTCAATATTTCATCGGTGGTCGGGCTCGCGCCGGAGTTCGGCATGTCGGTGTATGGCGCGACCAAGGCTTTCGTGACCTTCCTCTCCCAGGGGCTCAGTCTCGAGCTCGGGCCCAAGGGCGTCTATGTCCAGGCCGTGCTTCCCGCCGCGACGCGCACCGAGATTTGGGAGCGCGCCGGCGTCGACGTCAACACGCTTCCCGTGGTGATGGACGTGGCAGAGCTGGTGGACGCTGCACTGGTCGGCTTCGATCGCCGCGAGCCGATCAGCATCCCGCCGCTCCACGACGCTGGGCAGTGGGACACCTATCAGGCTGCGCGGCAAGCGATGCTCCCCGACCTCCGGCAGGAACGCGCGGCTGCCCGCTATCAGTCGTCGCTCTGATTACCTTCGAAGCTGCAACCCTTGGTGAAAGCGACAAATGACCAACAAGACACTCTTTGAACCCTACGTACTCGGTGCTCTCACGCTGTCTAACCGGATCGTCATGGCTCCGTTGACGCGCAACAGAGCGGGCGGCGGGTTTGTGCCCGGCGATCTGGCTGGGGAATACTACGCACAACGTGCCTCGGCAGGCCTGATCATCTCGGAGGCGACCCAGATCTCGCGGCAGGGGCAGGGCTATCAGGATACGCCGGGCATCTACAGCCAGGCGCAGATCGACGGTTGGCGAAAGGTGACAAATGCCGTTCACGCCAAGGGCGGTCATATCTTCCTGCAGCTCTGGCACGTTGGCAGAGTGTCGCATGTCGACCTGCAGCCGAATGGGCAGGCCCCCGTAGCGCCTTCGGCCGTGAAGGCCGAAACCAAGACTTTCGTGAACAATGCTTTCGTGGACGTGTCGGTCCCTCGGGCGCTCGAACTGAACGAGATCGCAGGAATCGTCGATGATTTCCGTCGCGGCGCCGCCAATGCGATTGCCGCCGGGTTCGATGGCGTCGAGGTTCACGGCGCGAACGGCTACCTGCTCGACCAGTTCTCCAAGGACGGAGCCAATACCCGCATCGACGCCTACGGCGGCTCGATCGAAAACCGTGCCCGGCTGACGCTCGAGGTGACCGCTGCGGTTGCCGGGGAAGTCGGCGCCGACCGAACCGGGGTTCGGATTTCTCCAGTGTCGCCGGCAAACGGGGTGTCCGCAACCGATCCGCAGGCACAGTTCAACTACATCGTCGAGAAGCTCGATCAGCTCGATATTGCCTATCTCCACGTCGTCGAAGGCGCGACGGGCGGGCCGCGCGATAATGCATCGTTCGACTTCGCGGCGCTTCGGCGCAAGTTCAAGAACACCTACCTCGCCAACAACGGTTACGATCTGGACCTCGCGACAGCTAGACTAAAGCAGGGCCAGGCTGATTTGTTTGCCTTCGGCAGGCCGTTCATCGCCAACCCGGATCTTGTCGAGCGCCTGAAGGCGGGTGCGCCGCTCGCCAGCTTCAATCCGGCGACTCTCTACGGGGGTGGCTCGGCGGGCTACACCGACTACCCCATCATGGCTGGAGCCGCCCGCTGACGATCATGGGGTCGCGCAGGCGCGGCCCCATTCCTCGCGTGTACGATCGGAGAGAAGATCCTGAAGCCATCAAACGCATCGGAGGAAGTAACATGACCCAGTCCAGCCCCGGCACCCAGACTTCTACACAGGAGGTTGCGCTTATAGTGGGCGGTGGCCCGGGCATCAGTTCGAGCTGCGCCAGGCTGTTCGCGGAAAACGGGATGCGTGTCGCCGTCGCAGCCAGGAATCCGGAAAAAGCCGTCCTTGAGACTCTCGAAAAGATGCACGGCGTGCGTCGGTACGCCTGCGATGCAAGCGAACCGGCGGCCGTGGCACAGTTGTTCGCGAATGTCGCTCGAGAGATCGGAACGCCGAGGCTTGTCGTGCATAACATCGATGGCCGCGTTCCCGGCATTTTCCGTAAGGGCATTCTCGAAGCCGACCCGACGATGGCGCTCGAAACAATCCGAAACTCGGCATTCAGCGCGTTTCTGGTAGGTCAACAGGCAGCCCGGCTCATGCTCGGAAACGAACCCGACGTCAATGGTGCGAGAGGAACGATCATCTTTACGAACGCCAGCGCGGCGCTCAAGGGCTTTCCATCAAGTGGTGCATTTGCGATGGCGTGCCATGCCAAGTCCGGACTCGCGCAAAGCATGGCGAGAGAATTGATGCCGCAGGGAATCCATGTGGCGAATGTGCCGATCGATGCCGCGATCGGTTGGACTCAGGAGGACGGGACCCGCGCCCACCGGCTGGCGGGAACGACTGTCGACGACAACATGGCCGACCCTGTCCATATCGCGGAAACCTATCTGCAACTGCACCGCCAGCATCGGTCGACCTGGGCTTTTGAAGTCGTACTGCGGCCGTGGGTTGAGAAATGGTAATCGCGCTAAGCTGATCCCTCCGAACAAATCGCGCGGCAGCTTACAATTCCAAATTGGAACGCGGATTTCGCACCGATAATTGCAGCGTTTGCTGATTCGTTGTCGTCCGTGCGTCTTGACAGTTCTATTTTAGAACGCTTTACTCCGTCGGCCAGTGGAATGAAGGGGTGCGGACCTCCCGGTTGAAGGGGGCCGCGCACGCTGCCGAAAACAAGGCGCGAGGGAGGATGGCATGAGGAGCGTGGACGAGCTCACCGCAGCCGAATTGTTGGACGGCCTGCCGTCCAGAGTGCACGAGGTCTACGCGCCGTTCGTGCGGGATATTCCGGATCATCCGGCCTTTATGGAAGGCGGGCGTGCCTGGAGCTACCGGCAGTTCTCGGACGCAGTCGACGCCGCGGCAAAGAATCTCGCCGGTTTGGGCATCAGGCCTGGTGATCGCCTGATCGTTGCCAGCGAGAACAGCGTGGCGCTGGGAGCGATGCTCTTCGCGGCAAGCAAGCTCGATGCTTGGGGCATTCCGGTCAATCCTCGCCTTTCGCCCAGGGAAATCGATCTCATCGGAACGCACAGTGCCGCCAGACGCGTGCTGTTCAACTCGGCTCTATCGAAGGAAGCGGCCGACCATGCCACCCGGCTCGGTGCGACAATCGGCGCCGTGGGGCCGTTTGGTGGAATCGGCGTCGGTCCGCTCAATGCGGATGCGCAAGTGGAGCCGGTCGAAAAGGATGGCGCCCGCCAGGTCGCGGGGCTTTTGTACACCTCGGGCACGACCGGCGCACCTAAGGGGGTCATGCTGAGCCATCGCAACCTCCTCTTCACCGCAAGGACGTCGGGAATCCTTCGCCGGAGCAGTCCAGACGACCGTGTCTACGGCGTGCTGCCGATGTCGCACATCGTCGGGTATGCGATCCTGCTGATCTCTACGCTGATGCACGGCGGCACGTTGCATGTCGTAGCCAAGGCCGATCCCGCTGCGCTGGCTCATGCCATCGCCGAGGAGGGGATCACGAGCCTGTTCGGCGTGCCCGCCACATATCAGCGTCTGCTCGAACACAAGGCGGTCAAGGGCCTCCAACGGCTCGAGCGGGGCAGGCTGCGGATCATGGCCGTCGCCGGCGCTCCGCTCGACCTCGATCTCAAGAAGCGGATCGAGGACGAGTTTGGAATCCCGCTGCTGAACAATTACGGCATAACGGAATGCTCACCCGGACTCACGGGGGTCCGTTCGGAACAGCCTGTCGCGGATGAGTCGGTCGGCCCGTTTCTTCCGGGCATCGAGCACCGGATCGTGGACGGGCAGGGAAAGCAGGTCGCGACCGGCGAAGTGGGCGAATTGCACGTTCGTGGTCCAAACATCATGCTCGGCTACTATCGCGCGCCCGATCTGACGGCGGGGGCGATCGATCACCAGGGATGGTTCAATACGGGGGATCTCGCCCGGGTCAACGGCCAGGGGCATGTCTACATCGCCGGTCGCACCAAAGAGCTGATCATCCGCTCCGGCTTCAACGTTTATCCCGCCGAGGTGGAGGCGGTCCTGAATGCGCACGACCAGGTCGTCCAGTCGGCCGTCGTCGGACGGAAGGTCGAGAGCAACGAGGAGGTCGTCGCGTTCGTTCAGCTTCTCCCTGGCGCCAGCGTCAGCGCCGAAGAGCTGAAGGCGTTTACGGCTCAACTGCTCACGTCGTACAAGCGTCCGACCGAATTGATCGTGCTCGACGCTCTGCCCTCGGCCTCAACCGGCAAGATCCTCAAGCACCAGCTGCGCGAGATGGCCAACGCGCGCGCAAGCGCAGGGATGTCCAACGCAGCCGCGGGCTGACGGAGGCGCCCGAAATCGAATTACGTTCGATCAAGGAAGAATGGTGAGCGACGGAATTGTCGCCGAAGGGAGATGGCATATGCTTAAGAGGACCATGATTGTTGCGGCGCTCGCGGTATCGATGGCAAACGCGCAGGCCCGCGCGGAAACGCCTGGGGTCACCGAATCCGAGGTGAAGATAGGGGCGACGTTCCCGTTTAGCGGCCCTGCTTCGCCGCTCAGCAATACCGGAAAGGGCATGATCGCCTACGTCAATTCGATTAACGAGCGTGGCGGCATCAACGGGCGGAAGATCAACCTCATCACCTACGACGATGCCTACAGTCCTCCCAAGACGGTGGAGCAGACCAGGAAACTCATCGAGAGCGACGAGGTGGCGTTCCTGTTCGGCCCATTAGGTACACCCGGCATCAGCGCCACCATCAAGTACGTCAATGCGAAGAAAGTGCCGCATCTGTTTGTCGTGAGCGGAGTCAGCAAGTTCACGAACTTCGCTGAATTCCCCATGACCACGACGGGATTGCCGAGCTACGATACCGAGGGACGCATCTACGCGAAATACATCACTCAGACCCGTCCGGACGCGAAGATCGCGATCCTCTATCAGAACGACGATCTCGGTAAGGACTTCGTCAATGCATTCAAGGCCTACCTGAAGGACGATTTCGACAAGAAAGTCGTCGTGTCCTCCTATGAGGTGAGCGAGCCGACCATTGATTCCCACGTCGTATCGCTGAAGTCGTCCGGCGCAGAGGCGTTTTTGGTGGCCGGCACGCCAAAGTTCGCAGCGCAAGCGATTAAGAAAGTCGATGAGATCGGTTGGAAGCCACTGTTCCTGATCAACTTCGTCTCGAGTTCCGTGTCGTCCACCATTGTCCCCGCGGGACCCGAGAAGGCTGTCGGCATCGTGGCCGCGACGATCACCAAAGATCCAAACGACAAGAAGTGGGCCGACGATCCCGGCATCAAATGGTACCGCGACTACTTTGCCAAATACCTGCCCGGCGCCGATATCGGCGATGCCAATTATCTGTTCGGCACCCAGCAGGGACAGATCCTGGAGCAGGTACTCAAGCAGTGCGGCAACGATCTCTCGCGCGAGAACATCGTCAGGCAATCGCGGAGCATACGCGGGCTGTCTCTTCCCACTCTCGTACCGGGTGTTGTGATCAACACGGGCCCGGAAGGCAGCATGGCGTACACGCAGCTACAGCTTCAGCGCTGGAACGGGACCACGTGGGAGCAATTCGGTAGCGTACTCAGCGCCGACGGAAAGTGAATTGTACCTTCTCAAGGTGCAACGCAAATGATTTGAGCCCGCAATACGCCCCTTAACATTGGAGCATGGATGTCCAGCGACGTTCTTTTCCGCCCTTTCAAGCTGAAAGGGCTGACCCTGCCGAACCGGGTCGTAATGGCGCCGATGACGCGCTCATTCTCTCCGGGCGGAATCCCAACCGAAGACGTCGCGCGGTATTACGGTCGGCGTGCCGAAGGAGCCGTCGGTCTCATTATCTCCGAGGGCACGGGCGTGGATCGTCCGGCATCCCTGAACGATCCGAATGTTCCCCGTTTTCACGGAGAGAAGGAACTGGCCGGCTGGCGGCGCGTGGTCGACGAGGTGCATGCCGCGGGTGGCCTGATGGCACCGCAGCTATGGCACGTTGGAGCCGTTCGCACCCGCGCCCAGGATTGGTCTCCTCCTGGCGCCTACGACAGTCCGTCTGGTCTGTCGCGACCGGAGAAGAAATTCGGCGAGCCGATGAGCGAAGAGGACATCGCAGACGCCATTCGCGCTTTCGCCGATGCGGCGCTTGCCGCGAAGCGCTTGGGGTTTGACGCCGTCGAATTGCACGGGGCGCACGGCTATCTGATCGATCAATTCTTCTGGGAAGGCACCAATCGCCGCGAGGATGCCTATGGAGGCAAGGACCTGCCGGGTCGGGCGCGGTTTGCCGCTGATATCGTTCACGCCGTGCGCAAGTCGGTCGGACCCGACTTTCCGATATTGCTCCGCATCAGCCAGTGGAAACAGCAGGACTACGAAGTGAAGCTGGCCGATACGCCTCGCGCGCTGGAAGCCTGGCTCAAACCTCTGGTCGACGCGGGGGTCGACATTCTGCACTGCTCACAACGGCGCTTCTGGGAGCCGGAGTTCGAGAGCTCCGATTTGAACTTCGCCGGATGGGCCAAAAAGGTGACGGGAGTGCCGACGATCTCGGTCGGGTCGGTTGGCCTGACCGGCGAGTTCATCGCGGCATATGGCGGGGAGAGCTCCCGTCCGGCGTCCCTCGACGAACTGATCCGCCGCCTCGATCGCGAGGAGTTCGATCTTGTCGCGGTCGGTCGGGCTCTGCTTCAGGATCCGCAGTGGCTGCTGAAGGTCCGTGACGGCCGGACGGAGGAATTGATGGCCTTCGAACGGACTGCATTCGCTGCGCTGAGTTGAGCGATGAAGGGTTGCGAGGCCGGGTGCGTCGCCACTGAATAAAGGTTATCCAAATATTTGGTGGCCGGTATTTTGGCGATCTGTCCAAGCTGGCTGCTAAAGAAGATCGGCGCACGCCGTTCGACGGGAGGGGCATGCGCGTCATTGCGCAGTCGCCTGGAAGCAATTTGGAGACGAACAATGAGCGACACCAAGACCCAAGTCGGCCAGATCCGCACCGAGGTGCACGGGCATGTGTTCAAGATCATCATCGACAACGTGGCGAAGAAGAACTCATTCAGTCCGCAGATGATGGCGCAGATGTCGGATGCGATGACCCTTCTCGATCGCACCGACGATTATTGGGTCGGGGTACTCTGCGCCGAGGGTCCGGATTTCACGGCTGGATTGGATATGCCGAAGTTCTTCGGACCCAAGGCCGAGAATACCGATATCAAGCCCGGCAACATCGATGCGTTCGCCTTGAAGAGCCGGTGCCGCAAGCCGATTGTGACGGCAGTGCAGGGGATCTGCTTCACGATTGGCATCGAAATGATGCTGGCTGGCGACATCGTCGTGGCCGCCGACGACGCCCGGTTCTGTCAGATGGAATCCAAGCGCGGGATCGCGCCCCTTGGTGGTGCCCATTTCCGGTATTTGACGCGGGCTGGCTGGGGAGACGCGATGTATCACCTGTTCCTATGTGACGAGTTCGGCGCAGCCCGGGCTCACAAGATCGGCTTCGTTCAGGAAGTCGTTGCACCCGGCGAGCAGATTGCGCGCGCAATGGAGATTGCGAATCTGATCGCCAAGAACGCGCCGATCGGCATTCAGGTGACGAAGGAGGCCGCGTTGAAATACATCGAGGCCGCCGAGAGAGCCGCGATCGATTACATCCCCAAGATCAAAGATCGCGTCTTCAGCAGCCAAGACATGAAGGAAGGCATCCAGTCTTTCGTGGAACGTCGCTCGGCCGTGTTCCGCGGGAAATAGGAATCCGGCGGACCGCACAGTAGGACTTCGCTCACGAGCCAGAGGATTTGACCATGGGAAGCATCAAGAAGGCATTCGATCTCACCGGCAGGAACGCCCTTGTTACGGGAGGCTCCCGTGGCCTTGGGTTGCAGATAGCCGAGGCGCTGGGTGAGCAAGGAGCACGGATCGTGATCTCCTCTCGCAAGGCGCCAGACCTGGAAAAGGCCCAGGCGCATCTTGCCGGGCTCGGCGTCAAGGCGGAGTGGATCGCTGCGGATAATTCCAGGGACGAAGACGTCAAGCGGCTCGCCGACGAAACGATCAAGAAGCTCGGGCGGGTGGACATACTGGTGAACAACGCGGGCGCAACTTGGGGCGCGCCGACGGAAGATCACCCGATCGAAGCGTGGGACAAGGTGATGAACTTGAACATCCGCTCGCTGTTCCTGCTCAGCCAACAGATTGCGAAGGGCTCGATGATTCCCAACAAATATGGCCGCATCATCAATCTCGCTTCGGTCGCCGGCCTGTTCGGAAGCTCCGGGGATATGCAGACTGTCGCCTACAATACGAGCAAGGGCGCGGTGGTCAACTTCACGCGGGCGCTGGCGGGGAGTTGGGGGCGCTACGGAATTACGACCAATGCTCTGGCGCCCGGATTCTTCCCATCGAGGATGACGAAGGGCACGATCGAAGCTGTCGGGGTCGAGAAGCTCGCCGCCGGCGCGCCGCTGCGCCGCATCGGTGACGAGGACGATCTGAAAGGGGCCGCGGTTCTCTTCGCCAGCGACGCCGGCAAGCACATTACCGGACAAATCCTTGCCGTGGATGGCGGTCTGACTTCGGTGCTATCGTCCTCCTGAACGCTTCTGTGCAATCGCCTTACGTCCTGTGGGGATATCCTTCGTGGGCGGTGGAGGGTTAAGGGACCACCAATGTGAGCGTCTCGGCAACCAGAGCCGGCGTTTGACTATTCTCGATCTCAAGTACCGCGTTGCCCTTGATCAGCATACGCCCGTTGTCCTTCGGTTCGACACTTGTCATGGAAAGCTGAAGGCGAACGCGGTTACCCGATCTTACCGGTGTCAGGAACCTGACCTTGTCCAGACCATAGTTGAAGACGGCAGATGCGTCGACCGGAGCGAGTCCCAGGTCCATGCCAAGTGGCGCAATCAACGACAGGCTCAGGAAGCCGTGGGCAATGGTGCCGCCTACAGGACTTTCCTTGCTCGCGCGGTCCGCATCCACGTGGATCCACTGCCTGTCCCCAGTACAGGCCGCGAACTGGTCGATCATGGGCTGGTCGATGGTGATCCAGTCGGATGTTCCGAGATTTTGGCCTACGAAATCCCTGATCGCCTCGAGCTTGATCTTTGCCATCGCCGTGTCCGTTGGTTCAACTGTTTCGCTTATTTCCCCAAATTGCGAGGAAGGCCATGTCGATTTTGTTAAACGGAGAACGCAATATTGAATAGCGACCAGGCTTTGACGGCTTTTTCGTTCGTGTTTCCGGGCCCTGCGACGTCGTTCGTACTCGGCGATCAAGAGCCAAAAGCGTTTGCGCTAAGGACGAGAGCATGACCGAGGCAAGCTGGGATTTGTTTCGCTTGTTTTCCGTGGTTGCGAGAACTGGAAGCGTTAACCGTGCCGCACACGAACTCGGAATGAGCCAACCGACATTGAGCAGGCGTCTGAAGGAGCTCGAGCGCTACGTGGCCGCTCCCCTGTTCTTCCGCGCCTCGTCCGGGGTGAAGCTGACGCGGGAAGGCGAGGACCTGCAGCGCTCGGCCGGCGATATGATGCTCGCATTTGAGTCGTTTCATCGCGATCTGCGTTCGCGCGTCGGGCAACGATCGTCAGTGGTCAGGATATCGGCGACCGAAGGCATGACCAAGCACTGGCTTCTCCCGCGGGTTGCGGAGCTGCGACGGCGCGATAGTCGAATCTACCTGGAAATCATCTCCACGGTGAACCAGCAGAGCTTGGCAACGAGCGATCTGGACTACGTCATCAGGATGGGAGATCCCGGCGAGAACGATCTCATTGGAAAGCGGGTCGCGGACGTACCGATGGGGATTTTTGCCTCCGAGCAGTACCTTACCGGACGCCCCGCGCCTCGGTCATTGTCAGAGCTGAGGGATCACGACATCATCGGCCATACTGCCGATTTTGTCTCGTTCCGCAACGTTCGGCCCAATCAGAGACATTTGTTGGAGTATTTCTCGGAAGCGGCGGGCATCCGCAGCGTTGTTCGGGTCAACCCGGTTGCTAACCATTTCGCCGCCGCCGGTTCCGGTCTCGGGCTTGCGCTTCTTGCTGTACCATTCGCGCAAGCCGAGGGACTGGTTCAGGTCTTGCCGCAAGAGACAGTTACGATGAACGTATGGCTGCTGCGCAGGCGCGAGAGCGACCTGAGAAAACTAACTCGTGAAGTCAGGCGATTCCTGGAAGCAGAATTCGCTGCTTCCAGGGAATGGCTCGCGGGGAGCCCTCGAAATGCGAGAGTGACCAAGCGCAAGGCCTGAGGCCGTCTCACATGCTGCCTCCGCCGCGTCTGGAAATATCACGGTAAGACGCGCGAAGAGGCCGCTGGTCATTCTGCGCTGAATAGCGGTAGTTCAGAATTTAGATACTTGCCGGGCGCGGTGCCGGTCATCCTAGATCCCAAAAGTCATCATGGGAGGGATGGATGTCCAAATCGGAACGGGCCTTGCTGTCAACCCCGATCCGGACGATCGCCGACGTTCCGCGACGTTACGCGGCGATCGCTCCCGACGCCGTCGCCGTGAGCTTCGAGGGGCGCGAGACAAGCTATCGGGTCCTGGACGAATTATCCAATCAAGTCGCCAATGGGCTCGTGGCTGGGGGTGTGCGACCGGGCAGCCGAATTGCGATTCTCGACAAGAATTCGGATATTTTTTTTCAAGTGCTTCTCGGGGCAGCCAAGGCCCGCGCCGTCCTGGTCCCCATCAATGCAAGGTTGGCACCTCCCGAGATCGTTTTCGCGGTCAACGATGCCAAAGCCGAGATTCTCTTCGTCGGGGAATCGTTCGAGAAACTCATCACTGAAATCCAGGATCAGCTCGACACTGTTTACCAAATCATTGTGCTGGACTCTCGTTACCTGAAGTGGCGCGATGCCCACCCGCCGAGTGAGACGAGACTGCCAGTCAAGTCCGATGACGTTTGCCTGCAACTCTACACAAGTGGCACGACCGGCTATCCGAAGGGCGTGCAGCTTTCTCACGCAAATTTCCCGCTACACGCGCTTGACGACTGGAAGGCGTGGTCGTCCGACGACGTCATGTTGCTCGCAATGCCGTTGTTCCACATCGCAGGGGTGGGTACCGGCGTGTTCGGTCTGGTCGCCGGCCTCAAGACGATCGTGCTTCGCGAGTTCGCTCCATCGGCGGCGCTTGAAACGATACAGCGCGATCGGGTTACGGTCACGTTCCTCGTTCCGGCAATGTTATTGGCGATGCTGGCCGAACGTAACGTCGAGACATGCGATCTCTCCTCGCTGAGGCAAATTCTTTACGGAGCGTCGCCGATCCCGCTCGAGCTCCTCAGGAAGTCGCTCCGGGTGTTCAGGCAAACGGGGTTCTTCCAGGTCTACGGTCTAACCGAGACGGCTGGCGTCATCACAGTTTTGGGAGACGCGGACCACTGCGTTGGCGATGGCGAACTCTTGAGGTCGTGTGGCCGCCCTATCGAAGGCGTCGAGTTGCGGATCATCGACGCTTCGGGACAATCGCTGCCGGCTCGACAGGTCGGTGAGGTCGTGTGTCGATCATCACAAAATATGCGGGGGTATTGGAATCGGATGGACGACACCGCGAGGACCCTCAGGGACGGGTGGCTGCATACAGGCGACGCCGGATTCCTTGATGAAAACGGCTACTTGTACATTCATGATCGTTTGAAAGACATGATCGTTTCCGGCGGAGAGAACGTCTATCCCGCCGAGATCGAAAGTGCCTTGTATGGACATGCGGATATCGCCGACGTCGCCGTCATCGGCGTGCCTGACGACCGGTGGGGTGAAGCGGTCAAGGCCCTCATCGTGTTGAAGCCGGATCGTTTGGCGGACCCGGCGGGCATACTGCATTTCGCGCGAGGAAGGCTGGCGGGGTTCAAGATCCCTAAGTCGATCGAATTCGTGCGCGAGCTTCCCCGCAATCCATCCGGAAAAATCCTGAAGCGGCTGCTGCGAGAGCGCTACTGGGAAGGATACGAGCGGATGGTCAATTGAGCGCGGTTGGCCGAATTGAATGTATCGGACCGTGAGACGCTTTTGCTAGGCGACCGCTGCGTCCTGCAACTTGAGCGACTGAAGCGTCAGCACCTCGGTCAAGCGCAGATGTTCCGTCATCAAATCGGTGGCGAGTTTCACATTCCGGCCAAGAATGGCCTGGGCCAGTGCCGAATGTTCGGCGCGCAGATCACGATCCGCGCGCGACATTCGCGCATTGATGCGGCGATAGCGTTCGCCCTGGACGAAGAGTTGTTCGCGGATTCGCAGCAGCCAGGGGCTGTCGCAGGCCGCCACCAGGGCGGCATGGAATTTCGCGTGCGCGATCATCCAGTCGTCGCCCAAGTCGTGAATGTCATGGGGCGTATGCGAGAGTTCATGATCGGCCGCGACAATAGCAGCCTCCCATTTGAGACCGCCGAGTTTCATCGCGCGGTGCATGCATTTCAGTTCGATGTCGATTCTGACGGCCGTCAGATCCGAAACGTCGGCGGCATTGATGGGCGCCACCCGGAAACCCCGCTGGGGCTCCGCCATGACCAGTGCCTCGGCGGAGAGACGCGAAAGAGCCTCCCGTACAACGCTCGGGCTGACCCCAAGATATTGAGCCAGATCTTGAATTTTCAGCTTTCCGTCGGCCGGCAAGCGGCCGGCCAAGATGTCCGAGCGAAGTCGAACATAGGCTGAAACGGTAAGGCTGGTCGCGTCCTGGGGCATCCTGCCCATTTTCACAAGGATTCGGAGGAATACAAGATAAATCCAATAATATCTTTTTTATATTGACCGTATGAGTTTTTCAGGTACCGTTCCATTATCGAACCCAACGACTGACTCAAAAAAAATCCGGAGGAATTCAATGACCACACCAAACGAGTTGGTTACCGTCAGTCGGGAGGGCGATCTCGTTACCCTGACGATGACTTTCGCCCCCTATAATCTCGTGGCAAAGCCGCTGCTGACTGCGCTCCTGGACGCAGTCGAAAAGGCTCACAAGGAAGGCGCGCGCGCCATTATCCTTCGCAGCGGGTTGCGACACTTCTCCGCCGGTGCTGAAATAGAACTATTCGACAATCGCGGCGAACGGCTGCCCGAAATTGATGTGTGCGCCTGCCTGGATGCGCTCGAACAGGTCCCGGTGCCGATCATCGCGAGCATGCACGGATTGGCCCTCGGTGGCGGATTCGAGCTGGCGCTGGCCTGCGACATCATCGTTGCCGCGGACTCCGCGAAGGCCGGCATGGTCGAAGTGACGCTGGGCCTGCATCCGCTGATGGGCGCCATACAACGTGTGGCATCGCGCGCCGGCGTGGCGCGGGCCAAGGAGATGGCTCTGTTCGGGCGTCGCTATGATGCGGCGACGCTGGAGCGCTGGAATATCGTCAATCGCGTCGTGCCCGAAGCCCAGCTTGAAGAAACGACGCGGATCCTCGCGCTCGAGCTTGCGGTGGGCCCGACAGTGGCGCATGGCGCCACCAAACGGCTGATCCGGGAATACATGGACGAGACCGTCGTGAAAGCCGACCGCGCAATGTCTGACGCGCAGCGTCCAATCTTCCAGAGCAACGATCTCGTCGTCGGCCTCAAGGCCTTCCGCGAGTCCGGGCCTGGTCACGCCATTTTCTCGGGCCGCTGAGGGACGTTGTCATGACAAATCGTACACCCCTTGCCGGAATCAAGGTCGTCGACTTCTCGCGCGTCCTTGCTGGTCCCCACTGCACCAGGGCCCTGTCGGACCTCGGCGCCGACGTGATCAAGATCGAGCCGCCGCGCGGAGACATCTCTCGATACGCACTGCCTGGCGACGAGACCGCGAGCATGTCCTACTACTATATCCAACAGAACGTCGGGAAACGGAACATCAGCATCGACCTTAACTTCCCCGAAGGAAGAGAAGTCGTGCGCAAGATGTGCGACAGCGCCGACATCATCGTTGAGAATTTTCGCGCCGGCACATTGAAATTCTTCGGCCTCGATTATGAATCCGTCGCCGCGCGCAACCCGAAAGTGATTTACGCCTCAATCAGCGGCTACGGCCAAGGCAGCGCGCTGTCACACCGCAGCGCCTACGCGCCGACCGTCCATGCCGAATCCGGCTTTGTCGGCGGGATGATCGACCATCTCGGCGAGGATCTCACGGTCAAGCGGCACGATGCCTATTCGCATGCTGACGTCTATACGGGCCTCGAAGCGATCATCGGCATTCTGGCAGCACTGCATCACCGCGACCAAACAGGCGAGGGCCAATATGTCGATATTGCGATGGCCGCCACCATGCTTGCCGTCAATGAGCGGGTGCACGCCGATCTCTCCGACGTGGATCTCGGCGCCGAACCGGCGGCGCTCGGACCTGCTGACTCGCCGTTCTTCAAGACAAGCTACGGTGACGTCATCACAATCGCGACCAGTGTCGTCAGCAGTCTGACGTTTCCGAATTACATCGCGGCGATGCGTCGCCCCGATCTCGCTTCAGATCCCAGATTCGCCACGCCGGCGGCGCGCCGGAAGAATCTCACCGCCCTTTACCAGATCATCCAGCAGTGGATTCTTTCCTTTGCCACGGCCGGCGAACTCGATGCCCAGCTCGACGAGGTGAAGCTGGCGTTTGGCGTGGTCCGCTCGGTCAAGGACTTCGCCGGTTCGGAGTGGGTCAAATGGTGGGGCGCGATAGAAGAGGTTACCGACCGCCGCGGCAAAGCTGTCAGAATCCCCGGCAAGCCCTGGCACTTCTCAAAGACGCCGCTGGCCGCTGCGCGCGAAGCTGCCTTTCGCGGCGAACACAACGTCGAAGTGATGAAGGAATACGGCTACTCCGATCAGGAGATTGCTGCCCTTACCAATTCGGGCGTGCTGTTGACGAACATTCCGCCGCGACCCTCGTCGTCGATAGAAGCATCCGCCCCGCCCGATAGTGACGATGTCCTGAAGCAGGCGTCCTAGCTGCGCCGCAGCCAACTAGCAAAAAAAATGCGGGAGAAAATCATGTCGTTGTCGCTGTCTTCGGAACAAATGCGAAAAATTCTGTCTAATCCATCTTTTCGTGAGCTGACCGCCGCACGGGCACGGTTGCGGTGGGGGCTCTCGATCGTCACGTTGCTAATGTTCTTCGGCTTCATCGGGCTGATCTCAGCGGCGTCGTCAGCGCTCGGGAAGAGCATGGCAGGCGGAGCCGTTCCGTTGGGCATGTCGATCGCGCTTGGCATGATCGCCATGGTCGTCGCCCTGACTGGTTACTATGTACGCCGTTCCAACACGTACTTCGACGGCCTGACACAGCTCGTTCGCCGGGAGTGTGGCCGATGATGATGCGAATTCTACTGGCGGCCATCGCGGCGACAGTTTCCTTTTCCGCACATGCGCAGGCGACCGCTGTTGTAGCGGGGCGGGATCTCAATTGGATTGCCATCGGCATGTTCCTGTTGATCGTCGCCGTCACGCTCCTCATTACCTATCGATCGGCTGGTCGAACCAAATCGAAGGCCGACTTCTATACGGCGGGACATGAGATCACGCCGCTCCAGAACGGCCTGGCGATTGCGGGGGATTTCCTCTCGGCCGCGGCTTTCCTTGGTATCTCGGCGCTGATCTATGCGACCGGCTTTGATGGCCTCGTCTATGCGTTAGGCTTCTTGACGGGTTGGCCCATCGTGCTGTTCATGATGTCGGAGCGATTGCGTAACCTCGGCAGTTACACGTTCGCCGACGCAGCGTCGTTTCGCCTTGATCGGACCTCAGTCCGGTTGGTTGCCGCCACGGGCAGTCTCGTGGTCGTGCTGTTTTACCTGATCGCGCAGATGATCGGCGCCGGCAAGGTTATTCAGCTTCTGTTCGGCGTGAACTATCTGTTCGCAGTCGTTGGCGTCGGACTTCTGATGATCGTCTATGTCGCTGTCGGCGGCATGCAGGCTACCACCTGGGTTCAGATCACCAAGGCGCTGCTGCTGCTGATCGGCGGCACATTGATGGCGCTGGTGGTGCTGTGGCGCTTCGATTTCAGTCTTGGACGTCTATTTGCCGAGGCGAGCCGGGTGCACCCCAAGGGGGCCGCAGTTCTCTCTCCCGGTGGGCTGTTCGCTGAGCCGGTTTCCGCGATCTCGCTTGGACTCGCGCTGGTGTTCGGTACCGCGGGATTGCCGCATATCCTGATGCGGTTCTTCACCGTCAGCGATTCCGCAGGCGCAAGGAAGTCGGTTTTCTACGCGACGACTTGCGTGGCTTATTTCTGCCTGGTCATCCCGCTGTTCGGCTTTGCCGCGATGGTGGTCCTTATGCCGGACGCGAGTTTCTTCAACGTCGGCGCGGGCGGTCAATTCAACAAGATTACCGATCTGATCGGCGGTCCCAATATGGCGGCGGTGCACCTGGCGGGCGCTCTCGGCGGACCAATCCTGCTTGGGTTTATCTCTGCCGTCGCGTTTGCCACCATACTCGCCGTGGTAGCCGGATTGACGCTCGCCGGCGCCTCCGCGGTGAGCCACGATATTTATGGGCAGGTGATTGCGAAGGGTGACGCGCCGGAGGCACGTGAGGTCATGGTTGCTAAGATCGCCGCGGTCGCAATCGGCATCGTCGCGGTTGGCCTTGCCATCATTTTCGAGAACCAGAATGTCGCGTTCATGGCGGGGCTGGCGCTTTCGGTCGCGGCAAGCTGCAATTTTCCTGTGCTGGCGATGGCGATCCTCTGGCGCGGTACTACTACGCGCGGCGCGGTTGCCGGCGGCCTAGTCGGCCTATTCAGCTCACTCGTGTTTGTCGTGCTGAGCAAAACAGTCTGGGTCGCGGTGTTCCATTTCGCGGCGCCGTTGTTTCCATACGATAACCGGCGCTCTTCTCGATGCCCCTGGCATTTCTGGTGATTTGGCTCGGTTCGCTGAGTGACCGAACTGCCCGTGCCGCGGCCGAGCGGCGCGCGTTTGATGCTCAGTTTGTGCAATCGGAGATCGGCATCGGCCTCTCTGAAGGCAACAACGCGCTGGCGGGAGTTGCACGATGAACGCCAACATCGACGAGACCCACGATCCGGCGCGCCGCAGTTTTGTGTCGTCCGCCAACGATCCCTCCGGCGACTTCCCCATCCAGAACCTGCCGCTCGGTGTCTTCAGCCGTGGCAAGGACGGAAAGCGATCCGCGGGGATTGGGATCGGCGACCAGATCCTCGATCTTCATGCGGCGCACAGGGCCGGTCTCCTCCCGGCAGAAATTCCCGAGTGGACCGTCGCCGACTCCTCGCTCAACTCGCTGTTTGCGTTGGGACCTCGCGCGTTGCGCACCTTACGAAAGGCAATCAGTGCCGCGCTTGACGCGGGTTCAAGCGGTGAGGCTGCGCGCCACCGGGCGTCGGACCTGCTGGCCCCAATGGGCGCCTGCACGATGTATCGTCCGACCGCGGTGCCGAACTACACGGATTTTTATGCCGGCATACATCACGCGAAGGCGGCGGGCGCACTTCTCACGCCTGAGAATCCGCTGCCCGCCAACTACAAATGGGTGCCGATTGCCTATCACGGACGGGCGTCTTCGGTGCAAGTCGGGCAGGGTGTTGTTCGCCGACCGATTGGACAGCGGCCGCCGTCGGTCGACGGAGGCAGTCCTGGCTTCGGTCCGTGCGACCGGCTCGATTTCGAATTGGAGATGGGTTTCTATCTCAGCGGCGGCAACGAGCTCGGAAGTCCGATCCCGGTTGCGCGCGCAAGCGAACAGATTGTCGGCTATTCACTTCTCAACGATTGGTCGGCGAGGGACGTCCAGCGCTGGGAGATGTACCCACTCGGACCATTCCTCAGCAAGAGTTTCGCAACGTCTGTCTCGCCGTGGGTTGTCACTGCGGACGCATTGGCGCCATTCCGCATTCCGGCGATGGTTCGTCCTCACGGGGACCCCCAGCCGTTGAAATATCTGCTCGACGACGATGATCAGAAAAGTGGCGGGCTGGACATAAGCCTGAAGGTTTTTCTCACGACCGAAAAGATGCGGGCCGCAAGGGACGTTCCGGTCGAAATTCTCAGCTCGAACGCCAAATATCTATATTGGACGCCGGCGCAGATGGTTGCGCACCACACGATCAATGGATGCAACCTTCTGCCGGGGGACCTGATCGGCACCGGCACGATCTCCGGACCTACCGACGCTGAATTGAGCAGCATGCTCGAATTAACTTCTGCCGGAACCCGCCCCATTACGCTTCCCAACGGAGAGCGTCGCGGCTTTCTACACGACGGTGACGAGATCCGATTTGAGGGGCGCTGCACTCGTGAGGGTTTTGCATCCATCGGCTTCGGAGTGTGCGTCGGAACGATTGCGGCATCTCATCAGACGGAGCTTGAAAGCAGGGCGGCCTGATCCGCGCGTGTTAGGCGAAGAGTCGCCCCTCGAGCGATCCGCTTCGAGCGGGTTGGTACTGCCCGGAAGACGGCAGAACAATAGCTGGGAGAGGGACTGCCATGGAAAATTGCCACATGATCGCATACGCAATGATCACGATGCCGGACATCGACATGGAAGAGGTCCAGTTTGGACAACTTCTCGTCGTTATCGTAGCCTTATCGGTCGCCGTGGTGGGCCGCTTGGCTGCGTTTGTCTTCTGAGCCCCTCATGATGCGGTCGATATCGCCGCAGGGCGCATGCAAAACTCGGCAAGCGAGTGTAGGAGGATAAATTGCGGCCCGCGGGGCGCTACTGAAGCACAGCCTATGCTTGCCTGGTTTATTCCGACCATCAGGAATGGATCGGCGAGATGATTATAGTCGCGCAAGGTCAACGAACTTCCCGCCTAAGCAGGGTGGTGCAATTCCAGACCCTGTATTCGAAGGTCATAAAAGAACAGCCGGATCTGCTCAACTGAGGTGCCGGCCAGCAATAATCTTGTTCGGAGGATCGCATGAACGTCCAAACTTCCCCTGGAGAAGTCAGCCAGAACGCTCTGGCCGCCGGAGAGCGGCTGGTCCGTGAGGACCTCGCTGCGCTGTATCATGTGTTTTTTGATCTAGGCTGGTGCGAACACATCTACAATCACATCACGGCTCGCGTCCCGGGTCCCGAGAAGCACTTTCTGATCAATTCGTTCGGGCTGGCGTACAACGAAGTCACGGCTTCCAATCTCATCAAGATCGATCTTGATGGGAATAAAGTTGTGGACGTTCCGGGTCGTGTCAATGCGCCGGGGTTCACGATCCACTCTTCGGTTCATGCCGCGCGCGATGACGCCCATTTCATCGCCCACACGCACACGACAGCCGGTGTGGCCGTTGCTTGCACGGATGAGGGGCTCTCGCATCACAGCTTCTACGGCGCGATGCTTTACGAGCAAATCGCATATCACGATTTCGAGGGCATTTCGACGGATCTGGGCGAGCGCGAGCGCCTCGTCAAATCGCTCGGCAACAAGAACTACATGATCCTGAGACATCATGGGCTACTAACCTGCGGAAGGACTGCTGCGGAGGCGCTGTTCCGCATGACGGTCTTGCAACGCGCATGCGAGGTGCAGCTCGCAGCTGCAACGTTCGGGAAAGGCTGGCGGCCTTTGCCCGAAGAGATTCTGCGCCGTACGACGCGTCAGCTGCAGAGCGAGGTTGCGAAGGGCTTCGACGAGAAGACTGCCTTTGGGCAAGATTCGTTCGAAGCTTATCGGCGCGCATTGGACGCAAAGGGTTCGCGTTACAGGGACTAAGAGCGGTACCGGCGCGGTTCGCTGAATGGACCGTGAGGAATGGTGGCCGGACCAAGCGTTCCACCTGATCAAGGCGGTGCAGATCCATGGCGGCAGCGGCTACATCTGGGAGTGTCTTGTTCAGCGATAGCGCATTGAAGGGCGCCCATTTCATTCAGCTCTGCGACACGAATCGTACGCCGCTGCTGTTCCTGCAGAACATTACCGGTTTCATGGTCGGCCGCGAGTACGAGCGGCGCGTTCGGCGTGCTGCCGCTCAGCAAGCGCAGTTGGGACCGAGCGCGGCGCGTCTTTGCTAGGTTTGTGCTGCTTGCGGCACCAACGCCGCAGCCCGTTCCTACGGTCGTTCTGAGCTACAGTGAATACCCCTTGATGGGGTTTGCTGCGCCAGCATAATTGTCTCCGCCTCGAAGCGGCGCGCCGCATCAATGAATGGCCGAAGCCCGATCCCGACCTTTCGCTCAACGTGTCCGGCTTTTCGTCCCCGAAGATTTCGAGTGAGCGCTCTTTGATCTCGTGCGACGAATGCCCATTGTCGGTCGGTTAAGCCCAGCGGTGCGACCGGTAAGTCATTGATTGCTCTCACCCCGTCGCTGTCTCTTAATCAGCGGGTCCCAGGTTCGAGCCCTGGTGCGCCAACCACCCTAAGATATTGGCCGCAAGGGCTTTTTTAAATTCCTAGGCAGAACAAACCGGGTCTCGTGCGACGCTTTTAATGGTCGTAGGTCGCAGAAGCCGGTGCGTTGAGGTAGATCCGCTTCGTGAGGACATTCTGCTTAAGGTGATCCTTGGCAAGCTCGCGCTCGTCCGAAGCGATCGGCCTTGCGACTAGTGAGGATGAGAATTCCTCCCTCTCCGCCATAATCCATAATAAAGCGGCTTCGAGAAAGCCACGCAAAATCGGGTCTTCCTGGTTGTGCGCCCTACCTCTCACCGCGCGAGGTTATCGCCACGATCGGCCGAGCTGCAGAGGCCGGTAGAGAGCCCGACGGATTCATCCGCGCTCGCCGATCCGGCCGGACACTTCGGCGCCAAAGGTGTACTGCGGCATGAACTCGAACGGGACCGCGTCGACGGCGTCTCGAAGTGGTAGCGCTTCAATTTACGTTGCGATCAATTCAGAAGATTCTTTAGCGTGTCCTTCAATCGTCGCGTCTTGAGTCCGGTGCACGGACATTCTCACTTGTGGTGGTGCATCCGCAATCTGCGCCGAAGTACAATCTGATCATTAGTTCGGCCACGCCCATCATGGGAGTGACTGCTTCCGTCAAGGCTGGACCCGGATCCGCTTCTGGCCCATCCTGAGGGAACGCTGGCGGCCATCGCCGGCCGTTCCAACAGCAGTCTCCACGCGATGGACAGAGATCGTCACCCGGGCAAGCGAGTATCCCTTGCAGGAATGCATATCGACCGGACGTCGGGCGTGCCACTGCATTTGCAGATTGCGGCCCACATCCGCGGCTGCATTTTACGCGGTGTCTTTCCGGCTGGAACGCAGTTCCTGGGCTCGCGGGAGATCGCGCGGGAATTGGGCTGCTCGCGCACGGTGGTGCTGACCGCGTGGGATCTGCTTTACGCCGAGGGGTATCTGGAATCGACGCCACGCGGCAGCGTGCTGGTGGCGTCCGTCGCGATGCCGTGTGCAGAACCGCCGCCTACTGCGTCGCCCTGGGCTGGGCCCGCCAATATGTCGAAGCGCTGGCGATCGCTGCTTGGTCTGGATTACGAGACCAATTGGCCGTCCGTGTTCGCGCCTGGCGCGCCCGACATCTCGACATTTCCCTTCAAGGAATGGTCACGCCTGCTGCGCCAGACTTGGCAAAATCCGAGGGAACAGGAGTGCCTCGACCTTCCTGCCGAAGGTCACCCGCGGCTGCGGAGCGAGATCGCGAATTTTCTCGGCTCGGTGCGAGGGCTGGTCTGCTCGCCGGAAGAGGTCGTTGTCACGCCCGGTACGTCGGGTGCGCTGGATTTCTGCAGCCGGATGATCCTCGATCCCGGAGACGAGGTCTGGGTCGAGGAGCCCGGCTTCATCGAGGCCCGAGGGGCACTGACGGCAGCCGGCGCGAAGCTCGTTCCAATTCCCGTCGATGACAAGGGCCTCGTCGTTTCGGAGGGCATCGGGCGTGCACCGCGCGCGAAGCTGATCGTGGTCACGCCGTCGCACCAATATCCGCTCGGCGTCAGCATGGGCCTGGAGCGGCGTCTCGAGTTGCTCGACTGGGCCAGCAGGAACGACGTCTGGGTGATCGAGGACGACTACAATTCGGAATTCAGACATCAGGACAGCATGATCGCCTCTTTGCGTTCGCTCGATCGCGAGGGACGGGTGATCTATTTCGGCACCTTCTCCAAGATGATGATGCCTAATCTGCGGCTCGGCTACATGGTCGCCAACAGGCATTTCATCGCCGGATTTTCCAAGGGTCGCGCGCGGATCGACGTGCACACTTCCGGCATCGGACAGCTCGCTTTGGCCGAGTTCATGCGGGAAGGGCACCTGCTGCGACATCTCCGTGCGATGCGCCGGGTCTATGCGAGCAGGCGAAAGGCTCTGATCGAGGCGATCACGGCCCAGGCGCCGGATGATCTGATCGTGTCCTCCGCCGTCACCGGGCTGCATCTCGTCGCGCTTTTCACCGAGGCGATGCAAGCGCGGATGAGTGATCGCGAAGCGGCGGCTGCCGTGAAACAGGCCGGCATCCACGTCCAGCCGCTCTCGCAGAATTTTCTGGAGCAACCGACGCGACAGGGCCTCGTGTTCGGCTACGGACGTCTGCGCGTCGAGGACGCCTCGCCGCTGCTTGCGAGAGTGGTGGCTTGCATCGGCAGCGACTCGCGCAATGCACCATCCAAACCGCCAATCTCTTCCCTTGCTGCTGCAATAAAGAGAGGCTGAGCCGATCGCCATGCATAGCTCCGGGGCAGGCGAACATCCCGCCGGGCCGGTCGGTCGCCTGCAAATTAGACAGAGGATTTGACGCGTTCGGATTGCGCGGCAGCGGATCCCGCGATTTGCGCGGAGAAATCTCTGGCACGCTGCACTTTTCCCGCGTGGACCGGTCCGCGCTCGCCTGCCGTCGCCGCGGGCAGCGCTGCATCAAAACGTGCAGCAGCCGGCGCGGCGCGCGGCTAACGTCGCGTGCTGGTCTAGCGGATTGGGACAACTCTGGCTCTATCCCCCGCCTATCGCTCTGTCGCACGCTTCCGGTCGGTGGCATGACAGGGGATGCATAATGAGCGCTCTCGGTTTGGCATTGGACTTTGCGATGGGTCGGAAGCAACCGGCGTCTGGTCTGGACCGGACGCGTAGCTGACTGTGCAGATGAGCGATTCCGGCAATCACTGGGAGGTCGGCACTGATATCGGTGGCACCTTCACCGACATCGTCGCGATCCGGAGCGATTCCGCGGAAGTGCGGACCGCCAAGGTGCCGTCGCGGCCCGACGCACCCGTTCAGGCGATGCTGGAGGCCATCGACGCGGTTGGCCTGCGCAAGAGCGAGGTCAAACGCTTCGTTCACGGCACCACGCGTGTCACCAACGCTATCGTCGAGGGCCGGTTGCCGAAGGTGGCGCTGGTCGCGACCGCGGGTTTTGCCGACGTGCTGGAGATCGCGCGCTACCGCCGCCGCGATCTCTATCGCCTCGCTATCCCGCCGAAATCGCCGCCCCTGGTGCCGCCGGAACGATGCTTTGGGCTCGCCGAACGCCTCGACCACGAGGGCCGGGTGCTGAAAGCGCTGGAGGAAGCGGAGATCGAGCGTCTGGTGGCCTGGCTCAAGCGTACCGGCGTGCAGAGCGTCGCCGTGGCCTTGCTTCACGCCTATGCCAATCCGGTGCACGAAAAAATGCTCGGCGAGCGACTCAAGGAAGTCGTCGCACATGTCTCGCTGTCGCACGAGGTCAATCCCGAGGCGCGCGAATATGAGCGGACCTCGGCAACCGTGTTCAACGCGGCCGCGATGCCGATCGCGGTGGAATATCTCAGCGAGCTGGAGCAGCGGCTGCCGATCGGCCCCGGCCTCCAGGTGTTTCATTCCGCCGGCGCCATGATCCCGATTTCGGCGGTGAAACGCCGGCCGCTGGTGATGGCGATGTCGGGGCCTGCGGCCGGCGTCTCCGCTTCCGTCGCCATCGCGCGCCAGCTCGGCGCCTCGCGCATGCTGACCTTCGACATGGGCGGCACCACGACGGATGTTTGCCTGATCGTGGACGGCCAGGCCGAGATGACGGACGGTCGCATGCTGGGCGACAAGCCGTTGCGCCAGCCGATGCTCGCGGTGCATTCGATCGGCGCGGGCGGTGGATCAATCGTCCGCAGCGGCCCCGGCGGCCTCACGGTCGGCCCGCAGAGTGCCGGCTCCGAGCCGGGACCGGCGTGCTATGGCCGCGGCGGTCGTGAGCCGACGATCACCGATGCCAATGCCGTGCTCGGCTATCTCAATCCCGAGACGAAACTCGGCGACCGTATCGGCCTCGACATCGAGGCCGCGAAGCGCGTGATCGAACCGGTCGCGCGCGCGCTCGAACTCGACCTCACCGAAACGGCGCTAGGAATCATCAAGGTCGCGAATGCGACCATGGCCCGCGCGCTCCGCCGCGTCACGGTCGAGCGCGGCATCGACGGGCGCGACTGTACGCTGCTTGCCTTCGGCGGCGGCGGCCCGATGCATGCTGCGGGCCTTGCCGATCTCTATGGAATCACAGAGGTCGTCGTGCCCAGCGCATCGAGCGCGTTCTCGGCGCTGGGCTGCCTCACGGCCGATTTCAGCTTCCTCCAGCAGCAGACTCTTCGCGCCGCCCTCGACGGTATCGATCTCGCACGCGTATCGGAGCGGATCGGAACCTTGATGGCCGATGCGTCCGCGCCGCTGCTTGCCAATGGCGTTGCGAGGGCGGAGATTCAGGTCGAGCTGGTGGCGCTGATGCGCTATGCGGCGCAGAACGATGCCATTCCTATTCCCTTCGCCGTGCCGCTGGACGTCGCCAAGCTCGAGCAGGACTTCCTGACGCGGCATCACGAGCTGTTCGGTTATGCAACCGACGAACCCTGTGTGATCGAATCCGTGCGTGTCCAGGCCCGTCGTCCGTCTACGACGGTCGTGAGCCCTCCGGCGGCTGCAGTGAGGGCGGTATCGTCAGGCAAGCGCACCTGCTCATTCGACGGTCTGCATGAGACCGAGACGGCAATCATCGACCGCACTTTGCTGACCGACGTCGTCAATGGCCCTGCGATCATCGAGGACGCGTGGTCGACCGTCGTTTTGCCACCAGACTGGCAGGCAAGACCTGATCTGTCAGGCAACCTGTTCCTGACGCGGAGGTCGGCATGAAGCTCGACCCGTTTATCGTCGAGGTCATCAGGCACGGGCTCTCCGCCGCGGCCGAGGAGATGAGCCTTGTCATGACGCGTTCGGCGCGGTCGCCGCTGTTGCGCGAGGCTGGGGACCTGTCGTCGGCGATCACCGATGGTCATGGGGGCTTGGTTGGGCAGGGCCGCGACATTCCGATCCATCTCGGCGCGATGGCCTACACCATCCTCGAATTGCTGAAGGTGATGCCACGCGAGCGCCTGAACGACGGGGATGTGCTGATCTACAATGTCGGCGCGCTCGGCGGCAATCATCTCAACGACGTCAAGGTCGTGCGGCCCGTCTTCTTCGAGGACGAGATCGTGGCGTTCGCGGTCAGCCTGGCGCACTGGCCGGACATCGGCGGCACCTGGCCCGGCAGCTATTTTGCCAAGGCGATCGACACCTTCCAGGAGGCGATGCGGATTCCGCCGGTGCTGATCGCGACTGCGGCCGGCATCAACACGGCGATCGTGCAACTGCTGAAGGCCAATGTTCGCGATGCCGAATCCTGCGAGGGCGATCTCCTGGCGCAAATCGCCGCGACCAAAGCCGGTGAGAAGCGCATCCTTGAGCTGTGCCGCGAACACGGCAAGGTGGTCTTCATCGCGGCGCAGTTGCGCCTGCACGATCTGTCCGAAATCGAGATGCGCGAGGCGCTTCGCAGCCTTCCGGACGGCGTCTATGAGGGCGAGGACCACCTCGACGACGGCAGCGACAACAACGCGCCGGCGCGCATCCATGTGAAGATCACCATTCGCGGCGACGAAGCGACCTTCGACCTCTCCGGAAGCTGCGACCGGGTGTCCAATTTCTGCAACACGACGCCGTTCATGGCGCGCTCTGCGGTGGCCTATGCCGCGCGCATCATGAGCGGACGGGACATGCAGCAGAATGCCGGCGCGCTGCGACCACTGACCATCATCACGCGCCCGGGCTCGATCCTCGAGCCGGGCTGGACCGCATCGGTTGCCGCAGGCAACCATGAGACGTCCATGCGTATCGTCGACGCGATCTTCCGTGCGATGCAGGACACCATTCCCGAGCGCCTGTCGGCCGGCGGCGCCACCACGGCAGGTGTTCTGTTCTTCGCCGAGCCGCGGCCGAACGGCGCCTGGAAGATGCTTTACGAGGTCCATGGCGGCGGCGAAGGCGCCCGTCACGATCGGGACGGAACGTCCGCGACCCGTGTACATCTTTCCAACACGTCGAACACGCCGGTCGAGGTGATCGAGGCGAATTACGCGATCCGCCTCGAGCAGCAGGCTATCCGCCGGAACTCCGGCGGAGCGGGAGCGTATCGCGGCGGCGACGGTTCGGTTCGGACCTATCGCATCCTCGCACCCTCGATGCACCTGACGACCTGCATCGAACGGATGGTGCTTCCGCCGTGGGGCATGCAGGGCGGCGAGGCCGGCAAGGCTTGTCGTATCTCGCTGGTCAGGCATGGCGCGAACGTCGCGATCGACGGCAAGTCGAACCTGGTGTTGCAGCAAGATGATCTCGTCACGATCGAGATGTGCGGCGGCGGCGGTTATGGCGCTGCAGCTGTAGAGTGAGGGGATTGCGATGAGCAGATTGTTGCGAACCGGGCTGAATGCGGGCGACGCCGCGCCGATGGCCGTGGTCGGCGGCGAGGGCGTCTACTTCCACCTGTCCGATGGCCGCAAGCTGATCGACGGCAGCAACACCGGCGGCGGTCTCGGCCATCGCCACCCCGCAATGGTGGAGGCGATCCGCCGCGCGGCGGATACGCCCGTCGTCAACGAGGGCTGGACCTGGGTGGGCCGCGAACAGGCCGCGGACGATCTGATGGCGACCGCTTTCAAAGGCGAGGAGGACTGGGTCGGCGCGGTGCGCTTCTGCATCAGCGGCAGCGAGGCCAACGACATGGCGCTGTCGCTCTGTCAGGCGCTGACGCAGCGGTCCGCATTGGCGACGCGCGAACGTGCCTATCACGGCATCACCGGCCTGTCGCGCAGCATGACGGTGCAGCCGCAATGGCATGGCGGGCTCGCGGTGCATGCCGGTGGTTCGAAGCTGCCGGCGCCGATGGCGCCGGTGCGGATCCTGCCGGCGCCGGATGGCGCGATCTACGGTGCACCGGCCAACAATACGCCGCCAGCTGAGTATCTCGCGGATGCCACGCGGCTGCTCTCGGACACGGCGGCAACCATCATCGACTACACCCAGGGCGGCATCTATTACGACGGCGAATATCAGGACGAAGTGGCGCGCTGCGCGCGGCAGGCGGGCTCCTACTGGATCGCGGACGAGGTCGTGACCGGCGCGGGGCGCGCGGGCCGCTGGTTCGCATTCCAGGGGGCGAAAAGCCGCCCGGACATCGTCACGCTGGGCAAGTCGCTCGGCGGCGGCGCGGCGGCGGTGGCGGCGGTCGTGGTGTCCAAGGACATCGTCGAGCGGCTCAAGGGGACGAGCTGGCAGAACTACGGCACGCTGCGCGGTCATCCCATCAGCATGGCGGCCGTCAGCGCCTATCTGAAGGTTGTCACCGAGGACGGGATTCTGGAGCGTGTGCAGCAGCTCGAGAAGCTGTTCATCCGCCGCCTGCTCGCGATCGCGCAGAAGCATCCGAGCGTGCAGCGCGTCGCGGGGCAGGGGCTGCACTGGACGGTGGAGCTGCACGGGCCGGATTGGCGCACCTGGCATGCCGACACCACGGAGGTGCCGATCGCCTCGCGCGTCGCGGAGCGGGCGCTGGAAGCCGGTGCGGTGATCGGCACCAGCGGCGAGCAGACCTCGCTGTTCCTGGCGCCGCCGCTGGTCATTTCCGAGCGCGAGGCTGACCATCTTCTGGACGCGCTTGACCACGGCCTCGATACTGCCGACGAGGAGCACGGGTGAGCGCGGACCAAACAACACTCCGCCCTTCGCCGGCCTGGCCGGCGGATGAGCCCTGGCATCTTGCGATGCCGGAGGGAACGCTTTACGACGCGCTGGCGCGTGCTGCACGCGAACGCCCGTCGCATCCGGCGACGGTGTTTTACGGCGCTGGCATGGGCTACGCCGAGCTGCGCGACCGCGTCGATGCCATGGCCGGCTTCCTGCAGCGCGCCTGCGGCGTGAAGCGCGGCGATCGCGTCATGATCGCACTTCAGAACTCGCCGCAATATATCATCGCCTATTACGCGGTGATGCGCGCAGATGCCGTAATCGTGCCCGTCAATCCCATGAACAAGTCGGCCGAGGTCGCCTATCTCGCCGCGGATAGCGGCGCTCAGGTCGCGATCATTGGAAGCGAGCTGATCTCCGTGTTCGCTCCCCTCGTGGGCACAGCAATCAGCAATGCGGTTGTTGCCCAATATCGCGACGAGGTCCCGCTGGCGACGCCTTATACGCTGCCGTCATGCGTGACCGAAGCCCCGTCGGAGATGCCGGCGCTGCCGGGCTGGCATTCCTGGTCCTCTGCGATCGAACGGCGCCTACAACCGGGTACAATGGAGGCAGGTCCGGACGATCTCATGATCCTGCCCTACACGTCTGGCACCACGGGCAAGCCCAAAGCGTGCATGCATACGCATCGCAGCGCGCTGTTTACGGCTGTCCTGCAAGCGCGCTGGTACAAGCTGGACCGCAGCGCCGTGATGACCGGGTTCATGCCACTGTTCCACGTGGCGGGCATGCAGGGATCGATGAATGCGGCGATCGTCACTGGAGCCACGCTGCTCTTGATGGCGCGCTGGGACAAGGATCTGCTCCCGGACCTGTTCGAAAGCCATGGCGTGACGTTCTGGAACGCCGCGCCCACCATGATCGTGGATGTGCTCGCCAGCGCCGGCTTTCGCGACGAATGTTTTGCCAAACTCAAGGTGCTGACCGGCGGCGGCGCGGCGATGCCGACGGCGGTCGCTGAGCGGCTGAAGGGGCGCTTCGGCCTCGATTTCGTCGAGGGCTACGGCATGACCGAGACGATGTCGCCGACGCACCTCAACCCGATGGCCGCGCCGAAGCGGCAATGCCTCGGCATCGCGGTGCACGAGACGCATGCGCGGATCATCGATCCCGAGAGCTTGGTCGAGCTCGACGACAATGTCGTCGGCGAGATCGTCGTGCACGGGCCGCAGGTGTCGCAAGGATATTGGAATAGACCCCAGGCGAATGCCGAGGCCTTCATCGATCTTGGCGGCAAGCGGTTCCTCCGGACGGGCGATCTCGGCTACCGAGATGCCGAAGGCTATTTCTTCGCGGTCGACCGCCTGAAGCGGATGATCAATGTCAGCGGCTTCAAGGTCTGGCCAGCCGAGGTCGAGGCAGCGATGTATCAGAACGGCGCTATCCGGGAATGCTGCATCGTCTCGGCGCCGGACGGCTACCGCGGCGAGACCGTCAAGGCACTGGTGGTTCTGGACGAGACCGCGCGCGCAACGACATCGCCCGACGACATCATTGGCTGGGCGCGGGGCGCGATGGCGAGCTACAAGGCGCCGCGAGCCGTCGTCTTCGTCGAGTCCCTGCCGCGCACTGCAAGCAACAAGGTCAACTGGCGGCTTTTGCAGGACGCCGAATGGGGACGGACGGCATGAAAGCTGCTTGGCTGGGAAATCGGCGCTGGGCTACGTTATGCTGCGTGCGCCGGAACAACCTTGAAGCCGCTGCTTCCCCCGAGAGATCACCAGGAACTCGCTGATGCGAATCGTCAATGTCGCCGCCGCCCAGATGGGCCCGATCCAGAAAGCCGACAGCCGCGAGGCCGTGGTCAAGCGCATGATCGCGCTGATGGACGAGGCCAAGAGCAAAGGCGCCGACTTGATCGTCTATCCCGAATTGGCGTTGACGACGTTCTTCCCGCGCTGGTATGTCGAGGACCGGGCCGAGTTCGACGTCTGGTTCGAGCGGGAGATGCCGAACGCGGCGACAAGGCCGCTGTTCGAGCGTGCCGCGCAGCACGGAATGGCGATGAACTTCGGCTATGCGGAGCTGACGCCGGACGGCCATCATTTCAACACCGCGGTTCTCACCGACAAGTCCGGCAAGATCGTCGGCAAATACCGCAAGGTTCACCTGCCGGGCCATGTGGAATACGACACCAAACGCTCGCACCAGCATCTGGAGAAGCGCTATTTCGAGCCGGGCGATCTCGGCTTCAAGGTCTGGCGTACGCTGGGCGGCATCATCGGCATGGCGATCTGCAACGACCGCCGCTGGCCCGAGACCTATCGCGTCATGGGCTTGCAGGGCGTGGAGATGGTGCTGATCGGCTACAACACGCCATCCGTGAATGCCGAGAAGAGCGAAGAGGGCGTCGAAAAGCGCCTGTTCCACAATCGCCTCTCGGTGCAGGCTGGCGCCTACCAGAACGCGACCTGGGTGGTCGCGGTGGCAAAGGCCGGCATCGAGGACGGCCACCCGCTGTTCGGCGGCAGCCTGATCGTCGATCCCAACGGCGAGATCGTGGCCGAAGCGAAGACGGAGGAAGACGAGGTCCTGGTCCATCCCTGCGACCTCGATGCCACCACCTTCGGCAAGACCACGATCTTCGATTTCGCCCGGCATCGCCGCATCGAGCATTACGGCCTGATCACCAGCCAGACCGGCGCGGTGCCGCCGCCGGAGACGTGACGCCGATGGCTGACAAGGGCATCTCCCTGCGCGAGCTTGACGCGCGTGACCGCTACAAGCTGCTCTGCGGCGTTGTGGTGCCGCGGCCGATCGCGCTGGTGACGACGCTGGACGAGAACGGAGCTGTCAATGCCGCGCCCTTCAGCTTCTTCAACGTCTTCTCGGAGAGCCCTGCGCTGATCGTACTCGGGCTGCAGCACAAGCCGGATCATTCGCCAAAGGACACGACCCGTAACATCCATCGCGACGGCGAGTTCGTGGTTCACATGGTCGACGAGGCGCTGTCGACGGCAATGAACGACTGCGCGATCGATTTTCCCTCCGGCGACAGCGAGGTCGCCGCGACCGGCCTTGCCACGCTTTCATCGGTGGACGTGAAGGTGCCGCGCCTCGCCGCGGCGCCTTTTGCGCTGGAATGCCGGCGCCACGTCGTGCTGAACTTCTCGCCGGATCGCGAGCTGTTGATCGGCGAGGTGCTCAGGGTCCACGCCCGTGAGGGCCTCGTCGATGCCGGCAATATGTATGTCGATTTCGATGCGTACCGGCCGATCGGGCGCATGTTCGGCAATCTCTATACGACGCAGCGGGATACGTTCGCGCTTGTCCGCGAGAGCCATGCGCAATGGCTCGCTCGTCAGGACAAGAAAGAGTTGAAGGACGCCTAGTGAGCCGAGAACTGCACCGTGCCCAGCGCCATGGTGACGGCCGCCTGTGTCGGATCGATCACGGGAATGCGCAGCGCGTCCTCCAGCGGGCGGCGGTGGCGCGCCATACCGGCGCAGCCCATCACAATGGCGCGGGCGCCGTCCTCGTCGCGCAGCGCGCGGCCGACCTCGATCATCTTGGCGAGCGTCCCTTCGCCGGACGCCGTCTCCGCAACGCTCATGTTCAGCGGCCGCTCGCCGGCGAGGCGGTCGGTCAGCCCCATCTGTCTGAGATAACGCATGTGTCGCGGGATCGAGCGCTGGGCGATCGCGATGACGCCAAAGGTCTCGGCACGGGCAAGCGCCGTGAGCACGCCGCACTCGGCAATGCCGAACACGGGACGGTCGGTGCCTTCACGACAGACCTGAAGCCCGGGATCGCTGTAGCAGGCGATGATGAAGGCGGCCGAGCTGTTGTCGCTTTCGACCAGGCGGCGCAGCGGCATCGCGACGCTGTCAACGTCGGCTTGGCTCTCGATCCCGAAGGGGCCGTCAGCCAGCGTCTGGCAGATCACTTCCGGTCCGCCCTCGAAGTCGAGCGGCTTCAGCGCATCCTCCAGCCCTTGCGTGACGTTGTGATTGGAATTGGGGTTGATGACGAGAATGCGCGGCCGGGACATGATGGTCTTCCTGCAAAATGGCGATCACTCGTTTCAGGCATATCATGGAGTGCCTCATGACTGAACCAGTTTACGATCTGATCATTCGCGGCGGGCGCGTTGCCACGACGACTGACGTGTTCGAGGCCGATGTCGCAATTTCCGGCGAGACCATCGCAGCTGTCGGCAAGGGCCTGCCCGCGGCCAAACGCGAGATCGACGCGCGCGGCAAGCTGGTGCTGCCCGGCGGTGTCGACAGCCACGCTCATATCGAGCAGCTGTCCGCTGCCGGCATCATGAATGCCGATACGTTCGAGAGCGCGACGGTCTCTGCCGCTTTCGGCGGCACCACCACGGTGATCCCGTTTGCCGCCCAGCATGTCGGCATGAAGCTGACGCAGGTCGTCGAGGATTATCATGCCCTGGCTAGGAAGGGTGCGGTGATCGACTACGCCTTTCACATGATCATCGCGGATGCGACCAAGGAGGCGGTCGAGGAGCACATCCCGGCGCTGGTGAAGCAGGGCCATGCGTCGATCAAGATCTTCATGACCTATGACAGGCTCAAGGTCGACGACGAGCCGCTGCTCGACATCCTCCTCGCCGCGCGCCAGTCTGGCGCGATGCTGTGCGCCCATGCCGAGAACCACGGCATCATCGCCTGGATGGTCAAGCGCCTGCTCGCGCGCGGCTACACCTTGCCGAAATATCATGCCGTCAGCCACGCCCGCGTCTCGGAGGCCGAGGCGTTCACGCGGTTGATCGGCATGGCGGCGCTGATTGACCAGCCGATCATGATCTTCCACGTCTCGACCGCCGAGGGCGCCAAGGTGATCCGCGACGCGCGCGGGCAAGGCCTCAAGGTCTTCGCCGAGACCTGCCCGCAATATCTGTTCCTCACTGCGGACGATCTCGACAAGCCCGGTTCGGAAGGTGCCAAATGGATGTGCAGCCCGCCGCCGCGGACGCATGCAGACCAGGAGGCACTCTGGCAGGCGCTCTCGCTGGGCGATCTCCAGACCATCTCGTCGGACCACGCGCCTTATCGCTACGACGAGACAGGCAAGCTGCGCGCCGGTCCCAATCCGAATTTCAAGCAGGTCGCCAACGGCCTGCCCGGACTGGAGCTGCGGCTGCCGCTGCTGTTCGATGCGATGGTGTCGAAGGGTCGGCTGGGCCTCGAAAAATTCGTCGAGTTGACCGCGACCGCGCCGGCAAAGATCTACAATCTGCATCCGCGCAAGGGCTCGATTGCGGTCGGAGCCGACGCCGATATCGCGATTTGGGATCCCGACCGCGAGGTCACGATCGCCGACGAGATGATGCACGATCTCGCCGGCTATACGCCGTTCGCAGGCCGCAAGCTGAAGGGCTGGCCGGTTTCGGTGCTCTCGCGCGGCCGGATGATCATCGACGGCAACAAATGTTTCGGGAAGCCGGGCAGCGGAAAGTTCCTCGCGCGCAGCGGCGGCGAGGCGGCAAAGCCGACCGGCAGGCTCGTGGCCGACATGGATCCGGAACGGAATTTCGGAGCAAAATTGCTGTGATGATGGATTGCACGCGATGAAGATCATCATCTTCGGCGGCACCGGCTTTATCGGCCTCAATCTCGCCGAGGTGCTGCTCGCGCGTGACCATGACGTGACGCTGTATGATTGCGCGCCTCTTGCGCCGGCGGCACAGCGGTCGCTGCCCAATTATCGGGAGCGGCTCAAGGTCGTCCAGGGCGACATTACCGACGCGGAAGGCATCGAGGGCCTGATTGCCGGTGGATACGATGCGATCGTGCTCGGCGCGGCGATTACGGCTGGGGAGGAGCTCGAGCGGGCATCGACTGCGCGCGTGCTCGAAATCAACGTGATGGCGCAGATTCCCATTCTGCTTGCGGCGATCCGCCATCGTGTTCGGCGGGTCGTCAATCTGTCGTCTGCATCGGCCTATGGCGCATCGGGGACGAGGTTCGACGTCCTGGACGAGGAGACGCCTTGCGATCCCGTCTCGTTCTACGCCGTCAGCAAGTTCACGTCCGAGCGATCGGTGGCGCGCCATGCCGAGCTCTTTGGCGGCGATTTCCTGAGCGTGCGGCTGAGCGCCGTATTCGGTCCATGGGAGCGGCCCGGGGCGGTGCGCGATACGCCAAGCCTCCAGTTCCAGATTCTGGCCGCCTTCGCGCGCGGAGAGCCGGCGATCTTGCCGGATGCCGGAGTGAAAGACTGGACCTACGCGCCGGACGCCGCCGAAGCCGTGGCGAAGCTGATCGAGGCTGAACGGCCACGCCATCGTCTCTACAACATCTCCAGCGGGACAGCCTGGTCGGCGCTGCAATGGGGTGAGGCGTTTGCGGCGCTGCATCGGGGCTTGCAATGCCGGCTCGCAGCGCCGGGAGAGAAAACCGAGATCAAGCTCCACGGCGGCGATCGTGCGCCGATGTCGGTTGCGCGGATGGCCGATGAATTCGGCTGGCGCGCCCGGTTCGGTTGCGCGGAGTCGGCGGCCGCGATGAGCGCTTGGTGGATGCAGCACAAGGAGACGATCTGAGATGCGGCTGCAGGGGCGCACGGCGATCATCACGGGAGCAGGCTCGGGGATCGGCCGCGCCAGCGCAAAGCTGTTCGTGGAGGAGGGCGCGCGCCTTGCCTTGGTCGATCGCGATGCCGCCGGCCTAAAGGAGACGGTGAGCCTGGTCGGCGAGGCTACGACTCACGTCGGCGACGTCGGCGATGCCGGTTTCGCCGAGACCGTCGTCGGCGAGGTCGTCGCGCGCCACGGTCGCCTCGACATCCTGATGACGGCGGCCGGCTTCTCCTGCGGCGGCACGGTGTTGACGACGAGCCTGGACGACTGGGACGCGGTGTTTCGCACCAATGTCGGCGGCACCTGGCTGTGGGCGCGGGCCGCCGTGCCTCACATGCAGCGGCAGAACAGCGGCTCCATCATCACCTTGGCTTCGCAGCTCGCGATGGCCGGCGGCAAGGGCAACAGCGCCTATATCGCCGCCAAGGGCGCCATCGTCAGCCTGACGCGCACCATGGCGGTGGATTTCGCCACCGACGGCATTCGCGTCAACGCGATTGCGCCGGGCGCGATCGATACGCCGATGCTTCGCCGCAGCTTCGCCCGTCACGCCAATTCGGACGAGGTGCGTGAGGCCTCGCGCAACCGCCATGCCATGAAGCGGTTTGGCGAGGCGCAGGAGATCGCGCAGACAGCGCTGCATCTCGCCAGCGATGCATCCTCATTCACGACCGGCACCGTGATGGTGGTTGACGGAGGCTGGCTCGCGGCATGAGTGATGGGCTGACGACGCTCGAAACGAACGTGCGCGCCGATCTCGCGAAGATCGCGCATCCTCATGCCGCATGGCTCGAACCGAAGACGGGACCCGATGGCAGACCGGCGCTGGATGTCCTCATCGTCGGCGCGGGCCAGTCCGGCCTCGCCATCGGCTTCGGCCTGATGCGCTCGCGCGTCAGCAACATCCTGCTGATCGACAAGTCGGAAGATGGCAAGGAAGGCCCGTGGCTAACCTATGCCCGCATGCCGACGCTGCGCAGCCCGAAGGATTATACCGGCCCCGATCTCGACATCCCGAGCCTCACCTACCAGTCCTGGCACGAAGCCCGGTTCGGCAAGGAAAGCTGGCAACAGCTCGGCCTGATCGAACGTTGCCATTGGGCGGAGTATCTGCTGTGGCTGCGGCGCACGATCGGCTTGCCCGTGCGCAACAATTCCGAGCTTCTGGAGATCGTGCCTGCATCCGACGGCCTACTGGTCGCGCGCGTGAAACGGGCAGGCGAGATCGGGACGCTTTACGCCCGCAAGATCGTGCTCGCGACGGGGCAGGAGGGCATGGGCGATTGGATGGTCCCGGAGCAGCTAGCGCATCTGCCGGCGAGTTCGGTCGCGACCGTCGCCGACGACATCGACTTCGAGAAGCTTCGTGGCAAGCGCGTGGCCGTGATCGGTGCCGGTGCATCCGCCTTCGACAATGCGGCGACCGCGCTGGAGGCGGGCGCGGCAGAGGTGCATCTGCTGTGTCGCCGGTCGCAGATCCAGGTGATCCAGCCCTATCGTTGGCTGACCTTTCGCGGCTTCCTGCGCCACCTCAGCGATCTCGACGATGCATGGCGCTGGCGCTTCATGAGGGCGATCCTCGAAATGCGGGAAGGCTTTCCGCAACCGACTTATGATCGCTGCGCGCGCTACGTCAATTTCACATTGCACGAGGGCGCACCGGTCGAGACGGCCCGCGAAACCGACAGGGGCATCGAATTGCAGACGCCGCGTGGCGCCATCGCGACGGATTTCCTCATTTGCGGCACCGGCATCGACATGAACTTTTCCAGTCGTGGCGAGCTCTCCGCATTCGCTGCCAACATCGCGACCTGGGCCGACCGCTATCAACCGCCGGAGAGCGAGCGCAACGATCGGCTCGGCCGCTTTCCCTACCTCGCCGACGATTACGCTTTCACCGAGCGCGTAGCCGGCGAGACGCCGTGGATTTCCGACATCCATCTCTTCGCCATCGCCTCAACCATGAGCTTTGGCCCGTCTGGATCGTCGATCAATGCGATGACGACGGCCGTTCCAAAGCTCGTGAACGGCCTGACACGCGGCCTGTTTCGCGCCGATGTCGAGCGGCACTGGACTTCGCTCTGCGCCTATGACGTGCCGCAGGCCGTGGTTACGAGGCCGGCGCGAAAAATCGGGGAAACGCGATGATCATCCATGCGCCGCCGCGACGAGGCGTCCCCACCAGCACGCCGTGAGACTGGCGCGCAACTTGCTTCTTTCTTGACCAGTCTAGCCGGCCTTCCTCTTCGGAAATTCAAGGAAAACCAATGCGTTTTGTGTCTTTCAGGTCTGCGGCCTCAGTTCTCGCCACCACTGCGCTGTTGTCGATCGCCACCGCGCCGTCGCAGGCGCAAACCAGGGCGGAGACATTACGCTATGTCACCGGCGCCTCCGTCAACACGCTCGATCCAAACATCCCGGGCTCGACGCGCGAATCTTTCGCGCTGAGCATGAGCACCTATGACCGGCTGGTGGCATTTGGCCGCAAGCAGCTCAATGGCAAATGGGTGTTCGATCTCGACACGATCACCGGCGAGCTGGCCGAATCCTATGACGTCAGCCCCGACGGTTTGAAGCTCACGTTCCGTCTGCGCAAGGACGCAAAATTCCAGGACGGCTCGCCCGTGACCGCCGAGGACGTGAAATGGTCGCTCGATCGCTGCGTCACCGCGCCGATCCTCGGCAAGGCGCAATTGCTGACGGGCTCGCTGACCTCGGCCGATCAGTTCAAGGTGATCGACCCTCTCACCATCGAGGTGACGCTGCCCAAGCCCGACAAGCTCGCGCTGCCGAACCTGGCCACGGTCTATCCCATGATCATCAACTCGAAGGTCGCCAAGGCACACGCGACGCCGGATGATCCCTGGGCCACTGCATGGCTGAAGGAGCACACCGCAGGCAGCGGCGCCTACGTGGTCGAGAACTTCAAGCCCGGCGAGCAGGTGATCCTCAAGCGGGACGAGAACTGGAACCGCGGCTCGGCCAACAAGCCGGCTTTCTTCAAGCGCGTCATCGTGCAATCGGTTCCGGAACCGGCAACCCGCGCCAATCTGGTCGAACGCGGGGATGCCGATCTCGTTGTCGATCTCCAGGCCAGCGATGTGCAGTCGCTGGAGGCCAAGGGCAAGCTCAAGGTGATCTCGACGCCGCAATACAATGCGATCACCTACGTTTCGATGAACAACCAGCTGCCGCCCTTTGACAACGTGAATGTGCGCCGCGCTATCGCTTACGCGCTGCCCTATGACGACATGTTCAAGGCTGCCCTGTTCGGCCGGGGCGCGCCGCTGTTCGGCGCGACATGGCCGGATGGCAATCCGTTGAATGGCATTTATCCGTTCCAGCAGCCGGTGAAGATGGATCTCGACAAGGCCAGGGAATATCTGAAGGCGGCCGGTCTGCCGGAAGGCTTCTCGACAACGTTCAGCTTCAATGTCGGCCAGTCCGCGACGGCGGAGCCGATGGCTGCCCTTGTCAAGGAGTCGCTTGCCAAGATCGGCATCAAGGTCGACATTCAGAAGCTGCCGGACGCGCAGATGTCGACGCAGATCAACGAGAAGAAGCTGCCTTTCTTCACGGAGGGCATCGTCGCCTGGCTGCCGTCGACTGATTATTTCTACCGCAACTTCTACACAGGCACCCAGCGCTGGAATTACAGCTCGATCAACAACCCGGAGCTTGCCGCGATTGCGCAGGAAGCCCGCTTCGAGCCGGACAAGGCCAAGTATGAGGCAGCAGGCCGCAAGCTCAATGCGATGCACTTCGATCTGATGCCGCAGATCATGCTGTGGCAACCGAACCAGGACGCGGTCATGGCGCCGTCGATCGAAGGCTACACCTACGAGTTCCATCGCCAGGTGGACTATCGCGATGTCAGCCGGAAGTGACATCGTGATCAACGAGAGCGCTGAATGGTGATGACCGGTCTTGGTGCAACGATGGTGCGGGCGGGCAGGCGGCTCTTGTCGTCGCTGCCGGCGCTGTTCGGCGTGCTGGTCTTCACCTTTCTGCTGATGCGCGTGTTGCCCGGCGACCCCGCGGTGTTCTTCGCCTCGGGCCCCAATGCCGGCAAGGAGGAGATCGAGCAGATTCGCAAACAGATGGGGCTCAACAAATCGGTGCCGGAGCAGCTCGTGTTCTATCTCTCCGACATCGGTCGCGGCAATCTTGGCCGCTCCATGATGACGGGGCAGCCGGTACTGAAGGACCTGCGCGAGCGTCTGCCGGCGTCCCTGGAGCTCACCTTGACCGCGCTCCTGATCGCGCTGATCGCGGCGGTTCCGCTCGGCGTGGTCGCGGCGCTGCGGCCGGGATCGATCATCGATCATGGCGTCCGGCTGTTCTGCGCCCTCGGCGTCTGCGTCCCGACCTTCGTCTCGGGCCTGCTGCTGATCTACGTTTTTTATTACCTGCTCGGGCTTGCGCCTGATCCGACCGGTCGGATCGACGTGTTCACCTCGCTGCCGCCGCAACGAACCGGCTTTCTCTCGATCGATTTCCTGCTGGCTGGAGATTTCGAGGGTTGGTGGGCGGCCTGCAAGCAGCTGGCTCTGCCGGCAGTGAGTATGGCCCTGTTCGTCATCGCGCCGCTCGCGCGGATCACCCGCGCCTCGATGCTGGTGTCGCTTGGGAGCGATTTCGTACGTACCGCGCGATCGGTCGGATTGTCTTGGGGCAAGGTGGTCGTCACGTATGCATTGAGGAATGCGATCCTTCCCGTCATCACCATCGCCGGCATCGTGTTCTCGACCATGCTCGGCGCCAATGTGCTGGTGGAGAAGGTGTTCTCCTGGCCTGGCGTCGCCTCCTATGCACTCGATGCGCTGCTCTCGTCAGACTATGCGCCGGTACAGGGCTTCGTGCTGCTGATGGCGAGCCTGTTCGTGCTGGTCAACCTCGTGGTCGATATCTGCTACGGAATCGCCGATCCCAGGGTTTCCATCGGATGACCAGTGCAACCCTCCGCCATTCGGTCTGGATTTTGCGCGGCAATCCGCTCACGGCGGTGGCCGCGGCCGGGGTGACGCTGTTCGTCCTGCTTGCGATCTTCGGCCCCTGGATCGTGCCTTATGATCCCGTGGCCTCCAACGTGTCCGAAGCGTTGCAGCCGCCGAGCGCGGCCCATCTCGCCGGCACCGACCAGCTCGGGCGCGACGTGTTCAGCCGCCTCATCATCGCGGCGCGGCTTGATCTTGCCATTGCGGTGTCTGCGGTCGGCATCTCCTTCGTGATCGGCGCCGTCGTCGGCTCATTCTGCGGCTACGCCGGTGGCCGGCTCGATCGCACCGTCGGCCGCTTTGTCGACGTGATGATGGCCTTTCCGTTGTTCGTGCTGGCAATGGCGATGGTCGCGGCCCTCGGCAACCGCGTCGAGAACATCGTGATCGCAACCGCGATCATCAATCTTCCCTTCTACATCCGCTTCGCGCGCGCCGAAGTGAACGTCCGCCGCAATGTCGGCTGGGTCGAGGCCGCGCGCGCCTGCGGCGAGAGTCATTTCTCGGTGGTGCTCCGTTTCCTGCTGCCGAACATCCTGCCTGCGATGGCGGTGCAGATCTCGCTCAATCTCGGCTGGGCCATATTGAACGCGGCCGGCCTGTCCTTCATCGGCCTTGGCGTCAAACCGCCGACGCCGGAATGGGGCATCATGGTGGCGGAGGGTGCGCGCTTCATCTCGACGGGTCGGTGGTGGCTGGTGGCCTTTCCGGGCCTCGCACTGATGCTGGCCGTGCTGTGCTTCAATCTCCTCGGGGATGGGATGCGGGATATTCTCGATCCCCGTATGCGCACGTGAGCGAGGAACTGCTCAGGATCGACGACCTCCACGTCGCGTTCTCGACGCGGCGCGGCATGGTCGAGGCCGTGCGCGGCGTGACCCTGACGGTGCAGGCCGGCGAAATGCTCGGTCTCGTCGGGGAGAGCGGCTCGGGCAAGTCGGTGACCGGCTTTGCTACGACGCGCCTGCTCGATGCCGCCGGGCGCGTCACCGGCGGCAAGATCCTGTTTCGCGGCCGGGACGTGACGAAGCTCCGCGGCGATGATCTCCGTCAGCTCCAGGGCGCCGCGATGTCGATGATCTTTCAGAACCCGCGGTCGGCGCTGAATCCGATCCGCGCGATCGGATTGCAGATCGCGGATGCGATCCTCACGCACAAGCGCATTTCGAAAGAGGCTGCGCGTGCCGAGGCGCTGGAACTGTTGCGCGCGGTCCAGATTCGCGATCCAGAAGCGCGAATGAACGCCTACCCGCACGAACTGTCGGGCGGCATGTGCCAGCGCGTCATGATCGCGATCGCGATCTCCTGCAATCCGGCGCTCCTGATTGCGGACGAGCCGACCACCGGTCTCGACGTCACCACGCAGAAGGTGGTGATGGATCTCCTGGCGGACATCGCCGCCGCACGCGGCATGGCGACGATCCTGATCACGCATGATCTGGGACTCGCGGCGCGCTATTGCCGCCGCATCGCGGTGATGGAGCGCGGCCGCATCGTCGAGGAGGCGAGCCCGAGGACGCTCTTCAGCGCGCCGAAGCATTCCTATACGAAGCGCCTCGTCGCGGCCTCGCCGACCGCGACGTCCCGGATCGAGGATCTCGTGACCAGGGAGGAGCGGGAGCGTTACGCGACTGTGGTCAGCAGGCCCAGGCAGGAGCCCGCACACGGGACGCCGCCGTTGCTGGAGGTGCGCAAGCTCGCGAAACGTTTCGACCAGGGCTCTGCGGCGGTCGCCGACTTCTCCATGACGATGGCCGGGGGCGAGAGTGTCGGGCTTGTCGGCGAATCCGGGTCGGGCAAGAGTACGACCTCGCGCATGATCTGCCGCCTGATCGACCCGAGTGAAGGGGACATCGTGTTCGATGGGCAGTCGATCGGCCATGTGGCGTCGCGTGACTTTCACCGCTCGCCATTGCGCAAGGACATCCAGATGGTCTTTCAGGACCCGAATGAGAGCCTCAATCCGCGCTTCACCGCGTTCGACTGCATCGCCCACCCCCTGATGCGGCTCGATGGCATGCGGGCAGGCGACGCGCTGCGCAAGCGCGTCGAGGAATGCGCCGAGCGCGTGGGGCTGCCGCTCGATCTCTTGCCGCGTTTCCCCCATCAGCTCTCCGGCGGCCAGAAGGCCCGCGTCGGCATTGCCCGTGCCGTCGCCTGCCGGCCGCGGCTCCTCGTGCTGGACGAGCCGACCGCTGCGCTCGACGTCTCGGTGCAGGCGGTGGTGTTGCAACTGCTCGATCGCCTCAGGCGCGACGATGACATCGCGCTGCTGTTCGTCAGCCACGATCTCAACGTGGTGCGGATGCTGTGCGACCGCACCATCGTGCTGCGCAATGGCGGCATCGTGGAGCAGGGGGAAAGCCGGTCGCTGTTCGATAATCCGAAGACCGATTACACCCGCAAGTTGGTCGAGGCGATTCCGCATATCGAGACGGGCGAGGTGCTCGCGGCGGCCCTCTAGGCCCTGCAGGCCGACGTGGGCCAGCGTCTAACCGGGCAAGGCTTGAACCTCACGTTCGCTGCGGCATGCGGGATTGGCGAGGTCGCTATCGCCCTGCGCCGCTCGCAACGATGGAGGAGGGCGACGTCACGAGCTTGTCGAGCCCGAGATAGACGAGCCCCGCAACACCGATGCCGAACAGCCAACTCAGATCGGCGCCGCCGAGCAGGTTGATCGAGATCGGCCCCTGAAGCGCGCCGACCAAGCCGTCTTGCACCAGCCATCCGGCGGCCAGGCCCGCAAAGAACGCAACCATGCCGACCCAGTTGATGTCACCATAGGCGCTGGTCTGCGGCGAGCGGTAAAGCTCGGCGACGTCGATCCTGCTCTTCCTCTTGATGAAGAAGTCGGCCAGCACCACTCCGGCCCACGAGCTCATCCACAGCAACAGGCTGATCATCCAGTTGTCGAACGCTTTCGCGAAAGATGGCGCGAAGATGAAGTACAGCGTAACCAGGTAGCCGGCGATGCCGACGATGACGGTGAGCCAGAAGCGCGACAATCTCAGTCCCGCACTCAGCGCCGCCAACGTCGCCGAATAGACGTTGAGGATGTTGGTGGCGATCGGGCCATGCAGCACCATCAGGAGAACCAGGATGCTGACGGGACCTCCAAACACCGCGCTGACCATCTTGGCAGGGTCGGTATCCAGGGTCGTCGAGGCGATGGTTGCGCCGAGAATGCCGAGCCAGACCGTCGGCACGAACATGCCGACATAGCTGTACCAGAACACGGATTTCGACGGCACGCTTCTGGGCACGAAGCGAGAATAGTCGGAGGCCCAGGTCACCCAGGAAATGCCCCAGCCGACCCCGATCGCGGTGGTAAGCAGTGTCAGCATCGCCAGATGCGCACCGGGAGCGAGCGAGGTAGTCAGGTTCCAGTTGACGACACCAGGGCGCGTCCACGCCAAAATGCTCATCAGCACCATGACGGCGATGGTGGGCGGCACCGTGTACTTTTCGAAGGTGCGTATTGCATAGAAGCCGTAGATTCCGATCAGCACCTGCACGGCCATCACCAGCGTAATGACGACCAGCTCGACCGGCCAGGTGTCGGGAACGCCGAACTGTCCGAGGATGCCCATCGAGACCTTGACCGGGAAGTAGGTGTTGACCCCGATCCAGCCCAGCGTCATCAGGAACATGAGAATGCTCGGCAGATAGGCGCCGCGTACGCCGAACGCGGACCGGCTCAACACCATCTGGTTGACGCCGGTCTTATGCCCCATCACCGTGAAGGTCGCGAAGATCGCGCAGCCGACGATGTTGCCGAGCACGATGACCGCGATCGTCTCCATCAGGCCAAGCTTGAGGATGATGCCGAGCGCGCCGAGGGCCCAGTTCACCGGCGCGATGTTGGCGCCGGCCCAGATCCACATCTGCTGCGGCCCGGTCGAGTCCCGGTCCGCATCGGGAATCGGCTCGATGCTGTGAATATCAGCGCGAAGTTCGGAATCCGTCATGGCATCCCCCAATACGAAGCACGCTTCGCATCATCGCAGCATAAATCGTGCCATTCCCCTGGAAGGTCGTGCGCCGAGGCTGGCGCGGCATGCCTCGCGGCAGATTGCCGCTGGGTTTTCAAGCGCGCGCAGGTCATGCGCGCCGGCGCATCTGACTTGCCGGCGAGAGCCAGGCGGCGTGCATCGGCGGGCACAGCTACGATGATAAGTTGAGCAGGCCAACTCAAAAGCGCAGCAGCTGCGTCTAGTCGAATAGGGCAGCGGCACTGTCGCGACTGGGATTACCGGCCACGATGCGCTGCATCATTTCGATGAACTGCGCCTGCTCCCGCTCGCTGAGATCCCCCAATGTCGCGCGATGCGCCCGTCGCGCCGCGCCCTCGATCTTGACCAGCAGGGCTGCACCCGCGGGCGTCAATCGGCACAGACGCGCCCGGCGATCGTCCTTGTTGACCGCGCGCTCGACCAGGTTTCGTGCCGCGAGACGCTTCAATGCGCCGGTCGTCGTGGTGCGATCGAGGGCGATATCGGCCGCCAGAGTGGTCTGATCGGCGGTTTCGCGCACAGCTAGCGCCGAAAGGAGGCTGTACTGCAGCGGCGTGACCTCGAACGCGCCGCAGGCTTCCTGGAACAGTGCGACGTGAATCTGGTGCAGCCGGCGGATCAGGTATCCGGGTCGTTGCGACAAAGGCCAGGGGCGGTGCCTGCTCCCGCCGCGACGTGTCTTCGCCTGTCGCAATGCACACTCTCCTATTTGAAATCCTGCCGCGCTTAGCTCGATTCGAACCCGCTCGCCACCTCCAGATCATGGCACGGAGCTTGCTTCGGTCAAATACGAAGCATGCTTCGTAATTCAAGGGCGTGCAACCGCCCGCACGCGATTGAGGAGAGCGCCATGTCCGTCAGTGCTAGCTTTGACCTTCTGCTGAGAGGCGGCCGCGTGATCTGCCCGGCCTCGGGCGTGGACGGCATCAGGGATATCGCCGTGCGCAACGGCAAGATCGCGGCGGTCGCGTCCGACATCCTTCCGACCAGCGCGAGAGAGGTCGTCGACGTCGGCGGCAAGCTGGTGCTGCCCGGGCTGATCGACACCCACGCCCACGTCTATCAATATGTCACCGGCCGCTTCGGCATGAATCCCGACATGGTCGGTGTGCAGTCGGGTGTGACGACGCTGGTGGATCAGGGTGGCCCGTCCTGCATGACGCTGCCCGGTTTCCGTCAGTTCATCGTGGAGCCTTCGGCTTCGCGGGTCTACGCGTTCCTTTCTGCCTATCTCGTCGGCGGCCTCGAGGGGCATTATTATCCGCAGCTCTATAGTCCCGACGGCGTCGACATCGATGCAACGGTGAAGGCGGCGACGGCCAATCTCGACATCGTGCGCGGCATCAAGGCCCATGCTGAGATCGGCGGTTTCGCGCGCTGGGGCATCCGCGTCATCGAGATGGCGGCCGAGATCGGCAAGCGTGCCGATCTGCCGGTCTATGTGCATTTCGGCCAGCTCTGGGGTCTGCCCGAGAGCGGTGCCAATGGCGAAGATGCCGACACGATCCTCACGCGCGTGATCCCGCTGCTGCGCGAGGGCGATGTCCTCGCCCATCCCTTCACGCGCCATCCCGGCGGCTTCGTCAACCGCGAGGGCGAGGTGCATCCGGTGATCCAGGCCGCGCTCGATCGCGGCCTGAAGGTCGATGTCGGCCACGGCAGCCATTTCTCCTATCGGCTGGCGAAGAAGGCGATCGCGGCCGGCATCATCCCGACCACGCTGGGCGCCGACATCCACGGTTACAACACTCATGTGCCCGCGCCGGCCGGAACGCCCGACCAGCACGAGGATGATGAGAATCATCCCTTTGCCGGTCAGGCCAAGTTCAGCCTGGTCCAGGCGATGAGCTCGATGATGGCGCTGGGCCTGTCGCTCGAGCAGGTGGTGCCGATGGTTACCTCCAATCCCGCCAAAATGCTCGGCCGGAGCGGGGAGATCGGCGCCCTCAAGGTCGGCATGGACGCCGACGTCTCCGTGCTCACGGAGCAGAGCGGCCGGTTTGTCCTGAGGGACAACGAGAACAACGAGGTGATCGCCGAGCGTCTGCTGCAACCGGTGTTCTGCCTGCGCGCCGGCACGCGCTTCGACGCGGTCGCGCCGATCCTGCCCCAGGCCGTTGCGGCGTAGGGCTGCGGTGAAGGAGGACGCCGGCGTGCGCAACGAGCGAGAATTTCCTTCCGGCAGATCCGGGCAGGGTGTGGGCGCACGGCTTCCGCGGAAGGAGGATGACCGCCTGATGCGCGGCCGCGGCCAGTACGTCGCCGACATCCGCCTCGCTGGCCTCCGCGACGTCGCTTTCGTGCGCAGCCCGCTGGCGCATGCGCGCATCCGCAGCATCCACGTGCCTGAACGCTATCGTAGCAGCGTCTTCACGGCAGCCGATCTCGTCGGCGTCAAGCCGATCCGCGCGGTCTCGGGGCTGCCGGGCTTCAAGATCTCGGAGCAGCCGGTGCTGGCGACCGGCAAGGTACGCCAGGTCGGCGAACTCGTTGCGATGTGTGTTGCACCGACGCGCGCCGAAGCCGAGGACATCGCGGCCTCGGTGATGCTCGATCTCGAGGAACTCCCCGCCGTATACGACATGCTGAAGGCGCGCCAGCCCGGCTCGACCCTGGTGCATGAGCATTGGGGTGACAATGTCTTCCTTGAGACCAATTACGAGGTCGACATCTCCGCCGCGCTCGACGCGCCGATCAAGGTGACGCGCGAGATCTCGACCGCGCGGCAATGCATGTCGCCGCTCGAGGGCCGTGGCGTGGTCGCGACCTTCGACCGCCGCCTCGATCAGCTCACGCTGCATTCCGCGGCGCAGATGCCGCATATCACGCGCAGCGGCCTCGCCGAATGCCTGAATATGGAGGAAGGCCAGATCCGCGTCATCTCGCCGGATGTCGGCGGCGGCTTTGGCCACAAGGGCATTCTGCTGCCGGAAGAAGTCTGCCTGTCCTGGCTGACGATGCAATGCGGTTATCCCGTGCGCTGGACCGAGGACCGCCGCGAGCATCTCGTGGCCAGCTCGAATTGCCGCGAGCATCACTACAAGATCACGGTCTATGCCGACCGCGACGGCACCTTGCGTGGCATCGATTGCGAGGCGACGGTGGATTCCGGCGCATACTCGTCCTATCCGTTCTCGGCCTGCCTCGAGGCCGCGCAAGTCGCGAGTATTTTGCCCGGTCCCTACAAGATGCCGGCCTACCGCTGCCGCACCTTCTCGGTGGCTACCAACAAATGCCCAATCCTGCCTTACCGCGGCGTGGCGCGCACCGGCGTGTGCTTTGCACTGGAATTGATGCTGGATCTCGTCGCGGAAGAGGCAGGTCTCGAACCGGGCGAGGTGCGGCTGCGTAATCTGGTGCGGCCGGAACAGATGCCGTTCGACAACATCACCAAGAAGCATTTTGACAGCGGCGATTATCCCGAGGCGATGCGACGCGCGCTCGCTGCGATCAATATCGATGCCATTCGCGCGCGCCAGCGCCAAGGCGACGCCGCCGGCCGGCGGGTTGGCGTCGGGGTCTCAATCTATTGCGAGCAGGCCGCGCACGGCACGTCCGTCTATTCCGGCTGGGGCATCCCGATGGTGCCGGGCCACGAGCAGGCATCGGCGCGCCTCACGCCGGACGGCGGCCTCGAATTGCGCGTCGGCGTGCATTCCCACGGTCAGGGCATGGAAACGACGCTCGCCCAGGTCGCGCATGAGATCCTCGGCATCGATGTCGCGAACATTCGCATCGTCCTCGGCGATACCGCGATGACGCCTTATTCGACCGGCACCTGGGGTTCGCGCTCCATGGTGATGGCGGGCGGCGCGGTGGCCACCGCCTGCCGCGAGCTCGGCGAACGCGCCCGGCGGATCGGCGCGAAGCTCCTACAGCACGATCCGGCCTCCGTTGTCCTGCAAAATGGCGAGGTGCGCGGCGTCAATGGCAGCGTCGGACTGAAGGCGATCGCCTACACCTGGTATCGCCGTCCGCAGGACCTGCCGGCCGATGTCGATCCGGGCGGGCTGGAGGTCACGCAAGGCTACAAGCCCGTGCGTGACAGCGGTACCTTCAGCTATGCGGCGCATGCGGCTGTCGTGGCGGTCGATCCCGATCTCGGTGAGGTGGAGATCCTCGACTATGTGATCGTCGAGGACGGCGGTGTGCTGGTCAATCCGCTCGTCGTGGACGGCCAGATCTATGGCGGTCTCGCCCAAGGCATCGGCACCGCACTTTACGAGGAGATGCCGTTCGACGCGTCCGGGCAGCCACTGGCGACGACGCTTGCGGACTACCTGCTTCCTGGGGCAACCGAGGTTCCTGCGGCCCGTCTCGATCACATGGAGACGCCGTCGCCTTATACGCAGTTCGGCGTCAAGGGCATCGGGGAGGGCGGAGCGATTGCGCCGCCTGCCGCGATCGCCAACGCCGTCAACGATGCCCTGCGCCCGCTGGGCGTCGAGCTGATGCAGTCGCCGATCACGCCGCATCGCGTCGTCGCCGCCGTGCTGGCCGCGCGTGCGGCGGAAAGGAGCGCGGCATGAAGCCCGCTCCCTTTGCTTACGAGCGCCCGCGCGATCTCAATGTGGCACTCTCGATGCTGGCGGCCGGCAGCGGATCGGCCAAGATCATCGCCGGCGGACAGTCGCTCGGCCCCATGCTCAATTTGCGGCTGGTTCAGCCGGAGCTGATCGTGGATATTTCCGGAATTGCCGAACTCAAGCGCGCCGAGGTCTCCGGCAACGAACTCGTGCTCGGCGCTCTGGTCACCCATGCCGATATCGAGGACGGGCGCATCGCCGACGTGACGCGCGGTGCCATGCGCGCCGTCGCCGCCAACATCGCCTATCGCGCCGTGCGCAATCGCGGGACGATCGGCGGCTCGCTCAGCCATGCCGATCCCGCCGCGGACTGGATTTCGGCGCTGTCTGCCCTGGGCGCGCGGCTCACACTACGCAGCTTTTCCGGGACCCGCGCGATGGCCATCGAGGCGTTCGTCACAGGTGCGCTGGAATCGGCCCTTCACGCCGGCGAGATCGTCGAGGCGATCCATGTGCCGGCCCGCGCTGCCTCGGCGCATTGGGGCTATGCCAAGAGCTGCCGCAAGACCGGCGAGTTCGCGCATGCGATCGGCGCGGCTCTGATCGATCCGGCCGCCGGTTCGGCACGCATCGTGATCGGCGCCATCGATGCGGCACCCATCGTGGTGAGCGATGCGGCCGAGCTGTTCGGCGGACGGATTACCGCGGACTACAAGCAGCGGTTCGATGTCCGCGTCGCCGATGCTCTTCTCGTCAAAGCCGGCATCGACGACACCGCGCAGCGCCACATTCATGTCGGCGTGCTGAGGCGCGCCGTTCAGGAGGCCGCGGCATGACCACGATCGCGCTCAGCGTCAACCGGCGCGCGGTGGAGGTGGTGGCCGAGCCGCGGACCAGCCTCGCCGATTTCGTGCGCGACAGGCTCGACCTGACCGGCACCCATCTCGGCTGCGAGCACGGCGTCTGCGGCGCCTGCACCGTGCTGCTCGATGGCGTGCCGGCGCGTTCCTGCATCACCTATGCGGTGGCATGCGAAGGCGCCGACGTCACCACCATCGAGGGTCTCGACGAGGACGAGATCACGGCTGAGCTGCGAGCAGCGTTCACCCGGGAGCACGCCTTGCAGTGCGGCTATTGCACGCCGGGAATGCTGGTGTCCGCGCGCGACCTGGTGCTGCGCCTGCCGGACGCCGACGAGCGTCGGATTCGTGTCGGCTTGAGCGGCAATCTCTGCCGCTGCACCGGCTATGTCGGGATCGTGCGGGCGGTGCAGTTCGTGATCGAAGCAAGACGGGCGCGCAATATCGCGGCGCTGGCCGACGGCGGCCGAACCATTCTTGGCCCCGCCGGCTCGGGGCGCGCTGCGCCCGGCCGAAGTGAGCCATCAGCTGCGCGGATGGCGTTGGCTCCGGCGCCTGACAGCGTTGCGCGCGACATCATTCAAGACTTCACCCCCGCGGTGGTCCTCGCCCAGAGTTTCACGCTGGCGCACCCGCCGGCCAAGGTCTTCGCGATGTTCGACGACATCGCGGGTGTTGCATCCTGCCTCCCGGGCGTGTCGCTGAGGGGGACACCAAGCCCCGAACGTGTCGAAGGCGGATTTCGTGTCAGGCTCGGGCCGATCGCGGCAGCGTTCCAGGGAGCGGCACGCGTCGAACGCGATCCTGCGACGCTGTCCGGCCGCATTGTCGGCATTGGCAACGATCAGCGCAGCCATTCGGCGACGCAGGGCGAAATCCGCTATCGCCTGCTGCCGCTCGAGGGCGGAGCAGTGACCGCCGTCGAACTTTCGATCGGCTACACCCTCACCGGGATGTTCGCGCAAGTCGGCCGTCCAGGCCTCGTCAGGGATCTCGCCAAACGCCTGGTTGCGGAGTTCGCCGCAAATCTCGACCGCCACATGTCCGGCGGGTCGCCGGGGCGGCCACGTCCGGCGGAGCTCAGCTTCTGGTCGATTGCATCGGACGTCTTGCGAGCCCGGCTCGCGCGCATGTTTAGCCGCATCAGCAAGACGAAAGGCGCGGAATGATCGGCGCGCCGGCGCCGCGGAGTGACGAAGTCTGGACTGCCATGACGATCAACAGCGTTGGATTTGGAGAGATGATATGACACGAGCACTCGGACTGGTTTCGACCATCACGCTGGCAGTGGCCTTGGCTGGCGCCGCCGCACAGGCGCAGACCATCAAGATCGGCGTCAACGAGCCGCTCACCGGCGCTTTTGCAGCGTCTGGTACCTACGTCGTCAATGGCGCCAAGATCGCCGCCGACGAGATCAACGCCAAGGGCGGCATCCTCGGCAAGAAGATCGAGCTTGTGATCGAAGACAACAAGAGCAACCCGACGGAAGCCGCCGCCGTCGCCGAAAAGCTCATTACCAGCGACAAGGTGCCGGTGCTGATGGGCGCCTGGGGCTCCAGTCTGACGCTGGCTGTGATGCCGAAGCTGATGGAGTACGAGACGCCGATGGTGGTCGAGACCTCGTCCTCGGGCAAGATCACGACGACAGGGAATCCCTTCATCTTCCGCATCTCGCCGCCCTCGGCAATCGAGGCCGCGGCGTTCAAGGGCATCGTCGACAAGCTCGCCCTGAAGAAGGTCGATTTCCTCGTGATCAACAATGATTGGGGCCGCGGCACCGCCGAGGACTTCAGCAAGATGATGAAAGAGAAGGGGATCGCCGTCGGCCTCGTCGAAACCATGGACCAGGGCGCGCAGGACATGAGCGCACAGCTGTCCAAGATCAAGGGGTCGGATTCCGAGACGGTCATCGTCACCACCGCGGTCGATCAATTGACGCTGATCTTCAAGCAGGCTGCAGCGCTGGGCTTGAAGAAGCGCATCATCACCACAGGCGGCTCGCAAAATCCCGACCAGATCATCGCCCAGGCGGGAGCTGCCGCCAACGGCACCATGCATCTGACCACGTTCCTGCCGTGGTTCCCCGAAAAGACCCCGAATCCGGAAGCGACCAACTATTTCGTCTCCGAATGGAAGAAGCGCGGTTTCGACTTCGCCGGCTGCACCGAGAGTTTTCGCGGGTATGACGGCATCCGCACCGTGGTCGCCGCGATCGAGAAGGCCGGAAAGGCCGAGCCGGCGGCGATCAAGGCAGCGTTCTGGGACATCAAGGTCAAGGGGCTCAACGGGGACATCGTGTTCCGCAAGTCCGGTCCCGAGGGCAAAGAGAGCGGACAGAGCCAGCCGAACGTCTATCTCATCGAGATCAACGACGGAAAGATCGAGATGAAGACGCTCTAGCCTTCGTCAATTCCGGGCGAGGGCGGCACATCGCGGCCCTCGCGAGGTCCAAAACCCGCGGGAACAGCCTTGAGCGAATTTCTCCAGCATCTCGTCAACATGCTCGTGCTCGGCGGCACCTATGCGCTGCTCGGCATCGGGCTGACGCTGATCTTTGGCATCATGAACGTCGTGAACTTCACGCACGGCGTGCTGTACACGTTCGGCGCTTACGTCATGTTCATGGTGGTGCAACAGCTCGGGCTCAACTTCTTCCTCGCATTGCCGGTTGCCGTGCTGGCGGGATGGCTGCTTGGCGCGGCAATCGAGCTGACCCTGCTGCGGCCGTTACGCGGCTCCGACATCGACACAACGATGCTAGTCATGATCGGCGCCTGGATCGCGATGCAGTCGGGCACGCTGTGGATCTGGGGCGGCGTCGCAAAAGCGGTCGCCACGCCATTCCCCGAGGCGCCCCTGGTGCTCGGGCCCGTGTCGGTGTCCTGGCTGCGCCTGTTCGTTCTCATCGCCGCAGCGCTGTTGATCCTGGTGACCTACCTCCTCATCAACAGAACGAGTCTCGGCCGCGCGATGCGCGCGACATTCCAGGATCACGACACGGCCTCGCTGATGGGCGTCAACGTCGACATGATCTACACATCTACATTCGCGATCGGCTCCAGCCTTGCCGCCGCCGCGGGCGCTCTGCTCGGGCCGGTCTACGTGATCTTCCCGCAGATGGGCGACCTCGCCGCCGTCAAGGCCTTCGCCATCGTCATCCTGGGCGGGCTCGGCAACATTACCGGGGCGGTGATCGGCGGCTTCATCCTGGCGCTCGCCGAGGAGCTCGGAGCCGGGTATGTCTCCTCCGGCTACCGCGACGCCATGGGTTTTCTGATCATCATCGCGGTGTTGATTTTTCGGCCGACCGGACTGTTCGCGCGGGCGGAGCGCGTCGGATGAGAGCAATCAGCACCATTGTCGCCGTCGCGGCGCTTGCCTCGGTCCCGCTCTGGCTGCGCGATCCCTACCTTCTCAACGCGCTGATCACGACCGGAATCTTCATTATCGGTGCGATGAGCCTGAACTTGCTGCTCGGGTTCACCGGCCAGCTCAGTCTGGGCCACATTGCCTTCTTCGGCATCGGCGCCTATGTCAGCGCACTGACCTCGCTCGGCTTCGATGTAGGCCTGCCCGGAGACTTCCGTCTGGTCCATGCGCCCTGGCCGCCGATCGCCGGCTTCGTGCTGGGGGTCGTGGTCGCCGGCTTGTGCGGCTATTTCGTCGGGCTGCTCTCGTTCCGCGTCCGGGGCGCCTATTTCGTCATCGTGACGATCTCGTTTGCCGAGGTGGTCCGGCTGGTTGCGCTGAACTGGGTCGAGCTGACTCAGGGCCCCCTGGCGCTGACCAACATCCCGTCTATCGCGTTGCCTTTGCCCGGCTTTGGTGAATTCACCCTTCGCACCAAGATGCACAACTACTACCTCGTGCTGGTGGTGGCACTCATCGCCTATCTTCTGATCGCGCGCCTCGTTCATTCCCATTTCGGCCGTGCGATGCGGGGGCTGATGGAAAACGAGACGCTCGCGATCTCGGTCGGGATCGACGTCACCAGGACTCTGACGATCGCCGCGGTGATCTCGGCTGCGATCGCGGGTGCGGCCGGCAGCCTCTATGCCCATTACATCAGGATCATTGACCCCGAGGTTTTCGCCTTCATCAACACCGTCACCATGGTGATCATGGTGATCAGCGGCGGCAAGGGCTCGCTGGCTGGGCCGGTCGTCGGTGGCTTGATTTTCGGGCTTCTGCCGGTTGCGCTCCGTCCGGTCATGGCGCCGGAAGCGCAATGGATCGCCTATGGCGGCGTGCTGATTGCGATTCTGTTCTTGCTGCCGCGCGGAATCGTGCCGTCGCTCACGCAGCGACTTGGCCGTCGGCTGGGCAGAACGTCGGCGCGGGCCCCGGTGGCTCTCACGGAGACAGCTGCCAAGGAGCCGGCGTGATGACGGCGCGCAGCGTTGCCATGACCATCGACCAGGTCGCGGTTTGCTTCGGCGGTCTGGTCGCGATCTCAGACATGAGCTTCACCGTGGGCGAGGGCGAGATCGTCAGCCTGATCGGGCCGAACGGGGCCGGGAAGACGACGGCCTTCAATGTCATGACCGGCTTCCTGACGCCGAGCGCGGGCCGCGTGACTTACCGCAACACTGCGCTCGCTGGCCTGAAGCCGCATGAGATTGCCGATCTCGGCCTGGTCCGGACCTTCCAGCGCACCAGCGTATTCCCGAATGACACCGTCCACGACAATCTCCTGATCGGCCTGCATCGACAGGGCCGGGTTCGGCTGATCGACTCCCTCCTCGGTTTGCCAAGCGCGCGTGCCTCGGAGCGGATGCTGCGGCAGCGCGCGAGCGAATTGATCGAATGGGTCGGGCTCGAACGCCGCGCCCATGACGCGGCCGGCTCGTTGTCCTACGGGGAGCAGCGGCTGGTCGGCGTCGCGCTGGCGCTCGCGGCTGAACCGTCGATGCTGCTGCTCGACGAGCCCGTCTCGGGCATGAACGCCTCGGAGACCCACCGCTTCGTCGAACTGATCCGCAGCATCCGCGACCGAGGCATCACGATTCTCCTGGTCGAGCACGACATGCCGATGGTGATGACCGTCTCGGACCGCATCGTGGTGCTCAATTACGGCCGCATCATCGCCGAAGGGACGCCGGACGTGATCCGCAACGATCCCGCGGTGATCGAGGCCTATCTCGGACATGGAGCTGCCCGTGCTTGAGATACGGGACATGGTGTGTGGCTATGGCGGCGTCACCGCGCTGCGCGGCATCTCGATCGACGTGAAGGCCGGGCAGCTCGTCGCGCTGATCGGCGCGAACGGCGCTGGCAAGAGCACGACCCTGCGCGCAATTTCCGGGCTCGTGCCACCGCGCGCAGGGCAAATGCGTTTCGAGGGAATCGACATCACCGGGGCAAGACCTCCGCGCGTGCTCGCCAGCGGAATTGCACATTGTCCGGAAGGCCGGCGCGTGTTTCCGCACATGAGCGTCGAAGAAAATCTCGACATGGGAGCTTACCTTCGTCGTGGTTCGGGTGAGATCGCGGCCGACCGCGACCGCATCTACGCGGAATTTCCGCGGCTCGCAGAGCGGCGCCGGCAAGCCGCGGGTACCCTGTCGGGTGGCGAGCAGCAGATGCTCGCGATCGGCCGGGCGCTGATGTCGCGGCCGCGGTTGATCATGTTCGACGAACCCTCGCTCGGGCTCGCGCCCAACATCGTCGAGCGGACTTTTGCGATCATCCGCGGAATCCGCGATGCCGGAACCACGGTGCTGCTGGTCGAGCAGAATGCGTTCGCCGCGCTGGAGATGTGTGACTACGCCTATCTGCTGGAGAGTGGCCGCATCGTGCTGTCCGGCGCCGGTGCCGAGTTGATCGCGAACGAGCATGTGCGAAAGGCCTATCTCGGTGGATGATGATGCCGCCGGTTCAGCTGGCTTGGGCTGGACGCCGGTTTGCAATCTCGACCGCCTGAAAGCCGAGACGATCGTTCGCGTCAACGTCGCAGGCCTCGACCTGCTCGTGATCTGGAACGATGGCGATGTCGTCGCATGCGACCGCGCCTGTCCGCATGAACAAGCTGATCTGGCTCTCGGAGAGGTGAGAGCAGGCCGGCTGTTCTGTCCGCGTCACGCGGCATCGTTCGATTTGCGCGACGGGGCAATCAATCCGGGATGGTCGAGCCCGCCGTTGCGACTTTACGCCATACGGATCACGGCCAGCAAATCTGCGTGGAGGCCCGGGAGCGGCAAGCGCCGCGATGATGGCATCATGCCCCTGGTTTGCCCGACGGGTCAGACTGGGACGCCGCCATCATCGCCGAGGATCGCGACATGCTGGAATCGACGGATCCGGACGCCATCGTCGATATGGGTCGCAAGATCGAGATGCATATGCCGTCCGACTGCCCCGGCATGATCATGCGCAAGCGTTTGCTCGAGCTCTTTCGACAGCATGGTGAAGAGGAGCAGCCGGCGCAATGAACTGACAGGAGTTGCACTCGGAGATATCGGCCGATCGTATGATAGTAGATCGCAGCAATCGACCAGCCCGGTGTGCCCGGCGTTGCGGCGAGACTGCCGTACAGTCCGGATAGCCAGAATGATATGCCGCTTTCGTCGGCGCTGGATATCTGAGGCAAGAATGCCAGGCTCTATCTCGAGCCATCCGCCCCTCCCAAATATCCCGTCATGCAAGGCGCTGCACTCAGCCTGCTTCTTCAGCCCTGAACTTTTGCACTGAGGCCGCAATCAATCGGCTTTTGCCTTTGCGTTCATCGCCGCCTGCAGCTTCTTGATGTCGGCGGGCGACAGTTGCGGGCGATCCACCTTGACCGTCAGCTTGTTGAGCTTGGCAGTGAGCATAAACGGCGGCGTGTAATCGGCGTCGTTGACGCCGGTCAGGGTGTCGGAGCCGATGTCGAAGCTTTCGTCCCATTGCAGGATCATGGGCAGCGTCTTCGGCATGCGCTTGGTCGCGACCTCCTTGCCGTCCACCTTCAGGGTACCGGTGCCGGGTTGGCCGAGGCCGCTGAAGTTGTTGTATTGAAGCGTGCCGACCCCGATACCCTCATATCTGAAGTCGAATTCGACGGTGTGACGACCCGGTGATAACGCGTCCGCGCCTTCCCACTTGATGCGTTCGAGATCGACCATATTCCAAAGGAATACAGGCTTGCCCTTCAGCAGATAGAAGCCGTAGCCCGCGAACCGTCCGCCTGACGTCAGGATCATGCCCTCGGCGCCGCCATTGGGCACCTCGATATCGGCAGTGATCGTGTAGGACGTGTTCAGAAGCAGTGGCGAATCGCCTTGTGGCAGACCCACCATCGGCCGCTTGTAGACGAACTCGCTGCGTCCGGCGGTGATATTGGGCCGCGGCGCAATGACTCGAGCCGCCACAGAGGCATCCATCGGGAACACCTGGTACTTCCTGGCTTCCGCGATGAACTTCTGTTTCATCTCCTTGACCTTCTCCGGGTTCTTCGCCGCGAGGTCGTCGGTCTGGCTGAAATCCTTGTTCAGGTTGAAGAGTTCAAGCGTCTGATTATTCAGGGGATCGGTGTTGGCAGGGCCGAACGCCTCCCAGGGCGCGCGATTGACCTTGGTGCTCAGGAACCAGCCGTCGTCATACAAGGCCCACTGGCCCATCATCTCGAAATACTGCGTCTTGTGCCGAGTTGGCACCTTCGCATTCTTGGCGTCGAAAGTGTAGGCGAAGCTGATACCCTCGATCGGCTTCTGCTTGATGCCGTCGACGACGTCAGGCGCGCTGATGCCCGCGGCTTCGAGGATCGTCGGCACAACGTCGATCACGTGGACGAACTGCTCGCGCAGGCCGCCCTTGTCCTTGATCCGCGCCGGCCACGACACCACCATGTTCTGGTTGATACCGCCGAGCGCCGAGGCGTTCTGCTTGAACCAGCGGAACGGTGCATCAAACGCCCACGACCAGCCGGCCGACATGTGGTTGTAGGTCAGGTCGGTACCCCAAACGTCGTAGAATTTCATCTGCGCATCGATCGGCAACTCGTTGAGGCCGTTGAAGAAGGCCACCTCGTTCGGCGTACCCATCGGGCCCCCCTCGGCACTGGTGCCGTTGTCGCCGTTGATATAGATGATCAGCGTGTTATCGAGCCTGCCGAGATCGTCGAATCCCTTGATGACGCGCCCGATCTCATGGTCACTATAGGCAGCGTAGGCGGCGAAGATTTCAGCCTGTCGAATGAACAGCTTCTTTTCATCTGCGGTCAGCTGATCCCATTCCTTCAGGACGTCCTTCGGCCACGGCGCCAGCTTGGTGTCCATTGAAATCACGCCGAGCCGCTTCTGGTTGTCGAAGATGCGCTCGCGCACCTTGTTCCAGCCTTCGTCGAACAGCTTCAACTTGCTGATCTTGTCGACCCACTCCTTCGTCGGGTGATGCGGCGCGTGCGTGGCACCGGGCGCATACTTGATGAAGATGGGCTTGTCCGGCTGGATCTGGTGCATTCGCGTCATGTAGTCGATGGCATCGTCGGCCATCGCCGTCACCAGGTTCCAGCTTCCCGCCTCCTTGCCCTCGAACGGATAAATCTGGGTCGTGTTGCGGAACAGGTTCGGCTGCCATTGGTTGGCGTCGCCACCGATGAAGCCATAGAAGTATTCGAATCCCATGCCGTTTGGCCACTTGTCGAAGGGCCCGGCCTGGCTGGCCGCGAAGGCCGGCACATTGTGGTCCTTGCCGAACCACGACGTCGCGTAGCCGTTGTCGAGCAGGATACGGCCGATCGTGGCCTTGTCCTTTTCGAGAATGCTGCTGTAGCCGGGGTAGCCTGTCGATTGCTCCGAAATGACGCCGAAGCCCGCGGAATGATGATTGCGCCCGGTGATCAAGGCTGCCCGCGTCGGCGAGCACAGCGCGGTGGAGAACGTCCGGTTATAGCGCAAGCCCTCGCTCGCAAGACGATCCATCGTCGGGGTCGGGATCACGCCGCCGAAAGTGCTGGGAACGCCGAAGCCAGCGTCATCGGTAATGATGAGCAATACGTTGGGCGCACCCTTCGGCGGCACGACCCGCGGGGCCCACCAGGGCTTCGACTGCAGTGAATCATCCTTGATGACGCCGCCGAATTTCGGGTCGGGCGGCGGGAGTTGCTTTCCATTGATGGTGGAGCTGGCGCTGGGAGAACCGAGGACGCCATTGACCTGCTGAGCGGGCGCAGAAACCGAAACCAGCAACGCGGCGCTTGAGACAATCAAGGCTGACAAATGCGCTTTCATGGAGACACTCCCTGGCGTTGCTGCGATCGGCAACTTAAGAAAACGTGCGACTCATTCCACGCGAAAAATCTACTTCCGCCGCCGTTGCGGGGGGCACGCGATTGACCAACATCACTGATCACGTCTTCAATTTCCGGCTCGAACTTCGCCATTTGGTCCCCCCTTCCAAAGTTGAGAACAATGTCAGCGAAGCGACACCATGAGAACTAGAGCGCCAGGATAATTGTCATTGGCTTCTGCTCTGTGTGGCGAATATCGATGAAAGGAATACAGTTAGCGCCTGCCAGCGCGATTGACCGGGCCGCCTCGATTCATCGGCGTTCCGGCGGCGCCGACGCCGGGCGTTGCGACGGCGCGCGCCACCGGCCGGGGCCGCAGGACGACGCCGGCTCGGGCGACGCATCCGACGGGATATTCGACATACTGGCAGTAAACTATCGCGGCCGCTTTTTCAGTGCTCATGGCAACGAAGCCAGCGACGAGCCCGGTGGTCAGAAGCGCCGACATTGCGATCGACATTTTCATCTCATTTCCTCCCTTTGTTAGGTTGCGACGCTATGCTCAATCGCGCCCCTCACGTTGATATGGATCATGCATCGCGGTCGGAGCGTCGTGTAGGCATTCGGCACCCCGGCTCCGCTCGCCAATCCCTCAGCGTACCAACGCAAACGTCTCGCCGACGCAGCAATGCGCTGGGGTTGTCCTTCGTAGTCATCGAAGTCTCCTATCGATCAGGACGGCCAATTGCTCATTCCAGGTCGTGGACGATGTCGACGGCCCTCCACGTCATTTCGCCTTCCCTACCGATGGGGCGGGCCCTACTGGTTGGTCGGCCGCTGCTGCCTTCGCCTCCTGCTCCGGTGTAAAGGGTTCGAGCTTGACGGTCAGCTTGTCGATCTTTCCGGTGAACTTGAACGGAGGCTCGTAGCGATACTCGACCATTGCGACGCCGGTTCGCGTGTCCAGGCCGACGTCAAAGGTCTCGTCCTCCGGGAAGGTGACCGGGATGGTGTGCTCCATCGAATTCCTGGCCACTTCCTTTCCGTCCACAGAGAGGATACCCGTCCCGCCTTTTCCCAAACCCGGGCCGTCGGATTTGAAATCGAAGACGACGGTGTGCTTGCCGGCTGCCAGCTCGGGGCCTTCCCATATCGTGCGCTTGAGGTCGAGCAGGTTGTAGAGGAACACCACCTTGCCGCGGCCGATGCCGAAGTCGCCCTTGCTCAGGAACAGGCCGTAGCCGCCGAAGCGCCCGCCTTCCGTGACGATCATGCCCTCGGCACCGCCGTCGGGAATCGTCACCTCGGCGGTGATGGTGTAGGACTTGCCCAGGATGCTCGGAGCCGCACTTGCGGGCACGCCACTCAGTTCGCCCGAATAGGTGAACAGCGTCCGTCCCGCCGTGAGGCTCGGGCGCGGCGTATTCCAGCGCGCGAGCGACGAGTTGTCGAGCGGCAGCACGTTATATTTGGCGGCCTCCGAATAGAAGAGAGCCTGCATCTGCTTGAGCTTGTCTGGCATCTTGGCCGCCAGGTCGTTGGACTGGGTCGGGTCCTGGTCGACGTTGTAGAGCTCCCAGCTGTAGCCGCTGATCACATCCGGCGGCGTGGCCGAGCTGAGCTCCCAGGGGAGCGTCGCCGGCGTCGTCGCCGCCACCCACCCGTCCTGGTAGATCGCCCGATTGCCGAGCATTTCGAAATATTGCGTCGTGTGCCTGGTCGGCGCGTTGGCGTTTGCCTTGTCCCACGTGTACATCATGCTGCCCCCCTCGATGGGGATCTGCTTGATGCCGTTGATCGTGTCGGGTTGCGGAATGCCGGTTGCCTCGAGAATGGTCGGCACGATGTCAATCACGTGATGGAATTGGCGGCGGATGCCGCCCAAATCGTTGATGTGGCCGGGCCAGGACATGACCATGCCCTGCGATGTGCCGCCGAAGTGCGATGGCACCTGCTTGACCCACTTGAATGGCGTGCCCATCGCCCAGGCCCACGGCGCCGCAAAGTGCGGGAATGTCCGTTCCGATCCCCAGAACGGATACCAGAGGAACTGATCCTTGACCGGCACGGGAATGCCATTGAATGTCGTGAACTCGTTCGGTGTGCCGTTGAGCATACCTTCGGCGCTCGCGCCGTTGTCGCCGCCGATATAGATGATCAAGGTGTTGTTGAGCTCGCCGAGGTCTTCGACGGCCTGGATAACCCGTCCGATCTCATGGTCGGCGTAGGCGAGGTAAGCGCCGTACACATCAGCTTGCTTGATGAAGAGCTTCTTCTCTTCGAGGCCGAGGGTGTCCCACTGCGGCAGCTCTTTCGGCCATGGCGTCAGATTGGCGATCTCGGGCATGATGCCCAATCGCTTCTGGTTGGCGAAGATGGTCTCACGCACTTTGTTCCATCCGTCATCGAACAGGTGCATGTCGCTGATCTTCTTGATCCACTCTGGCGTTGGATGATGAGGCGCGTGGGTTGCCCCCGGGACGTAGTAAACGAAGAACGGCTTGTCCGGTGCGATCTCCTTGAGCTGCTTCATGTGCTGGATCGCGTCGTCCGCCATCGCCGTCTCGAGATTCCACTTGGGGTTACCCTCGAACGGATAGATGGCCGTCGTGTTGCGGAACAGGTTCGGCTGCCACTGGCTGGCGTCACCGCCGACAAAGCCGTAGAAATAATCGAACCCCATGCCGTTGGGCCATTGAGTGAATGGCCCGGCCTGGCTCGACTGGTAAGAAGGTGTGTTGTGGTTCTTGCCGAACCATGAGGTCGCGTACCCGTTCGCCTTCAGGACCGTACCGACCGTGCCCTTCTCGATTGGGATGATCGAGTCGTACCCCGGGAATCCCGTCGCGATTTCGCCGACCACTCCGAAGCCTACCGAATGATGGTTGCGTCCCGTGATGAGTGCCGCCCGCGTCGGTGAGCAGAGTGCAGTCGAGTGAAAATTCGTGAAGCGCAAACCAGCTTTTGCGATGCGATCCATGGCAGGCGTCGGGATAACGCCGCCGAACGTGCTCGGTGCACCGAAACCCTGGTCGTCCGTCATGATCAACAGCACGTTCGGTGCGCCCTTCGGCGGCACGACGCGCGGGGCCCACCAGGGCTTCGACTCCGAGGCTTTCTCCTTGATCACGCCACCGAATTTCGGATCGGGCGGCGGGAGCTGCTTTCCGTCGATCGTGGTGGTGGCGCCGGCCGAACCGGGGGTGCCGGTAACCTGCTGAGCCGATGCCGTGACACAATTCAAGGCGATCAAACATGCACCCGCGAGTGCGCTGCAAATTGCTTTCATGGCGAACTCCCGGTGGGATGGTACGCACTGGAAACCGCCAGCCTGTCGGCATCGAGCAGGTCTCTCGTTGATCCATGTCAACGTACTCCGGAGGGGAGGCCTCAATCTCCCAACGTCGGACTGCGCTGAAGATCAGGAGTTGAATTCCACGAGAGGCCGTTCACGGGGAGCTTCCCAATGAAGATCGCGCTGCTATCGATGGCAATGCTTGGAAGTCAACTGGTGATCCCCATCGGCGATCGCGTGCCCCAGCTGAATGTCGAAGCGACATGCAAGGCGACGGTCGCAACCGACAAGGCGATGGGGCTGAACCTTTCCCAGAGCTTCGATGATTGCATGCGCGACGAGAGCGCCGCTCAGCAGCAACTCGGCACCATCTGGCTCTCGAATTCGGCCGAACTCAAAAACAGATGCGAAGGCGAGGCGACTGCGGGTGGGAGCGACAGTTACGTTGACCTGCTCACCTGCATACAGATGGCCGATTGGGCAAAATCGTCTTCGACCGCGCCCAAGCTGAGAGGCGCGAGCAAGAACCGCAACAATTAGTCTCATCACGGCTGCTACCGGCGGGCTGCACTTGACTTGATGGGAGTCAAGCCGATGATGCGCACGATCGCCCCGATCGAGGCTCGCTCGATTATGGTTCGGCGATTTCAGCGCTGAGGGGCGACCGTTGGCACGCAGGCGACGGAAATCCGGCAGCAAGGCCAGGCCACGGAGGGATTCCGCGGATGGCATTCCGCAAGTTATGTCCCCACAGGAGCCTGCCAACCGCAAGGTGGAAGCCGCATCGCTGTCGAAGCGTCGGCTCTGGGCGATGGCCTCGATCATGGGGATCGCCGTCTTTGCCTTTGGTCTCGCCTTTCAGTTCCTCAATCGCAGCCCATCAGCCCCGACGGCGCGGCCCTCGTCCGCGGTAAGCTTCGTCGGCAGCGAGACTTGCGCTGGCTGCCATCAAGCCGAAGCAAAGCTGTGGAATTCCTCGCAGCACAAGGCGGCAATGCAGCACGCCAACGACAAGACCGTGCTCGGAAATTTCGACGACGCAGGCTTCGACTATTATGGCGTAAGGTCCCGCTTCTTCCGCAAGGACGGCAGGTTCTTGGTCGAGACCGATGGCGCCGACGGCAAGCTTGCCGTGTTCGAGGTGAAGTACACATTTGGCGTCGATCCGCTGCAACAATACCTTGTGGAATTTCCCGACGGCCGGATTCAAGCGTTGTCGCTCGCGTGGGACAGCCGGCCAGCAGAGAGGGGCGGCCAGCGCTGGTTTCATCTCTCGCCCAATGAAGAGATCAGGCACGACGATATCCTTCATTGGACGAAGCTGAACCAGAACTGGAATTTCATGTGCGCGGAATGCCACTCGACCGGCCTGCGCAAGAACTACGATGCCAAGGCTGATCGCTTTGCGACGACATGGGCGGAAATCAGCGTCGGCTGCGAGGCCTGTCACGGTCAAGGCTCACGCCACACCACCTGGGCGCGCGATCAACAGAGCTGGTGGCCCTTTGGCCGTCGCGAAGATGACAGCAAGGGCTTGCTGGTGCGTTTTGACGAACGCCGAGGCGTCACCTGGCCGGTCGATCCCAGGACGGGAAATGCCCAACGCTCCGCGGCACCAGCCTTGCTACGCAAGGAAGTCGAGACCTGCGGCCTCTGCCACGCGCGGCGTGAGGCGTTCCATGAAGACTGGATACCGGGACAGTCGTTGTCGCAGACCCATGCAGTCGAAGCGCTGGCGCGCCACACCTATTACGCCGACGGTCAGATCCGCGATGTCGAGGAGCCATATAATTATACGCCGTTCAAGCAGGGCAGGATGTTTGCGGCCGGCGTTAGCTGTAGCGACTGCCACGAACCGCATAGCGCAAAACTGCGCAGCCCGGGGGAAGGCGTTTGCCTGCAATGCCACGCGGGGGAAAAGTATGCCGATGTGCGGCATCGCCACCATGCAGGCGTCGATCGGGCGCCGACTTGCATGTCGTGCCATATGCAGGAGCGAACCTACATGGTGGTCGATAGCCGGCATGACCATGCCTTTCGAGTCCCGAGGCCCGATCTTTCATCCACATTGGCAACGCCTAACGCCTGCAACGACTGCCACCGCGACAAACCATCACAATGGGCGGTCAAGGCGATCGAGGAATGGTTCGGGCCTGCCCGAAAGGGTCTTCAGACCTATGGGCCGGCATTTGACGCCGCCCGCACCGATCGAGCCGATGCCGCCGCGCTTCTTTCCCTTCTTGCGTCGGATCGACGAGCACCGGAGGTGGCGCGCGCCAGCGCGCTCGGCGAGCTCGCCTCGCGCGTGGCTCCCGCCCATATCCCGACGGCGCGCATCGCCCTTGCCGATCCCGATCCGATGGTGCGGATCGGCGCGCTCGACATGCTGGAGAACTTGCCTGCCGATCAGACATGGCCCGTCGTATCTCCGCTGTTATCCGATCCCGTTCGCGGCGTCCGCATCAGGGCCGCCTCGCTGCTGGCGGCGATGCCAACGGCAAGTCAGCCTCCACAGGACCGCGCGTCCTTTGATCGGGCAGCAGCCGAGTTCATCGCCGCGCAGCGCGCCAACGCCGAGCGGCCGGAAGCGCACGCCGCGCTCGGGAACTTTCTCGCCCTGCGCGGACAGATACAACGGGCCGAGGCCGAATACGAAGCTGCCCTCCGACTCAGTCCGCAATATGCGACGGCTGCGATAAACTTGGCCGATCTCTATCGGCAAACCAGCCGGGATGACGAAGGTGAAGCTACCCTTCGTACCGCGATTGCGGCTTCACCGCGCGATGCAGCCCTCCATCATGCGCTCGGCCTGACGCTCACGAGGTTGAAGCGTGCGGAGGACGCGCTCGATGAGTTGCGTCGAGCGACCGAGCTGGAGCCGGGCTCGCCGCGGTATGCCTATGTCTATGCCGTCGCCCTGCATTCCGGAGGCCGCCGAAGCGAAGCCATGGCCGTTTTAAGGGAAGCGCTGCGCACCCATCCCAGTAACCGCGAAGTCCTTGAAGCTCTCGTCTCGTTCAGCCGGATGGCAGGAGATGAAACAGCGGCAGCCGGCTATGCGGAGCAGCTCGCGATCCTCCAGGCGAGAAAACCATGACCTTGCATGCGCGGCCAGCAAGGCTACCAGACGCCCCTGCCGAACCAATCAAATCTCGATTGTCGCGCGACTCGAAACGTGCGTGGCATCGCGTGTCTTTTCGCAAGCTTGTGGCGTTCCGGCTGCAGCTCTCGATGCCTTGGCGTGGTCGATTGTAGCTCGAAAGTGTCAGACGACCGCAACTGCGCCATTGCCTCGCGCTCCGGCGCTTTGGCGGGAACTATGTCAATCGGTGCGGCGACGGTGGGCTCCGTACGCGCGACTTGCGGAGGAATGATTGTCGGGGCGGGGGTATCAAAAACGATGCGCTCCGGCCATTGCCGATCGGAATGAATGCGGATGATGGACGTTTCGTTCTCTGCGTTTCTGGCGCCTTGCGACTTTGCCAGATATGCGCTGGAAATGAGCAACAGCGCATACAACGCTGCGCCGACAACGAGAAAATATCGTGCCAACGGCATCTTGGCTCTTTCATCCCCGCCTAGGCTGACGACATTGTCATCTGCGCGTCGATCGAGCGGTGATGCCGATATCTCAATCGCGACGAGTATCGCGGTGCCAACTGCAGCCCGGTCCCCCTCAACCGGAGACCGGCCCGCTGCAATATCCTAGTAGCACGGCGGGTAGGGAGCATATCCGCAGCGTCCATAGGCTCCTGTCGCTGCGGCTCCGACGGCAGCTGCCCCGACGCCCACCGCCACTCCGCGGCGTACCGGTGCTCGGGCGACGCCCACACCAGGAGCCCCGACACCAACTCCGGGGCGACCGACGCCCGCGGCGCCCCGACCAGCGCGCGCCAGCGCGTCAGTTGAAACCATCGCGAAACAGCCCATTCCAATAATGGCAGATGCAGTAAGAGTGATAATGGTTCTCCGTGACATAATTGATCTCCTTTCCAAGGTTGATCAATTGTTCACGGTAGTCCTCAAGTGCAGGTTCGAATTGATCTAGAACAATGAGCGAGACTGATTGTGGTCAGGCGTTATCAGCCGATGACGCGCCGCGATCGAGCTTCGATGGACGGTTGGCTTTCCCGTCCTTCAAGCCGGGTGTGCTGGAATTCCTCGCGGGCATCTCAACAACAAGCGAGTCATACTCGGTCTGCAATGGCGAACTGATGACCGGCTGATCAGGCAGCTTCTCCGCCGGCTCATACCATGGCCGCCGGTCTACAATTCCGCTCTCAAGGGCGTTCGCGATCAACCTGCCAATCTCGTCGCCTTGCAGAGGCACAAGCTTCTTCTCAGCATCATATTTATAAAGCTGAGGGCAAAAGAATACGGCGTGAATTCGCGGATCATATCCTTCCACGACAAGGAAGTGCTCCGCTCGAAGCCAGATATTGAATCTTTTTGCTATTTTTCGTTCTTGCGTCGCTCGGGCGACACGAAGCCTTTCAGGTGAGGGCCCGATAATCGTGCCCGCCTCGAGCACGATGACCCAGTCCTTGCTCGTGACGTTATGCGGATGGATCCGGATCAGATGACTTGGCACCTTTCTTCGAACGAGGCCCATCGCAGTCCTCCGCAGATCATGTGGTCGCTTAGTTCTACGATAACAGCCCGATGCGCGCTGTCAAAGCTCTGCGACGAGACACACGCGGCTGACGTCCGCTTTGTGCCCGGCGATGACGGTCACCAGCCATATTACTGACTTCCAAACCACTTTTCGTAGATTCGCTGATAGGTGCCGTCTTCGCGGATTGCGACCAGCGCACCGTTGATCGGCCTGCGTAACGGGCTTCCTTCCGGAAAGGCGAAGCCAGCCTCCCGTTTGTCGAACTCGGTGCCCACGAGCCTTACCAGCCCTTTGCCTTCGTGCGCCGCATAATAGCGAAGCACTGGCGCGGGAAAGAGCACTGCGCTTACTTCCTTGTCGAGCAAGGCTTGAAACATCTCGTCGACTTTCGAAAACTCCTGAACCCTTGCGTTATGCCCGCGAAGATAGTTGATGGGAATACTGGCTCCCTTGACCGTCCCGACCTGCTTTCCCGGCAGGTCCTCGGGACCATTAATGGCACCGCGGATCTGATGAACGGTCAGGTTTGCGGTCAGCTGCGCGGTATAGAGCGCAACGAAGACTATGCCCACGAACATCCATACGAATGAGACGACGCGCGCCAATGGCTGGCGTGGAGCTTGCTCGGCCTGCGTCAAGAGAGTTGCCGCCGACCAGTGCATCGCATGAAATATGCCCGGGATGTAGTTCTCGGTTGGAATGATGCCGTCCTTGTACCTCCGCTCGAGAAGCCAGACGAGATGAGCGGGGATCAGCATGATCAGCGCTGCGATCCCGAGCCACAACAGGGTTGTCGTCGTCAGCAGCAGACCGAGCAGATCCAGTAGTGGGTTTGGCACAAAGGAAGCACCGGCATCCCGCACCATGACCTGCTGGCCTGCTTCCAGTATCGCGTAGGAGAAATCAAACTCCTTGTCGCGTTCCGGGGTTATGAGGACGGCAGAGACGATGAAATCGACCTTCTTGAACCGCAGGGCATCGAAGCCGGCGGCTACCTCAGGTGCGATCTGATAGTCCACCGTTGTCCTCAGACGCGCAGCAACCTCTTCCCAGAGATCGATGCTAAATCCGGTCAGCTTGCCGTCTTGTTGAATGACGAAGGGCGGTGAAACGAACGTCCCCACGCGGAGTTTGGCCGGTACGGTCTGCGACAGCGCAGGAGTAACGAAAACAAATGTCGCCAACAGCACGGCAGCGTAAGATCGAATGGCGACGATCATGGTGATCCATTTCGAAGTGCGCCAGCGACACAGTGCAGATCGAGTTGTGATCCTTCAGCAGAGCTTTGCGATAGGAGTGGCTCACAAAGCGCGAAGCACACCATCGAGTGTCGCAGCGCGGTCGAGACCCCCGACCTTTTCCTCGACGCCGTCGGCTCGCAATAAATCGCGCGCCGTTCCGTGGGCCCCGATGATGCGCAGGTTGATGCCGCGACTGGCGAGTTCAGCATGCAGTTCGTGCAGCATGCGCGATCCGGCGAGATCGATGTAGGGTGCGGCGGATAGATCGCAGATGGCCAGACGTATGGCAGGGCTGGCTGCTACGCGAAGGCGGTTGACTACGGCTTCCAGCACGGTGTCGGCATTGACGTAGATTACGGATGCCTCGGGACGAAATATGATCACACCAGGCAACGTCTCATTCTCGGGATGGCGATCGATATCAGAATAGCTGTTGGTACCGGGAATGCGACCGAGGAACGCGACGTTCGGGCGCGAGGCGCGGATGAGCAGCAGCACAACGGAGGCCAGCGCTGCGAGCAGGATGCCCTGAAGGATGCCAAGAAGCAGCACGCCGATGAGAGCGATCGACGCGGCGAGGAAATCCAGCGTACTTACGCGCCACATGCGGAGCAGCGCAGGAAAGTCCAGCAGGCCATATACCGCGGTCAAGACCACGGCGGCCAACACGGCTTTGGGCAGATTTTCGAGCAGGCCGGTCAGGAACAGCAGGCAGAGCGCCAGCGTGATCGAAGCAAAGACGAGCGCCAGCGGGGTGCGTGCCCCAGCCTTGTCGTTTACCGCCGACTGCGACAGTCCCCCGGCAACCGGGTAGCCGTGCCCGAGTGCCGCCGCGAGATTGGCCGCCCCGATGCCGAGCAGTTCCTGTCTGGGATCGAGCGGATAACCGTGCTTCGCCGCGAAGGTGCGAGCCGCCGAGACGCCCTCGATATAGGCCAGCAGAAGGCAGCCGGCCGCGAGAGGGACTATTCCCTCGATATCGACGATCCTTAGTGCGGGACCTGATAGGGTGGGCAGGCCAGGTGGAATTTCTCCCGTTATTGGCACCCCTTGCGCAGGAAGCCCCAACAGGGTGGCGGCAACGATCGCCAGCACGACGACGCCGAGCGCAACCGGTTTTCCCGGCAGCAGACGCTCGCCGAACACGATCAGCGCGATCGCGACGAGCCCGACTGCGAGAACCAGGAGCTGCATCTGACCGAGCTGCCCGGCCAGCAGGAAAGCCCGCTCGAAGAAGTTGTGGCCGCCGCCTTTGACGCCGAACAGACTCGGCAGCTGAGTCATGGCGATGGTCAGGCCGGCGCCAGCCTTGAAACCGACGAGGATGCTGTCGCTGATCAGCTTCACCAGCACGCTTAGCCGCAGGATCCATGCGAGAAGGCTGAGTATCGCTACCGTGAAGGCCGCGAGACTGGCAATCTGCGCATAGCGTTGCACGTCTCCGGCGGCCATTGCCCCCACCGTCCCCGCGATCATCAGCGAGATCGCGGATGTCGGCCCGACGGCAAGTTGGCGCGAGGAGCCTAGCAGGGCATAGCCGAGCCCACCCAGCATGTAACCATAGATCCCCACCTGCGGCGGGAGACCTGCAAGGCCTGCATAGGCGAGCGAGACTGGGATGGCGTAGGCCGCCAAAGTCACGCCCGCGACGATGTCGCCAGGCAGCCAGGCAGCGCGGTACTCAGCCAGCCAGCGGGACGGCGGAAACCACCAAAGCCAATTCTTCAGCTCGATCGGTTCTTCCCTGTCCCTCGTTAAATCCGACATTGGGCACCGCCTGGTCAGCCGATCGCCGCCACCACAAATATCGGCCGTCGAGTCGGTTAGATTGATGTGCATCAATGCATTTGATGTTTCCTGATCAAAGCTTTTGCGGTGCAAACCCTGTAGGGGGATCGCCGTGAAGCGCGCGAACAAGATTTCCAGACCCCCGATTCCCGTCAGCACCGTCCATATCGTCCCGCCGGACTCGAAAAAGTCCTGCAGGCCTATCGTGAGACGTTGGCTGATGATCGGCGCATGCTGCTCGATCGGTACAGGTTGGTAGATGTCGTCATCAAGGTGGTCGGCGTGGGCAGCGTCGGCCGAATGTGTTCGATTGTCTTGCTGATGTCCGAGGCGAACGATCCGCTATTTCTTCAATGCAAGGAAGCGGGAGAGTCCGTGCTCGAGCCTTGCGCAGGCAAGAGCGTCTACAAGCATCATGGTCAGCGCGTGGTCGTAGGGCAGCGCATGATGCAGCCGGCTTCGGATATTTTCCTGGGCTGGGTGACGGGTCGGACGGGGCAATCGCTCTATGTGCGGCAGTTGCGTGACGCCAAGATCAAGCCAATGGTCGAAACATTCGACGCCGAAGTGCTGGATATCTATGGAATGATCTGTGGTTGGGTGCTTGCGCGCGCGCATTCGAAGGTCAGCGAGCTATCCTCGACGATCAGTGGCTATCTCGGCTCGAGTGATGTCTTCGACAAGGCGATGGGCAGATTCGCCTTGGCCTATGCAGACCAGGCGGAACGCGATTATACGGCAATGAAAGCTGCCGTGAGGAAGGGCAAGATAAAGGTCTATCAAGAATCCTAGCCGGGCGTTTGGCGCTGCCATAGCAGGCGTGTGACCTCAGCCAGTCGAGGCTGAGCCTACGTCGTCAACTGTACCGATGCGACAAGGACCGACCGCAATGTTGGAGGACGCCGCACTTGCGCACGCGCGGCTGAAAACACCGAAGGCTGCCGCCATAGCGGGAATTGCCTTTTCCGTTCTCATGTTCGCGATCTTCTGGCTGCTTTGGCGATCGATTCCCGCCGATCCGCTGGAGTCCGGAGCATGGCTTGCCACCGACGCGAGAAGAATTGCACTGGCGCTCAATCTTGTCCCGTTTGCCGGCGTTGCCTTCTTGTGGTTCATCGGGGTGCTGCGTGACCGTCTTGGCGTGCAGGAGGATCGCTTCTTTGCCTCGGTGTTTTTCGGGAGTGCCTTGTTGTTCCTGGCCATGCTGTTCGTTGCGGCTGCGGTAACAGGTGCAGTCATCCTGGTAGCCGCTACTTCCGAACCGAATGAACTGATCAAATCGGCCACCTTCCGCTTCGCCCGCGCCTCCACCTACATCGTCATGAATGTGTATGCGATCAAGATGGCGGCGGTCTTCATGATCTCCATGTCGACCGTTGTGATCTACACCGGCATCGCGCCGCGCTGGATCGCCTTTATCGGATACCTGCTGGCTGCGATACTTCTGATCGGCAGCTACTACATCAGCTGGAGTTTTGCGATATTGCCCGCCTGGGTCGCCCTGATCAGCATCTATATCTTGACGGACAATCTGCGCCAAAAGCGGGCCTAGCGGCAGCCCGTTTCCCTGTTTGGCGAGCTTGATTTGCATCAACAAGGCACGCCGGAATCGTCTCACCTTGGAATTTTCGGCGTCGCGCGCTTGTAAGGGAGAGTGACCTCTATGACCGCTGCACCGAATCCGGTGGCGACCGAACACCTTCCCTTCTTCGTCACTGCGCCGGGCAATACCGACGTGCTCTTCAATATCATGGTGGTATTCACCATTGCGAGCGTGGTGATGCTTGGCATCGTCTTTCTGACCATCCGAGCATCATGACCCAGGACCTCCATTTCAGCCTGACAATCATCGACGACGATAACATATCGCGGGCGTTTCCGGAGATCCCGGGAATGACGTTGAAGTATGCGAGATGCAAGTTCTAGCGAGCGCTTTGCCGCAGCCCGCGAGAGTTTGCGGCCGCGACTGTCGCTGATCGCGAAGCAATCCTTTTGCATCAGCAGCTTCGGAGTTTGATATGGGTCAACACTTCATTTGGCGCGTTGCCCGAAGGTTCTGAAACTCTGGCCCCCCCTGCCAGAGAAGGCGCACCTACCCCCCGGTGCGTCGGATTGGAGACCGCCATCCCCCAAGTGGCGGTCTTCTCCGTTTTTGAAGTATCCGCCATCGCGGGTAGCCTCGCACAGGTTATTCGGCGGCTCCGTGCGGCATTGGGCGAGCTGGCACAGTTTGTCGACGGCGATCGCGCGGAACTGGTGGGTGTCTATCTGCAGCACCTGGATTCGAGCATTGATCGCTCCACCTTTGATCCTCAGGATCGCGCGACGGCAAGAGTGGAGGATCGTCAGGGTTTGGGCATATCCCGCAGGAGCGATGTCGCGGTCCCGAGGTCATGACCAGTATGCTCATTCTTTCGACAATTCCGGTCATCATCATGGCAACGGCCCTGACCATTGATGCGTATCAATCTGGGGACCTTCCCTCCGGGCAGGTTGATGTAGCGGCAGCTTGCGCCGCAATAGCAAAGATCGCATCCTGGCGCTTTAGATGGTCTTCACTTGGTACGTTACGTTTGAAGCTCACAAACGAGGTGTCTTCCCCAGAAGGCGAAGCCCTCGAGAGACCAGAACGTTTGAGACAGAAGCGCAGGCCAAGAATTTTGCGCAAGCCAAACTCGACGAGGGGCTGGTGGTCTATGCCGGCACTATCAACCCAGCTTCGCCGAGACGACTGATTGCTTCTGGAGGCATCCTGCATTGGCTTGAGAACGAGAAAGATCGGGAATTCGCCGATCCAGACACCACCAAGGTGTTCAAGTCGTAGCAGGCGAGAGCGGCTGTTGATGTCTACGACGGCAGGCTAACGGCGTGTAATTATAAATCAGCGCTGCACTTCGTAAGAGGCCCGCTCTGGCCATGATAGCGGCGCGGTGGCGCACCTCACCCCAGGTCCGAGTTGGGCCAAAAGGCTACATTGTGACGAGTGATGCCGTCCCATGCTGTGGCACGTTTCTTAAGTCTGCGCCGGTGAGCAATTTTGAACATACGCTCGCAATCGCCCTGCGGCATAATATTCCGATTACCGCTCTTATTGTCGGCAGTCATTTGTGACTGAGAGTGTTGTGACACATCAAGTCGGAAATTCAGTCCAGCAAGTTCAGCCTGTCGAGCTGTGGTGCCGCTTCGCAATGGCGGCAGGAGTGTTCTCAGGCGATGACTTCTGCGTGTTTGAGTTTCCCGGATACAAGGGACGCCCGAAAGCGCAGTGCGATCTCCCTCGATCGGACTTGGCGACGTCTCCCTACCTTCGTTGGTTTCCATGGCCAGGGCGGAGGGACGAATGCTCGTAATGACGCAAGAAAAGGCGCCCCAAAGGTCGGGCTCAAGCGGGTTGAATGCGCTCGCCGGTCACGCTGTCTCTTGCAGCGAATTCAAATATCAGCGCGGTACCGAAATCTTTGGAGAGGCGGAGCCGGTCGATTACCTCTACCAAGTCAAGAGCGGAGCGGTTCGATGCTATAAAATGTTGGCTGATGGTCGGCGGCAGATCATGGCCTTTCATCTGGTGGGCGACATCTTCGGCGTTGAGAACGGTGGAGTTCACCGATTTACCGCCGAAGCGATTGTCGAAACGACCGTCAGCCTGACCGATCGGCTGAATGTTGTCGGCGAAGAGGGTGGCCGCGCGGCCGGAACCAACAATGTACTGAGACTTGTCACGAGCAACCTTCAACATGCCGAAACTCACATGCTGTTACTCGGGCGGAAAACAGCAATTGAGAAGGTCGCAGCGTTCCTTGTCGAAATGGACGCCCGTTTGAGTGCGGCGGGAGTATTGAATCTCCCGATGAACCGTCGCGATGTCGCCGACTATCTTGGGCTGACGCTGGAGACCGTGTCACGCGCTCTGTCACAGCTTAGGGAACGTGATGTCCTCACCTTCACCGGGCGATCCCATCGACAAATCATACTGCGTGATCGAGCAAGACTGGCCGAGTTCGATCATTAAACGGAATTTGGCGCGACTGGTCCGGGCAGTCGCGTCATTCGGCGGCGGCGCCAACCTCTTCCGGTGTGCCACTGGTTCGTTGACTCAGGTCAATGGTGACCTCGCAGTGCGTCACCATTATGCGGTGCGGGGGCAACTTACCTAGGAGATCGCCGATGTTGAAAATAGTAGTTGCTGGAACAACCGCACTCTTCCTTACTGCATCTCCGATTGCCCACGCGCAAACCTCTTCGACTCCGGAGCGGCTAAATGCAGCCGACCGGAATACGCTGACGGACATGAGGATTGATCTGGTAAAGGCCGCGTTGCAGCTGACACCTGACCAGGAAAAGTACTGGCCGGCTGTGGAGAGCGCCATTCGTGCCAGGGCGGAGGATCGGAAAGCCCGTCTTGCAAAAATCGGAGAAACAGTGGGTAGACGGGCCGACGAAAACCGTGTCGAAGCCCTGCGCAATCGTGACCCCATCACCTTCTTGCAGCGACGCTCGGAAGCATTGGCTCAACGATCAGCCGATTTGGATAAACTCGCCGAGGCGTGGCAGCCACTCTACAAAAGTCTTAGTCCCGAACAGAGGCAGCGCATGGCAGCCATCGCGGTCTTGGTACTCCACGATATGAGTGATGCGGTAGACCGGCGCCGTGCGCAGTCCGAGGACGAGGATTGAGGCGAAGTAGTTCGATTCGTACCTCGCGGTCGGTTGCCTGTTTTGCGCCAAGCTCGGCCGCCGCCTTGTCGTTCGCAATCTTGTTGGCGAGCGCCTTCTCGGCGGCCTGCTTGTCGGCTAAAGCCCTGGCCACAGCTGCCTCGGCTTCCTTCCTGCGCTGCTGACGAAGCGGAAGGCCTTGCCCAGATCGAGCCCTGGCGTCGGAAGACGTTCGACGATAGCAGCAGTGAAGGGCTGTTCCTGGAATTGCCATCTGACGCGGTCGAGTCCGCCTTGGCAAAAAGCAATCATCATGTTCGGGCCGTCGGCTTGACCTAGGCGAGACCCCGACCAACTCGGCGGCCCGAGCCGTGCCGCCGAACTCCCGCACCGCCTTTCGCCTCTCCGAGACATTGAGTTCAAGCTTGATGTCGGCGGCATCGAAGCCTGCCTTCATGCCCCCGACCAGGGTGGATCATCAAGAAGAAGCGAGGCGCGCCCGCAGGCGTTGTTGAACTCCTGAGTGGCCCCGTTAGACCGAATATTTGCCTTTTGCGCGATAGGCAGCGACGTTCGGTGACGACGCTTTTGCGGATCTGGTGCCGGCGCAGCCACAGCCGCTCCTCATCCAAAAGGGTACGTATTACTTACCATTGCTTTGCCGAATCTTCCCGGCTGTTGCCATTTGGGCACGGGGGATGGGAGTCGCGCGTCCTAGGGTTGAGGCGGAATTGGAATCAAGCGCACTGCGAAAAAATAATCGGTCGCCGTATCGTAAGGCGGCCAGCATGGAGAAGACTGAAATGAAAAAGTTTCTGCTGGCTACTGTCGCTCTGGTCGCATTGCTGGGTGTGGCAGCTCCCGCCTCCGCGGCCGATATGGCCGTCAAGGCCGCACCGCTCCCCGTTATGGCTCCGATCTACAACTGGACAGGCTTCTATATCGGCGGCAATGGTGGTTGGGGTCAAAGCCACAATTGCTGGGATTTCGTTACGCCTGGGGGAGTCGTTGCAGACGGCTGCCGGGATCGGTCCGGAGGCATCATCGGCGGACAGCTTGGCTATCGTTGGCAAGCCGGCCAATTCGTTTTCGGCCTGGAAGGACAGGGCGATTGGGCTGATCTCAACAGCTCACGCGTTAGCGTGATCGCGCCAGCGTTCTCGACACGCGTCAAGACCGATGGCATAGGCCTTTTCACCGGCCAGATCGGATATGCTTGGAACGCCGCGCTGCTGTATGTGAAGGGCGGCGCTGCCGTCACGAGCAATAAGTTCGACATATTCACCACAGCTGGGGGTACTACCCTGGCCTCGGCGAGCTCAACCCGTTGGGGTGGGGTCGTGGGCGTTGGATTTGAATATGGCTTCACGCCGAATTGGTCGGCAGGCATCGAATACGATCACTTGTTCATGGGTGACGCCAACAACTCCTTCTCGGTCGCAAATCCAATCGTCGCGGGCGCTCTCAATCGGGTCAGTCAGGACGTGGACATGCTCACCCTGCGCTTCAACTACCGCTTCGGCCCGGTCGGCCAGCCGGTTGTCGCGAGGTACTGATCCCACCGAGCTTGTGCTTTCTCCATGACCCAGGCCGGCAGGAATGCCGGCCTGGGAGCACGAGTTGCCTTCTGCGCTTTTTACGTGGACCGACTCTTTCGACGTCAGGGAGATTTCGAGGCGCGAGATCTAGGCGGTCCCATGCTGACAGGAAGTGAAAATGTCTGCATGCGGATTCCTCTTTCCGCGGGAAAGCTATTTCTGCGATTTCAGGAAGGAAATGATTCGCTCCGATTGAACAAGTGCATCGCCAAGCTCGACAAATCCGGCGAGGTCGCGAGGCGCCTCGGCCAGCCCCGTTCCCTTGAGCTCGCCAGGACGTGGAGCCCATACCTCGCGGGTTTCGAGCAGATAGACACCGTACGCGGCCTTCAATCTTGAAGGATCGTTGGGGGCGAACTCGCTTATCGAGTGCGCCGCGAGTGCTGCATTGGTGACAATTGAGGTCTCAATAAGTGCCTGTCTATAGCCGGGTCGTTGCGCAATATCGGGACCGAAGGCAGCGAGTAGTCTCTTTGCTGACGTTTGTACTACGATCAGCAGCCGGTCGAGAATATTCCGGAGTGAGGATTTGGTGGCGAGCGGAAGGTAGTCGACTGGATTCAGGAACACATCGACCGCCGCTGTCAGCGCGCCGCATCCGCTGTGCCCCAGGACAACAATAAGCCTGAGGCTGCCGCCGAGGTTCTCGGTTGCGTATTTCAGGCTTCCCAGCACATCTGGACCCAAGCCATTGCCGGCTACGCGTATCACGAAGAGATCATTGGGGCCCTGATTGAATATGAGTTCGACCGGCACTCGCGCATCCGAGCAGCCGACTACGGCGGCGAACGGAGTTTGTCTTGGTGTCGCACCGCTGTCCTGTAGGAGACCTAAGTCTCGTGGATCGACTGGGATGACCCGCTGTATCGCACCGGTCTCGTCGGTGACCTGGTCGAGAAGCGCGGCGAACTCCCGGTTTCCGCCGTCCAAGCGAACTAGTGCCGCGGTGCTATCCGGGGGCAGGAGCCTGGGCTGATCGTCTCGTGCCTCGTAGCGGTAGGTTATATCGACCTTTTTCAATTTGACTCCGTTGGCCGAACTGCCTTGCGCATGACTTGCGACGTGATCCAAAGAAATCCGCCCGCCGGAGAGCATCGTATCGGCAGGCCGACACCGGGCATGCTCCCGACAAATCGCCTTGCACCTATTGATCTGTGTCAACGAGGCCTGAGACCGCAATTGCGGCAGCAAATGCGTGGTCGAGGCGTCCATCACGCAGAGCACCTTGCGAAACTCAACGGTCCGCGAACGTGATGAGAGCACCACAATGGCCTTGAACCGGGCTGCGCAAGGCCGGTTCGACGTCTCCCATGAAGATAGGCATTCGTAAGGTGCTCAGTGGGCACTGAGGCTGGTCAACATGCAGTTCGCGGCGGTGTCATGGCGCCCGGTGTGGCCAGCCGCTCTGCATTCCGGGCAAAGGGGAGCGAACTTCGTCTTTTCGAGCATCAGATATCCGTTGCTGAGCCCACGACTGCGGCAACGACGTAGGCTGCCTTGAAATTGCGCCAGATCAAGTGCGCTCATGCGCCCATTGCCTAAAGTTCCCGAATTCATTGCCTGTCCATTTTGTACGGAGTTCTGCAATGTTGATCAGGACTACCACGATGAGCCGCCCCGCGGTTGATGGGCAATTGGCAGCCCTTGCCGGCGAGCAGATCACCTGCAGCGAGTTCACCTATCGCAGAGGGACGGAAGTATTTGGTGAGGGAGAGGAGGCCGATTACGTTTACCAGATCGTCTCCGGTGCGATCCGGACCTATAAGATGCTCTCCGACGGCCGCCGACAAATCAACTTGTTCCATCTCGCGGGCGATATGTTCGGGCTGGAGAACGGGACAAGTCACCGCTTCACTGCCGAAGCGGTGACTCATGCCAACGTTCGCATCACGAGCCGAAGCAGCCTGCTCGATACCATCGCGCACCAGGAACAGGGCCAGGCAAGCCTTCTCAGCCTCGTCACGCGCAATCTTCAGCACGCCGAGAACCACATGCTTCTCCTCGGACGAAAGACGGCGCTCGAGAAGTTAGCCGCATTCCTCCTCGAAATGGACGAGCGGCTTGCTCATCCGAACGTCATAAGCTTGCCGATGAATCGCCGCGACATCGCTGATTATCTTGGATTGACACTCGAAACCGTGTCGCGCGCGTTTTCGATCCTGCGTGATGATAAGATGCTACGGTTCGATGGACAAACCCAGCGACAGCTGGTGTTGCTGGACCGGGGCGGGCTTGCGCAGCTCGCCTGATGACCTTCCTCGCTGATGGAGGGTCTGCGTCGGCACGCGATCACTCACCAACCAAGGCTTCGAGGCCCGGACACACGACATCGGCAGCCATTTTGCGCAAACCGAACGTTTAGCTTCCGCATTATCAGACGCTCGACTACGACGTCAAATCGCGTGGCCTTCGTTTCTTTGGCCGACCGGAACGATGTAGACCCCGCACTTCCTGCTGTTGAAAGAGTTCCCCGCAGACGTCACGCAACCATTGGTTTGCGGGGTCGTGATGGAAGCGGGCGTGCCAATATTGCTTCACCGTAAAGCCGGCGATCGCGAGTGGGCAGTCGAGCACGCGCAATCCGTAATAGTGGGCCAGCGTTTCGCCGATGTGCCTCGGAAGGGTGGCGATCAGGTCAGTCGTTCCGACGATTGCGGGTAGCCCCAGGAAGCCGGGCAGCTCGAGTGCGACATCAAGGACGATCTGCTGCTCCCTCAGCGCATCCGCGAGCAATTGATGTCCGGTGCCGGAACGAATGAGGACGTGCGCCTCGCGCTTGAAATCCTTTGCGGTGATGCGGTCACGGATCCGAGCGTGTTTTGGGTTTGCCAGGCAGACCCAATCCTGCGGAAAGAGTGCCTGTTGGAAGTGTCCAGCGTCGAGATCGGTGATGTAGCCGAGCGCCAGATCGGCCTCGCCGGCCTGCAGCATTCGTGGGGTATCGCCGCCGATCCGCGCCGCCTCGATGCGGATGCCCGGCGCAACGCGGCGAACGTGGGCGAGGATGGCCGGAAGCAGCGTGATGTGGCTTGCATCCGTCATGCAGATGACGAAGCGGCGCTTCGCAGTCGCCGGATCAAACTCGGAACGAAGCTCCGCCAGCCTCCGCAGCATCTCCAACGCCTGCCTGACCGTGCCGATGAGCGCCTCGGCCCGGGGGGTCGGCAGCATTCCCTCCGCCGACCGGATGAAGAGCGGATCGTCCAGCTCCTTTCGCAGGCGCGCCAGCCAGATCGAAATGGTCGGCTGGCTTTGACCGAGCTTCTCGGCTGCCTTGGTGACGCTGCCGGTGGCGAACAATGCGTCAAACAGCCGGAGCAGGCGGGGCTCCAGCAGGTTCGTCTCGGAGAGGTCCGGGTGCTTCATTGCGATTCGCAATAATGGTTATAAGGATCATAGCATATCCAAATACAGGGTGGCCTGCTAGCACTCCTCCAACGCCAAAATGGGCGAGGGAGAAGCGTTCGGATGAGGATCTGCTTTATCGGAGCAGGAGCCCTGGGCTCGACCATCGGCGGCACGCTGGCGCGTGGTGGTGCCGAGGTCTGGTTGATCGATCCGTTCCAGGCTCATGTCGACGCGATCAACGCCGGTGGTCTGCGGATGCTCGAAGGTGACGCCGAGACCGTCGTGAGGGTCTCTGCCTGCACCTCCGCGGGCCAGGTTGGCATCGTGGCGGACCTCGTCATCGTCCTCGTCAAATCCTATCACACGCGCGATGCGATCCGGGCGGCCGCGCCGATCATCGGGCCGCAGACGGTTGTGATGTCGCTTCAGAACGGTCTTGGTCACGAGGACATCCTGTCCGAGGAAGTCGGGCGTGACCGGGTCATGGCAGGCAAGACCTATGTCGGCGGCGTGCTGCTCGGTCCCGGCCATGTCCGCTCCGGGGTCGTCGGCAAGGAAACCATCATCGGCGAGCTCGATGGACGCTTGACGGAACGCGCACAGCGAATTTCCGAGACTTTCAATCGTGCCGGCATTCTGACGCTGCTCAGCGACAACATCCTGGGCACGATGTGGGACAAGTTGTTCATCAACGTCGCCGGAGGAGGGATTACCGCGGTCACCGGGCTGACCTATGGCGGGCTCTATTCGCTGCCGATCCTGGAAGATTGCGCGCTGGCCGCGATCTCGGAGGGCATCGCGGTCGCTCAGGCGGCCGGCGTGAAGATCTCGATCGCCGATCCGCGCCGGGCCTGGACCATGGCCTCTGCCGGACTCCCGCCCGAGTTCAAGACCTCGATGTTGCAGAGCCTGCAATCCGGCAATCTGACCGAGGTCGATTACATCCACGGCTCGGTCGTGCGCTGGGGCGCCAAGCTCAACGTGCCGACCCCCGTCAACGCGACCCTCGTCGCGCTGGTCAAGGGCCTCGAATACGCCCGCAACGATTATCCGGGAAAGGCCTGACACGATGTCGTTGCCCCGCGCTTACGTCGAACACGTCGCGATCCGCGTGCCTGATGTCGATCATCACGTTGGCTTTTTTCGTGAGGTGCTCGGTCTTGCCGTTCGCGACGAGCAACCCGCCGACGGCGCGCGCCCGCGTCAGGTATGGGTGCTCGGAAGCGTGCAACTGATCGAGGATCCGCATTTTGCCGGACCGGAAGGGCGTCTCGCCCATCTCGGCATCATGGTCGATGATTACGAAGGCGTGCTCGCCCGTGCCGCCGCCTGGGGCGCCAAGGCATTGCCCGCCGGGCCGAACTGGCTCGAGCTTCCGGGCGGCCTGAACGTCGAGATCCTGCAAGCCAGCGCAGGCGCCGTGGAAGCCGCCCTGGCGATCAATCCCCGCGCCTAGAGTGAGAGGAAGACGCGACATGACCGATGAGCGCTACTGGGACGATGCCAAGGTCGGTGACGAATGCGTCACCCCCTCGATGACGGTCACCGAAGCGATGGTGAATGCCTATGCCGAACTGACGGGGGATTTCACGCCTGTTCATGTCGACGAGGAATACGCCAAAACCACACCGTTCGGCACGCGCGTCGCGCACGGGCTGTTTGGCCTGTCGCTGGCCGACGGTTTGAAGACCCGTGCCGACTACCGCTTCCTGCCGGGAATGTCGCTGGGCTGGACCTGGGATTTCAAGCTGCCGATCAAGCTCGGCGACACCGTGCACGTGAAGTTCCGCGTCGGGTCGATGCGCACCACCAAGCGTGATGGGTGGGGCATCGTGGTGCTGCCCTCGGAGCTGATCAATCAGCGCGGCGAAGTGGTGCAACTCGGTGAGCATCGGCTGATGATTCCGATGCGCCCGAAGACCAACGCCGCAGGAGAGCAGGCATGACCGCGCAAGATCTGCCGCTCCAGGATTTGCCGCTGAGAGGCATTCGCGTCATCGACTACAGCCATTTCCTGGCAGGCCCGTTCATGGGCCGCTGCCTAGCTGCGATGGGCGCTGAGGTCATCAAGGTGGAGCGTCCGAAAGCTGGCGATGCCGGCCGCGCCCACGGCTACTTCAAGGACGGACAATCCGGCTACTTCCTGCAGCAGAACATGGGAAAGCAGGGATTGTGCATCGACCTGCGCGATCAGCGCGGTCTCGACATGATGATGAAGCTCATCGACACAGCAGACGTCTTCATCGAGAATTACCGCCCCGGCGCGCTCGATCGCCTCGGGCTCGGCTACAAGGCGCTGTCGGCGCGGAATCCCAAACTGATCTACTGCTCGGTCTCCGCCTATGGCCACACCGGTCCCTATGCCGACCGTCCGGGCTTCGGCCTGATCGCAGAGGCGATGTCGGGCGCCCTGGCGCAACTGGGCTCTCCAGGCGAAGCGCCGCCGCTGCTGCGGATGCCATTGGCCGACATGTACACCGGCATTCACGGTGTGGCTGCCATCAATGCGGCGCTGGTCGGCCGCGTGTCGTCCGGGCGCGGCCAGCATATCGATCTGGCGCTGTACGACTGCATGGTCTCGATGCACGACTATGCGGTGCAGCGCTACTTCCTCTCCGGCGGTACCGACCTGCCGAAGCAGACCGGCAGCGGCCAGCCGGATTCGACCGTCTATGGCGTCTTTCCGGCCAGGGACGGCAATCTTGTCATTGCCGCGCAAGTCGATGACGCGTGGCGGCGATTGGCGATGCTGATCGGAGGAAGCAGCCTGGCATCCGACGAACGCTTCGCCGCGCCTGCCGCGCGCAACGCCCATTATGCCGAAGCGATGGACATCGTGCGCAACTGGACGCTGTCGCAGCCGTCGCGGGATGCCTGCCTTGCCGCACTCGAGGAAGCGGGTGTGCCGTCCGCTCCCGTGCAGACCATCGAAGAGGTCGTGAAGGATCCGCAGATCCACGCGCGCGGCATGCTGGTCGAGCAGCAGCATCCCGTGCTGGGCAAGGTGACGTTGCCGAACCTGCCTTTCCGCTTCTCCGACTGCGACACCACGGTGCGGACGCCGGCGCCACTGCTCGGCCAGGACAATCGTCGCATCGCCGCCTCGCTGGGTCTGTCGGCCGAGCTCGTCGAGGTGATGGTGCGCGATGGCGTGCTCTACAACGAAGCCGCCGTGCAGGAGTGAGCCATGAGCGATCGTTATGCAGTGATAGGCAATCCGATCGGCTTCAGCAAATCACCCCTTATCCATGGCACGTTCGCCAAGATGACGGGACAGGACCTCGTGTACGAGGCCATCGAGGCACCCCTCAATGGCTTCAACGAACGGGTCGATCAATTCCGGACGGCGGGCGCCAAGGGGCTGAACATCACCGCCCCGTTCAAGCTCGATGCCTTCGCCTATGCAAACGAGCTTTCGGAGAGCGCCAAACGCGCAGGCGCCGCAAACTGCCTGAAGTTCGAGGGCGATCGGATCATTGCCGAGAATTTCGACGGCATCGGCCTAGTGCGTGACATCACCTTCAATCTCGGCGTCAAGATGGCCGGCCGGCGCGTCCTGATGCTCGGCGCTGGGGGAGCAGCGCGTGGAGCGCTGCTGCCGTTCCTGCGCCAGGAGCCGTCTGAGCTGGTTCTCGTCAACCGAACGCTGTCGAAAGCGGTGGCGCTGGCCGAAGAGTTTGCCGGCTGTGGTCCCCTGATCGTCAGCGGCTACGCTGAACTCGCCGATCTTGCCGAGGGCTACGACGTCGTAGTCAACGCGACGTCCGCCAGTTTGCGCGGTGAAATGCCGCCGCTTCCGGGCAATGTCTTCCGCGGTGCGGAGCTGGCCTATGAACTCGCCTATGGCAAGGGATTGACTCCCTTTCTGCAAGCAGCCCGCGCCGAAGGCGTCACCAAGCTGGCCGACGGCGTCGGCATGCTGGTCGAGCAGGCGGCCGAAGCTTTTGACTGGTGGCGCGGCGTTCGACCGGGCACGGCCCGGGTCATCGCCGAGCTGACCGTCCCCTTGAACTGACCGATGCCGAGCATGCATCCAAAACCCAGCTTTCTCGTCGGCCTGATCGGCAGCGGCATCGCTGCGTCGCGCACCCCGCCGATGCACGAAGCGGCCGCTGACGCCGTCGGCATCCGCTATCTCTACAAGAAGATCGATCTGGCAGAGTTGAAACTCGGTGCGGAGGCGTTGCCCGAATTGCTCACGGCAGCAAGGCGGATGGGCTTTGACGGGTTGAACGTGACCCATCCCTGCAAGCAGGCGATCCTTCCGCTCTTGGACGAGCTTTCGCCTGACGTGGAGGCGCTTGGCGCGGTGAACACCGTGGTCATCAGGAACGGTCGAATGACCGGCCACAACACGGACTGGTTCGGCTTCGCCGAGAACTTTCGCCGTAACATGCAAGGTGCATCACTTGGTCGCGTCGTCCAATTCGGTGCGGGCGGCGCAGGCTCGGCGGTCGCTTTCGCGCTCATGAAGCTCGGCGTGCAGGACCTGACCATTATCGACGTCGACGCGGCCAAGGCGCAGAGCTTGGTGGATAGCCTGTCGCCTCGGTTTGCAGAGGGACGCTTGAGGGCCGGCCAGGATGTCGCGGCGGCCGTGGCTGCCGCGGACGGAATTGTCAACGCAACGCCGATCGGGATGGATAAGTATCCGGGCACGCCGCTGCCGGTGGCCTTGCTGCGGCCCAATCTGTGGGTCGCCGAAATCGTCTACTTCCCGCTGGAAACCGCACTGCTGCGCGCGGCACGTAGCCTCGGCTGCCGTACCGTCGATGGCGGTGGCATGGCGATCTTCCAGGGCACGGAAGCATTCCGCCTGTTCACGGGCATCTCACCTGATCCAGACGTCTTCTTCGCGACTTTTGCATCCCTGGGAGGGTGACACCCGGCCGATGGGCGAGCGGCACGCACAACGCCCGAGAGGAAACGCAAGATGGGCTACACGCTCGATTTCTCGGTGGTTTGGCATGCAATGCCTGCGCTGCTGTGGGGCTGCGTGGGTACGTTGAGCCTCGCGCTTGCCGGAATGACGCTCGCGATGATCATCGGCGTTGCCGGCGTTGCGGCACGCGATTCGAAGGCGGCCTGGTTGCGCGCCCTCGTGATCGGCTTCGTCGAGATCGTGCGCAATACGCCCTTCCTGGTGCAGATCTTCTTTCTGTTCTTCGCCCTGCCGCTGATCGGATTGAAGCTCAATCCGACCGCCACGGCGATCATCGCGCTCGGCGTCAATGGCGGCGCCTATGCCATCGAGATCATCCGCGGCGGGGTGCAGTCCATTCACAAGGGACAGGTGGAGGCCGGCTACGCGCTCGGCCTGCACAAAGGACAGGTATTCCGGTTCATTGTGCTCAAGCCCGCGCTTCGCGCGATCTACCCCTCGCTCACGGGGCAGTTCATCATGCTGACTCTGACCTCGTCGATCTGTTCGGCCGTATCGGCTTACGAATTGACGTCGGTCGCACAGCGCATCGAAAGCGACACGTTCCGCAGCTTCGAGGTCTACTTCTCCGTCACCTTCCTCTACCTCGCGATCTCCTGGATGTTGATGCTGGGCTTCGCGCTCGTCTCTCACCGCTTCTTCTCATATCCGACACGCTGAGGGGGAGATCATGACGCCGCATTTTGGCCTTCCCGAGTTCGGCTTCCTGTTGCGTGGGCTGCAATGGACGGTGCTGCTGACGCTGGTCGCGTTTGCGGGCGGCTGCACGGCGGGGCTGGCTGTCGCGTTGCTGCGCACCTGTGGTCACAGGAGCGTGGAATGGATCACTCGCATTTACATCGGGATATTCCAGGGCACTCCGCTGCTGCTGCAACTTTTCGTCGTGTATTACGGATTGGCGCTGACCGGGCTGAAGCTCGACGCTTTCGTCGCGGTCGCGATCGGTTTCACCGTGAACGCCTCAGCCTTTCTCGGCGAGATCTGGCGCGGCGCGATCCAGGCCGTGCCGCGCGGCCAGACCGAGGCGGCGATGGCGCTCGGACTGCACTATTCGTCGCGGATGCGCGACATCGTGCTGCCGCAGGCGATCCGCATCTCGCTGCCGGCGACCATCGGCTATCTCGTTCAGCTCATCAAGGGCACCTCGCTCGCCGCCATCGTCGGCTTCATCGAGCTCGCCCGCGCCGGTCAGATCGTTTCGAACCAGACCTTCCAGCCGCTGCTCGTCTTCGGCGTGGTCGGCGCAATGTATTTCATCCTCTGCTGGCCACTGTCGTGGTGGGGCAGTCGGATGGAGGCCCGGCTCGCCATGGCCGGTCAAAGGTAGGAACGGCGCACCTGCCCAATCAAACACAGCCATCACCAGGAGGAGGAAGTTCATGTTGTTTTCACTCAACCGTCGCCAGTTCGGCATTGCGCTGTTGATGCTGGTGGCCATCGCCGTCGCAGGTAAATCGCAGGCGGGCACGCTGGAAGATGTCAAGAAAAAGGGCGTCGTCGTCATCGGCATTCAGGGCGACAATCCGCCCTGGGGCTATGTCGATAGCTCGGGAAAGCAGGATGGCATCGATGCCGACATGGGCCGCGCCTTCGCTGAATATCTCGGTGTCAAGGCCGAGTTCGTCCCGCTGGCCGTGGCCAATCGCATTCCGGCGCTGACCACAGGCCGCGTCGACATCCTGTTCGCAACCATGGCCATGCTGCCCGAGCGCGCAAAGGCGGTGCAGTATTCCAAGCCCTATGTCGCCAACGAGATCACGCTTGTCGCCGCCCAGGCGACCCCGATCAACAGCAATACCGACATGGGCAAATTCGTCATCGGCGTTCCCAGGTCTTCCACGCAGGATACTCAGGTGACCAACAACGCCCCGCCCGGGACCGAGATCCGCAGGTTCGACGATGACGCGGCCACGATCCAGGCGCTGCTTTCCGGCCAGGTCCAGGCCGTCGGTGCGAACTTGTTTTATCCCCAGCGTCTCAACGCCGCAAAGCCGGAACTTGGCTTCGGGCCCAAGCTTCACTTCACCGCATTGTACAACGGGGCCTGCACGCGCCTAGGCGACAAGGAGTGGAACGAGACGGTCAACACATTCATCGACCAGATCAAGTCGAACGGCAAGTTGGCCACTTTCTACGCCAAATGGATGAAGGTCCCGGTGCCGGTCTTCCCCGACTCCGTTCCCGGCGTTCCCTTCACCGTCCAGTAGTCACTGCGAGCGGCCGACGCGATCTGCGTTGGCCGCCGCCCAACGGGGGAGACCAGCATGCAGGACCAGATCCTGATCGAAATGAAGGGCGTGCAGAAGTGGTACGGCGGGTACCAGGCTCTCCGCGACGTCGATCTAACCGTGCGCAGAGGTGAAAAGATCGTGCTCTGCGGTCCGTCCGGTTCGGGCAAGTCGACGCTGATCCGCTGTATCAACCGCCTGGAGGCGATCCAGCAGGGCAGTATCGTGGTGAACGGCCATCGGCTGGACGACAGCATCAAGGCAATCGATGTCGTACGTCAGGATGTCGGGATGGTCTTTCAGAGCTTCAACCTTTTCCCACATATGACGGTCTTGCAGAATTGCATGCTCGCGCCTATCCGCGCGCGCCGCATCAGCAAAACCGAGGCGGAGGCGACCGCGCGAAAATATCTCGAGCGCGTGCGCATCGGTGATCAGGCCGAGAAATATCCGGCTCAGCTTTCGGGCGGTCAGCAACAGCGCGTCGCGATCGCGCGTGCGCTCTGCATGCAGCCCAAGGTGATGCTGTTTGACGAGCCGACCTCGGCTCTTGACCCTGAGATGGTCAAGGAGGTGCTCGATACGATGATAGGCCTCGCCAATGACGGCATGACCATGATTTGCGTCACCCACGAGATGGGCTTTGCTCGCCAGGTTGCCGATCGCGTCATCTTCATGGCTGAAGGGCAGATCATCGAGGAAGGCGCGCCCGAAGCGTTCTTCCGCAATCCACAGCACGCCCGCACCAAGCAGTTCCTTGGCGAAATCCTCGCCCATCACTGAACGGAGTTCTTCTATGAGTCGTCTCGTCTACGTCCTCAACGGGCCAAATCTCAATCTGCTTGGCAAGCGCCAGCCCCACATCTACGGTCACGAGACGCTTGCGGACGTGGAGCGGGATTGCCGGGCGCTGGCCAAGGAGCTCGCACTGGAGCTACGCTTTCACCAGTCGAACAAGGAATACGAGCTGATCGACTGGATCCACGAGGCGCGCGAGACTGCGGCCGGCATCGTGATGAATCCCGCCGCCTTCACCCATACGTCGGTCGCCATCCTGGACGCTCTGAACACGTTCGAGGGGACGGTGATCGAGGTGCACATTTCCAACGTGCACAAGCGCGAGGAATTCCGCCACCACTCGTTCGTGTCCAAACGGGCTGACGGGGTCATCGCCGGGTTCGGCACACAGGGCTATCTGCTCGGTCTGCGTCGTGTGGCCAAGCTGCTTGACGAGAAAAAGGGATAGCATCCTATGAGTGCACCCGTCCGCCTGTCGGTGATGGGAGCAGGTCTCATCGGCAGGCGACACATCGAGCACATTCTCGCGCGGCCGGAGGCGGTACTGTCGTCGATCGTCGATCCGGCTCCGGCGGCACGCGAGCTGGCGCTTTCGCTGAACGTGAACTGGTTTCCGTCCTTTCAGGACATGCTCTCCGGAAACCGGCCGGAGGGGGTGGTTGTGGCGACCCCCAACCAGATGCACGTGGCCAACGGCATGGATTGTATCGCTGCAGGCATCCCGGCGCTGATCGAGAAGCCGTTAGCGGATGACGTCGTGGCTGCACAGGCGTTGGTCGAAGCCTCCGAGCGTGTGGGCGTGCCGCTGCTCACCGGCCATCATCGCCGCCACAACCCGATGATCCAGCGCGCCAAGGCGGAGATCGACAGCGGCAAGCTCGGTCAAATCGTATCGGTGCATGGCATGTTCTGGCTGATCAAGCCGGACGATTATTTCGATGTGGCCTGGCGCCGCGAGAAAGGAGCGGGGCCCATTTTCCTGAATCTCATCCACGATGTCGACCTGTTGCGGTATCTGTGCGGGGATATCGTCGCAGTACAGGCTGCCCAATCCAATCGGCTGCGTGGAAATGCGGTCGAAGAGACCGCGGTGATCATCCTGCACTTCGCTTCCGGCGCGTTGGGAACGGTCAATGTCTCCGATACCATCCAGTCGCCTTGGAGCTGGGAATTCACGGCTGGTGAGAACCCGGCGTACAGTCATACGCAGGAGACCTGCTACCAGATCGGCGGCACGAGGGCATCGCTGGCTATTCCGCAACTCGATCTGTGGCATCACCCAAGCGAGCCCAGCTGGTGGGCACCGATTGAGCGGGAGCGGTTGAGGTACGAGATGGGAGACCCGCTTGGCCTGCAGATCGCCAATTTCTGTGGGATTATCCGCGGTACGGCCGCGCCTGTGGTGAGCGGGCGCGAGGGGCTGAAAACCCTCAGAGTGATCGACGCCGTCAAACGCGCGGCGGAAACTGGAGAGTTCGTGTCGGTTTGATATCCGGAAAGTACAGGCATCAACGTCGGAGCATCGAGATTATCGCGCACTCGACATTGGCGGACGATCAAGGCCCCGCCAATAGGAAGTGCAACCAAGCACTATGATCGCGCGACGAATGCCCATTTCGGTCAGAGAAGCCCGGTGGTACGACGAATAAGCCATTGATTGTTCTTTACCCGTGGCTGTCTCTTAATCAGCGGAGTCCCGATCTTCGTCTCCGATCCCAATATCGACGCGACGGATTGTTTTTGGAGCGCTGGCGAGCACGACACTGCCGCCGTCTTATGCGCTGTGCTGAAGCAAGATGCATTCGAGCAGACCATTAATCTCGTTTATGTCGCAAATTTTCACTTCCAATTTTACTTCGCAAAATCCCGCCCTTAGCCTCACGCACAACTGATCACATCCGCAGCCGGTCAATGGCGATCGGGGCGAACGTTCATCGTAACCAATGAGGGTTGCCATGTCTGACAGGATTAAGGAGACATCCACTTCCGATCCGGCGGGAACGGAAGCGAGATCTGTGAAAAAGCCGAGCCGGCGCACGCTGTTGAAGGGCGCGGCGGCCGTTGCAGGCGCAGCAGCGGGATCGGACGTGATCCGCGGTTTCCCGACCATCTGGGCGCAGGAGATCAAGGATATCGAGCTGCGCCATGTCGGCGTCTCCTACTCGGTGGTGAAGGCGATCGGCGACCAGGCCGCCAAGGATCTCGGCTTCAAGGTGACGATGCAGAACCTCGACACCTCCGCGGCCATCAATCGCTTCATAAGCCAGCCTAATACGGTCGACATCGCCGATCTCGAGGGCTGGCAAGCCAAGCTCGCGGCCAAGCGCGGCGTGATCCAGGGCATCGAGGTCAAGAAGATCAAGGAGTTCGACAACATCCTGCCGATCTTCACCAAGGGCGAGATCGACGGCCACAAGATTCCGCGTCAGGGCATCTCGCCCTATGAGGCCATGTACATCTCCAAGCCCGACGCCACCGATCTGCACGACGGCGTCACGGAATGGGCGACCTTCCTGCCGCAGGTCTACAACGCCGACTCCATCGGCTATCGGCCCGACCTGGTCGGCCATGAAGTGACCGAGTGGAAGGATCTGATCGATCCCAAGTTCAAGGGTAAGGCCGCGATCCTCGACGTGCCCGCGATCGGCATCATGGACGCCGCCCTCTGCTTCGAAAGCGCCGGGCTGATCAAGTACGGAAACAAGGGCAACATGACCAAGGAGGAGATCGACTTCACCTGCAACAAGCTGATCGAGCTGAAGAAGCAGGGTCAGTTCCGCGCGACCTGGACCACCTTTGACCAGTCGGTGCAGCTGATGGCGGCGGGGGAAGTGGTCATCCAGTCGATGTGGTCGCCGGCGGTTGCGGCCGTCCGCGTCAAGGAAATCCCCTGCGTCTACGCGCCTGTGAACGTCAAAAACGGCAAGGAAGGCTATCGCGGCTGGTGCAACGGCATGGGCCTGATGAAGCATCTGTCCGGCAAGAAGCTCGACGCGGCCTATGAATATCTCAACTGGTATCTCTCGGGCTGGCAGGGCGGCTTCGTCGCGCGCTACGGCTATTACAGCCCGGTGCCCTCGACCGCGAAGAAATTCCTGACGCCGGCGGAATGGGCGTTCTGGTACGAGGGCCAGCCCGCGCCCGAGGTTGTCAACGATCCCTACGGTGTCGCGATGGAGAAGGCCGGCACCAAGCGTGACGGCGGCTCGTTCCTCGACCGCGTCAAGAACATTTCGTGCTGGAACACGCTGATGGACGAGGCCGCCTACATGAACAAGCGCTGGAACGACTTCAAGGTGGCCTGAAATCTGCTTTCCCTGACCTGAAGCGATGCACCGGCGCCGTCACGCGCCGGTGCGAGAAGACCGACTTCGAGGCGTTTGCCGCTATGCAGTCCAGTCAAACTCCGCCACGCGCAAATCTCGCCGGCTGGTTCTATGTCGCGCCGCTGGTCCTGGTGCTCGTGCCGTTCTTCGTAGCGCCGATCCTGGTCGTGCTAGCCGCGAGCTTCTTCGCCACCGATGGCTTTGGCGGGCTGACACCCGGCTTCACGCTCGCAAGCTACGTCGAGGTGCTGCACTCAGCGCTGACGCTGAAACTGTATCTGGCGACCATCAAGTTCACCGTGTTGACCTGGATCTGCACGCTGATCATCGGCTTCTTCGTCGCCTACTTTCTGGTGTTTCACGTCCGCAACCAGCTGCTCGCGATCGGCCTGTTCCTCTTGTGCACCGTGCCGTTCTGGACCTCGAACATTATCCGCATGATTTCCTGGATCCCGCTGCTCGGAAAAGAGGGTCTGATCAACCAGGCGCTGCTTGGAATGGGCGTGATCCGTCAGCCCCTGGAAGTGCTGCTGTTCTCTGATCTTGCTGTCGTCATCGCCTATGTCCACCAGCTCACGATCTTCATGGTCGTGCCGATCTTCAATTCCATGGCGCGGATCGACAAGAAGCTGATCGAGGCCGCGATAGACGCCGGCGCCAGCCGTTTCGACATCATGCGCCTGATCGTGGTGCCGATGTCCAAGAGCGGCATCGCGCTCGGCACCATCTTCGTGGTCTCGATCGTGATGGGCGATTTCTTCGTGGTGAAAGTGATGTCCGGCGGTGGCTCGGCCTCGGTGGTCAGTGCCTTCTACGAGGACGTCGGCGTGCTGCAATATCCGACCGCGGCGGCGAGCGCCGTGCTGCTGACGCTGGTGCTGGTCGCGATCGTCTCGCTGATCCTGCGCACCGTCGACATCAGGCAGGAGATTACGCGATGAGCGCGGTTCTCGCCGACATGCCGAAAGGCGATATGTCCAAGACGGTCGCGCCCGCGACGACCAAGGCTATCGCGCCCAGCATGGGCGGCCGTCCCTGGACGTTCTACGTGCTGGCGACGCTGTTCGCTGCATACGTGATCGCGCTCTACGGCCCGATGTTCTGTATCTACATCCTGTCGTTCCAGGATATCCGCGGCGGTCTCGTCTTCCCGATGAAAGGCCACTCGCTGCACTGGTTCGTCGATCTCTTCACTCAGGTGCGGACCGGCGACGTCAAGGGCTCGTTCGACCGCTCGATCAAGCTCGCAATCATCGTCACCATCATCACCGTCGTGGTCTCGTTCCTCGCTGGCCTCGGCTTCCGCAAGCGCTTTCGCGGCGACACCTTTGTTTTCTACATGATGATCGGCAGCCTCGTCGCGCCAGGTCTCGTGCTCGGCCTCGGCACGGGTCTTCTGTTTCAGGCCCTCGGGCTGAACGCAAGCTGGTACACCTCGGCACTTGGCGCACAGCTCTCCTGGACGCTGCCGTTCGGCGTGCTCGTGATGTTCGCGGTGATGTCGCGCTTCAACCATGTCTGGGAGGAGGCGGCCTACGATCTCGGCGCCAGCCGCTGGCAGTCGATCCGGCTGGTGATGATCCCGGTGCTGGCGCCAGGCCTCGTCGCGGTGGCGCTGTTCGGCTTCACGCTGTCCTATGACGAGTTCGCGCGCAGCCTCCAGACCGCGGGTTCGATGAACACCTTGCCGCTGGAAATTTGGAGCATGACGCTGAACGTCACCTCGCCCTCGCTCTACGCGCTCGGCACGGTGACCACCATCGTCTCCTTCGTCGTCATCGGTGCGAGCCTCGGTACCATCGTGCTGATCCAGAAAAGGCGCGGCAGCGCGACAAAGGGTTAGGAATGAAGAGCGATCGCGGCGATATCGAACTGGCGGGCGTCTGCAAGAGCTTTGACGGCGCGACCTACGTGGTCGACGGCGTCAATCTGAAGATCGCGGACGGCGCCTATTGCTGCTTTATCGGCCCGTCCGGCTGTGGCAAGACCACGATCCTGCGCATGATCGCCGGCCATGACGACCCGACCGCCGGCGAGATCGTGATCGGCGGCCAGAACGTCGTCGGGCTTGCGCCGGTGCAACGGCGCACCGCGATGATGTTTCAGTCTTACGCGCTGTTCCCGCATCTGACCGTGCGGGAGAACATCGCCTTTGCACTTCGCGTGCGCGGCCAGTCCAAGTCCGATCGGCTGCGCGCAGCGGATGCCATGATCGAGAAGGTCAGGCTGACGCAGTTCGCCGACCGCTTGCCGGCCCAGCTTTCCGGCGGCCAGCAGCAGCGTGTGGCGCTGGCGCGGGCCGCGATCACCGAGCCGCGCGTGCTGCTGCTCGACGAGCCGCTGTCAGCGCTCGACGAGCAGCTCCGTGTCCAGATGCGCCAGGAGCTGCGGCGGATGCAGCAGGAGCTCGGCATCACCTTCATCCACGTCACCCATACCCAGCTCGAGGCGATTGCGCTGGCCGACCTCGTCGTCGTGATGGAGCAGGGCAAGATCAAGCAGGCGGGCCCGGCGCGCGAGGTCTACGCGCATCCGCACGATCGCTATGTCGCCGAGTTCATGGGCGGGCAGAACGTGTTGTCGGGCCGCGTCGAGAAGGTCAACGGCGCGAGCTTCACGCTCGCGCGGGCCGCACCTGATGGCATCGAGGTGCCGTTGCGGCCACGCTCGGCCGTCAGCGTCGGCGACAAGGTCGATATCGCGGTGCGCCGCGACGACGTCGCGCTGGTCCGGCCCGGCAGAGACTTGCCTCCGGGTTGCACAACCTCGCTGCCGAGCCGCGTGCTCGCGATCGAATACCAGGGCTATTTCGTCAAGGTCATGCTCGACACGGTGCCGGACGACGAGTTCGTCGCCTACGTGCCGGAAAAGACCTTCTTCGCAGATCCCTTCGCCGTAGGCGATGTCGTGATGGCCACATGGGCCACCGGCAGCGCGTTGCCACTCGCCTGAAGACCCGTCGCGCACAGGAGCATGACCGTGCAGATATCCTTTACCCTCAACGGCCGCCCCACCACCGTGGATGTCGAACCGGCGACGCTCGTCGCCGAGCTGCTGCGCGAGCAGCTCAACCTGACCGGCACCCATATCGGCTGCGACACCAGCCAATGTGGCGCCTGCGTGGTGCATCTCGACGGCCTGCCGGTGAAGAGCTGCACGCTGCTGGCGCCCGCGCTCGACGGCGCGACGCTGCTGACCATCGAAGGCCTGCAAGGCGCGCCGGGCTCGAACCTGATGCATCCGATGCAGGAGGCGTTTCGCGAGCATCACGGCCTGCAATGCGGCTTCTGTACGCCGGGCATGCTGATGACGGCGGTCGCGCTGGCTGCCGAGAAGCCTGATTTGACCGAGGCCGAGGTCCGTCACGGCCTCGAAGGCAATATCTGCCGCTGCACCGGCTACCAGAACATCGTGGTTTCCGTGATGGCCGGCGCTGCCGCCATGAACGCCGCCAAGGGAGAGTGACCATGGGCAATGTGATCGGCATTGGCGCCGCGCCGAAGCGGAAAGAGGACCAGCGCTTTCTCACTGGCCGCGGCAATTACGTCTCCGACATCAAGCGCCCCGGCATGGCCGCAGGCGTCTTCGTGCGCTCGCCGCACGGGCATGCGGTCCTGCGCTTGGCTCGTTACCCTGCGGCTGGGGCATCTCGGACGCCAAGGGTGTTCCGATGAAGGAGCCGCCGTTCCCGATGCTGGCGCAGGGCAAGGTGCGCTTCGTCGGCGACATGGTGGCCTTCGTCGTCGCCGAGACGCCGGAGCAGGCGAATGTCGGGGCCGAGCTGTTGAAGGTCGACTACGAGGTGTTGCCCTCGGTGGTCGGCCTGCTCGAGGCTGTCAGGCCGAATGCGCCGCAGCTTTTCGACGATGTTCCGAACAACATCTGTTGCGACTGGGAGCTCGGCGACAAGGCCGCGGTCGAGACCGCGTTCAAGAAGGCTGCGCATGTCGCCAAGCTCAGCCTGGTCAATAACCGCCTGATCGGCAACCCCATGGAACCGCGCGCGGCCATTGCCGAATACGAGCCGGGCACCGATCGCTTCACGCTGTGGACCACCAGCCAGTTTCCGCACGTGGTGCGCTTCCTGATGGGCGCGCTGGTGCTGAACATTCCGCAGCACAAGCTGCGGGTGGTGGCGCCCGATGTCGGCGGCGGGTTCGGCGTCAAGCAGTTCCATTACGGCGAGGAGGCCGTGATCACATGGGCCGCCAAGCGCGTCAGACGGCCGGTGAAATGGGTGGCGAGCCGCTCGGAGGGCTACGTTTCCGACCGTCACGGCCGCGACCACGTCACTGAGGCCGAGCTGGCGCTGGATGAGACCGGTAAATTCCTCGCCTTCCGCGTGAACACGCTCGCCAATATGGGCGGCTATCTCTCGACCTTCGGACCGAACATCCCGACCAATCTCTATGGTCCCTTGCTCGGCGGCGTCTACACCACGCCAGCGATCTACTGCAATGTGAAGGTCGTTTTCACCAACACCGTGCCGGTCGACGCTTATCGCGGCGCGGGCCGGCCCGAGGCAACCTTCGTGCTGGAGCGCATCGTCGATGTCGCAGCCAGCGAGATGGGCATCGACCGCGTCGAGATCCGCCGCCGCAACATGATCCCGAAGGAAGCCTATCCGTACCAGACGCCGGTATTGGTGCAGTACGATTCCGGCGATCCCATGGGCTGCCTCGACGGCGCGCTGGTGGCGGCCGATGTCAAGAATTTCGGCGTGCGCAAGGCGGCCTCGGCCAGCAAGGGCAAGTTCCGCGGGCTCGGCTATTCCACCTATGTCGAGGCCTGCGGCCTTGCGCCCTCGCGCTTCGCAGGGAGGCTCGGCGCGCGTGGCGGCCTCTACGAGAGCGCCACGGTGCGCGTGCATCCGACCGGCCAGGTCACGGTCATGATCGGCACCCACAATCACGGCCAGGGGCACGAGACGACCTTCGCGCAGATCGTCTCGGAGAAGCTTGGCGTCGCCTTCGAGAATGTCGACATCGTGTTCGGCGATACCGACCGGGTGCAGTTCGGCATGGGCACTTATGGCTCGCGCTCCCTCGTGGTCGGCGGCGCCGCGTTGTCGAAGGCGACCGACAAGGTGATCGCCAAGGGCAAGAAGATCGCGTCTCATCTGCTCGAGGCGGCCGAGGTCGACATCCAGTTCGAGGCCGGAAAGTTCTCGGTGGCGGGCACGGACCGCAGCAAGAGCTTCGAGGAGATCGCCGGCGCGGCCTATGTGCCGCACAATTATCCGCTGGAAGTGCTGGAGCCTGGGCTGGAGGAGCAGGCCTATTACGATCCCGTCAACTTCACCTATCCTGGCGGCTGTCACATCGCCGAGGTGGAGGTCGATCCCGAGACCGGTACGGTGACGCTGGTCAATTACACCGCGGTCGACGACGTCGGCACCGTCATCAACCCGATGATCGTGGAGGGCCAGCTGCATGGCGGCATCGTGCAGGGCGTCGGCCAGGCGCTGTTCGAGAACGCGGTTTACGACGAAGGCTCCGGCCAGCTGCTGTCGGGCTCGCTGATGGATTACTGCATGCCGCGCGCCGATCATCTGCCGATGATGAAGGTTGAAACCCATTCCACGCTCTGCACGCACACGCCGATGGGCGTGAAGGGCTGCGGCGAGGTCGGCACCATCGGCTCGCCCGCAGCCGTCATCAATGCCGTGGTCGACGCGCTGTCGCATCTCGGCGTCACCCATGTCGACATGCCGGCCACGCCGAACCGGATCTGGCGCCTGCTGCAAAACGCGTCGCTGCCGGTCGCCGCGGAATAGGGAGGACAGCAATGAAACCGTTTGCCTATCACCAGCCTGACCAGATTCCCGATGCGGCCAGGCTGCTGACCTCGATCGAGGACAGCAAGCTCGTCGCCGGCGGCATGACGCTGATCTCGACGCTGAAGCAGCGGCTGGCGAGCCCCGTCGCGCTGGTCGATCTGTCGAAGCTCGGGTCGCTGAAGGGCATCACCGATGGCGGCGCGACGATCACGATTGGCGCAATGACTCCGCATGCGGTGGTCGCCGCCTCCAAGCTGGTCCAGACGAAAATCCCGGGGCTCGCCGCGCTGGCCTCGATGATAGGCGATCCGGCGGTGCGCAGCCGCGGTACCATCGGTGGCTCCGTCGCCAACAACGATCCAGCGGCGGACTATCCCGCCGGCGTGCTCGGTCTCGGTGCCACCATCGTCACCAGCATGCGCGAGATCGCGGCCGACAAGTTCTTCCTCGGCCTGTTCGAGACCGCGCTTGGGCCCGGCGAGATCATCACGGCGATCCGCTTTCCCGTACCGCTCAAGGCAGGCTACGCAAAATTCAAGGCGCCGGCGTCGCGCTATGCACTGGTCGGCGTGTTCGTTGCGCAAGTCGCCGATGGCGTCCGCGTCGCCGTGACAGGTGCGGGCCCGGGCGTGTTCCGCGTGCCGCCGATGGAAGCCGCGCTGTCGTCCAATTTCGATCCCTCGGCCATCGCAGCGATCAAGATCGACACCGACGGTCTGACCTCCGACATTCATGCCGAAGCCGATTACCGGGCGCATCTCGTCACGGTCATGGCCAAGCGCGCCGTCGACGCGGCGCTCAGCTAGCTCTTCAGGGTTGATGATGACTGATAGTTCCGGCCGAACGGCCTTCCCGCCGGCGCCGACTGGCCTTGGAGCACTTTCTGCAACCGAGATCATGGCCGGCTACCGGCGCAAGGCGTTCACGCCGCGCGATGTGGTCGACGACACCATTGCCGCGCTGGAGGCGACCAACGAGGCCTACAACGCGGTGGTGACGCCGATGTATGATCAGGCGAGGGCGGAGGCCGATCGTCTCACCAAGCAGATGCGTGCAGGCGAGGCCAAGGGACCGCTCGCCGGCGTGCCTGTCACGATCAAGGATCTCGTCTTCGTCGCGGGCGTGCCGGCCTATGGCGGCTCGCCCATGAACAAGAGCTTCGTGCCCGAGGCCGATGCCGCTGTGGTCTCTGCGCTGAAGGCCTCCGGCGCGATCATCACCTGCAAGACCACGACCTGCGAGTCCGGCTACAAGCTGACGGCCGACAGCCCGGTCACTGGCACGACGCGAAACCCCTGGAATCCCGGCCGCACCAGCGGTGGATCGAGCGGCGGCGCGGCGGCAGGCGTGGCGGCTGGCTGCGGCCCGATCGCAATCGGTACGGACGGCGTCGGCTCGATCCGTGTACCCTCGTCCTTCTGCGGTGTGTTCGGGCTCAAACCGACGTTCGGTCTGGTGCCGCGCTCGCCCGGCTTCTCGCCGCCGTCCTGGGCCTCGCTTGCACACACCGGTCCGATCACGCGTACGGTCGCGGATGCGGCGCTGACGCTGGAGATCATCGCCGGTTACGATCTGCGCGATCCCGCGAGCCTGCCTGTGTCCGCGCGTCGCTTCGATACCAACGCTGCATCACTCAACGGCATCCGCATCGGCGCCAGCGTCGATCTCGGCTACGCCGCTGTCAATCCGGACGTGCGTGCGGCGTTTGGCAAGGCGCTCGCCATTCTCGACGCCTGTGGCGCGCAGGTCACCATGGATGGGCCGGGCCTCGATCCCGGCATTCTGGAGCATACGCTAAAGCCGATTGCCTTCACCGAACAGGCGGCGGCAGTGGCGACCAAGTCCACGGCCGATCTCGCAAGCTCAGAGGCCGACTACCGTGACGTCGTCACAGCCGGACGGCGCTATAGCGGTACGGATTATATCGAAGCCGGCTACCGGCGCGGCCAGGCGCGCGGCGCTTTCGTAAAACTGTTCGAACGCGTCGATGCGCTGGTGACACCGACGGTCGCGGTGACCGCGTTCGAGGCCGGCCGGATCGGCGTCGGCACGATCGATGGCAGCAAGGTCGATCCGCATCTCGGCTGGTCGCCATTCACCTGGCCGATCAATCTCGCCGGTCTTCCGGCGGCGACGCTGCCCTGCGGCTTCGACCGCGATGGAATGCCGATCGGCCTTCAGATCGTCGCGCCCTGGCTCGACGAACCCACGATCTTCCGCATCGCTGCCGCCTTCGAGCAGGCCCAACCCTGGTCAAAGTTCTGGCCGCCGCTGGCGCTGCGGGAGGAGGGACGCGCGCGGGCGAAAACGTAAGCTGCGCGCTCAAGAGAGCTCGATCGGAACACCGCGTCCACTGAGCTCTTCGTCGAGGCGCAAATAGTGCGCGAGATAGTCGTGCAGCGCGGTGGCCGCCTTCGAGGTCGCGCCGCTGGACTTGTAGAGCAGCAGTTCGACCTTCGGCAGCGGCGGCAGGCCTTCGTTAAGGCCGATCTCTCGCATCGCCGGCACCAGCGCGCTACGGCCGAGCACGGTCACGGCCATACCGGCAAAGGCGGCAGCCTGCAATCCGCCCACGCTTTCGCTGACGCAGGCGATGCGCCAGCGCAGGTTCGCGCGCTCCAAAGTATCGATCGCATAGTCGCGATAGATGTTGCCCGGTGGTAGCAGGGCGAGCGGGATGGGCCTCTCCTGATACGCGGCAGATTGCTCGCCGGTCATCCAGACGAGCTGTTCGCGCCGCACCACCTGTCCACCGGTGAAATCGTTCATGCGGGTGACAAGGGCGATGTCGACATCGCCGCGTTTTACCAGGCCGACCAGAGGGGTGGACAACGCACAGTTGAGTTCGACCTGGATGCGCGGAAAGGACTTACGGAACACGCTCAGAATCGACGGCAGCATGAAGGCTGCATAGAGGTCAGGCGTGCCAAGCACGACCTGACCCTCGATCTCCTGCGACGCGAGTTGCGAGATCAATTCGTCATGCAACCGCAGGATGGATTTGGCGTAGGTCAGAACCATGGAGCCATCCTCGGTCAGCGTCAGCCGACGTCCCCCGTGCAGGAAGAGCTGCTTGGCTGTCAGTTCCTCCAGGCGCTGTAGCTGCAGGGTGATTGCCGGCTGGGTGCGGCCCAGCCGGCGTGCCGTCTCCGTGATGCTGCCGGTCTCGACGACCGAGATCAATGACCGAAGCATGCGGATGTCGAGACTGATAAGGTTCATGAGGCGCCCGTTTCGCCCAGAATTTATGCAATTTCCATGCTAGCGCCCGGCGAGGACACCGCATGCGAACGCGCATGCCCTCACGAACAGGCGGATCTTGGCCGAGGGCATGTTGCGGCGGGACGGCGGTTCTGTCCACGCCATGCGGCATCATTCGATTTGCGCGATGGGCCGATCAGCTCGGGCTGGCCGAGCCCACCGTTGCGGCTATCCGGTGCGCGTCACGACAGAGCAGGTCGTGAGGGGGCGGCACACAGCCGATGCAATGATGACATCGTGCCGCTGTTTTGCCCGACGAGGCAAAGGGATGAATTACGCAATTTGTCTTCAGAAATTTGCCTTTTGAAACAAGGGCATTCTGCTTTGCATGGGGTTGTTTTCGCGGTTTTCGTTCAGCGTGATTGATGACCGAGTTGTGTGCTCTTAGTTTGTCGGCCCGTCGCCGCGGATGGCAAAGGTGATGGCCTTCAGCTTGGTCATGCCGAACTTGTCGAACAGCTTGTCATAGGTGCCGTCGGCGCGGATCGCGGTTAGTGCGTCGGCGACGGCCTGGGCGAGCAGCTTGTCGCGGAAGGCGAAGGTGATGTCGGTGCCGGCGATGTCGCGGACCCAGATCTTTGCGATGCCCTTCTGCTCCAGCGAGTTGGCGGTCTCGTTGATGTTGAGCGCGGCTTCGAGCTGGCCGGCACGCAGCGCCGCCGAGGTCGCGGTCACCGTGGCGAAGGTGCGCAGCTCGACCGGCTTGAGGCCCTTGGCTTCCATCGCAGTGCTGAATTCGCGGGCCTTGCGCTCGGTGTAGGTCGCCGATTCCACGCCCACGACGCGGCCGGCGAGATCCTCGAACTTCTCCAGCTTCAGGCTGGAGGATGGATCGGTGTAGATGCTGATCGCTTGCTGCGCGTAAGGCACAAGGTAAAGCATCTTGGAGCGCTCCTCCGTCCAGAACAGGCCGGTGTTGATGGCATCGAAGCGGCCGGAGCGGAGTGCCGGGATCATCGGCGGGAAGTCCATGCGGAGGAACACCGGTTCGACGCAGATGCGCTTGGCGATCTCCCTGGCAAGTTCGACATTGAGCCCTTGCAGCTCGCCCTTGTCGTCGACGAATTGCTGTGGCGGCAGCGTCGGGTTGATCGACATCTGCCATTTCGGCGCCTCGATCAGGCTCGATGCCGGCACTTTCGGCGTGCAGGTCTGGGCGCCGGCCGCCTGGGCCAGGCCGACCAGAAGAGCGAGCGCGGAGAAGATCTTTGGAAATCGCATCTGAATACTCCGATCAAATCGTGGGTGGCTCGGTCCGAATTCTTCTTCATTGTCTCGTCATGTGGCGGCCGTCGCGTCGGCTTGCCGGGTCAGGATCAGCGAAACGTGGCGGGCCGCGGTCACCACCTCGTCGCGCTGGTTAAGGAGATCGAGCGTCTCGACGACGATGCCGCGCGCGGGATTTTTGGTCCGGTGTTTCTCGACGAAGCGGAAACGGACACGCACGGTATCGCCGGCGAGGATGGGACCTCTGAACTTCACCTCGTCCCAGCCGAGCGAGGCCACCGAGGTCTCCTCGTACAGCTTCAGCTCCGACTTCAGCCCTTCCATCAGCGACAGGCCGAACAGGCCGTGGCCGATCACGGCGGGAAAGCCACGCGACCTCGCGTAAGCTGAATCGACGTGAAGCGGGTGGTGATCGCGTGTGACGTCGGCAAAGGCCGCGATGTCGGCTTCCGTCACTGTGTGCACGGCGGTCTCGAACTCCGCGCCGAGCGCGATGTCCTCATAGTGGAGATTGGTCGATGCGGAGGTGTCCATGGGTATGTCCTCAGGCGACCTTGCGCGGTCGCGCTGGCAGGGCTTTGAAACTTTGCGCGATCCCCATCGGTCCGGAGCGGAAGATGCGCGGGTCCATGTCCTTCAATTGCGGGCTGATGCGCGGCCTGAAGCCCATATGGGCGAGGATATCCTCTTCCAGCCGAACGCCCGGCGCGATCTCGGTGAGCGTCACGCTGCCGTTCTCGAGCTCGAACACGGCGCGCTCGGTCACGTAGCTCACCTGCTGGCCTCGCTGCGCCGCGAGTGACGCACTGAAGCTGATCTGGCCGACCTGCGAAACGAACTTGCGGAACGCACCGTCGCGCCGGATCGCGAGGCGACCGTTCTCGACGCCGATGTCGAACTTTCCGCCGGTCATGGTGCCGCTGAAGATCAGGCGCTTGGCGTTCTGGGTGATGTCGATGAAGCCGCCGGAGCCGTCGCGGCGCTCGCCGAAGCGGGTGACGTTGACGTTGCCCGCCTCGTCGACCTCGGCGAAGGAGAGGAAGGCGCAGGACAGTCCGCCGCCATCGTAGAAGTCGAACTGATAAGCCTGATCGAGGATGACGCGCGGATTGATCGCTGTGCCGAACTCCCGGGCGTGACCGGGTACGCCGCCGACCACACCGGACTCCACCGTCAGCGTGATCAGGTCGGAGATGCCTTCCTCGGCCGCGACATTGGGGATCATCGCGGAAATGCCGACACCGAGATTGACGACGTCACGCGGGCGCAATTCGAAGGCAGCGCGGCGGGCGATCACCCGCCGTTCGGTCAGCGGATCGGGCGTGATCATCGCCTCCGGCACGCGCGTCTCGCCGCAGCGCGCGGGATCGTAAATCGTGCCGTAGGTCTGCATCTGCTCGGGCTCGAGCACGACGTGGTCGATCAGGAAGCCAGGGATCTTCACCATCTGCGGATGGATCGATCCGCGCTTCACGATGCGCTTGACCTGGCAGATCACGGTGCCGCCGGCATTGTGCACAGCTTGCGCGATCGAGAGATCCTCGCGCGTGGTGCCCTCGTGCTCCATGCTGATGTAACCATCTTCATCTGCGGAGGTGCCGCGGATGATGGCAACGTCAGGCGGACCAGGGACGCGGTAGAGCAGCCACGACTGGCCGTGCAGCTCGAGCAGGTCGACGAGCGGCGCGGTGGTGCGCTTGTTCATGCGCCCGCCATCCTGGCGCGGGTCCATGTAGGTGTTGAGGCCGACATGGGTGAGCACGCCGGGATGTTTGGCGGCCATGGCACGGCAGAGCTGGCTCATCACGCCTTGCGGGAAATTGTAGGCGTCGATCAGCTCGTCACGAACGAGGCGCATGAACGGCACCTGCAGGCCGAAATTACCGCCGATCACGCGCGCGATCAGGCCTTCATGGGCCAGATGACAGAGACCCTTCTCGGTCACGGCGCCGATACCGGTGATGTTGATCAGCGTCAGATTGTGCGGGCCCTGGCCGCCGAGAAAACGCCGTTCCAGCGCGTCGAGGATGGCCTCGGCAGCGCCCGTGCCGCCATTACCGCCGACGATCAGCGTATCGGTGTCGCGGATGAGACCGGCGGCCTCTGCCGCAGTGATGATGCTCAGCATGAGTGCGCTTCCCGCATCACGCGGCCTCCTTCTCGACCTGGCGGGCGATGATCAAGCGCTGGATCTGGTTGGTACCCTCGTAGATCTGGGCGAGGCGGACATCGCGGAAGATGCGCTCGATGCGGTACTCGCGCGAATAGCCGTTGCCGCCGTGGATTTGCAGCGCGTTCGAGACGTGCTTCATCGCCATGTCGGTGGTAAACAGCTTGGCCTGCGCCGCCTCCTTGGCGATCGGCTCGCCGGCATCGTGCAGGCGCGCGGCGTGGTGGATCAAAAGGCGCGCGGCGGCGATGTCGGTCGACATGTCCGCGAGCATGAACTGCACCGCCTGGAAGCCGATGATGGCCTGGCCGAACTGCTTGCGGTCCTTTGCGTATGCGGTGGCATCCTCGAACGCAGCCTGCGCCATGCCGAGCGCCATCGAGGCCATCATCAGCCGGCTGAAGTTGAAATTGCTCATGGCCATCTTGAAGGCCTGGTTCTCCGGACCCATCACGCTGTCGGCCGGCAGCCGCACGTCGGAGAACGTGATCTGGCAGTCGTCGAGGCCATGCATGCCGAGCAGCTCCTCGTTCTTGCCGCGGGCGATGCCGGGCAGGGCGCCGTCCACGAGAAGACAGGAGATGGCGCGTTGGCCAGCATCCGCGCCGGTGCGCGCGAACACCATGATGCGATCGGCGACGCCGCCGAGAGTCACCCAGGCCTTGGTGCCGTTGAGCCGCCAGCCATTGCCCTCGCGCACCGCGCTGGTGCGGATGCCCGCGACGTCGGAGCCGTGGTCGGGTTCGGAGACCGCGGTGGCGGGAATGATGTCGCCGCTCAGGATCTTCGGGATCAGCGCCTTATGCGCGTCGGTGCCATGATGATCGAAGAACAGCACAGCCTCGACGGGGATCGCGAAGGCGTTGGCGACTGCGCCGGAGCAGCGCGCCAGCTCCTCCATCGCGATGCAGGCAGCGACCGCATCGAGACCGGCGCCGCCCGCGCCTTCGCGCAGACAGATGCCGAACAGGCCGAGATCGGCCATGCCCTTGTAGAGCGTGCGATCGAAGCGGTCCTCGCGGTCGATCGCTGCGGCGCGGGGCAGAATCTCCGCTTCGGCGAAGCGCCGGGCGGTCTCGCGCAGGGCTTTCTGGTCTTGGCTGTAGAAGCGGTCCATGGGTGCGGCTCCCGTCAGTCGCTGGCGAGCTTGGAATCGTGGGAGACTTCGCTGCGGTCGCGATCGAGGAAATAGACCGCGACGTCGTCGCCCGGCACGCCATAGGCGCTACACACGCCGCGGGTCAGCGCGATGGCGGCCGCGCGCCGCTCGGCCTCACTGCGGCGGAAGGCGTGGACCTTGAGCAGGATGCGCTGGCCGGTGGCCTGAGCGCCGAACGTGCCGGCGTGGGCGTAGTCATCAGGCGCAATGGGCAGGAAATAGAGCGTGACCGTATCAGCGGTGACGCCGAAGGCCGACATCAGGCCGTCGGTCACGGACCGCGCCAGCGCCGCCTTGCGCTGGGAGGGAGCTTGCGGGGCGAGCACTTCGACGTAGGGCATCGATCAGGCCTTCGCGGATTTGGCCGCAGATGATTTGGATGAAGACGATTTGGGCTTCGCCGATCTCGCAGGGGCCGGAGTGTCGACCTGACGGCAAGAGTCTCGCTTGATCAGCCGGGCGCCGACGCGATACTCGCGAACACCCTCACTGCCATTGCCTTTGGCGTCCATGCGATGCAGCAGCCGGTCGACGGCGAGATTGGCAAGGTCCCGTGCGCCGTTGTCGACGATGCTGATGGCCGGGCGATGCCATTCGAACCACGGCATGTCCTCGTAGCAGAGCAGCGAGAGATCATCGGGAATGGCGATGTTCCGTTCCGCGGTGACGCGCAGCACGCCGAGCGTCGCTTCGTGATTGGCGACGAAGATCGCGCTCGGCGGGCGGGAAAGGTCGAGCAGCTTGCGGCAGCAGCTCGCGCCGGTCTCGGGCACGTAGTGGCCGGCATGAATCAATGTGTCGTCCCTGGCGATGCCGGCCTCACGCAGCGCGCGGACATAACCGGACAGCCGTTCGCGGCCGGACGTCGTGTCCTGGCGGCCGACGATCAGCCCGATGCGCGTGTGCCCGAGCTCGATCAGATGACGCGTGCCCAGATAAGCGCCCTGCGGATCGTCGGCGAGCACAGTCTCGAGATCGGTCGCGTCATCGCGCCGCACCAGGCAGACGATGGGCACGTCCTTCGCAAGTGTCTTGAGCTGCGCGCCATTTTTGCCCGTGGGCACCACGATCAGCCCGTCGATGCGGTGGTCGACCAGCGTGGTGAGGGTGTCGCTCTCCTGCTGCGGGTCGTCGCCGCCGATGCACAGGAGCATCTGATAACCCAGCGCCTTCAGGCGTGCCTGCACCACTTCGGCCATCACCTGGAACGAGGCGTTGGTGAGATTGTGGACGAGAAGAGCCACGAGCCGCGACTGCCCGGTCTTGAGGCCCCGTGCGATCGGGTTCGGCCGATAGCCGAGCTCGCGCGCGATGCGCACCAGGCGCTGCTGCGTACGATCGCTGGTCAGGCCGGTTCCCGTTAGCGCTCGCGAAGCGGTGCTGACTGAAACACGAGCCGCCTGTGCCACATCTTTGAGCGTGACGCTCATCCAACCTGCCGATAAACTGCAAACGATTGCAGAAACGCTATGAGCTTATTCTACGCGGATCAAGCTCAAAAAATGGATGGTGTTGCCCAATGCAGAGCCATTTATGCAAACGATTGCATAAATCGTGCGGATATTCCGCAGGCGGCGGTCATCGCTTGAATTCACCCGAGCACCCGGCAGTTCCCTGATGAAGGCGTTCCGCGGCACCTACACCGTCATGATCACCCCGTTTACGGCAGCGGGCGAGGTCGATGTTGCGGCATTGCGCGCCTTCGTCGATTGGCAGATCACGGAGGGCATTCACGGACTGATCCCGCTTGGCTCGACCGGCGAGTTCCTGTCCATGGAGGATGACGAGAAGGCGCTGGTGGCAGAGGTCGTCATCACCCAGGCGGCGGGGCGCGTGCCCGTGCTGATCGGTACTGGTGCGGAGGATACGCGTGAGGTGGTGCGTCTCAGTCGCCGTGCCGAAAAACTGGGCGCCGACGGTGTGATGATCATCCCGCCGTTCTATTCGACGCCGACCGACGACGAGCTTGTCCATCACTACAGGACGGTGGCCGACGCGATCGCGCTGCCGATCATGGTCTACAACAATCCGGCAACCGCCAATGTCGATCTCAAGCCACAGCTCGTGGCTCGGATCGCCGAGATCGACAACTGTCTCTATATCAAGGAGTCGACGCTGGAGGTGACGCGCGTGCGCGACATCATCCGCCTCTGCGGCGACAGGATGACGGTGTTCGGCGGCATCCTCGGCTTCGAATCCTTCGTCGAGGGCGCGCAGGGCTGGGTGGCCGTGGCCTCCAACGTGGTCCCGGCGGAAATGTCCCGCATCTTCAGCCTTGTCGCTGACCACGGCGCGATCAAGGAAGCGCGCGAGCTCTATCTCAAATACCTGCCGGTGATCGAATTCGTCGGCGGCCAGGCCTATGTCGCGGGCAGCAAGGCGCTGCTCAGTCATATGGGCTTTGCAGCCGGCAATCCGCGCCCGCCGCGGCTGCCGCTGCCTGCCGCGCAGGATGCGGTCGCGCGCGCTTTGGTCAAGACGTTCGATCTGGCGTGGCGCGGCGCGCCGGGTGCTGCTGCTTAATTGGGTGTGAACGGATGAACCTGCTCGACGGCGTCAAGATCCTCAGCTTCAATCATTATCTTGCGGGCCCGTTGGCCGCGCAGACGCTCGCCGATCTCGGCGCCGACGTCATCGCGGTCGAGCCGATCGAGGGTGCGTTTCAGCGCAACTGGGCGGTCGCCAACCATTTCGTCGCAGGCGACAGCGTCAATCATCTGGCGACCGGCCGAAACAAGCGCAGTCTCGCCGTCGATCTCAAGCATCCCGATGGCATTGCCGCGGTAAAGAAGCTGGTCGCGACGGCCGATGTCGTGATGGAGAATTTCCGCCCCGGCACCATGGCCAAGCTCGGTCTCGGTTACGAGACGCTCAAGGCGATCAACCCGGGCTTGATCTATGCCGTGGCGACCGGCTTCGGATCGGGGGGGCCGTACAGGGATCGTCCCGGCCAGGACCTCTTGCTCCAGGCGATGTCGGGCCTTGCGATGCGGACGGGGCGGGCGGACGGTGAGCCGACGGCGGTCGGCGCTGTCATCGTCGATCAGCACGCCGCCTCGCTCTATGCCATGAGCATCCTTGCAGCGCTGTTTGCTAGAACCAAGACCGGGAAGGGCCAACTCGTCGAGGTCAACCTCTATCAGGCTGCGCTCGATCTCCAGGTCGAGCCGCTGACCGCCTGGCTCAACGGCGCGCCGTCGCCGACCTCGCGCGGCCCGGCCGGCATCGCAGCGTGGTTCAGCCCGGGGCCTTACGGAATTCATGCGACGGCCGACGGTCATCTCGCGATCTCGATGGCCGCACCCAAGGCGCTCGCAGTGGGGCTCGACTGCGAGGAGTTGGAGCAGTTCGGGGAGGCCGACAGTTTCTCGAAACGCGAGGAGATCACGCGGATCGTTGCTGGCAGGCTGAAACAGAAGTCGACCGCCGATTGGTTGCCTTCGCTTGAAGCGGCGCGGATCTGGCACGCGCCAGTGCAGGACTATCGTGACCTCGAGACCGATCCCCAGCTCAACCATCTCGGCGTGTTCAAGAGCGCCGAGAGCGCAGGGGGCGCGCCGATCCGGATGGTCGCGCATCCCGCCCGCTACGACGGCCAGACGCCGGAGGTGCGGCTGGTGCCGCAACGGCTGGGTGCGCAGACGCGGGAGGTGCTTGGCGAGATCGGCTACGGTGCCGCGGAGATCGACGCGATGGTCGCCGGCAAGGCCGTGGGAGTGGCGCGATGATCGATTTTTCTGTCCCCGAGGAGACGCGCCTCCTGGTCGACACCGTCCGCCGTTTCGTCGAGACGGAGGTGCAGCCGCTCGAAGACGTCGTGGAGCAGACGGCTACGGTGCCGGCCGAGGCGCTGGCCGTCACCAAGGCCAAGGCGCAGAAGCTCGGCCTCTACGCCATGAACATGCCGGCGGATGTCGGCGGCGGCGGGCTGTCCTGCGTGGAGCATTGCCTGGTCGAGGAAGAGTTCGGCAAGACCTCCGACGCGCTGATTCGCCGCGTGTTCGGCCAGGTCATCCGATGCTGATGGCCTGCAAGGGCGATCAGGTCGAGCGCTACCTGCTGCCCACGGTGAAGGGCGACAAGATCTGCGCCATGGCGATCACCGAGCCGGGCGCCGGCTCCGATGCCGCGTCGATCAGCACGAGGGCGCATCTCGATGGCGACGAATGGGTGCTCAACGGCACCAAGCATTTCATCAGCGATGGCGACATCGCCGACTATGTGATCCTGATGGCGCTGACCGACAAGGACAAGCGCGCCCGCGGCGGCATCACGCTGTTCCTGGTCGACCGCGGCACGCCCGGCTTCAAGGTCGCACGCACCCAGCCGATGATGGGCCATCGCGGCTATGGCCATGCCGAGCTGAGCTTCGAGGATTGCCGCATCCCGAAAGCGGCCGTGCTCGGCGAGGTCGGCGCCGGCTTCAAGCTGATCATGCAGAGCGTGCTGCAGATCCGGCTCGCCCATATCGGCGCCCGCGCCGTCGGCATGGCGCAGCGCGCGCTGGAGATGATGCGCAGGCATGCCGGCGAGCGGCGTCAGTTCGGCCAGCTGATCGGCGAGTTCCAGATGGTGCAGAAGCTGATCGCCGATTCCGCCACCGAGATCTTCGGCGTCAAGATGATGGTGATGAACGCTGCCTGGGACATCGATCAGGGCCGGGACGCGCGCGACAAGGTCTCGATGATTAAGGTCGCGGCGTCCGAGATGCAGGGCCGCGTCGTCGACCGCGCCATCCAGGTGTTCGGCGGCATGGGGTTCAGCAAGGACCTGCCGCTGGAGCGGATGTATCGCGATGCGCGCGTCACCCGCATCTATGACGGCACCTCGGAAATCCACCGCATGCTGGTTGCGCGCAGCACCATCAAGAACGGCTTGCAGCTCTAGGGAAGCGATCGATGTCTCACGCACCTCTCAAGCCCGGCGCTGCCTTCGCCTTCCGCAAGACCATGACGGTCGCCGAGCAGGCGATGTTCACCGGCATCAGCGGCAATCTCGGCGGTCTCTATGTCGATGCCGTCCGAGCCAAAAAGGCGGGCGCCTCCAACATGGTCGCGTTCGAGCTCGCGGTCGGCGGCCTCGCCACCACCTGCCTCAGCCAGCTCGGCGGGCCGACACGGCGGATCGGCAGCATTGCGCTGAACTTTGCCGCGCCCGTGATTGTCGGCGATTCCGTCGAGGCAAGGGCCGAGATCGTCTCGGTTGCAGGCGACGAGGCGACCTGTCGCGTCACCTGCACGCTGTCGCCCTCCGGCGCGACGGTGATCGACGGCACCGCAACGCTCGTTCCCTTCGCACGGGGCTGAGCCATGTACGAGCCGAAGTCCTTCGACGATCTCAAGGTGAATGACAGGGTCAGCCTGAGCAAGACCATCACCGAGGCGGATGGTGCGCTCTACATCGCCGCGACCGGCGATTTCGGCCCGGTCCATGTCGACGAGGTCTATGCCGGCGCGACGCGTTTTGGCCGCAGGCTGGCGCCGGGGATCATGGTCGCGGGCCTCTGTACCAGCATTCTCACCAGCGAGTTGGTCGGCACCATCGGCGTGTCGGTGGAGGACCGGTTCTGGTTCACCGGTCCCGTGTTCTACGGCGACACGCTCACCTTCGATGTCTGGATCGCCGAGCAGCGCGACGAGACCCGCACGATCATTTGGGAAGCCAGCGCGCGCAACGAGGGCGGCCTCGAAGTGCTGAAGGCACGGGCGAGCCTGAAATTCCCGCGGCGGAAACCGTCATGAGCAAGCCGATGAAGAAACCGGATTTGCGCGGCGTCACGGTCGCGACCGTACTGCCCTTCAGAGGCGACAGTTCGATCGACTGGGACGGCTACGCCCGCGTGCTGGACTATTGCGCGTGCCCGGACGGCATCGCGGCGGTGTTCGTCAACGGCCATGCCGGCGAGGGCGGATCGCTTTCGGACGACGAACGTCAGGCGGTGATCGAGCGGACGCGCAGGCGGATCGGCGGCAAGCCGCTATTGGCCGGCATCATCGCGCATTCCACGGCGGAAGCGATCCACCAGGCGCAGCTCGCGGAAGCTGCCGGCGCCGATTGCGCCGTGTTGTTTCCGCCGGCGCCGCTCGGCGGCGGTGCATCGGTGACCTCGCGCGCACCGGTGGCCTTCGTGCAGGCGGTCAGCTCCGCCATCGGCATTCCCGTGTCGATCTTCCAATATCCACTCGCGTCCGGCTTCGGTTATTCGCCGGAGACGCTGGCGAAGATCGCAGCCCTCGACAGCGTCATCGCCATCAAGGAGGGCAGCGACACCATGCTGGCCTATGACGAGAACCGGCGAGCGGTGAAGCAGGCCGATCCCTCTGTCGCGATCCTGCCGTCGAACTTCAACTGGTTCCTGCCGCAGCTGGCCGTCGGTGGCGACGGCATACTCTCGGGTCTCGTCAGTCTTGCACCGCATCTGTTCGCAGAACTTTGGCAGGCCGCGCTGGCCGACGATCTCAAGGCGATGCGCGCCGTCAACGAGCGGCTCTACCCGATCGTCCGCGCGGTCTATGGCCCTGCACCGATCATGGACATGCACACGCGCATGAAGGTCGGGCTGAAGGCGCTCGGCCTGATCCGCAACGCCGATCCACGGCCGCCGCTGCTGCCTGTGCTTCCGGCGTTGTGCGACGCCATTGCAACGACAGTCGGCGCGGAGCGCGCGGCCGGCAATATTCGCGTGGCATGAGGAACGAGCTCATGCCGGACCAAGCCTTCATCCACATCGTGCGGGTCGACATCGATCCTGAGCACGAGGCTGCGTTCAACGCCTGGTACGAGCAGAAGCATTTTCCCGATCTGCTCGCTTGTCCCGGCTGGCTCTCGGCCGAGCGCTTCGTCTCGGTGGGCGACGGGCCGAAATATGCCGCCATGTACGAGGTCGCGGGCAGGTGGGCATTCGAGACGCCGGAGTTCCTGAAGGTGAAGGGCTTTGGTCCGTTCGAATCCCTGGTGAAGAACTTCATGCGCATCCAGCTCAGGCCGATGTCGGGACCGGCTTGAGCAGATCGAAGACGATGCTGCCTGCCGTGTCGCGAGATCCGGCCGACCGCATCCACGAAATGTCGAGGGGAATCCCGGGGCGAGGAACTGCATCGATCATTGGCGTCTTACTGGAGGTAATACATGGTCTCGACACTGCTTCGCTTGGGTGCCGCTGCCGCACTCGTTCTTTCATCGGCTGCTGCACATGCCGCCTGCACGCCCGCGATCGCCGACAGCGATCTGATCGCACCGGGCAAGCTGCAGCTCTCGATCAATCCGACCAATCCGCCGCAGCAATTCGTCGACAAGGACGGCCAGTTGCAGGGCCTCAACGTGGAACTGGCCGCCGAGCTCGGCAAGCGGTTGTGTCTTCCGGTCGAACTCGTCCGGATGGATTTTCCGGCCATGATTCCTGCCTTGGGCGCAGCGCGCATCGACGGCGTCAATACCGGCATGTTCTGGACCGAGGAACGCTCGAAGCTGATGTACATGGTGCCATACGCCATTCAGGCGATCTCGGTCGTGGTCGCACCCGACAGCGGCACAAAAATTGCTACCGAAAACGACCTGATCGGAAAATCATCCGCGGTCGAAGTCAGCAGCTACCAGATGAACTGGCTCAAGAAACTCAGCGATGCGAGCGTGGCGAAGGGTGGCGCAGCCGTCGAGATGCGCACGTTCCCGACCGCGACCAACGTCGTCAGCGCGCTTCTTGCGGGGCAGGTGGACAACGCGCTGCTGGTCGACAGCGTAGCGCGTGATCTAGTAGGCCGCGGTCGCGTCAAGGAAGTCCTGAGCGGGCTCGGCATGGCCAGGACCACGCTCGGTTTCCGCAACAAGACGGTGGCCGATACCGTCGTCAAGGCGCTGAACGCGATGCGGGCCGACGGCTTTTATCAGGCGCTGTTCGACAAGTTCGGCCTGACCGCCATGCCGGCCGATCAGCCGCTTGCGATCGCCGGCCCCGGTCCGGCCTGAGATACGGAGACGAGCCGATGAGCCATTTCAGTCCGACGGCCGCCGTCAACTACTTCTTCAACTACTTCCTGATGAAGGGTGTGCTGGTCACCATCGGCCTGACGGTGGCGGCTGTCATCGGCGGATTGATCCTCGGCATGGGCATCGCGTTGATGCGCATGTCGTCCAACCCGGTGCTGTCAGGCTTCTCGCGCTTCTACATCTGGTTCTTCCGCGGCACGCCGCTGCTGATCCAGCTCGTGGTGATCTACAGCGGCTTGCCGCAGCTCGGGATCAAGTTCTCCGTGATCACCTGCGCGCTGGTCGGGCTCATCCTCAACGAGGCGGCCTATCTCGCCGAGATCGTGCGCAGCGGCTTCATGGCGGTGTCGGCGGGGCAGCGCGAAGCGGCCTGGGCGCTCAGCCTATCGCCCTGGGTGACATTCCGCCGCGTGACCCTGCCGCAGGCGTTCCGGCTGATGATCCCGCCGCTCGGCAACTCCATCAATTCGCTCTTGAAGGCGACGTCGCTCGCCTCGGTGATCTCGGTCGAGGAGCTCATGCGTCGCAGCGACATGCTGATGCAGGAGCATTTCCAGATTCTCGAAGTCTACGCGGCGGCCACGGCCTATTACCTGATCCTCACTTCGGTCTGGGATGCGGTTCAGCGCCGGCTGGAGAAGCATTTTGGTCGGTCGAATGCTGCGAAGACGAGGCGGGTCGCGGCGAGCGCGCCGGTTGCGCAAGCAGGCGTGGGGGCCCGCGCATGAGCGAGATGTCAATGAATACGGCCAGCGGTGCCGATGGCGCAGCGGCGCAGCCGCAGCTTCGTGAGGTGCCAGCGGTTCGCATGGAGGCCGTCTACAAGCATTATGGCGATTTCACCGCGTTGAACGAGGTCGATCTCAAGGTCGCCAGGGGCGAGAAGATCGTGGTCTGCGGTCCCTCCGGTTCGGGCAAGTCGACGCTCATTCGCTGCATCAACCATATCGAGAAGCACGATGAGGGCCTGATCTACGTCAATGGCATCGAGCTCGATCATCAGCGCAAGAACATCGACGCGGTCAGACGCGACACCGGCATGGTGTTCCAGAGCTTTAATCTGTTTCCGCATATGACGGTGCTGGAGAACTGCATCCTGGCGCCGATGACCGTGAGTGGGATGAGCGAGGCGGAGGCAAAGGACCTCGCCATGCATTTCCTCACCAAGGTCCGGATTCCCGACCAGGCCGAGAAATTCCCCGGGCAGCTCTCGGGTGGCCAGCAGCAGCGCGTCGCCATCGCACGCGCGCTGTGCATGCGGCCGAAGATCATGCTGTTCGACGAGCCGACCTCCGCGCTCGACCCCGAGATGGTCAAGGAAGTGCTGGAGACCATGAAGAAGCTGGCGGAAGAGGGCATGACCATGTTGTGCGTGACCCACGAGATGGGCTTTGCCCGCGAGGTCGCCGACCGCATCGTGTTCATGAACGAAGGGAAGGTGGTCGAGCAGGCCGCGCCGGAGGAGTTCTTCAAGAATCCAAAGTCCGAGCGTGCCAGGACCTTCCTCGACCAGATCATCCACTAGGTAGCGATGTCGGGGTTGCAGACATTCGGCGATCGCCTGCGCGGCATCCATGCCGCCACAATCGTGCCGATGACGCCCGATTTTGCGATTGACGATGCGAAGCTCGTAGCGCATCTCGCTTCGGTCGCGTCCACGCCGGGCATCAATGGGCTCCTGGTCAACGGCCACGCCGGGGAGAATTTTGTGCTGTCGCTGGCCGAGAAACGGCGCGTGGTGGAGCTGGCGCGTGAGCACGCGCCGAAGAACTGCCTGATCGTCTCCGGCGTCAATCACGAATCCAGCCTGGAGGCCGCGCGCGAGGCGACCGCACTGGAACAGGCCGGCGCCGACGGGCTTCTTGTGTTTCCTCCGAACAGCTGGGCGCTCGGTCATTCCGACGACTGTGTCATCGAGCATCACCGCCATATCCGCGATGCCACGACCGTGCCGTTGATGCTCTACGCCGCGCCCGTTGGTGCGGGGGCCATGGCTTATGTGCCGTCGCTGCTGGAACGGCTCGTCGCGGATTCTCGCTTTGTCGCGATCAAGGAGGGCAGTTGGGAGGTCGCAACTTATGAGCAGAACCTGAGGCTGATCCGCAAGCTACGCCCTGAGTTCGTCGTGCTTGGCTCCGGCGACGAGCATTTGCTGACGAGCTATCTCGTCGGCTCGGCCGGTAGCCAAGTCAGCCTTGCCTGCGTCGTGCCGGAGCTTGTCGTTACTCTCTGGAACGCGGCGGAGGCCGGCGACTGGGAGCAGGCGCGTGCGGCGCACGCGAAGCTTTATCCGCTTGCGGTCGCGATCTACCGCGATGCGCCCGGGGGACGGGCAACAGTGCGGCTCAAGGCCTGCCTGAAGCTGCTCGCGCGTCTTTCATGCGATGCAGTACGACCGCCGCAGCCACCGGTGACACCAGGCGAGTTGCAGGCGCTCCAACAGGCACTGCGGATCGCCGGAGCGCTCTAGGCCTCGGCGGGCAACCTCGACGCCGGCGTTGACCTGTTGATCGCAAACGAAACGGTCACGTCCGAGCAGTTCGCGCCATTGCTCGGCAAGCGCAGCGGAGAAAGCAAGCCGGTCGCCGCGTGACGGCGCCAGGCGCCGTGATCGCGCAGCTTGGTCTGCGCTGTCAGATGACATGCGACGGCATCAAGCCCCTGTCATGATACCGCCAGAACAGGCGGGCGCTTCTGGGACCCCTGCCTGATTTTTCCAGGTTTGATCCGGGTCAAGATTTGACCCCGCTGGCTCATTATGATGCGGTTTTCCAGGTCGCTGCGGCCGCCCCCGAGCCTCGGCAGCTCCCATTTTTCCGGGACGATGACGTCAACCGAGCCGCGTGTGGAACGCGGAAATGAGTTCATGCCCACATACTATTTCGACATGAAGGACGGCGTGCCCGTCCGGGATAGATCCGGACTGGACCTTGTCAGCGACGGTGCCGCCATCGCGCACAGCAAGAACCTGGCCGACCGGATCCGCCGGGAGAAGCCGAAGGGCCATCCCGACCTTCGCATCATGGGCGGGGCAATGATCGCGCCGATCTCGGTTGCCTGCAGCATGCTGCGCAAATGGCCGAGATGCAGCGGGCTCTCGCGGACCAGCAACACCAGCGGGCGCCGCTCCTTGAGCTGCACGTCGGCCGCGCGCGTCAGGAGGTTGTCGAGCTGCCCCCAGGCGATGGCCGAGAGCGTACGGATCGAGCAGGGGGCGACGATCATGCCCGCGACCGGATACGAGCCGCTGGCGATCGCGGCGCCGACGTCCGAATGAGGATGATGGCGGAAGGCGATCGCGCGCAGCCGCGCCAGCGCATCGCTCCCCACTTCCTCGCTCAGCGTACGCTCGGCCGCGGGCGAGACCACGAGGTGCACCGCATAGTGCGGATTGTCCGCCAGCAGCTCGACGATACGCATGCCGATCGCGGCGCCCGAGGCGCCGCTGATGCCGACGATGAGGCCTTGCCGCTTGCTCATGTGAGAACCGGCGCGCGCACGGGCATGCCGGAAAGGCCGAGATTCGACCACATCGCATCGACACGGGCGATCACGGCGGGATCCATGGTCAGCGGAACGCCCCATTCGCGATCCATCTCGGGGGGAATCTTGGTAGTGGCGTCGATGCCGAGCTTGCCGCCGAGCCCCGATTTCGGCGAGGCGAAGTCGAGATAGTCGATCGGCGTATCGGTCAGGGTCACGAGATCGCGCGAGGCGTCGCTGCGCGTCGAGACCGCCCACATCACGGCCTGCCAGTCGCGGACGTCGATGTCGTCGTCGACCACGATCAGGAGCTTGGTGTAGCTGAACTGCGGCAGGATCGACCACAGGCCGAGCATCAGCCGCCGCGCCTGGCCGGGATAGCGCTTCTTGATCGCCGCGACCGCGATGCGATAGGAGCAGGCCTCCGGCGGCAGCCAGCAGTCGGTCACCTCGGGGAATTGCTGACGGATCAGCGGCACGAACAGGCGATTGAGCGCCTCGCCGATCCGCGACGGCTCGTCCGGCGCCCGGCCCGTGAAGGTCGAGAGATAGACGGGCTGCCGCCTGTTGGTGATCGCGGTCACGCGCATCACGGGAAATTCCTCGACGGAATTGTAATACCCGGTGTGATCGCCATACGGACCCTCGGGCGCGGTCTCGGTGGCGGAGACGAAGCCCTCGATGACGATTTCGGCCTCGGCCGGGATCGCGAGCGGGACGGTGAGGCATGGCGCGAGGTCGGGCCGTTCGCCGCGCAGGATTCCGGCGAAGCGCAGCTCCGACATGGTCTCGGGCAGCGGCAGCACCGCGGCCAGGATGGTGGCTGGATCGGCTCCGATGACGATCGCGACCGGCATATCGCGCCCGACCGCCTTCCATTGCTGGTGATGGCGGGCGCCGCCGCGATGCGCAAGCCAGCGGATGATGGCGCGGTCGCGACCGAGCACCTGCATGCGGTAGACGCCCACATTCTCCTCCTGGTCGGCCGTGGCGGAGTCCGGCGGCACGGTGATCACGAGCGGCCAGGTGATCAGCGGCGCCGGCTCGCCGGGCCAGCAGATCTGCACCGGCAATCTCGCGAGATCGATGTCGGGGCCCATCGCGACGCAATCCTGCACCGGGGCAGCCGCGCGCGTGCGCGGGCGCGTCGCCAGCGCGGCGCGGGCGAGCGGAAGCTTGCCGAAGGCTTCCCTGATGCTGTTCGGCGGTCGCGGCGCGCGCAACTCGGCCATCAGCTGGCCGAGCTCTTCAAGGCGGTCGGGCGCGATCCCCATGCCCCACGCGATCCGCTCGACCGTTCCAAACAGATTGGCGAGGAGCGGCATCTCCGAGGGGCGGCCGTCGGCCTTGACGGGCTGCTCGAACAATAATGCCGGTCCGTGTGCCCCGAGCACACGCCGGTGGATTTCCGTGATCTCGTGGACGACGGAGACCTTCTCGCGAACGCGTCGCAACTGCCCCCGGCTTTCGATGAAGCGCAGGAAGTCGGCCAGGTCGCGAAAGCGCGGCACATCACGTTGCAACTGAAGCAGCTCCCAAAAAATCACAGCTAGCGGGCCTGTTTTTGGTCTTCATTGTTCCGGCTCAAATACAGCGGCGTGCAATCCGTCCAGATGTGACGCCATGAATGACCCGTCCGCCGCATCGTCCGGCCCGTTGCCGACGATTCCGCCGCTTGTCGCATTGGCCATGCGTCCGCTGCCTCTGCTGCCGTTGCAGCTCGCTCTCGGCGCTGTCCTGCGGGGCATCCACCGGCGCAACCCTGCAATATTCGACCGGCTGGGCGCGCACGCCCGCGCGCGGTTCGGCATCAGGCCGATCGATCTGCCCTTTGCCTTCGTGGTCGAGGCGAAGCCGCCGCGCCTGTCCGTCGTGCGCGAGCTGCCGAAGGGTCTGGATGCGCGCATCTCGGCCTCGCTCGCCAATCTGCTGGCCCTGCTCGAGGGCAGGGTCGATGGCGATGCCTTGATGTTCTCGCGCGAGCTCGTGGTCGAGGGCGATGTCGAGGCGGTGCTGGCGCTGCGCAATGCGATCGACGACGCCCAGCTCGATCTCGCCATTGAACTGTCCTCGCTGTTCGGCCCGCTGGGCGCGCCGGCGCGGCGCGCCTTCGAGGCCGCCCGGGGTCACGTGATCGGCTCATCGGGGCAAAGCGAGCAATCGAGATGATGGAACTGATCTGTCCCGCCGGGACGCCGGCGGCGCTGAAGAGCGCCATCGATGCCGGCGCCGACGCGATCTATTGCGGCTTCAACGACGAGACCAACGCGCGCAACTTTCCGGGGCTGAATTTCAGCCGCGACGAGCTGCGTAAGGCAATCGCGCTGGCGCATGGTCGCGGCGCGAAGATCCTGGTGGCCATCAACACCTTTCCGCGCGCCGCCGCCGTCGACATCTGGCATCGCGCCGTGGACGATGCGGTGAGTGCTGGAGCCGATGCACTGATCCTCGCCGACATCGGGTTGATGGACTACACGGCGCGGCGCCATCCGAACCAGCGTTTGCACGTCTCGGTTCAGGCCGCGGCCGCGAATCCGGATGCCATCGCCTTCTATGCCGAAAATTTCGGGGCGCGGCGCGTCGTGCTGCCGCGTGTCCTGAGCGTGCCGGAGATCGCCGAGATCACCCGGGAGTCGGCCTGCGAGACCGAGGTCTTCGTGTTCGGCGGCCTCTGCGTGATGGCCGAGGGGCGCTGCTCGCTGTCGTCCTATGCCACCGGCAAATCGCCGAACATGCAGGGCGTCTGCTCGCCGCCGAGCCATGTGACCTACGAACAGACCGCGGAGGGGACCAAGTCCAGCCTCGGCGGCTTCACCATCAACCGGTTCGGGACGAGCGAGCCCGCCGGCTATCCGACGCTGTGCAAGGGCCGTTTTTCGACCGCACAGGGCGCTGGTTACATTTTCGAAGATCCCGTCAGCCTGGACGCCACGACCCTGCTCAGGGGTTTGCGCGATGCCGGCGTGACCGCGCTCAAGATCGAGGGCCGCCAGCGCGGCCGCGCCTATGTCGAAAGCGTGGTGCGCCATTTCCGCCATGCGCTTGCGGCGCTCGAGAGCGGCAGCGAGACGGACATTGCGGGCCTGAAGCCGTTCACCGAAGGACAGGCCTCCACGCTCGGCGCCTATCGCAAGACCTGGCGTTGATCTTCTCGAATATGTGAGATCCAGCGATGCAGCTCAGCCTCGGTCCAGTTCTGTACAATTGGGCGCCGGAACGCTGGCGCGACTTCTATTTCCGTATCGCCGACGAAGCGCCGGTCGACGTCGTATCGGTCGGCGAGGTCGTCTGCTCGAAACGGTCGCCGTTCATCGCCGACCACATCCCGGCCGTGGTCGAACGGCTGCAGAAGGCAGGCAAGCAGGTGCTGCTGGGCTCGCTGATCCTGGTCTCGCTGCGGCGCGAGCGCCGCCAGACCGAAGAGCTCGCTTCGGCCGAAGGCGTGCTGGTCGAGGTGAACGATCTGACCTGTCTCAGGGCGCTCGCAGGCCGGCCGCATGCCATCGGGCCCTTCGTCAACATCTACAACGAGGCGAGCGCGGCCTTTCACGCCGCGCAGGGGGCGGAGCGCATCTGCCTGCCGCCCGAGTTGCCGCTGGTCTCGGTGGCGGCGATCGCGAAGGCCGTTCCCGATGTCACGATCGAGCTGTTCGCGTTCGGCAGGGTGCCGCTGGCGATCTCCGCCCGCTGCTATCATGCGCGCCTTCACAAGCTCGCCAAGGATAATTGCCGCTTCGTCTGTGAGAAGGATCCGGATGGTCTGATTCTGAACACGCTGGAGCAGCAGGATTTTCTGACCATCAACGGCGTGCAGACCCTGTCTCACACCTGCGCCAATCTGCTTGGGGAGGCCGGCCTGTTGCGCGAGAGCAATGTCGGCTCGCTGCGCCTGTCGCCGCAGGATTGCGACATGGTCGCCGTCGCCAGGACCTTTCGCGACGTGCTCGACGGTCGCGACGATGTCGACGGCGGCAACCGCCGGCTTGCGGCGGCCTATCCTGGTGTGCCGTTTTCGAATGGGTTCCTGTGGGCGGAGCCGGGTCACCTCTATCGTCAGGCCCGATCGGGGGATGCGCACGGCCCGGTGTCGCAGATCGGGGCCGTCTAATCCGGATAGAGCTAGGGCTTCGTCCGGATAATCCCAGGAAATCGCCAGGAAATCGCCAGGAACAGTTTCGGCGGCGCTCCGTTAGCGCAGCAAACTTCCCGGGAGTTGTCCATGACCGATTATCCAAAGCCTCCCTATCCACCGCAGCAGCAACCGATGCCTGGTTCGACGCGGGCGATGCGGCCTCGGCCGGACCACGGCGAGGAAAGTTACAAGGGCGCCGGACGCCTGGCCGGAAAAAAGGCGCTGATCACCGGCGGCGACAGCGGCATCGGCCGTGCGGTCGCGATCGCCTATGCGCGTGAAGGTGCCGACATCGTCATCTCTTATCTGAACGAGGACGAGGATGCGGCCGAGGTCAAGGCGCTGGTGGAGCGGGAGAGACGCAAGGTCGTCCTGATCCCCGGCGATATCAGCAATCCCGATCACTGCCGGTCGGTCGTGCGTCGCACTGTGGAGGAGCTCGGCGGCATCGATATCCTGGTCAACAATGCGGCGCATCAGGCCACGTTCAAGGACATCGCCGACATCAGCGACGAAGAATGGCAGCGCACGTTCGCGACCAACATCCACGCCATGTTCTATCTGACCAAGGCGGCCGTCCCTCATATGCGGCCGGGCGCTGCGATCATCAACACGGCGTCGGTGAACTCGGACATGCCAAACCCAACGCTGCTGGCTTACGCCACGACCAAGGGCGCCATTCAGAATTTTACGGGTGGGCTTGCCCAGATGCTGGCCGAGAAGGGCATTCGGGTCAACGCGGTGGCCCCGGGTCCGATCTGGACGCCGCTGATCCCGTCGACCATGTCGGAGGAAAGGGTCAAGAACTTCGGCAAGCAGGTCCCGATGCAGCGCGCCGGCCAGCCGGCCGAGCTCGCAACCGCCTATGTCATGCTGGCCGATCCGCTCTCGAGCTACACTTCGGGAGCGACGCTCGCCGTCACCGGCGGGAAGCCGTTCATCTGATCGAACGCGCCTGGAGCGTGTTGAGATCTGAGCGCACGCCTCGTCCTTCGAGACGACCGCTTCGCGGCCTCCTCAGGATGAAGCTAAGCAGCATTCGTGCTTGTCGAAACGATTGCCGCGCCACCCAGTCTTCATCATGAGGGCCGCCAACGGCGGGCGTCTCGAAGAATGGCCACAGGCGAGATCGCCTCATACGCACTAGCCCTGCGGCGCGCGGGGCATGTTTCGCATTCCGCTCTAGCAGGATCGTGGCGGCGCCGGAGGCCGGGGCCGCCACGTCCGTCTCGGCAAATCGATCAGGCGGCGTTGGACGCCTTGGCGTTGACGCCCTTGCGCAGCGCCACCGTGTTCAGCTTGGTGTTGGCCGCCTTCTCCTCGTTCAAATTGGTCGTGAGGAAGCGCACGATGTCGTCGTGGCCGAGCTCTTCTGCCCAGGCGATCAGCGTGCCGTAGCGGCATATTTCGTAGTGCTCCACAGCCTGCGCGTTGGCGACGATCGCGGCGTCGAGCACGGCCTTGTCCTCGATCTCACCGGCGGTCGCGTCGGCTTCCTCGATGAGGCCGTCGATGGCCGGACATTGCGTGCCGCTGGGCTCCTTGCCGAGCTTGGCGAACACTTTGTCGAGCCGTTCGACCTGCTTGTTGGTCTCGTCCAGATGCGCCTTCAGGCCGGCGGCGAGATCCCTGTTGGTCGCCTTGTCGATCATCTTCGGCAGCGCTTTCAGGATCTGCTGCTCCGCGTAGTAGATGTCCTGCAGCCCGTGCAGCAGCAGGTCTTCCATCGATTTGATGTCCTTGGTGAAGAAACCCATAAATGACGCCTCCTTTTCACAATGATGGCAGTGGAACGCTCCACGGCGGCAGCTGTTCCATTCCGTGTCCAGACCAGGAGGGCCGAATGAACGATGGAATTGATCATCTTGCGGGCTTGCTCGGACGCGCGGCGATGGACGTTTGGGGCGACATGCCTCGCGACATCCAGGAAGCGCTGTTCGAGACCGCCATGAAGGGACGCGAGACCGAGCGCGAGGATCTCGCCCGGCTGCTGCACGAGCGGCATCCGCGCACGCTTCATCCGGCTCGGCCGGGATGATGCAGGAAAACGGAACGATCGTGCGGGCTCATGATTGGTAAAACTGAGTGACGTGTCGCCGAATGGCTTCTGAATCAGGCCGCGGCAGGCGCATCGCGGACCGTTGATCAGATCTGTGAGTTGATCGCCGTGACTGAGGTGAACATCGGAAAATGGTACGACCCGATCTCGGAACGATGGATCGTGCCTCGCGAAACGCACACCATCGTCGGATATGGTCAGCCCGGCGCCGAGAAGGTGCCGGACGGGCACGAGAGAGGCGAGACGCAGCGGATCTGGCAGCTGCTGGTCGATTGCTGCGCACGTGGATGATGCCGGCGAGCCCCGGCGCCGGGCGTTGGCGCGCCGCTATGGCCGGGCGGCAATGGCCGTCATCTCGAGCTTGACGCCCGGACCGAGGTCGGCCACGCCGATTGCGGCACGTGCCGGCAGATGAGCTTCTGCAAAGTGCGCTTTCCAGGCCGCGTTGAACTCTGCCTTCTCCTTGAGATCAGCCATGTAGATCGTCACCTGCAAGACGTGGGCTGGATCGGATCCGAGGGTCTTCAACAGTTGCGTCAATTGGGTGAGCACGTCGTTGGCCTGGCCCGACATACCGAGGCTGGTGTCCTCGGGGACGATGCCGCCGATGTAAAGCACGCCATTGTGCTCGACCACTTCGTGGAGCAGACCTTCGTACGGCAAGACGCGTTTGATCATGAGGAGTCCGTTGTCGCTGTGAGAGCAGCGGCATATCGCACATTCCGGGCAAACGCGAGCGCCGGCGTCTGCGAATCGCAGTCGCGTGGTCCGGCGAGGGTTGCCAGCCCGCCCTCGCGCAGGACAGCCCGGCGTTTCTGTCGGCGCTGATCTCGACGACATCCCGGCATGATCGGTATACTGCCACCTCGTGCCGGAACAAGGAACACATGATGGACGATACGATTGGCTTTCCCGACCCCGGTCTTGACCTGTCGGACGGCTTCAGGCCGCACACCTCGCATTGGGGCGTGTTTTCCGCGCGTCAGGGCGCTGCCGGCCTCGAGGTCAGGGCCTATGCGGGCGACCCCGATCCGAACGGCATCATCGACAATTTTCCCGGTGCGCTCCGCCACCAGGCGCGCATCGCCCAGCCGGCGATCCGCCGCGGCTGGCTCGAGCGCGGGCCGGGCCCCGACAATCGCCGCGGCCGCGACGAGTTCGTCCCGGTGAGCTGGGAGAAGGCGCTCGATTTGCTCGGCGACGAGCTCGGCCGCATCCGCGATACGCGCGGGCCGGGCGCCGTGTTCGGCGGCTCCTATGGCTGGTCGAGTGCCGGGCGCTTTCATCACGCCCAGAGCCAGGTGCATCGCTTCCTCAACATCGCGATGGGCGGCTATGTGCGCTCGGTGAACACCTATTCGTCGGGTGCGTCCTCGGTGCTGCTGCCGCAGATTCTGGCGGGCTACGAGGACATCACCAAGCGCAACGTCACCTGGGAGCAGATCGCGGCCGAGACCGAGATCGTGCTGGCCTTCGGCGGCATGGCGCTGAAGAACTCCATGGTGGCCGGCGGCTCGATCAGCAAGCACGTCGAGCGCGGCGCGATGGCAGCGGCGCGGCTGCGCGGGTGCGAATTCATCCTGGTCAGCCCGCTGCGTGACGATCTGCCGGTGGAAGCTGGTGCGGAATGGATGAGTTGCGTGCCCGGCACCGATACCGCCTTGATGCTCGGCATTGTCCACACGCTGGTGACTGAGGGGCTGCACGATCAGGCCTTCCTCGATCGCTACACCGAAGGCTGGCCGGTCTTCCTGCGCTATCTCACCGGCGAAAGCGATGGGCAAGCCAAGCATGCCGAATGGGCTGCGGCGATCTCAGGCGTCGCGGCCGACACGATCCGAAAGCTTGCGCGCCGGCTCGCCGGAAAGCGGGCGCTGATCACCGTCTCGCATTCGCTGCAGCGCGCCGAGCATGGCGAGCAGCCGGTGTGGATGGGCATGGTGCTGGCGGCAGCCCTCGGCCAGATCGGCCTTCCCGGCGGCGGCTACGCCTATTCGCTTGGGGCGATCGGCTATTACGGCCGCCGCGTCAACGACGTGCCGGGGCCGACGCTGGGGCAGGGCCGCAACGGCGTCGCCGATTTCATTCCGGTGGCCCGCATCGCCGACATGCTGCTGGGTCCCGGCACCACCTATCGCTACAATGGCGAGACGCGCACCTATCCGGATATCCGTCTCGTCTATTGGGCCGGCGGCAATCCCTTCCATCATCACCAGGATATCAACCGCCTGCGCAAGGCCTTTGCGCAACTCGATACGTTCGTCGTGCACGAGCTGGCCTGGACCGCCACGGCCCGGCACGCCGACATCGTGCTGCCCGCGACGATGACGCTCGAGCGCGAGGACATCGGTTATTCCACCAACGATCCCCTCATGGTCGCCATGCACAGGATCGCAGAGCCGTTTGGGCTTGCCCGCGACGATTACGATATCTTCGCCGATCTCGCCGAGCGTTTAGGGGCCCGCGAACCCTTCACCGAGGGGCGCACGTCGCGGCAATGGCTGGAGCATCTCTACGAGCCGACCCGCGCCTCGCTCGCCAAGCGCGGCCTGGAGGCGCCGAGTTTCGACGAATTCTGGACGCGCGGCAGCCTGGTCGTGCCGCAGCAGCCCGATGACGGCGGCCGGCTGCGTCGTTTCCGTGAGGATCCCGTCAATCACGCGCTGCCGACGCCGAGCGGCCGCATCGAGATTTATTCGGCGAAGATCGCGGCCCATGGCGATGCCGATTGTCCGGGGCATCCGGTCTGGCTGGAGAAGTCCGACATGCCGAAGCCCGGCTCGCCGTGCTTCCTCGTCGCCAACCAACCGGTGACGCGCCTGCACAGCCAGCTCGATTTCGGCGGTCATTCGCTGGCCGCCAAGCATCGCGGCCGCGAGGTCGCCCGCATGAACCCGGTTGACGCGGACACGCGCGGCATCAGGGATGGCGACATCATCCGCCTGTTCAACGCGCGCGGCGCCTGCCTTGCCGCGGTGCACGTCACCGACGGCATCGCGCCCGGCGTCGTGCAGCTTCCCACCGGTGCCTGGTACGATCCGATGGATCCGGAAGAAGAGGCACCGCTCTGCGTTCACGGCAATCCCAACGTGCTCACCCGCGACGTCGGCACCTCGTCCCTGGCGCAGGGCTGCACCGGTCAGCTGACGACGGTCGAGGTGGAGAAGTTCACCGGCAATCTGCCGCCGATCCGCGCGTTCGATCCGGCATAGGGAGCGCCGGCGACCCAGTTGCCCTCCGGGGCAGGACGACGCGGTGGAGGCGCTTCGACCGCGAGCCGTTTGCCTTTGCCGGCAAGGCGCCAGCGCGCCGGAGACTCGCCGCTGATGCGCTTGAAGACGGTCGAAAAATGCGCCTGTGTGCTGAAGCCGACCGCCAGCGCGATCTCCGCCAATGGACGCTCTGTGGTCGCAAGCAGCGTCTTCGCATGCTCGGTCCGGTGACGGAGCAGATATTCGCGGGGTCGGTAGCCGGTCGCGGTGCGGAATTGTGCCGCAAAATGCATCCTGGACAGGCCGGCGACATGGGCAAGCTCAGCCAGGCTGATGCAACGGCCGAAATGATCGGCGATATGTTGCTCGACCCGCCGCAGTCGCCATTTCGGCAGGGCATTGACCCCGACGCGCGGCGATTCCATCCGTGCTCGGGCCGGACCATCGGCCTGCGCCGCCTGCAGATTGTTCGACATCGCTCGTCCCTTCCTGGCTTCGCCGCTGTTTGCGACGCCCGGCACCGCGCAAACCAATGCTTTCCATGCTCGGAGGATAGACCCGAGCGGACCAGGACTCTCGTTAGGGGTGATGAGGATCTGTTAGATTTTGTGCGACCGGGTGCGACAGCCCGCCGCAGAGCTCGTCATTTCGATGCTGAAAATTCGATCCACTCCCGGAATCACAGGCGTTACTCGAACACGGCGTCGAATATTTCGACATCCATCAGCACGGGCTTGGCGGTCACGGTTCCATCCGGCTGCAAGGTCTGAATGCGTCGGAGCGTCGGCAGCACGATGCCGCCAAAACTGTCATGTGCCCAGGAGGCGTGTGCGATCTTCATCCCGAACAGCGCGTGATCCGTGCGCCGCTGCAGGCCGCTCTGGTCGAAATAAAAGATCTGCTCCGAGGCCAGCGTGATCAGGTGCGCCGGGAATTGCGCCCGTAGCCGGCGCCAGGTTTCAGTGCTGTCCTGCCAAGGTGACAGCTCCTCGGTCACGACATCGGGGTGCGCAAGCAGGAATGGAATCGTCAGGCAAGTCCAGATCGCGACGCCGCAGAAGAAGACGAGATGCAGCTCGTCCGCAAGCGCAGACGAGCCGGCCTCGGCAAACGAAAGGACGGGGTTGCTCCAGGCCTGCAGCACTTCACCATCCAGCTTCTCGATGGTGATGGCGTCGGGTTGAAAGGAGCCGGAACGTTCGCCTCCCGTGATGCCGGTGAAGCGGAGCGATTGGGTGTGGGTCGAGCCCTCCGCGGTCACATCCTTGAATTCCCGGGCGTGTCCGGCACTGGAGAACAGCGACCCGCCAACGGAAAGGTGGAGCGTGAATCGCTTCAAGCTGTTCCAGCGGGCCATTCCGCCGCTGGCATCGATCACGTCATCAAGAAGCGCCATGTCCCGCCATGTCCACCGTGCAGCGTCTCCACCATGGCGGGGCGTATGCGGCTTGGCGTGTTAGAATTTGTTAGGACTTGCGAGCGGGGCGGGCGACGGCATCCTGTTGAAGATACTCTCAATTCAAGGCGCATCAGCAGATTTGATGCGGCGATCGGATCGCGGGCCTGCTCGCCCGCCACGCCAATGTCGCCTTCCTTCGGTACGAAGCGCCGGTGCTGAAATCACACAGGGAGAACTTGAGATGATCCGCAAGGCAACGGCAGTCTGGAAGGGCACCGGTCGCGACGGCACGGGCCACCTCACAAGCGAATCCGGCGTGCTGGCGCAGACGCCCTATTCGTTCAAGACCCGCTTCGAGAACGAGAAGGGCACCAATCCCGAGGAGTTGATCGCGGCGGCCCATGCAGGCTGCTTTACGATGGCGCTGGCCTTCGGGCTTCAGATGGCCGGTTTCACGCCGGACGAGCTCTCGACCGAAGCCGCCGTGACCCTCGAGCCCGAAGGCAAGGGCTTCAAGATCAGCAAGTCCGCGCTGACCCTGCGGGCCAAGGTGCCGAACCTCGACGACGCAGCCTTTGCCAAGATCGCCGGCGAGGCCGAGAAGAACTGCCCGGTGTCGAAGGTGCTGAACGCCGCGATCACGCTCGACGCCAAGCTGGGCTAGGGCGGGCGCTTGTTTCGGGTCCACGGTTCTGGGAACCGGCCGGACACGCGTGCAAGGCATGGCTTTCGGCCGGGCGGCCGAAAGCTTATGTTGCGGCAGATGCAGAACGGAAAGCAATCGGGAGCGGACAGATGACGACAGAGCGCGCAGTTTTGGCCGGAGGCTGCTTCTGGGGCATGCAGGATCTGATCCGCAAGCAGCCGGGCGTGATCTCCACCCGCGTCGGCTACACCGGCGGACACGTCAAGAACGCCACCTACCGCAATCACGAAGGCCACGCCGAGGCGATCGAGATCATGTTCGATCCCGCAAGGACCAGTTTTCGGACCATGCTGGAGTTCTTCTTCCAGATCCACGATCCCACCACGCTCAATCGCCAGGGCAATGATCTGGGCACGAGCTACCGCTCGGCGATCTTCTACACCAGCGACGAACAGAAAAGGATCGCCGAAGACACCATCGCCGACGTCGAGGCGTCGGGCCTTTGGCCGGGCAAGGTCGTGACCGAGGTCGCGCCCGCTGGCGAATTCTGGGAGGCCGAGCCGGAGCACCAGGATTATCTCGAACGTTATCCGGACGGCTACACCTGCCACTTCATCCGGCCCGGCTGGAAGCTGCCGCGCCGCGCGGCTGCCGTCGGAGGCTAAATTTCGGCCGCGTGACGTCAGGCGCGCAATTGCGCCGTCAGCTCGCGGGCCATGCGCATGTCGGAGATATCGGATCCTCCGGCGAAGGATCCGGTGACGTTCTTCAGAACCGCCAGGGCGTCCGCGCGCTGGCCTGCGTCGACCAAGAGCCGCGCGAGACTGGTTGCGCAGCGCAGCTGCCAGAAGCGCGCGCCCTGCCGGAGAGCAATGTCGATTCCCTCGCGAAAGCGCGCTTCGGCGTCCCCCGAGTGCCGCGCGGCTCTGAGCATCAATTCTCCCTTGATGCGGATCAGCTCTGGCAGATACCAGAGTTCCTGCCGCTCGTTGCAGCGGGCGAGGACGTCCTCGATCATTTCGAGGCCACGGTCAATCTGGCCGGCCTCCAGGAAACATGCGGCGAGCTCGCCGAGCAGCGGGAGAAAGCGCGGCAGGAAGCGCGCGTCGCCGGCGCGATTGAGCTCGTCGCGCAGCAGCGGCAGGCCTGTCGCGACGTCGCCGCGCCTGGCCATGACTGCGGCGTTGAAGGCGCGTGCCCACAGGCCCCAGAGCCGGATCGCGTGGCGTTCGGTGTGCTCGAGCAGCTCGGTGCCGTGGCGCTCCGCGGCATCGAAATCGCCGGACCAGAACGCGATCGGGCAGGCGGCCTGCCCCAGCACGCTACAGAAGGTCAGCGCATGGCCGTTGGCTCGGCCTTGCTCGATGTTGTCGGCGGCGAGCGCCCGGGCCTGATCGGCGAAGCCCTGCAGCCACAGGATGCGGGCCCGGAAATATTGCGTCGAAATCCGGAGGTCGAGCGGGAAGATCTTCGGCTTGGCGACCAGCACATGCAGCGAGGCGTTGACCCGGTCGATGCGCTGGCGCGCCTCGTTCTGGTCTCCCAGATAATGCAGCGCGACGGCCGTCAGGCGGTCGCCGAGCATGAGATCGGTGTTGTCGGGTGAGTGCGCGGCAGCGTTCGCGAAGCGGTCGGCGAGCGCCCGTGCCTTGCCGAATTGCCCGTTGTTGAACTGGTCGATGCACAGGCCCCAGAGCGCGCGCAGGCGGAAATCCTGGTCGTCGAGGCGCTCGGCGAGCTCGAGCGTCGTCTCGAGGATCGCCCGCGCCTCGCGCGCGCGGCCCTCGCCATACATCAGCGACCAGCCGAGTGCCGACAGCAGCTGCATGCGGACGTGGTCGTCGCCGCGGTCCTCGCCGAGCGCCGCCAGTGCCGTTCTGCAGCGCTCGCGGCATTCGGCAAACAGCGAAAGGCGCACCCACAGGGTCACTGCGGTCGCCGTCAGCGCGATACCGAGCCTCGCATCGCCGTCGGGCGCGAAGGCCCAGTCCAGCGCCGCGCGCACATTGTCCAGCTCGCCGCCATAGCTGCTCAGCCATTCCGGAAGCGGCGTCGAATTGTCGGCCTCCGCGCGCTCGAAGAAGTCGCAAAAATGCTCGGCATGGCGCCGTGCGAATTGCCTGACTTCGCCGAGCTCGCTGAGCTCGCCGAGCGCGTAGGTGCGCGTGGTGTCGAGCAGGCGGTAATGCAGCGTCCGCGAGCCCGATGGCGAGATCAGCGATTTGGTGATCAGGCTGTCGATCGCCTCCAGCGTCTCCGAGGTGCTGAGACCGTCGCCCGACGCGACGGCGGCGGCGGCCTCCGGCGCGAACGGGCCGGCGAACACCGACAATCGCCGCAAGGCGGCGCTTTCCGCCGGCGGCAGCAGGTCGTAGCTCCAGTCGAGCGCGGCGGCGAGCGTCTGGTGCCGCGGCACGGCCGTTCGCCGCCCGCGCCATTGCAGCGAAAAGCGGCTGTCGAGCAGGGTGGCCGTGCCGGCGATGCCATAGGCGTTGACGCGGCCGGCCGCGAGCTCGATCGCCAATGCGATGCCGTCGAGGCGCCGGCAGATGTTGGCGACGAGCGGCGCCTCTTCGGCGCTGAGCTGGAACGGTCCCGAGCTCTGCGCGATGCGCTCGACGAAGAGCTGGGCGGCGGGATAGGCCAGGACCTCGGCGACGTCGAGGTGCTCGCGCTCGGGCGGACAATCCAGCGGAAACAGCCGGAAAATCCGCTCGCCTTCGCTGCGGAACGACTCGCGGCTGGTTGCGAGAGCGCGAAGCTGCGGTGCCTCGCGCACGATTCGCTCCACGATCGGAGCCAACGTGTCCAGCACATGCTCGCAACTGTCGAAGATCAGCAGGGCAGGTCCGGTCTTCAGAAATGTCAGGATGGCCGGCGTCGGATCCTCCGCGCTGACGGCCAGTCCGAGGACGGAGGCGATGGTGGTCGTGACATGGCCGGCGTCGCGCAGCGGACCGAAATCGACGAAGAAGACGCGGCCGCCGAAATCCGCCGAGCGGCGATGCCCGACCGCGACGGCGACGGCGGTCTTGCCGATGCCGCCCGGGCCGACCACGGTCATGAAGCGATGGAGCGTCAGGCCGTTCGAAATCTTCTCGATGACCTCCTCGCGTCCGATCATCTTCGCAAGCTGAGCGGGCAGCGAGCGGGGAGGAGTGATTTCGGCGGAGGCCGGCGCCGCCGGCGGTGCCGCTTCAGCGAGCGGAGCGGCGAAGCAATAGCCACGGCCCGGCACGTTGAGGACATAGCGGGCCGACTTGCCGGTATCGCCGAGCACCTTGCGCAACGCTGCGACATGAAAGCGCAGGCTGCCCTCGTCGACATTCACGTCGGCCCAGATGCGCTTGACCAGCTCTCTCTTGTCGACGACCTCCCCCGGGCGCCCGGCAAGCAGGATGAGAATATCCAGCGCGCGGCCGCCGACATGCAGCGGCTCCCCATCTCTCTCCAGGAGCCGGGACTTTGGAAACAGCCTAAATGGCCCGAATGAAATGACCGAGTCTTGATTGTTATGAGCTGGCACGTGCCATTGCCCCCCGCGACGGGGTCAAAAGGTATTTTGTTCTGGTCTAGCAGAACGAGGCGACCAGTAAACTGGCCGAAAGGCGCATGGCTGACAGACCTGCGTGGATGGCTTGGGTCGCCCGGCAAGCAAAATAACGCCTGAGACGGAAAGGGTTAGGCCGCCATGGTCCGAGACGCATGCTTCGTGACGATGCCCGCCGACAGCGTGACGAGGCCCATCAGCGCAGCCAGCAACCAGAATGCCAGCGGCAATCCGCCTAGCTGTGCGACGAAGCCGACGCCGGCAGGGCCGATCAGGATTCCTGCATAGCCCGCGGTCGTGATCGCCGCGACCGCGAGGCCCGTCGGCATCACCGTTTGCCGAGCGGCGCGGCGGAAGAGCACCGGCACGAGGTTCGAGGCGCCGAGCCCGATCAGCAGGAATCCGCCGATGGCGACCGCCGCAACCGGCGCCGTCAGCAGGACCACAAAACCCGCGATCGCGATCAGGCTGCCCCACAGCAATGTCGCGCGGTCTCCGATGCGCGCAACGACGGCATCGCCGCCGAGCCGCCCCGCCGTCATCGCGATCGAGAACACGATGTAGCCGGCTCCGCCCTGTGCCTCGGTGACGAGCCCGGCGCCGATCACGAGCAGCGCGCCCCAATCGAGCATCGCGCCCTCGACCAGGAAGGTGATGGCGCCGAGCAGCGCGAGCAGCAGCACCGATCCGTGCGGCAGCACGAACAGCGGGCCCTCCTGCACCTGCACGGAGCGGAGCAGGCGCGGCGAGGTCACGGCCATCGTGATCAGCATCAACACGGAGCAGATCAGCGTGCAGGCGAGCGGGCCGAATTGCAGCGAGAGCAGCCCCGTCATCAGCGCGGATCCGGCAAAGCCCCCGATGCTGAACAGCGCGTGGAAGCCGGACATCAGCGGGCGTTTTGCGGCGCGCTCCACCTCCACGGCATGGATGTTCATGGCGACGTCGATCGAGCCCAGCGCGGCGCCGAACGCGAACAGGACCAGCGCCAGCGTCGCGGGCGAGCTTGCGACCGCGAGCAGGGGCAGGACCAGCGCCAGACCGAACCCGCCCGCAATGATGATCGGCTTGCTGCCGTAGCGCGCGCTTATGACTCCGGTCAGCAGCATCGCGACGACGGAGCCGATGCCGAGGCTGAGCAGGAGCAGTCCGAGCACGCCGTCATCGACGCCGAGCCGCGTCTTCGCGAACGGCACCAGCGGCGCCCAGCACGCGATGCCGAAGCCCGCAACGAGGAAGGCAAGCCGGGTCGCCAGGCGTGTCGCCGGCCGGTCGGCAGAAGACAATGGAATCTCCGGGAAAGCGGGGGCAGGGCGGCCGACAGACCCGACAAATGCCGCAGCTTTATGGCCGAGGCGCTGGCGAATTGTCGCCGGCACCCCGCGCAAGCCGCAAGCGGACGCGCAGTCCCCTTGGCGCGTTGTCGAGCAGCTCGAGTGTTCCCTCATGCGCGGTCACGATCGCCTGCGCGATCGAGAGGCCGAGGCCAAATCCCGCCGTCTCGTCCATGGTGCGGGCTTCCTCTCCGCGCACGAAGGGTTCCAGCATCATTGCCTTCCGTTCGTCGGGAATGCCGGGCCCGTCGTCGGAGACGTCGATGACGAGCCGCTCCTCGACCGTCACCAGCGCGACGTCGATCTTGGTTCCGAAGCGCGTCGCGTTCTCGACGAGGTTGGTGACCGCGCGGATGATCTCGTCGGGCCGCAGCACGAAGGCGGCCCTGTCTGGGCCGGAATAGGTCACGGCAAATCCGGAATCCGAAAACTGCTCGCAAACCATTTGAAGCAGCGCCGCGACGTCCACCAGCGTAGGCTTGGCCTGGCTTTCGCTGCGCAGGAGCGACAGCACCGATTCCAGCATCGACTGCATCTGGTCGAGGTCGCGCACGGTCTGGGCGCGTTGGGCCGGATCCTCGATATATTCCGAACGCAGCCGCAGACGCGTGATCGGCGTGCGCAGATCGTGGCTGATGGCCGCCAGCATGCGGGTTCTGTCGTTCATCAGCGTGGTGATGCGATCGCGCATCCGGTTGAGCGCTCGCGCTGCGGACTTGATCTCCTCCGGCCCGTTTTCGGGCAGCGGCGCGGAGGACCGGCTCAGGCTGAAGTCCTCCGCCGCGCGCGCGAAGGCCGACAGGGGCGAGGAGAGCGCGCGGCCGGCCCAGACGCCCATCAGCGTGAGGCTCGCCACCAGGAACAGCAGCGTCGAGGTCCAGAGGCCGCTGACGAAGGCCGGCATCCTGGGCGATCCGATCACGGCTTCGAGCACGTCGTCGCCCGGAAGGTGGAACCAGAGGCGCTCGTCCTCCGCGCCGCTGCCGCGAATGAACTCGGCCCTGACCCCGAGCGCGGAAGGGACGCTCAAGGATGTTCGCGCCGGCTGCGGCGTGGTCGAGACCGCGGCGCCGTCTCGCAATTGGAGCTTGAGCGGTGGAAAGGTGCGGCTGACGCTGTCGAGGACGAGCGCGCGCTCGTCCTTCGGCGTGTTGGCGATGATCCGCACGATCAGCTCGATCTGCTCCAGCGACGCGTCCGCCAGCAGCTTCGGCTGGTTGAGGAGAAAATACCCGGCGATCAGGACATGGATCAGGATCAGCGATCCCAGGATCAAGGCGGCGATCTGGCCGCTGATCCGCCTGAAGCTGAAGAGCGCGACGATATCGGCGGCGCGGCTCATGCTTCCTCCACCACCGGCGTGAAGACGTAGCCGCCGATGCGGACGGTCTTGATCACGGATGTGCCTTCGGTACGGTCGAGCTTGCGGCGCAGCCGGCTGACCAGCACGTCGATGCTGCGGCCGAAGCCTCCGCCGGGACGACCGCGCGTCATGCTCAGCAGGTTGTCGCGGGTGAGAACGCGTCCTGCCCGCTCGCAGAAGGCCTGCAGCAGATCGAACTCGGCGCTGGTCAGCGGCACCTGCGCGTCTTGCGGGTCGCGCAACTCGCGCAAGCGAAGATCGATGGTCCAGCCCTGGAATGTGAGACGCGCTGGGGCGGAGCCGGCGCCGAGGCCGCTCGATCGCCGGCGCAGCACCGCATTGATCCTGGCGAGAAGCTCGCGCGGGTTGAACGGCTTTGCCAGATAATCGTCGGCGCCCATCTCGAGGCCGAGGATGCGGTCGAGATCCTCGCCCTTCGCGGTGAGAATGATGACCGGCGTCGTGGAGTCCATCCGCAGGCGACGACAGAGGCTCAGGCCGTCCTCCCCCGGCAACATCAGGTCGAGGATGATCAGGTCGACCCGGTCGTGGGAGAGATGGCGGTCCATCTCCTTGCCGTTCGCGACCGCGTCGACCGAGAAGCTGTGATCGCGCAGATAGCGCGTGATGAGGTCGCGGGTCGGCTTGTCGTCTTCGACGATCAGGATGTTCGGGCTGCCGTTGGTCATGGTCGGATTCGCATCGGGGCCGGTCGTTGGTCGATTTGCGGACGAATGTGGCGTCCGAAGCACTGCGGTCATGGGCAATCCTAGGGTCAGTCGCGGCTCAGCGCCACCACGGGGTCGAGGAAGGCGGCGCGGCGGGCCGGGAAGAAGCCGAAGGCGACCCCGATCCCGGTCGAGGTCAGGAACGCCGCGCCGATCGAGAACGTCGAATAGCTGACCTCGAAGCCGGGCACGGCTAGGTTGATGGCAAGGCCGAGCAGCATCGCGACGAGAATGCCGGCGATGCCGCCGATCGACGAAATCAGGGTCGCCTCCACCAGGAATTGCTGGAGGATGTCGCTGCGCCTGGCGCCGACCGCCATGCGCACGCCGATCTCGCTGATCCGTTCCGACACGGAGACCAGCATGATGTTCATGACGCCAATGCCGCCGACGACCAGCGAGATCACCGCGATCGCCGCCACCAGGAACGCCAGCGTCTGCGTCGTGCTGGTGATAGTGCGGCGGATATCGTCGGTGTTGAGGATGACGAAATCCCGGGTGTTGTGCCGCAGCGTCAGCATCGTCGTCACCGCGTCCTGCGCCAGATTGGTCGAGATATCGTCGCTGATCCGCAGCAGGATGCTGCGCAGCGAATGATCGCCCGTGAACTGGGCCTGCACGGTGGTGTAGGGTAGGTAGACCGACAGGTTCTGGTTCGATCCGAACCCACCCTGCTGCTGGGCAATCACGCCGACGATGCGGCACGGCACCTTGCCGAGCCAGATCACGCGGCCGATCCCCGAGGTCTGGTCGTCGGCGAAGAACGTCTTGCGGGTATTGTCGTCGATGACGACCTGCCGCTCGATGTTGCGGATCGCGTCGGTGTCGAACAGGCGGCCCTTCGCGAGCTTGGCCCCCTTGACCTGGAAATAGCTCTCGCCGACGCCGTTCACCAGCACGTTGGACTCGTTGCCGCGATACCGCACCGTGGTGCTGGTCGAGACCGTCGGGGTGACCCCTGCAATGAAGTCCTGCCGGTCGAGGGCGCGGGCGTCGTCGAGCACCAGCGTCTTGATCTTGCCGGCGCGCGCGTCGCCGAAATCCTTGCCTGGAAACACCTCGATCGTGTTGGTGCCGAGGCTCGAAATGTCGGACAGCACCTTGCGCTGGGACGCATTGCCGAGCGCCACCACGGACGACACCGCGGCGATGCCGATGATGATGCCGAGCATGGTGAGGAAGGCGCGCAGCCGGTGCGCGGCCATCGCCACCAGCGCCATCCGCGAGGCCTCGCGCAGGCGCCGCAAGGCGCCGGACCAGCCGGGGACGTTGTCCCACGGCATCCGGGAGACGGCGACAGGCCGCTCCGGAGTGTCGGTCGTCTCGGTGCGGCGATCGGAGACGATCTTGCCGTCCCGCAGCTCGATGATGCGCTCGGCCCGTGCGGCGACGTCGGCATCGTGGGTGACGATGATGATGGTCCGGCCCTCGCGATGCAGCTCCTTCAGGATCTTCAGGACCTCCTCGCCGCTGCGCCGGTCGAGCGCGCCGGTGGGCTCGTCCGCCAGGATGACCTCGGCGCCGTTGATCAGCGCACGCGCGATCGAGACCCGTTGCTGCTGGCCGCCCGAGAGCTGGTTCGGGCGATGGCCGCGCCGGTCGCTGACGCCGAGTCTTGCGAGAAGCTGCTCGGCGCGCGCGCGGCGCTCGCGGGCCTTCATCCCGGCATAGATCGCGGGGATCTCGACATTCTCGCCGGCCGAGAGGTCGCCGAGGAGATGATAGCGCTGGAAGATGAAGCCGAAATGTTCGCGGCGCAGCGCCGCCAGCGCGTCGGCGTCGAGCTCGGAGACGTTCTGGCCGGCGACGCGATAGGTGCCGGATGTCGGGCGGTCGAGGCAGCCGAGGATATTGAGCAGCGTCGATTTGCCAGATCCGGACGAGCCGATGATCGCCACCATCTCGCCGGGCTGGATGCTCAGCGAGACATCGTCGAGCGCGACCACGCTGACGTCGCCGGCCGCGAACTCCCGCCGAACGGTCTCGAGTGCGATGATCGGATCGGCCATGTCAGAGGCCTCCGGGCGGGCCGCCCTGCATGCCGCGCGATGTGGTCTGCTCGCCGGCCTCGCCGGTAACGACCCGCTCGCCCTCGTCAAGACCGGACCTGATCTCGACGATCGTGCGATCGTTGAGGCCGGTCTTGACCTCGCGCTCACTGACCTCGCCGGATGCGCTGAGGGTGCGGACGGTGCTGCGGCCATCCGATTTGCGCATGACGGCGAGAGCGGGAACCACCTTCACGCGCTTCGCTTCGCCCGTGACGATGTGAACCTCGGCTGTCATGTAGGTCCGCAGCGAAAGCTGCTTGTTCGGGACGTTGAAGACGCCGATGTAATAGATCGCCGTGCTGGTCGAGCTTGACGAGCTCGTGCTCGAACTGGTGGTGGTCGAGGAGAAGCTGGCGTCGCTCTTGATCGATTCGGGTGCCGGCTCGATCTGCTCCAGCCGCGCTTCATAGCGATGGTCCTGGTCGCCGAGGATGGTGAAGTACAGCGATTGCCCCGGCTTGACCTTGACGATGTCGGCCTCGGAGATCTCCGCCCGTACCGTCATGGTCTCGAGCTGGCCGAGCACGACGATGGTCGGCGCCGACTGCACCGCGTTGACCGTCTGTCCCTCCTGCACCACGGTGGCGAGCACGGTGCCGTCGATCGGCGCGGTGATGCGGGTATATTCGAGGTTCACGCGCGCGGTCTCGACGCTGGCTTCCGCCCCCATGATCAAGGCTTCGAGGGCGGCGATCTGGGCGCGGGTCTGCCGCACGGTCGAATCCGCGCTGTCGAAATCGCTGCGCGAGGTGGCGCGTTGCGCCAGTGTCGCCTGCTGGCGCGCGAGGTTCGCCTCGGCCAGGACCAGCGCGGCCTCCTTCTCGAGCTTCTGCGCACGGTAGTTCTTCAGCGACGCCTCGGAGCTGCGCAGATCGTTCTGCTTGGTGACGGGGTCGATCTGGGCGATGACGTCGCCGGCCTTCACCGTATCGCCGACGCGGACGTTGAGGGCGGTGATCCGGCCCGACACCTGTGCGCCGACCGCGGTCAGTCGCGCCGGCTTCAGCGTGCCGCTGGCGAGCACCTCCTCGCGCAGATCGCTGACGGTGACCTGCGCGGTGATGTAGGACTGCGCCTTGCTCGACGTTCCCGGAAAGCGCGTGGCCGCGACCACGCCGGTGGCCACGACGGCAACGATCGCCGCGGCGATCTTCAGGCGTTTGGCGGTGATGATCTCGGTCACTTCTGCGTCTCTCGCAAGTGAGGTCCCGTGTTGGTGTCCACGATGATCGGCCTCGACACGTCGACCGGATCGGACCAGCCGCCGCCGAGCGCCTTTGCCAGCGCAATGTAGTCCTTGGCCGCCGATACCTTGCTCTGGATCAGCGAATCCTCGGCCGAATAGAGCGAACGCTCGGCGTCCAGCACGTCGATGAAGCTGGCGCTGCCGGTCTCGAACAGCGAGCGCGACAGCCGTGCGGCTTCGCGGTAGTTCCTGGCCGCTTCCGTCAGCTTGGTGGCACGCACGCGTTCGCGCGACAGCGAGACCAGGGCGTTCTCGACGTCCTCGAGTGCGGTGAGCAGGGTCGAATGGAATGTGGCGAACGCCTGGTCGCGCTGCGCCTCCGCAATCCTGACGGTGGCCAGGCGCTTGCCCGCGTCGAACACCGGCACGGTGATCGAGGGCCCGACCGACCAGCTCAGGCTCGAATATTTGGCGAGATCGCCGGCACGTATCGCCGAGGTGCCGACCGAACCGGTCAGTGACACCGCCGGATAGCGGTCGGCCTCCGCCTGGCCGATCTTGGCGGTCGCCTGCGCCAGCTTGCGCTCGGCACTGGCGACATCGGGGCGGCTCATCAGGAGATCGGCGGGCAGTCCCGTGGGCAGCGGCATGCGCGGCGCCGGCACGGGCGCGGACCGTGCCAGCAGCGAGGCGACGCCGTCGGGCGGTCGCCCGAGCAGAATCCCGAGCCGGTGAATGTCGGCCGCAAGCGACGCCTGATAGGTCGGAACGTTGGCCTCCGTGCTCGCGGCCTGCGCGGTGGCTTTGGCGAGATCGACCGCGTTGCCGCTGCCGGCCTCGTATTTGCTGCGGGTGAGCTTTTCGGTGTCGCGCTGCGAGACCGCGGTCCGCTCCGCCAGCGCGATCCGCGCCTGGTAGCCGCGCGCCTCGACGTAATAGGCGGCGACGTCGCCGATCAGCGTGACGAGGCTGTCGCGCAGATCCTCCTCGGCGGATTGCGCGCTGCGCAGCGCCGCCTCGATGCCCCGCTGCGTGCCGCCGAACAGGTCGAGCTCCCAGCTGGAATCGAAGCTGGCCTGGTGAAGCGAGTAGGGCGCGCTGTCGACGAGGACGGACGAGGAACCGGCGCTGGTCTTGTTGTTCGTCACCGAGGCCGTGCCGCTCACGGACGGAAACAGGCCGGCCGCCGTCTGTTGCAGCGTGGCGCGCGCCTCGCGCACCACTGCTTTTGCCTTCGCAACGTCGGGATTGGCTTCGACGGCCTCCTCGATCAGCCGGTTGAGCAGGGGATCGCGCAAGCGCAGCCACCAGCGATCGAGCCTGCCGGCGTCCCGATGCGAGGCGGGGTTGCTGCTCCAGTGCGAGGGCAGGGCGAGCCTGGGCGGGCCGGCATAATCCGGCCCGACCGCGCAGCCGGCCAGGGCGCTGCCCAGCATCAGCGCAACGCAGGCTGATCCGGCGCGCGACATCGGGCTACGCAACGGCGGACGGTGAGCCTTCTCGGCAGATGGCAGGGGACTAGCGGCGAACGGGTACGGCGGCATCAAATCGGTTGAAATCCATGGGCCTCGGTCCGGAGGGATTTCCACGGTCCTCTGGGGGAGGGCGAGGCAACCGCCACTAGCCGGCCGATCGTGGCCTTTCGGCAGCCGGAATGTTGCTGAATGTAAACAGGTATTGCCGGACGTCTCGGCAAGGCCGCAGAGCTGATGTCCCGGGCCTCGCCACCGTGCCTGTGTCGCCCTCTGTCAATCCATCCAAGTGAAATATTCCACTTTACCGAAATTCGGTTTTAGCGTATGTGTCGGCCATCCCGGCTCATCCAGGAGGGGCGATCTTGCGGTCGTCAATTTCGCGAGCCGGGCTTGCGGTGGACGCGGCAGCGTCGGCACGAGATGGCGCGGGCAGGGCGGGTAGTCCCTGTGAGCCCGTGGCCGCGTGCGGACGAACGGCGCTGCTAGGCTTCGTCTCGCCTGTAAGTTTCCGGCTTCGTCGACAGGGCTGGAAAAACTGCGGCGACATGGCGGGCCGTGCGTACGGCAAAACCGTGTGGTCCTGGCCGTCGTTGCTACGGTCAAGCTCTTGCGAAGGTGCGAGCGAGCCCAACCGGGCAGACTGCATCATCCAATTCGCGGGGGCGAGGGAGGCCAGAAGGAAAGTTCGGCTCCCGGGAGAGCACGGCATAAGCCGTCCGACCACCGCGCAGGGAAGGCCGAGTGATTGGCCACACCTGTATGCTGCTGTGCGGTTCTTCCTGCGTGTGCATTTTCGCGCAGCGGACCGCGGGTGCGAGCTGGCACCCGGCCTTCCCTGCGCCCTCTTGGTTTGAGAGGGTAGCGAGACGTAAGCAAAGCTCGGGCGAATTCAGCCGCGAGGCTGACGAAGCATGTCTATCTCCACACGCTCACTGTCATCGCCCGCGAAAGCGGGCGATCCAGTATTCCAGAGGCCCCTATGATTGAACCGAGAAGCCGCGGCGTACTGGATTCCCCGCCTTTCGCGGGGAATGACAGCCTCACTTGGAGGACCAGCTATCGCCTCATCCTCCGTCGTTGCGAGCGCAGCGACTTGTCCGCCGAAGCCTTGGCGAAGGCGGAAGCAATCCAGAATCCCTCCGCGGAAAGATTCTGGATTGCTTCGTCGCAAGGGCTCCTCGCAATGACGGGGAGAGAGCATGTGCGCCACACTCCGCTCGCGTGCCCCGGACGCAGCGCAGCGTCCCTTCGACGGTGCGCTGCAGAGCCGGGGCCCATGTCGCGGCATTGGAACGTGGCGCCCTGGGTCCCGGCTCTGCGCCGCAACGCCGAGGGCGTTGCAGCTTGTCCGGGACACGAGAGTGCGGCAGAGGCGCCGACTTACTTGCGTGCATCTCGCAATGACGAGGAGGAGAAGTTTGCGTACCAGTCTCCACGCGTGCCCCGGACGCAGCGCAGCGCCGCTTTGGCGGTGCGCTGCTGGGCCGGGGCCCATCTCACCGCGCGCTGCCGTGCCGCTTCCTGGGTCCCGGCTCTGCGCTGCACCGCTTGCGCGTTGCGGCTTGTCCGGGACACGAGAACTGCGCTCACCACGTAATCGGAATCCGCTGCGCAAATCCACCCAGGTCCGAATCGGGGCTGAGCGGCTGCCGGTCGAGTGGCCGGTTGTTGTTGCTGCCTGCGAACGAGGCGCCGGGCGGCAAGGCGTAGTCGGTGAACTTGCGCTCGCCGGGGAGCACCTCGGTCCCGCCGTCAAGCCACGACCGCTTGCTGACATAGATGCGCGTGCGCGGACCGGACTGGTAGGAACGATTGGGGCCGCGCGGGCCGTACTCGTAAACCGCATCCTGGGTCGCCCGCTGCGGCTCGCGCTTGCCGGCGCTGGCGGGATGAGCGGCGAAGGTCGAGGCGAGGAGGGCGGCCAGCACTGCTCGGGTCGTGACAAGCGCGTTCATCGGACAACATCCTGTGCGAGTTCCTGATGCGGCCGCCTCTCGCACCGGCTTAAGTGACTGTAAAGAATGCCGGCGTTGCGCGATGTTGCTGAACCTCTGCATGGGCAGGGCACCTGCGCGGCAGCTTCGAGGCGGTTCGGTCTCCGCCCACAGTGCGCGCGGTCGTCGCGGCGGCGGCGCTCACGCTGCTGATCGTCCAATCAAATTCAACGACCGGAAACAAACCAGCAATCTTCAGGCCACACCGCGGCCACAGCTGTCTCGTCTCAGAGCAGGCGAGGTTTTGTTGAGGTGTGGAATGTCGTTTTTGCGGGCCTGGCTGATCATCGTGGCGACGAGTGCTATATCGATTGCAAGCTCACTCCCGCTTGCGCTGTTGCCGCAGCCGGCGGCCGCGCAGGCGATGCAGGCGATCGTCGTCGAAGGCAATCGCCGGGTGGAGGCCGAGACGGTCCGCTCCTATTTCAATCCGGGCCCGGGCGGGCGTCTCGATCAATCCGCCCTCGATGACGGGCTCAAGGCGCTGATCGCGACCGGCCTGTTCCAGGACGTGAAGATCAATCAGGCCGGCGGCCGCATCGTGGTGTCGGTGGTCGAGAATGCCGTGATCGGCCGCATCGCCTTCGAGGGCAACAAGAAGATCAAGGACGAGCAACTCTCGGCGGAAATCCAGTCCAAGCCGCGCGGGACCTTTTCGCGGGCGCTGGTGCAGTCCGACACGCTGCGCATCGCCGAGATCTACCGGCGCTCCGGCCGCTACGACGTCCGCGTCACGCCCGAGATCATCGAGCAGCCGAACAACCGCGTCGATCTCATCTTCACGGTCGGGGAGGGTGCGAAGACATCGGTCAAGTCGGTCGAGTTCATCGGCAACAGCGCGTTCTCGGCCTCGCGGCTGCGCGACATCATCAAGACGCACGAGAGCAACCTGCTCAGCTTCCTCGGCAACAACGACGTTTACGATCCCGATCGCGTCGAGGCCGACCGCGACCTGATCCGCCGCTTCTACCTCAAGAACGGTTACGCCGACGTCCAGGTCGTGGCTGCGCTCACCGAATACGATCCGGAGAAGAAGGGCTTTCTGGTGACCTTCAAGATCGAGGAAGGTGCTCAATATCGCATCGGCTCCGTCGACTACCGCTCCAGCATTGCCAATTTCGACACGGCCTCGCTCCGCGCCTTTTCGCGCGTCAGCGCCGGCTCGCTCTACAACGTCGAATTGGTCGAGAAGTCGACCGAAGAGATGCAGATCGAGGCCTCGCGCCGCGGCTATGCTTTTGCCGTGGTCCGTCCCGGCGGCGACCGCAATTTCGAGGCGCACACCGTCTCCGTCGTGTTCAATGTCGACGAAGGCCCGCGGACTTACATCGAGCGCATCAACCTGCGCGGCAACACGCGCACGCGCGACTACGTCATCCGGCGCGAATTCGACCTCTCGGAGGGCGATGCCTACAACCGCGCGCTGGTCGATCGCGCCGAGCGGCGGCTGAAGAACCTCGACTACTTCAAGAGCGTCAAGATCGTCACCGAGCCCGGCTCGTCGAGCGATCGCGTGATCCTGATCGTCGACATGGAGGAGAAATCGACCGGCGACTTCTCGATCTCGGGCGGCTATTCCACCACCGACGGAGCGCTGGCCGAAGTCTCGATCTCGGAGCGCAACCTGCTCGGCCGCGGGCTCTATGCCAAGGCATCGGTCACTTACGGCCAATATTCGCGGGGCATATCGTTGTCGTTCGTCGAGCCTTACCTGCTCGACTACCGGCTGGCGCTTGGATTCGATACCTATTGGAAGGAGCAGAAGGCGAACAGCTATACGAGCTACGGCGTGACGACCCTCGGTTTCTCCCCCCGCATTGGCCTGGCCTTGCGCGAGGATCTCTCCCTGCAGCTGCGCTATTCGCTCTATCAGCAGAGCATCTCGCTCGCCAGCGCCTACAATAATTGCAACAACAACGCGTCGAACGCCTCGCTGGCCTTCAATCCGACGCCGGCCTACATCCAGAGCGTCCTGGGCGGCGCGGACCCGACCAATTCCACGAGCTCGGGAGTCTATGGCTACGGCTGCTACGGGGACGGCGAGTCGAGCCTGCCGGTTCGAAAGGAGCTGGCGAACGGCGCGACCTGGACTTCGTCGCTCGGCTACACGCTGAACTACAACACGCTCGATAACACCAAGAACCCGACGAACGGATTGCTGGTCGACTTCCGGCAGGATTTCGCCGGGGTCGGCGGCGACGTCACCTATCTGAAGACCGCGCTCGACACCAAATACTACACGCCGCTGGTCTCCGAGATCGTCAGCGTGATTCACCTCCAGGGCGGCCTGCTGAGCAAGATCGGTGACCGGGATCTGCGCATGCTGGATCACTTCCAGATGGGTCCGAACCTGGTGCGCGGCTTCGCCTCGAACGGCATCGGGCCGCGCGACATCACCTACTACAATTACGGCTCCAGCGGCGATGCGCTCGGCGGCACGAAATATTGGGGCGCGTCCGCGGAACTGCAGATGCCGTTCTGGTTCCTGCCCAAGGAAGTCGGCCTGAAGGGCGCACTCTACGCCGATGCCGGATCGCTCTGGGGCTATCAGGGACCGACCTCGTGGTCGGCTACGGGCGAAGTCAACTCCAAGGCGTGCCCGAATTGCGGATTGCAATATGACGACGGCAGCACGGTGCGATCCTCGGTCGGCGTCGGCCTGATCTGGGCCTCCCCGTTCGGGCCGTTGCGCTTCGATTATGCCGTGCCGATCACGAAGGGCAAATACGACGTCGTGCAGGAGTTCAGGTTCGGCGGAGGGACGTCGTTCTAACTTGTAAGGATCCGCCGGCAGGCATCGACGAAGACCTCTGCGCCGGTGACGATATCGACGTCGGCGGTGTTCTCGGTCCAGTGATGGCTGATGCCGCCGATCGAGGGCACGAACAGCATGCCGGCGGGCATGACACTGGCCAGCATCTGCGCATCGTGGCCGGCGCCACTGGGCATACGGATCGATCGTTCACCGGCCCGCGCCTTGCTCGCGGCTTCGATCGCATCCTGAAAGCGATCGCTCATCATGGCGGGCGCGCCGGTGCGCAGCTTCTCGACGGTGACGGTGCACGGGCCGCTCGCGCTGGCCTCGTCCGCCATGGTCCGCAGCAACTGCTCCAGCCGGGCAATCACGGTGGGATCGTCGTCGCGGATCTGGAACAGCATTTCGGCGCCGCCAGGAATGATGCTCGGCGCGCCCGGATCGAGCGTGATGCGGCCGGTGGTCCAGACCGTGCGCGGGCCGCAGGCGGCCGGAAAACGTTCGTCGATCGCGACGCAGAACTTGGCCAGCGCCAGCCCGGCATCCTTGCGCACCGTCATGCGCGTGGTGCCGGCATGATTTTGCTCGCCGGTGAAGTTGATGCGGTACTGCCAGATGCCGACGATGGAGGTGACGATTCCGATCGCGAGCTTGCCGCTTTCGAGCGTGTCGCCCTGTTCGATATGAGCCTCGAGATAGCCGACGTGGCGGCCCGGCTCGGCGCTGGCACGAGGGCGGCCCGCAAGCCCCATCTCGGCGAGCGCATCGCGCATGGTGCGGCCGCTGGTGCGATCGCGCGCAGCGTCGATGTCGGCCTCGGTGACCTGTCCGACATACGATCGCGAGCCGAGGAAATGCCCAAAATGTCCCTCTTCGTCGCACCAGGCGGCGACTTCGACGGCCCCGTTCACGGAGGGATCGGCATTGAGAACGCGCGCGGCCTCGAGCGCATAGACGACGCCGAGCGGGCCATCGAGCCAGCCGGCGTAGTTCTGGCTCTCCAGATGCGAGCCGGCCAGCAGCTTGGGTCCGGCCTTGGCGCTGGTGCCGAAGACATTGCCGATGCCGTCGATCGAAGCGGCAAGCCCCGCGTCCGGCAGCTTGCGCATGAGCCAGTCCAGCGAAAGCCTGTGCGGCTCGGAGAACGTCGGCTTGTGCACGCCAGTCTTGTAGGCGCCGATGGCGCGCAGCGCATTGAGATCGGCAAGCACGCGCTCGCCGTCGACGGAAGGGGAAGCGTCAGGCATGTTCGGCGACCTTCAGCGCCTCGGTGCGGATCTCCTCGACCAGCCGTTCCTTGAGCTGGACGAATTCCGGCGTGGTCTTGATCTTGTAGGAGCGCGGATGCGGCAGGTCCACATCGATCTCGGCCTTGATCCGGCCGGGGCGCGCGCTCATGACGATGACGCGGCTGCCGAGGAAGATCGCCTCCTCGATGTCGTGGGTCACGAACAGCACGGTCTTCTGGTCGCGTTCCCAGATCCCGAGCAGCATCTCCTGCATCAGCGCGCGGGTCTGGTTGTCGAGCGCGCCGAACGGCTCGTCGAGCAGCAGGATCTTGGGATCGTTGGCGAGCGCGCGCGCGATCGCCGTGCGCTGCTGCATGCCGCCGGAGAGCTGCTTCGGCCAATGATTCTCGAAGCCGGACAAACCGACCTGGCGGATGAAGGCGTCGGCGATCTTGTTGCGTTCGTCCTGCGGCACGCCGCGCTCGCGCAGGCCGAAGGCGATGTTCTCGCGCACGGTGAGCCAGGGAAACAGCGTGTAGGACTGGAACACCATGCCGCGATCTGCGCCGGGGGCGGTCACCTCGCGCCCGTCGAGCGTGACGCGTCCGCTTGTCGGACGATCGAGGCCAGCGACGATGCGCAGCAGCGTGGACTTGCCGCAGCCGGAGGGGCCGAGGATGGTGACGAAGTCGTTGTTGCCGATGACGAGATCGGTCGGCTCCAGCGCCTTGGTCGGCGCGTTGCCGTGGCGCGCCGGGAAGGTGCGCGAGACCTGCTCGATCTTGAGGATCGTCATGCGAGCCTCCACGGAAACAGCCAGGCGTTGAAGGCCTTGAACATGAAGTCCGAGAGCAGGCCGATCAGCCCAATCACGATGATGCCGAAGATGATCTGGCCGGTGTTGAGCAGCGCCTGGCTGTCGGTGATCATGTGGCCGATGCCCGAGGACGAGCCGATCAACTCGGCGACGATGACATAGGTCCAGGCCCAGCCCAGAACCAGCCGCAGGATTTCCGCGATCTCGGGCGCGGAGGAGGGCAGCAGCACGCGGCGGATGATGCCGCGGTCCCTCGCTCCGAGCGTATAGGCTGCCTCCACCAGGTCGCGCCGCGTTGCGCCGACGGTCACGGCGACCATCAGGATGACCTGGAATACCGAGCCGATGAAGATGACGAGCAGCTTCTGCAATTCGCCGATGCCGGCCCACAGGATCAGCAGCGGAATGAAGGCGGAGGCGGGCAAATAGCGCGCGAAGGAGACGAACGGTTCAAGGAAGGCTTCGACCGGCTTGTAGGCGCCCATCAGCACGCCGAGCGGCACCGCGATGATCGCCGCGAGCGCGAAACCGCCGACGACGCGCCAGATCGTCATGCCGATGTCGAACAGGAAGCCGTGCTTGGTGAGCAGCTCGACGCCTTCCTGCACCATGGTCAGCGGATTGGCGAGGAAGGTTTTCGACACATGGCCGCCGAACGTCGCCCAGGACCAGAGGGCGACGAACAGCACGAAGAACGCAAGGCCATAGACCACGCGCTGCTTCGATGTAACAGGGTCCAGGGGACGCATCGACGATTATCCGGGCGGTGAACGGATTTGCCGGCCCCGCCGCGAGACGGGGCCGGCAGCTCCTGAAGTGACTTACTTGATGAAGCTGGCGTCGAAGAGATCCTCGACCTTCGGCGCGGCCTTGATGATGCCGATCTCGAGCAGGAGCTCGGCGGCCTCCTTGTTGAAGGTCAGGAAGTCGCCGGCGAAGAATTTCTGGTTGGCGGCCTTGTCCTGCCAGCGCAGATATTTCGCCGAATTGCCGAACTGCTCGCCGGTCTGCTTCACGTCGGCGCCCATGATCTCGTAGGACTTGGCCTGGTCCTTGGCGATCATCTCGATCGCCTCGAAATAGCTGTCGGCGAGCGCCTTGGCGGCCTTGGGATTCTCGGTGAGGAACTTCGGCGTGCAGCCGAAGGTGTCCATGACCATCGGATAGTCCAGCGTGGTCGCGATGATCTTGCCCTTGTCGGGGGCGGCGCGCACCGTCGACAGATAGGGCTCATAGGTCATCGCGGCGTCGTTCTGGCCGGAGACGAAGGCCTGTGCGGCGGCGGCCGGCTCCAGGTTCACGACGGTGACGTCCTTCACCGACAGCCCGTTTTTCTTGAGCATCCAGGCCAGCGCGAAATAGGGCGAGGTGCCGGGCGCGGAGGCGGCGACGGTCTTGCCCTTCAGGTCCTTGATCGCGGCGACGTCGTTGCGCACGGCCATGCCGTCGGCACCATAGCTCTTGTCGAGCTGGAAGATCTGCTTGGTGGCAACGCCGTTGGCGTTCCAGGAGATCCAGGTCTCGACGGTCGTCGCCGCACATTGGATGTCGCCCGAAGCGATGGCAAGATGGCGGTCCTTCTGCGGAATCTTCTTGATGCTGACGTCGAGGCCGTTCTTCTTGAAGATGCCAGCTTCCTTCGCCAACGTCAGCGGCGCAAAGCCGGTCCATCCGGAGATGCCGACGCCGACCTTGACGTCGTCGGCGAGCACGGGAGTGGCGGCCGCGAGAGCAATGATTGTCGCAAATATTGTCGAATTACGCATGATTGTCGTCCTCTGCCGATCGATGGATTGACGTCCTGTTGATCTGTGGGTCCACGTGGACCGCTGTTCGAAGCGTTGCACGATTTGTGCCGACATATCCACTCAGCCTCCCTTGAATCGCGCGACAAGGCGGTGAGAGTCACCGGGATAGAGCAGGCGCACGGCGGTGATCGTGCGCGCGCTACGCCAGGTGTAACGGTCAATGACGAGACAGGGCGCGCCGACGGCGATCGCGAGCGCGCCCGCCGTATGATCGTCGGCAACGATGGCGCTGATCGTGTGCTCGGCCTCCGTCCACGGGACGTGGTGAAGCAGCCACGAGCCGGGCGGCTCGCGCGAGAAGTCTGCGCTCGCGGCGTCAGGCACGGACGACAGGTCGATCAGCCTGTCCTCGACGGCGAACGGCACGTTGTCGGCACTGTGCCGGCAGGTGATCGCAACCACCTTGCCGGCCCTCTTCACGCCGAGGCGATCACGGTCGGCAGCGGTCGCGGCGCGCAGCTTGCGGTGGATCAGCTCATAGCCGTAAGCGCGCCCCAGCGCGGTGATCTCGGCGCGGATGTCGGCGATCTTGAGCACCGCCGACATGTGTTGCGGCCGGCGCACGAACGAGCCGGCACGCCGCCGCCGCTCGATCAGATCTGCCTGCGCGAGCTCCGACAGCGCCTTGTTCACCGTCATGCGCGAGCAGCCGTAGCGCGCCACCAGCTCATGCTCGAACGGAATGCGATGGCCGGGCGGCCATTCGCCGGTCAGGATGCGCTTTTCGATGTCGGCGCGAATCCGCTTGTAGAGCGTCGGCTTGTCGGCGGCATCGGTGACGAGGCTCATGCAACAAGCCTCCGAACGACCGCGTTGAAACGCTCGCGCGCCGCCTGGCGCAGCCTGTGCCGGCCACGCTCGACAACCTTCTCGCCGCCGGCCCAGACGCAGTCGATCGCGCCGCTGCCTGCAGCAAAGATCCAGCCGTCGATCGCGGCATCGCCCCGGCGTCCCGCCAGCGAGGGATGTGCGGCGTCGAGCGTGACGATGTCGGCGCGCGCGCCGGGCGCGAGGCCGACCGTCGTCTGCGCCAGCGCCTGCGCGCCGCCCGCGAGCGCATGGTCGAACAATGCCCGTCCGGTCGAGCGGCCGGCCCCGGCGGAAAGCACATTGCGCTCGCGGTGCTTGAGCCGCTGGCCGTATTCGAGCTGGCGCAATTCGTCGGCGACGCCGACCAGCACGTTGGAATCGGTGCCGATACCGAACGCGCCGCCGGCGTCGAGGAATTCGCGGGCCGGAAAGATGCCGTCGCCAAGGCTCGCTTCGGTGATGGGGCAGAGCCCGGCGACTGCGCCCGTCCTGGCAAATGCGCTGACCTCAGCGTCCGTCATATGAGTCGCATGAATGAGGCACCAGCGCTGACCGACGGGCGCGTGCTCCAATAGCCACTGCACCGGGCGGCGGCCCGACCAGGCCAGGCAATCCTCGACTTCCTTCACCTGTTCGGCGGCGTGAATGTGCACCGGTCCGCCGTTCGCGAGCGGAACGATGGCCGCGAGCTCATCCGGCGCGACCGCGCGCAGGCTGTGCGGTGCGATGCCGATATTGGCGCCCGGCAATGCATTGATCGCCTTGCGGGAGGCGGCCATGAGCTCGGCGAACCGATCGACCGAGCAGACGAAGCGGCGCTGGCCGGCATGCGGCGCGGCACCGCCGAAGGAGCCGTGCGCATAGAAACTCGGCAGCAGCGTCAGCGCAATGCTCGATGCCTCGGCAGCCTCCGCAATCCGCGCGGCCATCTCGGCGATATCGGCATAGGGAGAACCGTCGCGGTCGTGGTGCAGATAGTGGAATTCGCCGACGCGGGTAAAACCCTGCTCCAGCATCTCGACATAAAGCAGCGTCGCAACGGCCGCGACGTCGTCCGGCGTCATTGCGAGGGCGAAGCGGTACATCGTCTCGCGCCAGGTCCAGAATGTATCGGTGCTGTCGCCGCGCAGCTCGGCAAGGCCCGCCATGCCGCGCTGGAAGGCGTGGCTGTGCAGGCTCGCCAATCCCGGAAGCGCAATGGCGTGGCGCTCGTCGCCGGCGGCAGGCTGCACGCCCGCGGTCACCGCCGCGATCGCGCCGGCGGTCATCACCACCTGCACGTCATTGGCCCAGCCCGAGGGCAGGAGCGCGGAGGCGAAATGCAGTCGGGTCATGATTGATTACACGCCGGCTGGACAGAACCGCCTTACGATTATATGTCTAGACATATAAGTCAAGCATCCCACCCCAGGGGAAAGTGGCATGGCAGAGCGCTTCGACCGGATCTGGCACAATGCCCGGCTCGCCACGATGCGGGCCGACCGTCCCGATCTCGGCGAGATCGCGCCTGGTGTCATCGCCGCGCGCGGCGGCCGTATCAGCTACGCCGGTGCGGCGACGGACTTTCCCGCGAATGCGGACGCGATCGAGCGGATCGATTGCGAGGGGCGCTGGATCACGCCCGGCCTCGTCGATTGCCACACCCATCTCGTCTATGGCGGCAACCGCGCGCACGAGTTCGAGCTGCGTTTGAAAGGTGCGAGCTACGAGGAGATCGCGCGCGCCGGCGGCGGCATCGTCTCCACGGTGGCGGCGACGCGCAAGGCGAGCGAGGCCGAGCTGGTCGCGAGCGCGCTGCCGCGGCTCGACGCGTTGATTGGCGAGGGCGCAACCACCGTCGAGATCAAATCCGGCTATGGCCTCGACACCGAGACGGAGATGCGGCAACTGGCGGCCGCGCGCAGCCTCGGTCGCCAGCGGCGGGTCGCGATCCGCACCTCCTTTCTCGGCGCGCATGCATTGCCGGTCGAGGCGGACGGTGACAAGGATCGCTACGTCGATCTCGTCTGCAAACAGATGCTGCCTGCCGTTGCGAAGGCTGGCCTCGCCGACGCTGTCGACGCCTTCATGGAAGGCATCGCATTTTCGGCGGAGCAGACGACGCTTGTATTCGAGACGGCGAGAGCGCTTGGGCTCCCGGTCAAGCTCCACGCCGACCAGCTGTCGAACCTCGGCGGCGCGGCGCTTGCGGCAAAATTCTCGGCGCTGTCGGCCGATCATCTCGAGCATACCGACGAAGCCGGCGTCGCCGCGATGGCGAAGGCTGGTTCTGTGGCCGTGCTGCTGCCCGGCGCGTTCTACTTCATTCGCGAGACGCAGAAGCCTCCGTTCGAGGCCTTTCGCAGGCAGGGCGTGCCCATGGCGCTCGCGACCGATTGCAATCCCGGCAGCTCGCCGCTGACCTCGCTGCTGCTCACCATGAATATGGGCGCGACGTTGTTCCGGATGAATGTGGCTGAGTGCCTTGCCGGAATCACCCGCGAAGGCGCGCGGGCGCTCGGCGTGCTCGATGAGACCGGCACGCTGGAAGCGGGCAAATGGTGCGATCTCGCAATCTGGGACGTCGAGCGGCCGGCCGAGCTCGTCTACCGCATCGGCTTCAATCCGCTGCATCGCCGGGTGTGGAGGGGCCAGTGACGGAGCAGGGCGCAGCGATCATCGTCAAGCCGGGAACGGTCAGCCTCGACGAGCTCGCGCGCGTGCTTGCGGGCGCTCCTGTCGTGCTCGATCCGTCGTTCTGGCCGCGCGTGGAGGCGGCTGCGAAGATTGTCGCAAAGGCCGCGCAAGCCGCTGCGCCAGTCTATGGCATCAACACCGGCTTCGGGAAGCTCGCCTCGAAGCGCATTCCGCCCGATCAGACCGCGCTGCTCCAGCGCAACCTGATCGTGTCGCATTGCTGCGGCGTCGGCCCCGCGACTCCGGAGCCGATCGTTCGCCTGATGATGGCGTTGAAGATCATCTCGCTCGGCCGCGGCGCCTCCGGCGTGCGCCGCGCGGTGATCGAGCAGCTGCAGGCCATGATGGCGCGGGGCGTCACCCCGCTGGTGCCGCAGCAGGGCTCGGTCGGTGCCTCCGGCGATCTCGCCCCGCTCGCGCATATGACAGCGGTGATGATCGGCGAGGGACAGGCGATCGTTGACGGACAAATCGTGCCCGGCGGCGAAGCGCTGGCATCCGCCGGCCTCGTGCCGCTGACGCTGGGACCCAAGGAGGGCCTCGCACTGATCAACGGCACGCAATTCTCGACCGCCTATGCCATCTCCGCGGTCCTGCGCGCCTTCGGCCTTGCGCGCGCAGCGCTCGTCACCGGCGCATTGTCGGTCGATGCGGCGATGGCATCGACGGCGCCGTTCCGTCCTGAAATCCAGGCGCTGCGCGGCCATGCCGGGCAGATCGCGGCCGCCGCGACGCTGACCGCGCTGCTCGAGGGCAGCGACATCCGCCTGTCGCATCTCGAAGGTGACGAGCGCGTGCAGGATCCCTATTGCCTGCGTTGCCAGCCGCAGGTCGCGGGAGCCGCGCTCGATCTGATCGCGCAGGCCGCGCGCACGCTGATCGTCGAGGCCAATGCCGTCACCGACAATCCGCTGGTGCTGGTCGAGACCGGCGAGATCGTCTCCGGCGGCAACTTTCACGCCGAGCCGGTGGCGTTCGCCGCCGATGCCATCGCACTCGCGCTGTCGGAGATCGGCGCCATCAGCGAGCGGCGCATTGCGACGCTGGTCGATCCGACGCTCAATTTCGGCCTGCCGCCGTTCCTCACTCCCGATCCCGGCATCAATTCCGGCTTCATGATCGCCGAGGTGACGGCGGCGGCACTCTATGCCGAGAATAAGCAGCGCGCAGCTGCGTGCTCGATCGATTCGACGCCGACCAGCGCCAACCAGGAAGATCACGTCTCGATGGCGGCGCACGCCGCGCGGCGGCTGTCCGACATGGCCGACAATCTCGCCGCCATCCTCGGCATCGAACTCCTGGTTGCCGCCCAAGGCATCACGCTGCGCGAGCCGCATGCGACCAGCAGGCCGCTGGCGGCGGTCATCGCCGCGCTGCGCGAGCAGGTGCCCGCACTGGGTGCCGATCGCTACATGGCCGGCGATCTCGCCAAGGCCGCTGCGCTGGTCGAGGCCGACGCTCTGCCAGCTACCGCGCTCACGGCGCTTCCATCCGATCCGTTTCCGAGACTTGATGAGAGGTCCGCATGAACCGCCGACTGGACAACGACCGCACCATCCGCGCGCCCCGCGGCAGCGAGATCAGCGCCAAGAGCTGGCTGACGGAAGCTCCCTTGCGCATGCTGATGAACAATCTCGATCCTGACGTCGCGGAACGTCCGAGCGAGCTCGTCGTCTATGGCGGCATCGGCCGCGCCGCGCGCGACTGGGAGAGTTTTGACCGGATCGTCGCGGCCCTGCGCAAGCTCGAAGCCGACCAGACGCTGCTGGTGCAGTCCGGCAAGCCGGTCGGCGTATTTCGCACCCACACCGACGCGCCACGCGTGCTGATCGCCAACTCCAACATCGTGCCGCACTGGGCGACGCTCGACCATTTCAACGAGCTCGATCGGAAGGGCCTGATGATGTACGGCCAGATGACCGCGGGCTCGTGGATCTATATCGGCAGCCAGGGCATCGTGCAGGGCACCTACGAGACCTTCGTCGAGGTCGGGCGGCGCCATTATGGCGGCAGCCTCTCGGGCAAATGGATTCTCACCGCCGGCCTGGGCGGCATGGGCGGCGCGCAGCCGCTGGCCGCGACCATGGCCGGCGCCTCAATGCTCGCAGTCGAATGTCAGCCGAGCCGCATCGAGATGCGCCTGCGCACCGGTTATCTCGACCGTCAGGCCGCAACCCTCGATGAAGCGCTCGCGATCATGGCGGACTCTGCAAAGACGAAGAAGGCAATCTCGGTCGGCCTGCTCGGCAATGCCGCGGAGATTTTCCCGGAGCTGGTTCGCCGCGGCGTCAAGCCTGACATCGTCACCGACCAGACCAGCGCGCATGATCCGATCAACGGGTACTTGCCGAAGGGCTGGACGCTCGCAGAGTGGGAAGCCAAGCGCGCGTCCGATCCGAAGGCGGTCGAGCGCGCCTCCAAGACCTCGATGGTCGAGCACGTCCAGGCCATGCTGGATTTCCATGCGCAGGGCATTCCGACGCTCGACTACGGCAACAACATCCGCCAGATGGCCCAGGACATGGGGCTGAAGAACGCCTTCGATTTCCCCGGCTTCGTGCCCGCCTATATCCGCCCTCTGTTCTGCCGCGGCGTCGGACCGTTCCGCTGGGCTGCGTTGTCGGGCGATCCCGAGGACATCTTCAAGACCGATGCCAAGGTCAAGGAGCTGATGCCGAACGACAAGCACCTGCACAATTGGCTCGACATGGCCAAGGAGCGCATCAAATTCCAGGGCCTCCCGGCGCGGATCTGCTGGGTTGGGCTCGGCGATCGTCACCGCCTCGGCCTTGCCTTCAACGAGATGGTGGCGCGCGGCGAGTTGAAAGCGCCGATCGTGATCGGCCGCGATCATCTCGACAGCGGTTCGGTCGCGAGTCCCAACCGCGAGACCGAGGCGATGAAGGACGGTTCGGATGCGGTGTCGGACTGGCCGCTGCTCAACGCGCTGCTCAATTGCGCCAGCGGTGCAACCTGGGTTTCGCTGCATCACGGCGGCGGCGTCGGCATCGGCTATTCGCAGCACGCCGGCATGGTGATCGTCGCCGACGGCACGCCCGAGGCTGCCAAGCGCATCGAACGCGTGCTGTGGAACGATCCCGCCAGCGGCGTCATGCGCCACGTCGATGCCGGTTACGACATCGCGATCGACTGCGCCCGCGACAAAGGCCTCGATCTGCCGAGCCTTTCGAAGTAGTGGCGCCTCAGGCCACGACCCTGGCCCCGCGGCCGTCGAGGCGCTGGCGTTCATTCGCCAGATAGTCGGCGATCGCATCGGCCGGCATGGGTTTTGCGAAGTAGTAGCCCTGGATGAAATCGCACCCGAGCCGGCGCAGGCTGTCGAGCTGGGCGCGGGTCTCGACGCCCTCGACGACGCAGGCGATCTCCATGTCGTCGCAGAGGCCCGCAAGCGATTTGACGATCTTGTGGCTCACCGGATTCTCGTTGATCTCGGCGACGAAGCTGCGGTCGACCTTGATCTTGTCCAGCGGCAACCGGTGCACGTGGCTCAGTGACGAATAGCCGGTGCCGAAATCGTCCAGCGAAATGCCGCAACCCATCGCCTTCAGCGTGGCGATCGACTGCTGCGCGCGGACGAAATCGAAGGTGACGGCAGTCTCGGTGATCTCGAAGTCAATCCGGCGGGCCGACAGACCGCTTTTCTCGATGATCGAGATCAGCGGCAATATGCCCTCGGCGGCACAGATGTCGTGAGCGGACAGGTTGAACGACAGGCGGAGGTCGTCGGGCCAGGTTTTGGCCGTGGCGAGGGCGCGCGCCAGCAGCGCCTGCGTCAAAGGACGGATCAGGCCGATGCGCTCGGCGGCGGGAATGAAGTCGGCCGGAGAGACCCAGCCCAGACGGGGGCTGTGCCAGCGCGCTAGGGTCTCGAAACCCGCGGTGTGCTCGCTCATGGCATCGACGATTGGCTGGAAAACCAGCTCCATCTCGGTGCCGAAATCGGAGGTGCGCAACAGGTTCTCGATGACGCCGCGGCTGCGGATCTCGGCCTCGAGCTCGCTGGAGAAGATCACGGTGCGGCCGCGCAGATGGCGCTTGGCGTGGTAGAGCGCGTAGTCGGCACATTCATAGAGCACCTCCGACGTCGTCGCGGAGTCCGGGAACGATGCGAAACCGATCGAGCAGGACAAGCCCGTATGGGCGGTGTCGAGCTGGTACGGCAGCTTGACCTGACTACCGATGCGTTCGCCGAGCCGCGTCAGGTCCGCGTCCTCGGGGTCGCCGCATACGACGAGGCCGAACTCGTCGCCGCCGAGCCGGGCGAATTCCACGCGCTGCGGGCCAAAGCCCTCGCAGACCTCGCGGATGCGCCGGCCCGCCTCGATCAGGACGCGGTCGCCGACCGAGTGGCCGTAATTGTCGTTGATCGGCTTGAAGCCGTCGAGGTCGATGATCCCGACCGCGACGCGAACGTGCCTGCGCTCGGCGTCGGCAAAGGCGCTCGACAGCTCGGCGAAGAAGCGGCGGCGGTTCGGCAGCTCGGTGAGGGAATCGAGATTGGCGAGGCGGAAGTTCTCGTCAGAGAGCGCCTGCGTTGCCGCCTGTTGTGCGAGCAGCGACTTGCGGCTGGCGACGAGATCGGCGAAATCGCGGTAATAGATGAACAGCACCGTCACCATCGCGCCGGAAACCAGGAGGTTGTTGACGGCGATCGCCTTCAGCGTCGGCTCGCCCGTGGCGAAGAAGAACAGCACATAGGGCACGTCGACGATCAGCGTCACGATCAGCGCCGCCGAGCGCAGATGCATCAGCGAAAAGATGCAGCCGATCACCGTGACCGCCATGTAGAAGGCGACCTGGCTCTTGGCGAAGGGATCGCCGTAGGGATAGAGCGCGAAGGACCAGGCGGTGAAGCCGGCGCCGATCGGCAGGGTCAGCCAGTTGGTGGCGCGCAGATTGCGCAGGATGTCGGCGTCGCTGCGCACCAGGTGACGCTGGCGCAGCCACCAATAGGTCCGCAAGCCTGCGAGCACGGTCAGCACGCCAGGCACGATCATCGTCAGCCAGTCCGGCGCCACGTTCACATAGGTGTAGGCCACCGCGATCGTGTTGCTCATGAGGATGAAGTAGAGCAGCGGGACCTGCTTGGAGAAGGCGCCGAACTGCGCGCGCATCAGATCCGGATTGTCGGCCGGAACGCGAAACAGCCGGATTGCGGCGGCGAGAAGAGACTTCAAATCGGCAACAGGCATTGAAAATACGAGCCCCGGCTACCCTGAAAACGTCGGCGATGTTGCATGACGGGGGTAAAGGGCGCGTTAGATCGATACGCAGCGACAGCCGGATCAGGCCGGACGCCACAATATCTCTTCCGTTCGTGGGCGCCGGTGAGGCCGCGTTAACGATAAGGGGCCGAAGAAAGCAGGCGCATCGGCTGCACCGTCCGGCAAAGCTGGGGCTACGTTCTGCTAACCATGCGGGCCGGCGCAACGGCATGCCCCACCTCTCCTCGTCGGGGAGAATGACCTGAGCTCTCGTTACGTATCGTTCACCAAGACGCGTTTCGCTTTAGCGCCCGATCGTCACGCCGGCGGTCGAGCGCATGGCGCCTCTCAGGCTGGTCGCGTTCATGTCGTCGAGCACCTGTCGCGTCAGCACGGTGGTCTGGCCCGGCATGTCGAGGATCGCCTCGCCGCGCGAGGACGAGAGCCGATCGGCCTTGTAGGACGCGGCTGGATCGGTGACGGGAACGGTCGCAGGCGGGTGGCGGGATCGTTTGCCCGTGGCAAAGGCCGGCTGCAAGACGCAGAAGGCGGCGATCACGACCAGAAGCAACGAGCTTGCGCGCACAGGCGATCTCCCCTGTCGGAATATCAGCCTAGCACGTCGCGGCGTTCGTTGCAGGGGAAGGGATCAGGCCAGAGCGGCCTGGCGCTCCCGCGCCGGTTCGCGAACTCGCTCGAGTTTCGCAGGCTCGGCGAGCCGCGTGAAACTGCGCTGGCTCGCCTGCGCGGGGGCCTCGACGATGACGCCCTCGCAGACGATCTGTCCGCCGAGCATCATGAATTCCAGCTTGTCATAGCGCGGCATCGTCTCGCCGGGGGCGGGCGGCAGCAGCCCGACGCATCCCTGGATGTTCAGCGTGGCTTCGCCGGTGCCGTGAAGTCGCGGATTCCACATCCTGATCCCGCTTTCCGCCCAGCGCTGCCTGATCAGCGCGGTGCGATCGGCAGGTTCAGCGGCTCTCGCGCGAACTATCGGCGCGCTCCGCCTTTCCGGAGCAGGCGAGACGAGCGCCGGAGCCTGCGCGACCTCGGTGGCGACGTTGGCCGTATCGGCGGGGCCGTGCTCTGCGACCACCGCCGCGACGGGCGCAACACCATCCGCAACTGCCGGCTCGATGGCCCCCGCATCGTCCGGCGAGGGACCGCTGTCGAAATCAGTCTCGGAGGCAGGCTGTGCCAGAACTTCGGCATCGGCAGACGTGACGCACGGCGCGTCTACCGTCGGCTCAACGTCCACGATGACATCAGAGGCGCGAGCGTCGTCCACAACAAGGGCAGCGGCATCAAGCGGATCACGCTCGGCGTCGCCGGGCGATGACGTCTCCACCGTGACGACGGCCTCGGCCGCGACCGGGAGTGGATCGTTGCCGATGGCTGGCTCGGGAGCATCTTCCGTTGCCGTTTCGATCGCGGCGGCCGAAGCCTCCTCTTCGACGACCGGCCCGATGTCGGGCGGCGTCTGCCGGGAGGAATCGTCGCCGGCGCCGGCCTCGGTTGGCGCGGCCGGCGGGCTCTCCGCGATGACGGAGATCGCGGCATCATCCTGGGCGGAGGGAGCCGCGGCCTCGCTCTCGGCCTCGCCGAGCCCCGAAGCCGTGCCGATTTCGGCGCCTTGAGTCGAAGCGGCTTCCGCGACGTCTTGAGCCGCGACGCCTTGGACGGCGACGTCTTGGACCGCGATGTCTTGGACGATGTCTTGGGCGATGACGGGCGAGACGTCTGCTGCGGCCGGTGTGGCATCAATGCTGCCGCCGTGCTGCACGGGCCGAAGCCTGGTGAACGCCCATTTCACCGCAGGGATACGGCGCAGCAACGATATCAGTCTCGAAAGCACTAGGCGTTGTCCAAGAGATACTCGGCGTGAGGCAATCGCTGATTCGCCAGCAATATGAAAAACTGCCCCGGCCGTCACACCTCTGTCAATCTAGGTGAGATCAATTGCAGAACATCAGATACGTTCGTCGGGTGCGGGTGGGCGACCCGATGAAGTGTCAGCCATCACCGAGAGACTGTGATCGCCGTGAAGCCCGAGCGTGATTGGGCCGCCGCCCAACTTGACGCGACCACAATAGAGCCGCGCCGAGTTGAGCACGCTCCTTCGAAGGCGAAGGAGAGGGAAGCGGGATTTTTCGATCTTCCGACTATTTGCCGGCGCCCGCGCTGCCGCCGGCCTGGCTGCCCGTGTTGTTGGTGTTGGCGCCGCCGGCCGATGGTTGCTGCGCACCCTTGCCGTCGCTGGCCTCGTTCTGCATGTTCGACGAACGTCCGGTCGTCATGCCCTTGGTGGCGGGGCCGCGCGACGAGGGGCCGACGTCGACCTGGCCGGAGGCGCCCGGGGCGGGTTGTGTCTGGGCGACGGCGCTACCGGTCGCCAGCGCCATGATGCATGCCGATGCCAAGATGAGCTTCTTCATTGGATTCTCCTTGACTTTACATCCCAGACAATCCGCCTGCGCAAGCGACGTTCCTGCCGAATTGTGGCCATCGCTTCAACCCTGAGCGGTTGAACGTCGGGGGTTCCCGTCAACGTCCCAAGCGGCTATTGAGGGACCGTCATCGCATATTGGAAACGACGCATGAGGAAGATTGCCACCCTTGGAGCGGTTCTGCTCTGGTCCACGATCGCGTTCGCGCAGGATCGCACCATCACGGTCGCTTCGACCACCTCGACGGAACAATCAGGCCTGTTCGGCCATCTGCTGCCGCTGTTCGAGAAGGCCGAAGGCATCAGGGTGAAGGTCGTCGCCGTCGGCACCGGCCAGGCGCTGGATATCGGCCGGCGTGGCGATGCCGACGTCGTGTTCGTCCATGACAGGCCCGCCGAAGACAAGTTCATGTCGGAAGGGCAGGGCGTGAAGCGCTTCGACGTCATGTACAACGACTTCGTCGTGGTCGGGCCCAAAAGCGACCCGGCGCGGATATCGGGCAGCAAGGATGTGGTCGAGGCGCTGCGCAAGATCGCGACCGCGAAGGCGCCGTTCATCTCGCGCGGCGACAAGTCCGGCACGCATGCGGCCGAGCTGAGGCTGTGGAAAGAGGCAGGCGTCGACCTCGGTGCCGGCAAGGACAGCTGGTACCGGGAGATCGGCCAGGGCATGGGCCCGGCGCTGAACATGGCCTCGTCCTCAAATGCCTATCTGCTGTCGGACCGCGGCACCTGGCTTTCGTTCAAGAACCGCGGCGAGCTCGCCATCCTGACCGAGGGCGACAAGCGGCTCTTCAACCAGTACGGCGTCATGCTGGTGAATCCCGAGAAGCACCCGAACGTGAAGGCGAAGGATGGACAGGCCTTCATCGACTGGCTCGTCTCGTCGAAGGGGCAGGAAGCGATTGCCGGCTACAAGGTTGGCGGCGAGCCGCTATTTTTCCCCAACGCGGCCCACTAGCAGGAATGCGACGGTCGACACCGCCACGCTGAGCGCGAGCAGGATCAGTCCGAGTCCGAGCGCCAGCGGCAGGTCGCCCTTGCTGGTCTCTAGCGCGATCGCGGTCGTCATCGTGCGCGTGAAGCCGCGGATGTTGCCGCCGACGATGATGATGGCGCCGACCTCGGCGATGGCGCGCCCGAACGCCGCGAGAAAGGCCGTCAGCAGCGAGGTCCGGCCGAGCGCGAACAGGAGCGCCATGCTGCGCAGGGCCGACAATCCATCGATCCGCGCCAGGTCGCCATACTCCGCCCACAGCAGGCTCGCGGGCCGATGCACCAGGGCGACCACGATCGGAGCGGCCAGCAGCGTCTGCGCAACCACCATGGCAGCCGGGGTGAACAGCAAGCCCGCCGCCCCGAGCGGACCGGACCGCGACAGCAGGAGATAGAGCGCGAGCCCGACCACGACCGGCGGAAGGCCGAGCAGCGCATTGGTCAGTACGATGATCACCTGACGCCCGCGGAAACGGGTGATCGCAAGCAGGGCTCCCAACGGTGCGCCGATCAGGAGCGCGACGATGCTGGCGGTCAGGCTGACCCGCACCGACAATGCGACGATGCCGAGCAGCTCGGCGTCAGCCTCGGCGATCAGGGTGAGGGCGGAGCCGATAGATCGTGCAAAGTCGTTCATCCGGCCTCAGGCAACTCCGTTCCGCGGGGCTCCCGCTACGTGCCTTCTCGCCGTTGCGGCTGCCATAATCAAGACCCGGACTGGGCTGCCGCGGGAGGGCTTGGAGGCCGCAAACCGGCCTCGGGGCGCCCGAGGCCGGTGCTTTAAGCCCGACAGGCGCTTTATTCCGTCCATGAATGCTTTAAGGGAGGGGCAGGATCGGGTCGCAGCCGTCTTGCGGCGGTGCTAGACCTGATGCGGAAACAATGGCCGTGCCATGCTGGCATCGGCTGCAGGATGAGAAGGATGTGAGGCAATGATCCAGACCGTTGGCATCATCGGGGCAGGGACCATGGGCAATGGCATCGCGCAGGTCTGCGCGGCGGCCGGGCTCTCGGTCGTGATGGTCGACATTTCCGATGCGGCCGTGAACCGCGGGCTTTCAACCGTCGGCGGCAGCCTCGAGCGCCTGGTCAAGAAGGAGAAGATGTCGGCGGCCGATCGCGACGCCGCGCTCAAGCGCATCACCGGCACCACCGACCGGGCGAAGCTGTCGGATTGCGACCTGGTCATCGAGGCCGCGACCGAGAACGAGGAGCTCAAGGTCAAGATCCTGAAGGACCTCTGCGCCAGCTTGTCGCCGCGCACGCTGGTCGCGACCAACACCTCGTCGATCTCGATCACCAAGCTCGCCGCCGCAACCGACCGTCCCGATCGCTTCATCGGCATGCACTTCTTCAATCCGGTTCCGGTGATGGCCCTGCTGGAACTGATCCGCGGCCTGCAGACCTCCGACGAGACCCATGCCAAGGCGCTCGATTTCGCCAAACGGGTCGGCAAGGTGGCGATCACCGCCAAGAACAGCCCGGGTTTTGCCGTCAATCGCATCCTGTGCCCGATGATCAACGAAGCGATCTTCGCGCTCCAGGAAGGCATCGCGACCGCGGAAGAGATCGACGCCGGCATGAAGCTCGGCTGCAACCATCCGATCGGACCGCTGGCTCTGGCCGATCTGGTCGGGCTCGACACCATGCTTTCGGTGATGGAGGTCTTTTACAAGGGCTTCAACGATCCTAAATATCGGCCAGCGCCGCTGCTGAAGGAAATGGTCGATGCCGGCCATCTCGGCCGCAAGACCGGGCAGGGCTTTTACACCTACAGCGCCTGATCAGGGCGGCCGGCGGCGGGCCTTTCGCGCTCGCCGCCGGATCCCGCACTTTGCGCCGCGACAAAGACGCCGCGCGCAACTGGCCCGACAATGTCGGACGGCCCGCGGGAACAACGGAACGGACACAGAGGATATGTCGGATCGACTGAAGGCCGAGCGCGAGGCGGCGGCCGCACGGCGGAGCCTGTTGACGCAGGATGCGATCGAGCGCACCGGGATCACCGATGAGATGATCGGGGAGCTTGTCACCCGCTTCTACGGACGGGTGCGCGAAGATGCCAAGCTTGGTCCGGTGTTTGCGGTCGTGCAGAACTGGGACGAGCATCTCGCCAAGCTCAGGGATTTCTGGTCCTCGGTCGTGCTGATGAGCGGCCGCTATCACGGCTCGCCGATGCGGGCACATTTGCCGCTCAGCCTGGCTGGCGACCATTTCGACCGCTGGCTCGATCTGTTCGAGCAGACCGCGCGCGAGGTCTGCCCGCCGCCGGCGGCCAATCTGTTCATCGACAAGGCGCGTCGCATCGCCGACAGTTTCGAAATGGCGTCGGCAACCGTTGCCGGTTCGATCGCCGCACCGCGCCACGTGCTCAGGCCCTGACGACCACCGGCTGCCTGCAATACATGCAGATGCGTCACGCTGCGTTTGCGCAGCGCCACGAATAGCGCGCTGCACCAATTCCGACATCATCGGTCTGATCTGCAAAATCATCATGCCGATCGCGCGGCGCGACGTTGAAATCGCGAAAACGCGTTTGAATGCATTCAGTCTTGCTCAATCAACGCGAGCAAAGCCATATTGATGCACTGCGGCGCCAATTCTTCGCCTTGTTTTCGGCAGAGTTCCAGCGCCTGCTTATGAACATGTCCCGCGCATCGTTCACAACCAATTCCTCATCGTCCGAAAGCTCCTGGGAACCCGACGCCGAGGCCTATGCCGAGCAGACGCGGCGAACGGTGCTGCTTGGTGCGCTCGCCACCACCGCTTGTCTCGGTTGCTCCGCGCATGCGCGCGCGAATGAGGATCCGCCCGGGTCTGACGAACGGCCCCAGAAAGGCGATGTGTTCGTCTTCTCCGAAGGCGACAAGGAGGGAAAGCTGATCAGCGCGGCCGACCTGCCGGCCGGCGGACCGCCGGTGCACGCCTGGCCGAAGGATCCCAAGACATCGGTGGTGCGCAGCGGCTCGCGGCTCAACGAGATCCTGATCATCCGGCTCGATCCGGCCGAGCTCGACGAGAAGGCCCGCGCTCGCGCCGTCGATGGCATCCTCGCTTATTCGGCGATCTGCTCGCATGCCGGCTGTCCCGTCACCGCCTGGGTGAAGAGCGATGTCGGCGACAAGGAGGTGTTCAAGTGCATGTGTCACAACTCCGAATACGATCCTCGTGCGGGCGCACAGGTCGTGTTCGGACCGGCGCCGCGACGGCTCGCGGCGCTGCCGCTCGCGCTCGCTGACGGCTCGCTCAGCGTTGCCGGCAACTTCATCGGAAAGGTAGGTGGCGCGCAGCCAGGATGAACGGACGGTGCGGGCCGCGCCCGCGTCACGAGAGGCCGTATCCGCCGGTGGGCGGACGGCGGGACGAACGACAAGAATTCACAACAAGAATTCAAACGGATGAAAAAGGGGAACGTCCATGAGAACGTCCAGAAAAGCGTCCATGACCAGGAAGCAATGGTTGCTGTCCGGCTTCGTCGCCTTCACCTGTCTCGCTTCGACCGCCGCCATGTCCGGTCCGATCGAGAACTACGCACCGGTCACCGCGCAGCGGTTGGAGAATCCGGAGCCAAGCAACTGGATGCTCTATCGGCGCACCTATGACGGGCACGGCTACAGCCCGCTCGACCAGATCAACACCTCCAACGTGAAGAATCTGACGCCGGTCTGGACCTTTGCCACCGGCGTCGTCGAAGGCCACGAGGCCCCGCCGATCGTCAACAACGGCGTGATGTTCGTGGCAACCCCGATGGGGCAGGTGATCGCGCTGAATGCCAAGACCGGCGATGAATACTGGCGTTACAAGCGGCAGCTCCCTGACGACCTGTTCCAGCTGCATCCGACCAGCCGCGGCGTCGGCCTCTGGGAGGACAAGCTCTACCTCGCCACCACGGACGATCACGTCGTCGCGCTCGATGCCAAGACCGGCAAGGTGGTGTGGGACACCAAGGTGCAGGACTACAAGAAGGGCCAGTACATGACCCTGATGCCGCTGATCGTCGACGGCAAGGTCATCGTCGGCGGCTCCGGCGGCGAGTTCGGCGTGCGCGGCTATGTCGCCGCCTATGACGCCAAGGACGGCAAGGAGCTGTGGCGGACCTACACCATTCCGGGCGAAGGCGAGCCGGGCCATGACACCTGGCAGGGCGACGACTGGAAGAACGGCGGCGGCTCGGCCTGGATGACCGGCAATTACGACAAGGAGACCAAGACGATCTATTGGGGCGTCGGCAACGCCGCGCCGTGGCCCGGCGACAGCCATCCCGGCGACAATCTCTACACCTCCTCGGTGCTCGCGCTCGATCCCAACACCGGCAAGATCAAGACCTACCACCAGTATCACCAGAACGATTCCTGGGACTGGGACGAGGTCGAGGCGCCGATGCTGATCGACCTGCAACGCGACGGTCGCAACATCAAGAGCCTGGTCCATCCGGGCCGTGACGCGATCTTCTGGGTGCTCGAGCGCACGCCGACCAAGATCAACTATGTCGCCGGCTGGCCGTTCGTCTCCACCGACGTCTGGAAGGGCATCGAACCCGAGAGCGGCAAGCCAATCGTCGACCCCGCGCACAAGCCGGTGATCGGCAAGCGGGTCGAGTTCTGTCCGTCGCTGTGGGGCGGCAAGGACTGGCCGTCGGCGGCCTACAGCCAGAGGACCGGCCTCGTCTACGTGCCCGCCAACGAGAATTTCTGCGGCGGGTTCACCGGCGAGAAGGTCGCGCTCAAGCCGGGCGAGCTCTGGCTCGGCACTAAGCCGGAGGACATCGGCCTGAAGGCGAAGCCGGGTGCGGATCATTTCGGCGAGCTGCAGGCCTGGGATCCCGCCACGGGCAAGAAGGTGTGGCAGCACAACTTCGCGAAATCGCATCTGTTCGGCTCGGTCACGGCGACCGCGGGCGATCTCATCTTCGTCGGCGGCACCAACGACCGCAACTTCCGCGCCTTCAACGCCAAGACCGGCGAGCTGCTGTGGGAGCAGAAGACCAACTCCGGCATCATGGGCATGCCGGTGTCCTATGAGATCGACGGCACCCAATATATCGCGATCCAGTCAGGATGGGGCGTGGACGCGCAACGCATCCAGGATGCGCTGGTGACCAACAACATCGGCATCGAGGCCAATGTGCCGCAAGGCGGGGTCATCTGGGTGTTCGCACTGAAGAAATAGCTCCGCGGGCGGATCGAAGACAGCGGAGCAGCCGGGGGGTGGGAATGCGGCGGACGGCAACGTCCGCCGCATTTTTGTTTGTGCGCTGGGATTGCTCGCGGGCCGCATACTCGTCATGCCAGGGCTTGTCCCGCCTGCGCGTCCGACGCCGCTCCGGCGCGGCGAAGGCCCGGGCATCTACGTCGTGCCGCGGCAAAGGCCGTGGATGGCCGGGATAAACCCGGCCGTGCCGGCATGAGGTCGCAAAAGTCTACTTCCCCTCGCGCTCGACCTTGTCCTTCTCCTTCTGGTTCATCTCACGAACCTTCGGATCGGGATTATGCTGGCCGGTGGTCTGGGTGGTCGAGGCGGGCGGGGCGTTGGCGTTGGGCAGCGAGTTCTGGTCCGGGGTGCCGGGACGCGTGGCCGTGGTCGGCGGGGCGGTATTGCTCTGGGCAAATGCGCCTGCGGCCGTCAAAAGAAAGGCGCTCGACAGCGACACTGCGAGCGCCTTTGAGAGGTTGGTCATCGATCTGCTCCTGTCAGATCGATGGAAACGGCGCGAGGCCGCTTCTGTTCCGTCTTACGCCTCCAGCTGCTTGCCGATCGGCAGGCTCCGGATACGTTTTCCCGTCGCAGCGAAGATCGCGTTGATCAGTGCCGGCGCGAAGGGCGGGACACCGGGCTCGCCGACACCGCTCGGCGGCGTGTCGGGTCCGGGCGGCACGATGTAGACGTTGGTCACCGCAGGGGACTCGTCCATCCTGATGACCTGGAAGTCATCAAAATTCTTCTGCTGGACCTTGCCGTCCTTGAAGCTGATCTCGCCGTATTTGGCGAGGCTCAGCCCCATGATCGCAGCGCCCTCGATCTGCGAGGCGATGCGTTCGGGGTTGACATAGGTGCCGCAATCGATCGCGGTGTCGACCCTTGGCACCGTCAGCTTGCCCTTGTCGTCGACGGCGACCTCGACGATGGTCGCGATGTAGCTGACGAAGCTGCGGTGCGCAGCAATGCCGAGACCGTGGCCCTTCGGCACCTGACGGCCCCATCCGCCCTTCTCGGCGACCAGCTCGACCACCTTGCGCAAGCGCGCGGTGTCGATCGGGTAGCTGTCCTGGGGCTCGCCATAGTTCCAGAGGTCCTTCACGTTGGGCTTGACGATGCGGGGCGAGCCGATCAGCTCGAGCAGCATGTCTTTCTGGTCGCGGCCGGTCGCCTGCGCGATTTCGCCGACCATCGACTGCACCGCGAAGGCGCGCGGGATGTTCGAGACCGAGCGGAACCAGCCGACGCGGGTATGCGCGGCGGCTTCCGGATTCTCGCAGGAGATGTTGGCGATCTCGAACGGCATGTCGACGAGGCCCATGCCGATTTCAAACGGCGCCTGATGCACCGTTCCGGCGGCAAAGGTCGAGGCGATGCTGGGAGCCACGCTGCGATGGCGCCATGCGATCACCTTGCCGTTCTTGTCGAGGCCGGCCTCGATCCGCTCGGCCGAGACCGTGTGCAGGAAGCCGTTACGAATGTCGTCCTCCCGCGTCCACTGCACCTTCACGGGGGCACCGAGTTCCTTGGACAGCAGGGCGGCCTCGAGCGCGAAGTCGCATTTCGACTTGCGGCCGAACCCGCCGCCGAGCAGGGTCACGTTGACGGTGACATTGCCTTCGGGAATGCCGAGCGTCTTGGCGACGTCCTCGCGGGTGCCGCCCGGGCTCTGCACCGGCGCCCAGATCTCGGCCTTGTCGCCCTTGATGTCGGCGACCGCGACCGGCGGCTCCATGGCGACATGGGCCAGATGCGGGAGGTAGTACTCGCCGACGATGACCTTGTCCGCGCCTTTCAAGGCCGCCTCCGCATCGCCCTCCTTGCGCACGACGAGACCCGGCTTGCGCGAGGCCTCCTCGAGCTCCTTGCGATAGGCGACCGAGTCGTACCTGGCGTTGGCGCCGTCGTCCCAGGTCAGCTTCAATGCGTCGCGGCCCTTGATGGCCGCGCCGGTGTTGCGCGCGATCACGGCGACGCCCCCGAGCGGCTGGAACTTCGACGGCCACGGCCAGCCTTGAACCTTCATCACCTTCTCGACGCCGGGGACCTTCAGCGCCGCCTCCGGATCGAACGAGACGAGCTTGCCGCCGGTCACCGGCGGGCGTGCGATCACGGCATATTTCATGCCCGGCAGCCGCACGTCGGCGCCGTAACGCGCTTTGCCGGTGGTGATGTCGTGCAGATCGACGATGCCGATCTGGCCCTTGGTGAGATAGCGGAAGTCCTTGGGGTCCTTCAGCTTGAGGCCTTCGATTGCAGGCACCGATTCCTTGGCGGCGTCGGCTGCGAGCTCGCCGAAGCCGAGCTTGCGGCCGCTGGCGCTGTGCACGACCTCGTGATTGACCGCCTTGACCTCAGTCGCCGGCACGCCCCAGCGCTTGGCCGCAGCCTGCTCCAGCATGGTGCGGGCCGAGGCGCCGATCTGGCGCATCGGGATCAGATAGTGCCGCGTGCTGCGTGAGCCGTCGGTATCCTGGTTGCCGAACTTCACCTCGTCGCCATGGGCCTGCTGCACCTTGACCCTGGACCAGTCGGCTTCCATCTCCTCGGCCACGATCAGCGGCAGGCTTGTGCGCACGCCGGTGCCCATTTCCGATCGGTGCCCGACGATGGTGACGATGCCGTCCGGGGCGACTGAGACGAAGATTCTCGGATCGACCACGACGCCGTGCGGCATCTTGCCGGCACCGGTCTCATAGGCAAGCGCCTGGCGCGACATCACGGGGGCGGCGAGCACGAAACCGCCGGTGATGCCGAGCCCCTTCAGGATGCTGCGGCGCGAGACCTTCTCGACCTTGATGTTCTTTTCGAAGCCACGGAGCTTGCCGGGATTGTCGATGAAATTCATGTCACACTCCCGTCGATGCGAGATGGACCGCGTTCTCGATGCGCTGGTAGCAGCCGCAGCGGCAGATGTTGCCGGACATCGCCTCGCGGATCTGGTCATGCGAGGGCTTCGGATTGTCCATCAGAAGCGCGGCGGCCTGCATGATCTGCCCGGTCTGGCAGAAGCCGCATTGCGGCACGTTGACCTGGCGCCAGGCCTTTTGCACCGGATGATCGCCGTTCGGATGCAGCCCCTCGATCGTCGTGACCTCGCGTCCGGCAACGTCGTTGACCGACGTGATGCAGGCGCGCACCGCTTCCTTGTCGACGATGACGGTGCAGGAGCCGCACAGAGCCTGCCCGCAACCGAACTTGGTGCCGGTCAGCCCAACCTCGTCACGCAGGAACCAGAGTAGCGGGAGATCCGGGTCGCCGTCCCAGCTCTGTTCCTGTCCGTTGATCTTCACTTTGATCATGGTCATCCCTCGCTCTTCGTAAGCATGCCAAATTCAAAACTCGCCGACGCCGGTCGGCGCAATGCCAGTTGCGTCGCATCCCGGCCCACGATCCCGCACGGGCAGATCCCGGCAGGGGGCAGGAATACGAATCTCGATGTCCGGATGTGTTCGATACCTCCCGTTTGTTCTTAATTGATTGTATTTCGCGCGGCATCGTGACGGCGCGATCGTAGCAAAGATCGCGCCTGCCCGGCATTCACAGCCGGGTGTTCTCACCGGGAAAAGATTGCATCGATGATTTGTCAAAAGCAGGGCGCATCAGCGCGCCGCGTGCACGTCGCGTTCGCAAACGCGGAGCGCGACGAAAAAGGCTTCGTCCGCCAGCAAGACTGCACGGACGAAGCAGGATGCCTCAGTCGAGGGAGGGAGAAACGCAGGCGCCGGGACTTCAAGATGGAGGTCGGCGGCGCTGCGCAGTCATTCAGAGACCAGGACTGAGGGAGCTCATCACCCTCGTAGACGCGCGAGTTGCAGAGGCGGCGGCATCGCCGCGATCGTCCCGGGCGAGCCCGTCCGATTCACTGGCTCCGGTCGGGGCCATCGAGCGGACGGGGTTCGGCGAACGTCTAAAGCGCGGTGCGATTAGGATGAATGGTCATCGCGCTTTAGGTCGTTGTTTAAGCATGATCTTTTCGGAAAACCGCTGCGCACTTTTCCGGATCATGCTTTAGCGGCCCTGCTCAGGCGGCTTTGGCTTTGGCGACGTGGGTCGCGATCGCGTCCATCAGCGCCGGTGACAGGCAATCATAGGGCTCGAGCCCGATTTCCTTCAACCGCGCACGAATGCCCGCCATCTGCTCCGGCTTCACGCCCGATTCGATCACGGAGGAGACGAAGGCGGCGAATTGCGGCGCCTGCGAGCCCTGCTCCTGGAACAGCTCGGGATGGATGAAATCGAGACCGTAGAACGGGTGGCCCTTGTTCTCGATGCGGCCGTACATGTGGGTGCCGCAGGCCTTGCACGCGTGGCGCTGGATCACTGCGGAGGGGTCGACGATCTGGAGCTTGTCGCCGTTCTCGAGCACGGTGACGTTCTGGCGCGGCACCACGGCGACGACGGAGAACGTCGCGCCTTGCGGCTTCCAGCACTTGGTGCAGCCGCAGGCATGATTGTGGGCGACGTCGCCCTTGATGCCGACCTTGACCGGATGGTCCTTGCATTTGCAGACGAGCGTGCCGCCGGCAAAGCTGCCGCTGCCCTGTTTGAGGCCGTTGTCGATCGAGGGGTGGAGTGCAACAGTCATGGGTCGATCCTCCTTGGGGTGACGGTTTCGGGCTAGAACACGACGACTGAACGGATGGATTTGCCCTCGTGCATGAGGTCAAAGCCCTTGTTGATCTCCTCGAGCTTGAGCACGTGGGTGATCATCGAATCGATCTGGATCTTTCCGTTCATGTACCAGTCGACGATCTTCGGCACGTCGGTGCGGCCGCGCGCGCCGCCGAACGCCGTGCCGCGCCAGTTGCGTCCGGTGACGAGCTGGAACGGGCGGGTGGCGATCTCCTTGCCGGACTCGGCAACGCCGATGATGATCGATGTGCCCCAGCCGCGATGGCAGGCTTCCAGCGCCTGGCGCATCACCGTGGTGTTGCCGGTGCAATCGAACGTGTAGTCGGCGCCGCCGTCGGTGAGGCCGACGAGATGCTGGACGATGTCGCCGGTGACCTTCTTGGGGTTGACGAATTCGGTCATGCCGAACCTGCGGCCCCAATCCTCCTTGGCGTCGTTGATGTCGACGCCGATGATCTTGTCGGCGCCGGCCATCTTAGCGCCCTGGATCACGTTGAGGCCGATGCCGCCGAGGCCGAACACGACCACGTTGGAGCCCGGCGTGACCTTCGCGGTGTTGACGACGGCGCCGACGCCGGTGGTGACGCCGCAGCCGATGTAGCAGCTCTTGTCGAAGGGGGCGTCCTCGCGGATCTTGGCGACCGCGATCTCCGGCAGCACGGTGAAGTTCGAGAAGGTCGAGCAACCCATGTAGTGGTAGACCGGCTTGCCCTTGTAGGAAAAGCGGCTGGTGCCGTCGGGCATCACGCCCTTGCCTTGCGTCGCGCGAATCGCGGTGCAGAGATTGGTCTTCTGGCTGAGGCAGCTTTTGCACTGCCGGCATTCCGGCGTGTAGAGCGGAATGACGTGGTCGCCCGGCTTCACCGAGGTCACGCCGGGGCCGATCTCGCGGATGATGCCCGCGCCCTCATGCCCCAGGATCGACGGGAAGATTCCCTCGCTGTCGAAGCCGTCGAGCGTATAGGCGTCGGTATGGCAGATGCCCGTCGCCTTGATCTCGACCAGGACTTCGCCGGTCTTCGGGCCTTCCAGGTCGACCTCGACGATCTCGAGCGGTTTCTTGGCTTCGAAAGCGACGGCGGCGCGTGTCTTCATCGGTAGCTCCTCAAATTCTCATAAGACGCCAGTAAGTCGTCTTGGCAGTCCTCGTAGCGTTCACTTCTTGCCCATGCAGGCGTCTTCCGCCTTGGTGTAGGCCTCTGTCTTCTCCTCCTTCTTGGCGGGACGCTGCCGGCCCCATGCTTCGGTGGAGCGGGCGCGGAGATAGACGTAGAGGTCGTCCATGTAGCAGGCGACGTTCGGATTGTCGCCGAAAGCCGGCATGACGTTCTCCTGTGCCGTCGAGATGTTCTTGCGACCGGAGGCGACCACGCCGAGGAAGTCGCCGTAACTCATCGTCTTGACGGAATCCTTGAGCGCCGGCGCGTAGGTGGAGCCCATGCCGTCAGGTCCATGGCAGACGTGGCAGTCGGAGTGATAGCGGCGGTATCCGGAATAGGTGAACCAGTCCACGGTGCCGTCGGCCGAAATCTTGTAGGTCGGTGTTCCCTCTTTATCGAGCCACTTTCCGTCGTCTTCCTTCTTCACGGCGGCTGGATCGACCGGACCGTCCGCGACCGCAATTCCTCCGGACGTAACCAAGATCATCGCAGCAATGACAGAGCAGATTTTACGCAAGAGATTTATCCTCGAAGAAGCCCGGGGGAGACGAGCCGGCGCGTGGAGCTGATCCACGCGCCGGAGCGATGCTGATGGGCCTAGTTCGGCAGCGAGAACACGGTCAGCGTGCCGCCGAGTGCCGTGTAATTGCTGAGGGCCGCGTAGCCGCCGACTGCGCCGAGACCCGCGGTCGGATCGGTCAGACCTGCTGCCAGGCCGATGCCGGCCCAGCCGCCCACGCCGGAGAGCACTGCGACGTACTGCTTGCCGCCATTCTCATAGGTGGTGACGTTGCCGATGATGCCGGAGGGAGTCTTGAACTTGTAGAGCTCCTTGCCGGTCTTGGCGTCGACCGCCTTCAGGTAGCCTTCGAGCGTGCCGTAGAACACCACTCCGCCGGCGGTTGCGAGTGCACCCGACCAGACCGAGAACTGCTCCTTGTTCGACCAGACGATCTTGCCGGTCTTGCCGTCCCAGGCGATGAAGTTGCCCATGTGGGTTTCACCCGGAGGCGGATACATCGAGAGCGTCGCACCCACATAGGGCTGGCCCGCGGTGTAGCTCACCTTGAACGGCTCGTAGTCCATGCAGACGTGGTTGGTCGGAACGTAGAACAGCTGCGTGTCCGGCGAGTAGGCTGCCGGCTGCTCGTCCTTGGTGCCGAGCGCGGCCGGGCAGATGCCCTTCGTGTTCTTGTCCTCTCCGCCCGCTTCCGTCGAATACTGGGTGACCACCTTCGGACGGCCGTAGGTCGGCGAGTTCTTGTCCATGTCGACGCCGGAGGTCCAGTTCACCTTCGGATCGTACTTTTCGGCGACCAGCAGTTCGCCGGTGGCGCGGTCCATGGTGTAGGCGAGGCCGTTGCGGTCGAAATGCGTCAGCAGCTTGCGCGGCTGGCCGTTGATCGACTGATCCGAGAGGATCATCTCGTTGACGCCGTCATAGTCCCATTCGTCATGAGGCGTCATCTGGTAGACCCACTTGGCGAGGCCGGTGTCCGGATTGCGCGCCCAGACCGTCATCGACCATTTGTTGTCGCCGGGACGCTGCTTCGGGTTCCAGGTCGAGGGATTGCCCGAGCCGTAATAGATCAGGTTCAGCTCGGGATCGTAGGAGATCCAGCCCCAGGTGGCGCCGCCGCCGATCTTCCACTGATCGCCTTGCCAGGTCTTGAGGCTCGAGTCCTTGCCGATCGGCTTGCCGAGCGCGGTGGTCTTCTCGGCATCGACCAGAATCTGGTCGTCCGGTCCTTCCGAATATCCGCGCCATGCCTGCTTGCCGGTCTTGATGTCGTAGGCGGTCAGGTGGGCCTGAACGCCGAATTCGCCGCCGGAGATGCCGACCAGCACCTTGTCCTTCACGACCAACGGTGCCGATGTGCCGGTCTCGCCCTTGCCGGGATCGCCGTTCTTGGCGGTCCACGCCACCTGACCCGTCTTGACATCGAGTGCGACGAGGGTGGTGTCGGCCTGATGCAGGAAGATCTTGCCGTCGCCGTAGGCCAGGCCGCGGTTAACCGTGTCGCAGCACATCACGGGGATGACGTTCGGATCCTGCTTCGGCTCGTACTTCCAGACGATCTTGTTCTCCTGCGAAAGGTCAATGGCGTAGACCTTGTTCGGGAACGGGGTGTGGACGTACATCATGTTGCCGATGATCAGCGGGCCGCCTTCGTGGCCGCGCAGCACGCCGGTCGAGAACGTCCAGGCTACCTGGAGCTTGCCTACGTTCTGGGCGTTGATCTGGTTGAGCTTGGAATAGCGGGTATTGGCGTAATCGCCGGCCGGCATCACCCAGTCTTTCGGGTTCTGCGACATCTTGATCAGCTCGTCATTGGCGGACGCGCTCCCGACGGCGAGAGCCGCCGCTGAGCCAAGAAAGGTCGCCAGTAGCACCTTGCGCATAGTCATTCCTCCGTTGGTCTCGTTTATTGTTTCCGAAGCAAAATCGATTCACCGGGCTTCTCGTCCGGCGTCTGCTCGTGCAGGGCGGTCACGATTGGGACCAGAAACGATGCTGTGCTGTTTCCTCCTCCTGATGAGAGCCACGGGTCCACGTGCAGGAGCGGCCCGTTCTTGTTGTTCCTGCCGCAATCCCTAACGACTTCGTCATCGGGAAACTTGCCCAAGAGAGAAGCCGGTTTGCTCGACAGCGCACGGCGGAAAAGAATTTGATTTTGCAGTAGCGAATTCAGCGGCTTCCGCGCGGCTTGGGGCCGCTCTCAACGCTCAGGTTCCCCTTGACGGCGCTGCAACTAAGGCGGAGGATTAACTTTCAAGGGTGGCAATGGAACGATGGCGCTCGTGCCAACAGACCGCTCAAGTTCGAGGTAAACGTCACGCAATCACGGCTGAGGGCTTCAGCAAGCGCTGGTCGCGATTCGCGTCGAATCTCCGGATCAAAACAGTGGCTGGATTGATGTCCGACACCATTCACACGCTCTCGACGACCGGTATGACGCCGAAGCGCCAGATCCAGAGCTGGATCGACGGGCTGACGAGCCTGTGCGGGCATTTCGATGTCGATCCGCTGGAAGCGTCCTCGCTCGAAGGCCGCATCGACTACACGAGCGTCTCGCGCCTGAAGCTCTGCCAGATCGAGGTGAGCCAGCATCGCATCGCGCATACGCTGGCGCGCGCCAAGGCCAATGAGCACCCCTACATCAAGATTCACTTCCAGACCTACGGCGTGTCTTATTTCGAACAGGAAGGCCGCCACATCGAGATCAACCCCGGCGATATCATCGCCTATGACGTCTCCTGCCCGCATTCGATCATCAGCCCGGCCTTCACGCGTCACGACGTGGTGATCGTGCCGAAGGCGCTGCTGCGCGACCGCGGCTTCCCCTCGCAGCGGATGCCGGCCTGCAAGCTGTCGGCGAAGACGGGCACGGGGCGGATCGCGCACGATTTCGTCCATGCGACCTTCGACGAAGCGGCCAAGCTGTCGGCGAACAGCGCGGTCGGCGTCGCCGATTCGCTGATCGACCTGCTGCTGCTGCCGCTGCGCGAAGCCGACACGATGTTCGACCGGGTCGGGCCCGAAGCGATGTATGTGCGCGCGCAGTTCTTCATCCGCGAGCATCTGCGCGATCCGGATCTGTGCATCGACCAGATCTCCGCCGAGCTCGGCTGCTCCAAGCGCTATCTGCACATGCTGTTCTCGGAGCGCGGCACCACGGTGAGCGACTACATCTGGCAGGCGCGGTTGCAGAACTGCCGCCAGGAGCTCGAGGCTCACGCCGGCAAGACCATCACCGACGTCGCGTTCTCCTGGGGCTTCTCCAGCTCATCGCATTTCAGCCGCGTGTTCCGGAAATACTTCGGTGTGGTGCCGTCCTCGATCCACAAGGCGCAGCAGAGCGCGGCGAACTCGAACGAGCACTAAAGCGCGATGCGATTAGGATGAGTCGTCATCGCGCTTTAGGTTGTTGTTTAAGCATGATCCGGAAAACCGCTGCGCACTTTTCCGGATCATGCTTTAGATCAGACGATGCCGAAGCCGCTGCGGCGATCACGTCGCTCGACGGACCAAATGCCGCTCACGCCGACGCGGAAATATAGGGAATGCTGGCCAGGAGAGCGGCAAGCAGCACGGCGTTGCAGAGCATTCCGCTCCAATGCAGCCGGCGCAGCCGAGCCGCGGCACTGGTGTCGCCAGCTTCGCTGGCGCTGAGCTGTTCGTCCATCCGCTGCAAGAACCAGCGGCGCCCGCCGATCGCGAGAGCTGCAAGCAGGCCAACGCCGATCGCGGCGAGCGGGCGACCATCGAGCAGCAAAGCCACCGTCGCGATGAGTCCGGCAACGCGCATCACCAGAAAATGGGCGTTGAACATTCCGCGCAACAGCTGCGCGACGGGCGGGATATCGAGCTTCACCAGCAGGAAGGCGGGCGAGGCAAGCGTGAAATAGCCCATCGGAAAGAGCAGGATGATCATAACAGCGACGGCGACTGCATCCGGTATCATGCGATCGGCCCTTGTTGTCCGCAGAGGCGGGCAATCATAGCGGCAAAATGCGTGTCCGGCACTAGGCTTTGGTCGAAGGCCGGGCCGCGAAAGGGCGACCGGCGCCGGCCGGGAGACTCAGGCCGGCTCGAGGCCGAGGGACTTCGCACTCTCGATCCAGATCGGCAATTCGCGTTGATAGAGCTCGTTGGTCTCCTTGAAGCCGATGGCGGGCTCGAGCACGAAGGTCGCGAGAACCTCCTTCACTTTTGGATCCTTGTTGGCCGCGACGCAGAGCTCCGCCAGGCGGTCGACGACGGCCTGCGGCGTTGCCTTGGGCACAGCCCAACCCGAAAAGCCGCTGACGGTGAAGAATTTCGACGTCGCGCCCTGCTCCGGAAGGGTCTTGATGGTCGGGATCGCGTCGACCTTCTTCGAATGCACCGCGAATACGGTGCCGCGATCGCTTTGCAGGACCGACTGGGCAGCCGTGTAGCTTCCCATGGCGACATCGAGCGTGCCTTCGAGCATCCCGGTCCACATCGGGGCCTCGCCGCGGTAATGGATCGGCTCGATGTTGAGACCGTACTGCTTGTTGAGCTCGTTGATCGTCATGTGCGGGGCCGAGCCTGCGCTGTAGGTGCCGAAATTCACCTTGCCGCTCTTGCGCGCGAAGGCGACGAAATCCTCCAGCGTCTTGACCCCGGTCTTCGGGTTGGCCACCAGCAACAGGCCGGCGCCCGGAATGACGCTGACGAGCGTCAGATCCTTGTCCATGTCGTAGCCGGGATTCTTCATCACCACCCGGTTCATGATGTAGGTGGTCGAGATCGAGCACAGGATGGTGTGGCCGTCGGGCTCGGCGCGGGCGACCTCCGCCGTGCCGATCGCGCCGGAAGCGCCGGGCTTGTTCTCGACGACCACGGTCTTGCCGACCTGCTTGGAGATGAATTCGCCATAGGCGCGCGCGAGCAGGTCGGTCTGCCCGCCGGCGGGATAGCTGCAAATCATGCGAATCTGCCGCGTTGGCCAGGCGCCTTGTGATGCAGCTTGCGCCGAGGCGCTGCGCGAGACGAAAGGCATCGCGAATGCGCCGGCTCCGGCGGCGATGAAGTGGCGGCGATCGATTTTCTTGGACATGATTCTCTCCCGATTCCGGGCAGGGTACTGCACCCGGCCGGCGCTGCCATGGGCGTCAGGCGAGACAGATTGGCGCATTCCGTCGGACAGGGGTGTGACTTGGCGAGCACGGCGTTCGTGCCCCGGACGCAGCGCTGCCGGCAGACCCGGCCATTCCAGTCACCGCTGAATGATCTTGGTCCAGACGTCGCCCAGAATGGCGGGCTCGCGCGGCGGCAGATAGGAGAGGCCGGCCTGCTTGCCGAATTCGGCGATCTTGCCCTCAGCGGCGAGCTCCGTCAGTGCCTTGTTGACGGCCTCGATCAGCGCGCCATCGCTGGCCAGCCCGACATAGCCGCGATTGGCTCCGATCGGGTAATAGTAGCCGGACGCCGTGATCGCCGTGTCAGGGTGCGCGGCGCGGTGGGCATCGAAGCGGGCAAGATCGATCAGGGTCGCGTCATGGTCGCCGCGCTCGAGAGCGCCCAGGAGATCGTCGCGGCCGGGGACGAGATGGGTGATACTGTCGATCAGCCGCCCCTTGTCGAAGGTCATCAGGATGGCGTCGCCGAGCGAGCCGCTTTCGATGGCCAGGCGAAGCCCGGCGAGATCGCCGATGTCGCCGATCTTGCGGCCCTTGGCCTTCGGCCCCAGCACCACCGTCATCGGCGAATAGATGTAGGGCTGGCTTGGCGCGAGCACGCCCAGCGCGACGCGACGCCGCCGATCGTCGCGCGTGGCCCCGGCGAAACCCGGCAGGCGGGCCGTCTTCATCCCCGGCACGACGAGCGAATCCTGCGTCAGCGCGTAGCTGCCGACGAGGGAGCAGCGCCCATCCGAGAGCAGCGCATTGGCCTCGAGCTGCGGGCTGGAATCCTCATCGAGCCTGCTCTCGAACCATTGTATCGCGAGCGGCCGTCGCAGGCGTTCGGCCACGGCCTGCGCCAGCAGCACGTCGAAGCCGGCATCCGGCTTGCCCTTTCGATGCACCGACAGCGGCGGCCGGTCTTCATCGAGACATATCTTGAGCGGATCCTCGGCGGCGACCGCGCTCGCAACGAGAGGCGCTGCCAAGAGGATCGCCGCGACGCTCCAGATGGAGAGGCGTCTCATGGCTTTCTCCGGCTGGAGACGAACGCCCAGAGATTCCCGATCTCGTCGTCTGAAAGGATGTCGCCCCAGGGCGGCATCTTGTTGTTCTTGCCGTTCTTCACCGTGGTGACGAAGCGCGCCTTGTCGTCGGGAATGGCGCGCAGGTCCGGCGTGACTGTACCAGAGTTCATCAGATTGGGGCCGTGGCAGTGCGAGCATTTCGAGGCATAGGTCGACTTGCCATGGTCGATCTGAGCCTGCACTGGATTGCCGTTCGCGTCGTCCGCGGCACGAACGGTCGCCGCAAGCGCGACCGTCAGCACCGCGACGGTGGCGAGGCTCGCCACCGTCTTGTGAGAGATCAGTTTCAGCATCGCAGCCGTGGTTACTGCTTGACTGCAAAGACCCAGAGCGAGCCGCCGGGCGGCACCTGAGCCAACCGCTCGTCGCCGGAGAACAGTGAGTAGACGCCGCCATAGCCGCTCGTCACGGCGACATACTGTACGCCATCCTGCTGCCAGGTCACGGGCTGTCCCTCGATGCCGGAGCCGGTCTGGAACTGCCAGAGCTTCTTGCCGGTATCGGCGTCGAAGGCCTCGAACTCGCCGGTCAGTGCGCCTGAGAACACGACGCCCCCGGCCGTCGACAGCACGCCCGAGAAGCGCGGAATGTCGCTCGGCGCTTCCCACTTCGATTTGCCGGTCATGGGATCGATGGCCTTGAGATGACCGCGCGGCCCGTCCCCGTACTCCCAGAGGTCGGTCAGATCCATGCCGAGATACCATTCACCCTGCTTGTAGGTGACGGGCTCGGTCTTGTACCTGCCGCCGAAGGCGAGCGTATTGGCATAGGCGAGGCCAGTTTGCGGATTGAACGACATCGGCTCCCAATTTTTGCCGCCGAGGATGGACGGATAGACCGTCACTTTCTTGCCCTCGCGGGCGTCCTTGGAAATGTCGGTCTCGATCGGACGTCCGGTCTTCATGTCGATCCCGGTCGCCCAGTTGACCTTCACGTACGGATTGGCCGCGAGCAGCTTCCCGTTGGTGCGGTCGAGCACGTAGAAGAAGCCGTTGCGGTTGGCATTCAGCAGCGCCTTGGTCGGCTTGCCCTCGATCGTCATGTCGGCGAGCACCATCTCTGCGACGGCGTCGTAGTCGAACGGATTGTTCGGCGAGAACTGGTAGTGCCACTTGATCTTGCCGGTCTTCGGATCCAGCGCCAGCACCGAGCAGGTGTAGAGATTGTCACCGGGCCGGACAGCAGAATTGAACGGGCCGGGATTGCCGATGCCCCAATAGATCGTGTTCAGTTCCGGATCGTAAGAGCCCGTGATCCAGGTCGAGCCGCCGCCGAGCTTCCAGGTGTCACCCTTCCAGGTGTCACCGCCGGGCTCCTCCGGCGAGGGGATCGAATGGGTGCGCCAGAGGTGCTTACCCGTCGCGGGCTCCCAGCCGTCGATGAAGCCGCGCGTGCCGAACTCGGCGCCGGAGATGCCGGTGATGACGACGCCGTCGGCAACCAGCGGGGCGACCGTCATCGAATAGCCTTCCTTGAAGTCGGCCGCCTTCTGCCGCCACAATTCCTTGCCGGTCTTGGCGTCGAGCGCGATCACGTGGGCGTCGAGCGTCGTACGAAACAATTTGCCTTCGTGGATTGCGACGCCGCGATTGATGATGCCGCAGCAGACGATTCGGGGTGTCTCGGCGGGATATTCGACCTTGGTTTTCCAGATCTGCTTGCCGGTCTTGGCGTCGACCGCCATGGTCGCATTGTGCGAGGTCACGTAGATCACGCCCTGGTACACCAGCGGCTGCGATTCCTCGCTGCGATCGTCGTTGAAGGAATAATTCCAGACCGGGACGAGGTTCTTGACGGTGTCCTTGTTGATCTGGTTCAGCGTCGAGAAGCGCTGCAGATTGTAGCCCATCCCGTAATTGAGAACGTTCGATGTATCAGTCGCGCCCTTGACCAGTTGCTCGGTGGTCTGTGCGCTTGCACACGTCGATGCAAGCATGACGAGGCCCGCGGCCATCGCAAAGCGTTTCATCCGTCCCTCCCAATATGCGCGCCTTTGACGCTGCGGCACTAACACTCCGTCGGAAACAAAAACGCGTCAATACGAAAGTCGCAAGTGTCGTGCCGATATCGGCGAATGCAATAGCCGGTCACCTCATGGAAACCGGCCGATTTGTGCAGAGACGCTGGGGAAATTCCGCGCCGCAATGCAGCTCCGATCCAGGGGGCTGGCCGAGCCGCGGGGATTCGTGAGTTGTGGCGCGCGTAAGTTGTAATTCCGGACTTGAACCAGACCCGCTTGCGGATTTAACTCGTTGCTGGCCCGCACCGGGGCTCTTTATCTGGAGGTCTTGATGATTTCGCGTCGCTCAGTTGCACTTGCGCTCTCGATGGCGTTGTTGTCCGGTCCGGCGTGGCCGGCCTCCGGCAATGCGGTCAAATTGTTCGATACCGACAACGACGGCACGCTCGATCTGGCCGAGGTCAAGAAGGCGGCGGCCGGATTGTTCGCAAAGCTCGATCCGGATCGCGACGGCACGCTCGATGCGCGCGAATTGCGCGGACGGTTGACGGCGAAAGAGCTCGCCGCCGCCGATCCCGACCGCGACGGGACACTGACGCTCGACGAATACCTGTCCGTGGTCGAGCAGCGCTTCAATGCGGCCAACCCCGACAAGGATGGAACGCTGGATACGAAGGAGCTGAACTCGCGTGCCGGCCGCGCGCTTGTGCGATTGTTGCGCTGAGCGGGACAATCGGAACAAACGTGAGTGCGGCTTTTTGCGAGCCGTCGCTCGGAACATCGGGCAGCTCGGTCTGTTCTCTCCGCGATATCCTGGCCGGCGCCGGGGCCGCGCGGCGGGAGAAGAGGAGATGCAGATGAACACGAAACATTCCGTTCTTGCCGCCTGCGCAATCCTGACTCTGAGCGCCGGCCTCGCCGTCGCCGGCCCGTGCAACACGGGCAGCGCCAGCACCGACAAGGATGCTGGCTCTGGTCCGGTCACCGTGGGCGCAGCGCAATCGCACTCGTCCGGTTCGGCCGGCGACTCCAGCCAGCATCCGCCGACCAGCACGATGAATCGTGCCAGCGGCGAAACGCCGGCGTCGTCCGAAGATGCGCAGCGGCAAATGCAGAGCGAGCCGACGGCGGCTCAGCGGGCCGAAGGCGCCAAGCCGAGCGGCTCGGCAATGGCCGACAAGGACTGCTGACGGCGCGGTGTCGTTGGTGTCGATTCGACGCGCGGGGCGTCGCACAGCCAGCGTCTCCGCAGGTCGTGCTTGACCAAGAGAGAACTGGCTTTGTCCGAGAGAGAAATGCAGCCGCGAAGAATCGACACAGACGCGCTCCGCAGCCGAATCGAGGCTTGAACTGCATCTGAGGCAGCCCTAGGTTTTGCGCCGCGCGATGTCGCGCTCAATACCTTGGGGAGACCCGAATGGCTTGGAAAGCTCCGAAGATCGTGGAAGTGCCGGTCGGCATGGAAATCAACATGTACGCCTGCGCTTCGCGCAAGTAAGACTGACGACCTGCCGCGGCTTCGATGGCAAACGCCGTCGAAGCCGTGGTAGTGTCGGGAATGCGCGCGAGAGCCAACAGCTTCTGGACTATTGCTGCCTGCGCGGTCGCGCTGACACCGGCGCATGTGCATGCCGAGGATGGCTTCGATACCGAGCACATCTTCGGCTTCATGATCGGCACCGATGTCGGCAATCCCGGCGAGCGCGAATTCCAGAACCAGACCACGGGGCGCTTCGGCAAGGGCGGCGGCAGATATCGCGCCCTCGAGAACGAATTCGAAATCGAAGTCGTGCCGCTGCCGAACTTCCGCATCGAGGTCGGCGGCACCGCGAGCTTGCACGACATCACCGGCGTCCCCGATATCGACGACCGCCGCCAGTTCAATTTTCAAGGCGCCTCGCTCGATCTGCGCTACCGCCTGCTCGACCGCGCGCGTGCGCCGTTCGGCCTCACCATCGCCGCCGAGCTCCATGGCGACCGCATCGATGAGACCAGCGGCGCGAAAGGGCGGATGTACGGCACCGAATTCACGCTGGCATTCGACCGCGAACTCATTCCGAACTTCGCCATCGGCGCTCTCAACCTGATCTATCAACCGGAATGGGCGCGCTTCGAGGTGGCGGGCGTGTCCGAGAAGAGCTCGACGATCGGGGCGGCGTTGGCCGGCCTCGTGCGTGTGCGGTCCAACGTGCTGCTCGGCGGGGAGCTGCGCTACTTCCGGCAATATGAGGGGATCGGCCTTGGCGAGCTTTCGGGCCAGGCCCTGTTCGTCGGCCCGACCGCTTATTTCCAATTGTCCGAGCGCTCACGGCTGACCTTGAGCTGGAGCACGCAGGCCTGGGGCCGTCCAGCCGGATCGGGCGGAAATCTCGACCTCGTCAATTTCGAACGCCACCAGGCCCGGATGGTGTTCGGGGTGAACTTCTAGAAGGAGGCGTCATGGCCGGGACAAGCCCGGCCATGACGATGTGGCGGCGTTTTGCGTTTCGCCAGCAGCGAACTGACTGAGCCAGTTCCAGCTCATTCCCCCCGCAAAATTGAAACTTACCCCTCCATCGAGCGTAGCTCTTTGTGCTAATCTTGATCGCCCTTGCGAGAGGATCCCGGCATGAGCCCGATTGACCTGGTGGTGACTGTGTGTGCGGTACTCTCGCCGGCGACCTGCGAGGAGCAGCATTTGATGTTCAGCTATGCTGGGTCGCCGCGGCAATGTGCGATGGCCGCGCCGCCCTATATCGCGCAATGGGTCGGGGAGCATCCGAAGTGGCAGGCGGTGCGGTGGCGCTGCGAATATCCGCACCCGAACGACAAGGCGTGAGCCTCGGGCGTTGATCGGGCCGAGTCACGGGCAAGCCCCTCATCCTGGAGGGCCGCGTAGCGGCGTCTCGAAGGATCGAGGTCGAGCTGCATCAGCCGGGCCTTCATGGTTCGAGACGCGCTTCGCGCTCCTCACCATGAAGGGGGTAGCTATTTGGTGCAGTCCTTCAAATCCTTGTCGGCGATCGAGAACACTGCGTCGGCCCTGATCTCGATGTCGCGGACCACACATTGGCGTCCGTTGGGATAGCCGACCTTGGCGTCGTAGCGGCCGGGCTCGACGCCGGTGATGCGTAGCCGCTCGTCGTGGTCGACCTCCTTGTCCTTGTCGTTCAGGCATTGGTTCGGGCCCCAGTCGGTCTTGCCGGCCGGTGAGAGCTGGAATCCGGAGATCGTCTCCATCGTCAGGTTCCAGAGCCTGATGCCCTTGCCCTTGGCCTGCGCGGCGGCGTCGCCGGCAAGCGTCGACAACGCGATCAATGCAAGTACCCAACGCATCAAGCAGTCCTCCCACAGGCGCGCCGTCATTCCCTGATCAGGCGTTCGCGGTTCTTTGCCTTGTCGAAATTTTTGGCGCGGTCAAGGCCGATCGGCGCGATCAGCTTCGCCGAGGCGAGATCGGCGCCGTCGAAATCGGCGTCGACGACGATGGCGCCGGTCAGATCGGCTCCGCCGAGTTGGGCGTTTTTCAGCGATGCGCCGCTCAGGTCGGCGCCCCTGAGGACCGCGAATTCAAGGTCGACGCGTGACAAATCGGCGTTGCGCGCGTTCAGTCGATCCATATTGGCGGATCTCAGCACCGCGCGCATCAGCCCCATTGACTGGTTGCGCATGTCGGCACCGAGATGCGCATCCGCGATCGACGTGCCGACCATGCTCGCGCCGGTGAGATCTGCCGTGATGCGCGCACCAGTCAGATCGGCGCCGTCGAGGCGAGCACGTACCATCTGTGACGCGAACAAACTGGCGCCCTTCAGACTCGCGCCCGTGAGATCTGCCTCCAGCAGCCACGCCTGATCGAGGATCGCCCCATCAAGCCGGGCACCGGCGAGTTTCGTCTTGTTGAGCCGTGCCGTACGGAGACTTGCGTTGGCGAGGTCGAGACCACTGAGATCGAGCCCCGATAACCGCTTGCCGGTCAAATCGGCGGGTGTGCCGGCGCTCGCTCTGGCCAGCGCGGCCTCGACCTCCTGCCGGCTCATCTCGGCGGAGACCATGGCGGGTGACGTCAGATCGAGATCGCGCATCATGTCCTGCGCGCGCGTCGTCGTCGCGAGCAGAGCAAGGCCAAGTGCCGTCAGGGCGATCCTTCGCTTCATCAGCAGACTCCGCTGCGACCCAATTTAGCACGGGCCTCGTGCGGTTGCCTATGAGACATCCCGCCCGGCGTGAACGTCGCCTTGTTCCGCCTGGATGTGCCGTGCAAGCTCGGTCCTGATCGCCGCAATCTCGGCTTCGCTGCGCGCGGCGCGCGGGATGGCGATCGGAAGCTCCTGTACGATCCGCGCGGGACGCGGCGACAAGACGAACAGGCGGTCGCCGAGCCGGATCGCATCGTCGAGACTATGGGTCACGAGCAGCGTCATCACCGGACGCCGCGCCACCAGCATCGCGATCTCGTCGCGCAAGCGGCCGGCGAGGGCGTCGTCGAGCGAGGCGAGGGGTTCGTCGAGCACCAGGAGGTCGGGCTCGACCGCGAAAGCGCGGGCGAGCGCTACGCGTCGGGCAAGGCCGAGCGACAACTCGCCGGGAAAGTGGCTGCGATGCGCTTCCAGCTCCAGAATCCTGAACAGCTCCGACAGCTTCGGCTCGGTCACATCAGGGGCAGCCAGCCGCACATTCTGCTCGACGGAACGCCACGGCAGCAGCCGGGGCTCCTGGAACACCATTCCGATCCGCGCCCGCGGCGGCCGCGCGATATGGCCCCTGAAATCGCCATCGAGCCCGAGGATGATGCGCAGCATCGTGCTCTTGCCGCAGCCGGACGGACCGATGAGTACGCCGACCTCGCCGGGGCAGAGCGCGAACTTGAGCGGCGCGAGCACCTCGTGGGTCCCGCCCGCGGCACTCGTGAACGTCTTGCCCGTGATGTCGACCTCAAGCCGCACGGGGCCGCCACCGTGTCGTGCGGGCTTCGAACGGCTGCACCAGCAAGGTTTCGATCACGAGAACGACCGCGGCGAATGTCAGCGAATAGGCCAGCAGCCGCGGCGTGTCGAACAGCTGGAAGGCGACGCCGATCTCGAAACCGACCCCGTTCGGACGTCCGAGCAGTTCGGCGACCAGCACGATCTTCCACACCAGCGATAGTCCGGAGCGGGCGGCGGCCGCGATATAGGGCGCAAGCTGCGGCAGCACGACATGGCGGAATGCGCGCCAGCGCGGCATCGCGAACACGCTTGCCATCTCGTCGAGCGAGCGGTCGAGCGCGCGGGTGCCCTCGCGCAAGGTTACGACGGCGGTCGGGAGCTTGTTGATGGCGATCGCCGCGATCGCGGCGGTCTCGGTCAGGCCGGCCCAGATATAGGCCAGCACGATCACGACCAGCGCGGGCAGGTTGAGCAGCAGGATCAGCCAGGGATCGCCGAGCCGGTCTGCGAGCCTGACCCGTCCCATCAGGTAGCCGATGGCGCTGCCGAGCGACATCGCCAGCACGAAGGCGAGCGCGACGCGCGCCAGCGTGGCGCCGAGATGCAGGAACAGCGCGCCGGACGAGGCTTCCGCAATCATCACCTCGAGCACGGCCGGCGGGGACGGCAGCTTCGCGCCGCCGACGAACAGCGCGGCAATCCACCAGGACACGAGGAACAGGGCGAACGAGAGAAGACGCAGCACCTCAGTCTCCAGGCACGGCGTGGTAGAACGTGCCGGGATCGAGCTCGGGCGCGGGGCCGACGAGGTCGCGGCCACCGATCTCGGCCAGCACGCGATACAGCACGCGCGCGTCCTGTTCCTCCTCAGCGATGCTCCGGTGCGGAATACCGTCGCGATAGCGCTCGCGATAGGTCTTGAGCAGGGTGACATCGCTCGTGCCGGTCAGCGGCGCGATCTTGTCCCAGGCCGCATCCGAGGTGACCAGCAATTGCTTGGCCTTGCGGGTCATGGCGATGAAGCGCGCCACGGCGTCGCGATGGCTCGCGGCCCAATTCTCGTCGAAGACGTAACCGACCGCGGAGACGGCGCCCTTGGCACCCAGCTTCGGTAAAATGTCTTCGATGCCGGCGAGGCGCCTAAAACCCTTGGCTTCGAGCTGGGCACAGAAATTCCAGAAGTTGAGGCTCGCCTCCATCTCGCCGTCGAGCGCCTTGGCGGCGATCAGGGGCGGGGCGCCATAGGCGATGGTCGCCTCCGACTTCAGGTCGATGCCATCCTGCTTCATGCGCGCCTGCAGCAGCAGCCAGCTCTTGTCGATGGCCCCGCCCGCGACGGCGAGCTTGCGGCCCTTCAAGTCGGCAAGCGACTTGATCGGCGATGAGGACGGCACCATCACCGCGCCGAGCGCACTGGAGTAGGGATAGAAGGTGAGCTTGGCACCGAGCGCGCGCTCGCGCGACACCCACAGCCAGTCCGACAGGATGATGTCGGCACTGCCTGCGCGCATCGCGATCTTGCCGGCCTCGGTGCTTGCGAGTTCGGTGACCTCCAGCGCGAGGCCCGCTTCCTTGTCGAGTCCACTCGCGCGGATCGCGGCCAGCTCCCAGGAGAATGTTCCGGTTTTCTGCACCGCAAGGCGGATCGTCTCCGCGGCGCGGCCGGGTGCGGCCAGCGTCAGCGCCAGCGTCGTCGCGAGCGCCAATGGTCGACCAAGTGCCCTTATCAGGCCAAGTGCTCTCATCACCTTGTGAGCCGTTTCCTCTGACAGAGTGCTTTTCAGGACAATACGCATAGCATAGCTTTGATCGCAACCAGCGGGAGGATGCGCATGAAACTGGCCGGACAGCTACGACCGATTGTCGCCGCATTGACGGTCCTGGCGGCAACGGCATGCGTGGCGCGGGCCGAGGACGCCAACGATTATCCCACGTCGGCGCGCGCGGAGTACGTCTATGGCTGCATGAAGGCCAATGGCGAGGGCCGGCAGTCGATCGAGCAATGTTCCTGCTCGATCGATGTGGTGGCCTCGATCGTCCCCTATGAGCGCTATGTTACCGCGGAGACCGCGCTCAGCATGTCGCAGGTCCGCGGCAATCTCGGCGTCCAGTTCCGCACCTCGGAGCAGGCCAACACGGCAGTGAACGATCTGCGGCGGGCGCAGGCGGAAGCCGAGGTGAGGTGTTTTTGACGGTGCAGCAACCAACGCATTCGTCATGCCCGGGCTTGTCCCGGGCATCCACGTTCTTGTGATGAGGCGCGAAGTACGTGGATGGCCGGGACAAGCCCGGCCATGACGGGTGAGGGACCTACGTCCCCGGCTTCTCGACATCCCACTCGTTGCGGAACACGTGTCCCTCGGTGTCCCTGGCTTCCGCACGGAAACGCTTGGCGCCGTTGGAGACATAGGTGAAGCGCAGGTTGGGATCTTCCGAGATCGAGATGCCGCCTTCCATCGACAGCACGGGGCTGTCGTCCTGCGTCAGCTTCAACTGGTTGATGAAGAAGGCGGGAATATAGAGCTGCGTGACCTGGTCCATCTGCAGACCAGAATTGTTGGGATGGCCGATCATGATCTGTGCTTCGCGGACGCGGCTGGCCGCCGCCTCCTCGCGCGCGAATTGCCGATAGCGCATCTTGCCGAGCCGGCTGTTGGCTTCCTCGACATTCTTTCCCGCCGGCGCCGAGCAGCCGCCGGAGGCCTTCACATAGACTTTCGAGACATAGAGCTGGCCGTCGCTGAGCTCGGCCACCGCATGGACGTCGGTGTAATTGTTGATACGCACGCGCGTCGAGATCTCGCTGACATTGGCATCGGTGCCGAGCTCGAACTTCGCCGCCATCGGCGCCGGGTTACGGTCGATCACGAGCGTGATCGAACGGATCCGGCGGCTGTCTGCGGGCGACAGCTTGCTGCGCAGGGTCACCGGCACGATCGCCGCGTCCTCGGCACGATACGGCATCTCGATGCCGATGACGGCACTGCCGTCATTCATCGGGCGGCCATTGAAGATGTCCTGCACCAGGCCCGGCCAGGGATCGTAGGCTTCTTCGGCCTGCACCGGCACAGCAAAGGCGAGACCGAGCAGTGCGGCGATCAGGGGCAGGCGGCGTGTGCATCCCGTCATGGTCGTGTCCTCCGAGTCAGCGAAGCTGATCTCGTCCCCCGAGTCAGCGAAGCTGATCTCGTCCCCCGAGTCAGCGAAGCTGATCTCGTCCTCCGAGTTAGCGAAGCTGATCTTGTCCCCGCAGTCAGCGAAGCTGAACTCCTGCGTATCTTAGCGCGCCGGCTACTCCCATTCAATTTCCGAGAATGCTGCAGTCGCGTTCCGGGCGTTGTAATCGCCGAACAGCTCCCAGCGCGGTCGCTCCTCGGCGGCCGCCTTGTCGGCGGCGGCCCGGATCGGCTCGCCGTTCTTGTTCAGCGCGCGAACGTCGGACAGCAGCGTTGACAGGTAACGTCGTTCATCGGTCAACGCAGCAGGCCAGTCGCTCACGGGTCCGTGACCGGGAACGACGCGCTGCGCTGGAATGGCTTCCAACTCCTTCAACGTCTCGAGCCAACCGCGGATGCTGCCGTCCATGACCGGAATGTGGCGGATAAAGACGAGGTCGCCTGCAAACAGGGTCTTGGTCGTCTCGTCGTAAACGGTGACGTCGTTGTCGCTGTGTCCGGCCCGCCAGGCGCGCAAAGCCAAGCGGCGCGATCCGAGATCGAGCGTCATCGTGTCTGAGACCAGGAGGGTTGGAGCAATGATCTTCACGGGATCGATCAACGCGCTGCCCATGATGCGGCGAAAATTGTCGAGATAGTGAGGCCCGCGCGTCGCGAGCGCCTGGGGCAGCTTGCTATGGCCGACGAAGGTCGTGTCTGCGGCGGCGAAGGCCGCATTGCCGAAGACATGGTCGGGGTGGCCGTGGGTGTTGATGACATAGCGGATCGGCTTGGGCGTACGGGCCCGCACGGCCGCCAGCAGGGCCTCGCCTTCGCGCAAGCTGCCGCCAGTGTCGATGACAGCCACGGCATCATCGCCCACGATGAAGCCGACATTGGCAATGTCGCCCTCGTTCTCGCGGGTCATCAGGGCAATGGCCCCGGAGTGTACGAAGATTCCCGGCGCGACTTCGCTCACAGGCAATTCGGCCGCCCCGGCCCGTGCTAGCGTTGCTGTCCCCAACAGGGACAAGGCTGCGATCACTCGAGCGATGCGAGACACTTTTCCGCCTCAGTTCAAAGGATTGGCTGCATTGCACTGCAACAAAGCAAAGCCAGCACAGTCTGGCAAAACATGGCGCGTCATGCGTTGCATGGATAGCATTCAAACAAAACGAGGAGGAAGCGCGATGACGAAGGCCGGACGACATCGTCGCTGGTTGTTGTCACTGTGGGTCGTGATTGCGTCCTGCGCACTCGGCGAGGTCGCCATCGCGCAGACCAGTGACAGCGGTGACCTCTCGTTCGAGCTAGTCGACCCGAACGTGCTGCGCGTCTGTGCCGATCCACGCAATCTGCCGTTCTCGAACGAAAAGGGCGAGGGGTTCGAGAACAAGCTGGCCGAGCTGTTTGCAGACAGGCTCAAGAAGAAGCTCGACTACGTCTTCTTCCCGCAGGCCACGGGCTTCGTGCGGATGACGCTGGGGGCGCATCGCTGCGACGTCATCATGGGCTTTCCGCAGGGCGACGACGTCGTGCAGGGCACCAATCCCTATTACCGCACGACCTATGCGCTGGTCGCCAAGACCGGCAGCGGGCTCGAGGAGGTCGACACGCTCGAGGACCCGAAGCTGAAGGGCAAGCATGTCGGCATCGTCGCCGGAACGCCGCCGGCGACCAACATGGCCATTGCCGGCCTGATGGGCGATGCGAAGCCCTATCCGCTGATGATCGACACGCGCTACGACAATTCGGCGCAGGCCATGATCGACGACCTCGCAGCCGGCAAGATCGACGCCGGCGTGCTGTGGGGTCCCATGGCCGGCTACTACGCGAAGAAGGTCGGCGCGCTTCATGTCACGCCGCTGGTGAAGGAGACCACGGGACCGAAACTGGTTTATCGCATCGGCATGGGCGTGCGTCCCGCCGACCAGAACTGGAAGCGACAGCTCAACAAGCTGATCCAGGAGAACCAGGGCGAGATCAACAAGATCCTGATCGACTTCGGCGTACCGCTGCTCGACGAGAGCGATCGGCCGATCAATGCGGAGACGGCCAAGAAGTCGCCATGAGGCGGCTTCCCGCCGTTGCGCTCGTCGCCGCCGTGCTGGCGGCGCCGGTCCTGGCGCAGCAGCAGGAGCCGTTCGAGCCCGAGAATTATCGCGCCGACAATTATCGCGCGCCGGTGCCGGCGACGCTGGCCGGCGCGCGCGTGCTCACCACGGCGGAAGCCGAAGCGATCTGGCGGGCGAAGAGCGGTGTGTTCGTCGACGTGCTGCCGCGCCCACCGAAGCCGAAGAACCTTCCGGAAGGCACGGTGTGGCGCGATGCGCCGCGCAGGAACATTCCGGGCGGCGTCTGGCTGCCGGATACCGGCTACGGATCTCTGCCGCCGGCGATGGATGACTATTTCCAGCGCGGGCTTACTCGTGTCTCGGGCGGCGATAAGGCCACGCTGCTGGTGATCTACTGCCTGGCCGATTGCTGGATGTCCTGGAACGCGGCCAAGCGCGCGCTGGCCTATGGCTATTCCAACATCGCCTGGTACCCCGACGGCACCGACGGCTGGGAGCGCGCCAAGCTTCCGACCGAAGAGGCGCAGCCGGAACCGCGGCCGGAGCAATAGGCGCGTGAACGCAGGGTCTGCCGCCTCGCCCCGCAAGCGAGGCGAAGCAGGCGCTACTGCTTCTGCAGCTTCGTCAGAGTGCCGGTGCCGTTCGTTTCAGTTGCAGAATAGTTCACCCTGTCGCCGGCATGAACGGCGTCCAGCATCGCGGCGTCCTTGGCCTTGAACTCCTGGAGCGCGCCGGCACTTCCGGTGCTGGCGCCGACCGTGCCCTTCTGCGTCTGCTGGATCGAGATCGTGCCGTTGAGCCGATCGATCCGCATCACCATGCCGGTCATGTCGTCAGCAAGAGCGCTGGTTGCGAGCAGGCTGAGGGCCGCAGCACCCGCCCAGATAAATTTGGTGGTTCCCATCGAGGCCTCCCGACATCCTGGAGTTCACTTCGACAAGCCATCCTAGATCGATTTGGTTCCGGCGGATAGCCGGGGCAAAGGTTAACGATGGTGTCGCTATCGCGGGAACTTCCGAATGCCATCAGGGAGGCTGACGCTATTCCATCTCCTGCTGGATCACGCGGCCGAGCGCGAACAGGCGCTGGTCGATCGTGGTTGGAACCTCGCAGACGAATCGCACGACCTTGTTGCGGTCCTCGAAGATGCGGGTCTTCCAGATCAGCTCGTTGCCGAGCGCCTCGACCTTGGCCTCGTCACGCGGCGTGGCGCTCTGAAGGGCCTGGAGCTGAATTGTCTCCTCACGGATCTTGTCGGCGGCCTCGCGCTGCTTGCGGCTGACGCGTTCGAGCCCGTTCATGACCTGCGAACGCTGGGCGTTAAGCGTCTCGAACAGGCCGGCGAACAGCAGCTTTGCGTTGGTGCTCTTGTCGGCGGAAGAGGCAGCCAGGAAGTCCTTCACCAACTTCTCGGCCTCGTCCATCGGCGTCTTGCGCGCCGACAGTCTTGCGACCAGCGCGGTGATTTTCGTGTCGTTCTTCCACCTGGTCTCGGCGTCGTCGAGCGCGGGGCCGGCCCAGACGGCGGCGAGCGAGATCTCCGGCACTTTGGCCTGCGTGCACGGCCAGTTGGGGTAGCGCGGATCGGCGGCGCGGGCGGCCGTGCCCGCCAGCGCGAGCGCCAGAACAGCCATCGCCAGAACCTTCATCCTTCGCCTCCTGCGGGCCCCCGTCGCGCCAGCCCACGCGAGGGATCATAGGCCAGAATTGCGCCGATCATGAAGACGATTGTGCAAGCCGCGACCACGGCCAGCGAGATCCAGTTGATTTGCCCGTAGAGTGCAAAACGTATCAGCTCGACCGCATGGGTGAACGGGTTGGCCTCGCAGAGATAGTACAGATAGGGACTGCCCTCCTGCACACGCCAGAGCGGATAGAGCGCGGAGGAGGCGAAGAACATCGGGAAGATGACGAAGTTCATGACCCCGGCGAAGTTCTCCAGCTGCTTGATGCCGGAGGAGATCAGCATGCCGAGCGAGCCCAGCATCAGCCCGGACAGGATCAGCGCCGGCAGCACGGTGAGATAACCCGATGACGGCGGGGTGATGTCCCAGAACCAGGCGATCAGAAGGAACGCATAGACCTGGAGCAGCGACACCGCGGTCCCCGCCAGCAGCTTGCAGAACAGCAGGAAGCCGCGCGGCAGCGGGCTCACCAGCAGCGTGCGCATGTTGCCCATCTCGCGGTCATAGACCATCGACAGCGAGGATTGCATGCCGTTGAAGAGCTGGATCATCGCCATCAGCCCGGGCGCGATATAGACCTCGTAGAGGATGTAGGTCTCGTAGGGCGGGATGATGGAGATGCCGAGCACCTGGCGGAAGCCGGCGGCGAAGATGAACAGCCACACCAGCGGCCGCACCAGGGCCGACACGAAGCGCTCGCGCTGATGCAGGAAGCGCAGGCCTTCGCGCCAGACGATGCCGGTGAGGCAGGTCATGTACTCGGCAAATGAGAAGCCGCGCCGGGCCTCGCGCGCCGTGATGCTGCTCATGCGCCGCCTCCCGGCATGGTTTGCGCGCCGGTCAGGCGCATGAAGGCGGTGTTGACGTCCTGGGCGCCGGCCTCGGTGACGACGCGGCTCATCGGCCCCCGCGCCAGCACCTTGCCCTGGTGCAGCACCACGAGGTCGTCGCTGGGCATGATCTCGTCGAACAGGTGCGTGGCCCAGAGCACGCCGATGCCTTGTTCCGTGACGAGCTGGCGGACCTGGCCGATGATGTCGGCGCGCGCCTTGACATCGAGGCCGACCGTCGGCTCGTCGAGCAACAATAGCCGCGGCCGGTGCAGCAGCGCCCGCGCGATCTCCAGCCGCCGCATCTGTCCGCCGGAGAGATCGCGCACCTTGCTGCCGGCGCGCTCTTCGAGCCCGATGCGGCCGAGCAGCTCGGCGCTGCGCGCTGCGGCGTCGCTCCGGCCGATGCCGTGGAGTGCGGCGTGATAGAGCAGGTTCTGCGTCAGCGACAGGTCGAGATCGAGCGTGCGCGGCTGGAACACGACCCCCAGCAGCCGCAGCGCCTCGCCGGGGCTCTTGCTGATGTCATGACCGAAGATTCCGACGCGGCCGGACTGGATGCCGAACAGGCGCGTGATGAGCGAGAACAGCGTGCTCTTGCCGGCGCCGTTAAGGCCGAGCAGGGCGGTAAAGCTTGCCGGCTGCACATTGAAGGAGACGTCGATCAACGCCCGGCGCGGACCATAGGCATGGCTGACGCCGTCGATCGACAGCGCCGGCGCCGTGGCCGCTGCTGGCCTCGGCGCCCCCTGTGGTTCGGGAATCGGAGCAGGGCTGGTCATGGCGCGATCGCGATGCCCCAGGGCAGTTCGCCCACCTGAATGGTCTTGATCACCTTCTGCGCGGCGACATCGATGACGGAGACGTCGTTCGAGACGCCGTTGGTGGTCAGCAGATATTTTTCGTCGGGCGTGAACGCCATGTGCCAGACCCGCTGCCCGACCAGCAGGTATTTCGTCACCTTGCGCGAGGCGACATCGACCACGGCGATGCGGTTGGCCGGTCCGAGCGCGACGAAGGCGGTCTTGTCGTCCTTGGTCATGCCGATGCCGACCGGCTGGATCGCCTCTTTCCGCAGGCCCGGAATCTCGAACGTGACCTTGCCGATCACTTCGTGCTTCCTGGGATCGATGATCGAGACGGTGCCGCCGATCTCGGAGGAGACCCACACTTCGGACGAATCGTGCTTGAACTCGGCAAAGCGCGGCCGCGCATCGACCAGCACGTTGGCGACGATCTGGCGCGAGGCCGTGTCGATGAAATGCGCCATGTTGGTCGTTTCCGACGTATTGATCAGCGTCTTGCCGTCGGGACTGATGGTCATGCCCTCGGGCTCGACGCCGACCTGGATGTCGCCGAGCCGGACACGCTTTTCTAGGTCGATCACGGTCACCGTGTTGTCGTTCTCGTTGGCGACATAGAGAATCTTGCCGGCCGCATCCTGGGCGAACAATTCCGGGTCGGGGCCTGAGGGCAGGCTGTCCACGACGCTCTGCGTCTTGGCGTCGATCATCTGGATGGTGTCGTCGTCGCCGACCGCGACCATCACGAACTTGGCGTCGCGCGTGAAATCGATGCCGCGGGGACGCTGGCCGACCTTGATGGTCTTGGTCACGGTCCAGCTGTCGGTGTCGATCACCGTTACCGTATTGCTCTTCTCGTTCGAGACATAGGCGATGAAGGCATGCGCGGGCGCTGCCGCCAGTATGAGGGTGACCAGCAACGGCGTTGCGAGGATGCGCGACATCTGTCCGCGGGCTGTCTTCACCTCCCCCGCTTGCGGGGGAGGTCGCATTGCATCGCAAGATGCGATGCGGGAGAGGGCTCTCTCCTCTCGGGGGCTATCGCTTGCGGAGACACCCTCTCCCCAACCCTCCCCCGCAAGCGGGGGAGGGGGCGCAGCATCGTCACGGTGCCAGCTTGATCTCATCTCAAATTGCTCACTTCAGCTTGCATTTGCTCTCCGGACGATCATAGCCGAGCGTATCGAGCTCGGAGACCTGGTGCAGAAACCCCTCCTGCGGCGAGACCGACACCACCATGCGGCCGTCGACCAAGAGGATCGGCTGGCGCAGCTGCAAATTCCAGTCGCGCAGGGTCAATCGCGTGCCCTTGAACGCGGCGACCGAGAAATCCGGGCCCTTGATGAAGTCCGTGACCTTCGTGACGTCGCCTGAATTGGTGCGCGAGGTGGCTTCCCCAATCATGCGCACCGCGGTCCAGGCCTGCATGTCGAGCGCCGTCATGCGCCGCGAGTTGAGCTTGACGAAGCGGTTCTGCATCTGGATCGCGCCCCACTGGTCCTGCGATGCGTCCCAGCTGCGCGGCACGAGCCCGGCCGAGCCGGCGACGGGCCGCGGATCCCAGGTGCGATAGGGCAGGTAGCCGCCGAACACCTCGCTCTCGTCGGCGGCGACCAGCACGTCGTAGGCCGGCGCGCCTTGCGTGAACACCGGCATCTGGCGCTGGATCAGCGTGACGCCGCTGTCGGTACGCCGCGCGCCGCCTTTGTCTTCGAAAGTCTTCTCCTGCACGATCTTGGCGCCGAACCGTGCGGCGGCGCGCCGGAGGGCGTCCGCGAACAGCTTGTCCTCGTCGTGCGAGCCGACCACCAGCAGCCAGCGGGACCACTTCTTCCACACCAGATATTGCCCGAGTGCATCGGCCAGCATGGCGCGCGTCGGCGCGGTGTGGATCACGTTGGCGCGGCAATCGGCCTCGCGCAGCCGCTCGTCGATCGCCCCCGCATTGAACAGCAGCGTGCCACGGTCGCGCAAGGCATCCGAGACTTTCAGCAGCGCATCGGCCGGCAGGTCGGTGATGATGAAGCCGTTCTTCTCTGCCAGCGCGGTCGCGGCCTGCACCGGGTCCTCGCCTTCCTTGACGCGGCGCTCTTCCAGCGCGAACCGCTGGCCGAGGAATTTTCCGGTAGTGTTGTTGTCGTCGATCGCGAGGCGCGCGCCAGCGACGCCGTCATTCTCCGCGGGCTGCGCGATCAGCGACAGCGTCGATCGGGGAGCCGCGACGCCGAGATAGCCGACGCCGATCAGGGCAGGCTCCGCCGCGAGCGCGCTCGTCGCAGCAAGACCAAAGCCGATCAGACCGGCCAACCATCGGATCATGTTTCCTCCGGACGATCTCCCCGGCTTGACCGCAGGTGAAGAATTGTCTCTGCTTCAAGCATGACCAATTTGTCAGGCCATGCAACCCCGCATTTCGTCCGCGCGCTCGCCACGTCCGGAATCACGATCATGCGAGCATCGATGATGATCGTTGCTCTGCTGTTGACGCCGTCGGTCGCGCGCGCCGACCCGCCGAAGCTGGCCGTGTTCGACTTCGAGCTGATCGACACCAGCCTGCCCGGGGAGTTCTACGGCTCCAGGCCTGAAGAGGCGCGGCTCCTGCGCATCAGCGAGCAGCTCCGTAAGGAATTGACCGATTCCGGCAGGTTCCAGGTGCTGGACATCGCGCCGGTCAGGGACGCGGCTCGTCACGCCAATTTACAGGCCTGCGGCGGCTGCGATCTCAAGCTCGCCGCCCAGCTCGGAGCAGACCTCGAGATCACCGGCATGGTGCAGAAGGTCTCGAACCTGATCATCAATCTCAACGTCTATCTGCGCGACGTGAAGACAGGCGCCATGATCACCGCGGCGAGCGCCGACATGCGCGGCAACACCGATGAAGCCTGGACGCGCACGATGAGCTATCTGATCCGCAACCGCTTGCTCGCACCGAATTACGGCAGGCCGGAGTAGGGCGTGTCTTTTCGCCTCTCCCCGCGTGCGGGGAGAGGCCGGAATTGGCGACAGCAAATTCCGGGTGAGGGGGCTCTCCGCGAGCCCAACTGCGACCGTCTGCGCGGAGAGCCCCTCACTCCGACCCTCTCCCCGCAAGCGGGGCGAGGGGGAAGCAATCACCCCTTCAGCTTCTCCGCATGCCAGTGCAGGTGATCGCCCATGAAGGTCGAGATGAAATAATAGCTATGGTCATAGCCCGCCTGTCGCCGCAGCGTCAGCGGGATGCCCGCCTTGGTGCAGGCGGCTTCGAGCAGCTCCGGCTTGAGCTGCTCCTTCAGGAAGTTGTCGGCCTCGCCGACATCGACCAGGAAGCCGGAGAACTTCGCGCCGTCCTCGATCAGCGCCACAGTGTCGTGGCTGCGCCAGGCCTCCTTGTTCGGTCCGAGATAGCCGGTCAGCGCCTTAATGCCCCAGGGCACAAGCGAGGGCGCAACGATCGGCGCGAACGCGCTTGCCGCGCGATAGCGGTGCGGGTTGCGCAGCGCCACCGTCAGCGCGCCGTGACCGCCCATCGAATGGCCCATGATCGATTGCCGTTTGGCGTCGACGGGAAAATTTCCCGCCACGAGCTTGGGCAGCTCGTCTGTCACGTAGCTCCACATCCGATAATTGCGCGCGAACGGCTCCTGCGTGGCGTCGACATAGAAGCCGGCCCCGAGGCCGAAATCATAGGCGTTGTTGGCATCGCCTGGCACGTCGGGGCCGCGGGGTGAGGTGTCGGGCGCGACGAAGATCAGGCCGAGCTCGGCACAGGCCTTGCGGAATTCGCCCTTCTCGGTGACGTTGGCATGCGTGCAGGTGAGGCCGGACAGATACCAGACCACGGGCAGCTTCGCGCCTTCGGCATGCGGGGGGACATAGACCGAGAACACCATGTCGGTTCCGGTCGCCTGGCTCGCATGGCGGTACACGCCCTGGACGCCGCCATAGGATTTGTTGGTCGAGACAGTCTGAATCGTCATGCCTTAGCTCCGTGGCATCTCACCACATCAACATTGCAACGCTTGTGTGACCGAATTTGTGGCCGGCGGCCCGTGCGTCAGGCGACACCGCTGTCGATCGCCAACCGCACCAGCTCGACCGAAGTCTTCACCCCGAGCTTCTGGCGCATGATGGAGGAGGTGTTGGCGACCGTCTTGTACGACGACTGCACCAGCCAGGCGATCTCGGACAGGCTCTTTCCGGCACTGAGCAGCCGCAGGATCTCCATCTCCCGCGCGTTCAGCTTCGACAACGGGCTTTGCGCCAGGGTCGGTCCGGCGAAGGCGATGCTGCGCGCGATCGCGCTCGGCAAGTACGTGCCGCCGCCGCCGACGGCGCGGATCGCCTCGACGAGGTCGTCGGGGTCGCCGGTCTTGGAGACGTAGCCTTTGGCGCCGCATTCGATCGCGCGCGCGGCGAAGGCCGGGTCGTCGTTCATGCTGAACATGATGATGCGGGCCTCAGGCGCGCGCTCGAGGATGCGGCGGGCAAGCTCGAATCCGGAGACGGTCGGCAAATTGATGTCGATGATGCAGAGGTCGGGACGCTCGACGATGAAGACGCACTCGCCCTCTTCGGCGTCGGCGGCCTCCAAAATCTCGATCTCGCCCTCGTCGGCCAGCACGGCGCGGCAGCCGGAGGCGACGATGGGATGATCATCGACGATCAGAATACGCATAGGCGTTCCCCGTGACAGCGCGTTCCCTGTGACAAAACTCGCCTATTCTGCGCCGCATGATACCGACCTGGGACAGGCGCGTGAGCGATGTGTCCGAGCTCGCCTCATGCAACCCGGCCGGGATTGCTGTACGCTTCCGATTAGATATCCGCCGCTCCGCCCCTGTCAACGTCGTCGGACAGCGGCGGGCAGAGCTTCGCGAGGCACGAGCGACACCCATGTGGCAAAATCTATCCTTGCGCGGGCGGATCAACCTCTTGCTGGCACTGCTGCTGGCGCTGGGGCTCGCGGTCAATATCGGCCGCCAGGTCGCGGAGGCTGGCCCCCGCGTGCAGGCCGAGGACCAGAGCGTGATCCGCCTGGCGCGCGAGTTCATCGAAATGATCGTGGCCGACCTCAACGAGGCACCCGATCCGGATGCCAGGCTGAACCAGATCGCACGCGATCTCAGCCGTCTGCGTCATGTCAGCATCACGCTCCGGGACGCCGGCGGCCATCCGCTGACGCCGCCGCGGGCCGACGCCGATGCCGACACGCGCGGGCCGCCGGCCTGGTTCGTCAGCCTGGTTCATCCCGACCAGACCGCAGTGAGCGTTCCGGTGTCGATCCACGGCAGGCCCGGCTCGCTCCTGATCACCTCGCATCCCGATGACGAGATCGCCGAGATCTGGGACGGCATCGTGACCCAGCTCGAGGTCGGCTCGGTGATCGCACTGGCGCTGTTTTTCTTGATGATGAATGTGGTCGGCCGGGCGCTGGCGCCGCTGCAATCGCTGGCGGAGGCGATGGGGAAGCTCGAAGGTGGACATTATGAGGCCCGAGTCACGCCGGGCGGCGCGCCGGAGCTCGCCGCGATCTGCACCAAACTCAACCACCTTGCCGCAACGCTTCATGCGGCGGTCGAGGACAAGCGGCGTCTTGCCGAGCGTGCGGTGTCGCTTCAGGATATCGAGCGGAAGGAGATCGCGCGCGAGCTCCACGACGAGTTCGGGCCGTATCTGTTCTCGTTGCGCGCCCATGCCGGCGCGCTGGCGAAGCAGGCGGATGGACGCGTTCCCAATGCGGAGGCCGTGCGAAAACACGGCAGCGCCATGCTGGAGCAGATCAACGCGCTGCAGCAGTTCAATCGCCGCGTGCTGGAGCGCCTCCGTCCCGTCGGGCTCGCCGAGCTCGGCCTGCGTCAGGCCCTGGAATCGCTGTCGCGGCTGTGGCGGGAATCGCATCCCGATGTCGCGATCGAGACCGTGATCTCACCCGCGCTCGGGCCCACGGGCGAGACGGCCGATCTCACGATCTACCGCATCGTGCAGGAGGCGCTTACCAATGTGTTCCGCCACGCCAGCGCGACCGCGGTCAATGTCGTCATCGAACCGGCGGAGCAATCGGCTCACGATGGCCGCTGCTGCGCCCGGGTCCGGGTCAGCGACAATGGCCGCGGCATGGAGCCGGGCCAGAAGCTCGGCTTCGGCCTCGTCGGCATGCGTGAGCGGATTCTGGCACTCGGTGGCACGCTCAACGTCGTCTCCGGCGCAGGCGGCTTGACGGTGGAGGCGCTGGTTCCAACCGCGGCCGCCTGACCGCGCCCGAGGCGATCGGGAATAATTCCCGATTTGGTCGGGAAAACGGGTGCGGATATTGCCCGACCTTTTGTGGCTGGCGCGCGACTTGCCTCCGATTACACTCGTCCCGACCAATCGGCGAAGGTCAAAACAGCCGGTGGTCACGGATGGGAAGGCGGGGATGGGCAAGGTTCTTTGGTTCAAGCGTCGTTTGTTGATGGCTTCGGTGTCGACCGGTCTGGTGTCCGGGATGCTCTTCGCGAGCCCCGCGGGGGCCGCGCAAGACGAGGAGACCAACGTCCAGAATTTGCCGCCGGTCGAGGTGGCGGCGCCGCCGCCTTCGGCGGCGAGGCGCGTCTCACCGGCGCGACCGGTCGCGCGCATAGGGGCGCCGGCGTCAGCCAGCCCCAGGACACGCCTTTACGTCTACCCCACCGCGCCCGGCATCGGCAGAGGTCTTGATGTCGACAAGGTGCCGTCGGCGATCAACGCCGTCGATCCGAGCCAGATCAAGCGCACCGGTTCGCTGAACGTCACCGACGCGCTCCGCGACAACATCGCCGGCGTCAACATCACCGAGGTCACCGGCAATCCGTTCCAGCCGGATGTCGAATTCCGCGGCTTCGTCGCCTCACCCGTGACGGGCACGCCGCAGGGCCTTGCGGTGTATCAGAACGGCGTCCGCATCAACGAGGCCTTCTCTGACGCGGTCAATTGGGACCTTATCCCCACCGCCGCGATCAGGTCGGTGACGCTGGTGACCAACAATCCCGCCTTCGGCCTCAACGCCCTGGGCGGCGCGCTCAATCTGCAAATGAAGGACGGCTTCAACTATCAGGGTGCGGAACTCGATCTGATGGGTGGCTCGTTCGGCCGCATCCAGGGCTCGGCGCAATGGGGCAAGCAGGTCGACAACAATTACGCCGTCTATGCCGCGCTGGAAGGCCTGCGCGACAACGGCTTCCGCAACTACTCTCAATCCACCGTGCGGCGGTTCTACGGCGATATCGGCTACAAGGCCGGCGACAGCGAATTCCATGCCAATATGGGCGTCGCCAAGAACGATTTCGGCGCCAGCGCCACCGTCCCGGCCGAACTGCTCGACAAATATTGGGGCGCGACCTACACCACCCCGCAGACGACGTCCAACCGTGTCGGCTATCTCAATCTGACCGGAAAGGTCGATGCGACGCCGACCTGGACGCTCGAAAGTACCGCGCATGTGCGCAGGTACGAGCAGAAGCTCGTCGACGGCAATCCGACCGACGTGCAGGAATGCGCCGATCCGGCGCTGCTCTGCTTCGGCGATGACGCCACGCCCGCCAACGGCGCAGGCGGCGTGCAGCTCGCCAATCCCTTCGCACCGGGAACGATTCTCGGCGAGATCGATCGGAGCTCGATCCGTTCGACCACGTTCGGCGTGTCAGGGCAGGCTACCAACACCGATCAACTGTTCGGCCATGACAACCGCTTCGTGGTGGGCGCAGCCTATGACGCCAGCGTGACGCGCTACAACGCGACCGCCGAGATCGGCTCGATGGGTGAGAATTACGTCGTCAGCGGCAGCGGCGTTTTCCTGGGGGCGACTCCCACGGCAGATCCCGTGGCCGGCCCCGTCTCGTTGCGGACCGTCAATCAATACAATGGCCTCTACGCGATGGACACGTTCAACGTCACGGACGCCTTCGCGATCACCGGCGGCGGTCGCTTCAACGCGGCGCGGATCTCGCTGGAGGACCAGCTCGGCACCGCGCTCAACGGCGATCACACCTTCACCCGCTTCAATCCGATGATCGGGGGCACCTACAAGATCACGCCGGGACTGACCGCCTATGCCGGCTATTCCGAGGCCAACCGCGTGCCGACCCCGCTCGAGCTTGGCTGCGCAGATCCGGCCCGGCCCTGCCTCATCGCGGCCTTCCTGGTTGCGGATCCGCCATTGAAGCAGGTCGTCTCCAAGACCGTGGAGGCCGGCTTCCGCGGCACCAAGGAGCTGAATATCGGCACTCTCGGTTGGAAAATCGGCGGCTTTCGCGCCACCAACTATGACGACATCGTCGCGGTCCCCGTCGTCGGGCGCACGGGCTTCGGCTATTTCACCAATGTCGGCCGGACGCGGCGGCAAGGCCTCGAGGCCGAGGTCAACATCAAGTCGCCGACGCTCCAGTTCCAGGCGAGCTACGCCTTCGTCGACGCGCGCTTCCTCGATCCGCTCGAGCTCGGCTCGGAAAGCCCGTTTGCCGATGACGCCACCGAGACCATCCAGGTCAGGCCCGGCAACCAGATCCCCGCGATCCCGCGCCACCGCGTCAAGGTCGGCGTCGATTACGCCCTGACCGACGTCTGGAAGGTCGGCGGCAACGCGCTGTTCGTCTCCAGCCAATATCTGGTCGGCGACGAGTCCAACCAATATGCCAAGCTGCCGTCCTATACCGTGTTCAATCTCCACACCTCCTACCAGGTGACGAAGAACGTCCAGCTCTACGGCCGCGTCGACAACATCTTCGACAAGCGCTACGCGACCTATGGACAGTTCTTCGATCGCGAGGCCTTGCCCAACTTCACCAATGGCGGCGCCGAGTTCACCGACCCGCGCTCGCTGAGCCCGGCCAGGCCGCGCGCGTTCTACGCGGGGATGCGGGTGACGTTCTAGACTAGATACTCTGGAAGTGCTGGCGTCCCCTCGTGATTGACCCGTCTGTGTCGGACGTACGCCCCCGCAAACCGCCGCTTTCACTCCGCCTTCATCTTCTCGATCGGTACGGCCGCGGCGCTCGCCTGCCCTCGGCCTTTGGCCGCGCCCACGCGGTGGCGTCGCTGCACCAGATACTGATCGCCGAGCACTCCGGCCAGGATCACCGTTCCCATCACTGCGAAATTGAGCGAACTCGGAATGCCCAGCAGGTTGACCAGATTCTGTAGCATCTGGAGCAGCACGGTGCCGAGCACGACGCCGATGATCGAGCCTTCGCCGCCGCGCAAGGAGCAGCCGCCGAGCACAGCGGCGGCGATGGCGTAGAGCTCGTAGAACGAGCCGTGCACGGCCGGCGAAATCGAACGGGTGTACATCGCGATCAGGATGGCTGAAAATGCTGTCAGCCCGCCGCAAATGACATAGGCCGAGATGATCACGCGGCTGGAGCGAATGCCGGAGTAGCGTGCCGCCTCCTCGTTCTTGCCGACGGCATAGAGATAGCGGCCGAACACGGAGCGGTGCAGCACCACCCAAGCGATGATGGTCACTACGCCAAGCGCCACCACGCTGTGCGGCAGCGGAAAGCCGAGGACGTTGGTGCGGCCAGCGGCCAGCCATTCCAGCATCGGAAAGCTCGCACCGAAGCCGAACCCCGCCGTCGCGTCCTCGGTATAATAGCGTGCCGCGCCGCGATAGATCAGGAGGCCGCACAGCGTTACCACGAAAGCCTGGATCCGCATCCTGGTCACCAGCGTGCCATGAACCAGGCCGATCACGAGCCCGGCCGCAACGATGATGGCGGTTGCCACCAACCAGTCGACGTCGTGATTGACGATGAGGTCGATGAACAGGACGCCCAGCAATGCGATCACGGAACCAACCGACAGTTCGATTCCGCCGATGATGATGACGAAGGCTTGCGCGATGGAGAAGATGCCGAACAGCCCGACCTGGTTGGCGGTATTGGAGAGGTTGCCAACGTACAGGAATCTCGGATTGATGAGGGCGACGACGGTCCCGACCAAGAGGATCAGGACCAGAAGGCTCAGGTCTTTCTTGCTCAAGGTCCCTCCGGCTCAATTGCGTGACCGACGGCAAGCTGCAGCACATTGTGCTCGCTGAACTGGCTGCGATCAAGGAAGCCCGAGATCGCGCCTTCATGCATGACCGCGATCCGGTCGCTGATCCCGATCACCTCCTCCATGTCGCTGGAGATCATCAGGATCGCGACGCCGGCGTCGGTCAGACGGCGCAGCATGTCGTAGATTTCCTGCTTGGCTCCGACGTCAACGCCACGCGTCGGCTCGTCGAAAATCAGGACCTTCGGCCGCATCGACAGCCATTTGGCGAGCACGACCTTCTGCTGATTGCCTCCGGACAGAGAGCCGACGGCGGTCTCGACGTCGGGTGCGCGGATATTGAGACGCTCCCGCTGGCGCATCGCATTCTCCTTCTCGCGCGCCGTATCCACCAGCCAGAAGCGCGAATAGGACGCGAGATCGGGCAGCGAGATGTTCTCGGTGATCGAGACGTCGAGCAACAGGCCCGAGCCCTTGCGGTCCTCCGGAACCAGATAGATGCCTTGCTCGATGGCGGCTCTCGGGTTTGCGATACGGATCAGTTCGCCATCTAGTCTGATCGCGCCGCCACGCAATCGGTCGATGCCGAAGACGGCGCGCGCGAGCTCCGTGCGGCCGGACCCGACGAGGCCGGCAAGCCCGAGGATCTCGCCGCGGCGGACCGACAGGCTCACGGTGCGGTCGGGGTAGGTGTCGGTGGCGGCATCGATGATCTGGAGCACGCTGTCCCCAGGGGGGGCGGCCGGGGGAACGTAAAGCGATTTCAGGTCGCGGCCGATCATCAGGCGGATCATCGCCGCCGGCGAGAGCTCCGCGCGCGTCAGTGTGCCTACCACGCGGCCGTCACGCAGCACGACCGCGCGATCGGCGCACTGCATCACCTCGTTGAGCCGATGGGTGATGAAGATGATGCTGACCCCGTGGGCTTTCAGGCCGGCGACGATCCGCATCAAGCGGTCGGTCTCCGTGAGCGTCAGGCTCGAGGTCGGCTCGTCCATGATGACGAGACGAGCATCGAGCGAGAGCGCCTTCATGATCTCGACGAGTTGGCGCTGCGCCAGCGACAATTCAGCGAGCGGCGCATCGGCGGCGAAATCGCAGCCCAGCCGATCGAGCAGCGGAGCGACGCCGGCATGCATCCGTTTGCGGTCGATCAGCCGCAAGGGCCCGCCGCGCACGGGCTCGCGGCCGATGAAGACGTTGGCGGCGACGTCCAGATTGTCGAAGAGGTTCAGCTCCTGATGGACGAAGGCGATGCCGGCCTTGATCGCATCCGCCACGGTGAGCGAGCTTCGCGCGGCGCCGTCCACACGGATGACGCCGCCGCTCGGCTCCACGACCCCGCCAAGCACGCGCATGAGCGTCGACTTGCCGGCGCCGTTCTCGCCGATCAGCGCAATGACCTCGCCGGGCGACACCTGCAAACTGACTCGATCGAGCGCGACCACGCCAGGATAGCTCTTGCTGATGTCAATCAGTTCGAGGAACGGTCCTGACATGGCGGGCTGCGGCTCGGGCAGCGGGGATGGCTCCTATTTCTTCAGCATCTGCTTCATCGAGGCCATGAAGTCGTCGACATTCTCCTTTTCGATGACCTTGCCGGGCACGATGATGATGCCGTTGGCCGGAACACCAGACTTGTTGCCGCCGATGTAGTTCGCCATCAGCTTCATGCCCTGATAGCCCCATTCGAACGGCTGCTGTACCACCGTGCCGACGATGCTGCCTTCCTTGACGCCGCCGAGCGTGATCGGATCCTCGTCAAAGCCGATGATCTTGATCTTGTTGAGCTTGCCGGCTTCCTTGAGCACCTCGTAGATGCGCGGCGTATTGTAGGAATAAAAGCCGACGAGGCAGCTCACATCGGGCATCGCAGCAAGGATGTCCTCGACGTTGCGCTTGGCGCGGGTCTGGTCGATCTCGTCGCCGCGGACATCGACGAGCTCGACCTTCGAGCCCTTGATCGTCTCCTTCACGCCTTCGATGCGCTCGCGCGCATTGTCGGCGCCGGGTAGGCCGACGAAGCCGACACATTTGCCGCCGTTAGGCAGCGCCTTGACCATCAGCTTTCCTGCCTCCTTGCCGAGATCGGTGTTGGAGGAGCCGATATAGGCCACGCGCTTGGACTGCGGCGCGTCGCTGTCGGTGGTGAACAGCACCGTCTGGGACGCAACCTTGTTGAGGTGATCGGTCTGGTTCTTCGGATCGACCGCGCTGACCATGATGCCGGCGGCGCCGGCGGCGACGAGGTCGTCCATCACGCGCTGCTGCACGGCGGCCGCAGCCTGTTCCGGATATTTGAACTGGAGGTCGTAGTTGGGTAGCTCGCCCTGCGCCTTCTTCACGCCGGCCTCAGCGATCTTCCAGAAGTCGGATGCGCCGTTGACGACGAAGGCCAGAACCTTCTTGTCTGCCGCACCGGCCGAGCCGACACCCGATGCTATCGCGAAGGCAATAGAGACACCTGCAACCAAGAGACGCTGCATATTATCCTCCCTAAGGCGGTCGGCCCTTGATGAAGGCCAACTCTGCTTGTGCCCAAATTGGACGCACGTCTCACCCCAAGCTGCGCGGCGATCAGCCGCCATCCGCATCGTTGCGGCGGGGCCGACTCTCCGGCGGCCGGCGAGGTGAAATGAGGCACGTACCTCAAGATAGCAGAAGCACGCCGGGCGTGCAATCGGAAGCACGGTCGCGGCGCCGACCGCGAGGCCTTGCCTAAGCGCAGCAACGGTGGCGCCGAGCTCACCGACCCGCGCTCGCTGAGCCCGGCTCAGCCGCGCTCTCGGACGCCGCGTCCATTGCTCTGCTGGAGTGCTCGCTGATCTTGCAGAATATTCCGCCTCCGGCATGATAGCTTCGGAGGCCTGCTTTGCCGTGTCGTTGAAGAATCCGGATGCCGTCGCTGCGATCGTTTCAGCGCTTCGGCACGTCTACGGCGACGAGATCGCGCGACTGATGCTCGTCGAGGGCATGAGCCTCGCCGACCTGATCGATGCGATGTTTTCCGCGCCCTTGACGCACCGCGAGGCGGTTCGAGATATCACGGACGCATTGGACGATTTTGTCGTTTCACCGGACCTGGGTCTGATGTGGCATCTCAAGTACATCTATGCAGACGAGCCCGGTTCCCTCCACGTCGTGGACATGGAGATCGCAACGCCCAACGGCACGCTGGCAAGCAAGGACGTCTGGCTTCGTCTGTCCACGTAGAGGCGATAGCGCCCTGGCTATGCTTTGGTCCCGTTCCGCGCAGCGCTGTCTTTACCAATCAGAAACCATCAAAAATGATCTGAAAACTTTAACGAAACTGCCCGGCACTCTCCGCGTCAACTCGACGGAGGGCCCGCGTGATGACAGAGCATCAATTGAGAGAGCAGGAATGCCGGATCGCCCGCTATCGGCGTTTGGAGCGGGAGGTGACGGATCCGCTGGCCGCGTGTCTGCTTCACGACATCGTCGAGGAGCTCGAAGCCGAGCTGCGCAAGGACAGACCGGAATGGAACGGGCCGCGAAATTAACGCTTTCTTAGCGCTAATCATGCGGATTATGGTCGGGGAATGCCAGGGGAGACTGCTCCCATGCTGAAGGACGGGACATATGCGGCGTGGTACAAGACGCCGCTCGATCAGGGGACCGGGATCGTCCATGTCGCAGACGGACAGATCTGGGGCCGTGACAGCCTGATGACCTATCACGGCTCCTGTCAGGTCGATGGAGATCGCTTCACCGCCACCGTGTCGACGAAGCGCCATACCGACGGTCGTGCAACGGTGTTCGGCGTGGAAGACGAGCTCACTTTGGACATCGAGGGAAACTGCCCCGGCAAGATCGCGACTTACACCGCGACGGCACAACAAGTGCCGGGAATGATTCTCCAGGGAACGCTCATTCTCACCGAACCGCCGCCGGCACGTGAACAGCGAGCCGAGCAGCGCCCGGCGTTCAACCCCGCCAAGTTGCCAAAGTTGCCGAAGCGCCCGCGCTGAGCCGGGGAGCACGCGGGGCAGTTGGCCCGGCATCCATCTGTCGTGCCCCGGGCCGCGCGATTCTGCATCCGGTTTCTCCCAAAGCTTGCTTCTCAAACCGCCCTGAACTCGCCATTGTGCGCCCGCAACAGGCCCTGAAGCGGAGAAGCATCAATGTCGGACAAGGTCTCGCGTCGCCGGTTCGCGAAACTCGCGGGGCTGTCCGCAGCCGGCCTGACCGGTTCGCTCGATGCGGCCGAAGCGAGGCCGGCAGCAGCGCCGCGCGCCGGCTTTCCGGCCGGCTTCGTCTGGGGCACGGCGACCTCGTCCTACCAGGTCGAGGGCGCGGTCAACGAGGACGGGCGAGGGGCCTCGATCTGGGACAAGTTCGTGCGCATCCCCGGCAAGATCGAGGACGGCACCACTGGCGACCGCGCCAATGAGCACTATCACCGCTACAAGGAGGACATCGCGCTCATCAAGGAGCTCGGCTGCAAGGCCTACCGCTTCTCGGTGGCCTGGCCGCGGCTGTTTCCGGACGGCGACGGCAGGCCCAATCCGAAGGGGCTCGACTTCTACAACCGGCTCATTGACGAGCTCCTGAAGAACGGCATCGAGCCGTGGCTGACGCTCTATCATTGGGACCTGCCGCAATCGCTTGAGGATCGCTTCGGCGGCTGGCGCTCGACGGAGACCTGCAAGATCTTCGGCGACTACGCGGCCTATGTCGCCGAGCATCTGACCGATCGCGTCAAGAACGTCTTCACGCTGAACGAGAGCGGCCGCTTCGTCTATTTCGGCTACGGCATCGGCATCGACGCGCCGGGCCTGAAGCTGCCGCAAGCCGAGGTCAACCAGATCAGGCACAACAGCGCGCTGGCCCACGGGCTCGCGGTGCAGGCGGTGCGCGCCCACGGCCGCCGCGGCACCAGGGTCGGGCCGGCCGAGAACGTCGATGCCTGCGCGCCAGCGATCGACACGCCGGAAAACGTTCGCGCTGCCGAGATCGCGTTGCGTGAGATGAACGCCGGCTATCTCAACGTCATCATGACAGGCCGCTATACCGATGCCTTCCTGAAATTCGCCGGGCCCAACGCGCCCAAATACACCGATGCGGAGCTGAAGATCATCTCCTCGCCGGTCGATTTCCTCGGCCTCAACATCTACGCGCCGCAGCACTACGTGGTGGCGTCCGACCAGGGCGCGGGCTTCATGCCGCTGCCGATTCCGAAATCGTTCCCGCACATGAATTCGGACTGGCTGCGCGTCGGACCCGAGACGATCTACTGGGTGCCGAAGCTGGCGGCAAAGATATGGAAGACGGATGCGATCTATATCAGCGAGAACGGCGCCTCCGGCGACGACGTCGTGACGCCCGACGGCAAGATCTACGACACCGATCGCATCATGTATTTGCGCAACTATCTCGCCCAGCTCCAGCGCGCCACGGCCGAAGGCGTGCCGGTGCGCGGCTATTTCCTCTGGAGCCTGATGGACAATTTCGAGTGGGTCTATGGCCTGAACAAGCGCTTCGGGCTCTATCACGTCAATTTCGATACGCAGGTGCGCACACCGAAACTCAGCGCCAGCTTCTACCGCAACGTGATCGCGAAGAACGCGGCGGGGGCGTGATTGCATTCCTCGCCCAGAGGTCGTCATGCCCGGGCTTGTCCCGGGCATCCACGTTCTTCGTTCCATTGGCTAAGACTGGATGGCCGGGACATGGCCCGGCCATGACGTCGCCGAAGCTTCGTGGGCCAACCGCGCAACGGAAAATCCGTGCGAGTGACATCTGCAACGCTGATTGACTCTCCTCTCCCCGTTATTCAGAACTGTCCTCAACACTCATAACAAGAGGACAGCGCCCATGACCGACGCACTCATCATCGATGCCTGCCGGACCCCGCGCGGCGTCGGCAAGGCCGGCAAGGGGGCACTGTCGGGCATTCATCCGCAGCAGCTGGGCGCAACCGTGCTGCGCGCGCTCGCCGAGCGTACCGGCATCGACACCGCCGACGTCGACGACATCGTCTGGGGCTGCAGCGCGCAGGTCGCGACTCAAAGCGGTGATCTCGGCCGGATGTCGGCGCTCGATGCCGGCTACGACGTGCGCGCCAGCGCCGTGACGCTCGACCGCTTCTGCGGAAGCGGCATCACCAGCGTCAACATGGCCGCAAGCTCGATCATGGCGGGCGCGGAAGACCTCGTCATCGCCGGCGGCTGCGAGATGATGTCGATGGAGGGACGCCGCGGCTCGGGTCCGATGATGATGGACAACGGCAATCTGCGTCTGCGCGCGCGGCATCCGCAGTCGCATCAGGGCGTCTGCGCGGATGCGATCGCGACGCTGGAAGGCATTACCCGAAGGGATGTCGACGCGCTCGGGCTGGAGAGTCAGAAACGTGCCGCGCACGCGATGGCGAACGGGTATTTCAAGAAGAGCCTCGTGCCGGTCCACCGCGAGGACGGCAGCCTTGCGCTCGACCACGAGGAGTATCCGCGGCCGCAGACCACGATGGAGGGGCTGAGCAGCCTGAAGCCGGCATTCCCAGGGATCGCCGACTATGCGCTCGACGACAAGGGCACGACCTATCGCGGCCTGATCCTGCAGAAATATCCTGAACTCGAGATCGACTTCGTGCACCATGCCGGCAATTCGTCCGGCGTCGTCGACGGCGCCGCGGCGATCCTCTTGGCCTCGCCCGCTTACGCCAAGGCGCATGGCCTCAAGGCCCGCGCCCGCGTGGTGGCGATGGCGAATATGGGGGACTCGCCGACCCTGATGCTGAACGCACCGGTGCCGGCCACGCGCAAGGTGCTGGCGAAGGCCGGCTTGACCGTCGACGACATCGACCTGTTCGAGATCAACGAGGCTTTTGCGGTGGTGGCGGAAAAATATATCCGCGACCTCCAGCTCGACCGCGCCAAGGTCAACGTCAATGGCGGCTCGATCGCCCTCGGCCATCCCATCGGCGCCACCGGCTCGATCCTGATCGGCACCGTGCTCGACGAGCTCGAACGGCGCGATCTCAGGCGTGGTCTCGTCACCATGTGCGCCGCCGGCGGCATGGCGCCCGCCATCATCATCGAGCGCGTCTAGCCAATTGCTCGCACTTTCTCCCTGTTCTTACGGGGAGGAAGACCGGCGACTTCGATCCAACCCTTATTTTTCAGGGTGAATCGCGCGCTTCCTTGCACAAAGAGGCCGGTCGTCGCTTGTCGAAGGCGGCGAATCAGTTCTAGCAAGATGTCGTGCGGGCCTTTGAAACAAGGCAAAATCCGCTGCTCAAGGCTCCTTCCGCACTGGAAGTGGCTAAAATGCAGGGTTTTTTGCCACAGAGGGCCAAAAAAGCCCGTAAAATCGCGACAAAACTGTGCAGAAGGCTATAGGCCTTCGCCGGTTGGTCTAATATGCAGCCGTCACGAATCAGAGGAGACACGATGGCAACCCAAATGTCCAAATCGCAGTTGATCGAAAAGATTGCGACCGCCACAGAGCTTTCCAAGCGCGACGTCAAGAACGTCATGGAGACGCTGACCGACGTCGGTCACAAGGAGCTCAAGAAGAACGGCCTGTTCCTGGTGCCGGGCTTCGCCAAGTTCGTGGTCATCAAGAAGCCCGCGACCAAGGCGCGCAAGGGCACCAACCCGTTCACGGGTGAAGAGATGATGTTCAAGGCCAAGCCGGCCCGCAAGATCGTCCGCGCCCGCCCGGTCAAGGCGGCCAAGGACGCCGTGGGCTAACGACGCAAGGCCCCCTTGGGTAAGGGGGCCTTTTGTTTGGGGCAGCCGCGAGGACTTGAGACGGAGGGCTCAACCCTTGCGGCGCTTCACCCTGACCGGAATGGGTTGAAGCTGCCGCCCGGGCGCCGCCAGCGCATCGCGAAGCCGGTCGATCGCGCGATCGAGCATTTGGCGCAGCCGCTGCGTCTTCCGCGATCCCTTCGCTTTCTCCAGCAGTTTCTTCATCGCGTCACTCCGCCGCTTCGACTTTCGCGTTGACTTGGGCCTCAACCGGTTCGAGCGCCGCGGCGATGGCTTCGTCGACACGCTCCAGCCAGATGAATTCGAGGTTGTCCCGCGCGCTCTTCGGGATGTCGTCATAGTCCCGCTTGTTGCGCGCCGGCAGCATCACCCGCTTCAGGCCGGCGGCCGCGGCTGCGACCACCTTCTCCTTGATGCCGCCGACCGGCAGCACCAGGCCGCGCAGCGAGATCTCGCCGGTCATGGCGGTGTCGCTGCGCACGGTGCGGTTGGTGAGCAGGGACGTCAGCGCCGTGAACATCGCAACGCCCGCGCTGGGCCCGTCCTTCGGGGTTGCTCCCGCGGGCACGTGAACGTGGATGTCGCTCTTCTCGAACACTTGCGGATCGATGCCGAGCTGCGAGGCACGGCTTTTCACCAGCGTCATCGCAGCCTGCACGCTCTCGCGCATGACGTCGCCGAGCTGACCGGTCAGGATCATGCCGCCCTTGCCGGGCACCTTTGATGCCTCGATGAACAGGATGTCGCCGCCGACCGGCGTCCAGGCAAGGCCCGTGGCCACGCCCGGAATGCTGGTGCGCTGGGCGATCTCGCCTTCGAACCGCGGCTGGCCGAGCACGGTGACGATATCCTTCGCCGCTATCACGACCTTGGCGGCCGTGCCCTCGGCGACCTGCACCGCAGCATGCCGGAACAGCTTGCCGATCTCGCGCTCGAGGTTACGCACGCCGGCCTCGCGGGTGTAGCCCTTGACCACCAGCTTCAGCGCCTCCGGCTCGATCTCGGCCTGCTCGGCCGAGAGGCCGTTGGCCTCCAGCTGCCGCCGCACCAGATAGCGCCGCGCGATCTCGAGCTTCTCGTCCTCGGTGTAACCGGCGAGGCTGATCAGCTCCATGCGGTCCAGCAGCGGGCCCGGGATCTGGTCCAGCATATTGGCGGTCGCGATGAACACCACGCGCGACAGATCGAAAGGCACGCCGAGGTAATTGTCCCGGAACGTCCCGTTCTGCTCGGGGTCGAGCACCTCCAGCATGGCGGCCGAGGGATCGCCCTGCACGCCACGGCCCATCTTGTCGATCTCGTCCAGCATCATGACGCAGTTCCGCGCGCCGGCCTTCTTGATGCCCTGGATGATGTTGCCCGGCAGCGCACCGATATAGGTGCGCCGGTGGCCGCGGATCTCGGCCTCGTCGTGCACGCCGCCTAAGCTGACGCGGACGAAGGGACGGTCCATCGCGCGGGCGATGGATTGGCCAAGCGAGGTCTTGCCGACGCCGGGCGGACCGACGAAGCACAGGATCGGCGCCTTGCCCTGCGGGGCGAGCTTGCGGACCGCCAGATATTCGATGATCCGGCTCTTGATCTTCTCCAGGCCGAAATGGTCGGCGTCGAGGATGGCTCGCGCCTCCTTGATGTCGATCGGCTTCTCCGCAGGCAGCGCCCAGGGCAGCTCGATCAGCCAGTCCAGATAGGTGCGGACCATGCCGGCTTCGCCGGCGGCCTCCGGCATGCGCTCGTAGCGGCGCAGCTCCTTCTTGGCGTGTGCGTCGGCCTCGGGCGGCATCTTGGCCTTGGCGATGGCAGCCGTCAGCTCGGCGACCTCGGCGGCCTTGCCATCGCCTTCACCGAGCTGGCGCTGGATGGTCGCCATCTGCTCGCGCAGGATCGCCTCGCGCTGCCGCTCGTCGAAGGAGGCCTTGGTCTTTTGGCCGATTTCGTTGGAGATGCGCAGCACCTCCAATCGCTCGGCCAGGTGCTTGGACACCTTCTCGACGCGCAAAACGAGGTCGATGGTCTCCAGCACCTCCTGCTTGTCCTGCGGCTTGATGTCCATGAACGAGGTCGCCAGGTCCGCCAGCGCGCCGGGCGCACTGGTGCCTTGGAACATCGCGGCCAGCTCGGGCGGCGCCTGCGGCAGCAGCTCGATGGCCTCGATGGCCTGACGCTGCAGGTTCAGGGCGCGCGCCTCGATCTCGGGCGAGGTCGTGGTCGGCTCGGGGATCTGCTGGAAGCGCGCAACGGGAAACGGCGTCCCCGGCAGGAAGTCGAGGAGGCGTGCGCGCTGCACGCCCTGGCAGACGATGTGGTGGCTGCCGTCGGGCGCGGTGATATAGCGCACGATGTTGGCGATGGTCGCGACCCGGTAGAGGTCGTCCGGCCCCGGCGCATCGGTCTCGGGGCTGCGTTGCAGGACGATGCCGACGGGCCGCTGCTCGCGCAGCGCCTGCTGGGCGGCGGCGATGGACTTCGCCCGGCCGATCGTGATCGGCGCGATGGCGCCAGGGAACAGCACCATCTCGCGCACGGGGATGATGATCAGCGCGTCGTCGGGGATCTTCACGTCGTTATTGGTCTGTTCGTTGTTCATCTGTTCGGTGGCCATGATCGACCTCAGGATTTGGCGAGGCGCAGTGCGACGCAGCCGTCCATCACGAAGCGGCTGATGGCGTAGCGGCCGAGGGGCAATGCAATGCGGCGCTCAAAACGCCCCTGCGGCAGCTCGAGCCGATGGATGCGGGCGTTGCGGAGCTCCGGCGGGAGGGTGCGCTGGCCGGAGATGACGAGCACGCCGTCATGGATGACCGTCTCGACATTGTCCGGATTGACGCCCGGAAGCGCCACCAGGATCAGGAGCTCGTGCTCGGTTTCCAGCACGTCGATCGGCGGCTCCCAGCAGGCTTCCTGGCGGCCGAACTGCTGGCGCAGCCGGTCGGCGCGGGTCAGCGAGTCCAGGGCTTCGGACAGCATCCAGTCGAGGGGATTTTTGGGTTGCATGTGGAAGGCTCAGGGGTGGGAAAGCCTGCATATGGGGCCGGCTCCCGGAAAATCCAGTGCGACGGCGCCGACGTGCCATGCGCTGTCGTGCGATCCAAAAACAAACGCCGCGGCATGGGGCCGCGGCGTTCCGTCATCGGCAGCGGCGCGGGTCAGGCCGCGGCGCGGTACTCTTCCTCCGCTTCGAGGTTGATCACGGACGTCGCGAGCTCCGTCAGCGTGTGATCGGTCGCCTCTTCTTCGTCCAGCGTCGCCTGAAGCAGCCTTGCCGCGTCCTGCATGCCGAGCTCCTCGGCCCAGGTCCGCAAGGTGCCGTAGCGGGAGATCTCGTAGTGCTCGACCGCCTGGGCCGCCGCGAGCAGTCCCGCATCGAGCGCCGGTGCGCCCTTGAAGTCCTTCATGATCTCGGCGCCTTCGTCGGTGATGCCGTTGATGGCCTCGCAGGGCTTGCCGCGTGCAGGCTTGCCCAGCATCTTGAAGATCTGGTCCAGCCGCTTGACCTGACCCTGGGTCTCGCGCAGGTGCTTGTTGAAGGCGGCGGCCAGCGCCTTCGATTGTGCTGCCTTCGCCATCTTGGGCAAGGTCTTGATGATCTTGTTCTCGGCGAAATAGATGTCCTTCAGCGTCTCCAGAAACAGGTCGCTGAGCATCTTCGGTGCCTGACGCGGTCGGCGCGCCGCGGTCTTCTTGGTCGTGCGCTTCTTTGCTTGCTTAGCCATAGGTCCTCCTCACGAGGTGACACGGGAAGGCCTCGCCCTCCTCAATCCTCAGGCGATCAAAGCCGCTTCAGCAACGAAAGTTCCAATCTGCAACCGGTCAACGCTCAGGTCGGGCGCTTGTACGGATCTTCCTGGCGCTGCCGCGCCTCGGTGCTGCGATCGAGCTGTGCCCGCTCGCTGCGCCTGAGGTGGCCGGCCTTCATCACGCCATAGACGAGGGCCCCGCCGAGCACGAACGCGCCGATGAACCAGAGCCAGAGCAGGTTGGCCGAGAGCTGGCCGAGCAGCATTCCGATTCCACTGTCGCTCATCGATCGTCTCCAGTGATTATGCAAAACTGGTCCTGCCGGGCTAAGTCAGTCCGCCCGCCATCGTTCCAGCGTCCAGGGACCCACCGAGACATGATCGACTTCGCCCTGTCCGCCTTCGTGACGCTGCTGCTGGTGGTCGATCCTGTCGGCCTCGTGCCGGCTTTTCTGGCGGCCACAGCCGGGCTGCCCGACACGATCAAGCGAACGATCGCGCTGCGCGCGCCGCTGATCGCGGCTTCGATTTTGGTGGTGATCGCGCTGCTCGGAAACTGGCTGCTGCGCCAGCTCGGGATCGGCGTCCCCGCGTTCCAGATCGCCGGCGGGCTGCTGCTGTTCGGCGTGTCCTATCAGATGATCTTCGGCGATCGTCCGCACCGCGAGGCCCGCGAGGCCGACCGAGCGACCTCGGAGCACGCCTCCGATGTCGCGGTGTTTCCCCTGGCCATCCCCATGATGGCCGGCCCCGGTGCGATCGCGACCACGCTGCTCCTTTCGGGCGATGCCGGCTATGGGGCAAGGCTCGCGATCATCATCGCTGCCGTCCTCTCGGTCTGCCTGCTCTGCATGCTGTGCTTCGTCTCCGCTCACCTGATCGCGCGGACTCTCGGACGCACCGGAAATGCCGTGCTCTCGCGCGTCCTCGGCATGCTGCTCGCGGCCTATTCGGTGCAGTTCGTGATCAACGGGGTTGCGGCCGTGCGGGCCGGCCTGTCATAGGGCTGCGATAACAGGTGAAACCATTGATTTTGCCGTCCGTTTCGTGGTTTTGGTACCCGATCCGGGCCGCTTTCGCTTGCACTGCCATGTTGCTTTGACGTACTTCCGGTCTAACAAGACCATCGTCGGGAAATCGGGATGTCGATGACAACGGACGAGCTCGCCAAGCGACAGGCCATCATCGACGCTTGCCGGCGCATGAATGCGCTCGGCATCAACCAGGGCACCTCAGGCAATATCTCTGTCCGGCATGTGGACGGGCTTCTGGTCACGCCGACCAGCGTGCCCTATGAGGCCATGACGCCCGAGCAGATCGTGTTCATGACCATGGACGGCACGCACGCGCCCGAGCAGAAGCCGTCGAGCGAATGGCGGTTTCATCGCGACATCCTGAAGTCGCGGCCCGAGGTCAACGCCGTCGTGCACGCCCATCCGACCTATTGCACCATCCTGGCGATCATGGGCATGGAGATTCCGCCGGTGCACTACATGATCGCGGCAGCCGGCGGCGATAGCATCCGCTGTGCGCCTTATGCGACGTTCGGAACCGCGGAATTGTCCGACCATGCGGTGCGGGCGCTGGAGGGCCGGCTTGCCTGCCTGCTCGACCATCACGGCATGATCGCGGTCGGCAAGACGCTGGACAAGGCGATGTGGCTCGCCGTCGAGGTCGAGACGCTGGCGCGGCAATATCACGGCTGCCTCCAGATCGGACAACCGCCGCTGCTCCCCAGCGCCGAGATCGAGCGGGTCCGCCAGCGCATGGCGGGCTACGGCCTGTCGGAAGGGTAGGTCAGGCAGAACGTGTTCATGCGGATCAGGCATCTCGTCGATCGCAAGGGAACGAACCGGACCATGGTTCGGCTGCGCGCCCTCTTGCGCAGCAACGAGTTCTACCTGATCCCGCTTGCGCTGGTGATCGGCACGCTCGCGGGCTCGGTCGTGACGCTGATGGCCCAGATTGCCCAGATCGCGCATGTGGTGATCTACGGCATTCCCATTGATGTTCACCTGTCGGCTCACGAGAGCGTCAGCCCGTGGGCGGCGCTGATCGCGCCTGCGCTCGGCGGCCTCTCGCTCGGCATCATGGAATGGTCGCGGCGGCGCATGAAGATCTCGAGCGCGGTCGACCCGATCGAGGCGAACGCGCTGCGCGGCGGCAATCTGTCGATGCGCGACAGCATGGTGGTGTCGAGCCAGACGCTGATCTCCAATGGCTGCGGCGCCTCGGTCGGCCTCGAGGCGGGCTATACCCAGATCGGCTCGGGGATCGCCTCGCTGTTGGGCAAGTTCTTCAATCTGCGCCGCAACGATCTGCGCCTGATGGTCGGTTGCGGCGCCGCCGCGGCGATCGCGGCGGCGTTCGGCGCGCCGATCACCGGCGCGTTCTATGCCTGCGAGTTGATCGTCGGAGTCTATTCGGTCAGCAGCGCAGCGCCGATCCTGGCCGCCTCGCTCGCCGGCGCGTTGACCGCGCAATGGCTCGGCGGCGCGCCATATTCGCTGGAGATACCCAAGGTCAGCGCCGTCGGCGTCGAGCAATATCTGGCACTGATCGGGCTTGCGCTCATCACCAGCGGCGTCGGCATCGCCGTGATGCGCTCCTCGCCGACGTTCGAGCGCCTGTTCGCCTGGATGCCGGTCTGGCTGCGTCCGGTGATCGGCGGCCTCATCGTCGGCGGCTTCGCGATCATCACGCCGCAGGTGCTGGCAGCCGGCCACGGTGCCATGGTGCTCGATCTGTTTCACGAGATGACGATCGGCCTGATCGCGCTGGTCATCGCCTTGAAGGTGACGGCCTGCCTGATCTCGCTCGCCTCGGGCTTCCGCGGCGGTCTGTTCTTCGCATCGCTGTTCGTCGGCAGCCTGATCGGCAAGTTCTTTGCCGCGCTGCTGCTCCTGATCAGCCCGAACTTCGCGATCGATCCGCTGGTCGCGATGCTGACGGGTATGGCGACGCTCGGTGTCGCCATCGTCGGCGGCCCGCTCACCATGTCGTTCCTGGTGCTGGAGATGACCCGCAATGTCGACGTCACCGCCGTGGTGCTGGCCGGCTGCATCGTCACCTCGATCTGCGTCCGCTTCATGTTCGGCCATTCCTTCTCGACCTGGCGCCTGCATCTGCGCGGCGAGACCATCCGCAGCGCCAACGACGTCGGCTGGCTGCGCAATCTCACCGTCGAGCGCCTGATGCGCTCCGACGTCGGCAAGGTGCCCTCGACCACGACGATCGCCGCCGTCCGCCGCGAGTTCGCGCTGGGCTCGCGGCCGGGCGTCGTCATCGTCAACAATGCGGACGAATATGTCGGCCTTGTCCTGCTGCCCGATTTGTTCTCCAGCGACCTCGACAGCATCGCCGACGACATCCAGGTGATCGAGCTTGCCCGCCTGATCGACATCGTGCTGATCCCGGAAATGAACGTGAAGTCGGCGATGGCGGTGTTCGACGAGGCCGAAGCCGAGATGCTGGCGGTGGTGGATTCCACCGATAGCCGCAAGGTGGTCGGCTTCCTCACCGAAACCTTCGCCCGCCGCCGCTATGTCGAGGAGATCGACAAGGCGACACGAGGCGTGCTGGGCGCGTTGTCCTAAGCGCGCCTATAGGCGGGATGGGGCTGCAACGAGGCAGGTCACGATCCGCCGCACCACGGCAGCACCACGAGCAGCGTTGGAAAGGCGACCTGCCAGGACAGCGCCCCGGTGCTCGCCGGCGACCGCGAAACGCAGCGGCTGTTCATGATCCGCTCAGGTTGGAGGGTGCATGCTGGGCTTCGGCCGTTCGTTTACAATCGTTCAAAGCGTGGCGGATTGCCGCGATCAGGAAACCATTTCAGTGGTTTGCGCGTTAGACGTGGTTTGCATATTCTGCGTTTGCGCAAGAACATAGGAGGTCAAAATGACTGCCAGACCGATGATTTCTGCCGGCCGCAAGATGTTGCTGGCCGCGTTCGCAAGCCTGGCCATGGTCGCAACCTCCACATCGCCCTCCGCTGCGGCGTCCCCCGGGGCGGCTGAGGCCCTGTCCGCAAAGCCTGTCACGGTAGGGCAGGGCTCGTCCGAGGTCACTGATTTCAGCTCAGCCCGGCGTCGCCACTACTATCGACGCGGGCCCAACGCTGCCGGTCTCGCCTTCATGGGCCTCGCGGCGGGGATGATCGGTGGTGCGATCGCCGAGAGCCAGCGCCGCGAATATTACGAGAACCGCTATTACTACGGCCCGCGTCCTTACTACGGCGGTCCCGGTTATTATGGCGGTCACGGCTATTACGGCGGCGGCAGCCCTTACTATTACGATCCGGGCTACTAGGGATCGTCTCGAGCGGTCGTTTTCGACGCTGCCCGGATTGGGTTGCACGAAAGAGGGCGGTGCTTTGTGCCGCCCTTTTTTGATGCGCCGATACTTGTGTAGCCTGGATGGAGCGGCACCCGTCCCGGATTGGGCCGGCACGTGGAAAGAGCCTGCGCCAACCTCAGCTCTCGTGCCCCGGACGCAGCGCAGCGCTTCTTCAGCGGTGCGCCGCAGAGCCGGGCCCATCTCTCCGCGACCTCCGGTGTCGCCTTCTGGTTCCCGGCTCTGCGCCGCAACGCTTGCGCGTTGCGGCTCGTCCGGGACACGAGGGGGAGGTGATGCAGCTAGCTCTCTGTCTTTGCGCGCCGGCAGTCCCTCGCGGAGCCGCCCCGGTCCATCCGGCCAATTATTCGGCAATCATGCGGCGCACCACTTGCGCGAAGTCGTCGGGAGTGCTCTTTGCTTAAGCGTTTTCCGGGGCCACCGGCCCCGATCCCGAGAGATGAGATGAGCAAGCTCGTTATCCGCGCCGGCGATTTCACCTTCGATGCCCGCTTCGAGGAGCAGCTGGCACCCAAGACCGTCGCCGCCTTTCGCAAGGCGCTGCCGTTCGAAAGCCACATCATCCATGTGCGTTGGAGCGGCGAAGGCGTGTGGATGCCGCTCGGCGATCTCGATTTCGGCGTCGGCTACGAGAACCACACCAGCTATCCGGCGCCCGGCCAGATCATTCTCTATCCCGGCGGCATCAGCGAGACCGAGATCCTGCTGGCCTATGGCAGCGTGCATTTCGCGAGCAAGATGGGCCAGCTCGCCGGCAACCATTTCATCACGCTGACCTCCGGCCTGGAGAATCTGGCGGCGCTGGGCAGGAGCGTGCTGTGGAAGGGCGCCCTGCCCATCCGCTTCGAGGAAGCCTGAGTGACCGACAAGAGCTACCCGCGCGATCTCCGCGGTTACGGCCGCAACCCGCCGCACCCGCAATGGCCCGGCGATGCGCGGATCGCGGTGCAATTCGTCGTCAATTTCGAGGAAGGTGGCGAGAACAACATCCTGCACGGCGACCGCGCCTCGGAAGCGTTCCTGTCCGACGTGCTCGGCGCGCAGCCGTGGCCCGGCCAGCGCCACGCCAATATCGAATCGATGTTCGAATACGGCTCGCGCGCCGGGTTCTGGCGGCTGTGGCGGATGTTCGGCGAACGCAACTGGCCGACCACGGTGTTCGGCGTCGCCACCGCGCTCAAGCGCAACCCCGAGATCGTCGCGGCGATGAACGAGGCGGGCTGGGACATCGCCAGTCACAGCCTGAAATGGATCGAGCACAAGGACATGACCGAAGCGCAGGAGCGCGCCGAGATCGCGGAGGCGATCCGCGTCCATATCGAAGCCACCGGCGCGCGGCCGCTCGGCTGGTACACCGGACGCTCCTCGATCAACACCAACCGTCTGCTGATGGAGGAGGGAGGCTTCCTCTATCTATGCGATTCCTATGCCGACGATCTGCCCTATTGGATCAAGGGCGCGAATGGCAAGCAGCTCGTCATTCCCTACACGCTGGATGCCAACGACATGCGCTTCATCAACCCGCAGGGGTTTGCGGAAGGCGAGCAGTTCTTCACTTACCTCAAGGACGCCTTCGACGTGCTCTATGCTGAAGGCGAGACCGTGCCCAAGATGATGTCGGTCGGTCTGCATTGCCGCCTCGCCGGTCGGCCCGGCCGCGCTGCTGGCCTGATCCGCTTCCTCGACTATATCGGCAAGCACGAGCGAGTCTGGGTGCCGACGCGATTGCAGATCGCGCAGCACTGGCACGCCAGGCACGCGGATCTTGCCGCCGCCGCATTTGAGATCGGTTGACGATGTCGCAGATTTCCCTGTCCGATCTCAATGGCGCTGCCGAGGCCGATTTCGTCGCCGCGCTTGCCAACGTCGTCGAATATTCGCCGTGGATCGCCGAGCAGCTCGCCGACAAGCGGCCGTTCGCCGGCATCAACCAGTTGCACACGGCGCTGATGGCGGTCATTCAAAGCGCCGACCCCGATGTGCAGCTCGCGCTGATCCGGGCGCATCCCGATCTCGCCAGCAAGACCCGGCGCGCGGCAGGGCTCACGGCGGAATCGACCAATGAGCAGAACAGCGCCGGCCTCGACCGGCTGTCGGATGCCGAATATGCCGCGTTCGAGCGCGTCAACAACGCCTATCGCGCCAAGTTCGGCTTCCCCTATATCGTCTGCGTGCGCCGGCACACCCGGGATTCCGTACTGCGCGATTTCGAGGTCCGGTTGCGCAATATCGCCAAGACCGAGACACGGCGTGCGATCGAGGAGATCGGTCGCATCTCGGCGCTGCGGCTCGATCAGCTCGTCATTGCCGACGACGAGTTGAAGGTGCATGGCCGGTTGTCGACGCATGTGCTGGACAATCACATCGGCAGGCCCGCGGCGGGCATCCCCGTGGAGCTTGTCGAACTCTCCGCGCTCGGCGAGAACCGAATCATCGCGCGCGCGGTCACCAATGCGGACGGCCGCACCGACCAGCCGCTGATCGGCGGCCGGCCGCTGCCGATCGGCCGTTACGAACTCAGATTCAGCACTGCCGGATACTACGCCGAGCGCAACGTGCAGCTCACCGACCCGCCTTTCCTCGACGACATCCCGCTGCGCTTCGCGATCAGCGAGCCGGAAGGCCATTATCACGTGCCGCTGCTGGTCACGCCGTGGAGCTATTCGACCTATCGCGGCAGCTAGTCTAGCCGCCGAACTTCTCGAGCAGCGCCGGAAACAGCCGGTCCGGCTTGAACGGCGGTGCGGTGAAGCGGATGCCGGTGGCATCGGCAATGGCGTTGCCGAGCGCGGCAGCGACCGGATTGTACGGACTCTCGCTCATCGACTTCGCCCCCAACGGACCGATGGTGTCGGTCGTCTCGGCGAAGAACACCTCGGTGCGCGGCACGTCGGCGAAAGAGGGCAGGTGGTAGTCGCGGAATTTCGGGTTGGTCACGCGCCCCTCAGCATCGATCACCATTTCCTCGTAGAGCGCGGCGCCGAGCGCTTGCGCGACGCCGCCTTCGACCTGGCCGCGGCACTGCATGGGGTTGGCGACGACGCCTGCGTCGGCGGCGTGCACGCTCCTGAGAATCCTGAGCTCGCCGGTGCCCCGGTTCACGGCGACGCGAAAACCCTGCACGTTGAAGCCGACCGAGCGCGGCGTGCCGCCGGAATTGCCGCTGCCGACGAACGGTCGTCCGCGTTCGCCGCCGAGCTTCGCCAGCTCCACAAAGGACATGCGCCGTACGCCGCTGACGACCGCATTGTCCTCGAGCACACAGGTCCCGACGTCACAGAGCCACGCGCCGGCGGCGGCCGCCTTCAGCTCGGTTGCGAGCTGCATGGAAGCCGCATGGGTCGCTTTGCCGGCGACGAAGGTGCCCGCACTGCCATAGGCGCCGGTGTCATGGCCGCCATGGGCCGTGTCGGACTGGCGCAGGTGGATCCTGTCGACGGTGGTCGCAAGTGTGGTCGCCGCGATCTGCCGGTGCACGGTGCTGGTGCCGTTGCCGAACTCGGCGGTGCCGACGGTGAGCTCGAAGCCGCCATGCTCGTTGAGCACGATCATGGCGTCGGCGATATGTCCGGCCGGCGGCACGGTGTGAATCATGGTCAACGCGACGCCGTCGCCGATCAGCCATTCCGGCGACAGGTCCGGCTGGGGACCATCGGCATGCATGGCGCGCTCGACGAGGTCGAGACACTGGTCGAGCCCGTAGGAGCCGTAGACGACGTCGTGATATTCGGACGGTGGCGGCGACAGCATGGGATCGCCGGGTCTGACGATGTTGCGCCGGCGCATCTCGTAGGCGCTGATGCCGAGTTGCTTCGCCAGCTCGTCGATTGCGGCTTCGACGGCGATGAGCGCCTGTGGCAGGCCGTAACCGCGAAACGCCCCCGCCGGCACCGTATTGGTATAGACCGCAAAGCCATCGACCCGCTTGTTCGGGCAGTTGTAGACGGCGATGGTCTCCGCCAGGGCGTGGAACATCACGGGCCCGGCGTGATTGCCGTAAGCGCCGGTGTTGGAGAGTAGGTCGAGCTGGAGCGCGGTGAGCTTGCCGTCGGCGTCGGCGCCGGCCTTGATGTGGACCCGCATCGGGTGCCGCGTCGAGGTCGCGATGAACTGCTCCTCGCGGGTGAACTCCAGTTTCACAGGGCGTCCGGTCTTCAGCGTAGCGAGGGCCAGAATGTCCTCGACGAACATCTCCTGCTTGCCGCCAAAGCCGCCGCCGACGCGCTCGCAGAACACGCGGACCTTGTCCATGGGAAGCTGGAAGATATTCGACAGCGCGCGGCGGGTCAGGAACGGCACCTGCGTCGAGCTGCGGACGTTGAGCACACCGGACTCATCGAGCCAGGCGAGGCCGCCATGGGTCTCCAGCGCCGCATGCTGCACGCGATGACTGTTGAAGGTGGCCTCGTATGTGACGGCGGACGCGGCGAGCGCCGAGGCGACATTGCCGAATTCGCCATGCGTTTCCGCCGCGAGGTTGCGCTGGGGATCGGCGATGCGGTTCGCGGTGGTTCGATCGGGATGAATGACGGGCGCGCCCGGCGCCATCGCCTGCTCGGGATCGATCAGCGCCGGCAGAATCTCGTAATCGACCTTCAGCCGGCGGCAGGCCTCCTCGGCGGCGGCCTCGCTCTCGGCGACGATTGCGGCAACCCGCTGTCCGATGAATCGGACGACGTCGTCGAGAATGCGGGTGTCCTCCGGGTCCATCCAGTCCATCTCGTGTCGCGCAGTCGAGATCAGGACCGATGGTGCATCCTCGTGCGTCAGCACCGCGTGCACGCCGGGAACCTGCAGCGCTTGCGACTTGTCGATCGCGGCGATCCTAGCGTGGGCATGAGGCGATCGCGCCAGCTTGACGTGAAGCAGGCCGTCGATCGCGGTGTCGAAGGTGTAGCGCGCGATGCCACGCACGATGTCGGTGCCGGCCGGCGCCGGCAGGCTGCGGCCGAAGGCGGCGCCGGCCTCGACGCCTGTTTCGACGTTGGTCTTGCCGAGCAATGCATCCTCGATCGAGCGGTAGCCGGTGCAACGGCAGATATTGCCCTTCAGCGCCGCGCCGAGATCGGTGCGCTGGGCCTGGTTCAGCGAGGCGCAGGTCAGGATCATGCCGGCGGTGCAGAAGCCGCATTGAAAGCCCTGGGCGTCGAGGAAGGCCTGCTGCATCGGATGCGTGCCGTGGTCTCCGGCGAGACCTTCGATCGTGGTTACGGGGCGTCCCTCGGCCCGGAACGCCGGGATCAGGCAGCTATGCACCGGCTCGCCGTCAAGCAGCACGGTGCAGGCGCCGCAATCGCCGGCGTCGCAGCCCTTTTTCACGCCGAAATGGCCGAGCTCGCGCAGGAACGTGCGCAGGCATTGGCCGGCGCGCGGCTCCTGCGCGAACGTCTTGCCGTTGATCTCGAAACTCACGACGTTGCTCCCAAGAGCTCGCGGCGAATCTCCTCGGCGAGGCGCAATGTCATGTGTTTGCGCCAGAGCGGCTGGCCGTGGATGTCGGTGTGATACAGATCGTCCGTGATCTGCTGCGCGATCGCTGCGTGCAACGCACTCGCATCCGGAGCGCCGCGAAAGGACAACTGGATCGGCCGCACCGTCGATGCGGTAACCGTGAGCGTCAGCATGTCATCGGTATCACGGCTGCCAATCAGGAGCGCCGCCGATCGGCCGACCGGTGCCAGCGAGATCTGACGAAACGCCGTGCGGCGTTTCAACGCGGCAACCGGAACATCGATCTGGCGTAGCAGGTCACCCGGCGTCAGGCGATTGCGCTGGTTGCCGGTGACGAAGTCGATGACCGGAATCTTCTGCTCGCCGCCACCGGCTTTCCAGATGGTGCAGATACCGTCGAGCGCGGAGGCGAGCGAGATCATCGGCCCTGCCGGCAACGACATGCAGAGATTGCCGCCGATGGTCGCGGTCTTCCAGATCTTGAACGAGGCCAAAAAGGCCCGGCAGCACTGGCCGATCAGCGGCGCTGCGCGCCAGTCAGGCGGGCAGGCGAGACCATCGAGCTGCGCGATGGTGCAGGTCGCGGCGATGCTGAGATGGTTCTCTGTGACCGTCAGCGCCGGCCATTTCAGATCGGTGAGATCGATCAACCGTGTCAGATGAGTCTGCGGCTCCGAGAACAGCCAGGTGCCGCCTGCCAGCCAAGCATCCCCTGCCGTCCAGACCGGGAGCTGTGCGCGCGTTTGCGGATGGGCGACCGCTGTGATGGTATTCAAGTCCATGGCTGCGCCCACGCTTGCGTCGGGTGAATCGTCCGACAGAAAGTCTTGCAAGACCGGAGCCAAGTCGCAACAAGAAGTCGCAACGACAAGTCGCAGCAAAACCGCAATCGGACCCGCCTCCGCCTTGCGGTCCCGTCGTCAACGAATGTGAGGAGAAGCGGAATCATGGGCGACACAAGGCCGATTTGGATCAGGGATCCCCTGGCGATCCTCGCCGACGGTGCCGAGCGCGGGATTGTGGTGACGGACGGCCGGATTGTCGAGCTCGTGCCGGCCGGCGGCACGCCTGCGACCGCCGATGTCGCGGTGTTCGATGCGAGCGAACACGTCGTGCTGCCGGGCCTGATCAACACCCATCATCACTTCTACCAGACGCTGACGCGGGCGCTGCCGGCCGCGATGGACCGCGAGCTGTTCCCCTGGCTCCAGGCACTTTATCCGGTCTGGGCCAAGCTGACGCCTGACGCGCTCGAGCTCGGCGTCGCCGTGGCGATGTCCGAGCTGCTGCTGTCGGGCTGCACGACCACGACCGATCATCATTACGTTTTCCCGGCAGGACTCGAGGGCGCCGTCGACATCGAGGTCGGCGTCGCAAAGCGGCTCGGTGTTCGCGTGCTGCTGACGCGCGGCTCGATGAACCTGTCGCAGCGCGACGGCGGCCTGCCGCCCGACAGCGTGGTGCAGGACGAGGACACGATCCTCGCCGACAGCGCGCGCGTGGTCGCAAAACATCACCAGCGCGGTCCGGATGCAATGGTGCAGATCGCGCTGGCGCCGTGCTCGCCGTTCTCGGTGACGACGTCGCTGATGCGCGCGACCGCCGATCTCGCCGGCAAGCTCGATGTGCGTCTGCATACCCATCTCGCCGAGACCGAGGACGAGAACAAGTTTTGCGAGCAGATGTATGGCTGCCGCCCGCTCGACTATCTCGAACAATGCGGTTGGCTCTCTGCGCGAACCTGGCTCGCTCACGGGATTTTCTTCAACGCCGACGAGATCAAGCGGCTCGGCATGGCCAGGACGACCATCAGCCATTGCGCGTGCAGCAACCAGTTGCTGGCGTCAGGCTGCTGTCCGGTCTGCGAGATGGAAGAGGCCGGCGTCGGCATTGGGCTCGGCGTGGACGGCTCCGCCTCGAACGACGGATCGAACCTGATGCAGGAGGTGCGGGCTGCGTTCCTGCTGCAACGGGCCCGCTATGGCGTCACGAAAGTCAGCCACAAGGATGCGTTGCGCTGGGCTACCAAGGGCTCGGCGGCCTGCATCGGCCGGCCGGAACTCGGCGAGATCGCCGTCGGCAAGGCGGCCGATCTCGCGCTGTTCAAGCTGGACGAGCTGCGCTTCTCCGGCCATGGCGATCCCCTGGCCGCGCTGGTTCTGTGCGGAGCGCATCGGGCCGATCGCGTGATGGTAGCCGGAAAATGGGTCGTGACCGACGGTGCGATTCCGGGTCTCGATGTCGCCGATCTCATCCGTCGCCACAGTTCCGCGGCGCGGGCCATGCAGTCGGGATAAGCAGACATTGAAAGAGGGGGCGACCACAAGTGCCGGGTGCTTCTGGCCACCCCCTCCGAACCTCCTCCGGGAGGAGCAGGTGATTTGGGCAAAGCAAGAAGCGTGCTACTTGCCCGGCAGCTTGTCGTCGATGCCCTTGACGTAGAAATTCATGCCGAGGATCTGGCTGTCATCGAGGTGATCACCGCCCTTGCACTCCACCGCCTTGCCGTCCTGCCCAACAATCGGGCATTTGAACGGATGCAGCTTGCCTGCGGTGATCGCGGCCTGGGCATCCTCCGCCATTTTCTTCACCTCGTCGGGCATGTTGGTATAGGGCGCCATCGCGAACATGTGGCTGTCGAGGCCGCCCCAGCTGTCCTCGGACTTCCAGGTGCCGGCGAGCTCGGCCTTGACGCGCTCGATGTAGTAGGGGCCCCAGGTGTCCAGGATCGAGGTCAGCTGGGTCTTCGGCCCGAACTTGATCATCTCGGAATCCTGGCCGAAGGCGAGCTTGCCGCGTTCGCTGGCGATCTGCATCGCCGCGGGCGAATCCGTATGCTGCATGATCACGTCGGCGCCCTGGTCGATCAAAGCCTTGGCGGCGTCGGCCTCCTTGCCCGGATCGAACCAGGTGTTGGCCCAGATGATCTTGACCTTGATGTTCGGGTTGATGGTCTGCGCCGCCAGCATCGTCGCGTTGATGCCGGAGACGACCTCCGGAATCGGGAATGAGCCGATATAGCCGAGCACACCCGACTTCGACATCTTGGCCGCGATCAGGCCCTGAATGTAGCGGCCCTGATACCATTTGGCCGAATAGGTCGACATGTTCGGGTTGCGCTTGTATCCGGTGGCGTGCTCGAAATGCACATTCGGATATTTCTTGGCGACCTTCAGCGTCGGATCCATGTAGCCGAACGACGTCGTGAAGATCAGCTTGTTGCCGGCGCGGACGAGCTGCTCGATGGCGCGTTCGGCGTCGGGGCCTTCGGGCACGTTCTCGAGATAGGTGGTCTCGATCTTGTCGCCCAATTCCTTGACCAGAGCCTGGCGCCCGAGATCGTGCTGATAGGTCCACCCCAAGTCTCCGATCGGGCCCAGATAGATGAAGCCGACCTTCAGCTTGTCGGCGGCGGAGGCTGCACTGATGCTCCCGGCGAGCAAGAGTGTGGCGGCCAGCGCAAGAAGTGATTTCCTCATCATCGATCTCCAAACATCAGGGGGAAGCCACGATCCGCAACCTGCGCGCCCCATCGCGCCTGTCGCGAAAATGAAACTCAGCGGTCAGGTACGAACACGGTCCCGAGCGCGGCCGGTGCGGTCGAGCCGCCGCTGCGCGCACGGGAGAGCAGAACCAGAACGATGACGGTCGCAAGATAAGGCAGCGCCGACATGAATTGCGAGGGAATGCCGACGCCCCAGCCTTGCGCATGCAGCTGAAGGATCGTCACGGCGCCGAAGAGATAGGCGCCGACTACGAGCCGGCCCGGCCGCCAGGACGAGAACACCACCAGCGCCAGGGCGATCCAGCCGCGGCCCGCGGTCATGCCGGGGATGAAGAACGGCGTATAGGCGAGCGGCAGATAGGCGCCTGCAAGCCCGGCGCAGGCGCCACCGAACATCACGGCGAAGGTGCGGATCCGCAACACGGGATAACCCAGCGCATGTGCGGAGACGTGATTGTCGCCGCAGGCGCGCAGGATGAGTCCCGCGCGCGTACGGTACAGGAACCACCAGACGGCGACGACGAGTGCAATGGAGAAGTAGACGAAAGCATCCTCGCCGAACAGCACGCGGCCGACCAGCGGGATATCGGTGAGGCCCGGAATGGAGAGATGGGCTGCCGGCGTGATGCGCTCGCCGACGAAGCCGGCACCGACCAGTCCGGACAGCCCGACGCCGAGGATGGTCAGCGCGAGACCCGTCGCGACCTGGTTGACGGCGAGCCCGAGCGCCATCAATGCGAAGATCAGCGACATCATCGTGCCCGCGAGGATGCCGAACAGCGCTCCAACGAAGATCGATCCGGTGAGCCAGGCCCCGGCAAAGCCGCAGGCCGCGCCGACGATCATCATGCCCTCGACGCCGAGATTGAGCACGCCGGAGCGCTCGGTCACGAGCTCTCCGGTCGCGGCGAGCAGGAGCGGCGTCGATGCGGCGAGCACCGAAAGGATGATGGCTTCAACGAGTTCCACGGGCCACCTGACGGTTCGGGAAGACCAGCCTGAAGCGATAGAGGATCAGGGAATCGCAGGCGAGCACGTAGAACAGCAGAATACCCTGAAAAACCTTGGTGACATCCAACGGGATCTTCATCGCGATCTGCGCTTGCTCGCCGCCGATAAAGGTCAACGCAAGGAAAAGGCCTGCAACCAGTATTCCCAGCGGATTCAGCCGGCCGAGGAAGGCAACAATGATCGCCGTAAAACCGTAGCCGGGGGAGATGCCGGGCTGGAGATGGCCGACGGGACCTGCAACCTCGATGATGCCGGCGAGGCCCGCGAGCGCGCCTGATACCGCGAAGGTCAGGATGACCAGATGGTCGGCTTTGAAGCCGCCGAACCGCGCCGCGCGGGGGGCTGCGCCAACGACGCGGATCTCAAAACCCTTGATGGTTCGCCCGAGCAGGATTGCGGCGGCCGCCACGACAAGAAGCGCGATGATCGCGCCGAGATGCAGCCGGCCGCCCTCGATCAGCAGCGGGACGGTCGCCACCGGGTCGAACTCGGCCGTGGTCGGGAAGTTGAAGCCGTGCGGGTCACGCCAGGGGCCGCGCACGAGATAGTCGAGGAAGAGGTCGGCAACATAGACCAGCATCAAGCTGGTCAGGATCTCGCTGGCACCGAACTTCACCTTGCAGATCGCCGGGATCAGCGCATAGAGCGCACCTGCGGCGGCGGCAAGGACGAGCATGGCGGGTAGCACCCAGGCGCCGGCGTCGGTGCCTTGCGTCCTCACCGCGATCCAGCTTCCGGCCACCGCGCCGATCAGGAACTGACCTTCGGCGCCGATGTTCCAGGCATTGGCGAGATAGCAGAGCGACAGCCCGATCGCGATCATCACCAGCGGCGTTGCCTTTACCGCGATCTCCTGGAGCGAATAGCCGTCGGTCAAGGGCGCGATGAAATAGGCGTGCAAAGCGAGCAGCGGATTTTTGCCGAGGATCGCGAACAGGATGACCATGGTCACGATCGTGAGGCCGACCGCGATCAGCGGCGAGACCAGCGCGATCGTGCCGGAACGCTCGGCGCGCTTCTCAAGCACCAACTGCATGCGCCGCCTCCTTCGGCTCCAGCATGCTGCCGCCCATGAGAAGGCCGAGCTTTTCGCGCGTCGCCTCGCTGGCGGCGAGCGGCGCTGATAACCTGCCGTGGAACATCACGGCGATACGGTCGGCGATCTCGGCGAGTTCGTCCAGATCCTGGCTGGTCACGAGCACGGCGGCGCCCGCGGTTGCGAGATCAAGCAGCGCCTGGCGAATGACGGCAGCGGCGCCGGCGTCGACGCCCCAGGTCGGCTGGCTCACGACCAGCACCGCGGGGTTGCGCAGGATCTCGCGTCCCACGATGAATTTTTGCAGATTGCCGCCGGAAAGGGATGCTGCTTCGGGATCGCGCTTGGCCTTGCGCACGTCGAAGGTCTCGGTCGCACGGTCGACGGTCTTCAGCGTGGCGGCGGTATCGATGAAGCCGCGATGCACCATGCCGCTCGCAGCATGGCCGGTGAGCAGCGCGTTCTCCGAGAGCTTCATGCGCGGCGCCGTGCCGTGGCCGAGCCGTTCCTCGGGAACGAAGGCGGCACCCAGCTTGCGCCGTTGCGTGATGGAGAGATGGCCGGCGGCAATGCCTTCGATCACCACCGTGCCCGGATCCTTCGACAATCGCTCGCCGGACAGCGCGGCGAATAATTCGTCCTGGCCGTTGCCCGCAACGCCCGCGATCCCCAGAATCTCGCCGCCCTTCAGTTCGAACGAGATGTGCGCGAGGCGCACGCCATGCGCCTCGCCTGGTGCGAGCGACAGATCGTTGACGACGAGCCGCGGCACGGTGGTCGTCCGACCGGCCGCCGCCTTCACCTCCTTGATCTCTCCGCCGACCATCATGCGCGCGAGCGAAGCGGCGGTCTCGCGCCGGGGATCGCAGGTCTCGACCTTCCTGCCGCCGCGCAGGATCGTGGCGGTATCGCAGAGCCGCTTCACCTCCTCGAGCTTGTGGCTGATGTAGAGGATGGCGCGGCCTTCGGACTTGAGGCGCTCCAGTACGATGAAAAGCTGATCGGATTCCTGCGGCGTCAAGACTGCGGTGGGCTCGTCCAGGATCAGGAATTTCGGGTCTTGCATCAGCGCGCGGACGATTTCGATGCGCTGGCGCTCGCCGACCGACAATTGCCAGACCTCGCGCCGGGGATCGAGCGGAAGGCCGTAAGTCTTCGACACCTGTGCCAGCCGCGCCGACATGTCGTTGAAGGATTCCCGTCCGTCGAGGCCGAGCGCGACGTTCTCGGCGACCGTGAGATTGTCGAACAGCGAGAAGTGCTGAAATACCATGCCGATGCCGCGGCTGCGGGCTTCCGAGGGGCCGGACAGCACGATGCGTTCGCCCAGCCAGTAAATTTCACCGGCGCTGGGCTGGATCAGCCCGTAGATCGCCTTGACCAGCGTCGACTTGCCGGCCCCATTTTCACCGAGCAGCGCGTGGATTTGGCCGGGCCAGATATCGATGTCGATGGAATCGTTGGCAAGGAAATCGCCATACCGTTTGGTGAGCCCGATCGTCCGCAGCAGCGGAGATTCGCCGGAATTCAGGCCCTCAGGTGTTGAATCAAACATTCGCTGATGCGCTTGCATGGATGAAATATCTCGATAGTGGGCCAGTTTGGAGCCCGGCGTAAGGTGTGAAAATGCATCATCCCTTGCTCAACGCTTCGGCAGGCACCGGGGGCCGTGCGTGCTGAAGCGCCCTGGCATCGCCCGCGGGCGCCGCTTCAGCGGGGGCCTGTTGCAGATTTGTGACGGTTCAAGCCAAATCGGAACCCGCCATGCTGACTTGACGTCGCAGTGGGCAAAGTTGCGCGCACCTGTGCACTGCGGATCGACGCAACGTCGGCTCCTGACCATCGTGCTCCGCAACATCCGCTCGATATGAAGGAAGAGCGAAATCAAACGGAATGCCCGGCGACGGCTGGCCTCAGCCGGCAAGTCATCTGGACGAAATACGAATCAGCCAAGCTTTGGATGGTGGCCGCACCATCGGAGTTACCCTAGCCTGCATATGAATAGCGATATCTCGTTGTCTTCAGATCGCGGAAACCGATTCTACCGAGGTGTGGCTGCGACGTTTTTCGCCAACGCCCTCCAGGCGGTCAATTTTCTCGGGGATCGATTCCTGAGAAAATCGCATCATTCGTTGTCGGCCATCGAGGACCTCTACCGGCACGCGATGGACAGCGCATTTTCGGTGACCGAGGCTTTCCTCGTCACCGGCGCACCCCACGCATCCGCCTATTACCCCCGTGACTTCGCCTGGTTCTATCCTGACGTCCTCGACCCCGAAACCATCATGGATGCGCAGGACGCGGTGCGGCGGGCGCGGCTTCTCGACAGGAGCATCCGTTTGTTGCTTGAGGCGGTTCGCGCCGATGTCGTCACGACGACCATCGTCCCGGCCGGGCGCGGTCGATACCTCGGCGTGAACTACTTCTCCCGCCCGTCGGATACGCTGCTCGGCATTCTGGCCGGCCTGCAGCAGATGATCTTGGCCGACCAGAGGGCGCCGTCCTATCTGGCGATGTCACAATGCGCGCATGCCGGCCGCCTGCTGCTGGCCGAATATGGCGGTGACCTGAAGCGTGCCATCCTTAAGCTCGCAAGCGAGCTCGAGCCGTTCGATCATGACGGCAGCACCTATTTGCTGTGCGACGCTCGTGGTCCTCGCTCCGCCGCAACGGATACCCGCGCCGAGCGCCGGCGCTTCGTAACCAATGCCTGCGTCCATACGACCTTCGTGTGGAGCGTGCAGCTCGGAATCGTCGATGAGAGCGAGCTGAAGCGTCTGCTCGGGCGCGACCTCGTGCAGTACAAGAAGGATCTGCTCCACCTGTTCGGCAGGGACGGATACATCAGGCATTCTCTCGACGGACCGGAGGGCCCGCCGGCGTCCTTGGTCGCGCTGGATTTCGTCAGCGTGCATCGCGGCTTCTGGAATCTGAACGATGCCAGCGAGCGGGCGCTGTTCGCGGCGACGGCGGATCTGATCATTGCGGAGCCGCGCTTTCGCATCCCCAGCACGTTCCACTTCCTGGTGTCGGCGGATAATCCGCGGAACAAGATGATCCACAAGATCGCGGCGCCTGCCTACCAGGGACGTACCTCCTGGCCGACGTTCAACGTCGAATTTGCGGATCGCATGCTGGACTATGATGAATTCTCGGGAAGCGAGACCTACCGTTCCTGCGCTCAGGGAATATTGAAGGACATACGGACCGCGACCGAGCTGCACGGCGGATATCAGGAGTTGATCTCCGAGCAGGGTCTGAAATATCGCACCTGGGCCTATAAGGGTGCGGTGGCTCACTCCTGGTTTCCGCGCTTCCTGTCCGTCTGGAGGAGGGCATATGGATCGCCGCTCCTGCAGTGGAACGACTGAACCCGGTGATATCCCGGCAGGATGTCGCCGAGGATCAGCGCGAATCTGTCACGCCACGAGATCCAGCAACCGGCACGATCCGCGCACGAGCACCTTGCGTCCGGTCGGCGTTATCGCAGGTACACCGTCGTTGATGGCAACAAGGCCGAGCTCGACGAGGCCATCGACGAGATAGGACTTCGCGAGGCGGCCGTTCGACAGCGGGTTACGAAGTGTACGCAGCGCTTCCCACTGGTCCGGCGCAAGTTCGAAGTCAAAATCGTTGCTCATGTTACCTCAGGAGACCGTGCCGTTCGCGCCCCTGTTAGCGGCGCCGCATGAAGACCATGCGACGACAATGAGTCGGGAATTCGGTGGGCCGTTTAGAACGCCTCTTCACAAATTGCCGCACTTCGTTGCGACACGCGAAGTAGATCGATTGATCGGGAATATCGTCCCGTGGCTCGATCACTAATTGATGATCCACAGTTGATGCTGCGCTGCGAGCTACCGCAGTGCACGGCAAGTATCACTGTCCCATGATGCGTCGCGATATGCACAGAAATCGTGACGCGAGCAATCCGGGATTCTGTTAGGTTGATTTGCGGGGAATGACTTCACGCGGCAGGAGTGGAGTGCATGGACAGGCTGGTCGAAATTCGCAGTCAGGAATCCCTGTGCCGGGAGCGTGCGGCGCTCGATTTTGATCGCCGGCTGTTTTGGCTCGCGCAAGCCGAGGAATGGAAGCAGCGCGCGCTCGAGGAAATCGCCTATCACTTCCGGGAGTGTAACGTCGGCCAGGCGGAGCTTGCGCGAAACTGACCTTTCGCCAACGAGGTTGGCCGCGCGCGAGACCTACTGATAAGTCGCCACGATATCCGACACGGCGCGCTCGAGCTGTTGCGCGGTGGCGCATTGGCGCACGACGCTGCAGAAGGTCGCGTAGCGCGGCATCTCGGAATCGCCGAAGCCCCAGGCGAGCCGTCCTTCGGGATTGAGCCAGACCAGCCGCTTAGAGCGTTCGGAGATGCGGCGCAGGATATCGGCGCGCGGGTCGAGGTTGTTGCTGCGGGCATCGCCGAGGACGATCACCGTGGTTTGCGGCGTCAGCGCGCTCATGAAGTCCTTCTCGAAATCGACCAGCGAAGAGCCGTAGTCCGACGAGCCGAAACCGACCTTGGACATGATCTCCGCCATCGCCTCTTCCGGCGATTTCGCCTCCAGGACGTCGCTGACCTCGATCAGATGCGAGGAGAAGGCGAAGGAGCGGACGTCATCGACCACTTCGTGCAAGGAGTGGATCAGGAGCAGGAAGAAATCGGAGACCTGGGCGACCGAGCCGGAGACGTCGCAAATCGCCACGATCTTCGGCCGGTCGCGATGCTTGCGTTTCCACGCAGTCAGGAACGGCACGCCGCCCCAGGCCGCGTTGCGGCGCAGCGTGCGGCGGACGTCGAGATGGCCGCGGCGCTGGCGCTTGCGCGGCTTGGAGTAGCGCTCGCGCAGCCGGCGCGCGATCTGGCGGATGAGGGCGCGCATCTCGGCGACCTGGCGTCGCTCGATGCGGGCAAGCGGCGCGTTGCGCAGGATCTCGTTGCGAAGATTTTCGGCCTCCTCGCGGGCATAGAGCGCAAGCCCCTGCGAGACCGTGTCGCGCACCGCCTCGCGCAAGGCGTCGAGCGCGGCACGCAGACGCTCGGCCAGCGCCGGGTTGGTCGCGGTCAGCTGGTCGAGATCGTCGCGCAGGCGCTGCAGGCCCATGGCGTCGAGGATCCGGCTGGAGAAGATGCCGCGCTGGGTGGAGTAGCGGATGTCGGACAGGGAGGCCGCACCGGAGGCGCTGGCAATGGCCGCCGCGATCGCATTGCGGTCCTGCGACAGCAGCATCTGCGCAAGCGGACCCAAACCCTGAGGAGGCTGACCTTCGCCCCGCTCGCTGGCCGAACTGGAAGAGGGCGACTGATCTGTGTCCTGCGAAGCGTCGTCGTTGTTCGTCTCAGGCTGGTCCTGCCGCGGTTCCGGCCGGCTGAAGAACAGATCGAAACAATCGCCGAGCGCGAGCTTCTCGTCCTGCGACTTGGCAAGCGTCAGCAGCAGCGCGTCGCGCAGCACGGCACGGTCGGAGATGCCGACTTGCGCGACGGCGCGCATTGCATCGATGCTTTCGGCAGGCGAAACGTGAACGCCGACGCCCCGCGCTGCCCGAAAGAAACGATGGAGGTTCTCGCGCATCGGCGTCAACCGAAGACGTTGGACCGTGCCGCCTTGGCAATGAAGGTCGTCACCTGCGGCGATGCGGCCTCGATGTCAGCTTCGTATTTCAGGAGCACGTTGAGGGTGTCCTTGACGATATCGGTGTCGAGCTCGGTGGCCTGGAGCAGCACCAGGACGCGTGCCCAGTCGATGGTCTCGCTGACCGACGGCAGCTTCTTCAGATCCAGCGAGCGGATCTCGTGGATGAAGCCGACCATCTGCCGGCGCAGCGCCTGCGAGATGCCGGGCACGCGGCTTTCGACGATGCGCTCCTCGAGCCGCTGCTCGGGAAAGCCGATATGCAGATGCAGGCAGCGCCGCTTCAAGGCGTCGCCGAGGTCGCGTTCGCTGTTGGAAGTGAGGATCACGGTCGGCGGCGTGATCGCCGAGACGGTGCCGAGCTCGGGGATCGTGACCTGGAAGTCGGACAGAATCTCCAGCAGAAGCGATTCGAATTCCGCGTCCGACTTGTCGATCTCGTCGATCAGCAGCACGCAGCCGCCCGGCTGTTCCAGCGCCTGAAGCAGGGGACGCGGCTCGACGAATTCCTTGGAGAAGAACACGTCGCCAAAATCGTGGAGCTGGTCGAGCGCGGCATGCAGTGTCTGCGCGCCGCCGAGGACTTCGCCGAGCTTGTCCTTGAGGATCTGCGTGTAGAGAAGCTGCTTGGCGTATTTCCACTCGTAGAGCGCCTTGGCTTCGTCGAGGCCTTCGTAGCATTGCAGGCGGATCATCTTCATGCCGCGCCAGGCGGCGATCGCCTTGGCAAGCTCGGTCTTGCCGACGCCTGCGGGGCCCTCGACCAGGATCGGCTTCTCGATCTGCTGCGACAAATAGACGGCGGTCGCGATCTGCCGGCTCGCGATATAGCCCTGCGCGGCGAGGCCGCTCTCCACTGCCTCGATCGAGGTCGAGGCCTTCTGATCAGCCACGAATGGGCGCTCCCAAGGTCTTGCTTGAGGCTTGTTCTGCCTGCGTTCCCGGCAAAGAACAAGCCTCGTTTGGGAGACACCAGCCCCGCATCAGCGGCGTTTTTTCCGCTGAACGCAAATAGTTGGGCGGTTCGCCGTCCGCAGGATCAGTGCCGCAGCACGGTCGGCTTGCGGATGGTCTGTCTGACCTCGGCGCCGCAATCGGCGCATTCATAGACAAAGTCGATCTTGGCAAGGCTCCAATGCGGCTCGACCTCGCGCACATACATCGGCAGGAACCCCATGCAAGTGGGGCAATTCACGGGCGCGATCTCGACGTCCTGATGATGCTGTACATAAGCTGGCATCTCGGCTCTCCTTCGCAGGCGACCACCAAACCCCGCGCAGAAGTTACTGCCGGTTGCGTCAGGCGCACCATCAACTCTTTCGAACGGAGGTCGAACAGCGGAGGTTTGTCGCTTGCTGTGACATTCTTGTTACGTGTCTGTACTGTAACGGGCAGACGGAATGCCTATTTCTGCGGCCAATCCGGCTTTTTCGGATCCTCACCCAACGCTAAGGGAGCAACGCCCATGACCCATGCCATTCGTTTTCACAAGACCGGCGGTCCGGAAGTCCTGGTCTGGGAGGAGGTCAGCGTCGGCAAGCCCGGGCCGGGCGAGGCGCGCATCCGCCACACCGCGGTTGGCCTCAACTTCGTCGATATCTACAACCGTTCGGGCCTGTACCCGGCGCAACTGCCGAGCGGGCTCGGCAGCGAGGCGGCCGGAATCGTCGAGGAGGTCGGGCCCGGTGTCACCGATCTGAAGCCGGGCGATCGTGTCGCCTACGGCGCCTCGCCGCTCGGGGCCTATTCCGAGGCGCGGCTGATCCCTGCGGACCGTTTGCTGAAGCTGCCGGACGGCGTCGACGACAAGACCGCGGCGGCGATGATGCTCAAAGGGCTCACCACACAATATCTGATCCGGCAGACCTATCGGGTGAAGGCCGGAGACACGATCCTGCTGCATGCGGCAGCCGGCGGCGTCGGCCTGATCCTGAGCCAGTGGGCCAAGCACCTCGGCGCGACCGTGATCGGCACCGTCAGCAACGACGAGAAGGCCAAGCTTGCTAAGGCGCATGGCTGCGATCACGTCATCATCTACACCCGCGAGGATTTCGTGAAGCGGGTGGACGAGATCACGAACGGCAAGAAGGTGCCGGTGGTCTACGATTCCGTCGGCAAGGACACGTTCCTGAAATCGCTGGACTGCCTCGCGCCGCTCGGCGTCGCCGCGCTGTTCGGCCAGTCCTCCGGCGCGGTCGAGCCGCTCAATCTCGGCCTGCTGGCGCAGAAGGGCTCGCTCTACGTCACCCGCCCGACCCTGTTTACCTATGCCGCCAAGCGTGAAAACCTGGTTGCGATGGCAGGCGAGCTGTTCGACGTCGTCAAGTCCGGTGCGGTCAAGATCGAGGTGCATCAGACCTATCCGCTGAAGGACGCCGCCAAGGCGCATGCCGATCTCGCCGCGCGCAAGACGACGGGATCGACCGTCCTCACGGTCTGATCCGCTCTGGGGACGTTGACGCAGGCTCGGCTGCGTCACGTCCGTTCGTGCTTGCGCAGATCGCGGGTGTGGTCGAGGCGGACTGCCTGGAGGTCGACCTCTTCCGGCGGGATCTGGGGCAGGGCCGCCTCGGTCAGTATGGCCTCGGTGACGTCCTCGACCGAATTCTCCGCGATCTCGTGGATGAACGAGACGTTCTGGTATTCGCCCGAGGCGATGCGGGAGACGACCTCGCGCCTGGTGATTTCGGGGTCGACGACCGCCTCACGGCCGCGCCGCCCGTAGTCGATCATCACGACGAAATATTGCATGAAAACGACCCTGCCGCGCTCCCGTCACCGGGGCGCGGCAGAGTATTTCCGAAAAACGGAATCAAGTCAAGGATTTTTTCTGAAAAACGGAAATGAGCGTCACTTGCCCTTCTTGCGCGGCCGCGCCGATTTGGCGCGCAGCCGCTCGAGCTGCCCTTTGGGCATCGACAGGCAGATCTCCCCCACCCAGTCGAGCTTGACGCCGACGATCGGCTTGGCATTGAAGCTGGTGAGATTGACGACGGACGGACTTTTCCCCCGCTCGATGGTTTTCAGATAGCGCTCGCCGGTCTTGAGCCGGACCACGGCCTCCTCGCCGTAGAAGCTCGACAGCGGGTGGCGCTGGTCCTTGTAGACCACGATCACGTCGCCGCTCTCGTATTTGGGCAGCATCGAATCGCCCACGATTTCGAATGCGACGGTTTCTTCCATGATCGGGAAGGGCAGCGTGATGTCGCCAAGCCCCTCCGGCGGAACCTGCTCGTAATCCGGCTCGATCACGGCGCCGGCGCCGACCCGGCCCATGATCGGCGCGAGATTGAGCTCGAGATATTCCATGATCGGAATGATCTCCGAAGCCTTCACCAGACGTTCGCCGCCGAGGATCTCCGAGACCGCGCCGGGGCGCACGCCCATGGCCGCCGCCAGGCCGCCCTTGCTCTTGCCCGTCTTCTCCAGGCCCCGCTCGATCATTGCAACGTCCAACATGGTGATTCCCTCGATTGCGCACCGTCTTGCCTCTTGTAATCCGAAATTCGGAATTGATGCAATTATGAATATCAGAATTATCGCTTGACTCGTGCTTCGGAATACCGGAATGTGTGTTTCGCCTCCCGGTCGTTCGACGGGGGAGGGCGCATCACAGGACAGCATCATGGAACCGGGCCATTGGCCGTCGGAGCACTCCGACGCGCTTCGCGACTATTTTCGCAAGGGCATGTCTTATGCGGAGATCGGAAGACAGATTAATGCAAGGTTTGGAACGGCTTATACCCGCAATGCGGTGATCGGCCGCGCCAAGCGGCTCGGGCTCGTCATCCCGGAATGGATAACGAGCCCGTCGATCACGCCATATTTGCCGGGTGAGGCTCCGGTTTCGCCGCGCCGCGCGGTGTTACCGAACCTGAATGTGCCGCCGAAGTCCGCAATGAAGCCTGCGGCGCCGGTGAAGTTGCGCTGCGTCGGCGTTCAGCCGCGCCTGATCCAACTGGTCGAGCTCGAGCCGGCCGATTGCCGCTATCCCTATGGCGGCGACAAGGACGGGGAGGAGATTGCCTTCTGTGGTCATCCCTGCCGGCCGGGTTCCAGCTATTGCGCGCCGCATGCGCGCCTGACGCGCCGCTCCGGTGCGGCGTCCGCCCGCGCCCCCGGTCCCGTCGTGCTGAGGCTGGTCTCCGCTGCCTGAGCTCCCACCCTTTCATCGTCCATTTCGCAAGGAGTATCCGAGTGGCTCGTGTCCGACGCAACAGGTCCTACAAATTGGCCCAGATCTACGACCGGCGGTCCCGCGAGGTACCGTTCAACGCCGAAGTGGCGGAGGTCGAGATCGACAATCCGCTGGCGCTCGATTCCGGTGAGAAGATCCTGGCCATCCGGTCGATCCGCGGCGATCCGCTGGGGCGGCTGCACGCACACCACCAGATCGACGAGGCGCAATACCGCGGCGGGCGTGCCTTCCAGAATGATTGGGAGAGGGCGGAGCGGGGGCCTCAGGCGGTGGACCCGACCCGGGAATATGTCGACGGTACGCGCACGCGCGACCCCGTCACCGAGAGCCAGCGCCAGGCGGTGTTGCGGTTGAACCGGGTCGAGCGCGAGCTTGGCACCGACGGCGCCGCGCTGGTGCACGACGTGCTGATCCTGGGCCTCACCATGGATCAGGTCGGCGCGCGTCGCGCCGTTCGGGCGCAGCGCTGGAACGACTATTTTGCGCGGCGCTTTCGCGAATGTCTGGACCGGCTGGCGCTGGTCTACGGCTTTGCGACGGAAACGAGCGCCCGACGGGCGGAGCGGCGCGGGTGAAGACAGTCGGTCGCTTATGGATGTGGTACGATCTTATAAGGCGTCGTGTACGGCTCGACGCGCAGCGAGGCATTGGCCAGAAGCCCGATCTTGGCGGTCGGCGCCTGCTGCAATTCGCCGTTCGGGCCGCGATGCACGTTGTACTGCCAAACGGTGAGATCGCCCTTCTGCGCGAGCGCGTGCGCAACCGCGCTCGCATCATTGCCGCCGAGCCCGTGGAGCTCCTCTGCCGATAACCCGATCACGATTTCGTCCTTGATGGTGATGATCTTGAACAGGTTCATCTTGGTCTCCTGCGCCCATGCGCCTTGTATCGAGAGGGTGAAAAGCGCGACCGCGGCGCCCTTGATGAGATCGCAGCGAGAAATCATGTCGTCATCCTTGGTGCTGAGGCGCGCCCGAATCGAAGAGTCTCAGCCATGGCGCCCGTAATCTGCGTGGCCGTGTCGCAACGGCTTGGTCGCTCGCTTATGGACAATGGTTCACAGGCGGACATCCCGACCGACGAGCGACAGCCGCGCCGAGATCGGGACGCTGGAGATCAGCTTTCGAGGTCGAGGTTCATTTGCCGCCGATACAACCGCTGGGGTCAGACTCAACAATTACGTGTACGCGCCGAGAAGTGCTCGCATGCAGCCAATGTGCATTCATGTCGGAAACGAGCCGAAACGTTGTGCCCATTGACAGCGGTCGAGGCTGTGTTGCGTGATAGATGCCGCTTCTTGACGCAGGTGGGTGACGGCGGTCGATAATCCTGTTATCCGGAATTGCCGTGCTGCGATGCAGATGAAGCATCTCTGCACCCACTGTCGGACTTGCCGGGCGGGTTGTTCCTTGGCATAGTTACAACCAGATGGTTGAGCGTTGCCGGACATGTCGTTCAGCGTGCCAGCCGGCCGGGGCCACCCGGCCGACAGTTCGTCGCCATAGGTCTGTTGTGGCGTCTTACTGCGGCGTCTTGTTGCGGCGCTCGGTCTCGAGCGGATCACGAAGGCCGACGCTTGTCTAAGGTGCAAGATGAAGAACCTCAATTTCGCGGCTGAACTGCACCTCAAGCTCGGCGCGCCCGCAAGCGGCACGGTCGAAAGTCTGCGCCTGCTCCGCGCGTTCCTTAAGCTCGCGCCGCGACAGCGTTTCGAGGTGATCAAGCTGGTCGAAGACCTCGCCACCGAAGAAGCCCTTCCTGAGCACCCCTTGTCCTGAGTCCGGCCCGTCTCTTCGCTTTCCTGCCCTCGCCAGGCCCCCCGGCGAGGTTTCCCCGAAGCTGGCCGCTGGAAGGCGATCGGGCAAATGTGGTATTCAGTTGGGAAAACGGGAGGAGTGCGACCATGATCGAACCGAAGCTTGAAGTTCCGGCCGAACTGCGTGACCTGGCCGAGAAGACGATTGATCAGGCCGAAAAAGCGTTCGGCATGTTTTTCGAAGCCGCCAGCAAGTCAATGACGTCCGTTCCAGGCGCGGGGACGGAGGTGTCGAAGCAAGCGTTGAATTTCACTGAGCAGAATATGAAGTCGGCTTTCGAGCATGCGCGCAAGCTGGTCCACGCTACCGACCTTCAGGAAGCGATGCGAATCCAGTCCGATTTCCTGCGCAGCCAGTTCACCAGTGCTGGAGATCACATGCGCCAGATGACCGGCAGTCTTATGCAATCGGGCAAGGGCAAGTCCTGATCCTCGACCTGTGCGCAGCGTGCCCACAAATTGAACTTGCGTGGCACGGCGATCCGCATTTCGATGCTGGCGCAGATCCATGACGGGCCACCGAATAACCTTGTTCGCCGTCTGTCATCTCTTCTGCTGATCCCTGTCGGTCCTCCGGCAGGGATTTTTATGTGTGGCAGGTCCCGTGCTCGGCGCGCCACCAAAGCGCGATGAGATCAGGAAGAATCGTCATCGTGCTTTGGGGGTATTGTTTGAGCATGATCTTTTCGGAAAGCCGCTGCGCGCTTTTCCGGATCATGCATTAGCGCAGCGATGCGATGTAGGCCGCGATGTCGCCCGCTTCGGTCCGGCTCAAGGGGAAATTCGGCATCTTCGGGTGCGGATCGAGCAGGAAGAAGGCGAGCCTCTCCGGACTGAAATCTGGCCTGCGCGCGACAGAGGCAAAGGAGGGGACGTCGGCGCTCGCCTGGGTCTGGCCGTTGGCGACGATATGGCAGCTTGCGCACCAGCGCTTGGCGAGGTCCGCACCGTGGCCGGCATCGGCTGCGAGCGCGGGCGACGTGCCGATGCTCGAGGATACGGCAAGCAACAGGCAGATTCGTCTCAAATGCTGGTGCATCGGGCAACCTTCATGCGTTCCGTCCGCCATGCCTATCCGCAGCACGATCCCGGAAATTGCGAGAGATCAATGCGGGCGATGATCGACCGCAGCAGCTTGCGGACCGAACGATAGAGATGCCGTACGACTGCCGGCATTCTCGCCGCCGGCAGGCTCAGGCTTCTTGCATCGAGACCCTTCGTATCAAGACTTTCGATAGAATGCGACACCTGTCTCTCCGAGGCCATGTGGTTTTTCTATCCTGCCGTCTCGGAGCCGCCTTGATCTGCCGCAAAGCTTTCCCGGCTAATAGTCGCCCGGATTCATGATCATCGGGCTTTTCGTATCGGCCGGCGCGAGCGCGCTGCTGGCGCTCTCGCGCAGAAAGCGGTCGAGCGTCTCCTGGATCTTCTCCTTGACCGAGTTGGGGCCGCGATCGCTCATTTCGGTGTGCTGCGCGCCGGTTTGGACGATGGCGATGCCGCGCGCCTTGGCTTCTTCCGGCGTCGGCAGCACGCCGGGATCGGTCACGAAATGCGGGTCCTTCGACCGGAACGACAGGATCTTCATTCCGTCACTGACCACGAAGGGCACCCGCAGATTGTCGAGCGTGATCACCTTCGACACCAGCTCCGGGTGCTGATGGGCGACATACATGGAGACATCGCCGCCGTTCGAGTGGCCGACGAGGGTGATGTGGTCGTAATCGACGTTCTCCTGCTGCCTCTTCAGTGTATCCAGCACGAAAAGAATGTTGGCCTCGCAGCGGATATAGACCTCATGCCGGCCGACATATTGCTGACCGGCACGGGTCATCAGCGGCGGGTCGCTCGGCAGGTCCTGCTGGATGCTGGCAACCAGATAGCCGCGGGCGGCGAGCGCATTGGCGAGGAAGGAATATTCGGTGGCCTTGACGGTATTGCCGTTACTGATGATGGCAAGCGGGAGTTTCAAGAGGCCGAGATTGGCCTTGGTCTCGTAATCGCGCCGCACCGCCAGTTCGACCGAGATCGGTCGCTGCCGCGAGGCGTCGAACAGCGCCAAAGTCTCATGGCGGATCGCGAACCGGCTGACGACGAGATATTCCCCGACGCCGAGGACGCAGAGAAACGCCAGGACCGCAAACACCCTCTTCATGGCTTCGTCTCAAATCACGTTCGGCTGAACATGGTCATTGGGAACTCTCCGATCGAGCGATCGTGAGCAGGTTACGGGATTAAATTTAGGCAACTCTGTGAGCAAGGCCGCAATGGCCATATGCCGGGGAGCCACTTGCGCAAACGACCGGGCGGCTAGAGACAGCCCGACCTGCCGCGTTCGGGGCAGAGCCGGAATGCGCTCGACAATGTGAACAGAAGGCGGGGGCTGCGGCGTTCGTTGTCCGGCGCCCGGTAGCTCAACGGCACGGCCACGCCGAGATCGGCCTGGAGATCGTTTGGCAGGAAGAAGCGGACACCGGCTCCGGCCGATGTCAGCGACAGGCCTTCGCTCAAGCGGTAGCCGTCGTTCCAGACGGCGCCGGCGTCGCCAAAGGCATAGAGCTGATAGCCGGTCCAGTAGCGGAAATTGAGCTTCTGATCGAAGCGCAACTCGAGCGAGCCGGCGAGGCCGTTGTCGCCGCTGATCTCGGCTGCGCCGTAACCCCGGCCGAAGGCCGCACCGCCGAGATAGAACTGCTGCGAGGTGAACAGCGGCCGCGACGCTGTCTGGCTCGCCGCCGCGAGCTTGAGTGACCAGGCATCGTTGAGCGTCTGGTAGCGCGTGAACCAGAGGTTCAGCACCGAGAAGTTCGAGGAAGCGCCGTTGCGCGACAACAGATCGTCGTCGAAGTGCGAGGCGCCGAAGACGTCGAGGCCCTGGCGATAGGTCAGCGTCGCGAAAGTGGTGCCGCCGAATGGATCCTGCAGCCGATAGTCGGCGGTCAGGCTCGCCGTTCTGATGTGGTCGTTGTACCACGGGCCGTAAACGTCGTGCTCGGATACATTGCTGAAGGTCGTCGCCGCGGTCAGCGTGAGCGTCGAGGATTGCGATTGCAGCGGAACGACGCTGGCGCGCAGCTCGAAGGCCTCGGTCGTCGTGATGTCGCTGTCCAGGCGGCGGGCATCGCCTGGTCGGACCGCGCTGTAGAGGACGGAAGCGCCGAGACGTACGCCGTCGACGCCGACGGGCGCGTCATAGGATAGCCGCGCAAAGCCGAGCTGGCGAGGATCGTTGGCAATGGTCGACAGGTTGACGGCCAGCGTGTCTCCGGGCGTGAGGTAGGAGTTGAACGCGCCGGTGGCGTAGGTCTGCCACGGGCCCACCGAGGATGATCCGAGGTTGTCCAGCCCGAACGAGGAGAAGACGTGCCAGGTCTTCAAGTAGACGGTGAGACGGAAGCGGCCGGACCCGCTGCCGATTTCCTCCAGCGCGCTGTCGGTGATCCGAACGCCCGGCCTGGCGTTGATGAGGAAGAGCTGGCGTTCGAGTGTCGGGAGGCGCGACGGCTGCTCGGTGAGAACCGGCTCGAGCATTGGCCTGACGCCGAACTGCTCGGCGCCGTCGCCTTTCAGCTCGACCTGCACGATGGCGCCTTCGATCACCTGGATCCGGACCCGGCCGTCGGCAATGTCCTGCGGCGGCACGATCGCCCGGCTGAGATGGAAACCGTCGGCGCGGTAGAGATCGCTGATCGCGCCGGCGATCCCGGCGAGATCAGCCTGCGAGACCTTCTTGCCGAGGTAGGGCTGATAGATTGCGGCAATGCGATCACGGGAGACGGCGTGGGCGCCGCTGACGTTAGCGCCGCGCAGGACGAATTGCGGCTTGGTATCGCCGCCGGCGTTGGGTTGGCCAACCGTCGGCAGGCTGACCGGCGGGCGGCTCAACTTTTCCCGTTCGGTTTGGTTTTCAAAATATTTCTCGGGCTGGCGCGGATCGAAGCCTGGCTGGTTCGCCTGCTGTGCGAACGCTTGGGGACCGCCGGCCAAAATCGGGACCAACAAGGCCAACGCGGTAATGAGATGCCGCTTCCCGACGCGCGCGGCGAAACTTTCTCCGTAGTTCGACGGAGGAATCGTCGCCGGGCGGAAAAGGTTCGTTAGCTGCATGATTTTTCATAGTTTTTTATGGTCAATGATTGGTTAATGGCGCCGCTCCACTGGCCGCTTCCCGCTAATCCTCTCTTGAGTGATTTCGGATACCCCTCAGATCTGGCTGTAACGCGGACTGAGGATCGTCATGCTCGGCAGAATTGGAATGCGGTGTGCCTTCGTGGTGGCGCTGACGCTTGGAACGGCTTCCGGCGCGTTCGCGGCGGAGGATGGCGTCTGGTCGATCAGCAAGGCCACCGGTGAGGTGTGGGTCGCAACCGACGGCGCGCAACAGGTCGCGCTGAACCAGGAAGAGACGCTCAAGCCCGGCAATACCATCCGCACCGGCCGCACCGGCCGGGTGCTGCTGGTCCGCGGCGAGGAAACGATCCTGATCTCTCCGAACTCGGTGGTCGGCTTGCCGGCCGAGAAGAAGGACGGACTCTCGACCACCATCATCCAGCAGGCGGGTTCGATCCTGCTCGAAGTCGAGAAGCGCAACGTCAAGCACTTCGAGGTCGAGACGCCCTATCTCGCCGCCGTGGTCAAGGGAACCCAGTTCAGCGTCACGGTGGAGGCGGGCAGCACCAAGGTCGGCGTGCTCCGCGGCCAGGTCGAGGTCTCCGACTTCAGGACGGGACAGATTGCCCAGGTCATGAAGGGACAGGCTGCAACCGTCTCTGAGCACGGCAAGCCCGGCCTCAGGCTGAGCGGTGCAGGGACGTTCAACCCGATCGAGCACGGCAAGCCGCGCACTCCCACGATCGAGCGTGTGCCCGTGCCGAAATCAGGCCTGTCCGCGCCGCGCAATGCGGCGAACGGCCATGCCATCCACGCGCTCGGTCCGATCGACAAGGGGACCAAGGTTGCCGGGGCGCCGAAGCAATCGCATCAGGCGGCAGGAGGTCATGTTTCCAAGGCCGGAATCGTGCGCATCTCGAGCTCGCTCGGCGAGGTCAAGCTGAACTTCCACAAGGTCACGCGTGGGCTCGCCCACGGCACCGTTGCTCCCGGCCAGCTGCGCAACGCGAACGCCAACGCCGGTACCGAGACGGTCTGGAGCGACGGCAAGACCAGCACCACCGCGTCCAACACCGCAGCCCAGACGGTGTCGACGATCAGCGGTGCGGCAGCTTCCGTCAGCAACAGCGCGTCGAACCCGGGCGCCGCGATCGCCGCGGCCGCCAGCAACGGAAACGCCGGCGGCAACGGCAATTCCGGCAATGGCAACAACGGCAATGGCGGCGGCAACAGCGGCAACAACGGCAACAACGGCAACAATGGTGCCACCGGCAACGGCAAGGGCAACAATGGCAACGGCAATGGGAATAGCGGCGGCAATGGCAGCAATGGTCATGGTCACGCCTACGGCAGACGCTGAGGCGATTTCCTAGGGGATGAGGGGCGTACCCGCAGAAGCGGGGACGGGGGAGGATCGGAGTGAAACGCTATCGGCCGCATATTCTGGTTGTGATCGCGCTTGCGATCGTGCTGTCCACGGGATGGCATGGTGCACTTCGCAACGCGCTCACCGATCTGCGGTTCACCTGGCAGTCGCGTGACGCCAGCGGCAAGGTGGTCGTGGTGGCCATCGACGCACCATCCATCGATCGGATTGGCGTGTGGCCCTGGCCGCGCCGGCTTCACGCCGACCTGCTGAAGAGACTAGAGGCGGCCGGCGCGGGGGACATCGCGTTCGATGTCGATTTCAGCACGCCGTCGGATCCGGCTTCCGACGAGGCTTTCGTCAAGGCCCTTCGCGATGCCGGCGGCTCGACGATCCTGCCGTCCTTCAAGCAGCCGACGCCGAATGGTGGCGCGGCGCACGTCAATCGTCCCCTGAAGCCGTTCGCCAACCAGTCGTGGCCGGCGGTCGTGAACGTCGCAATCGAATCCGACGGGCTCGTTCGCCGCTATCCGTTCGGCGAGAAGCTCGGCGATGCCGTGGTTCCGTCGATGGCCGTGGTGCTGGCCGGGCAGGACGCCAATCGGCGGCCGCCTTTCCTGATCGATTTCAGCATTCGTGCAGCTTCTATTCCGACCGTCTCCTACGTCGACGTGTTGCGCGGCGATGCCGCGACTCTCAATGGTCTGAAGGACAAGAAGGTCATCGTCGGGGCCACCGCGCTCGAGCTTGGCGATCGCTTCAGCGTTCCCAACGGCAGGATCGTCTCGGGGCCGGTGCTCCAGGCCCTGGCCGCGGAATCCATCCTTCAGGGCCGGATGCTGCGCTGGACCTCCGATACCGGCATGATCCTGGGCTTGGGCCTGATCGCCCTGCTGATGATGTATTCGTGGCGGCGCCTCGCACCAGGGATTCGCGTCGCGGTCCTCGTCGCCGCCGGCGCGGCCATCGAGCTGGCCGCGGCCCTGGTGCAGGCAAGATGGTCCCTCGTCATCGACACATCGCTTTTTCACATTGCCATCGTCGCCTATCTGACCGCGATTGCGCTGGACGAAATCGATTTCCGTAGGCTGCTGGGGCGCATCGCCGAGAGCCGCTTTCACCGCATCGCGATGTCGCTTGGCGACGGGCTCGTCTGCACCGACGAGGATCACCGGATCACGGTTTGGAATCCGGGCGCGAGCGCGATCTTCGGCTACATGCCGGCCGAGATGATCGGACGCCCGTTCGAAACGCTGTGCGCTGTGCCGGTGGACGGCGATGCCAGACCGTCCATGCACGACGCCGCGCGCCAGGCGCTGCTGGTTCCTGGCGGGGCCGTGGTCGTCGAGTTCGAGGGCCGGCGCAAGACTGGTGAAACCTTCCCCGTCGAGGCGAGCTTCTCGGGCTGGCAGGGAACGGACGGCTTTCAATACGGCGCGATCCTGCGCGATATCTCGGTCCGCAAGCGCGAAGCTGAACGTATTCAATATCTGGCCGAACATGACGTGCTGACGGGCCTTGCCAACCGGAACATGCTGCACACGGGCCTTAGCGACCTGATCGACGCGGCGGAGCGCCGGTCGTCCGGCGTTGCTCTGCTCGTGCTCGGGCTCGACGGCTTCCAACAGATCAACGACATGCTCGGGCACTCGTCCGGCGATCTCGTGCTGTGCGCGGTCGCCGAGCGGCTCCGCGCCGAAGTCGATGGCAAGGCAATCGTCGCCCGGCTCGGCGGCGACGAATTCGCCATCGCGCTCGATTGCGCTGATATCGGCGAGCCGGTCGCGGCGTTCGCCGAGCGCATCGCGCAAGCCTTTGAAGCCCCCCTCGCGACCGGCACCCGGCAGCACCGCATCAGGATCAGCGTTGGCGTCGCCGTCTATCCGGAAGGCGGGCAAACCGCCGACGATCTCCTGAGCAACGGCCATCTCGCGCTGAGCCGCGCCAAGGCGACGCGGCGCGGCGGCCATGTTCTGTTCGAAACCGCAATCAGGCAGGAGCTGGAGAACCGGTTGACGCTGGAGAGCGAGCTGGCGCTTGCTGCGGATCGCGGCGAGTTCGAGCTGTTCTATCAGCCGCAGGTCCGCCTGATCGACGGCAGCCTGGTCGGAGCCGAAGCGCTCATCCGCTGGCGACATCCGGTGCGCGGCTACGTCTCGCCGGCCGAATTCATGCCGGTGGTCAACACCTCGGCCCTGTCCGAGCGGATCGCGAACTGGGTGATGGAGACGGCCTGCCGTCAGGCGCGAGCCTGGGAATTGTCCGGCAACAACGTGCGCGTCGCCATCAACCTCTCGCCCTCGCAGCTGCAATCCGGCGATCTCGCGCATTCGGTTGCAGCACTGCTCGAGGCGACCGGGCTGACGTCGTCGCTTCTCGAAATCGAAGTCACCGAAGACATCCTGCTCCATGACGAGCGCCGCGTGCTTGCCATGTTCAAGCGGATTCAGGACCTCGGCGTCCGGGTCGTGTTCGATGATTTCGGCACCGGTTACGCGAGTTTGAGCTATCTGAAGAAGTTTCCGCTCGACGGGCTCAAGATCGACCGGTCGTTCGTGTTTGGTCTGCTTGCCAATTCCGACGATGCCGCGATCGTCGGCTCGACTATCGGCCTCAGCAAGCAGCTCGGTCTCACGGTCGTGGCCGAAGGCATCGAGAACCGCGCCACTGCCGACTTCCTGGTCAGCCTGGGATGCGAGGAAGGGCAGGGCTATTTCTTCGGACGTCCGATGCCTGCCGAGGCGTTCGAGAGGCAATTTCTGACGGCCGCGCTGGACGCGGTCACCGCTGCCTGAGCAGGACGGTTTGGCCGAGCAGGCGGCTCGTTTCTAGCGCCGCCGTGCGACCGCGACGCCAAAGAGGAAAGCCACGAACAGGCTGGCAAGCGGCGCTTCGCGCGTGATCGCCGCGACCGTCGCGAGGGCTCCGCCGGGCTTGCGCGATTCCTCAATTGTCGAGGTGAAACGATCGACGGCCGCGTGCAGGCCGCCCGCGACCTCACCGATCGTGCGGGAGACATCCGCTGCCGTATCGATGGCACGCTCGGCCATGCCGGGTTGGGACGTGGATTCCGGTATCTCCGTGCTCAAGTGCGCGACCTCCAAGCCTGATGGCGGAGGCCGGCACCTTTGGCTATCCGCGCGAGCGCTTGTTTTGAACAGCGGGTCTGACGACCTTTGGCTATCCGCGACAGGCGCCGTCATTTAACGGCGGGTGCCGGCCTTGGATGGGCAATTCGGCGCGCGGGCTTTTGTTCCTCCCGAAGCGAAGCGCCCCCGTGAAACGACGGATGCGAATCTCTGTTAGGCTGGATCAACCTTGTTGACTGAGGAGGCGGCTGTGACCGATCGGACCATGACGGATCGAGCCCGGCGCATCGCTTTGCTCGGCGCGCCCATCGATATGGGCGCATCGCAGCGCGGCACCTTGATGGGGCCTGCGGCGCTGCGGACCGCGGGCCTTGCGACACTGCTCGAAAGCCTGGATTTCGAGGTCGTCGACTACGGCGATCTTTCCGCAAGCGAAGTCCGGGACCTCACCGACAGGCCGCCGGAGCGAGCCAATCACTACCGCGAGATCCAGCGCTGGACACGGGTTCTGAGCCGCAAAGGCCATGAGATCGCGAAGACCGGTGCGCTGCCGATCTTCCTGGGCGGCGATCACACGCTGTCCATGGGATCGGTCAATGCCATGGCGCGCCACTGGCAGGAGCGGGGCCGGGAGCTGTTCGTGCTCTGGCTCGATGCCCATCCCGATTACAACACGCCGGAGACGACGATCACCGCGAACATGCACGGCATGTCGGCCGCGTTTCTGTGCGGCGAACCCGGCCTCGACGGCCTGCTCGGCGGCGATCCGCGCGCGTCGATCCATCCGGACAGGCTCGACCTGTTTGGCGCGCGTTCGATCGACAAGCTGGAAAAGGAGCTGATGCGCGCGCGGCGGATCAGGGTCGTCGACATGCGCCAGATCGACGAGTTCGGCGTCGCCGTGCTGATCCGGCGCGTCATCGAGCGGGTCAAGGCGAGCAACGGCGTGCTGCATGTCAGCTTCGACGTCGATTTCCTCGATCCCTGCGTGGCGCCGGGCGTCGGCACCACGGTGCCGGGTGGTGCGACCTATCGGGAGGCACACCTGATCATGGAGCTGTTGCACGATTCCGGCGCGGTCGGATCGGTCGACATCGTCGAGCTCAATCCCTTCCTGGATGAACGCGGCCGGACGGCGCGCACGGCTGTCGAGCTGATCGGCAGCCTGTTCGGCCAGCAGATCACCGACCGGCCGACGCCGAGCAACGCGATCGCTCCGGGCGAGTGAAGCGGCGGCTGACCGAGACGGTGAGTTTCAACAAGACGGCTCCTGCGTCAGAATTCCCGGTCACGAGGGTCGGAAGACTTAGGGCGTGTGCTGATAAATCCGGTCAGCTCGCGCCCAGGCAGGGCTCGTGTCCGTTTGGTCTTCAAAATGCGAAGAGCTCAACCTGGGCAAGTCTTGTCCGCCAAGCCTCAACAAGCGGTCCTCGTGGAGCGATGCTGCCACTTCGCCGAAGGGCCAGAAGCGGCCATTCCTCCCCAACTCGTGACGTTTCACCGCGCCCCCCGCACGCCATTTTGAGGTAGGCTGGAGCACGTAGCGCTCTGCGGATGGCGGAGCCGGGAGGAGCCCATGGATGTCGCGGCGTGGCTGCGTGGTCAGGGGCTGGGACAATACGAGCAGGCGTTCCGCGAGAACCACGTCGACGCCGAGGTCCTCGCCGATCTCACGGCTGAGGACCTGATCGGACTTGGCGTCAGCTCGGTCGGCCATCGCCGAAAGTTGCTCGCGGCAATCGCTGCCCTGCGCGCCGGCTGCTCAGTTCCGGCGACGGCCCCTCCCACAACACCACCCGCCGCGGGAATGACCGGGCCGCCCTCCGAGGCGGAGCGTCGTCAGCTTACGGTGATGTTCTGCGATCTGGTCGGCTCGACGGCACTGTCGGCGCGACTTGATCCAGAGGACATGCGCGAGGTGATCGGGATATACCAAGCCTGCGTAGCCGATGTGGTGGGGCAACATGAGGGCTTCGTAGCCAAGTACATGGGCGACGGGGTCCTTGTCTATTTCGGCTACCCGCAGGCGTTTGAGAATGACGCCGAGCGCGGCGTGCGGGCTGGTCTGGCGCTGGTCGATGCCGTCGGACGGCTGCAAACATCGGAGCGGCTGCGGGTCCGCGTCGGCATTGCGACTGGTCTAGTTGTTGTCGGCGACCTCATCGGTTCGGGGGCCGCGCAGGAACGTGGAGTTGTTGGGGAAACGCCCAACCTTGCGGCCCGCCTGCAAGGTCTGGCTGAGCCGAACACGGTATTGATCTCTGCCAGCACGCGCCGGCTTACGGCCGGACTTTTCGACTATGACGATCTCGGTGCACTGGAAGCCAAGGGCTATACCGAGCCGATCCGGGCTTGGCGGGTCGTGGGCGAGAGCGCCGTTGAAAGCCGCTTCGAGGCACTCCGGTCGGGTGAGGCGCTGCTCGTTGGGCGCGAGGCGGAAATTGGCCTACTCCTGCAGCACTGGGCGCAGGCCAAGGCAGGCGAGGGCCAAGTCGTTCTGGTCTCAGGCGAGCCGGGCATCGGCAAATCTCGCCTTTCCAAGGCCCTGCAAGAGCGCATCGACAACGAGCCACACGTCCGCCTGCGCTATTTCTGCTCGCCCAATTATCAGGCCAGCGCGCTGCACCCGCACATCGCCCAGCTGGAACGCGCGGCCGGCTTTGAGCGCGAGGACTCACTGGAGACAAAGCTCGACAAAATTGAGGCCCTGCTGGTCCCGACGGCAACGCCGAAGGGGGACGTGGCACTGTTCGCCGAACTGCTGTCCGTGCCTACCGCTGATCGCTACCCTTCGCTGAACTTCAGCCCACAACGAAAGAGGGAAGAAACCTTGGAGGCACTTCTCCGGCAGCTCGAACTGCTGTCGCGGCAGCAGGCGATACTGATGGTATACGAGGACGTGCATTGGATTGATCCAACTTCCCGTGAACTGCTCGATGCTGCAGTTGAGCGGGTGAAACGCCTGCCGGTACTGCTTCTCGTTACGTGCCGTTCCGAATTTGTGCCGTCATGGGCTCAGGAAGTTACTGTGGTTTCCCTCAGTCGCCTCAATCGAGAGGAGGGCGCTGCACTGGTGACCGGAATCGCCGGTAACAATCCGCTGCCGAGCGACATTCTGGCCGAGATCGTCGACCGCACGGATGGTGTGCCGCTCTTTGTAGAGGAACTGACGAAGGCGGTGCTGGAGGCAGGTGTTGGCGAAGTTGATCCTCGCTCATTGCTTGGGAGAACCCAATCAAGCACTATCGCTGTTCCTTCGACGCTTCATGCCTCTTTGATGGCACGTCTTGACCATGTCGGCACCGCGGCCAAGGAGATCGCACAGTTCGGGGCCGTTATCGGCCGAGAGTTTTCCCACAGGGTCCTGAGCGCGGCGGCCCGGTGGAATTCAACCGAGCTGAACCGAGCGTTGAGTGGGCTTTTGGAAGCGGGCTTGATACTTCGGCGGGGCACATCGCCAGATAACATTTTCGCTTTCAAACACGCGCTAGTCCAGGATACGGCCTACGGCACGCTGTTGCGGGCAAAGCGCCGGGAGCTGCATGCGCGCATCGCCACCGTGCTGGAGGCGGAGTTCGCGGAGATTGTACAGACCCAGCCCGAGCTGCTGGCGCACCATTGCACGGAAGCGGGGCTCGTGGAGCGGGCGGTCAAATATCGCCTAGGGGCGGGGCAACTGGCCCTAATGCGCTCGGCAACCGCGGAGACCATCACGCAAGTGATGAGGGGACTGGAACTGGTACCCTCGCTGTCGGACCCGATTCAACGAAACGTTCAGGAATTGGGACTTCAAGCAGTGCTCGGTCAAGCGCTCATGGCGGCCAGGGGGTTCTCCGCCCCTGAGACCGGACGCGCTTATGCTCGAGCGCACGAGCTGTGCCGAGAGATTGGTGAGGCTCCGCAGCTGTTTCCGGTGATGTTTGGGCTTTTCCTTTTTTACTACGTCACCGCCGAATTGAACGCGGCGCTTGAGATCGCTACGGAGATGCTTGAGATTGCCGAACGGCAAGACGATGCCACGCATCGGCTCATCGGGCACCATCTGGTCGCGATTGTTCTGCAGCACCAGGGCCAACTGTCGTCGGCTTCTGAGCATTGGAGCCGAGCGCTCCGCCTCTATGATCCCGAGCGACACCAGGAGCTGGCCTTTACCTACGGGATTGATTTCCACGCCTCGATTCTGACCTACCTGTCATGGGTCTGGCTCGCTCTCGGATTCCCAAGTAGAGCGGCAACTTTCCATAGGGAAATGATGGCGCGGGTTAAGCAATTGCCTCATGTCTTCGCGGTAGCGAGTAACCTTGGAATGGGTTGCGCATACTTGCTCCTGCGTCGCGACGTCGAGGAACTGAGGCCACAGGCGGAAGCCGCCTTTAATGTGTGCACCGAACAACGCTTTCCGTTCTGGTTGGCGGCGGCGATCGTATGCCGAGGATGGATCATGATCCAAGAGGGTCGGCTGACCGATGGGATCGCCATGGTCCGCCAAGGTGTTCACCTCTATCAATCCACGGGGGCGGAAATCGAACTGCCTCTGATTCGCAGCGCGTTGCTGGAGCCCCTTATCGCGACCGGCCAGACGACGGAAGCATTGGATATCGTGAATGACACTCTGGCTGTTCTGGGGCGCAACGGAGATTGCTGGCTCGAAGCCGAAATGCTGCGGATCAAAGGCGCGGCGCTGTTGTCGATCCACGATCAGCAAGCGGAGGCCTGTCTGCTACGGGCAATCACCGTCGCCCGAAATCAGAATGCGAAATTATGGGAGCTTCGCGCTGCCGTAGCTCTGGGCCGACTCTGGCGCGACCAGGGCCGACATGGCGATGCGTATGATCTCTTGGCGCCGATCCACGACTGGTTCACGGAGGGCTTCGAAACGCCGGACCTGCAAGGTGCGAAGGATCTGCTCGACGATCTTTCCAACGCGGGGCCTTCGAGCCCAGGAATCCGCTAACCGCTCGGTTCACCACTTCCGCTCAGGGTCAACAGCGCCGGTTTTGCCGGGGGCAGTCAGGTCCGGTCTGCCCTCAACTTCGGGAATGGCCAAGCGCCTCCCAACCCGTCGCGAAGGGCCATTTCCGGACTCCTTGACGCCGTAACCGTTGTTGACAGGTTTTCAATGTCTACGTGAGAGAATCGCTATGGTGAGCGTCGCACCATTGCGAGGGCAAATACTAGCGCGATCACTACCACAAAGCCCACGTTCATTGGCCAGTTTGGCGACGATAGATTGTCACTGCGATCCGAGTCTTCGGGAGATGTTCTGGATCGCTCACCCTGATCATTCCCGATGAAAAGGATGGAATGAAAAAGCTCCCCGCGGAAGACCGTTGAAAGAAGCAGTCGCAAGCGATCGAAAGTCCGAGGTATTTGGGCCAAGCGGCGCAGGCGACCGCTCTAATAAAGTTTCTTGTCGCTGTCCGGTTACTCATGCTTAGCCCCGGCTGACCGAAAGCGGCGTTGGTTACCGATTGGATCGCGCCGCCTAACGCGACTTCTGCTCCGGGGCAAAATGCGAAGAACTCAACCTGAGCAAATCTTGTCCGCCATGCCTCAATAAGCGGACCTCGTGGAGCGATGCTGCCACTTCGCCGAAGGGCCATAAGCTGACCTCCCACCTTGAGAGTGATGGACGGATTTTGCTCGAATTTATAATCTGATAGGCGAAGATTTGTGCACCGATCTTTCCCTATCGCTTGGAAGTCGATTGGAGGATGTTGTCTCTTTAATGCTCTCGCTTGGCATCCTATGGGCGGTCCTTGCCTCCACGGCCGCATGAGGGGCATTTCACTTCGCGCGGCGTGATCCCCGCTCAACATCTTGGATGAAAATCGCCATTGCCGGGTCTCTGTTGATCGTGACAGCAGCAGCACCTCTTTGGCTAAGAGGTGACGTCATAGGAGCAGGTTTGGCAGCTCACCTCCTGCTACTCGCATTCTGGGTAATGATCGGCGTTGGTGCCCCTCTTTGCCTCGGGTCGGTAGTTGGTACACTCGGTGGGATGTACAGGAATCGGCGATAACAGTTGATCGGGGTCGTCCGCCGCGCCGCTACGGTCGGTTATGGGTCACAAGCAGCGGTCGAAGTGAGCACGGCGCCGCGTCCGGTCTGCCGCCGATAGCCAACAATACGATGTTCTCAGCATTGTTCGGTCAAGGGTCCACATTCGGACATGTGCGTCGTTAAGCTGACGAAGGTCCTTCAACAATCTTCCAATACGAGTCCTTGCGGATCACCTCGTCCGCGCGAAAAGTGTAAAAGTCACATCCTCGAACCTCGATCTTTTTTCCCTCGCCTGTAGTGCCCGTTAGCGTCCATTTTGAAATGCCCGTGTTTGCCATCGTATCCACAAAATGTTCGGCGTCGCCGTAGTGAACATCCGGTAAGCTTGCAAAGCGCGTCGCGAGCCCGTCTCGTACCTTGCGTTTGCCCTCGAAGCGAGAGCCCCAAGGCTTGCTTCCCCTCGGCATCTCCAAGACACAATCGTCAGCAAAGAACTCCATGATGGAATCCAAGTCGTGCGCGTTGAACGATTCACACAGCGCCGTCAATTTCGATCGAATGTCCATCCTTCCCTCCATCGTCGAAAGAGCTACAATAACACAAAGGCACACAGGTGAGTTGAAGGACCGACTAAACGTCTGGTCGATGTCGCCTTTCACAGGCCGACTTCCGAACCAACTTGAGCCTAGGTCGGCTTATCTCCTGAAGGCAGACATAGCGGCCCCCGTCAGCGAACGGCGGCAACGGACCATAAGCGGGCGCGGCAAAAATATGCCAACGCATGCTCGGGCAAATGCTGCTGGTCTACGCCTGGGCGGAGTTGAAGTTGCGCCCGGCGAGCCAGAAAGTCCTTGACGCAACGGAATGCCATGGATTTCTTTCGGTCGGAAGTAGTTATGCGATGGACGGAGCCGACCCGTGGGATGTTTTCTAAGACTTATTCTTGCAACCGCTTTCGTGAACGTTCCTCTAGCCGGCGCCCAGGCGAAGGAAGCCGTTGCTTCTCCTGCCTTGCAGAAGGAATTCGATGGCTTCATCGAGAAGTTTCGCGCGGCGCTGAGGACAAACGACTCCGCCGCCGTCGCTGGTATGACACGATTGCCGTTCATGAACGACAGCGGAATTCGCGACGCCGCGCAATTTCGGGCCAAGACCTATCGAACCTCGTTCACGGCGAAAAATCGCGCGTGTATCCAGCGCGGCAAGGCGGTTTACGATCGTGATCAAGAGAAAAATGACAATTACCTCGTCTTTTGCGGCGAGCTCATCTTCGTCTTTACCAAGACGCCGGCAGGGTTCCTTTTTACAGACATCGGCGTGAATGACTGACCAGGCAACGGGGTGTCGCTTGTCAATGCCGCTCGGCCGCTTCACCGCTCCAGCGTGCCGAGATAGGCGGCAAGTGCCAAAAAGTCTGCCTCGTTGAGCGCTTGGACCACGTCGACCATCGGCTTGCTCTCCGGCCCAGCGCGGAAGCCATGCCGGTATTCGTAGAGCTGGCGGAAGATGTAGGTCGGCGAGCGCCCGGCGATGCCCGGCACGACGTCGGTGCCGGTCAGCTTCTCGCCATGGCAGGCGGCGCAGGCGATCTCCGGCTTCGCGGCCAGCCCGCGGCCGGCAGCGACGCTACCAGGCGGCACGTAGGCGGTAAAGCGGACGCGCGCGTCGCGGTTGACGAAGCGGCCGACGTCCGCCGGCGTCTCGATGATGCGCATGCCGATCGGCTCGCGTTCATCGTGTTTAGTGATGAAGAACCAGCCGGCGACCGTCGGTTTCGGCACGGTCTCAGTCTCCACCACGTCGACCAACTTCTTGGGCTTAATGGCGGCAAAATATTCAGCCGCCGCCTTGATCTCGTCGTCGTTCGCTGCCTTCGCGAGCGAGATCATCCATGCTTGCGGAATGCGGTCGGGTAGTGCTGTCGAGCGTTTGCCGCTCCTGTAGTCCTGCATCTGCTGAATAAAATAGGGGACCGGCAGGCCGGCGATGTCAGCGTTCTCCGGACCACCCGTGCCTGAAGCACGATGGCAGAAGCCGCAGGCGTAGACGTCAGGCTGGCGGCCGCTCGCCACGACCGCCGGCATCGCCGGATGGTCACCTGGGTGCCAATCCGGCGCCAGGAAGCGATCGCGCGTTTGTGGGACTGTATAGCTCGCCGTGCTGTCGGGAACGTGGCGAGGTTGGCCGTCATCGGGCGGCGGCTTGAAGTCGGGCGGGTTGTAAGTGTAGGCCCAGAACGGCGGCTTGTCGGTGATCTGCGCGTGCGCGCCCGCCGCATAAACGAAAACTATGGTGAGTGCACCTAACGCCTGAGCGGCCGGGCCCAATCGTGCCATGTTCGCCTCCGGCTTTTGGCCAGCGAGGACAAGTAAATTAGCTGTAAGTCCGAGCTGGAGCAATTGGCTCTTTTGGCTATTAAGGCCGGCCGTCCTGACGTCCGCTACGGGTCAAAATGTGAAGAACTCAACCTGAGCAAATCTTGTTCGCCAAGCCTCAACAAGCGAACCTCGTGGAGCGATGTTGCCACCTCGCCGAAGGGCCAGAAGGCGACATGCGGGATATTATTCTATCAACAGCAGCCCGCTTCTTCGCCGTCGAACATACTTGTGGCGTCGGACAACCGCTTCCGCTCGACGAGCCGTGGCTGGAAATGGAAATTGACATCGAGCGCGAAAACGAAGTCCTCGGCTTCGAACGAGCCCACAATTGAGGACGGAAAAGCGACAGCCTATCGGACCCTTTTCCGCAGCAGTATCGGTGTCGGGGCTCCAGATGCTAGATTTCCGGCCTCTACCGAATAGGAGGACGTCATGCCCGATAGCGTCTACAAGGTCATTGAACTGGTCGGCACCAGCACCGACTCGTGGGAGAAGGCGGCTGCCAATGCGGTCGAGCAAGCCGCTAGATCTCTGCGAGATCTTCGCATTGCAGAGGTCGTCAAGCTCGATATGCAACTAGATGACAAGGGAAAGGTCGAGGCCTATCGCGCCAAGCTCAACGTGTCGTTCAAGTTCGAGGGCACCTGAGCCTCAAGCACCTCGCCCTTGCGGGCGAGGTGCTCATTGGAAAAAGTGCGTTGCACGGATGCCGGGCGCTGTGGTCCATCCCGGAAGTTGGCACTGGTCCGACCGGGACGGATGTGCTCTGATGCGAGAGAGCGTATGGCGCGTGGTGGCCCCATGTACATGGTCATTCGCAAGTACACGAAGGTTCGTTCGGTTGCGGACGCCGCTCGTCGCGCCAAGAGCGGCGTCGGTGAGATCCTGAGGCAATCGCAGGGATTTAGATCTTACCATGTGTTGGATGCGGGCGACGGCGTCGGTATCGCCGTGATGTTATTCGATGACCGCGAAAGCGCCAACGCAGCGAACGCCAAGATACTGGCGTTTGTTCAGGCAAGTCTGCATGACCTCGATCTTGGGGTTCCCGAAATAATCAGCGGCGAGCTATTGGTGGACATAGAGTCTGATGGATCTTCCGGCATAAAGTAGCGTCGCCAGTTCCATGACGGGTGCTGCCCTTGCTCATGTCATCGACCTGATGTCCACCCTCGCGTTCGCGACAATCGCGTCCTGGATCTACGCGTGCCGCCGCTCAGGAACATCCGACCGCGGGGGCTTTCGAGGAGCAGCAACGACATGAAGCAACACATTTTCGAAGCATTTTCCATCACGGCGGTCTGCTGGACACCGCCCGTGCTTATGGGCACCGCGGAGCCGCCAAGAGATCCTGATGAAGATGAGGAGGAGGAAGATGAGGAGAACGAAGACGACGACGAGGAGGATGACGCAGACGAACCGGCGGTCGTGCGCGAGCCGGACGAAGACTAGATTGACGCGTGCTTGGCAATCGGCGCTATAATATCCCCCATGGGCTGGGATGCGAAAGACATTGGGCTCCTCACCAGGCTCTGGTCCGCGGGGCAGAGCGCGGCGCAGATAGCGCGTCGGCTCGGATGCAGTCGTAATGCGGTCTGCGGGATGCTGACCCGTCAGGGACTGAAGCGAGGCCACAGGCCGCCCACGGCAAGGCCCAAGATAAGGCCATCCCCGAAGCTGAAGCCGACGTCGGCAGCTTGCACCCGTCCAGTCGCAAAGAAGGTGTCGCGGAAAGCACCTGAGAGGCAGCAGCCCAAGCAATTCAGCAAGCAGCAGCTTTACGAGATCCTGGCTGAGGCGGTCAAAAATACCGGCTAAGAGTTCACCGCGAACGCCGTTACGCTGCAGTCGTTGTCTGTCCCGGCTCGTCGGTTTCGGAGGTGGTGCACCTTGTTCGTCTGCTTCGCATGTCTGCTATGGGTCGACGTGCGAGTCGATGCCCCGCGGCACGAGACGGGGTCCGCCTCACACGCAAGCGTTGATGGAGCGGGATTCCAGCTCGCCGTGCTTCGAGCTGGGGCCGTCACAGCCATATGGCTATAGAGAAGCCTTGTATCCGGGGGTATAGTCCTCAGAAGGCATATTCCCGATCGATCTTAGGTGCTGCGAGGCCAGCTTCAACCCGCCGGGCATCATGAGCCATCGCCGGCGCTATTTGCGACTCCGGGGCGAAAGACGGGTCTTCAACCCGGTACGAGAAATCTGTCGATTGATCCATCGCGCGTGAGCAAGAGGTCATCATGCAACATCCGATTCAAGCGCCGTCCGTCGCGCTCGATTCGAATGAGCGCAAGCGCCCCGAGGAGGCACTGCGCGAGAGCGAGGAGCGCTTTCGCACCCTGGTGCAGTTCTCCTTCGATGTGTACTGGGAAACGGACGCGCAGCATCGATTCATCCGCCAGGAGTTCGCCGAGGCTCTTCCCGAGCCGCCGGTCTCCGAGATTGGCAGGACACGATGGGAGGTCCCGTATCTGGAGCCCGATGCAGATGGCTGGCGCAAGCACCGGGAGATACTCGACGCCCACCTCCCGTTTCGCGATTTCGAGCTCGCGCGGCCGACGCCCGACGGCGGCAAGCGCTATATTTCCGTCTCTGGGCTGCCCATCTTTGACGAGATGGGGAACTTCGTGGGCTATCGCGGTGTGGGGCGCCACGTCACGGAGCGAAAGCGAGCCGAACAGGCGCTGATCGAGAGCGAGGCCCGTTTCCGTACCTTCGTGGACCACGCGACCGATACGTTCATGCTCCACAGTGAAGATGGTCGCGTTCTCGATGTGAATCGGAATGCCTGCGAAAGTCTCGGCTACAGCCGGGCTGAACTGGTTGGGGCAACTGGGGCCTTGTTCGATCTGGAGATGGATGAAGCGACATGGCGGAGCAACCGGGAGCGCCTGAGGGCTGGCGGCATCGCTACGCTCGAGAGGCGCTATTGCCGAAAGGACGGCACCGTGTTTCCCGTCGAAGTCCGCATGCGGGAATTCCGCGAAGGCGGCCAGTCACGAATCATTTGTCTGAGCCGCGACATCACGGAACGCAAGCGAACCGCCGAGACGTTCCGCGAGATGCAGGCTGAACTGACACACGCCAATCGCGCGGCGGCAATGGGCCAGGTCACGGCTTCGGTGACACACGAATTGAGCCAACCAATCACCGCGATGTTCTGCAACGCAGAGGCCGCACTGAACTGGCTAGGATCGCCATCTCCGAATTTGGAAAAGGCACGGCAGGCGCTCGCATCCATTGTCGCAGAAGCCAAGCGAGGCGGCGAGATCATCAGTTGGATCCGTTCCTTGATCAAGAAAGCTCCGGCGCCGAAGGAGAGCGTCGATGTCAATAGTGCAATCCTGGACGTGATCACCATAGCCCGTAGCGAGCTGTTCAAACATGATGTCTTGATCGAGACCGACCTCGCTCCGGGCTTGCCGCTCGTGAAGGGCTATCGCGTTCAGCTGCAACAGGTTGTTCTCAATCTGATCCTCAACGCGATCGAGGCAATGGACGGCCTCGACGTTGACGGACGGAAGCTGCGGATCAGCTCGGCTGCAGATGCCTCGAATCTCGTTGTTGTCAGCGTACGGGATACCGGACCCGGACTTGACGTGGCTATCGTTGACCGCCTGTTCGAGCCCTTCTACACCACCAAGCCGAACGGGACCGGCATGGGCTTGTCGATTTGCCAATCGATCATCGAGGCGCACGGAGGACGACTTTGGACTGGTGCGAATGAACCGCGGGGGGCCGTGTTTCAGTTCAGCCTGCCCTCGGAACAGGGGTGATCCACATTCTTTCAGGAGCGGGCGTTGCGCAGGCTGGAGTTAACGGCCTCAAACGCATCCCCGCTCGGATTGACCAAGATCGGCTCATCGCCTCACATGACGACCGGGTGGCAAGTCCGCTCCGGGTCAAAATTCGAACAGCTCAAACCTGAGGCAAATCTTGTTCGCCAAGCCTCAACAAGCGGACCTCGTGGAACGATGCTGCCACTTCGCCGAAGGGCCAGAAGCGGAAGCCAGGCATGATCGTACGGTCAGAGCCCGACTGAACGACTCACGGTCTCGGCGCGCATCGGCGTCCCCGAGATTCACATCCTGTCGGGCCCGGCGCCTGCTGCTGGAATCTCACGCGCGGATTGATATCGCAATAGGTGGTCCACCGTCCGGATGCCGAAGCCAGGCACTGCTCTCTCGTCTCATACATGCACTCGGGAGCAGCGGCATGGCCACCGAAGACGCACCAGGGATAGTCGCGGCCGGCCTCTGCTGCTGAAGAAAGTCCCATCAGCAGGACCCCGGTAAGCAAAGCTAGTCGCATTCGACCCTCCATCATGTAAAGCCGACGGATTATAGAACATGTCGAAAGCAAGTGGAGCCTCAAAAGGCCACCCGTAAGCCGATAGCCACTAGACAATTCTGGCGCTTGGTTTGGATGCTCTCGGATGTCCGTTCGCCCCTCAACAGCAGTACCAAAGTCGTGGGCGGTATCGTCTCGTGCGCCGCTGCCCTTCGATGCCACACCGGTTGTGTGAAACCTCCGCGCGTTCATAATTCGTGTGTTGCGTTCGCCATTGATAAGATCATGGTCTTCCAACTGAATAGGTCTGTGTGGCCGGGTCCGGCATCCAGTACGTCGCCAGGCAACGCACTGACACTCAAGATTTCAGCCGAGCTGACCCGGCTCCAAACGGTATCAGTCAGCCCCATCTTGGCATCTTTTCGCGATGTTAGTGCCACTGCTTGCAGACTGTCGCTGCTGCGGCAACCTCGCTGTCCACCAATCATCTGAGTCAGGGCTCAGTTCCGGGCGGTAGCAGCAATCAGCTTGTTCACGAGATACAATATTTCGTTGGATTTCTAGGGCTTCGTCGCTCCCGAGTCGTTCACAACGGCCCATGCCGTCACAAAATGACGATGAAGGTGCCTTGCACTGGATCAGGCTAAGCAACTCGCTTTCTGAAGGTCCGATTTGGAAAACAGAAAGCAGGGCTGTGGTGCTGTGGTTTGGACCGTGTATCAGGCGCCACCGAATCTGAGGCGGTGCTTGCCGAATTGGCTGCCGGAACGGCGACGAATATTCGATAACTATTAGTCCGGACGCGCAAGGCTATGAGGCGGAGTTTCCAGTCTCGGTTTGCAGTGGAATCGCTTTTGCCCAAAGTAACGAATAGCTCGTCATTGAGCGTTCAGCACCCGCGAAATCGCCTCTATTTGCCAGCTGCTATCCGCCATCCCGGCGCGTCCTCGCCAACGAGCGAGGATGATCATGACAAGCACCCGGTCACGACGTGAAACCATCGAGTTCGAGCACCCTTTCAGGATCACAAGCTTCGAGCGAATATTACCGGCTGGCTCATATGAAGTGGTTAGCGACGAAGAATTGATGGAAGGAATACATGAATTGTCGCTCCCATCCTTTCGGCCCATCGCCACTATGATATTGTTGCCCGCACCCCGCGGCTCTTTCGTCGAGATGGTGGCTATCAGTTCGATCGACCTGTCTGATGCCCGGGAGCCGATGCGATCGTGTTCCGTTGAGCACGTGTCTGTCGATCTCGACAAGAATCGGACAGCGCTGAACTTTTTCGTTCGCCAGAAGCTGGCGGAGATCGAACGAAATACGAAGGCGTTGCGCGGTCTGCCTCCGCAGCCTAGACCCGAGTTGCTCGCGGCGCCTGCGAGACTGTTGGGTGGCGCGCCGCCGCAGCTGAAAGGGCCAGGCCGCGACCGACGGATCGATGCTTGCCGCGGCATCGCGCTCTGGTGCATCTTTTTGAATCATTTCCCCAATAACGCCGGAAGCTGGCTAACGCTGCGGAACTACGGCTTCAGCGATAGCGCGGAAATGTTCATGTTCGTGTCCGGCGTGACCTGCGCGCTGGCTTACGGCAGTGCACATGCGCGCGACGGTTGGCCCGGCGTCATCACACGTACGCTGCGGCGAAGCTGGGATATCTATGCAGCATTTCTGCTGCTAACGGTGGCTTGCGCCGTCATGGTTTACCTGAGCGGTGGTGGCCGGCTCGCGGATGAGAGCAACACGCGCCTTTTGCTTGAGTATCCCGGTGCGGCTCTGGCGCATGCGGCGATCCTGCAATACCGTCCCGTCAATATCGACATCCTGCCGATCTTCGTGGTCTATCATCTTTTGTTCGCACCGCTGTTGTGGTTGCTGATGCGAGTGCCGAACACGACACTCGGCGCGTCGCTGTTGCTTTATGCAATGGTGCACGTCTTCGGTTGGGTCGTCCCGGCATGGCCCGACAACGTGTGGTTCTTCAACCCGCTGGCGTGGCAGTTGCTGGTCGTGCTCGGCGCTTGGTATGTCATTGCGGGCAAGCGAGTTTGGCCTCTTATGACCTGCCGCGTGATGCTGGTATTTGCAGTTCTCTACCTGACTCTTAGTCTGGTCGTTGCGTTGAGTTGGTGGGTCGCCACCCTGCAAGATCTGGTCCCACGAGCGCTCGCCAAGGTGATTTACGAAGTCGACAAATCGAATCTCGCTCCCTTGCGGCTGCTGCATTTTTTGGCGCTTGCGCTCTTGGCGGTATGGCTAGTACCTCGCGATTGGCGGGCACTGCCGATGCCGCTGATGCGCGCAGCGATCCTCTGTGGTGAGAATTCGCTGGCAATCTATTGCCTCGGTGTTCTGCTGGCGCTCGCCAGCCAAATAGTAATGGTTGGCATTTCGAGTGGCTTTGCGATGCAGATCGCGCTAAGCCTCGCGCTCAGCCTCGCTGGCATTCTGCTGATGATTGCGGCCGCAGCGCTGCTGGACTCCATCCGGATGAAGCCCAGGCGGCAGCCGCGATGACTTGGAGAGTTGGAGGGTCGCAGCACTTGTCCTTGGCAATGCTCCAGTAGGTATTCGTCTTAACGGCACGGTTTAGATTCATTGGTCTCACTCCGGCACGCTCGCACTGGCAACGGAACCGGCGGCAATAATGTTGAGGAGGGCGCTGCCGTACTCCGCGGCGCCGCTATGGTCGGCTATGGGGCGGTCATGAGCTGGCAACCGACCAAGACGGTGAGCTTCAATAAGACGGCTACTGCGTCTGGATTCCCGGTACTCATAAATCCGGTTAGCCCGCGCCCAGGTAATAGCGGGCATATCGCGCCTGATCTGGAGATTTCCAACGACCATCGAAAGGTTCCTTCCGCGTGGCCTTAACGCGACTGATCCGTGCAATCCGGAAGGACTCCTCATCATTGAGAAGCGTGCCGCGATGCCTTCGCTCGTTGTTTCGTTGATAAGGTGAAGAAATACCGGCCAGATTCTTCATACCGTCTCGACTCACAGTCATTATTCCTTAGGCCCTGGACCCGAAACGAAGTAGCGTTCTTGTAGCGGTCAAGCGGATTGCTTGCCTGACAGCTGCACAAGCGGCGACGCACCGAAGTCTCCGCCTCCACCTAAGTGGCAGCCCAGTGCCGTCGGTAGGCAAACTATTTTTTCAAAATTGCTATTCCAAACACGTCGCACGCGCGGTCCGCTAACCGTCGTGAGCGACAGGCCACCTGTTAGAGGAGGAACAACATGAAAATTAACAATGTAGTTCCCGGCGCATTGTCTGTGGCGAAGTACACTTATAGGGCAGCTACCATATGGGTCGCTCCTTCTGCTCTCATCAGATCGGCGCACCTCCTTGAAAGGATCGGACTCGCTTCGGTTGGAGGCGCATCCGGTCTGTACGTGGCCGCAGCATTGATGCGCCTGGACAACGCGCTGTTTGGCAACGGCTGGCTCATCTTGTTGATGATGCTCTACGGAGCTTTCAGCTTCTATATCGGCATCGATCTGCCTGCCCGTCGTGCTCAGGGATCGGCTTCGAGACTACCGGAAGAACGAAACCGAGGTGCAGATGCGGCTGAGATCCTCAGTGCAGCAGGCACGTTCGTTGCCGCGATTGCAGCGTTTCTGTCTGTCAGCATGATTGTCGTTGATCAGGTCCTGTCTGAACGTTCGATCATCGCGATCGCATGCTGTTGGGTGATTGGTTCATTACTTCAAATTGCGGCCGGCTCCATCGCTCGCAACGACGTTGTCGAATGGTGACGAGTAACTGCCACCTGCAGGTTGCGCAGGAATTCCTCGCGACGTCATATCGTACGAAGAGGCCGCCAACTGAGGCGGCCTCAGTCGTTCCAGATGCGTTCGCCGCATTCGCATTCGAACAGGTGGATGAGGATCCCGGTTTCCATGTTCAGGATCGCGCGAACTAGCACCAGCTGCTTGTCGCAGTGACGACATCTCCGGTCCGAATTATTTTCGATTTCTGCGATCTTCTCTGCGCGGAGCAGATCCATATTGAAGTCCCCCTCAAAACAGGACCGATGCTACTCCATGAGCTCCGCAATTGGATCATACAGAGGTATACTTGGCGGTGCTTCGCCACCACCAAGGGGCCGATGGGAACGGACAGGCAATCAGGTTCTGCGAACCTAGGCCCGCGTCGCTTCCGGGTCATGAGCCGCCGACCACACTCGTGGCAGGTTTCCGCTTTGCATTGGTAAGCCGACGTAGAGACCCATGACCCCGGCTTGTAACGAAGCCATCGGCCCTGTGGCACGCGCTCGTGGGGATGGCTGCCTTTGGCCAAGGATGCCGACCCTTCCCGTGAAAACCTCTACAAAGCACTCGGCTCCGAAAGCCACCCAGAGTTGAGCACGGTTATGAAGGCTGAACTCCCTAGACTAGGCGTTGAGCTTCATGCTGAACCCAAGGCGACAAAAAGTGGCACGACGCGGCCGGAACTTTGCCGACGCATCATCGTTCCCGGTACGCAGCGCGAATGTAGGCGGACGCCATGAAATGGATGCTTGTGGTCCTCGTCGGTGGCGTCGCGCCCGTCAACACCGATCTCGTATTCGACAAGTTCAGCGACTGCCTGTCGGCCGAGGCGCAGATGCGACAGCATTACTCTGACGCGTTCGATGCGTGGGACCGCTTGGCCGCAGCAAGAATCGACCGGCGTAGCGATTATAGGAAAGCCCGCGAACTCGAGGCGAAAAGACTGCTGAGCAACGTCGGGACCTGTGTGCCTCATGGCGGGGGAGATTCTGTTACGCCGGCGGAGCCGACCAAGCCGCCCGCCGCACCCTCGCAGCAACCTGCTGCGCCGCCGCAGCCGGCGCCGCGAACCTAGCGAAACGCCGCGCCTCATCGAAAAGGCCGCGCTTATTGGGAGCGCGGCCGCATCGAGATGACGCGCAGCGCTTACCAGTGGTGATGATGCCAACGATGCCGCACCACGGGGTATGATCCGCGGTAATAGGCGTAGGCAGGGCGCACGATGCGGCGATAGCGATAGCCGTAGGAAACGGGCTGCGTGTAGTAGGTGGTTGCGGTGTATCCGCCGCCCCAGCGATACGGTGCATCGTACGCATAATCGTAGGCGTATGGGCCGCCATAATAGCCGGCGCCGTAATAGCCAGGACCGTAGCCGTAATAGCCATAGCCGGGGCCCCATCCATACGCCGAGGAGGCAAGCCCGCCGATCACGGCACCTGCGACAAGGCCGCCGGCAAGGCCCGGTCCCCAGCCGCGCCAATGGGCTTCAGCCGGAGACGTCGCAGCGATCGAACTCAAACCAAGAGCGCCGGCCATCAGGGCCGACAGCGCGATCTTCTTCATCGGGACACCTTTCACATCTCACATCGCCATTGCTTCCGCCCCGGAGATAACGGGAAAAATAGGCAATAGTTGCGAGCTGTCCTGGTGAAGCCAATTCCACGCTTGCACCGAGAGCACACGAGCGAAACCGTGCTGGGCGATGTCGTCCGTTCGACTAAAGATGCCGGGAAGAATTGGAAACATCAGGAATGCCTTGAGTTGGCAGCGATGGATCCGTGTCCTGGAGAGCAAGCATCGTGGACGACGCCGTCTTGAAGAAAGCCGCCGAAACCGCCTGGACGGTGTACCGGGCGCGGCATCCCGACGTCGACGCATGCGACAGTCGGCGAAGCCTGCTGGAACGCCATCTGCTCAGGAGGAGGGAAGAGCGCGAGAGCGATGCCGAAGAACTCGCCAGCTTCGGGATAGCCTACCTGGACCGGCTTCCCGGCGGCGAATGTTGACGAGCATGAAAATGCTCGTCGCGCGCATAGCCCGCGGAAGCACAAGGCCGGTTTGGACGCTGCTGGCGATTTCGTTTCTCATCTCGGCGGTCATCGTGATCGCCTTGCGAATCGTGTTCGGGAGTTAGTTGCGGAGATACCAAGGATGGCGGCCCGGATCGCGCCGAAGGCCCCCAGGGCAGGCAGGTCAATCGCATATGAATGATACGGGGACCGTCTGCAGGCTTGCTCGGCCTCTCCCGCTTTTCGGCCGACGCGCTCGCAGAGCGTGGCGAGACCTGAGCGCGCGCCTCGCCCTTCGAGACGACCGCCTCGCGGTCTCCTGAGGATGAGGCTAAGCAGCATTGGTGCTTGTTGAAACTCGTGCCGCGCATCCGGTCCTCATCCTGAGGGCCCGCCAACGGCGGGCGTCTCGAAGGATGGCCACAGGCGAGAGCGCTCCCCTATGGATTGCCCTGCTAGGGCAGGGGACTGCAGTCCAGAACCTTGATCCTCCCGGCGGCGTCAAACGCCAAAACCGCGCTCATGACACCGGTGCTGGTGGCGTAAGAGATCACGGTTCTATCGTCCGAAGGATTGAGATCGTCCAACATGCCCGCCGGATATTTTCGAAGGCGATCGATCCAATAGGCCCGGAGTGCCTCGCGGCCAGCGATGGTTTGCGCGCCGCAGCAACCGCAGTGCACCACGGCATCATCGGCATGGAGGTCCAAGATCGCTTCAATATCGCCCGCGCGATAGGCATCAAGCCAGTCAACCGCAATGGCCATCGGGTCGAAGGAGAGACTTTTCACCTATTGCCGTCCAAATGATATAGGCTGCGGAAACCCGCCAAGCCTCTTTTTTCAATCGATTAATTGTATTTTAATGCCCCTCCCGGCCACGGCCATATGCCGTAGGACATAGAGACCGGGCCGAGGAAAAGTCGATGTTGGACGCGTCCGCCAAGCAGGGGATCCCCAAACCCATCCGGCTTGTGCTCGTCGATCGGCAACCGATCGTCCTGCATGGACTGAAGTCGATCCTCGGGACACAGCAGGATTTCGATGTTGTCGCGTCGACCAGCGATGGGACAAGCTGCCTCGAGGCTATCAGGAATTTGTCGCCCGACGTCGCGGTTATTGCCGACAACCTGCCGGATTTGACGGCATCCGAAATCCTCGTGGTCGCGAAAGCCGAGAAGTTCCCCACGCGTCTGGTGTTCTTTACCGAGTCCGACACCGACCCCGATCTCACCGCTGCGGTTGCAGCCGGCGCCTGCAGCGCAATTTCGAAGTATGCCGCTCCCGGCCCCATGCTGCGATCACTGCGGCAGATGGCGAAGAACGGTGTGTCGCTGGAGCAGTCCGATCTCGCGCCAGCCGGCAAGGAGGCTGATGGCGGCGGCAAGATAGATAAGATGCTGGAACTGTTGACGCCGCGGGAACGTCAGATTGTCCGGCTGGTCTCGGAGGGAATGTCGAACAAGGAGATCGCGCGCCAACTCGACCTGTCGCAAGGCACAGTCAAAGTCCACCTGCACAATATCTTTCAGAAGCTTGAGATCACCAACAGAACGGTGCTTGCGACCATCTCGCTGTTGCAACGCACCTCCGGCTTCAGCGCGCTCGCTCTGGCCTTCCTGGCGTTCGCCATTGCCGACGAACTCAAGGCCGCGGACGCAAGCGACATGTTTGCGCATGACGATGGCTCCGATCAGACGGACGAGCACGCGGGAGTTGAGATCTGGAAGAAAGCCATTCTCCAGCATCTCATCGTCTCGAAATCCGGCGGGACGCCCGCGTTCGCGGAGAGAGACTTTTTTGCCAAAGCAAGCCAAGCCACGAACCCGGCGGCGGCAATGGAAGCGCTGCGCGCGGCGGAGCAATTCCTGGGTTTGAGGCCGTGGAAAGACGGCGCTGCTGTTGGATCCGGCACGGCAAGTCTGCCTGCGCCTTTGCTGCGAGGACCCAACGGCAGTCTGACGGGAGATGGTCCTGCCGCGGAAGATCACCTTCCGCGGTTGGCTTTCCCTCCGACGTCGATCCCCGGCGGCTATGGCACCTTCGCCGCTGTCGCCGGCGCGTTGATCTACGCCCTCAACGATCCCGGTCTCGCCGCGCAGGCGCGTGAGTTGGATCAAGCATCGATCGACAGCTTCCTGACCGGCACCGGAGACGATGCGACCACAAAGCTCGCCGCGATCACGCATGTTGACGCTGGTCGCGCCGAGAACTCAGCCCGGCAGTTCTTTTCGCACGATTTTGGCGGGCCTTCTGGCCTTGTCACCGGAAGCGATAACATCGTTCAGCAAGGCGTTCAGGGGCAAACGGCCCAGGGCACCGCGGGCGACAATGGCCAAAAAGTCGATGGCGTCTTGGATCCTGGTCACCCTTCCGACCCGGGCGGAGATGGCCGTGATCAACTGATGGGTGGCAGCGTTGAAAACGCTGTGCATCGCAGCCCGCCCGATTCCAAGTCCAGCTCTTCCGACTCCGTCCTCGATGTCGCATCCGGGCCGGGCAGGCTCAATCTTGCAGCTTTCGGGGCGCTTGCTTGGCTGCATCTGACGGCGGCGACCAAATCCATCCCGCCACATACCCTCGCCTGGATCTACGATCCCGCAAGCAACCAAACGATCGTCTATGTCAATCCGACCGACCACATCCTTGAGATCGGGGATCGCGGCCTGCTGGAAATCCATTTGCAGGGGATCGTTACGGTTGCGGAGGCGGGGGTCGTCGCCCCACAAGATGGTGTAGCTGTCACCTTTACCTTGGAGCAGCTCGAACAGGCGCTGATATCGGCGACCGCAACCGATGAGGCTGTTTCGAGCGCGGACAATATCCGTGCGAGCGAGAGTGCGCTTGCGGCGGCCGGAGTGTGGAGCGCTTTGACGGATGACGGCCTGAGCTTCCAATTCACGAAAGTTCGGACTGGCGCCGGGACGTCGGTAAAGTCCAGCGCCTTCACGCGCGACTCGGCGAACACGACGGAGGAGAGTGCTGGTGCTTCCGGTTTGCCGGCCTCCGGATCATTGCCCGCGCCAGGTCATGGTGCGCCGCCTGCGGCAGTCGAAGATCTCACCTCGAAGAGTGGGCCGGTCAGTCCGAACAACGGTGCTCAGTCGACCACGCAGAACCAGATCGTCCCGTTGGGCCTCGAGACGGCCGACAGCACCGGCCGGGGCAACTCTGAGCACGCTTCGGACCAGGGATCGGCGAAGGCCGCGGAGATGGCCGAAGCGAAGTCCAAATCCGACGACGGCGCCGGGAATGACAATGGGCATCATTCCCAGGCTTCGAGCGACGCCCCAGGAGCAGCAGAGTCCGGCGGCGCCGAACACAGCAGCTCCGGCCACTCTGCCAAAGAAGTGGACGCCGGCGACAGCGTCGCAACCAACGACAGCACGGACCAGGGCAAATCGCAGCATGCTGCGGAGCCGGAGCCTGCAAAGACGCCAGCCACGGAGATGGCCGAAGCGAAGTCCAAACCGGACAGCGGCGCCGGCAAGGATAATGAGCATCATTCCCAGGCTTCGGACGGTCCGCAAGGAGCAGCGAAGAGGGCAGAGCCCGGCGGCGCGGATCACAGCAATTCGGGCCACTCGGCTGCTGGCAAAGGAGCGGAAGCGGGCGAGAGCGTCGCAACTGAGGACACGGAGCAAGGCCGCCCACAGCACGCTGCGGAGCCGGTATCGGCAAAGCCCGCGGCCACGGGGATGGCCGAAGCGAAGTCCAAACCGGACGGCGGCGCCGGCAGGGATAATGAGCATCATTCCCAGGCTTCGAGCGACGCCCCAGGAGCAGCAGAGTCCGGCAGCGCCGAGCACGGCAATTCGCGCCACTCTGCTTCTGCCAAAGAAGCGGACGCAGGCGAGAGCATCGCAACGACCGACAACATTGACCACGGCAAACCGCAGCATGCTGCGGAGCCGGAGCCTGCAAAGACGCCAGCCACGGAGATGGCCGAAGCGAAGTCCAAACCGGACAGCGGCGCCGGCAGGGATAATGAGCATCATTCCCAGGCTTTGGACGGTCCGCAAGGAGCAGCGAAGACGGCAGAGCGCGGCGGCGCGGATCACAGCAATCCGGACCACTCGGCTGCTGGCAAAGGAGCGGACGCGGGCGAGAGCGTCGCAACTGAGGACACGGAGCAAGGCCGCCCACAGCACGCTGCGGAGCCGGTATCGGCAAAGCCCGCGGCCACGGAGATGGCCGAAGCGAAGTCCAAACCGGACAGCGGCGCCGGCAGGGATAATGAGCATCATTCCCAGGCTTTGGACGGTCCGCAAGGAGCTGCGAAGACGGCAGAGCGCGGCGGCGCGGATCACAGCAATCCGGACCACTCGGCTGCTGGCAAAGGAGCGGACGCGGGCGAGATCGTCGCAACTGACGACACGGAGCAAGGCCGCCCACAGCACGCCGCGGAGCCGGTGTCGGCAAAGACCGCGGCCATGGAGATGGCGGGAGCCAAGTTCAAACTGGACAGCGGCGCCCCCGATGACAATGAGCATCATTCCCAGGCTTCAAGCGACGCCCCAGGAGCAGCAGAGTCCGGCAGCGCCGAGCACGGCAATTCGGGCCACTCGACTTCTGCCAAAGAAGCGGACGTAGGCGAGGGCGTCGCAACCAACGACAGCACGGACCACGGCAAACCGCAGCATGCTGCGGAGCCGGAGCCTGCAAAGACGCCAGCCACGGAGATGGCCGAAGCGAAGTCCAAACCGGACGACGGCGCCGGCAAGGATATCAAGGATATTGAGTATCATTCCCAGGCTTTGGACGGTCCGCAAGGAGCAGCGAAGACGGCAGAGCCCGGCGGCGCGGATCACAGCAATCCGGACCACTCGGCTGCTGGCAAAGGAGCGGAAGCGGGCGAGATCGTCGCAACTGACGACACCGAGCAAGGCCGCCCACAGCACGCTGCGGAGCCGGTGTCGGCAAAGACCGCGGCCATGGAGATGGCGGGAGCCAAGTTCAAACTGGACAGCGGCGCCCCCGATGACAATGAGCATCATCCCCAGGATTCAAGCGACGCCCCAGGAGCAGCAGAGTCCGGCAGCCCCGAGCACGGCAATTCGGGCCACTCGGCTTCTGCCAAAGAAGTGGACGCAGGCGAGAGCATCGCAACCAACGACAGCACGGACCACGGCAACTCGCAGCAGGGTGCGCATTCCGGTGCAAACGCATCACTAGCCGCGCAGCCGGCAAAGGCTGCGTCCGAACTTTGGGGCGCCGATCAAGAGCCAGTATTCCGCTTCGATGGCGAGGCAGCTGCTGCAACGCTCGTCGAGTTCGCCGAGCCTCAAGAGCTTCATAATCCGCACGCCGCGCTCGGTCAGGGAGGGCTCAGGACGATCGTCGAGACGGTCCCTCACGTTCCGGAAGAACACGCGGCGCAGCAGGACCATCATGGTCCGCATCCCGGCATTCCACATGGGCCTCATGATCTGCTGATTTGAAGCATCCTCATTGCTCGAAGACAGGCAGCAGCGCACCGGCGCGGCCCGATGTCCAGCGGAACCAGGTTGACGGCGCCGGGGAACCGGCAGGGGCGCTTTCGAGTTAACCTGCGACAGGACAAACAGCGGATTCTGTGATGAAAAGCCGTCGCTTTGGCAGTTCGATCTCTACCGCCCTTCGCCATCCCGGCGTGATCGCATTGGTCGTCGCCGGCGTGACGATTGCGGCCATGCTGATCGTCGATCACGGTCCCTGGAATCGCGCCAAGACCCAGCCGGCCCAGGTCGCGATGTATGCGACCACGGGCGAAGCAGCACGGGCCGCTGGGGCCAAGGTGCTTCCGACCACTCCGAAATCGCCGATCGAGCCGGCGCGGCCGGGGCCCAAGACGTCCCCGGTCGTCAATCCCGTGACGCCGTAATCTCGTCAGCCCTTGCGGCCGTAATTCAAGAGTCCACCGCTCGTCTTCGGCGGATGGGCGCGCAAGGCTTCCTCATTGGGTTCAGTGCCCCAGCCGGGCCGGTCCGGCACGACCAGATAGCCGTTCTCGATCTCCGGCTCATGGGTGAAGAGCTCGCGGTCCCAGGCGAGGCGATCGATGTCGATCTCCATGATGCGCAGGTTCGGAACGGCGGCGCAGAAATGCGCGTTCGTCATCGAGCAGAGATGGCCATAGAAATTGTGCGGGGCGACGTTGACCTCGAAAGCCTCCGCGGCGGCCGCGATCTTCATCGATTGCCAGACGCCGTTCCAGGGCGTGTCGATGATTGCGACGTCCATGGCCTGGGCCTGGAAATAGGGCAGGAATTCGCGCAAGGAGAGCAGCGTCTCGCAGGAGGAGATCGGATGCGGGCTCTGCCTGCGGATATAGCCGAGCGCTTCCGGATTGAAGCTGTCGATCTCGACCCAGAACATGTCGATGTCGGCAATCGTGCGCAGGATCTTTAAGTAACCTTCGGTCTTGGCGTTGAAGTTGCAGTCGAGCAGGATGTCGACGTCGGGGCCAGCGCCGTCGCGGATCGCTTCCAGATGCATGTGCAGGTCGCGCAGGATCTTGCGGTCGACGTTGATCTCGGGCGCGAAGGGCGAGCCGAAGCCGGGGCGCCAGCCGGTCGGCTTGCCGTCGTTATAGGAAAAGATGTTGGTCTTGAGCGCGGTGAACTTCTTCTCGCGCACCTCGCGTCCCATCGCCTTGACGCCGTCGAGGTTTTCGATCGCCGGCTTGTACCAGGACGGGTGATTGATCCGCCATGTGGCGCAATGCGACCAGTAGACCCTGATGCGGTCGCGAAGCTTGCCGCCGAGCAGCTCGTAACAGGGCACGCCCAGGCACTTCGCCTTGGCATCGAGCAGCGCATTCTCGATCGCACCGAGCGCTTGCGCCACCACGCCGCCGGCTGCGGGGCGCGTGGCGGCGAACAATTCGGCGTAAATGCGCTCGTGTTGGAAAACGTTCTGCCCGATGACGCGGGCAGAAAGGCGCTGGATGGCAGCCCCGACGCCGGGCGAGCCAAAACCCTCGTCGAACTCGCTCCAACCGACGATGCCGTCTTCGGTCGTCAGCTTGACGAAATGATAGTTTCTCCAGCCGGCATCGCAGGCGAGGATTTCGAGGCTTGTTGCTTTTGATTTGGTCATGACGCTCCCTGTCGCCCGGCCGGGCCTTTTTTTGCGGCCCGATCCCAGGCCGGGCCCTGACGGCATTGTTAGGGCAACAGACGACCGGCGTGAAGGGCGCAGTGATGCAGGCCCGAGCGCTGCAAGCGGCGCTCTCGGCTGTCTCGTCAGCCAATCACCGACGAGCCGAGCAAGGCGAGGACGGCCAGCGCCATCAGCGCGGTGCCGAGCCAGCCCAGCGCGATCAGCCATGGCTTTGCCCTGAAGCGGCCCATGATCGCGCGGCTCGAGACGATCAGCATCATCATCGCCATGATAGGGACGGCGACGATGCCGTTCAGCACCGCGCTCCACACCAGCATGTGGATGGAGTCGATCCCCGTGAAGCCGAGGCCGAAGCCGATCAGGGTCGCCGCGGCGATGATGGTGTAGAAGCCGGCCGCTTCGTCCGGCTTGGCCTCCAGCGTGGCGTGCCAGCCGAAAATCTCCGCAACGCCGTAAGCGGCCGAGCCCGCCAGCACCGGGATCGCGAGCAGACCCGTGCCGATGATGCCGAGCGCGAACAATGCGAAGGTGAAGTCCCCGGCGAGCGGTCGCAGCGCTTCGGCCGCTTGCGTCGCCGAATCGATGTTGGTGATGCCGTTGGCGTGCAGCACCGACGCGGTGGTGAGAATGATGAAGAAGGCGATGCCGTTGGACAGCAGCATGCCGGAGATGGTGTCGGTCTTGATGCGGTCGAGCTCCGGACGGCCGCCACGCTTGAGCTCGCGCAGCGGCTTGTCGCGCGTCCCCTGGTTCATTTCCTCGACCTCCTGCGAGGCCTGCCAGAAGAACAGATAGGGGCTGATCGTGGTGCCGAGCACGGCGACGACCATGAGGAAATAATCGGCGCTGACATTGGCCTTGGGCCACACCGCGGCGAGCAGCGCCGTGCTCCAGGGGATCTCTACGGTGAAGGCGGTCGCGACATAGGCGAACAGCGCCAGGGTGAGAAATTTCAGCACCGGCGAATAGCGGCGATAGGGCAGGAAGATCTGCAGCAGGGTCGAGCCCGCCGCGAAGATCAGCGCATGCTCGTGGTTGAGCCCGCCGATCACGAGTGACAGCGCCTCGGCCATCGCGGCAATGTCGGCGGCGATGTTGAAGGTGTTGGCGGCAACGAGCATCGCGATGAGGCCCAGCACCGCCCAGCGCGGCGCGATCTGCATGACGTTGGCGGCGAGCCCCTTGCCGGTGACGCGACCGATCTGCGCGCTGACGAGCTGGATGGCGATCATGAACGGCGTGGTGAGAAACGCCGTCCACAACAGCCCGTAGCCGAATTGCGCGCCCGCCTGCGAATAGGTGGCGATGCCCGAGGGATCGTCGTCGGCAGCTCCCGTGATCAGGCCGGGCCCCAGCCGTTGCAGAAGCGACGGCGAGGATTTCGTCGGGGTAAGGGCACTGTCGCTCATGGAAGGTGGACCTCGATCGGGCGGTGTTTCCATAGCAAATGCTACGGGGGAACATCGGTTCCACGCCGCGCGGGAGATCCGTCATTTCTGAAAATGCTAATTCAACTTGACCGCCGGGCAAAACACGTGTAGATTGCCATCATCGCAAGACTTCTCGAACGTACGGTCGCGTGGGCGAGGGCCCCGCGTGCGCTGTCTTGAACGGTCGCGATGAGAGGTTTGCGCGGCCTCGCTACTTGATGCTGACGAACATGCCCCAGGCAGCCGCCAGCGCCGCGCCGGCAAAGACGATCAGCGGATTATCGCAGAACGCGCCGCCATAGGAGCACATGGTGACCCCGAACGAGCCGATCTCGTGATGGCTCGCCGAGTAGAACAGTCCCGACAGCACCAGCAATGCAGCGGCGACGTAGTACATGGCGATCTCTCCGAACCTCTCCCGATGGCGCCTGCGCAAGCAGAGCAGCGACACGCTTCAGCATGGCGCCAAGAGCTTTCATTCCGCCAAATCCGATGTGCCGGATTTGGCTAAATTTGGCGCTATTTTCCGGTTTTTCCCGACGCGGCAAGGTGGATCTCGCTAACGGAAAAAAGGCCCCGCATTGCGGGGCCTTTGTCGTATCGGGTTCGACGGAAGCTTATCGCCGCGTGCTCGCGCCGTAGAGTTCGCGCTCGCGGACGATGTCCTCCGGCGACAGCGGCGGGCTTGCGGCATCGAAGTCGGTCCAGCCGCTCTTCTGCCAGGCCGCGCTGCGGTCCTGCAGGTTCACGGCTCTCTCGTTGAGCAGCGCATCGAGGCGCGCGCGATCCTGGTCGGGCACCCGCGCGGACACCAGCGTGCCGCCGCGGCGAACGCCCTCGGCATAGCGCGAGGCCTCTTCCCTGGAGACGCCGGCTTCGGTGAGGGCGCCGACAATTCCGCCCGTGGCCGCACCGGCGGCTGCGCCGGCGGCCATCGAGGCGAGCCATCCTGCCGCGACGACCGGCCCGAGGCCGGGGATGGCGAGCAGGCCGAGGCCCGCGAGCAGTCCCGCCGCGCCGCCGAGGCCGGCGCCGATGCCGGCACCGGTGCCGGCGCCTTCGGCGCGATCGTCGACGCCGTCGCGGTCACGGTCGACCTTGCCGGAGCGTGAGCCGTACCAATTGTCCGAATTGTTGGCGACGATGCTGATGTCGGAGTGCGGCACGCCGGCTCGTTCGAGCCGGGTCACGGCGCGCTCGGCGTCGGCATACGTGTCGTAAAGGCGGGAGATGGTGGTTGTCATTTGCATGATTCCTTACTTGGCGGGGTTCACGTTGCCCTGGAAGTCCAGGCTGACGTCGGTCTTGGTGCCGGCCTTGTCGGCCTTGCCGCGCCAGACGCCCTGGTCGTCCTTGTGCAGTCCGGAGACGTTGGAATATCCGGCGCCTTCGATCCGCGATTTCGCTTGCCCCTCGGTGAAGCTGTTGCGGCCCTCGACCGGCTTGTTGGAATTGTTCTGGTCCGAGCTGTTGACGGCGTTGTTGCCCGGCCCGCTTTGCGCGGGCTGCGACTGCGCGCTTGCGGGCACGGCTGCGAGCATCAGCAAGGTTGTGGTGAGTGCGGTAAGACGTCTCATTGTTTGTTCTCCGGCGGTGAATGTGCCGGCGACAACACGTCAGATTCGAATTGGTTGCTTTGGTGCGAAGCTGCGAGTGTCGCAGCACGGTCTTGCTTCGATCGCGCTCGCGCAGGTGATGGCAGCGAGGAACGATTGCCACGATATCCCGTTTGCTCGCTTCGCCTTTGGACGGCATCGGGATCGGCCTGTCGACGATCGCGGAGGAACTTCGCCTCTGGTCGGAATGCAATTGCGGAGAAGCGCCGCGTCACTTCGCCGGCGGAGCTTCGGCTTGCGTCGTGGCGGGCTCCCAGGGTGCGGGCAGAATGACCCGGATCGGACGCGCCTCGGGGGCGCCTTGAGCAGCAGGCCGCATCTGATCCCTGGTGGGCTCGGCCAGCGCCACGGACATGAGGGCGACCAGCATCGCCAGCGACGTCGTCATGAGTCTCACATCCAGCATCGAAGCCTCCAGGGTCGTGCGTCAACACGTGCCGCGGCCGTTGGTTCGGGTCCGGATCGGGAACAAGTGGCAATATTTGAAGTTTGAACAATATAGGTCCGGATCCCCCGGGCCGCTGGAGGAGGACACGATGAAGATCAAGACCATCATTGCCGCTGCCGTATTGACCTCGTTTGCGGCGCCTGCGTTCGCGCAGTCGTTCTACGTGGTGCAGGACGTCAAGACCAAGAAGTGCACGATCACCGAGTCGAAGCCGACCACCACCGAGACGACGGTCGTCAGCGGCGACACCGTGTACAAGACGCGGTCTGAAGCCGAAGCCGGCATGAAGACGGTCAAGGTCTGCACCTCGAACTAGGGAGACAAGCGAGGCCCGTCCTTTTGCTTGGGTCGTGCCGGCCGTGATCGTTCTGGGTGGCGGCGTCTAGCTGATCGGCCACATGCCCTGAGACGACGATCGACGCCGAGCACCATCGGCACCGCGCTTTCGAGGCAGGCCGCGCAAGCGGCGAACGAAAGCCCGCGTGGAGCAATCCGCGCGGGCTTTCGACTTATGACCAGCTCAGCGGAAGAAAATGCCTGACCCGGCCAGGGACACGTCGATCCGCTTGCCCATGTCCATTTGTGGACACAAGCAGGCAGGCTATGAGCATCAAAATCCGACGAAACACGCCTGAAACAATGCTGAAACCCGATTGTCCTGAACTCCGTGCACCCGGCCCTCGACCAACGAAGCGAAAAGGAGATCATCATGATCCAGATCGGTTCGAAGGAAGAAGTCGCGTTCTTGCTGGCGCTGTTCGGCACCCACACCCAGCCGGTGCGGCGGCCGAAGCCGAAATCGCAGCAGAGGTGAGAGTAAACCCATGCCAGGTTTGGCCGAATGCCAGAGCCTGCTCCGGCTCCTGATCGCCAGGGGCGATCCCAAGGCCATCCCGCTCGCCAAGGGCGCCATCGATCAGTATCTGAACACGGCGCCGATCAGCGCCCGCGGGCGCGGCCTGCGTGTGCTCCAGCGCGACGCACTCGACCAGCATGATGTGGCGGTCGGCGTGCAGCGCTCGTTCGCCGAGACGGTGGACGCCTATATCGAGCGCAAGCTCGCGGAAGAGTAGGGGACTGCGCAAGCGGGCGCGGTCCTGGTTCGGTCAGATCGGTCCTCGTACAGGAACACGCAACGCTGCCGCATCCCGTGATGCAGTGACAATCTACGTCGCGGCGTCAACTCCCGCGTCGCGACCGCAGTCACACCATCATTGACGCGTCAGCGTCGATCGCGATTGCCGCGGCGGTGACGGCCAGGATTGCGCGGCGTCGAGCACGGCGATCTTGCGGCCCAGCTGCCACACCTCGACCTTGCCGTGCCGCGTGAACTGCCGCGCGAAGGCGAGGGCGGAATCGTCGGACGTGGCTTCGAAGGCTTCCGCTGAGCGGAAGACGCCGTTCTCGCCGACGAGATAAGCGCGATATTGATGGGTCATGTCGGCGCCCTCAGGCCGGGCGATCGCAGCCAGGCGTCGATCTGCATGGCCGTCTCGTCCTGGCGGGCCCGGCGCAGCAATATCTCGCGGTGGCGCCCCGGCGCGAGCCGGCGCGCTTCTTCGCGGCACCGCGCGGCTTCGTCCGCGAGGCGTTCGGTCAGTGTCCTGGTCTGTTTGATACGACGTCGCTTCAGCATGGCGCTGCCTCCTGGGTGGAGTGGCGGGAGCGCGATTGGCGTTCTCATCACCGATGAATGCCGAGTGTTTTGCGGTGATGGATGGAGGCTACTTTAAGCGCGGTGGCCAGTCAGTATCTTTTGATACGTCCGCAGATTAAATTTCGACGCAAAGCTGAGCCTGTTGAGCGACTTACTCAATTTGAGTGCGCGGCGATACGTGCGCTCATCTCCGCCAGCGCGTGCGCGAATGCCGCGAGCCGCTGAAGCCGCCGCCGCCAAACTTTTTCGCGACGCAAACAAAGACAAGAACGACGAGTCGGAGGCGATACGCTGAGCGATGCGCGGCAACGCCCGCGCTGGTCAGCGCGCACCACGGGCCGTTTCCTGCGTGGCCGAGATCCCATTTGCGCTCCCATCAAAACGTCGATTGACAATGTTCTCTTTTTGTTCTAGTCAATCTACATTTCAACCTCTGGGCGAACCGCCGATTATCGGCGTTGGCACCGAATTTTTCTGCGGGGCAGTCGATGAGTAGCTCGCTTCTCGCTTTTGTCTTGTTGGACGACCCGGCGACGCCGGACATGTCGGCGGTCACCGAGGTCCTTCACGCCCGGCATCCGGAATTGGCGACGGAGGCGATCGGCGACGGACGTGCGCAACAGACACAAGCAAATTCGCCGCTCATTCGTTGTGGTCGCGAGCTTGTTGCCGTCATGTCGATGCCGGCATCGATTCCGCACGACCAGGGACTATGGGCGCGCGCTGCCACCACCTGGCCGGAGAGCAAGGCGGTGGCCGCCCGGCATCGCGGTCATCTGATCGTGTCGATGCTCGGAAAGAGCGAGCAGCCGCTGGTCGCCGCGCGCGGCACGACCGCGGTCATCGGCGCGTTGATTGCCACGATGCCGGAATGTTGCGGCGTGGTGTGGACCGGCCGGGTCGTGCGGCCCGCCGATCTCTGGCTCGAAACGTCCCGGGATGCGTTCGCACCGTATCCCGACTACCCCTTCAGGCTGTGGGTCGACATTCTTCCGTTCCGGTCAGGTGCCAAGATCGGCGCGGTGACAATGGGACTGTCCGCATTCGTCGATCGTGAGATCGAGTTCGTGACCGGTAAGCTCACGCTTTCGGCGTTGTTCGACAAGGTGGCGGGACTGTCCGCGTATCTGATCGAGCATGGCAGCGTGGTGAAGGACGGCGACACCATCGGGGCAAGTGCGAGCGAGCGTATCCAGGTTCGTCACAAGAATTCCGACGCGTTTGGCGGGTTGCCGGTGTTTTACTGTGTTGATGAGGTCACGCAGTGATGGTGAGGCGCGATTCCGATCGGTACTTGCCGTCAGCTTCACTGCTCGAGATGGATCGTTTGACACGTCGGGCAAAACACTGGCAGAGTGGCATCATCAAGAGAGTTGAAGCCCGCGGGATGCCGCGGGCTTTTTGTTGGGCGATGATCTTGGTTTTCGCTGGAGCCGCCGGGGCTATGTTTGACGGAGCTCAGTTATGAGTGGTGAGAAAGCAGTTGCAGTTTCCGCGGCGAAGCAACCGAGAGTACGAAAGCGCCGCTTCTACAAGATGGGTCGCGATTCAAGGGCGGGGAGGGGGCGAGGCTTTTGGATTGAGGACGAGAGCGTCCTTCCTCCGCACAAGGTACAGCGTCTGCCGCCTTCTACGCCGCCTGTGCCTTACGTTTTTGATAAATCGAAAGGCAGTCTGCCATACGATCTTGAGCTCTGCTATTGGTGGTGGCTCATTTCAGACCGGGCCAAGGCAGTCTTCGAGCAGGTCGATCCGGAAGCCTTTGTGTTTGTGCCGTGCGACGTGCGCGTACCAAAGGGCAGCTATCATGGGCCGAACTATTGGCTCTGCGATGTCGCCCGCGTCCTCGACGCGCTGGACGAAGCGCAATCGCATTTGCAGATCGGAATTCGGGACGATATCCGCTACATGGACCATGGCAAGAAATATTACGAATTCCCTCTCAAGTACAAGCTGGTCTTCAGTGAGACTGCGATCGGTAACGCACACATCTTCCGTATGGCTCACAAGCAATCGACGGTTATATGCGATCAGGATTTCAAGGACGCTTGCAAGTCCGCGGGCTTGAGGGGAATTGACTTTGAAGACGTCTTCAAGCGCAGAGATGGAATGGAGCCTTCCTGGCAAATGGCATTCGTCCACTCATGGGCGGTTGTGCATTCTCGGAACGAAGGCCTACTTCCTTCAACTATGACCAGTTGAGGCGGGCCGACTAAAGTTAGCGGCAAAGCTCATTGGCGCGCTGCCGAATTCCCGTCGCGCGCTCGTACTTCTGCGCGCGATTGTACGTAGAACGGCGAGCCGATGGCTTGCGCGTGGGTGATGGGTCATCGCCTCGATCGTTCCGTTGACCGCTGACGATCGGACGCTCAGCCTCAGAAAATATTGCAACGTTGTTCGACGAGCGCGCGGGCTCTCCCGCGGCGGCGGCGCTCGCGCGCCTCACCCTCATTTCATCAATCCATATTCACTGAGATCCCTTTGAGAGGGGGCATGTCGATTTTTTCTGATCATCACATTATTCCATACAAATGTAAGGGCCCCTCTACGTCTAGCGGTATAGATCTGAAGACGTTTGATATCGACTCGCCCGTGAACCGAATCTATTTACCGGCAAATCGAGAGTTCGCCGCAGAATTGAAAGTGTCGCCCCATCCCGGCGGACACGTTGAGCCGTATATCCGTCTCATCTGTGACAAGCTCGATAAGATCGCAGACATCGAGAGTCCAGATGAGCAATTTGCGGAGATAAAAATTCTTATCGACGCCATGCGCGTCGGCTTCCTCAACGGCCATCTCTACACAAATATCCCTGTCGATAAAACGCGAGAGGAAGTCGTCCAATGGATCGAGAAAATCGTGGAGGACCCAAAAGCTTACCTCGGTATATACCCGGATCAATTAAGGACCGTCCGAGATATCGAACAACGAGCAGCTGCTGCAGGCCAGGACCATCTCATCAAATGGTTGCTCTATCTGGGCCATCCAGAGAGGCAGAAACTGATAGATGAGGCAATTGCTCGCGATCCTGACGTCAACCTGACTGAGCGCAATCGCCACCTGGGCGGTACGCCTTGGTCCAAGTTCGAAGTGTTCGATCCCTCATCGGACATTCTTCAAACACCCGGTTCGAGGCCACCCGACCCGCGCGACTTCCAGCCGTTGCCAGGCTACAGTTCGCCGTCTCTCGCTGGTCTGGACAAACAGGAAGGGCGAACGCGGATCGATCCCAGCTTCACAGGTGCCTTGCCGGCTTTTCCAGCGGTCGGTCGAAATGAACAACAGTTCGATCGATTGCCTCCGACGGTAGCCGCCCCATCAGACCCGTTAGTCCTCACATCGGACCCGGCGACCGGAACGTCCCTTCCATTTTACGACAACCCATTGGCGGGAGGCACATCTGTGGCGCGTGATGCCCTTCCTTGGTTGGCCGGGGCCGCTGCCGCCGGCGCAGCTGCTCCTTTCATTCCGGCTTGGCTGCTGGGCATAGGAGGCATCTTTGCACTTTCGCGCGCTGCCACTGCGGAGGAAAGCAGTCCCGGCGCGCCGATGAGCGCCGCCACTCCTAGTGGAGGGGTATTCTCGACAGGAGCGTCTGCGCACGGCACCATCGGTAATGGGCTTAACGTCGATAACGCGGCCGGCAGCCGGGGCTCAACGACGGTCGAGCCGCAGCTGGGCGGAACTTCCTGGCTGGATCTGGAGGCGCCCACCCTCACTTTTGCGGATCGGTTTGGCAACTGGGCCGGCACGCGGGCCGGCACGGTGCCTGTCACCGATGTTTCGGAAGCCGCACCGGCGCCCGCCGCAGGATCCGTCGCGCCCGAAAATGTTCGGCGCCTCGCCCAGGTCAACGAGTCCAACGCGGGCAGCGTGTTCACGTCCGGGAGTGCGCCGGTCCCGTATCTGCCTTCCACAGAATTCAACGAGCGGTTTGGCAGCTGGACCGTGCCGACCGCTGGCAACGGGCAACCGCAATCGAGCAAGCCGATCGGCACTTTCGCCGACGAGCCGAGCTACTTTATTCCGCCACCGATCTTCGGAGTGGGTGGTCCAGGCAATCCGAGCAAGGACGCCGAGGAGTGGTTCTCGCGCTGGATACGGCCGTTGTTTACGCCGGAGTGAAGGCTGACTTCGCTGCATCCTGTTCGAAATCGTTCGTTTGACTCGTCGGGAAAAACAGCGGCAGAATGTCATCATCGGGAGAGTTCAGATCAAGCCCGCGGGATGCCGCGGGCTTTCTTGCTTTGGAGCGCCGACACGTGCGCCCTACACCGCAGCCGGTCCAAACCACCGCGTCAGCGCATCCTCGAGCCCGTGCTGGCTCTCGTCCCCCACCCAGGCCACGTGCCCGTCGGGCCGCACCAGAACCGCGCCCGGCGCGGTGACGCGACCGATGACCGGAAGCTCCCACGACCCGTCATGGCTGGCGTCGACGACATCGATGCGGTCCGCCCAGGGCGCGACGTCGATGCCGCCGCGCTGGCCGAAATTGAGCAGCACGCCGCGGGCGCTGTGCAGCAGCGTGAACAGGTTCAGCCTCCGCCCTTCGACCGCCAGATCGAGATCGGGCATGCGCCGGCCGAGCAGCTTGTCGCCTTCGCCGAGATCGTAGGCGATGTCGAGCCCGCTCATCATCGCGCCGAAGCGCCGGCGCGGCTCGTCCATGGCGAGCAGCTCGGCGATCGCCTCGCGCGCGGCCTTGCGGCCGTCGTCGCCGCGCCGGAGCAGGGCGATCTGCGCCCTGGTGTTTTTTAGCACGCGCGCGGCCACCGGATGGCGCTCATCGTGGTAGCTGTCGAGCAGGCTGTCCGGCGAAAGGCCCTTGACCACCTGCGTCAGCTTCCAGCCGAGATTGACGGCGTCCTGCACACCCAGATTGAGGCCCTGTCCGCCGACGGAGTGATGGATATGTGCGGCATCGCCGGCGAGCAGCACGCGGCCCTTGCGATAGGACGCGGCCTGCCGTGCCGCGTCAGTGAAGCGGGAGATCCACGCCGGGTTCTGCATTCCGAAGTCGGTGCCGTAGACGGCAACAAGCGCATCGCTGAGATCGCGCAAGGTCGGCTGGCCGGTCGCCGCGAGCGTTGCTTCCGTCACCACGACCAGCACGCGGCCGCTCTCGGTTTTGCTGAGGCCGTGAAAGCCGAGCGCATCGTGACGCAGGCCGAACTGCGGCGCCTCGCGCATCTCGACCTCGGCCATGAGGTTGCTCAGCGTCGGTGAGGTGCCGGGGAAGTCGATGCCGGCAATCTTGCGCACCAGGCTGCGGCCGCCGTCGCAGCCGACCAGATATTTTGCGCGCAAGCGCGCGCCGCCGGACAGCGTGACGTCGAGGCCAGTCTGGTCCTGGGTGAAGCCCGTGACCTCGCGTTCCCGGTAGATCGGGACCGCGAGTTGTTCGACCCAATCGGCCAGGATGCGCTCGATGCGGGTCTGCCGCAGCTTGAGGCCGTAAGCATGCCGTGTGGGCAGATCGCTGATGTCGAGCGGGGTCCAGGCAAAGCCGGCGAGCTGGAGGATCTCCCCTTCGCGCAGGAAGCGCTCGGCGACGCCGCGCTGATCGAGCACCTCGATGGTGCGCGCGTGCAGGCCGCCGGCGCGGGTCTCGACGATCGACTGATCGGGGCGCCGCTCGACCACGGCAACGTCGACATCGGCGAGCGCGAGCTCGGCGGCCAGCATCAGCCCGGTCGGGCCGCCGCCGGCGATCACGACGGCATGGTCTCTCGGCGTTTGCCTCGCACCGTCGGCGCCCTGGGCGCTGCGGCGTGAACGGGACGTCGGAAGCAGGACAGGCATGTTGACCCCCTCGATGGGTTTGGTTGGGTCGGGGGTTCTACGGCAGGAGCGGGGACTTGAAGCAAGCCCGTTGCGCACCACATATTGAGCTGGGAGGAGAGGCTTTCTCTTCCGCGCTCGCCGCGTTGACACGTCGGGCAAAACACCGCCATAGTGGCATCATCGAAAGAATTGAGTTCAGCCCGCGCGGACGCCATCCGCTGCGGGTTTCTTATTGGCCTGTGGTCAGTGAATGCCTGCGGTTCGCTGCAGGATGTCGGCGAGTTCCTCGAACGAGAACGGCTTCCTGATCATCGGCAGGCCGCCGCGCCGGGGCTCGCGCCCCGACAATTGCAGCATCTTCAGCTCGGGGCGAAGGCGCCGCGCCAGCTCGGCCAGTTCATGACCGTCCATGCCGGGCATGTTGATGTCGGTGATGAGGACGGAAATGTCGCGGTTCTCCCCGAGCCGATCCAGTGCATCCGGGCCGCTCTTGGCGCTGATCACCTGGCAGCCGAGATCCTCGAGCATGGCCACGATCGTCTCGAGGACGGGCGGATCGTCGTCAACAACCAGGACAGTGTGGCTCATCAACGTTCCTTCCAGCGACCTCAACGCGCCTCTCGTCGGGTAAGTTCCGGCGCGCCTAATCGTCCTTGGACAAATCGCCGGGCCTAGCCGGAAGGTCGATCGTGCCGCCTTCGCCGCGCACGAGGTCGTGGCCGCCGTCGGCGCTCTCGCCGGACTCTGCGATGATGGCCAGTTCCGGGGCGCGCTCCTTGTCGCTGCGCGGCTTGATTTCGCCGTGCGGCTTCGTTTCGCTGCGCGGCTTTGTCTCGCTGCGCGGCTTGCGATCTGTCCTGGGTGTCATGACGGTCCTCCTGAGCGATCAACTTCGGCGCGGCGCATTGGTTCGTTTGACACGTCGGGCAAAACACCGGCAGAATGATATCATCGAGACGAGTTTGGTTGACCCGCGCGGATATCATCCGCCGCGGGTTTTTTCGTCTCGGTTGCAGAATCGGACGGTGGCCGCGCATCCGGCCACGCACTCGACAAACCTGGAGCGCCGATCGGCGCGCCGCCGTCCGAACCATTGCTGGCCGTGCACGCGCGAACGTGCCGGCCCGCGGCGCTGGGGCCGGTGGCCCGCGCCGCTGCGGTCTCCGGAAGACACGGAGATAGGGTTCGCGCCCGAAACGATCGCGCTTCACTAAGGCCGATCTGCCGCGCATTTTTCTTCGCATGGAGGGATGATGACCGCTTATCTGATATCGCTCGCGCTCGCGGGCCTCGTCGCAATCGTGCTGTGGGAGACGGTGTCGTGAGCGAGGAGGTCGCATGCGAGCTCGCAAGCGAGGCCTCCCGGCCGCCGGCAGCGGCCAAGACAAGGTCCGGGGCGCGTACGCCGACCGAGATCCGCTCGCTGGCGCGCAGCCACACCAGGACGGCGCTGCGGGTTCTCGTCGGCATCATGCGCAACGACGAGGCGACGCCCGCCGTGCGCCTTTCCGCGGCCAACGCCATCCTCGATCGCGGCTGGGGCAAGGCTGCACAACCGATCGAGAGCGGTGAAGAGGGCGTTGAGACGGTGCACCGGGTCGAGCGCGTCATCGTGCGCCCGGACGACGCCGGCGGCGGCGATACGGATCCCAAGGCGTGAGCCGCCGGACAACTCAGGCTGCGAAATCCAGCGCGAGGCGTCGGTCAGACATTGGCAGAATGGAAGCGCCGAAGTAAGTCGGACCAGCTCGCGCAGGACAGCAACGACGCCTTTCATGAAATTCTGCACAAGCGCGTCCTTGAATCGGCGGAATCGTTCGTGATTCAGATGAGGCCGTCCGACGTTGCGGGGGAGCGGCCAATGTGGGTGAGAGAACCGCGGTCACTGCGACCGCTGCTGACGGTCCCATCGTCTCGCAGATGAGCAATTGACGGCGGCGGAGTTCGGTCATGGACACTGAGCAACTCATACGCGCGATCCCTGCGATCAATAATGTCTCGACGGCCGCCTCAATCGTATGCGTGCTTCCAACATACTTCCTTCGTCTTCAGCCGAGGACTTATCGGCTCGTCCTGTCCTTGGGTATCATTTTCGGTCTGTCGACGTTGGCGGTTGCAGTCGCAACGATCTTCTGGCCGACTCCGCGTCAATTTGATCGATGGATTATCCTGGTTCAGGTCGTTGCGTTTTCGCCGCTCGTCGTTGTCCTCATCGCGATCCTCGCAAGCGTGGCTCACGTGACCCGTGTCGGCTTATGGAGCACGGTGGTTCTGGCTTGCGTCATCCTCGATTGGATTGGGATCTTCGCGCTTTTCTTCGCTCTTTCGTAGGGTCCACTTCAGCCGACTTGGACAATCCATATCAACCAAGAAGATTAAGAGACCACCATGGCCAGCAAGCTGCCGTCCTATAGCCAGGACAATCTGTCTCTGGTCGGTGAGATGACCTCTGAGATCGCTGCTGCGGCAGCGAGGTACGGAGTGTCAGCCGAAGCGATCGCCGGAGCTTTGGCTCAGGAGCTATCTGACCAAACAACCTCCCTGACGAATTACGGAAAGAGAGTCGTCTCTGCGGCTTCCGCGCATACATTTCTCAACTGGATGCTCCTCAAGGGCATGGCAAGGAATCCCTTTCACCCCACGCAAGGAGCCTCGATCGGTACAACGCCGATCCGAATGCGATGACGGTCGGGCAGGATCTTGGGAAGAAGGTCGACAATCCGCTGCTTGTCGATTATGGCCCTGCTGGAATGAAATTCCAGAATGCCATTCGGGCGATTCTCAATAATCCCGATGATCCAGCCTTCGCTCGGTATGTAAAGGACATGTATTCGGCCGGTGTTGCTTTGCAGAACGGCGGCGACCCCCCGTCGGGCAAAACACTGGCAGAATGGCATCATCGAATTCGAGTTGGTTCAGCCCGCGCCGAGCAATGGCCGCGGGTTTTTCGTTTCGATGATCTAGTTCTTGCTCGGCTTGCCGGCCCGGCGCTGCCCGGCATAGGCGCGTTGCACCTGGTCGCTGCAATAGGACAGCTTTCGGCCATCGCCGGTGAAGTGTCCGTCCTTGATGATCCAGAGGACGACGGTCTTGTCGTCGATCTTCTTGAACATCAGGTTCTCGCGGTCCGGAGTGGTGTCCACATTCTGTACGCTGACGGCATCCGCGCCTGAAGCCGGCCGCAATGTACAATCGGCGCCGATCCTGACGGTGTCGGGAAGCTGAACCCGAGTCTTTTCGATGTTGCAGATGTTCGAGGCCGTCGTGATCGACTTTCCGGAGAACGTAACGACCGTGTCGTTGAACTTCGCACAGCGCTCCTCAAAGTCGGGGCCGGCCGCCGCGTAGACGCCGTCCCGCGGGTGAGCGTCTTTCAGAGCTTGCTCCAGGTCGGCCTTCTGCTTCGCCTCCACCTTGGCTCTCAGCGTGGCTTCGGCAAGCGCGCGCTGGGTCCTGAGAGGGCAGTAGGCCCCACGCCAGGGAGCGTCCTTGAGCTTTCCATTCAGGCTCTTCTGAACGGAGATCGCCACCGGTTTGATGGGAGCCGTCTGGCTCGGCGTCAAGGTCGTGCTGGGTAAGTGAGGCTCCGGCCATGTCGCCGTGCGACGGAGCGAATTTGTCTCTCGTCGATGGATACGTCATGTACAGAATTCGTATTGTCGATGCGTCTGATGACGACGTTGCCGACACCTTGGCCGATCTGCATCGGCTGACGTTTTTCGATGCTGCGGCAATGCCCCAGTTCGACCTTGGAGCGTGGTGGCTGGCCTATCGCGGTAATGACGCAGTCGCCTTTGCCGGTGTCGTGCCGTCGACGCATGTCCGAAATAGCGGCTACTTCTCCAGGGTCGGAGTCTTGCGGCGGCATTGGGGGCACGGCCTTCAAGTCAGGCTGATGCGAGCGATCGAGGCGAGGGGACGCCGCATTGGATGGGACAGTGTGGTTTCGGATACAACGGACAATCCCGTGTCTGCCAATAACTTTATTCAGGCAGGCTATCGGCTTTATGAGCCCGAAACGCCTTGGGCCTGGTCGCATACGCTTTACTGGCGAAAATGGCTGCGCTGAGCGGGCGGGGTGCGTTTCCCGTGATGCGGAACATGGCCTGCAATGGCTCATCAGAAGTGCGGCGCAGCCTATGCGCAGGATAGCGAGAAGCCCGGCAGCCCGATGGCTGCCGGGCTTCTTTTGCGTCTATACGCAATGCAGGTGAGGCACTTGCGAAGTTGGCGGCGGCGGGCTTTAAGTTTGCTATTGCAGGAAATTCGGCGGCCATAAGCCGATGTAAGGGAGCGCCATCGATGCCGACCAAACCTCAATTGCCGGAACGTGCGCCGCGGGCGACGGGAGGGCGGAGTGCGCTCGAAGGTCTCTTGGTCATAGATTTCACGCGTGTCGTCGCCGGACCGGCCTGCACGCAGACGCTTGCCGATTTTGGCGCGGATGTCATCAAGATCGAGAATCCCGACGGCGGCGACGACACGCGCGCCTATGAGCACGCGGAAATCGGCGGCGAAAGCGCCGCCTATCTCAGCCTGAACCGCAACAAGCGCGGCATTGCGCTCGACCTTTCCGTACCGGAAGCCCGCGAGATCGCGCTGGATCTGATCTGCAAGGCGGACGTCGTCGTGGAGAATTTCTCGAGCGGGGTCATGAAGAAGTTCGGACTCGACTATGAGTCGGTCGCGCCGCTCAATCCACGGCTGGTCTATTGCTCGATCTCCGCCTACGGCCGCTCCGGACCGTTCGCCTCGCGTCCCGGCTTCGATCCCATCACGCAGGCGGAGAGCGGCTTCATGTCGCTCAACGGATTCGCCGACGGCCCGGCGGTTCGCACCGGCCCGCCCATCGTGGACATGGCGACGGGGATGTCCGCCTGTAACGCCGTCCTGCTGGCGCTGCTCGCGCGCGACAGGCTCGGCCGCGGACAACATGTCGAAGTCGCTCTGTTCGACGTCGCGATGGGAATGACCGGCTTCTACGGCATGGCCTATCTCATCAACGGCGAAAATCCCGGCCGGTTCGGCAATTCGCCCAGCGGGTCTCCAACCGTCGGCGTCTATGAGGCCTCCGACGGGCCACTCTATATGGCCTGCGCCAATGATCGGCTCTATCGTCGGCTCGTGGTCGAGGTATTGAACCGGCCAGATCTCATCACCGATCCCAAGTTTGCCACGCGCAAGGCTCGTTCCGAGAACAAGGAGCTCTTGCGCGCAGCCATCGCCGAGGTCTTCGCCAGCGATACGCTCGAGAACTGGATGGCGAAGATGAAGCAGGCCAATATTCCGGTCGGGTATCTCCGGACGGTCGAGGAGGGGTTCAATGCGCCCGAGGCTCGCGAGCGCCAGCGCTTGAACCGGATTCGGCATCCGACGGCGGAATGGGTGCCCAACATCGAGCCCCCGATTAGCATGAGCCTGACCGGCACAGTCGATCCCGTTGCCGCGCCGCTGTTAGGCGAGCATACCGAGGACGTCTTGCGCACTGTTCTCGGTTGTGACGAGCGCCGGATCGCCGAATTGACCCAGAAGGGAGTCTTTGGCGCGAGCAAATCCTCGACGGGCTAGGCCCCGCGGTCGGCCCCCATGGCACCATCCTCCGGTTTGCGGGCCGGTGCGGGCTGCATGGCTTGATTTGGCGATAGGGCGGCCGCATAAATATGTGAAAGCGAGGGACACAAATGGCGCCTGGTCGAAAGCCGAGCATGGATCAGCCGACCGGCCCGGAAGCCGGCGAGCGCGCCCACGCGGAAATGATCGCGAAGGCTGGGGCTCTCGTGCCGCATCTACGCGAGCGGGCGGCGAGGACGGAGGAGCTGCGGCATCTCCCGCCGGAAACCGAGAGGGATCTCCACGATGCCGGCCTGTTCCGAATGCTGCAACCGGCACGGATTGGCGGCGCGGAGCTTGACTATGTTGCCCTCGTCGACTGCGCCGAGTTGCTTGGAGAAGCGGATGCATCGGTCGCCTGGAATCTCGCCAATCTGGCGAGCCATCACTGGATGCTCGGCATGTTCGAGCAGAAGGCGCAGGATCTGGTCTGGGGCCGTGATCCGGACGTGCTGATCGCATCCTCGTTCATTTTTCCCGCCGGACGCGCTACGCGGGTGGAGGGCGGATACCAGCTGCGTGGCAGCTGGCCGTTCTCCTCCGGCGTTGCCTCGTGTGAATGGAATATGCTGGCAAGCGTTGTGTACTCCGAAGACGAGGCGGACGGCATCGAGTATCGAATCTTTCTGCTGCCCAAGGGCGACTACAACGTGCTGGACACCTGGAATGTTGCGGGATTGCGCGGGACGGGGTCTTGCGACGTGGAGGTCAGGGACGCCTTCGTGGCCGACTATATGACGGTCGCTGTCGGCGATCTCGCCGGCGGCCCGACGCCGGGAAGCAGGGCTAATCCGAATCCGCTGTATGCGCTGCCTGTGTTCTCGTTGTTCCCATACGTCCTCTCGGGCGTTGCGCTGGGGAATGCGCAGGCATGCCTCGACGATTACATCGAGGTCGCACGTCATCGTATTTCGACTTACAACCGCGCCAAGCTGAGCGATTTTCAGAGCACCCAGATCAAGATCGCGGACGCCTCGGCGAAGATCGACGCCGCACGCCTGATCATGCGGTCGGCATGCCTCGATGCCATGGAGGACGCGCGGCGCGGTCACATCCCTGATATGGCGACCAAGACCCGATATCGGCGCGATGGCTCCTTTTCTGTGAACTTGTGCACGGACGCGGTCTCGATGCTGTTTGCCGCGAGTGGGGCGCGCGGCCTGTTCACGAGCGGCGTGTTGCAGCGTCAGTTCCGCGATGCGCACGCGATCAACTCGCATCTCGCCTTCAACTTCGATGCGGCCGGAACCAATTATGGACGTGTGGCGCTGGGCCTGCCGTCCGAGAATCTGACGCTGTGAGGCCGGCCGATGAATGATCAGCCGCAGCAGCCCCGCGTTCCCGATCCCGCCAACGAGTTCGCGAGCGACAGCTCGTCGATCGATCCTCGCGACTTTCGCAATGCGCTCGGAACCTTTGCAACGGGCGTAACGATCATCACGGCCGCGGCACCTGACGGCAAGCCCTACGGCTTGACCTGCAATTCGTTCGCCTCCGTCTCGCTGAATCCTCCGCTGGTGCTGTGGAGTCTCGTCGTCTATTCCTCGAGCCTGACCATCTTCCAGAACGCCAGCCATTTCACGGTCAACGTGCTTGGCGCTTCACAGCAGGCTCTTGCGAGCAAATTCGCCAAGTCCTCGGACGACAAGTTCACTGGTGTGGACTGGACTCCGGGCCTCGGCGGGGCGCCGGTGCTTGCCGAAGGCGTCGCCAACTTTCAATGCCGGTCCGTGAATCGCTATTATGGCGGTGACCACGTGATCTTTCTCGGCGCGGTCGAGGCCTATACCTACAACGCGACCGAGCCGCTGCTCTTCGCGCGGGGGGCATTTGGCCGATTTCTCGCGGACGACGAGCGGAAGAAGTCACCCTAATCGGCTTCGGGTCGCGCTCGACAGCTCAGCGCTTTGTTGCTGAAAGCTTGTAAATCTCCAGCGCGTCCGCTTCCGCGCCATGCGCGGCCTTGGCCAGCCGGAAAAGTTGTCCCGCAAGCGAAGCCATCGGCACCGGCGTCGACGTTGCCTGTGCGACGTCGGCAACCGTATCGAGATCCTTGAGCATCGTGGCAATGTGACCAAGGGGTGGTGAGTGAATGCCTTGCAACATCCTCGGCACGAACAGCTGAAGCGGAATGGAGTCCGCGAAGCCGCCGGCGAGCGCTTCGGGCAGGCGATTGGCATCAATCCCGGCGTTGACGGCGAGGCGCGAGGCTTCTGCCAGCACGGCCATCGCGCATCCGACGATCACCTGGTTGCAGAGCTTCGTGGTCTGGCCGGCGCCGGTCGGGCCCATGTGGGTGAGCCTGCGCGCCATGGCCGCCACGTAGGGCCGGACTCGCTCGATATCGTCTGCTTCTCCGCCGGCCATAATCGCAAGCGAGCCTTCCTCGGCGCCCTTCGTCCCGCCGGAAACCGGCGCATCGATCCAGCCCGCACCATTGGCGTCCTTCAGTCGCTTCGCGAGCTCGCGCGCGGCGTCCGGATGTATCGACGAGAAATCGACGACAAGCTTGCCTGCGCCGGGCGCCGCTGCCAGCCCTTCCGGCCCGAAGATCACCTCCTCGACGGCCGTTGCATCCGTCACGCACATGAAGGCGATATCCGAGTTTACCAGGAGATCGCAAGGCGTGGCTGCGCGCTTGGCACCGGCTTCGACGAGCGGAGCCACCTTGCCCTCCGAGCGGTTCCAGACCGCCACCTGATGGCCGGCCTTGAGCAAGCGCCGGGCCATCGGCGTTCCCATCAAACCGAGGCCGAGATAGCCAAGCCTCGCGGCGCCGGGCGAGTTTGTCCTGCTCGCATCAGCCATAGGTTGCCTCCTTCTGTCGCAGCGCGACGCCGGCCTATCATACATTGCGCGTTGGACGGCAGAACCGCCCGGCTCGCATGGCTTGCCTGAATGTTTGAACCATGAAACATTTGAGCCGGTCGGGTTGAGTGGCGCCCATCGGCGCCGGAGCAGCGGAGTGGGCACGATGCGAACCGTTTCGAAGTGGATCCTGGCTTTGGGGGCGGCGGCCGCCGCGAGCGCGGGGGTTAGCCCGTCATGGGCGCAACAGACGATCCGCGTCGGCTGGACCATCCCAGCCGAGGAATCCAAGTACTGGATGATGCGCCGCCCGGCTGAATTTCCCAATATCGGCAAGGCCTACAACATCGAATGGACCCAATTCCAGGGTACCGCGCCGATGACGCAGGCCTTGGCAGCCGGCGCGCTGGACTGCGCGACGCAGGCACCGCTGTCGCTTGCCAACGGCGTGGTTGGCGGCAATCTCAAAGCCTACATCGTGGCCCAGCACGTGTTCGAGAAGCCCGGCGGTTTCTCGGTCTATTGGGCCGTCAAGGATGACTCGCCCATCAAGACCATCGCCGATCTCAAGGGCAAGACGGTCGGCATTTCCGTGATCGGCGGCGGGACCCAGGGTCCGTTCAATCTGCTCCTGAAGCAGAATGGCGTCGATCCAGCCAAGGATATCAAGCTGGTCGAGGTCGGTTTCGCGGTCTCCGAGGACGCGCTGCGCCAGGGCCGCGTCGATGCGGTCAACATGAACCAGCCGTTTGCCGCGCGCGCGGAGGCAAAGGGCGGCACGAGGAAGCTCTTCGCTCTGTCGGAGGCCATGCCGAACATCGTGCATATTCTGGAAGCCTGCCGCGCCGATTTCGTCGACAAGAACCCTGAATTGGTCAAGACGTATGTTCGCGACATCACCTCGGGCATGAAGAAGGCGCTGGCGAACCGCGAAGAGACTCTCAAGGTCGTCAACGAAGTGCTGAAGGCGCCTATTCCGGTGCTCGAGACCTACCTGCTCAAGGACAATGATTTCGGCCGTGATCCAGGCGCGGCGCCGAACTTCCCGGCGATCCAGAAGATGCTGGATATCTACGCCGAGACCGGGATGCTGCCGAAACTGGATGTCACGCAGCTCAAGCATCCGACGATCGTCGCTCCGCTGGAGTAGGCGAGCCAACGATCCGGACAGGGATCTAGCCGCGTCCCGGATCCGGGATGGCGTACAATGAAGATGCACGCATGAAGAAGCTGCGATCGCGAGTGACGACAGACGGCCTCGACCGGGCCCCGCATCGGGCCTTCATGCGCGCCATGGGGCTCGACGACGCAGCGATTGCGAAGCCGATGGTGGGCATCGTCAGCATGAAGGGCGAGCAGACGCCCTGCAACATGACCCACGACTTTCAGGTGGCTGCGGCCAAAACCGGCATCGAGGAATCCGGCGGCACGCCGCGCGAATTCTCGACCGTGTCGGTTTCTGACGGCATCAGCATGAACCACGAGGGCATGAAGTTCTCGCTGTTTTCGCGTGAGCTGATCGCCGACTCGATCGAAGCTGTGGTCCATGGTCTGGCCTACGACGCGCTGATCGGATACGGCGGATGCGACAAGACGCTTCCGGGCGTGATGATGGGCATGGTTCGCTGCAACGTGCCGTCCATCTTCATCTATGGCGGCAGCTCGCTGCCGGGCCGCGTCGACGGGCGCACGCTGACGGTGCTCGATTCCTATGAGGCTGTCGGTAGCTTCATGACCGGCGAGATCGACGGTGCCACGCTCGAGCGGATCGAGCGTGCCTGCCTGCCGACCATCGGCGCGTGCGCCGGTCAATTCACCGCGAACACAATGGGCATGGTCTCGGAGGCGATGGGGCTGACCATCCCGAACGTCTCGATGGTGCCCGGCGTCTATGCCGAGCGCGCGCAGATCTCGCGACGGGCGGGACGCCTGATCATGCAGATGCTGGAACGCGGCGGGCCATTGCCGCGCGACATCGTGACGCGGAAGTCCCTCGAAAACGGCGCGGCGATCGTTGCGGCGACGGGAGGCTCGACCAACGCCGCACTGCATCTGCCGGCGATTGCGAACGAGGCCGGCATTGCATTCACGATCGATGACGTAGGCGAGGTCTTTGCAAGGACGCCGTTGATTGGAAACCTGCGGCCGGGCGGCAAATACACGGCAAAGGATGTCTATGATATTGGCGGCGCGGCCGTGGTGATCCGCGAGCTGATCCAAAGCGGTCACATCGATGGCAGCTGCATCACCATCACCGGCCGCACGCTTGCTGAAGAATACGGCACGGCCAACGCACCGGACGGAGAGGTGGTCTACGCGGCTCGTGCGCCGATCATGCCTGACGGCGGGGTTGCAGTGCTGAAGGGAAATCTCTGTCCCGATGGCGCGGTGATCAAGGTTGCCGGCCTGAAGAGCCAGTTCTTCGAAGGCGTGGCGCGCGTGTTCGAGGATGAAGAAGCCTGCGTCAAGGCGGTTCGGGATCGCACTTATGCGGCCGGCGAGGTTCTCGTCATCCGCAATGAGGGGCCGGTCGGCGGACCCGGCATGCGCGAGATGCTCGGCGTCACCGCACTGATCTATGGGCAGGGCATGGGCGAAAAGGTGGCGCTGATCACCGATGGCCGGTTCTCCGGCGCCACCCGCGGCATGTGCATCGGCTACGTGGCCCCGGAAGCATTTGTCGGCGGTCCGCTGGCGCTCGTTCGCGACGGCGACAGGATCCGGATCGACGCCGCCAACCGGCGGATGGATGTCCTGCTCGATGACCAGGAATTCGCCGCGCGGCGACGCGATTGGAAGCAGCGTCCGCCGCGCCATCGTGCAGGGGCACTTGCGAAATATGCGCGGCTGGTTGGGCAGGCGCCGGGCGGAGCCGTGACGCATGAAGGCCCCGCAGAATGGCCGTGGTTCGAATGACGTATCGCACGGGTGCGAAAACCGCCGCCTGTCTGGCAGGCTTCTTGCTAAGTCCGTGCCTTACGCCAAAGCGAGCGACGGGATGACGGTGGTGTCTGCGAGACCGAGCGAATGGGTGAGACCGGTGACATCAAAAGAACCGGCTTCGGCAATCATCGAGATCGATCGCGTCTCGCAGGTCTTTCAGACCTCGGCGCGCAGGGATCATGTGGCGCTTTCGGACATCTCGCTGACGATCGAGGAGAGAGCCTTCGTCTCCATCCTTGGTCCGTCCGGCTGCGGCAAGTCGACGCTGCTTTATATCGTCGGCGGCTTTGTCACCCCGACCAGCGGTGCGGCGAAGATGAAGGGGCAGGCGATCACAGGCCCCGGTCCAGACCGCGGGCCGGTGTTCCAGGAATTCGCGCTATTTCCCTGGAAGACCGTGCTCGGCAACGTGATGTATGGCCCCCGCCAACAGGGTGTGCGCGCTACCGAGGCGGAAGCGCAGAGCCTGGCCTTGATCGAGATGGTCGGCCTCAAGGGTTACGAGAATTTCTATCCCAAGGAGCTATCGGGTGGGATGAAGCAACGCGTGGCGCTGGCCCGGACGCTCGCTTACCATCCCGAAGTCCTGTTGATGGACGAACCGTTCGGCGCGCTCGATGCCCATACGCGGACCCGCTTGCAGAACGACCTTCTCAATATCTGGGAGCGCGATCGCAAGACAGTGCTGTTCGTCACTCATTCAGTTGACGAGGCCGTCTTTCTCTCTGACAAGGTCGTCATGATGTCGAAATCGCCCGGCCGCATCCGCGAGGTGATCGACATCGATCTGCCGCGGCCGCGCCGTCGTAGCGAGCTGTTGCTCGACCCGCGCTATCAGAAATATGTCGTCGATATCGAGCGCATGTTCGATGAAAGCGACGAAGCCGGGATTGCGTCATGATATCGCCGGCTGCCCTGATCAGACGAGCAGCTCCGGTGCTGGCCTGTATCGGGTTGCTCGTGGTGTGGCAGGTTGCGTCGCTCGTGCTCAAGAACGACAGCTTCCCGACCGCGGTCGAGGCGATCCGGGCGATTCCGGATATTCTCGGCGACAAGGAAGCCCTCCTCAACATCCTGGCCTCGCTTCGCCGCATGGCGCTCGGGTTCTGTGTGGCGGTGCTGATTGCGATTCCGCTGGGCCTGTTGATGGGACGCAGCCGGAGCGTCGCGGCTTTTTTCAATCCACTCCTGATGGTGATTTATCCGGTGCCAAAGGCCGCCTTGATGCCGATCATCATGCTGTGGCTGGGCGTTGGCGACATCACGAAGACGCTGGTGATCTTCCTCGGTGTCAGCCTTCCCGTGATCTATCACAGCTTCGAGGGTGCCAAGGCTGTCGAAGAGAAGATGCTGTGGTCAGGTGCCGCGATGGGACTTTCGCCCGCACAGCGCCTGGTGCGGATCGTACTGCCCGCGGCGCTGCCGGAAATCCTGACTGGATGCCGCACGGGTCTGGTGCTGGCGCTGATCACGATGATCACCAGCGAGATGATCGCGCGTCAGTCCGGCGCCGGCAACATCCTGTTCAATGCGCTCGACATGGGCCAGTACGACACCGTCTTTGCGATGATCATCATCGTGGGCGCCATGGGAATTTTCCTTGACACGATTTTTGAGAGGGTTCGCGCCAGACTCGTGCGTTGGTCCGAGCCTCAGTTCGACCTGCCGCTGAGTTTCTCCTGATGTCGCGTCTTCTTTCCGCAAACGTCCTTCTTGGCATTGCCCCGATTGCGCTGATCATTGCCCTGTGGCAGGGGCTGGTGTCATTCGGCTTTGCGCCCGCGGTCTTGCTGCCGCCCCCGGGCTTCGTCTTCGGCCGGCTGCTTCAACAGCTCGCGACGTGGACGTTCCAGCAGGAAATCGCGGCGACCCTGATCCGGCTGTTTGCCGGGTTCGCTATTGCGGTCGTGCTCGGCGTCAGCATCGGCATTGCTGCCGCCGCCAGTCCCGCGATCAATGCCGTGGTTCGGCCGATCGTCCGCGTCCTGGCCCCGCTGCCGAAGGTTGCGCTCTATCCGGCGCTCCTGCTCTTGCTCGGGTTTGGCCACGGATCGAAGGTCACCTTGGTAGCCGCGGACGCACTCTTTCCCATTCTGCTCTCGACCTATTACGGTGCGTCGACCGTCGAGCAGAAACTGATCTGGTCGGCCATGGCGGCGGGCACGCCGCGTACCCAAATTCTGTTCAGGGTGGTGCTGCCGGCGGCGATGCCGTCGATCCTGACCGGATGCCGGATCGGGCTTGTCATTTCCTGCATCGTGGTGTTTCTGGCCGAGATGATCACGTCGACGGACGGATTGGGGCACGCGCTCGTGACCGCGGCGCGGACTTTTCAGGCCGTCGACATGTTCGTGCCGCTGATCACGATCTCCCTGCTGGGTTTGATCCTGAACGCCCTGCTGGGCGCCCTGCGGTCCTACCTCTTGCGCGGCTTTCCAGAAGCGTGATCTGAACGAAGAACAAACGAGACCGGGAGTGACCCATGCTGGCTGACCGCATCGAGGCAAAATGGATCGACGCATTTTGCGAGATTTTCGAGCGATGTGCCGTCAAGCCCGGGGACACCGCGGCAATTCTCTCGGAGACCCAGTCACGCGCGTTGAATGTGCATCTGGCGGAGCTTGCGCTGCTGCGCATGGGCGCGCGGCCGTTTCACGTGGTGATGCCGACACCGCGCAACCGCCATATTGTCCCGGTTCGTTCGACGGGCGCGAGTGAGGCGATCCAGAAGCTTGGCCCGGTGATCAGCGCGTTGCAGCAGGCGGGATTTGTGGTGGATTGCACCATCGAGGGCCTGATGCACGCGGTGGAGACGCCGGAGATCCTCAGGGCCGGCGCGCGGATCCTGGTGATCTCCAACGAGCATCCCGAGGCGCTGGAGCGAATGGTGCCGGATTCCGCGCTCGAGAAGCGCGTTCGCGCGGCGGCGAAGATGCTGCGGGGAACCAAGCGAATGCGCGTGACCTCGAAGGCCGGCACGGCGCTCGACGTCGACATGGTCGGTGCGTCCACGGTCGGTGTGTGGGGCTGGACCGACAAGCCCGGCACGCTGGCGCATTGGCCGGGCGGCATCGTCGTCAGCTTTCCGAAGAGCGGGACCATCAACGGCACGCTCGTGATGGCGCCAGGCGACATCAATCTCACCTTCAAGCGTTACCTGACGTCGGCTGTGAAGATGACGCTGAGGGACGACTATGTCGTCGCGCTGGAAGGCGAGGGCACGGATGCCGCGATGATGCGCGCATATCTGGCGGCCTGGGGTGATCGCGAGGCCTATGCGGTCTCGCATGTCGGCTTCGGGATGAATCCCGGTGCGCGCTATGAGGCGCTTTCGATGTACGACCAACGCGACACCAATGGTACGGAGATCCGGGCCGTCTCAGGCAACTTCCTGTTCTCGACCGGCGCGAACGAATTCGCCGGCCGCTACACGGCGGGGCATTTCGACCTGCCGATGATGGGAACGACAATCGAGCTCGATGGCGTCGCGGTGGTCCGGGACGGCGTGCTTCAGGACGTCTTCGGCTAGTCGGGATCGAGCACTGGCGGACGCGCCAGATCGAAGTGGCGGAGTAGGTCGACCATTGCCTGCAGCCGCTTCGCGCGATAGGCGTCGACGTCCATCCCCGAATAATCGAGAAAGCCTGCGCCGGTGCGCAGGCCGATGCGGCCCTCATGCATGTTGCGGGAAATGACGTCCGGCGCCCGATACCGGTCGCTGCCGAGCGCGCCCTCGAGATAGCGGCTCGCGTAGTAGAGGATGTCGCCACCGCCCCAGTCGATGAATTCGAGCAGTCCGAGCACGGCATAGCGGAAGCCGAAGCCGTAGCGGATCGCCTTGTCGATCTCTTCCGCGCTGGCGACGCCTTCCTCGACCATGCGAGCGGCCTCGTTCATCGCCAGCGCCTGGATGCGCGGGACGATGAAGCCGGGCGTCGCCGCACAGACCACCGGCACCTTGCCGATGCCTTCGAGCAGGCTCTTGACCTCGTCGATGATGGCTGGGTCGGTGGCTTTGCCAGGCGAAACTTCCACCAGTGGGATCAAATAGGCCGGATTGAGCCAGTGCACGTTGAGAAAGCGGCGGGGATTTATGATCGCACCCGAGAGATCGTCGACGAGGATGGTGGACGTCGTCGACGCGATGACCGTATCCGGACCGACCTGCTCTGAAGCCGCTCCGAGCACCTCGCGCTTGAGCTCGACGACCTCGGGAACCCCTTCGAAAACCATTCCGGCGTCCGATAGCGCTGCCCCGCTCTGGCTGGCGGGCACTACTGAGACCCGCGCGATCAGCGGATCAACATCCGCCGCGGTCAGGAGTCCCAGCTTCGACAGGCTGGCAAAGGTCTTCGAGACTTCACCAAGCGCGTCCGCCTTCAGCTTGGCGAACTCTGCCGCGGAGCGCGCCTTGACGTCGATCATCGTGACCCTGTGTCCCGCGTAAGCAAACGCGACGGCAATGCCGCGGCCCATGCGGCCAGCGCCGAGACAGGCGATATTGGCGCGATTGGTCATCGATCAGAATCCATTGCGAAGCAGCGTCTGCAATTCAGCCTTGCTGAGATTGTCGAGCCCCAATGTCTTGAGCGTTCGGCCGCCCTGCGAAAAATCCTCGCCGCAGACCGCGCCCCCGATCGATAGAAACGCGTTGGCCAACGGAGTGGCCACGCCAGCCAGGCCGGCGGCGGAGACCAGCAGCGACAGTCCGAGCCGCAAATCCTCGCGCATGTAGCGATGCTCGGTCAGCACGATCCGTTCGCGCCAGTCGCCGGAATCGGTCAGGCGGTCGTGCGAGCCGCGGCCATACATCCAGATCTCGCCTTCCCTGGCGTAGTGATGCGCAAGCGGGAAATGCGGCGCGCCATAGCCGAGCGCTTCGCGCACGGCAATCCGCTCCGCGTCGAGTGCGTCCGTGACCCGCCGGATCGCGGCTTGCGTGCCTTCCTTGTGGATATCCCATTTCTCGAAGTGCTCGATCGGGCCAGCGTTCATCACGATCAGCGGCGGATGGATGATCGGACCGGCATTCATCAGTGCCCCGGATAATGCGTCTCCGCACGGTTCGACCGCCTCTGGGAAGGCCCGTCCGATCACATCGAGGGCGTGCGGCGCCTGGTCGAGCGGGAACACGCCGACCGGTAGCCGTTTGGCGCGGATGGTGATGGCGACTTCGAACGGTCCGTGCTTGCGCGTCAGCCACGGCAGCGTGCCGGTTTCGGCAAAGCTCGCCTTGGCGTGGTTGCCGGCGTCCCTCGCGGCCTGGGCGAAGACCATCGAGCCGAACGTCGCCGGCGGCAAGAATACGACCTGGCCGTCGCGCAGATGCGGGGCGAGCCGGCGAGCAATATCTGCTTGCGCGAAGGCAGGAGCGGGGCACAGAATCAGCTCCGCGCCGTCGACGGCCTCGGCGATATCGGTTGTGACCAGCGTGAGCGTCACGTCGTGGCGGCCGTTGTGATCCTTCACCAGAATGCGCGAGCCGGCGGTGCGATGCGCCGCGACCTGATCGGCATCGCGGCGCCAAAGCCGCACCTCGTGTCCCGATAACGCAAAATCGCCCGCGGCCGCAAACGAGCCGTTTCCCCCTCCCAGAACTGCGACCCTCAAGATGCTTCTCCCTGCGCGCGAGACTGCGCATCGAGCTGTTTCAGCAGGAAATGCTGGACCTTGCCCAGCGCCGTGCGCGGCAGGTCGGTGACGAAGACAATGTCGCGCGGAACCTTGTACCGTGCGAGTTGCGCCTGGATATGCGCTCTGAGTTCATCCGCTTCGAGCCGGGAGCCGGATCTGCGGATCACATACGCGATGGGGACCTCGTCCCAGCGCGGGTCAGGCCTGCCGATCACGGCGCATTCGCTGACATCGGGATGTTCGAGCAGGACGCGCTCGACCTCGGCCGGGTACACGTTCTCTCCGCCTGAAATGATCATGTTCTTCTTGCGGTCTCGGACCCAGAAATAGCCATCGGCGTCGCACAGGCCGATATCACCGGTGCGGTACCAGCCGTCGTGCAACGCCTCGCGCGTTGCGGCTTCGTTGCCCCAATATTCGAAGAACACGTTGGGGCCGCGCACCGCGATCTCGCCCGGCGTGCCCGCCGGGACCTCGCTGCCGGAATGATCGACCACCTTGGCTTCGCAGCACAGGCCGGCGAGGCCGGTCGATCCCGTACGCGACAGATCGCCGCCGAGCCGCGTGTAGATGGCGATGGGGCAGGTCTCGGTCGAGCCGTAGACCTGGAGCACCGGAACGTCGCGGGCGACGAAACGCTCGATCAGCTGCGGAGGCACGATGGTCGAGCCGGTGGCGACGGCCTTGAGTGACGAAAGATCAGTGCTCGTCCATGCGGGATGCTCGCTCACGGCCTGGATGATCGCAGGCACCATCACCGTGAGGGTCGGTCGTTCCCGTTCGATGGCCGCAAGCGCGGTATCCGGCGCAAAGCGCGCGTGAACCGTGACGGTCGCGCCCAGCTGCAGGGCAGGCGTGGTCTGGATGTTGAGGCCGCCGACGTGGAAGAATGGCAGCACGGTCAGCACGTGGTCGTCGGACGTCATGTTATGCATGTGCTGGCTCATGACGCCATTCCAGAACAGCGCCTCCTGGCGCAGCACCGCGCCTTTGGGCCGTCCGGTTGTTCCTGACGTGTAGACGATCAGGAGCGGGGAAGAGAGGTCGGTGTGCGGGTTTCGGCTGGTGCCGTCACTGCGGGCCAGCAGGCTTTCGAAGGTTGTGCCGCGCGGCGGCGCGAAGTCGAGGCCAACGACTGACGTCCCCGGCGCAAGCTCGGGGAGAACCCCCTCGAACGCCCGTTCGAGCACCAGGACCTTGGCACCTGCATCGGTGAGAATGAAGAGCTGCTCGGCGACCGCCAGGCGCCAATTGAGCGGCACCAATATCGCGCCAAGTCGCGCGCAGGCATAAAGCAGAACCAGATAGTCCGGCCGGTTCAGGCTCAGGATCGCGACGCGATCGCCGCGGCCGGCGCCGAGCTCCTGCTTCAAGGCCGTTGCGGTTCGTTCGATGCGCGCGGCGAGCGCGGCATAGCTCAGCCGCTCGCCTTCGAAGGCAATGGCGGTCTTGTCTGGCGCGAACGCCGCGTTGCGATCGATCAGACTACAGAGGTCCACTGTCAGTCGTCCGTCTCGCCGGCCTCGTACAGCGCCTCGCGTCCGATGCGATCGAGGCAGAGCTCGGCCGTCCAGGGCAGCATCAGCGAGCCGCAGCGGCTGTCGCGATAGATCCGCTCCAGCGGCAGCGAGCGAAGCATCGCTTGGCCGCCGCAGGTGCGGATCGCGAGCGCCGCAAGCTCATTGGCGCCCTCCATCACCGAATATTGCGCGGCATAGGCCCGCAGCACCTGCTCCTTGCTCGGATTGGCGCAAGCTTCGGTGACGGCCTGAAACCAAATCCCCTTGATCTGCTCCAGCTTGATCTGCATCTGCGCGACCGCGATCTGCTTGGTCGGGTACATCCGGCGCTTCACCGGCGGCATGCCCGGGACTTCGCCGCGCAAGTAACGCACGGTGAAGTCATAGGCGGCTTGCGCGAGGCCCATATAGGTCGGCGACAGCGTCAGGAACATGTGCGGCCAGCGCATCGCGGCCTGGAAGTAGACCCCGCGCGGCATCAGCGCAGAATCCTCCGGGACGAACACGTCCTTGAACAGCAGCGTCCGCGACACCGTTCCACGCATGCCGAGCGGATCCCAATCGCCGACGACCGAGACGCCTTCCGATTTGGCCGAGATGGCGAGGTAAAGCGTGTTGCGGCGAGACGCCTTCTCGCCTTCCTCGATCTCGGTGCAGAGCACGCCGTAATAGTCGGCATGGCCGGAGAGCGACGCAAAAATCTTCTTGCCGTTGACGATCCAGCCGCCTGCGACCGGCCTTGCTTCCGTGCCGAAGGCGACGCCGCCCGCGGCCGCCGCGCCACCCTCGGAGAACGGCTGCGAATAGATGGCACCGTCCTCGACGATCCGCCTGTAGTGGATTGCGCGCCTACGTTCGTGCTCGGCGCGGGTCACCGCGTCCATGTCGAGGTCGTCGGCGAGGGGGCCCGACCACAGAGTCGAGCAGACATGCATGTTCCAGGTCAGCGCGGTCGCGCCGCAATAGCGGCCGATCTCGGCGGCTGCCAGGGCATAGGTCTGGTAGTTCGCGCCGAGCCCGCCGTGCTTCTTGGGAACGGCAATGCCGAGCAGGCCGACGCGATGCAGGTCGCGATAATTTTCAGTCGGGAAGATTGCCTCGCGATCGTAGGTGGCAGCGCGATCGGCAAACACGGTCTGCCCGATCTCCCTTGCGCGGGTGATGATGCCGGCCTGCTCGTCGCTCAGGCGGAACGCGACGGGATCGAAGATCGGTGCATCCAGCGCGACCTTGCCGGTTGCGCCAATGGTCTTGCTGACTTGCATGGTCATCGCGCAGTCACCTTACGCTTTGGTCGTAACGGAATTCAGGAAGGGGCCGATCGCTTCGTCGAACGCTTCAGGACGCTCGAGGTTGGCGAGATGGCCGACGCCGGAAAGCTCGACGTATTCGGCCCCCGGGATGTAGGTCGCGGTCTTCGCCATCATCGGCGCCGGCGCGTTGTTGTCCTTGGAACCGGATAGCAGCAGCGTGGGGACCGAGATATCCTTGAGCGTGCTGCGCTGATCGAAGCCGATGAGAGCGAGCATCATGGCGCGATAGCTTGCCTCGGGTACGCTGCCCATGCAGTCGCGCGCGAGCTCCATTCCCGCAGGATCCGGATCGTCGCCGACCAGCTCCCTCACCAGCGAGGGCGCCAGCGACTGCATCGTCTCGCCGCGATCGAGCGGCCCGAGCCGCGCCGCGATGAACGATTTCTGCCAGTCGCCGTCGGCCTTGCCGAAGGCCGGGCTGGTCTGCGCCAGCACGACCGCGCGTGCCAGTTTCGGGCACTGCACGAGCCATTTCTGAACGATCATGCCACCGATCGAGTGACCGACCAGGATGGGTCTGGTTGCACCGAGCTGCGCGATGAATTGCTGGAGCGCGTCCGCCAGGGCAGCGATGCTGACGCTCGCGAGCGGTGCCGAGCCGCCGTAGCCCGGCATGTCCCACGCGATGGCGCGGAAGCGGCCGCCGAACGTAGCAAGCTGCCGTCGCCAGGCTCGCGCCGCGCCGCCGATGCCATGCAGGAAGATCAGAGGGATCGCGTTCGGATCGCCCGCGGCTTCATAGGCGAAGCGTCCGTCCTCTGTTATCATCGGCCCAGGCTGCGGCACGCGACATCCTTTTGCTTGGCCCTTCGATGCTAGCAGGCCTTTCGGGGATGGGAAGCGATAATTTTACACTTAAAGCAATTTCCGGGCCGCCTTCGTTGCAAAAATTTGAAGGTTAAAATATATCGGTGCAACGATTACAGATCCGAGGGAGCCAGCGCATGTCCGGATTGCCGCACTCGCCGCACGCGCTGGTGACCGGCGGAGGTCGCGGCATCGGCCGCGCAATCGCGGCGGCTCTCGTCGGCGCCGGCGCCACCGTGACGATCATCGGCCGGAATGCTGCGGTCCTCGACGAGGCAGTCAATGCAGGCGCCGCGCATTTTGCCGCGGCCGCCGACGTCGCGAACGAAACCGCCCTGAAAGCCGCCATTGCCGAGGCCCATGCGCGAAAGCCGATCGATATCCTGATCGCCAATGCGGGCAGCGCCGAATCCGCGCCATTCGCGAAATCGGACAGTGACCTGTTCGCGCGCATGATGGACATCAATTTCATGGGCGTGGTTCATTCCATCCACGGCGTGCTGCCGGGCATGAAGGACCGCCCCTATGGCCGCATCGTCGTGATTGCGTCGACCGCGGGCCTCAAGGGCTATGCCTATGTCAGCGCATACACTGCGGCCAAGCACGCTGCGATCGGTCTGGTTCGTTCGCTCGCCCTGGAGCTCGCCGCCAGTCATGTGACCGTGAATGCGGTGTGCCCGGGTTTCACTGATACTGACCTGGTGGCCGGCAGCATTGACAACATCATGAAGAAAACGGGACGAAGCCGCGAGCAGGCCATCGCCGAGCTTGCCAAACACAATCCGCAAGGGCGCCTGATCGCGCCTGAAGAGGTGGCGGACGTCGTGCTTTGGCTGTGCGGCCAGGGCGCCAGTGCGATCACCGGACAGGCGATCGCAGTCGCAGGCGGCGAAATCTAGCGCGCGGAACAGACATACCAAGGAGATCGCATGAGCAGACCAGCCAATCCCGTCACCCTGCCGCTCGCGGATTACTCGCCGCAGCATTTCCTGCTGGCCGTGGTCGACGGCGTTGCGACGGTCACGCTCAACCGGCCCGAACGGAAGAATCCGTTGACGTTCGAAAGCTACCGGGAGCTGACCGACTTCTTCCGCGCCTGCGCCTTCGACGACGCGGTCAAGTCCATTGTCGTCACCGGCGCCGGCGGTAATTTCTCCTCGGGCGGCGACGTGTTCGAGATCATCGGTCCGCTGGTGAAGATGGATACCAAGGGGCTGACCGCCTTCACGCGGATGACCGGCGACCTCGTCAAGGCGATGCGGGCTTGCCCACAGCCGATCGTCGCGGCCGTCGAGGGCATCTGCGCTGGCGCGGGGGCGATCGTCGCCATGGCCTCGGACATGCGGCTCGCGGCAAGCGGGGCCAAGGTGGCCTTTCTCTTCAACAAGGTGGGGCTGGCTGGCTGCGACATGGGCGCCTGCGCGATCCTGCCGCGGATCATCGGACAGTCCCGCGCCTCCGAGCTGCTCTACACCGGCCGCTTCATGACCGCGGAGGAGGGCGAGCGCTGGGGCTTCTTCAGCCGCATCGTCACTCCGGAGCAGGTGCTGCCCCAGGCGCAGGTCTTGGCGAGGCAGATTGCGGAAGGGCCGACCTTTGCCAACACCATGACCAAGCGGATGCTGGCGATGGAATGGGCCATGTCGGTGGAGGAGGCGATCGAGGCGGAGGCCGTTGCCCAGGCGCTGTGCATGACCACGGCCGATTTCGAGCGCGCCTTCGAGGCGTTCGCCAACAAGGTCAAGCCGGTCTTCAGGGGCGACTAGGCCGGCCTCCATGCCTGAAGCCAGGCCAGCAACGGGGGCTTGCGCGAAATTATTTTAGGCTTAAAATAGTTTTCATGGCCGGGTGAATTGGCGAGGCTCCCATGAAAGTCGCGATCATCGGTGGCGGACCTGCGGGTCTCTATGCTGCGATCCTGCTCAAGAAGCAGCGCCCGGGCGCCGAGATCGCGGTGTACGAGCGCAACCGGGCCGACGACACGTTCGGCTTCGGTGTGGTGTTCTCGGATGCCACGCTGGACAATTTCGAAAAGCATGATCTGCCGAGCTATCGCCGCATCACCCAGGAGTTCGCGTACTGGGACGATATCGCCGTGCATTTCCGCGGCACCGTGCACCGGGTCGGCGGCAACGGCTTCTGCGGCTGCTCCCGACGCAAGCTGCTTTTGATCCTGCAGGAGCGGGCGCGCGAGCTCGGGGTCGTCCTGCACTTCGAGGTGGACATCGAGGACGAAGCTCGCTTTGCCGATGCCGACCTGGTGCTGATCGCCGACGGCATCAACAGCCGCTTCCGCGAGAAATATGTCGATCATTTCGAGCCGGAAGTCGATCTGCGTACCAACAAGTTCGCCTGGATGGGCTCGACCAGGCCGCTCGATGCCTTCACGTTCATCTTCCAAGAGACCGAGTGGGGCCCGTTCATCGCCCACGCCTATCAGTATGAGGCCGGACACTCGACCTGGATCTTCGAGACCGATCCTGAGACGTTCGAGCGGGCCGGCCTGACAGGATTGGACGAGACGCAGTCCGCCGCGCGGATGGCCGAGATCTTTGGCTGGTTCCTCGATGGGCATAAGCTGCTCACCAATCGCTCGATGTGGCGCAATTTCCCGATGATCCGCAGCAAGCGCTGGGTCAAGGACAACATGGTGCTGCTTGGCGATGCCAAGGCGAGCGCGCATTTCTCGATTGGCTCCGGGACCAAGCTCGCGATGGAAGATGCCATCGCCTTGGCCGAGGCGATGGAGAAAGCTCCGGACATCCAGGCCGCGCTTGACATTTACGAGCACGGGCGCCGCGAGGAGGTCGAGAAGACGCAGCACGCCGCCGACGTGTCGCTGGTCTGGTTCGAGCACGTCGACCGCTTCTGGGATTTCGACCCCGTGCAGTTTGCCTTCGGCGTGATGACGCGCTCCAAGGCGATCACCTACGACAATCTTAGGCTTCGCGCGCCCGATTTCGTGGCTGAGGTCGAGAAGTCGTTTGCCAGACAGGTTCGCGACAGCGGCTTTGACGTCGACACCAAAAAGCCGGCGGTGCCGTTGTTCCAGCCGTTCCGGCTGCGCGAGATGGAGATCGCCAATCGCGCCGTGATGTCGCCGATGTGCATGTATTCGGCCAAGGAGGGCGTGCCCACTGATTTCCACCTCGTCCACTACGGCTCGCGTGCGATCGGTGGCGCTGGCCTGATCTTCACGGAGATGACCTGCGTCAGCCGCGATGCCCGCATCACGCCCGGCTGCGCTGGATTGTGGAACGACGAGCAGGAAGCCGCCTGGCGGCGTATCGTGGATTTCGTCCACGCCAATTCGGCTGCAAAGATCTGCCTGCAACTCGGCCACGCCGGCCGCAAGGGCGCGACCAGGCTGATGTGGGACGGGATGGACCGTCCCCTGGAGGAGGGCGGCTGGGACGTGGTCTCGGCATCGCCGCTGCCCTATTTTCCCGATAGCCAGGTGCCGCGCGAACTCGACCGCGCCGGCATGAAGGCGGTGAGGGACGCCTTCATTGCGGCGGCCGAGCGCGGCGAGCGCTGCGGCTTCGACATGCTCGAGCTGCATTCCGCCCACGGCTATCTGCTCGCGAGCTTCATCTCGCCGCTGACGAACACTCGCACGGACGAATATGGCGGCTCGCTGGAAAACCGCCTGCGGTTCCCGCTCGAGATCTTCGAGGCGCTTCGCGCGGTCTGGCCGTCGCACAAGCCGATGTCGGTGCGCATTTCCGCGACCGATTGGGCCGACGGGGGCATCACCGGTGACGACGCCGTCGCCATCGCGCGCGCCTTCGCCGAGGCCGGCGTTGATCTCGTCGACGTCTCGACGGGACAGACCGTGTGCGATGCGCAGCCGGTCTACGGCCGCATGTTCCAGACGCCGTTCTCGGATCAGGTCCGCAACGAGGCGCGTGTGGCAACGATGTGCGTCGGCAACATCACGACGGCGGACCAGGCCAATACGATCCTGGCTGCCGGCCGGGCGGACCTCGTCGCCCTTGGCCGGCCGCATCTGGTCGATCCGTTCTTCACCATGAAGGCGGCGGCCTGGTACGGGGCAGAGAACGCGTTCTGCCCGCCGCAATACCTGCCCGGAAAAGATCAGATTTTCCGCAACAGCGTCCGCGATCGGCAGGACCTCGAGGAGCTGCGAATTAAGGCTAAGCCCAAGACCCGGGCCGAGCTCAAGGCGGAGGCGACAAAGCCGCTTGCGGCGGAGTGACCGCCCGTGCGACGTTAACCCGTTGCCTGTGTTTCGAGTGGAGTAAGGGCGATGAAGGCGATTATCGTCGGTGGCGGTATCGGTGGTCTCACCACGGCATTGATGCTGCGGTCGCGCGGCCTGGACTGCGAGATTTTCGAGCAGGCCGACACCATCCGCGAGCTTGGGGTCGGCATCAACACGCTGCCGCATGCCATGCGCGAGCTCGCCGGTCTCGGCCTCCTTCAGAAGCTCGACGACGTCGCGATCCGCACCGACCAGCTCTATTATCTCAACCGCCATGGTCAGGAGGTCTGGCGCGAAGCCCGCGGGATCGATGCCGGCCACGACGTGCCGCAATTCTCGATCCATCGCGGCCGCCTTCAGGGCGTGATCCACCGCGCCGTCGAGGAGCGGCTTGGGGCTGATGCCATCCACACCGGCTGCCGGCTGGGCGCCTTCACCCAGGACGAGGGCGGTGTCACCGCTTACTTCTTCGATCGCGCCGGGGCACATGTCCACACCGCGCGCGGCGACATCCTGATCGGCGCCGACGGCATTCATTCCCGCGTTCGCGAGACGCTGTTCCCGAATGAAGGCCCGCCGTGCTGGAACGGCCTGATGCTGTGGCGCGGCGCTCGCGACTGGCCGCTGTTCCTGACCGGCAAATCGATGATCGTGGCCGGCGGCCTCAATGCCAAGGTGGTGATCTATCCGATCGCGGAAGGATCGAGCCCGGCGAGCCGCCTGACCAATTGGGCGGTGCTGGTGAAGGTCGGGGAGGGTAACGCCCCGCCGCCGCGCAAGGAGGACTGGTCACGACCGGGCCGCCGCGAGGAGCTGATGCCGCACGTCGCGCGCTTCTCGGTGCCCTATATCGACGTGAAGAGCCTGATCGCGGCGACGCCCGAATTCTACGAATATCCGACCTGCGACCGCGATCCCCTCCCTTACTGGTCATCAGGACGCGTCACGCTGCTCGGCGATGCCGCGCACCCCATGTATCCGGTCGGCTCCAATGGCGCCTCGCAGGCGATCCTCGATGCGCGCTGCCTTGCCGACGCGCTGGTGCGCGCGGAGCATCCGCGCCAGGCGCTGCTCGAATACGAGAAGAAGCGCCTGCCCATGACCGCCGAGATCGTGCGCTCCAACCGGCGCGGTGGCCCCGAGGGCGTCATCGACGCCGTCGAGCAGCTCGCCCCCAATGGATTCGACAATGTCGATAACGTGCTGAGCTATTCCCAGCGCGAGGCCATCGTGCGCGGCTATGCCACCAAGGCCGGTTTCGCCGCCGTGCCTGGGCTTGCGGCGGTGCGCGCCTGAAACCTGCCGCTCGCCGAATGAGTTTGAGGAATCGTTCGCTGGCCGCGAACTCCGGGCACCTCTCCCCGCTGGGGAGAGGTGGAGCTCGTGCCGTGGAACGAGCCTGTTTTAACCGCCGGGCGGCGGCGGCAGGAAGTGGATGTTGAACTCGGCCGCCATCGCCACCACGTCCTCCGGCTTCTGCTCCTTCATGTTGTGAAGGCCCCAGAACAGGTCGAACAGCTTGCGGCTCGGGGAAACCCAGAACAGCACCTTGGCGGTCTGCTCCGACTTGTTGAAGATGCCGTGCGGCACGCCCATGCCGAGGCGGATCAGATCGCCGGCGGTGGCCTGCGCCTCGGAATTGCCCAGCACGAAGTCGAGCTTGCCCTCGAGCATATAGAGATATTCATCCTGGTCGGGATGGATGTGGGGCGGGACGAACGTGCCCGGCGGCAGCGTCGCATGCCAGGAGAAGCTGTTCTCAGCGTAGCTCTTCGGCACGTAGGTCTGGCCCAGAATATTCCAGGAGATGCCCTGGATGCCCTCATTGGCCCGCGTGATGCCGGTGATTTCGCTCTTCATTGCAGCACTCCTCCCTTAACGCGACGCGCGGCTATTGTTCGAGCATGATCTTTTCGGAAAACCGCTACGCACTTTTCCGGACCATGCTTTAGTTCGCCGCCTTGCAGTCCTTGGCATAACGGTCGCCGTAGTTCTCGAAGACCTTCTGCACGATCTCGGTCTGGAACTTGCCGTCCGGACGCTTGGCGACCTTGGTCAGATAGAAGTCCTGGATCGGAAAGCCGTTGGTGTTGAACTTGAAGGCGCCGCGCAGCGAGGTGAAGTCGGCCTTCTTCAGCGCAGCCCGGACGGCATCCTTGTTCGACAGATCACCCTTCACGGCCTTGACCGCGCTGTCGATCAGCATCGCGGCGTCATAGGCCTGGAAGGCGTAGGTGCCGGGCACGACGTTATAGGTGGCCTCGTAGGACGCGACGAACTTCTTGTTCTGGGGATTGTCGAGATTGGGCGCCCAGTTCGCGCCGCCGAACATGCCGACCGCCGCGTCCTGCTGGGCCGGTAGGGTCGATTCATCCACCGTGAATGCCGAGAGCACCGGAATGCTGTCGGCAAGGCCGGCCTGCCGGTACTGCTTGACGAGATTGACGCCGAGGCCGCCGGGCATGAACGTGAAGAGCGCATCGGGCTTCTGCGAGGAGATCTTGGACAGCTCCGGCTGGAAATCCAGCGTGTTCAGCGGCATGTAGGACTCCTCGACGATCTCGCCCTTGTAGTCGAGCTTGAAGCCCGCCACCGAATCCTTGCCGGCCTGATAGTTCGGCACCATCAGGTACATGCGCTTGTAGCCGCGATCCTGCGCGACCTTGCCGAGGATCTCGTGCACCTGGTCGTTCTGGTACGAGGTCACATAGAAGAACGGGTTGCAATCCTTGCCGGCGAACGTCGACGGGCCGGCATTGGGGCTGACCAGGAAGGTTTTCGATTCCGTGATGGGCCGGTGGATCGCCTGCAGGATGTTGGAGAAGATCGGGCCGATCACGAAGTCGACCTTGTCGCGCTCGAGCAGGCCCTTGACCTTGGTCACCGCCGCGTCCGGCTTCAGCTCGTCATCCGCAACGATCACCTCGACATCGCGGCCGCCCATCTTGCCGCCGAGATCCTTCACCGCGAGTGCAAAGCCGTCGCGAACCTGTTGACCAAGCGCAGCGGCGGGTCCCGACAGGGTCACCACCACGCCCAGCTTGATCTTCTCCTGCGCCACGGCTGGATTGAGGGCGGTGCCGGCCAGCAAGGCTGCGGCCAAGGTCAATTGCGTCTTCATGATCTGTCCCCGTGACATCAAGGCTTGCGCTGCAAGCCCGTACTTCAATCCAAGCTTATGCCGATGACGGCTGCCGCGGCAAGCAGCGCTCAAACTATCGCCATCCTGCGACCAGCGGCGCATGCAAGCGGCGCGCCAATTGTTTGAAGCCTAAAGAAGTTGAGCTGCGCTCGATTGTTGCAGCTTTGGACTTGCGGCCGGCTCCGATTTACTTGAAGCTCAAAATGTTGGGGAATCCGTGCCGGCGCCAATGCCCGCCGAGAGTGACTGCACCGAGATGCTCGATTCCGAGACCAAGGCCGTCGAAACGCCGGAAGACCATGCCGACGAGCTGCGGCTGTGGTTGCGCCTTTTGACCTGCACGACGCTGATCGAGGGCGAGGTCCGCGGCCGGTTGCGGCAGCGGTTCGACGTCACGCTGCCCCGGTTCGACCTGATGGCGCAGCTCGACAAGGCGCCCGACGGTATGACGCTGTCCGATGTCTCCAAGCGCATGATGGTGTCGAACGGTAACGTCACCGGGCTCGTCGAGCGCCTTGTGGAGTCCGGTCATCTCGACCGCCGCACGTCCGAAACGGACCGCCGTGTCCAGGTGATCCGTCTCACAAAACTCGGTCGCGCCGAGTTCCGCCGCATGGCCGCGGAACACGAGACCTGGATCGCCGATCTGTTCGCCGAGCTCTCGCCGAAGGATGTCCGCGAATTGATGCGGCTGCTCGCCAAGACCAAGGCGTCGGCGCAGAAATCGGCCGCGCGCCGCCGGCCGTAAGCGCAGGCCGGCCGCCCAATCCCTTTTGCCGCAGGAAAAAGCACGGGATGCCCAAAATCCGCTATTGCGCCGAATTGTTTTAAGCCTAAAATGTTTTCCAGATCGTGCTGCCGGGTGCAATCCATGCTGAAAGGAGCGTGCGATGGCCAACGCCGCCAAGGTTCAAGTGACGGGCTCGCATGACGGCAACGCCGCCACGGCCCATGTCGATACGTTTGCGCAGCAGCATCTGCCGCCGCGCGAGCTCTGGCCCGAATTCATCTTCACGCGACCGGAGCTGAACTATCCGCCACGATTGAACTGCGTCAGCTACTTCCTCGACCGCTGGGTCGAGCAGGGCCATGGTGATGCGCCCTGCGTCATCAGCCCCGCCGTCAGCTACACCTATCGCGAGCTGCAGGCGCTCGTGAACCGTATCGCCAATGTGCTGGTCGGCAAGCTCGGTCTCGTCCCCGGCGGGCGGGTGCTGCTGCGCTCCGCCAACAACCCGATGATGGTTGCGACCTATCTCGCGGTGATCAAGGCCGGCGGCATAGTCGTGGCGACGATGCCTTTGCTCCGTGCCAAGGAGCTGTCCTATCCGATCCAGAAGGCGGAGATTGCGCTGGCGCTGTGCGACGGCAAGCTCGCCGAGGAAATGGAGAAGGCGAGGGCTGCGGCGCCCGCGCTCAGACGTATCGTTTATTGGGGCAATGGCGCCCCGGACTCGCTCGAAGCGCTCATCGCCGACGCGAGCGCGGAGTTCAGGGCCGTCGATACCGCCTCCGACGATGTCTGCCTGATCGCCTTTACCTCCGGCACGACAGGCGATCCCAAGGGCACCATGCATTTCCACCGCGACATGCTCGCGGTCTGCGACGGCTATGCGCGCAACATCTTGCGGGCCGAGCAGACGGATCGCTTCGTCGGCTCGGCGCCGCTCGCCTTCACCTTCGGCTTCGGTGGCGTGCTGTTTCCGATGCACATCGGCGCCTCTTTCGTGGTGCTGGAGAAGACGACGCCCGACGACATCCTGACGGCGATCGAGCAGTACAAGATCACGGTCTGTTTCACCGCGCCCACGGCGTATCGCGCCATGATCGGCAAGCTCGCCGGGCGCGACATTTCCTCGCTGCGCAAATGCGTCTCCGCCGGCGAGACTCTGCCCAAGCCGACCTTCGACGCCTGGCTCAAGGCCACTGGCATCAAGCTGATGGACGGGATCGGCTCGACCGAGCTGCTGCACATCTTCATCAGCGCGACCGAGAGTGAGATCCGTCCCGGTGCCACCGGAAAGCCCGTGCCCGGCTACGAGGCCAAGATCGTCGATGATGACGGCCATGACGTGCCGCCGGGCACGATGGGCAAGCTTGCGGTGCGCGGGCCGACTGGTTGCCGCTATCTCGCCGACGAGCGGCAGCGCAAGTACGTCCAGAACGGCTGGAACATCACCGGCGACACCTATCTGATGGATAGCGACGGCTATTTCTGGTACCAGTCCCGCTCCGACGACATGATCGTGTCATCCGGCTACAACATCGCAGGCACCGACGTCGAGGCGGCCCTGCTCACGCATCCGGCGGTCGCCGAGTGCGGTGTGGTCGGCGCCCCGGACGAGGCGCGCGGCATGATCGTGAAGGCCTATGTCGTCGCCGCACCCGGCGTAACGGCGGATGCTCAGCTCGTGGCCGAGCTGCAGGAGCATGTCAAACGCGAGATCGCGCCATACAAATATCCGCGGGCGATCGAGTTCGTGACGCAACTGCCGAAGACCGAGACCGGAAAATTGAAGCGCTTTGCCCTGCGGCAGCTGGCGCAGGTCGCCGTGACGTCCTCAGGCGTCGCGGCGGAATGAGAAAAGGATGACGAATTGTCCGTGACGACGCCGAAAGGCCCGCAGCTCGCGGTGCTGCCGACAGCCGCCGAGGATGGCACCCGTTCGCGGGTGCAGGTGCTCCAGCCGTCGGGATGGCCGATGCCGAAGGGCTATGCCAACGGCATGGCCGCCGAAGGGCGCATCGTCGTCACCGGCGGCGTGATCGGCTGGGACGCCGAGGAGCGTCTCGCCGACGGCTTTGTTGCGCAGGTGCGCCAGACCTTGAGCAACATCGCGGCGATCCTGGCCGAGGCCGGCGCGCGGCCCGAGCACCTCGTGCGGCTGACCTGGTACGTCGTCGACATGGACGAGTACCTGTCCAACCTGAAGACGCTCGGCAAGGTCTACCGTGCCATCTTCGGCACCCATTACCCCGCGATGGCGCTGGTGCAGGTGGTGCGCTTGGTGGAGAAGGCGGCGCGCGTCGAGATCGAGGCCACCGCCGTCGTTCCACGCTGAATCGCGCAGACTCAGCTGGCCTTGTCAGCTGGCCTTTGCGAGCTCGTCGTCCTCGGGCGAGTTCAGATAGATGCCCGACATGGTGTCGACCCAGCACAGATGGTCGTGCACCTTCTTCACGCCTTCGACGTTCTCGGCGGCGACGATCGCCGCCTGCCGTGTGCGCTCTTCGCTGATGACACCGCTGAGGTGAACGATGCCGTCACGGACGATGACGTTCAGCCCGAACGGGCACCAGTCGTTCTTCTCCATGGTCTCGATGATACGGCTGCGAATGTGATCGTCGTCCGCCGTCGGATCCGGCACCTCGCGGGCGAGCCCCGCCACGGCCTGCAGCAGGTTGGCTCGCGATACGATGCCGACGACCTTGTCGCCGCGCACCACGGGCAGCCGCTTCACGTTGTTGCGCTCCATGAGGTCGACGATCTCGGCGAGCGCCATATCCTCCGTGATGGTGATGGGCGTGTCGGTCATCACTTCCGAGACCTTGCGGCCGTGCTCGTGGACGAAATCGCTGGCGGATTTGCCCGGCCCCAGGATGAACCGCAGCCAGCGTCCGCGCTTGCGTCCGGTGCCGATTTCGCTGCGGCGGATGAAATCCCCTTCGGAGACGACGCCGACCAGCTTGCCGGTCTCGTCGACCACCGTGAGGCCGCTGACATGCCGCTTCAGCATGATATTCGCCGCCTCGACGATGCTTGTGTCGGGGGTAACCGAGATGACCGACCGGGTCATGATCTGGTGGGCGCGCATGGAAGACTCCGCTGGCTTGTCAAATTTCGATGCGCGAAAACTAGCCCGGACGCCGGGCCGCGGCTTGACTCAGGTCAATGGGACGAACCCGTCCGCATCGATGAAGCAATTGTGATCCGCCCTCCGGTTTGATGCAGCTCAACGCTGATGCGAAGACTGGCCATATCCTCCGCCGACATCAAACCGCAGCCCTTGGGATCATTGAGCCATGAGCGTCGTGAAGATTTATCCACGGGCCGAAGAGCCGGCGGTGCAGGCCCTCCCGCTCAGTCCCGCCGCTGCTCCCGGAGCTTCGACGGTGAGCGCCGAAAAGCTCGCAGAAAAGACGACTGCTGCCGATTCTCTGCCAGAATCCGAGCCATATCCATTCGATCGCGCGTTTCACGCCATGCTGGCACGGTTCACCGGCGGTATTTCGCCGCTGGCCTTGTCGCTTGCCTGGCTCGACTGGAGCTCGCATCTCGCTGCGGCGCCGCAACGCCAGATGGAGATTTCCCGCACCGCCCTGCGCGACACCGGGCGGCTGGTGGAAGCCGCCGCGCACGCGGCGTCGCCGGAGCAAAGGCCGTGGTCCGTGATCCGGCCGCAGGCGCGGGATCGCCGTTTCAGTGGACCACAATGGGAGACTGCGCCGTTCAATCTGCTGGCGCAGGGGTTCTTGCTCGCAGAACGCTGGTGGCGCGATGCCGCGACGGGCGTGCGTGGCGTGTCGCACGCCAATGAGGCCATCGTCGAGTTCTCGATGCGCCAGATGCTCGACATGCTGGCCCCGTCGAATTTCGCGGCGACCAATCCGAAGGTGCTGGAGAAGGCGTTCCAGAGCGGCGGCGAGAATTACGTCTTTGGCTGGCAGAATTGGTGCAGCGATCTGATGCGCGTGCTCTCCAACTCGAAGCTGGCGGAGGACGGGCGGTTCGTGGTCGGCAAGACCGTGGCGGTTTCACCGGGCAAGGTCGTCTACCGCAACGAGCTGATCGAGCTCATTCAGTACCACCCGACCACCGCACAGGTGAGGCCCGAGCCGATCCTGATCGTGCCGGCCTGGATCATGAAGTACTACATTCTCGATCTCTCGCCGCAGAACTCGCTGGTCAAATATCTGACCGGTCAAGGGTTCACCGTGTTCGCGATCTCCTGGCGCAATCCGGATGCGAGAGATAGGGATCTCGCCTTTGACGATTATCGCAAGCTGGGCGTCATGGCGGCGCTGGACATGATCGGCCTGATCATGCCGGGGCGGAAGACGCATGCGCTCGGCTATTGTCTGGGCGGCACGCTGCTGTCGATCGCCGCGGCGGCGATGGAACGCGACGGCGACAACCGCCTCGGCACCGTCACGCTCCTTGCGGCCCAGACCGATTTCACCGAGGCCGGGGAGCTGACGCTCTTCATCAACGAGAGCCAGGTCGCCTTTCTCGAAGACGTGATGTGGCAGCGAGGCTATCTCGACACGACGCAGATGGCCGGCGCCTTTCAGCTGCTTCGTTCCAACGAGTTGATCTGGTCGCGTCTGTCACACGACTATCTGATGGGCGAGAGCGCACCGCCGAGCGACCTGATGGCCTGGAACGCCGATGCAACCCGGCTGCCTTATCGCATGCATTCGGAATATCTGCGTAAGCTGTTCCTCGACAACGATCTGGCCGGCGGACGCTATCAGGTCGACGGCAGGAGCGTTTCGCTGTCCGATATTCACGCGCCGATGTTCGTGGTCGGCACGCTCGCCGATCACGTGGCGCCGTGGCGATCCGCCTACAAGATCCACTATCAGGTCGATGCCGACGTGACGTTCCTGTTGACCAGCGGCGGCCACAATGCCGGTGTCGTTGCACCTCCAGAGGAGCCCGGCCACAGCTATCAGGTGCTGATCAAGCCTGCCGATGCGCCCTATGTTGGTCCGGACGAATGGCTGAAGCTGGCTCCGCACGTCGAGGGCTCTTGGTGGCCGGAATGGGCTAATTGGCTAGCGGCGCGTTCCGGCGCGCCCTGCGATCCGCCGCAGACCGGAGTTGGAGACGCTCCGGGACTGCCCGATGCGCCGGGGGACTACGTCCACACCTAAGCCTCCGGCTCGGACCTTGGCGCGAGATCCGAGGAGCGGAAGGGTTTGGCCTTGTCCAGTTTGCGGTAGGCGGTTGACGCCTTCCGCAACAGCTTCTTCTCCCGCTTGCGGTTGAGGAAGCGATTGCCGGCTTCTTGGCCGGCGCCATTCAATGACGCCGCCAGCGCTTGTCCCCGCGCATCGTCGTTCAATTGTCCGAGTGACCGTTGCGCCTGGCGCAATTTCTTGAGGATGGATTTCTGTTTCGTCAGTGATTCATCGGCGAACAGGTCCTGGAGCGACTCGATCGAATAGGTCATCCGCTTGTTGAGAAGCCGCAGCTTGTGGCGTTTCTCGACGTCGAGCTTGCGGAGCTTTCGCGCCTTCTTGAGCAGCGTCGTTTCCCACTCAGCCAGCCGCTGCGCTGCATGGTCGGCGAGCGTGCAGCGGCGCAATCGGATGGCCTCCTTGCTGCGCCGGGTCGACCAGGGGCCGCTCTCGATCCAGGCCGAGGTCTGCTCGACAAGGCGGCGATACCGCGGGGATTGCAGTGCGCGCGCCAGCTCGCGGTGGCTCTCGGCGCGTTTTTCGTCCCAGTGCTGAAGCTCGGCGATCACGGCGAGCTCGTCGCCGCTCTCGGCGACGACCCGCTCGATCGCCACATCGAGGTCCCGCACCATGCCGAGCTGGCTGTTCAGCCATTTCAGCTCGGCCCAGATAGTCGGCCGCAGAGCGTCGTCGACCATCGGCGAGAAGAAGCGGATGGCGGTGCGCAGATGCGTCAGTGCGATCCGGATCTGGTGCAGCGCGTCGGGATCGCCGCGGCAGGTGCCGTCATGCTGGGCGAGGACGGCAGCAAGGTGACGGCGCGCGATGATCCGGAACGCCGTATCGCAGGCCATGCCGGGACTAAGGCGGCCGGGCAGGGCATTGCGACGTGCCGCCGGCGCGACGCGAGCGGCCGCCGAGGTCGTGCTAGGTCGCGCCATTTTTGCCCGCGCCAATCAGATTGCCTTGTTTGCCTTCAGTGATCGCGTTCCGGCAGTTCTGGAGCGTCTGCTCTTGCGTCCCGGATGCATCGATGGTCGCCCAACCGACATGGCCGATACTATAGTGCTCCTGCAGCGCGGCAACCTCTTGCGTGGCGTCGGATGCGTCTCCCCGGCGGCTTCCGATCCGCGTTTGCCGGGTGGCAAGATCTGCAACCAGAAACAGGCCGTCCAGCGGCACGTTGCACTCGCGCGCCAGTGCGGCGATCGCGTCTCGTTCGTCCTCGCGGGCAAATACGCCGTCAATGATCGCCGAATGGCCTTGCGCCAGCACCCGCCGGGCGAGCTGAGCCAGCGTGTCGTAGACGCGGGCTGCATGCTCCGGCGTGTAGGCGGAGGGCGGCAGGCGGTGGGTGTCCTCGACCCCGAACATCTGCTTGCGGACGATGTCGCTGCGCAGCACGACGGCTCCGGGCGGCGGTGCGATGCGGGGCGCCAGCGCTTGCGCCAGAACCGTCTTGCCCGTGCCTGACAATCCGCCGACGGCAATCAGGCGCGGAGCGGCAGGATGGATCAGCATCCTGGCGAGGTCAAAATAGCGCCGTGCCTGCTCGAGAATGCCGGGGTCGTCCGAATGCGGCGGACTCAGCCGTGCCAGAGCCACCTGGGCGCGTATCGCCGCCCGGACGGACATGAACAGCGGCAGGGCCGAGAGCGCGTCGAAATTATCGGCGGGCGTCGCGGCGAGATAGCGGTTCAGGACGATGTTGGCCGCGTGTGCCTGATCGTGGTGCAACAGGTCCATCAGCGTGAATGCGAGATCGTAGAGCACGTCGACGGTCGCCATCTGCGCATCGAACTCGATGGCGTCGAACAGCACGGGACGGTCATCGATCAGGACGATATTTGCGAGATGCAGATCGCCATGACAGCGGCGCACGAAACCTTTCCGGCCGCGCTCCACGAGCAGGGGGCGGAGGCGCAAATAGGCCTCGTGCGAGGCTCGGCTGAGCTTGTCGATGTCTCCCGCGTTGAGTTGGCCGCCGGCCTGCAGGCCGTGACTGTTGCCGTCGATCAGGGCGGGGATGGAGGAGACCCATGCTACGGCATCCGCGCTTGTGGCGGCGCCATGGGAAGCCACGACCGCATCGGCGGCAGCCGAGGCGAGCTTTGCATCCAGCGGCCCGGCCTTTGCCAGATGATCCAGCGTTCTGCTTTCGTCGAAGCGCGACATGTCCACCGCATACTCGATCGGCCGGCCGGCGCCGCCAACTTGCACCGATCCATCCGGCTCTTCCGTGATCGCCACGACGCGATGATAGATCTGCGGCGCCAGCGGCCGGTTGATCCTGATCTCCTCCTCGCAGGCCGCCTTGCGCTTATCGAGTGTCGAATAATCGAGAAAGGGATACCGGACAGCGCGCTTGATCTTCAACGCGCGCCTCCCGTCGAGGAACACCGAGGCGCCATGCGTGTCGATCCGCGTCACGCCGGGATGGTCGGTCAGCGTCCGGAAGATCCGCTCCTGGGCTGCCATTTCGTCCTTCATGGAAACGGACATCCGGAGCACCATCAGGGCGTCAGCACGGCCGCGCCGAGAATCTGACCAGCCCGCAGCATGGTCAGAACCTCGTTGGCCTGCTCGAGTGGAAATGCCGTCGTCTCGGTGCGCACACCAGCTTGCGGCGCGATCTTGAGGAAATCGAGGCCATCCTGTCGGGTGAGATTGGCGACCGACACCAGCTGCCGTTCCTGCCAGAGCAGATCATAGGGAAAGCTTGGAATGTCGGTCATGTGGATGCCCGCGCATACGACGCGCCCGCCTTTGCGGACCGCGCGCAACGCAGCCGGGACGAGCTCGCCTGATGGTGCGTAGATGATGGCGGCGTCGAGCGGCTCCTCGGGCACTTCGTCAGATGCTCCCGCCCAGACCGCGCCGAGACGACGTGCAAGATCTTGCGCAGCGGCGTCGCCGCGTCGCGTGAATGCATGGACGGATCGTCCCTGCCAGCGCGCGACCTGCGCAATGATGTGGCCGGCCGCGCCGAAACCATAGAGGCCGAGCCGTTCGGCAGGGCCGGCCAGCACCAGCGAGCGCCAGCCGATCAGCCCCGCGCATAGCAGAGGCGCGATCTCCACGTCGTTGCCGTCCTCACCAAGGGGAAAGGCGTAGCGTGCGTCGGCGACGGTGTGGGTCGCGTAGCCGCCATCGCGCGTATATCCGGTGAATAGCGGTGCGTCACACAGGTTTTCCATGCCGTCCCGGCAGAAGCGACAATGTCCGCAGGTAAAGCCGAGCCAGGGAATGCCGACCCGATCACCGGGCACATGCGTTGCGACATTCGGGCCCACGAGATCGACCCGACCGACGATCTCGTGACCAGGTACGATCGGATAGCGAACTTCGGGCAGTTCGGCGTCGACGAGGTGAAGATCGGTCCGGCAGACCCCGCAGGCGCTGACCTTTACCCGGAGCTGCCCCTCGCCGGGGATCGGGTCGGGCCGCTCCTCCATCTGGAGCCGCGTTCGTGCGGCCGGCAACACCATCGCACGCATGAGCTTCTCCAGGGCGAACCGCTCCGACTGAATTACCCATAGAACAGCTATGCGGCCAGTCCTTGATGCCGGTCAACGCTGTCCGGGCCGGACCGAGTTCCCTTGGCTTGACGAGGATCAAGGGTCTCGACCAAAGCCGGCCTATTGTGGCGGCCAAGGAGAATCCCGATGCCCATCAAGGACGTCTTTCTGCCGCTTGTCGGCCAGCCGCGCGGGCCGGCCCTGGCTGCGATCGAGAAATGCGTGGCCGTTGCTGCCGATCTCGGCGCCAGGATCACCGCGCTCGCGCTTGAGGAAGAGGTTTACGAGCGGCCGAAGGTGATGCTGCCCTACGATCGCGAGTCTGCGGAGCCCGGCAGTTTGCGCGAAATGAGCGACGTGCAGCAGCTCCTGAATGCATTTACCAATGCGACATCACGCGCCAACATTCGCGCCCAGAGCCGAACGGGCAAGGTGCCGGCGGACCAGATCCCGGCCATCCTTGCCGAACACGCTCGTTTCAGCGATCTCACGCTGCTCCCCGTGAAGCCGCATGACAGTCGAACGGAGAGCATCGTTGATGCCTTCCTGTTGGGATCCGGCCGGCCGCTTCTGCTCTGTCCGGAACATCTCGCAGGAGACCTTCGCCCCAAATTCGGGAACGTCATGATCGCCTGGGACCACTCCGCGCGTGCGGCGCGAGCGGTCGGCGACGCGTTGCCGGTCCTGCAGGCGGCGGCCTCGGTTCGCGTGGTGACCGTGGCGGATGAGAAGACCGACGCGATCGTGCAATCCGGAACCGCTCTGGTCGATCATCTGAGGGAACACGGTGTCCATGCCTCCTTCGAAGCGGCGAAGAGCCGCGGCAGCTCGATCGGCAAGGTCCTGGGAAATTGGGCGAATTCCCATGGCATGGACGCCATCGTGATGGGCGCCTATCATCATTCGCGTCTGAACGAGATCGTCTGGGGCGGTGTGACAAAGACCGTCATCGGTGAGCCACCATGCTGGGTTATGATCTCGCACTAGGCTCGCCATTCGTCCTGCCTGATCGTCAACCATCGGAACAGTCGCCGACCGGGCGCATTTGCTTTCATGTCAACTTATCGTCTGAATAATCTGTTGGCGCCGCGTTCAGTTGCGCTCGTCGGCGCGAGCGCCCGTCCGGTCTCGGTGGGACGCGCCGTTCTCGAGAACATTCGCAAGGCTGAATTCAAGGGGCGATTTGGCCTCGTCAATCCACGTCATGCCGAAATCGGCGGCATCGCCGCGGTGAAGAGCATGGACGCTTTGGACTTCGTGCCCGAGCTCGTGGTCATCACCGCGCCTGCGCGTGAGATTCCAGGTATCATCGACCAGGCCGGGCGTCGCGGCTCGGCGGGCGCCTTGATCGTCTCGGCCGGGCTCGGCCACGGACCGGGATCTCTGCACGAGGCTGCCAGCACCGCAGCCCGCAAATACGGCATGCGGCTGATCGGACCGAACTGTCTCGGCATCATGATGCCCGGCGTCAGCCTGAATGCCAGCTTTGCCGCGCATATGCCGGGGGCGGGCAGCCTCGCGCTGATCTCGCAATCGGGTGCGATCGCTGCCGGCATGGTCGATTGGGCCGCCCAACGCGGCGTCGGCTTCTCCGGCATCGTCTCGATCGGCGATCAGATCGACGTCGATATTGCCGATCTGCTCGACTATTTCGCGATGGACCACAAGACGCGCGCGATCCTGCTCTACATCGAGTCCATCAAGGATGCGCGCAAGTTCATGTCGGCGGCGCGCGCCGCCGCGCGCGTGAAGCCCGTCGTCGTGGTGAAGTCCGGCCGCATGGCGCAGGGCGCGAAGGCGGCTGCCACTCATACCGGCGCCCTCGCCGGCGCTGACGCCGTCTATGACGCGGCGTTCCGCCGCGCGGGCATCCTGCGGGTCTCCGATCTGCGTGAGCTGTTCGATTGTGCCGAGACACTCGGCCGCCTCGAATCGCCGGCCGGAAAGCGCCTCGCCATCCTGACCAATGGCGGCGGCATCGGCGTGCTCGCCGTCGATCGACTGGTCGAACTCGGTGGAATTCCGGCGACCATTTCGGCGGAGACGCGTAAGAAGCTGGATGCTGCGTTGCCGCCGACCTGGTCAGGTGCAAATCCCGTCGACATCGTCGGTGACGCCGACGCCGCGCGCTATGCGGCGGCGCTGGAGCTGCTGCTGGCCGATCGCGACAATGACGCGGTTCTGGTTCTCAATGTGCAAACCGCGATCGCCTCGGCGGCCGAGATCGCTGCGACCGTGACGGAGCTCGTCGGCAAATATCGGAACGAGCACCGCCGATGGGCCAAGCCGGTGCTGGCGGCCTGGGTCGGTGCCGACCAGGACATCATTCAGGCGCTTTCCAGCGCCGGTGTGCCGAACTATCCGACCGAGGACGACGCCGTGCGCGGCTTCATGCATCTGGTCCGGCACCGGGAAGTGGTGGAGGAGCTGAGTCAGGTTCCACCCGCGATGCCCGACACATTCGTTCCGGACGCACAAGGGGCGCGGCAGATCGTCACCGCCGCGATCGCGGACGGCCGCCAATGGCTCGAGCCGGTCGAGATCAAGCATCTGCTCGAAGCCTATGACATCGCGATGGTGCCGACTTATGCCGCAGCCGATGTCGAGCAGGCGGTAGCCTATGCCAGGGAAATCTTCGCACAGGGCGGCACCGTCGTGTTGAAGATCATGTCGCGGGACATCGTCCACAAATCCGATGTCGGCGGCGTCGTGCTCAATCTGACAACGCCGGAGGCCGTGCGTGCGGCCACCTCCGATATTCTCGCCCGGGCGAGAAAGCTGCGGCCCGAGGCCCGCATCGGCGGCGTCATCGTCCAGGCCATGGTCGTCAAGGCGAAGGCGCGCGAGCTGATCCTGGGCCTCGCGGACGATCCCACTTTCGGCACGGTCGTGGTGTTCGGTCGTGGCGGCACGGCGGTCGAGATCATCAACGACAAGGCGCTCGCGCTGCCGCCGCTGGATTTGCAGCTCGCCCGCGATTTGATCGACCGCACGCGCGTGTCGCGGCTGCTGAAGGCGTATCGTGATGTGCCAGCGGTCAAGCAAGACGCGGTCGCCATGGTGCTTGTCAAGCTGGCGCAGATGGCCGCCGATATTCCCGAGATCCGGGAATTCGACATCAATCCGTTGCTGGCGGACGAAACCGGCGTGACTGCGGTGGATGCCCGCGTCGCGGTCGCCCCGCCGCAACGAAAGTTCGTCGGCTCCGGCCCGGCCAATTTCGCCGTTCGCGCCTATCCGTCACAATGGGAGCGCCGCCTCAAGCTCAAGGACGACTGGCGCATCTTCGTGCGGCCCATGCGCCCGGAGGATGAGCCGACCATCCACGAATTCCTGCGCCACGTCACGCCGCACGACCTTCGCCTGCGGTTCTTCGCGCCGATGAAGGAGTTTACCCACGAATTCATCGCGCGCCTGACCCAGCTCGACTATGCGCGCGCGATGGCCTTCATTGCATTCGACGAGGCCACCGGCGAGATGGTCGGCGTGGTCCGGCTCCATTCGGATTCGATCTACGAGAGCGGTGAATATGCGATCCTGCTGCGCTCCGACCTGAAGGGCAGGGGGCTCGGCTGGGCCCTCATGCAGCTCATCATCGACTATGCCAAGTCGGAAGGGCTGAAGGTCATTTCGGGCGACGTGCTCCAGGAGAACACCGTGATGCTCGAAATGTGCCGAAACCTCGGCTTCGAGGTCAGACCGGACCCGGCCGAACCCGACATCTGCGACGTCAAGTTGAAGCTCTGAGCGCACCCCTCAGGAGCGCGCTTCGGCCGAACCTGCGGCGGTGGATGTCTTGCCAGATGTCTTGGCCGATGTTCCGGCCGTCGACCGCAAATTCTTCACGATGATCGCGATCAGCGGCACCAGCACCGGCACGATCGTGCTGAGCGGATGATGCACCGCGCCCGACACCTGGGCCTGGAGTGCGCGCGCCTCGAGCTGAAGGGCTTCGATGGAGGCGTCGTGGATTTCGCCGGCGAGCTCGATGTCCCGGCCGGACGGAGCGCGGCCGGCGATGATGAAGATGGCAGCCGCGATGGCGAAATTGACGGCACCGAGGATGGCCGCCGCGGCAATCGCACTCCAGATCTGGACCAGCGCGAAATAGGCCGCCAGCTCCAGCATCAGAAGCCCGAACGCCGCAACCAGTGCTGCGAAGGCGCGCAGGCCGAGGCCGATCAGCAGATGACGCAGCCTGATGTCCGCGATGATCCTGTCGGTGCGCCACAGCACGCGCAGATGTTTGACCACGTTCTCGGTATTCACCTAGTGTCTCCTCAGCATGAAGCCGACGACCACGCCGAGCGCGAAGGCGGAGGCGAGCGATGCGATAGGACGGTCCGCAATGAGGCCCCGAAGCTGCTCCTGCTCTTCCTCGACGGTCTCGCCGAGCTCGGTGAGCGCAGCCCTGATCTGATCGGCGAGCGCCTCGGCGCGATCTTTCGAGCTCTCGAACATCTCCTCGCCGGCGGTGCTCAGCAAGCGCGTCACATCAACCTTCAGCGTGCGCAATTCTTCGCTCATCCTGTCACGGTCGAACATGGACCTGATATCCCCATTGAACGGACGCAAGCCTAGGGCCCGCGTACGCGATCACGCTTGATTTGCGTCAATCGGCAGGGCAGTTCAGCTCTTGAGACAGGTCAAGCCGGCCGCCATATGCTGGCCTAGAAATGCCGTCTGAATGGGACTGATTGTCCCGACGAGGTGGAAGCGTGAACCACGAACCGCTGTTGCTCGCGACGCCGTCCGGCGACGTGCTGAACCTGCGTCCCGAAGGGCCCTGGACCGCCGCGAATGTGGTCATGCTCGAGACATTGTCCCGCTCGGTCGGAGCCGACGTCGATCGCTCGCGCGCCGTCACCCTGGACATGTCGGGCGTCAGTGCGCTCGACACGCTCGGCGCCTGGGTCCTCGAGAAGCTGTCGCGCAGGGCCGCATCATCCGGAAGATCGGCTGAGTTCGTCGGCGTCGCTGATCATTTCAGCGGGCTGATGGATGAGGTGCGCCAAGTCAACCGCCACACGCCGGCCCCCACGGCCGCGCCCAACCCGGTGTTGGCGAGGCTCGGCGATCTCGGCAAATCCACGGTCGGCGCCCGCGAAGACGTCACGATCTTCCTCGAGTTGCTCGGCGCATTGTTCATGGCGGTGATCGGTGTGCTGCGCCGGCCGCGATCGCTGCGGCTGACCTCTTTGGTCTATCAGCTCTACCGCATCGGGTGGCAGGCGATTCCCATCGTCGCGCTCATCACCTTCCTGATCGGCGCCATCATCGCGCAGCAGGGCTTCTTCCATTTCCGCAGATTCGGCGCGGAATCGTATACTGTCGACATGGTCGGCATCCTGGTGCTGCGTGAGCTCGGCGTGCTGATCGTCGCCATCATGGTCGCCGGCCGGTCGGGAAGTGCCTACACTGCCGAGCTCGGCTCGATGAAGATGCGCGAGGAGATTGACGCGCTCTCCACCATGGGGCTCGATCCCGTGGAGGTCCTGATCCTGCCGCGCGTTGCGGCCCTGGTCATTGCCTTGCCCATTCTCACTTTCATTGGATCGATTGCCGCGCTCTATGGCGGCGGTCTCGTCGCACAATTCTATGGCGATATGGGACCGGCGATCTATATGGCGCGGCTGCACGAGGCCATCTCGGTCACGCATTTCGAGGTGGGCATCTTGAAGGCGCCGTTCATGGCGCTGGTGATCGGAATCGTGGCCTGCAGCGAGGGACTGCGGGTCAAGGGCAGCGCCGAGTCGCTCGGGCGACAGACCACGACGTCGGTGGTGAAATCGATCTTCCTGGTGATCGTGCTCGACGGCCTGTTTGCGGTCTTCTTTGCCTCGATCGGAATGTGACGATGGACGCGCCGCAAGACCAGTTCGCGATCCGCGTCCGTGACCTCGTGGTCGGCTTCGGCCGCCAGACGGTGCTCGATCATCTGTCACTCGACGTCCGCCGCGGCGAGATCCTTGGGCTGGTCGGGGCGTCCGGCGGCGGCAAGTCGGTACTGATGCGGACCATCATCGGCCTGATCCCGCGCCGGGGCGGGACCATCGAAGTGATGGGACAACCCACCGGGGGGCACGGTCGAGGCGCAGCCACGACGTGGGGCATCCTGTTCCAGCAGGGCGCGCTGTTCTCCTCGCTCACGGTCCGCCAGAACGTCCAGTTTCCCTTGCGCGAAAATCTGGTCCTGTCGCAGGAGCTGATGGATGAGATCGCGATCGCCAAGCTCGAAATGGTCGGCTTGCGTGCCCAGGACGCCGACAAATATCCGGCGGAACTGTCCGGCGGCATGACCAAGCGCGTGGCGCTGGCCCGCGCGCTCGCGCTCGATCCGCCGATCCTGTTCCTGGACGAGCCGACCTCCGGCCTCGATCCGATCGCCGCCGGCGAATTCGATGCGCTGATCAAGACGCTGCAAAAGACGCTGGGGCTGACCGTGTTCATGGTGACCCACGATCTTGCGAGCCTGACCACGGTCTGCGACCGCGTCGCCGCGCTCGCCGACGGCAAGATCGTGGCGATCGGCCCGATGCGCGAATTGCTGCAATCCGAGCATCCCTGGGTGCGCGCTTATTTCCACGGCAAGCGCTCGCAGATGCTGCAACACGAGATGAGATGAGACATGGAAACCCGCGCTCCCTACGTGCTGATCGGCAGTTTCGTGCTGGCCGCGATCCTTGCGGTGTTCGGCTTCGTCTATTGGCTGAGCAACACCGGCGGCATCGGACCGCGCACGAACTACCATGTGCAATTCCAGGGGCCGGTCCCAGGCCTGCTGGTCGGCGCCGGCGTGCTGTTCAACGGCATCCGCGTCGGTGAGGTGACCCAGCTCGGGCTCGCGCCCGACAATCCGCGCTTCGTCAATGCCACGATTTCGGTTGCGACCGCCACGCCGGTCCGCTCCGATACCAGGGTCGGTCTCGAATTTCAGGGCCTGACCGGCGTGCCGGTGGTGACGTTGGAGGGCGGCGCGATCGTCGCCAAATCCGGCGAGCCCGTGACCCTGATCGCCGAGGCCGGCGCCGGCCAGAGCATGACGCAGGCGGCGCGGGATGCGCTGCGGCGGGTCGATACGGTGCTTCAGGACAATTCCGGCCCGCTCAAGGACACCATCGCGAATTTCAAGACCTTCTCCGACGGGCTCGCGCGCAACACCGGCAAGGTCGACGGCATTCTGGCCGGCCTGGAGAAGATGACCGGCGGCGGCGCTCCCGCGCAGAAGGTCACCTACGACCTGCACATCCCGCAGAACCTCGGGCCCGCCGGCAAGACACTGTCGGCATCACTGGCCATCCCCGAGCCGAGCGCGGTCGCAATGCTGCAGACCCAGCGCATGCTGTTCGCGCCTGTCGGCGACAGACCGGGCTTTGCCGACTTCCTCTGGGCCGACAGCATTCCGAAACTGGTGCAGGCACGCCTGATCGACAGTTTCGAGAATTACGACATCGCCCACGCCCCGTTGCGCGCGAGCGATCTCGGTCAGGCGGATTACCAGCTCCTGATCGACATCCGGCGCTTTCGGATCGTCACGGAGGGCGAGGCGAGGGTCGAGATCGGACTGTCGGCGCGGATCGTCGACAAGAACGGCAAGGTGGTTGCCTCGCGCCTGGTCGAGACCAGCGAGAAGCTCGACAAGGTCGAGCCCGCCGCTTCAGTCGCCGCCTTCGACGCGGCCTTTGCCCGCATCGCCAAGGAGCTGATCGGGTGGACCGTGCAGGCGGTATAGCGCGGTCTATTCCAGCGTTTTCAGGTAGGACAGAAGGTCGTGGATCTGGTCTGGATTGAGCTCGAAGGCCGGCATGTCGGCGTGACCGGTGTAAATCCCCTCGGCCAGCGCCTCGCCCAGGGTCTCGATCGGGTAACGCCGATGCAGCATGCGCAGCGGGGGAGCGCCCTCGAGCGGGCTGCGGGAGGCGCGGTCAATGGCATGGCAGCGCGCGCAATTGGCCCTTGCAAAGGCCTTGCCACGCTGTTCGGCGGTCGGCGCCGCCAGGGCAGGAGTAATCAGAAGCAGCCCAATCAGGCTGTGACGCAGGGCGCCTTGCAGCATAGAAAAGTGATCCCGTCGAACGCTGGAGCAGAATAAGACGGGGATGCCACCCAAATTTGATCTGAGTCAATTGGCTTTGGCGCAGTGCAGTAAAATCCAGCCGCGCGGTGGACTCGGCCTGGGGCTGGGCGCAGCCGGCGCGGGGAGCGGTGGATGAAGCCTTGTGGTCATGATTGAGCCGAACGGACATTTTTGCAACGATTGTGTCGTACGCGGTGCGGCGGTTTGTTCGTCGCTGAATGCGACCGAGCTCAGGGAGTTCGAGCATCTCGGGCGCCGCGTTCATTTCGACTCGGGCGAGACCGTTTTCTCCGAAGAGGACATCACGACCTCGTTCTACAACGTCCTCGAAGGCGTCATGCGGCTGTACAAGCTGCTGCCGGACGGCCGGCGGCAGATCGTCGGTTTCGCGTTGCCCGGCGATTTCCTGGGGATGAACATTTCCGGCCGGCACAATTTTTCGGCCGACGCGATCGGTGTCGTGACCGTGTGCCAGTTCGCCAAAGCCCCGTTCAACCGTTTCATCGAAGACCGGCCGCTTCTGCTCAAGCGGATCAACGAGCTGGCCATTCGCGAGTTGAGCCAGGCGCGCGATCATATGGTGCTGCTCGGCCGCCGTTCGGCCGACGAGAAGGTGGCGACCTTCCTGCTCGGCTGGCGTGAACGGCTGGTCGCGCGCAAGGGCCTGTCCGACACGGTTCCGCTTCCGATGAGCCGTCAGGACATCGCCGACTATCTCGGCCTGACCATCGAAACCGTCAGTCGCACCTTCACCAAGCTGGAGCGTCATGGCGTGATCGAGATCATTCACGGCGGTATCAGCCTGCTCGATCCCGCGCGCGCCGAGGCGATGGCCGCGGCCTGACATTCCGCCGCAACGCCCTGACGTTTTTGATCTCGATCAATGACGCCGGCCGACTGCAGCAAAATAATGCCGCAAACTTTGGGGAGGGAATAATGCCCGCTGACGCGTTGCTGGTGACCGTTGTCGTCGTCGCAATTTTCGTCGTGTTTGCCGCTGTCCTGGCCTGGGCCGATCGGCAAACCAGCTCCGTCCGGCTCGACCCGGATTCCAGGCGCTGAAGCTCCCGAGATCGTAGTCCGCTAAGACCTGCCAACAGGCCGACGGCTCGTCCGGCCGGCCCGGCTGTTCGCCAGCGCCTCAACGCAATCGCGGCTCGCTCCGCCTGCAACTCTGCATCGATTGGAACGTCCAGGTGCATCCTTCGGGTGCGGGCTTTCGGCCCGCCCGCGGCTTTTTCGCGGCATTTGCCTCAAACCGCGCGCGTGCTTTCCGGTTGAAAACCCTGATAACGTTGACTACGCAGGAACCTCACTGCCTCGCAGTCTTAGGAGCCCCGCGGCGTGCCTCAGGACAAGACCGGCGACCCCCGACACTCGGCGGGCAACAAGCTATCGGTCCTGCGCAAGCACCCGATCTTCGCGGATCTGGAGCCGGAAGCGCTCGATCAGCTTTGTCGCTACGCCAAGCACACCACCGTGAAGCGCGGCGCGACGATCGCCGCAAAGGGCGATCCCGGCAACAACCTGTTCGCGGTGATCTCGGGGACGGTGAAGATTTCCTCCTCCTCGCCGGACGGCCGTAACGCCATTCTCAATCTGATCGGTCCCGGGGAAATCTTCGGCGAGATCGCGGTGCTCGACGGCGCCCCGAGATCGGCCGATGCGACCGCCAACACCAATTGCGAGCTCTACGTCATCGACCGCCGGGACTTCCTGCCGTTCGTGAAGAGCCAGCCGGCGCTGGCGATGAAGTTCATCGAGCTGCTCTGCGCCCGTCTGCGCTGGACCAGCCAGCAGGTCGAGCAGGTGATCCTGCAGAATCTGCCGGGGCGGCTCGCGAGCGCGTTGCTCGGTCTCACCGAGGAGCGCAAGTTCGACTCCGGCAGCGGCACGCTCGCCATCACGCAGCAGGAGATCAGCGAGATGGTGGGCATGACGCGCGAGAGCATCAACAAGCAATTGCGCGCCTGGGCCGGCCGCAACTGGGTTCGCCTCGAGCACGGCGCCATCGTCGTGCTGGATACGGATGCGCTGCGCGAACTCGCCGAGAGCGGCCTCGGCGGCGAGTGACGGCGTCTGCCTAAGTGTCGATGATGGCGACCGCGCGGGTCCACCCCGCCGAGGCGCGTTCGATCTTGACCGGAAAGCATGAGACCGTGAACCCGGTCGAGGGCAATTGGTCGAGGTTGTGCAGCTTCTCGAGATGGCAATAGCCGATATGCCGTCCCGCCTTGTGGCCCTCCCAGATCAGGCCGGCGTCGTGCGTCTCGGCATATCTCTTCGCGGTGTAGACGAACGGCGCGTCCCAGCTCCAGCCGTCGGTGCCGGTCAGCCGCACGCCGCGTTCGAGCAGGTACATGGTGGCTTCATAGCCCATGCCGCAGCCGGAATTGACGTATTCGGCCTTGCCGAACTTTGCGCCGGCGCTGGTGTTGACCACCACGATCTCCAGCGGCGACAGTTTGTGCCCGATCCGCTTCAGCTCCTTCTCGACGTCGTCGGCGCTCGCCACGCAGCCGTCGGGCAGATGCCGGAAGTCGAGCTTGACGCCCGGCTGAAAGCACCATTCCAGCGGGACCTCGTCGATCGTCCATGACCGCTCGCCGCGGTTCATGGTCGGATGGAAGTGCCAGGGCGCGTCGAGATGCGTGCCGTTGTGGGTCGACAGCGAGACCTGCTCGACGGCCCAGCCCTGTCCGTCGGGCAGATCCTCGGCCTTGAGGCCGTCGAAGAATTGCAGCATCCGCGGCAGGCCCTGCTGGTGATCGATATACTGGATGGTCGGATGGTTGCCCGGCGGATCGGCCGTCACGTCGTTTCTGAGCGGCACCGAGATATCGATCAGCTTCCGCGGCATGGGCATTCCTTCGAGATGGTCCGCTGCGTCGGCCATCTTGAGGGGCCCCGATTGCTGGCGTCAAGTCACGTGCCGGCGACGTCAGCCGGCCCACCCGACCCGCCGTAATGCGAATTGCGCCAGAAATCGATTGATGCAACTGTTGCATCGATCGATGCCGGATTTGGCTTGGACAGAGAATGCCGCGCGCCCTAGGCACGACATTGGCGCTTGACTTCATGTCTGAGGTGGAGCGACCCAAGGCCGGCCCGCAGCATCCGCCGACAACGACATAATCAACCCAGGAGGAAAGCCCAGATGAAGACACTCACCGGTATCATCACAGCCGTTGCACTGGCGGTCTCAGCGCCGCTGGCGACCGCGCGCGATTTCCGTTCGGCCGACGTCCACCCCGCCGACTATCCGACCGTCGAGGCCGTCAAGTTCATGGGCAAGCAGCTCGCGACCGCGAGCGGCGGCAAGCTCGGCGTGAAGGTGTTTCCAAATGGAGCCCTGGGCTCCGAGAAGGACACCATCGAGCAGCTCAAGATCGGCGCACTCGACATGATGCGGATCAACGCATCGCCGCTCAACAACTTCGTGCCCGAGACCATCGCCCTGTGCCTGCCCTTCGTATTCCGCGACACGCAGCACATGCGCGCCGTGCTCGATGGGCCGATCGGCGACGAGATCCTGGCCGCCATGGAGCCTGCGGGCCTGGTCGGTCTCGCCTATTACGACAGCGGTGCCCGGTCCATCTACACCGTCAAGGCACCCGTCAAGTCGCTCGCCGACCTCAAGGGCCTGAAGATCCGCGTCCAGCAATCCGATCTCTGGGTCGGCATGATCCAGAGCCTCGGCGCCAACCCGACGCCGATGCCGTATGGCGAGGTCTACACCGCGCTGAAGACCGGCCTGGTGGATGCGGCCGAGAACAACTGGCCGTCCTACGAGTCCTCGCGCCATTTCGAGGCGGCCAAGTTCTACAACATCACCGAGCACTCCCTCGCGCCCGAAGTTCTCGTGATGTCGAAAAAGGTCTGGGACACGCTGGGCAAGGAGGATCAGGCGATGATCCGCAAGGCGGCCAAGGAATCGGTGCCGGTAATGCGCAAGCTGTGGGACGAGCGTGAGCAGGCGTCGCGCAAGACCGTCGAGGCGGCCGGCGTTCAGGTCGTCACGATCGCCAATAAGGCGGAATTCGTCGATGCGATGAAGCCGGTCTATCAGAAGTTCGCCGGCGACGAGAAGCTGCAGGGCATCGTCAAGCGTATCCAGGGCACGAAGTAGAAGGCCAGCGGCGCGGGCCCGGCGTCGCCGCGAGGCGACCCGGGCTCTCGCAAGGAGACACGGGATGACAGACCCACACGTTGCAGATCACGAGCATGACGCGGTCGCCGCACGCCCGTCCACTGGCTTGCTGTCGCGGATCAACGCACCTGTCGCGCGCGTGGGCATGTATCTGTCCGTGACCGGATTGCTCGTCATCGTCGCCATCGTCTTCTACCAGGTATTCGGACGTTACGTGCTCAATTCCAGCCCGACCTGGACCGAGAACCTCGCACTGGTGCTGATCCTGTATGTGACGCTGATCGGCGCCGCCGTCGGCGTGCGCGATGCCGGACATATCGGCATGGACAGTCTGCTGGTGATGCTTCCCGACCACGCGCGAGAGAAGATCGAGATCGTGATCCACGTGCTGGTCGCCGTGTTCGGCATTGCCATGGCCTATAACGGCTGGATCCTCGGTTCGTCTGTCGGCACCGTGAAGATTCCCAATCTCGGCCTTCCCGAGGTGATCCGCTACGTGCCGCTGATCGCCTCCGGCCTCCTGATCGTCTCCTTTTCCATCGAGCACATCATGGCTCTTCTGCGCGGCGAAGAGGTCGTCCCGTCATGGAACTGATCATCCTCGGCGCCACCTTCTTCGGATTCCTGATCCTCGGCGTCCCGGTTGCCTTCGCGATTGGCCTCTCCGCGATCTGCACCATCCTCTACGAAGGCCTGCCGGTTGCCGTCATCTTCCAGCAGATGATGTCGGGGATGAACATCTTCTCCTTCCTCGCGATTCCCTTCTTCGTCTTCAGCGGTGAGCTGATGCTGCATGGCGGCGTCGCCGACAAGATCGTCCAGCTCGCCAAGAATCTCGTCGGACACATCCGCGGCGGCCTCGGCATGTCGAACGTGGTCGCCTGCACGCTGTTCGGCGGCGTCTCCGGCTCGCCCGTGGCCGACGTGTCGGCGATGGGTGCGGTGATGATTCCGATGATGAAGAAGGAAGGGTTCGACACCGACTACGCCGTCAACGTCACCACCCACGCTTCGCTGGTCGGGGCCCTGATGCCGACCAGTCACAACATGATCATCTATGCGCTCGCCGCCGGCGGCAAGGTCTCGATCGGCGCGCTGATCGCCGCCGGCCTGCTGCCGGCGATCGTGCTGATGGTGTGCATGCTGGTCGCTGCTTACGCCGTCGCGGTGAAGCGCGGCTATCCGGCCGGCAAGTTCCCGGGTTGGGCCGAGGTGTTCCGCTCGTTGGCAGCCGCGCTGCCGGGCCTTCTGATCGTCGGCATCATCCTGGCGGGCATCCTGTCCGGCGTTTTCACGGCGACGGAATCCGCAGCCGTTGCGGTGACCTACACGATCCTGCTGACGTTCCTGATCTACCGCACCATGACCCTGCAGAACTTCCTGCGCGCGGCCGCCAAGGCGGTGAAGACGACGGGCGTGGTGCTGCTCTTGATCGGCGTCTCCACCATGTTCCAGTATCTGATGGGGCTTTACGAGGTGGCCGACCTCGCCGGCGAAATGATGGGCAAGGTTTCGACGCAGCCTTGGGTCGTCTTCCTGCTCATCAACGTCATCCTGTTCGTGCTCGGCACGTTCATGGACATGGCGGCGACCATCCTGATCTGCACCCCGATCTTCCTGCCGATCGCGATGAAGGCGGGCATGGATCCGGTGCAGTTCGGCATGTTGATGTTGATCAACTGCGCCCTTGGGCTGAACACCCCGCCGGTCGGAACGACGCAGTTCGTGGGATGCGCCATCGGTGGCATCTCGGTGGGCGCGGTGATGCGCACCATCCTGCCATTCTACGCTGCGCTGATCGCAGCTCTGATGTTCGTGACCTACGTCCCCGCGTTCTCGCTGTGGCTGCCGCGCCTCTTGATGGGCTACAAGGGATAGCAGCAGCACAGGAGAAGCTATCAGTGACGGACTATCGCAAGCTCTTCGACCTCACCGGCAAGACGGCCGTGGTGCTCGGCGCCGCCTCGGGTATCGGCAAATCGTCGGCCGAGGCGCTGGCCGGGCTGGGGGCCCGCGTTGTCTGTGCCGATCGCGCGCTTGACGGAGCGGAGGCGACCGCCGGCGGCATTCGCGACAAGGGTGGCTGGGCGGAAGCAGCTGCTTGCGACGCCGCGAGCGCTGCGGACGTCAATGCGCTCGCCAAGGTCGTGATGCAGAAATTCCCGCGACTCGACATCGCCGTGACGACGCCGGGGCTCAACATCCGCAAGACCATCCTCGACTATACCGAGGAGGATCTCGATCGCGTTCTGAGCCTCAACGTCAAGGGCACGGTCTTTTTCTTCCAGGCTTTCGGGCGCATCATGGTCGCGCAGAAGGGCGGCAGCATCATCGCCTGCTCCTCGGTGCGCGCGGTGACCATCGAGCCGGGGCTCGGCGTCTACGGCTCGACCAAGGCGGCGATCGGCCTGTTGGTGAAGGGCTTCGCTTCCGAGGTCGGCCATGCCGGCGTGCGCGTCAACGCCATCGCGCCCAGCATCGCCGAGACGGCGCTCACCGGTCCGTTCAAGCAGCGGCCCGACATCTACAATCTCTACGCCGGCCACACCGTGTTCAACCGCTGGAGCAGTGCCGACGAGGTCGCGACCGCGGTCGCCTATCTCGCTTCGGACGCCGCAAGCTATGTCAGCGGCAGCACGCTGTTCGTCGATGGCGGCTGGACCGCCGTCGACGGTCCGCCGACCGGTCTCACCCAGCTGCACAAATAGGCGGTTGTCTATCCAACGAAGCCGATGCGCTGGCGCAGATCCTTTCGATCTGCGCCGGTCAGCAGTGCGATCAGCGCGGCGGCCTGCTTCGGATGTGCGGCGCGCACGGTCACGCCGACCGTGTACATCGTCACGAGTTCGCAGCCCGGCGGCAGCGATCCCGATAGCGTGATGCCGTCGGTCGCGATGATCTCGGTCGCCTGGGTGCAGCCGATCGGCCGCGTCGCGGTCGAATTCGCAAGCTCGCGCATTGCGGTCGCGCCGTTCGGAAGGATCCTTGAGGCGCGAGGCGACCTCATGGGCGATGCCGAGCTGGTCCAGCACTCTTGCGACGTGCTGCCCCGCGGTCGAGGCCTTGGTGTCCGGGACGTAAATCGCGTCGGCGCCACGCAGCACTTCGCGCAGATCGGCCTCGGTCGTCACCGTCGCCTTGGGATCATGGCTGCGGGCCGCCAGCGCGGTCTCGACCCGGCCGACATCCGTGATCGAGGAGGGGACGATGAGCTTTTCCCCGGCAAGGTTCGCGAGAGCATGCTGCATTTCGCTGTTGCAGCAGGAACCGCCGGCGCGCACGGTTTGAGCAAATCGCATGGGCGCTGCCGGATAAATGCCCTCGGCTGGCTGGTATTTTGGTGTTACGAACTGGGACATGAACCAGCACGCCAAGATCGAAATCCGCCATTCGACCTGTCCGCATGATTGCCCCTCCGCCTGCGCCCTTGATGTCGAGGTGGTCGAGGGCCGCAGCATCGGTCGTGTCCGCGGTTCGAAAAAGCAGACCTACACGGCCGGCGTCGTCTGCGCCAAGGTCGCCCGCTACGCCGAGCGCATCCATCATCCTGAGCGGCTGATGTACCCGCTCCGCCGCACTGGACCGAAGGGCTCCGGGCAGTTCGCGCGGATTTCCTGGGACGAGGCGCTGGACGAGATCGGGCACCGTTTCAACGCGGCCGAGCGCGAGTTCGGCGCGGAATCGATCTGGCCCTATTACTACGCCGGCACGATGGGACTGGTGATGCGCGACGGCCTCAACCGCCTCACGCACGTAAAGAAATATTCGCGCTTCTATCAGACCATCTGCGCCAACGTCGCCCGCATCGGCTTTGCCATCGGCACCGGCAAGATCGCCGGCGTCGATCCGCGCGAGATGGCGCTGTCCGATCTCGTTGTGATCTGGGGCACCAATCCCGTCAACACCCAGGTCAACGTGATGACGCACGCCGCCCGTGCGCGCAAGGAGCGCGGCGCGAAGATCGCCGCGGTCGACATCTACGACAACGAGACCATGAAGCAGGCCGACATCAAGATCATCCTGCGGCCCGGTACCGACGGCGCCTTTGCCTGCGGCGTCATGCATGTCCTTTTCCGCGACGGCTATGCCGACCGCGCCTATATGGACAAATACACCGACTGCCCTGCCGAGCTCGAGGCGCATCTGAAGACGCGCACGCCGGAATGGGCGTCCGCCATTTGCGGCGTGCCGGTGGCGGAGATCGAGGCCTTTGCCAAGGCCGTCGGCGAGACCAAGCGCACCTTCTTCCGCTTCGGCTACGGCTTTACACGCAGCCGCAACGGTGCCACGCAGATGCACGCGGCAAATTGCATTCCCGCGGTGACCGGCGCCTGGCAATACGAAGGCGGCGGCGCCTTCTTCAACAATTACGCGCTGTGGCATTTCAACGAATCCATCATCGAAGGGCACGACGCGATCGACAAGTCTACGCGCGCGCTCGACCAGTCGCAGATCGGCCGCATCCTCACCGGCGATGCCGAAGCCCTGCAAGGCAAGGGCCCGGTCAAGGCAATGCTGATCCAGAACACCAACCCGATGACGGTGGCGCCGGAGCAGGCGCTGGTGCGGCAGGGCTTTGCGCGCGAGGATCTGTTCGTCGCGGTGCACGAGCAGTTCATGACCGAGACGGCGCAGATGGCCGACATCGTGCTGCCCGCGACCATGTTCATGGAGCACGACGACCTCTATTACGGCGGCGGCCACCAGCACATCTCGGTCGGGCCGAAGCTGATCGACCCGCCCGGCGAATGCCGCTCCAACCACGAGGTCCTGCAGGCGCTGGCGCCGCGGCTCGGCGCCAGGCATCAGGGTTTCGAGATGGCGCCGCGCGAGTTGATCGACGCGACGCTGAAGCTGAGCGGCCACGGCGACATCGGCAGCCTCGAGGCCGATCTCTGGCGCGACCTGCAACCGGATTTCCGCACGTCCCACTATCTCGACGGCTTCGCCCACGCCGACGGCAAATTCCACTTCAGGGCCGATTGGGCGCACCCGCCCTTCGGCGTGACCATGGGCGATGTCGACAAGATGCCGTCCTTGCCGGATCATTGGGCCGTGATCGAGCAAACCGATCAGGCCCATCCGTTCCGGCTCGCGACCAGCCCCTCGCGCAGCTTCCTCAACACCACCTTCAACGAGACGCCGTCCTCGCAGGCGCGCGAGGGCAAGGCGAGCGTGATGATCCATCCGCTGGATGCCGCCGCGCTCGACATCGCGGACGGCGACGCGGTGACGCTCGGCAATACGCGCGGCGAGACCACGCTGATCGCAACCCTGTTCGACGGCGTGCGGCGCGGCGTTCTGATTGCGGAATCCGTTCACCCCAACAAGAACCATATCGGCGGCCGTGGCATCAACATGCTGACGGGCGCCGAAACCGTCGCGCCGATCGGTGGGGCCGCATTCCATGACAACAAGGTCTGGATCAGGAAGGCCGCGACGGCTTAGGGGCCACACTCCGTGACGCCGTAGCCGGCAAACTCCTTCGCGATATCGGGATTCATGGATTTCGCCTGCGCGATATCGGTGGCCCCGTCGCCGCCGCTCTTGCGGGTGGCGATGCCGCGGCCGAACAGCGACGATGACGAGCGCGGATTGCGCTGGATCGCGTCGGTGTAGTCCTTGATCGCTTCCGCGTTGCGGCCGAGCTTGAGGTTGACGAGCCCGCGGCTGTCGAGCGCATCGCTCAAGCCGGGATCGATCTGGAGCGCCAGATTGCAGTCGGCCAGCGCGCCCTGCAGGTCGCCGGTCGCAGCGCGCACCCAGCAGCGGTTGTTGAACGCCTCGCCATCCCTCGAATTCCTGCTGATCACGAGGTCGAAATCCTGCCTGGCGAGCGCATAAGCGCGCTTGATCGCATAGACCTGGCCGCGCTTGTAGCGCGAGACGACGTCATTGGCGTTCGCCGCGATCTTGCGGCTGAGGTCGGCGATGAGCGGATCCCTGGCGAGATCGTCGGTGCTCGGGGGAGGCTCTGCCTGCGGCGCCTCGCAGACCGGCCTCTGCGGCTCCGGTTTCTGAGGCTCGGGCTTCGTCGGCGTCGGGTCGCCCTTGCTGTCGGGCGGCCGGGTCACCGGGCCTGCGAACGAGAATTCCGTGGTCAGCGAGGACGACAGCCACGGCACCTGTTCCCGCTTGGTGGCGGCGATCACGCCGTTCTTGGTGTTGGTCAGGGCCTGCTCGGCGCTGATGTTCGGCGCACGCATCTCGCGGAGCAGCTCGGCGACGAACAGGCCGTGATCGGTCTTGCCGCTGGCCGTGACCGCGCCGAGCGCCGCGGAGTAGAGCACCAGCGAATTGCTCGGCGCGATCGCCGGCGCAAGGCCCGCCGAATAGCGGCGGAAGCGCCGCTCGAACGGGTTACGCCGCGAGGCGTCGATCAGCGCGACCTTGATCGCGGCACCGCGCGTGTTCATTTCGGCGAGGATGCTGTCGAGACTGAAGCCGTCGCGCGCCACATCGGGCTCGGTCCAGATCTGCGCGTCGACCGGAAGCAAATAGGTCTGCCGGTTGGATTGAATGGCAAAGCCGTCGAAGAAGATCAGCGCCACTGCGCCGCGTTCGATGCGGGCATAGAAGCGATCAAGCGCCTGCCGCATGGCGTCGGCCGTGAGATTGCTCTGCCGGTCGACGACGAAACCGTCGCGCTTCAACTCTTCAGCGACGTCCTGTGCGTCGTTGGCGACGTCGCTCAGCACGAACTCGTTGTCCGGATATCTGGAATTGCCGATCACCAGCGCGATCTTCGCGACGTCGGCCGCGCGGCTTGCAGGCCCGCTGCTCAGCACCAGCAGGGCTGTTAGCAACACCATCATCGCGGCGCGCATGAAATGGCTCATGGTGATCAAAATCTCCGGACAGGATAGCGGCCGTCACTCACAATACAATCGGCAAGTGAAGTTGCGCCCACACGCTATGGTGACGGGGTGGCAGATTGCCCTTGCGCGCGCCGCCCGTCCTGCCGCAAATGGCTGCAAAACGGAGCCAGGGAAGCGAGCCTACCATGACCGACACCACAGCAATCATCACCGAGAAGCGCGGGCAGGCGTTCTGGATCACCATCAACCGGCCGGAAAAGCGCAACGCATTGAACGGCGACGTCATCGCCGGCATCACCAAGGGCTATCGCGACGCGCATGACGACGAGGACGTCCGCGTCATCGTGCTGACGGGCGCGGGCGACAAGGCGTTCTGCGCGGGCGCCGATTTGCAGAATTCCGGCGCCGCTTTCGCGATGGACCATTCCAAACCAAATGTCGACTATGCCGATCTGTTACGTTTGTCACAGAACGCCACCAAACCGGCGATTGCGCGGGTCGGCGGCGTCTGCATGGCCGGCGGCATGGGCCTGCTCTGCATGACCGACATGGCGGTCGCGGCCGACCACGTCGTGTTCGGCTTGCCGGAGGTGAAGGTCGGCGTGTTCCCGATGCAGGTGCTGAGCCTGCTTCAGCGCATCGCGCCGCCGCGCCTCGTCAACGAATGGGCGCTCACGGGCGAGCCGTTCGACGCCAAGGCCGCACAGGCCGCGGGCCTGCTCAACTACGTGGTGCCCGCGGCCGAGCTCGACGCCAAGGTCGACTGGCTGATCGGCCGCATCGTCGACAAGTCCCCGACCGCGATCCGCCGCGGCAAGTACGCCATGCGGGCCATCGCCGCGATGTCGTTCGACGAGAGCATCGCCTACACCGAAAGCCAGATCGCGCTGCTCGCAATGACCGAGGACGCCAAGGAAGGCCTGAAGGCGTTCAGCGAGAAGAGGAAGCCGGTCTGGACGGGGCGGTGAGAGAAGGCTGCTGGTTGATCCGTCATCCTGAGGTGCGAGTGGCGCGGTGCGTCTAGCATCGCATCGGGAGCCTCGAAGGATGCGCGGCCGAGATGCAGCCGGGCCGTCGCCCTTCGAGGGCCCTGAAGAAGCGGCCACCTCAGGGTGACGGTGATGGTTCAATGTGATGCGCTCTGGGACGACTACCCCGCATTTGCCTTCAGCCCCGCGGCCTGGATACCCGCCACCGCGCAGGCCTCGTCATTGTCGGAGGTGTCGCCGGAGACGCCGACGGCGCCGAGCAGGGTCGTGCCGTCCATGATCAGCACGCCGCCGGGTACCGGCACCAGCGCGCCCTTGGCAATCGTGTTCACGGCGTCGATGAAATAGGCCTGCTCCTGGGCGCGTTGGAACAGCGCGCGCGAACCCATGCCCATCGCGAGCGCGCCATAGGCCTTGCCGTGGGCGATCTCGGCGCGCATCAGGCTGGTGCCGTCCTGCGCGGCTGCGAGCTTGAGCACGCCGCGGACGTCGAGGATGGTCACGACCAGCGGCTTCAGCTTGAGTTCGCCGGCCTTCGCGAGGGCGGCGTCGAGGATCTTGCGGGCGGTGTCGAGTGTGAGGTCAGCCATGGCTGGGTTCCTTTGCAGTGGTGGAAGTGGAATTGGGCTCGGCGCGCTCGAGGCTCAGCGCCAGCACGCGTGCGACGTGGAGCGCCTCGCGCCCCGTGCCGTCGTGAATCTGGTGGCGGCAAGATGTGCCGTCGGCAACGACGAGCGTCGTCTCACCTGCGCGCCGCACGGCGGGCAGCAGCGACAGCTCGGCCATCTCGATCGAGGCATCATAGGTGTCGGCGCCATAACCGAAGGCACCGGCCATGCCGCAGCAGCTCGACTCGATGGTCTCGACCTTGAGGCCCGGCACGAGCCGGAGCACCTGCTCGACCGGCTTGAAGGCGCCAAAGGATTTCTGGTGGCAATGGCCGTGCACCACGGCCTTGTCGGCGACGCTGCCGAGCGGCAGTTGCAGCCGGCCGGCTTCGGCCTCGCGCACCAGAAATTCCTCAAAGGTCAACGCATGGGCGCCGACCGCCTTGGCATCCTTGTCCTTGCGCAGTGAAGCGAGCTCATCACGCAGCGTCAGCAGGCAGCTCGGCTCGAGGCCGACGATCGGCACGCCGCGCGCGGCGAAGGGCGCGAAGGCGGCCACGAGCCGGTCGAGCTCGGTCCTCGCTTGATCGACGAGTCCTGCAGAGAGAAAGGTGCGGCCGCAGCACAGCGGACGGGTGCCGGCCGTTGGCTTCGGCAGATGCACGCGATAACCGCCGGCCACGAGCACGCGCAGCGCGGCCTCGAGGTTTTCCCGCTCATAGATGCGATTGAAGGTGTCGGCGAACAGCACGACCTCGCGGCCGGCTTCCGGGCCAACGCTTTCGGCCGGCGGCGCGAACACGTCGCTGCGGAAGGCGGGCAGCGCCCGGCGCGCGCTGATGCCGGCAAAGCGCTCGAACAATCGTCGCAGCCATGGGCTGCGATTGCGCAAATTCGCCAGCGGCGCGAAGTGCGAGGCGAGGCCGGCATAGCGCGGCAAATAGCCGACCAGGCGGTCGCGCAGCGTCAGGCCATGGCTCGCTGCTCGTGCCGCCAGCACCTCGATCTTCATCTTGGCCATGTCGACACCGGTCGGGCATTCGTGGCGGCAGGCCTTGCAGGAGACGCAGAGTTTGAGCGTCTCCATCATTTCGTCGGATGATAGCGCATCGGGGCCGAGCTGGCCGGAGATCGCGAGCCGCAGCGTGTTGGCGCGCCCGCGGGTGACGTCCTTCTCGTTGCGCGTGGCGCGATAGGACGGGCACATCACGCCGCCCTCGAGCTTGCGGCAGGCGCCGTTGTTGTTGCACATCTCGACCGCGCCCTGGAAACCGCCGCCGGCGCCGGGATAGGCAGACCAGTCGAGTTTTGTCTTCAACTCGCCAACACGATAATCGGGCTTGAAGCGAAACAGCGAGCGATCGTCCATCCTGGGCGCATCGACGATCTTGCCGGGATTGAGGACGCCGTCGGGGTCGAAGCGCTGCTTCACCTCCCTGAAGTCGGCGACGAGGCGCGCGCCGAACATGGTCTCGTGGAATTCCGAGCGCACCAGGCCGTCGCCGTGCTCGCCGGAATGCGAGCCCTTGTATTCGCGCACCAGCGCGAATGCCTCCTCGGCGATGGCGCGCATCGCCTTGACGTCCTTTTCCAGCTTCAAATTCAGCACGGGACGAACGTGCAGGCAGCCCTCGGAGGCGTGCGCATACATCGTGCCGCTGGTGCCGTGCCTGGCAAAGACCTCGTTCAGCCGCGCTGTATAATCGGCAAGGTGCGGCAGCGGCACCGCGCAATCCTCGACGAAGGAGACCGGCTTGCCTTCCTGCTTCATCGACATCATGACATTGAGGCCGGCGGCGCGGAAATCGGCGATGCCGCTCTGTAGCGCGGGCTCGGTGATCTCGACCACGCCGCCCCATTTGCGCGTGTCGTTGGTCCAGCCGAAGCCGAGATCGCCCATCAGCTCGCCGAGCTGTTTCAGACGAAGGAGGTTGTCTGCCTGGTCCTCTTCGGCGAACTCGACCACCAGCACGGCATCCGGATCGCCCTTGATGGCGGCGGAGATGATCGGCCTGAACATCGCGATGTCGCGGCCGAGCGCAATCATGGTGCGGTCGACCAGCTCGACCGCGATCGGCTTGAGCTTGACGAGGTGCTGGGCCGCGTCCATCGCCTCGTAGAAGCTGCCGAAATGGCAGACGCCGAGCGCCTTGTTGCGGATGACCGGCCACAGCTTCAGCTCGACCTTGGTGGTGAAGGCGAGGGTGCCTTCCGAGCCGACCAAGAGATGCGCCATGTTGTTCGGCGCGTTGCGCGGCACCAGTGCATCGAGATTGTAGCCGCCGACGCGGCGCTGCACTTTGGGAAAGCGCGCCGCGATCTCCCCGGCCTCGCGCATTCCGAGATCGAGCATGTCGCGAAACAGCGCGCGGGCGGTGTCGCTGGTCTCGACGTCGGAGAGATCGCGCGACACCTCGCCAAAACGGCTCAGCGTGCCGTCGGCGAGGGACGCCTCCATCGACAGCGTGTTGTCGCGCATCGTGCCGTAGCGGAGGCTGCGGCCGCCGCAGGAATTGTTGCCGGCCATGCCGCCGATGGTGGCGCGCGAGGCGGTGGAGACGTCGACCGGAAACCATAGCCCGTGCTTCTTCAATTGCCGGTTGAGGTCGTCGAGCACGATGCCGGGCTCGACCACGCAGGTCTGGCCCTCGACGTCGAGCGACAGGATCCGATTCAGATGCTTGGAGAGATCGACCACGAGCCCGTCATTGACGGTCTGGCCGCATTGCGAGGTGCCGCCGCCGCGCGGGGTGACCTTCAGCCCCTCGTCGCGGGCAATCGCCAGCGCCCGCAGGGCCTCGTCCATGGTCTTGGGCACCACCACGCCAGCTGGCACGATCTGATAGAACGAGGCGTCGGTGGCGTAGCGGCCGCGGCTGAAGGGGTCGAACAGGACGTCGCCGGTCAGTTCCGACCGCAGGCGTCGTTCGAGCGAGGAGGCGTTTGTCATCCCTGATCCCGGACTGATCCAGTAAGGCCCCGCCCTGCTGAGTTATTCATTGTTGTTCCCGACCGACGCATTATGAATTCAAAAATGAGCAGGCTGGCCGCCCTCAGGGCGAGGCCGGTGCAGGCTCTTGGGGCTCGGTCAGGTGCTCGATCGCCGCCGTTCGCTTGTTGCGCAGGTGCTGGAACAGGATGTCGCTGAGCTCGCTGCCGGCTCTCCGGCGCAGCGCATCGAGGATGGCCTCATGCTCGCGCATCGCTTCCGCCCAGCGCTGCCGCTTGCGGGCGAAATTGGCGGAGTAACGGACGCGGCGGATTCTCCCCGCGAAATTGGCATAGGCCGTCTTCAGCGCCTCGTTGCGCGCGGCCGCGACGATGCTCTCGTGGATGCGCTGGTTGGCCTGAAAATAGCCGTGCATGTCGCGGTGCAGATAATGGCCGTACATCTCGTAATGCAGCTGCTCGATCGCGGTGATTTCCGCGTCGCTGATCGCCTCGCAGGCAAGGCGCCCGGCAAGGCTCTCCAGCCCCGCCATCACGTCGAACAGCTCTTCGAGGTCGCGCTGGCTGAGCTGGCGGACCCGAGCGCCGCGGTTGGGCAAAAGCTCGATCAGGCCCTCGGCGGCAAGCACCTTCAGGGCTTCGCGCAGGGGCGTGCGGGAGATGCCGAGCATCTCGCAGAGCTGCCGCTCGGGAATGCGGGCTCCTTCCGGGATATTGCCTTCCACCACGTAGTCGCGCAGCCGCAGCAGGATCTCGCCGTGGAGCGAGGCCTCGTGGCGGTCAGCGCCATTGCCTGCGGCCAGGGTGATCGGAACCCCGCTGTCGGGAATCGTGGATTTCATTTGCAGCACAATAGTTTGCCCGTTCGATCGCGTCGATGTCCACAATCGCATACCAAAAATCGATTGAAACGGCAAAAAATGAATGCAAAATGGCTATCGGCTTTGCCAAGACCGCGGCCAGGGAGGCCTCATGCATCAGGGACGTCATTTCCTTCAGATTCCTGGCCCGAGCCCGGTCCCTGAGCGCGTCCTGCGCGCCATGGACATGCCTGTCATCGACCACCGCAGCGCGGAGTTCGGCGAGCTCGGCCGCGCCGTGCTCGAAGGCAGCCAGCAGATCTTCAAGACCACGGGGCCGGTCGTGATCTTCCCCTCCTCGGGCACGGGTGCCTGGGAGGCTGCGATCGTCAACACGCTGTCGCCGGGTGACAAGGTGCTGATGGTCGAGACCGGCCATTTCGCCACGATGTGGCGGCAGATGGCCGGCCGCTTCGGCATCGAGGTCGATTTCGTTCCCGGCGACTGGCGGCGGGGCGCCGATCCGGCCGTGATCGAGGCCAAGCTGACCCAAGACGCGGCGCACGCGATCAAGGCCGTGATGGTCGTGCAGAACGAGACCTCGACCGGCGCCACCAGTCGCATCGCCGAGATCCGCGCTGCGATCGACCGCGCGTCGCATCCCGCGCTGCTGATGGTCGACACCATCTCCTCGCTCGGCTCGGTCGACTACCGTCATGACGAGTGGAAGGTCGACGTCAGCGTCAGCTGCTCGCAGAAAGGCTTCATGCTGCCGCCCGGCCTCGGCTTCAACGCGATTTCGGAGAAGGCGCTGGCTGCGTCCAAAGCCAACCGGATGCCGCGCTCCTATTTCGACTGGGAGGAGATGCTCAAGCCGAATGCAAAAGGCTTCTTTCCCTACACGCCCGCGACCAATCTGCTCTACGGTCTGCGCGAGGCGATCGCGATGCTGCTGGAAGAGGGGCTCGACAACGTGTACGCGCGCCATCAGCGGTTGGCCGCGGCGACGCGCGCCGCCGTCAATCATTGGGGGCTCGAGATCCTTTGCCAGGAGCCGGCCGAGTACTCGCCGGTGCTCACCGCGGTGCTGATGCCGCCGGGGCATGACGCCGACCAGTTCCGGAAAGTCGTGCTCGACAATTACAATATGTCGCTCGGCTCGGGCCTGTCGAAGGTCGCGGGAAAGGTCTTCCGCATCGGCCATCTCGGCGAATGCAATGCGCTGACGCTGCTCGGTGCGCTCACGGGCGTCGAAATGGGCCTCTCGGTCGCCGGCGTGCCGCACCGCGCCGGCGGCGTCGACGTCGCGATGAAGCTCCTGGAGCAGCGCCCGCAGGGCAATGCCTCGCCGCATCTGAAGATCGTCGGCACGTAAGGGGCCGCGATGGAAGGAAAGGCAGGCGAGGGCGGGCCCGTCCGCCAAGCACGGACGAACCCTTTCGAGAGGGGACAAGCCGGTCAAATGGTGCTATTCGGCGCCCACCAAACCAAGGCTCAACCGGGAAGGACGCCGATGACCGTGCATACTGGAAGGCATTTCCTACAGATTCCAGGACCGACCAACGTGCCCGACCGCGTGCTGCGGGCGATGGACATGCCGACGCTGGATCACCGCGGTCCGGAGTTCGCCGAGCTCGGTTTTGCCGTCCTTGCCGCAATGCAGCGGGTGTTCCGCACCAAGCAGCCGGTGGTCATCTTTCCGTCGTCCGGCACCGGCGCCTGGGAAGCGGCGATGGTTAATGTGTTCGCGCCGGGCGACAAGGTGCTGATGTGCGAGACCGGCCAGTTCGCCGTGCTGTGGCGCGGCATCGCCGACAAGTTCAAGCTCGACGTCGACTTCATCCCGAGCGACTGGCGCCATGGTGCCGACCTCGCCGAGATCGAGAAGCGCCTGTCCGCGGACAAGCAGCATACGATCAAGGCCGTCTGCGTCGTCCATAACGAGACCTCGACCGGCTGCGTGACGCCGCCGCTGGAGGTGCGCAAGCTGCTCGATCGGGTCAAGCATCCGGCCCTCTTGATGGTCGACACCATTTCCGGCCTCGGCTCGATGGAATATGAGCACGATGCCTGGGGCATCGACGTCTCGGTTGCCGGCTCTCAGAAGGGCCTGATGCTGCCGCCCGGCCTCGGCTTCAACGCCGTTTCGGAAAAAGCGCTCGCGGTCGCTAAGGCCAATCCCGGCATGCGCTCCTATTGGGACTGGCAGGAAGTCATCAGCTTCAACAAGCTCGGCACCTTCCCCTATACGCCCGCCACCAATTTGCTTTACGGCCTGCGCGAAGCGGTCAAGATGCTGGAAGAGGAGGGGCTGGAGAACGTCTGGACCCGCCACCAGCGCCACAGCGCGGCCACGCGTGCCGCGGTCAAGGTCTGGGGCCTGGAGACGCAGTGCTCCGACCCGGCCGCGCACTCGCCGGCGCTGACCGGCGTGCGCGTGCCTGAGGGCTTTGACGCCGACGCCTTCCGCAAGGTGGTGCTGGAAAATTTCGACATGTCGCTCGGCACCGGCCTGAACAAGGTCAAGGGCAAGGTGTTCCGCATCGGTCATATCGGCCATTTCAACGATCTGATGCTGATGGGCACGCTCGCCGGCGTCGAGATGGGCCTCGATCTCGCAAAAATTCCGCACCGGAGCGGCGGCGTGTTGGCGGCCATGGACGTCCTGAAGGGGCGCGACGTGGTCCCGATGACCAAGGCTCAGGTGGCCTGAGAACAACAACACTGAAGTGAGCGCGCGATGAATTTACCTGCGACCGCCAACGAAGACCTGCTCTACTCCGTCCAGGACGGCATCGCGCGGATCACCTTCAACCGCCCCCAGGCGCGCAACGCCATGACCTTCGCCATGTATGACCGCATGGCGGAGATCTGCCTGGAGATCAACGCCGACCGTTCGATCAAGGCGTTGATCCTGACCGGCGCCGGCGACAAGGCGTTCGCCTCCGGCACCGACATCTCCCAGTTCCGTGCATTCAAGACCGCGCAGGACGCGCTCGACTACGAGGCCCGCATCGACCGCGTGCTCGGTACGCTCGAGCAGTGCCGCGTGCCCGTGATCGCCGCCATCGCCGGCGCCTGCACCGGCGGTGGCGCCGGCATTGCCGCCTGCTGCGATCTCCGCATCGGCACCGAGACGACGCGAATGGGCTTTCCGATTGCGCGCACGCTCGGCAACTGCCTGTCCATGTCCAACATCAGTCGCGTCGTCGCGCTGGTCGGACCCGCCCGCACCAAGGATTTGATCTTCAAGGCGCGCCTCGTCGAGGCGCAAGAAGCGCTGGCGCTGGGCCTGCTCAACGAGGTCGTGCCCGACGTCGAGACGCTGCAGCGTCGGGCCGACGAGACCGCAAAGCTCGTTGCCAGCCACGCGCCGCTCACGCTGGAGGCGACCAAGGAAGCCGTGCGCCGCATCCGCCGCACGCTGTCGCGCGAAGAGGGCGAGGACCTGATCCTGAAGGCCTATATGAGCGAAGATTTCCGCGAGGGCATGGACGCCTTCCTCAACAAGCGCGCGCCTGTCTGGAAGGGCAGGTAAGTCTCATGCGCTTTCGGCTTCGTCAGCCGAAAGTCATATGGTTCGACTGGCCGGTTTGCTTGAACTCGTCGGTATTAGTCCGCACAATGCAGGGATTAAAGTTTCCGCGCTACAACTCAAAAAAACTCAGGGGACGAAACTCGTGCGAATTCCAGTGAAAGCCGTGGGCGCTGCAATGGCGCTGTTGTTGAGCGCGCCGGCTGTTGCCGGCTGGGAGCCGGCCAAGCCGGTCGAGATCGTGGTGGCGGCAGGCGCGGGCGGTGCCTCCGACCAGATGGCGCGGATGATGCAGGCGGCGATCCAGAAGAACAATCTGATGAAGCAGCCGATCGTCGTCTCGCTCAAGGGCGGCGCCTCGGGTGCGGAAGCGCTGATGTACATGAAGTCCAGCGAGGGCGATCCGAACAAGGTGCTGATCGCCTATTCGTTGATCTACATGCTGCCGCTTTCGGCGAAGATCCCCTTCAACTGGCGTGAGCTGACCCCGGTTTCGGTGGTCGCGCTCGACCAGTTCGTGCTGTGGGACAACAGCGCTGGCCCCAAGTCCGTGAAGGAATTCGTCGCGGCCGCGAAGGCCGCGAGCGCGCCGTTCAAGATGGGCGGGACCGGCTCCAAGCGCGAGGACCACGTGCTCACCGTGTTCCTCGAGCAGAAGACCGGCGCGAAGTTCTCCTATCTGCCCTACAAGTCGGGCGGCGAGGCCGCGACCCAGCTGGTCGGCAACCACACCGAAGCCAACGTCAACAACCCATCCGAAAATCTCGAAGTCTGGCGCGCCGGCCAGGTGCGTCCGCTCTGCGTGTTCGACAAGGAGCGCATCTCCTACACCAGCAAGGTGACGGACACCCAGTCCTGGGCCGACATTCCGACCTGCAAGGAGGAGGGCGTCGACGTGCAATATCTGATGCTGCGCGCGATGTTCCTGCCCGGCAAGGTGACGACCGAGCAGCAGGCGTTCTATGTCGATCTCTTCCACAAGGTGACGCAGACCACGGAATACAAGGAGTACATGGAGAAGCAGGCGCTGAAGCCGATCTTCCTCACCGGCAAGGACATGGTGCAGTTCCTCGAGGAGGACGACGCGCTCAACAAGTCGCTGATGACCGAAGCCGGTTTCGTCGCGAAGTAGCCGAGTCTTTCCCCTCTCCCCGTTCTTACGGGGAGAGGGTTGGGTGAGGGGCTCTTTCCGCGAGTCGAGCCCGTGGGGGGGCTCTCACCCGGCGCTTCGCGCCGACCTCTTCCCGTAAGAACGGGGAGAGGTGAACAATTCCTCGACTTGCATCAGAGCCTCATGTCCCAAACCGATATCGAAATCGTCGTCGACGATCCGACCGCGCCTGAAGACGACTCGCCCTCCGTCGTGTCCTCCGGCACGATCGAGATCGTTGTCTGCCTCCTGCTGCTCGCGCTGGCCGTCACGCTCGGCTACGACAATTGGCGCACCGGCGCGTCCTGGGATTCGACCGGGCCCGAGCCCGGCTATTTCCCATTCTACCTCTCGGCCATCCTCGGCGGCGGCAGCCTCTATGGCCTGATCGCGGCGCTGGTCGCGCACCGCAAGGCGGCCGAGACCTTCGTCACACACGCGCAGGCGCGCCGCGTGCTGGCGGTGTTCGTGCCGACGCTGCTGTTCTGCCTGGTGATGCAGTTCCTCGGCCTCTATGTCGCGAGCTTCCTCCTGATCGCGGGCTTCATGCGCTTCGTCGGCAAGATCGCGCTGTGGAAGTCGCTGCTCACGGCCTTCCTGTTCACGGCGATCATGTTCGTCACCTTCGACATCGCCTTCGATGTCATCATGCCGAAAGGGCCGCTCGAAGCGGCCTTCGGCCGCTAGGCGGGCCTGCAATGGAAGCTTTCGGACTCCTGCTTCACGGTTTTGCCGTCCTGCTGACGTGGAAGACGCTCGTTCTGATGATGGTCGGGCTGGTGCTCGGGATCTTCGTCGGCGTGCTGCCGGGCCTCGGCGGTCCCAACGGCGTCGCGATCCTGTTGCCGCTCACCTTCACGATGGATCCGACCTCCGCGATCGTGATGCTGTCCTGCATCTATTGGGGCGCGCTGTTCGGCGGTGCGATCACCTCGATCCTGTTCAACATTCCCGGCGAAGCCTGGTCCGTCGCGACCACCTTCGACGGCTATCCGATGGCGCAGCAGGGCAGGGCCGCGGAGGCGCTGACCGCGGCGTTCACCTCCTCCTTCATCGGCTCGCTGGTCGCGGTGCTGCTGATCACCTTCCTTGCGCCGATGATCTCGTCCTTCGCGCTGAAATTCGGTCCGCCCGAGTTCTTCGCGGTATATCTGCTCACCTTCTGCTCCTTCGTCGGACTGGGACGCGAGGCCAAGCACAAGACGGTCATCTCGATGTCGCTGGGGCTGCTGCTGGCCGGCATCGGCATGGATACCGTCTCGGGCAATCTGCGCATGACCTTCGGCTCGCCGGAATTGCTCCGCGGCATCAACTTCCTGGTCGCCGTCATCGGCCTGTTCGGCATCAGCGAGATCCTGCTGACGATGGAGGAGCGGCTGGCGCTGCGCGGACATGCGGCGAGCATTTCGCTGCGCGTCGTGCTCGGCGTCTGGAAGGACCTGCCGAAATACTGGGTGACGCTGCTGCGCTCCTCCTTCATCGGCTGCTGGCTTGGCATCACCCCCGGCGGCGCGATCGCGGCCTCCTTCATGGGCTACAACCTTGCCAAGCGTTTCGCCAAGGAGCCGGAGAGCTTCGGCAAGGGCCGCATCGAGGGCGTGTTCGCGCCGGAGACGGCGGCGCATGCCTCCGGCACCTCGGCGCTGCTGCCGATGCTGGCGCTCGGCATTCCCGGTTCGGGCACGGCGGCGATCCTGCTCGGCGGGCTGATGGTGTGGGGGCTCAATCCGGGGCCGCTGCTGTTTGTCGAGCACAAGGACTTCGTCTGGGGCCTGATCGCTTCGATGTATCTCGGCAACGTCGTCGGCCTCGTGCTGGTGTTGACGACGGTGCCGATCTTCGCCTCGATCCTGCGCGTGCCTTTTGCGGCGGTGGCGCCGATGATCGTGGTGTCCTGCGCGATCGGCGCCTACGCGATCCAGAACGCGATGTTCGACATCTGGCTGATGCTCGGCTTCGGCGTCGTCGGCTACGTCTTCAAGAAGATCGGCATTCCGTTGGCGCCGTTCACCCTGGCCCTCGTGCTCGGCAACCGCGCCGAGGATGCCTTTCGCCTCTCGATGATCGGCTCCGGCGGGACGCTGAAGGTGTTCTGGTCGAACGGACTGGTCGGTTCGATCACGACACTGGCGATCGTGCTGCTGTTCTGGCCCCTGATCGAGGGCTTGCTCGGCCGTGTCGGCTGGAAGGCATCGAGATAAACCGGCGGCGCAAGAAAAATCATTTCAATCAATATCTTAGTGTTATTGTGTCGCCGTAGTCCTGTTGCTGGCGCACAATAGTTGTTTCCAAATGTTGCTCTTGCGCGACAGCCTCGGCGGGGCTTTGCGCTTATGCTGCCCCTAGATTTATTGTTTTTCACGGGGGCGTTGCAATGAAGCAGGTGGTGATGGGAATTGTGGCGGCATCGCTGGTCGCGAGCAGCGCATTGGCCGCCGATCTGGCATCGAAACCCTACGTGAAGGCCCCGCCCGTCGTCGATCCGGTCTGGAGTTGGACGGGCTTCTATGCCGGATTGAACGCCGGATACAGCTGGGGCAGGGCGGAGACGACCGTCGCGCCGATCGCACTGCCGTTCCCGGCCACACAATTCAGCGCGTTTGGCCAGAATGTCGACGGTTGGCTGGCCGGCGGTCAGCTCGGCTACAACTGGCAGGTCGATCCGAAATGGGTCGTCGGCCTCGAGGGCGACATTCAGGCGACCGGCGAGCGTTCGTCGCGGACGGTGACCACGACAAGCGCGCGTTACGGCTCGAATATCATCGGCCTGCCGATCGGCACCGACTTCAATTCCATCGCGACGCTCACCGCAAATCTTTCCTACGACCTGCAGTGGTTCGCGACGTTCCGCGGGCGCGTCGGTATCCTGTCGGATCCGCAGACTCTCTGGTACGCGACCGGTGGTCTCGCCGTCGGCGAGTTCAAATATTCGTCCGCGACCACGCTTGGAATCCAGGTCTTCGGGCCGGGTCTCGGCGGCACGACTCCGCTCGGCGGTTTCAGCTTACCAATCGGGGCGGGGGCAACTAGCACCGATACCCGGGTCGGCTGGACGGTGGGCGCGGGCGTTGAACGCAAGTTCACCCGGAATTGGTCGGCCAAGCTCGAATATCTCTACATGGATTTCGGCAGTAAGACTTACTTCGCGGGCACCGCCAACCAGGCGGACGTCAGCTTCCACGATCACGTGCTGCGCGCCGGCTTCAACTATGCGTTCACGCCGACGCCCGTCGTCGCGAAATACTGAGCTGTCCAGCACGAACTGCCTTCGATGCCCGGCTATCCTGCCGGGCATTGTCGTTTCCGGCCTAGCTCACACCACCTTCGCGTCCCTGAGCCTGGCAATCTCGTCCGCACTGAGGCCGAATTCCTTCAAGACCTCGTCGGTCTGCTCGCCGAATTCCGGCGGCCGCGCCACCATCTTGCTCGGCGTCCGCGACAGCGTCACGGGCTGGCCGACCAGGCGGATCTGGCGGCCCTCCTCGTTCGGCACGTCCTGGGCGATGCCGAGATGCTTGACCTGGGCGTCCTCGAACATCTGGTCGATGGCATAGATCGGCCCGCAGGGCACGCCGGCCTCGTTGAGCTCGCGGACCCAGGTCTCGGTCGACTTCGTCACGGTGCGCTTCTCGATCTCGGCGTTGAGCGCGTCGCGGTTCCTGGAACGGGCAGGGGCTGTCGCATAGTCGGGATGGGCATAGAGCTCCGGTGCGCCGATCGCCTGCGCGCAGCGCTCCCAAATCCGTCCACCGGTCGTGGCGATGTTGATGTACCCGTCCGAGGTCTTGAACACGCCGGTCGGGATGCTGGTCGGGTGGTTGTTGCCGGCCTGCTTGGCAACCTCCTTCTCCATCAGCCAGCGCGCGGCCTGGAAGTCGAGCATGAAGATCTGGGCCTGCAGCAGCGAGGTCTGCACCCACTGACCCTTGCCGGACACCTCGCGCTCGAGCAGCGCGGTGAGGATGCCCATGGCGCAAAACAGGCCGGCCGTCAGGTCGGCGACGGGAATGCCGACCCGCATCGGGCCTTGGCCCGGCGCCCCGGTGATCGACATCAGCCCGCCCATGCCTTGCGCGATCTGATCGAAGCCGGGCCGCTTGTGATAGGGGCCGTCCTGGCCAAAGCCGGAGATGCTGCCATAGACGATGCGCGGATTGATCTTGGCGAGGCTGTCATAGTCGATGCCGAGCTTCTTCTTCACGTCGGGCCGGAAATTCTCGACCACGACATCGGCCTTGGCGGCGAGGCGCTTGAACACGGCGAGCCCGCGCTCGTCCTTCAGGTTCAGCGTCATGGCCCGCTTGTTGCGGTGCAGATTCTGGAAGTCGGAACCTTGGCGGGGGCCGCCCGGCTGCTCGCCGCCGCTGTCCTCGGTCAACGCGTCGATCTTGACGACATTCGCGCCCCAGTCCGCCAGTTGCCGCACGCAGGTCGGCCCGGAACGGACGCGGGTCAGATCGAGCACGGTGAAGCGCGACAGGGCTTCCGAGGCATGCGGAAAGGGCATCTTGAAAGGCTCCGGGACAGATTGCGGGCCTACCATAGTGCCGAAAGATCACGCCACAAGTCCGGCCCGACGCCGATCCCGCCTGCCGAAATGCCATGCCTGATGCGGTGCCTGTAAGGTCAGCGCGACAGACGCTTCAGCTCGACGCGCGCCTGCGCGGCCAGGGGATCGTCGGGGTGGCGTGCGATGAAGAGTTCAAGGGCTTCCCGCGTTCCCTTCCGGTGCGCGGCTTCGTATTCCTCTGTCACCGCAACAGCGGGGTCGCGGGCCATCGGCATGACGGGCGCGCGCACCGCCTTGCCCTTGTCGTCGGCCTTGGCCTTCTCCACCATGACAGGCAGTCCTCCGAAGGGTTGATGGCTCAGTCCGGCGAGCGCGAGCAGGGCGCCAAACAGACGAGCTTGGAATCGAGGTCGTGTCATGAGACCCTGCAAATTGCGGGTGTTCCGGGAACCGAGATTCTTTTTTAGCGGCCCGTTTGACTACGGGTCTTGATGGCTAACATACTCTTATCGAAGGGGCACGGACGCCACTGCCCCATTTAAACCAAACGTTTAACTCTCAGGCTAGAATCATACGCCTTCGCCGCGAATCACGCCCAATGCGTTGCTCTGGAGAGTCAATTGGCCACCGCCGTCAATGTCAGTGCCACCAACAACGCCGAGATCGACGGCCTGCTGTCCGGTTACAAATGGACCGGCACGATCACCTATAGCTTTCCTGACGCATCGAGCGACTATCCCAATCCCTATTACGGCGACGGCGAGCCGACCACGTCGGGCTTTGCCTCGGCGCCCACCCAGATCCAGGCGGCGATCAACTACGCGATCGGGCTGATCCTCGGTTACACCAACGCCAATATCCAGTACGCGGGCACCAACGGCGCCGACATCATGATCGCGCAGTCGCCGGCGGCCAATCCGACTGCTTACGCCTACTATCCCGTCAATTATGCGCCCGGCGGCGACATCTGGTTCGGCACCCAATACAATTTCTCGCTGGCCAAGCTCGGCAATTATTACTTCACGACCGCGCTGCACGAGCTCGGCCATGCCCTCGGCCTCAAGCACAGCCAGGAGGCCGGCGGCCCCGCCAACGTCGCGGTGCCGGGCGCGCATGACAGCAGCGAATACACCGTCATGAGCTATCGCAGCTATGTCGGTGGTTCAACGACGTCCGGCTACACCAACGAAGCGTACGGATATTCGCAGACCTACATGGCGAACGATATCCTCGCGCTCCAGACGATGTACGGCGCGGACTACACGACCCAGAGCAGCAACACCGTCTACACCTGGAATCCGACCACCGGGCAGCAATCCATCAACGGCGTCGGGCAGCTCGCGCCGGGCGGCGGGGTCGGCGGCTCGGCCAACCGCATCTACGAGACGGTCTGGGACGGCGGCGGCGTCGATACCTACGACCTGTCGAACTACACGACGAACCTGAGCATCAACCTCAATCCCGGCGCTTCGTCGGTATTCTCCTCCGTGCAACTGGCGTATCTCGGTGACGGCCATTACGCCTCGGGCAACGTCTACAACGCCTATCTCTACAACGGCGACGCACGCTCCTACATCGACAACGCCATCGGCGGATCCGGCACCGACACCATCATCGGCAACGCCATCGCCAATTCGCTGAACGGCGGCGGCGGCAACGACACGATCACGGGCGGGGCGGGCAACGACACCATCACCGGCGGCGCCGGCACCGACACCGCGGTGTACTCAGGCGGCCAGGCCAATTACACGATTACGTACAACACCACGACGCAGACCTTCACCCTGGTCGACCTGCGCAGCGGTTCGCCTGACGGCACCGATACCGTCACCGGGGTCGAATATTTCCAGTTTGCCGGCGTCGCGGTCGCCAGCTCCACTCTGGTGACGACCGTGATCGAGACGCTCGGATCGACCAGCGTGGTCCAGTCGGGCGGCAACTATTACCTGAACAACATCTCGACCGGCACCGGACCTACGCTGAAATATGCAGGCTCTGCGGTGAACACGGCCAATTACACCACCTGGTCGGTCATTGCCGCGGAGCAGGTGTCGGGCGGCGGTTACGACGTGGTCTGGAAGGATTCGTCGACCGGGCATTACTCGGTCTGGAGCACGAACAGCAGCGGCAATTTCGTCATGACACTTGCGGCGGCCCCGGAAGTGCTGGGGTCCGATCCCTCTCTGAAGGCGTTGGAGCCGACCCTCCAGCAGGATCTCAACGGCGACGGGACGATTGGCCTCAACGTCGTCACGATCGAGGCGCTGGGATCGACCAGCGTGGTCCAGTCGGGCGGTAACTACTATCTGGACAACATCTCCACCGGCATCGGACCTGCGCTGAAATACGCAGGCTCTGTGGTGAACACGGCCAATTACACCACATGGTCGGTCATTGCCGCCGAGCAGGTGTCGGGCGGCGGCTACGACGTGGTCTGGAAGGATTCGTCGAACGGGCATTACTCGGTGTGGAGCACCGACAGCAGCGGCAATTTCGTCAAGACGCTTGCGGCAGCCCCCGAAGTGCTGGGGACCGATCCCTCTCTGAAAGCGCTGGAGCCGACGCTGCAACAGGATCTCAACGGCGACGGCACGATTGGGGTGCCGGTTGCCCCTCCTGCGACGATCGAGGCAATCGGATCGACCAGCGTCGTGCTGTCGGGCGGTAACTACTATCTGGACAACATCTCCACCGGCACCGGACCTACGCTGAAATATGCAGGCTCTGCGGTGAACACGGCCAATTACACCACCTGGTCGGTCATTGCCGCCGAGCAGGTCTCGGGCGGCGGCTACGACGTGGTCTGGAAGAATTCGGCGAACGGACATTATTCGGTCTGGAGCACTGACAGCAGCGGCAATTTCGTGACGACACTTGCGGCGGCCCCCGAAGTGCTGGGGACCGATTCCTCTCTGAAGGCATTGGAGCCGACGCTGCAGCAGGATCTCAACGGCGATGGGACGATTGGGGTGCCGGTGGCCCCGCCTTTGACGATCGAGGCAATCGGATCGACCAGTGTGGTCGTGTCCGGTGGCAACTACTATCTGGACAACATCTCGACCGGCACCGGGCCTACGCTGAAATATGCAGGCTCTGTGGTGAACACGGCCAATTACACCACATGGTCGGTCATTGCCGCAGAGCAGGTCTCGGGCGGCGGCTACGACGTGGTCTGGAAGAATTCGGCGAACGGACATTATTCCGTCTGGAGCACCGACAGCGGCGGCAATTTCGTGACGACGCTTGCTTCGGCTCCCGAAGTGCTAGGGACCGATCCGTCCCTGAAGGCGCTTGAGCCGACGCTGCAGCAGGATCTCAACGGCGACGGGACGATTGGGGTGCCGGTGGCCCCGCCTTTGACGATCGAGGCAATCGGATCGACCAGTGTGGTCGTGTCCGGTGGCAACTACTATCTGGACAACATCTCGACCGGCACCGGGCCTACGCTGAAATATGCAGGCTCTGTGGTGAACACGGCCAATTACACCACATGGTCGGTCATTGCCGCAGAGCAGGTCTCGGGCGGCGGCTACGACGTGGTCTGGAAGAATTCGGCGAACGGACATTATTCCGTCTGGAGCACCGACAGCAGCGGCAATTTCGTGACGACGCTTGCCGCGGCTCCCGAAGTGCTCGGGACCGATCCGTCCCTGAAGGCGCTCGAGCCGACGCTGCAGCAGGATCTCAATGGCGATGGCGCCGTGGGCGCAGCGCCGCCCGCGACTGCCGGGCTCAATATGTTCGGCGAAGGCTTTGCCTTCAATTTCACCCAGGGCGGGACCACCTCGTTCGAGTTGCCGGACGCCATGCCTGCGCCTGCAATTGTGCAGACAGCGTCAGAGCTGTGGGCGCAACAATCGGGAAGCCCAGACACGGCTGTAGGCGACATTCTGGCCGATTTTCTTCACAACCAGCAGGAACACGGTTTCCTGCTGAGCTGACGGCGTGGGTCGTGTTGATCGACGCAAGTGTAGGCGGCTGTCCGGCGCGATTTCAAAGACGGCTGCCGCGCGCCTCGGCTTCGCAGCTCACCAAGCGTACTTGAACACGCCCTTACCGGAATAGCTGGTGACGTTGCTTGAGAACTCGCCGTCGAAGGTGGCGGCGATCGAGAAGCCGCTCAGCCATTTCATCTCGGCGCTGCCGCTCACGAGTGCGGAATCGGCATCGACTTGAGCGCCGTTCACCACGAAGCTGGTGCCGGGCAGGGTCTGGAACAGCGCGGTGATTGCGCGGCTCGGATTGTAATCGTGCGCCCAGGCGGCGCGGCCGCGCAGCGTCAGCACGCCGTTCTGCATGGCGTAGGATCTGTCGGTGCGCAGGCCAAGCTCAGAGCGGGTATCGGTCAGCGATTGCGAAGCATAGTTCAGCCCGAACAGCCCGCCGCCGTTGAGGCTGACCTCGGAGTAATTGGGAAGATTGAAATTCGTCACCTGCGCGGCAGCGTAGGGCGTGATGCCGACCAGCGGCGTCGCGAAGCGATAGCCGCCCTCGAAGCGGGCCGAGAATGTGTCGGCCTTGAAACGGCCCTGGAGCTGATCGAAGCCGCCGGGCGCCACGGTGCGGTTGGTCGTGACGTCGTGCCAGCCATAGGCGAGCGCAGCCGAGACGTAGGCCGGCCCGAAATTGTGCCGACCGTAGACGCCGGCCTGGAACAGGTCGGCCGAGCCCGAGCCCATCGCGTTGGCGAGCGAGTAATTCAGGCCGCCGCCGCCGAGCGCAAAGCCGACCAGCGTGTCCACCGAGATCCTGTAATCCGCGCCGGCGGCACCGCCCCAGACCCGCGCCGTTAGATCCTGCGAGCCGACCGCTGCGTTGCCACCGACTTCGGCCGAACCGCCATAGCCGGCGGCCCAGACGCTCCAGCGGCTGCTTGGGCCCGAGGAAAGGAGCGGCGCCTTGGTGGCCATTGCATAGGCCTCGCGCTCGCGCGCGGTGGCCGGCCGCATCGCGGCGTAGGTGGCTGCCTCATTGCTTTCGGCGAACTGTGCGACGCTGCCCGCCCTGGCGAAGCCACCGCTGCGTCCGACGACGGTCGGGTCGAGCATCAGGTTGAGGAACTGGCCGTCGGCATTGATCGCCGCCTGGATGATACCGGTGCCGAGCTCGCCCGAGGCGGTGGTCAGCCCCGCCGGCGACAGTGCCGCGAAGGCCAAGGGAATACTGCCGGTGCCGTTGAAGAAGTTGGTCAGTGTGTTCGCGACGTTCTGTTGGTTGACGTTGAGTCCGCCACCTTGCGCGAAATTGACGTTGACGTTGAGGAACACGTTATTGGGGTCGTAGCTCAGCGTCCCGTTGAGCGTCGGCACGTTGGAGGCGACGTTCGGGTTGAAGGTGCTGCCGGCCAGGGTGCCGGCCGCTGTCAGGATCGTATACTGCTTCTTGACCGTACCCGATGTGAAGTTGACGCTCACCGCCGCGCCGCCGAGACCGGCTGCGCCCGTGACCTGGGCGAGGCTGGCGTTGGCCGAGGAGACCTGCACCAGATAGGTCGAGGCGGCGGTAAAGGTCAGTGATCCGCTGATTGTCATTGGGCCGAACGGGCTTGTCGTGCTGCCGGGCGCCAGCGTACCACCGTTGACCGCGACGCCCGCGATCGTGCCGCTGCCGGCGAGCGTGCCTCCCGCATTGACGGTGGTCGGGCTGTTTAGAAGCGTGCCGTCCACCACCAGCGTGCCGCCATTCACATTGGTGGCGCCGGTATAGGTATTGATGCCGGTCAGCGTCTGCGTGCCGCCGGTGAGCGTGAGTCCGCCGCCGGCGCCGCCGTCGTCGATGACGCCGGCAAAAGTGCCGCTGCCGCTCGTGATCGTCAGCGTGTTGGCGCCGAGATTGACGGTGCCCGCGCCCGAGAGCGATTTGATCGCAGTGCCGGTGCTCAAGGCCGTGATGTCGAAGACGCCGTTGGCGATCACGTTGCTCGAGGTCGCAATGCTGCCATCGGTGCCCCCGGAGGTGACGAGGTCCAGCTCGCCGAGGGCCTGGATCGTGGTCGTCCCGGTATAGGTATTGACGCCTCCGAGCGCCTGAACGGCACCACCGGCGATGACGACGCTGCCACCGCTGCCGCCGGCAATGCCGCCGTCCTGGATCACGCCGCCGAACGTGCTGCCGGACGTGATCGTCAGCGTCTTCGATCCCAGCGCGACGATGCCGCTGCCGCCCGGCGAACCAAGGCCGCGGATCGACGTGCCGGAGGTCGTCTGCGAGATGTCGAGCGTGGCATTCGCCGCGCTGAACGAGACGAACGCCGAGTTTGCGATCGAGCCCGCCCCCTTCAGTGCCAACGTGGCGCCGGCATCGATCTGGGTCGCATTCGAGTAGGTATTCACGCCGGACAGGGTCTGCGTTCCACCGAAGATCTCGAGCCCGCCGGTGCCCTGGATCGTGCCTGCAAACTCGGTCGAACCGTTGGTGATCACCAGCCCGTTGCCGCCCATGTTGACGACGCCGGAAGCGCTGCCGGCAAGCGTCGTGATTGCGTTGAACGGAACGGCCGACGCCGAGATGTCGAGTGTCGCGTCCACCGTGACGACGCTGGATGACGAGATGCTGCCGAAGCCGGAGATCGCCAGCGTTCCGGCCGAGATCGTCGTGGCGCCGGTGTAGGTGTTCGTGCCGGCCAGCGTCAGCGTGCCCGTGCCGACCTTGGTTAGGCCGCCGGTGCCGGAGATGATGCCGTCGACCTGGGTCGAGGTGTTGACGCTGCCGGTCGTGAGCGTGTTGGCACCGAGCACATAATTGCCGGCGCCTTCGATCGATCCGGCCGTCATTCCACCGCTGGTCAGGCCCGAGATATCGAAGGTGCCGCCTGCATTGGTGATGATTTTGGCGCTGGCGCCGGTTGCAGTGCCGGTGAAGTTCGTCGTGGCGCCGTTGTCGGTGGTGATCGTGGCGCTGCCGGCAGAGGCCGAATCCTCGAACGTGACGATGCCGCTGTTGGCGAGACTTGCCGTTCCGGCCGTGCTGCTCTGAATGAATCTGACGTTGCCGCCGACATCGTTCGTGATGATCACGATTCCGGCGCCGCCGCTCGCGGTGCTGCTGTTCTGGAACACCAGATTGTTGCCGGAGGTGACCTCGAAGTTCTGGGTATTGACCGTGTCGTTGTTGATGATGCCCGTTGCGTTGACGACGAACGGGTTGCCGATCGTGAACGTGTAGGCCTGCGAGGTGTTCGCGAAGCGGATGGTGCCGATGCTGACGCCGCCGTTGTTGTTGTCGACCGCCGTGCTGCCAGTGTTGGCGAAGGTCGCGGTCCCGTCGGGCACGCTGGGGTTGGACGACCAGTTGGCCGGATTGGTCCAGTCCGAGGAGCCGCCGCTCCAGGTGCCGTCCACGGCATGCGCAGTGACGACGCCGAGCCCGGTGGTGGCGAGGAGTGTCGCCAGGGAATGGCGCACGATGGATCGCAGCCCGTATCCGATCCGTCCACCTGCCTTTGTCGGTCCGGCCATCAGCTCTTCTCAAATCAACAAAGAAATCATCGGGAATATGCAGCCTATGCGTGTATTGGCCCGATACCCACGCCATGTTCCCATGGCGCCGCAACGACCTGCAATGAATGGCGATCCATTTGCGCTCGTTTCCGGCCTGTTTCGCCTTGCATTTTCAGCCGTCGTGGCTACCGGGCAACATATTCATGCATTGCAACGGGGCAGGCCGGAATGCCCGAGCCCGTTCGGTGGCGGACGGTGGGTTGATGACGCCACGGATCGGGCCAGTTGGGGCAGGGAGGGCCACTGTCGTTGGGGGGCGCGGCCGCGCCCGCAAGTCGGCCCGGGAGGGGCCGGCACAAAGTGACGGTCGCAAGATCAGCGGTGAACCGCAGCCCACCTCCGGTCCGTAGCCGACGGCCCTGCCGAAGATCACCTCAGCGACAGGCCGGTGGCGGCGCTGTGTAGCGGCCCAAAGCCGTCAGCACCGCGTTCCGGTCCAGCCGGGCGCGTAAATCGCTGAACATGCCGCGCGGCGCGCCCATTTCCGGAAGCTCGCTGCGGACATCCGCAGCAGCTCAGGCGATGTCGAGCGTGTGCTTGAAGTAGGCGATCGTCTCCTTCAGCCCGTCCTCGAGCGCGACCTTCGGCTCCCAGTTCAGAACCGCCTTGGCCTTGGCAAGGTCGGGCTGGCGCTGGCGCGGATCGTCCTGCGGCAGCGGCTTGAACACCAGCTTGGAACGCGAGCCCGTGAGCTTGATGACCTTCTCGGCGAGCTCGCGGATCGTGAACTCGGAATTGTTGCCGATATTGATCGGGCCGGTGACCTCTTCCGCAGTCGCCATCAACCGCATGATGGCCTCGACGAGGTCGTCGACATAGCAGAACGAGCGGGTCTGTCCGCCGTCGCCGAACACGGTGATCGGCTCGCCCTTGAGAGCCTGGACAATGAAGGACGACACCACGCGGCCGTCATTTGGCTGCATGCGCGGGCCATAGGTGTTGAAGATGCGCGCGACCTTGATCGGCAGGCCATGCTGGCGCCAATAGTCGAAGAACAGGGTCTCGGCGCAGCGCTTGCCCTCGTCGTAGCAGGAGCGGATGCCGATCGGATTGACGTTGCCCCAGTAATCCTCGGTCTGCGGATGGATCAGCGGGTCGCCATAGACCTCGCTGGTCGAGGCCTGGAAGATGCGCGCCTTGAGCCGCTTGGCGAGCCCCAGCATGTTGATGGCGCCGTGCACCGAGGTCTTGGTGGTCTGCACGGGGTCGCGCTGGTAGTGGATCGGCGAGGCCGGGCAGGCCAGGTTGAAGATCGCGTCGACCTCGATATAGAGCGGGAAGGTGACGTCGTGCCGGACCGCCTCGAACAGCGGATTTGCGATCAGATGGGCGATATTGCGCCGGCTGCCCGTGAAATAATTGTCCGCGGACACCACCTCGGCCCCGGTTTCGAGCAGTCGCTCGCAGAGGTGGGATCCGATGAACCCGGCTCCCCCGGTCACAAGGATGCGGCTGTTCTTGTAGTTTTCAAACGGCATGATCGGTTCCAGATTGTTCGCAAGGGAGCGGCTGAGTGGTATCGGCAACGGCCGGACTCGCCAATAGCCAAATGCCTTGGATCGAGGTATCTAAACACCTCTACTGTGCATGGGGTTGTTTTCACAGTTTTTGTGGCGGGCGCGCCGGTCGCCCGGCGATCAGCCTAGAACTCCCGCCGCTTCAACCAGGCCCGTGCCCCCCAATGGCCGAAGCACCAGGCCGATCGGACCAGGGAGAGGTGCTCGACATTGCGGTAGATCTGCCAGACCCATTTGGCCGAGCGCACCGGGCGGCTGGAGACCGAGGAGCCCCTGACGCGGTAGCGCGCCAGATCCTCGTTGAGGCCGTAGGCGGTGTGGCCACGCTTGAGGATCGAGAGCCACAGGCAGAAATCGTCATAGCCCTCGTTCTTCATCGCGATGGGGCCGGCGATCTCGCGGTCGACCATCGCCGTCAGCGTCGCGATCGCGGTGTTCTTCAGGAGCTGGTCGTAGGTGAGCGAGGCCGGGACCTCGATCAGCCGTCCGGTGATCGTGCTGGTCTCGTTGATGCGGCGGAAGGCGGTGTAGCTGAGCGCGGCCTGCTTCTCCTGGGCGAAGGCAAGCTGCCGCTCCAGCTTCTCGGGCAGCCACAGATCGTCGCTGTCGAGAAAGGCGAGATAGCGGCCTTGCGCGGCGTCGATCGACGCCTGGCGCGCCAGCGCCGGGCCGCCATTCCTGGCCTGGCGGATCAGCTTGACGCGCGGATCGCGCTCGCCGATGGCGGCGATGATCGCAGGCGTCTTGTCGGTCGAGCAGTCGTCGGCGATCAAGAGCTCCCAATCGGCGAATGTCTGGCGCTGCACCGAGCGGATCGTCTCCTCGATCAGGCCTTCGACGTTCCAGGACGGTGTGATGATCGAGACGAGCGGCATGGTGGGTCCGTTCAGTTCACGCGGGCCGGCTCGGCGATTGCCGCGCGCAAGGAGGCCGCAAACGTGTCGAGCAGCTTGGGATCGCTGATATAGAGCTCGCCCGGATAAGACCGGCGCCAGGCAGACTCGAAATAGGGTGCGCCTTTGGCCGGATCGAAAGACCCGGCGGAGAGCGCCTCGCGCAGCCGGGCAGGTACGTCGGCCAGACGATCGACCGCATATACCAGCGGACAAGAGCGGTAGAACGCATCGCCCATCACCACGACCGGCTTGCCGAGCAACAGCGCTTCGGCACCCGACTTGCTGTTGACGGAGATGACCGCATCGGCACGATTGAGCACGGTGTAATTGTTGGTCTGCGGCGGCAGCAGCACGAAATTGTCGAACCGGCGCGCCAGCTCGAACAGGCGGTCGGCAGAGATCGCGCCGATCTGAGCGGGATGCTCCTTCACCACCAGCACATGCGAGTCCGGGATCGTCCGCAGCAGGAAGTCGACGGTCGCGACCTGGTCGAGATAGTCTGGCGAGCGCAGCGTCAGCGCCATGTCGGCCGGGACGTGGAACGGATAGTAGACGAAGGGCGCCTCGGGCATTGGCTTGTAGAGCTTGCGCAGCCGTGTCGCGTTGAGCGCCATCGCGGCGTGCACGCGGGCGTGACGCAGATTGTGCCCGAACTCCTGGTGCTTGCCGAGTGCGAACTGGTCCCACAGCTTTTCGCTGAGACGGCGGGCGTTGCGCAGGTTCACGACCTTCTTGAAGGCCGCCGAATAATGATGCTGGTCCTTCTTGGGGATGACGATCGCGCGCTGCGTCAGCGTGTCGTCCAGATAGGCGCGCACCTCCGAAGACACGGCGTCCGCCGGCGCCGGCATCACGTCGGGTGCACCGAGCGTGTCGGGCGTGAAGTACATGCGGCCGCGAAAGAACGAAGGCTCGATGAACCAGTTGCGAATGTTGCGGCGCTTGGCGGCATAGAAGCTCGCGAGCACCGAGAGAAAGCCGCCCAGCTCCTGCACCAGCTCGGCGCGCTTGCCTTGCCGCTCCAGCCGGTCGAGCACCGTCTCCATCGCGTTGCCATAGATCATGAAGCGCCGACGCAGCGCGGCAGTGTCGCGGATGCCGAAGGTGAAGCGCTCGTGGCTGAACAGGAAATTGGTCCCGTCGAGCCCGTAGGATGCGACGCGCGCGTCGAACGCGCCGCGATCGTCGGGTGAGGGGCCGGCCTTGAGGCCCTCGCGATACATATTCGTGACCGGAACGCCCTCCGCAGCCGACATCTCCGCGCTGCGATCGTCGAAGGCAAGCAACTCGACGTCATGGCCTGCCGCGCGCAATCGCTGTGCGACCGGAATCCAGAACCGGGTCTGGTATTCGGCGAGCGTGGTGATGAGAATGGTCTTTGCAGATGTTGCCATGGCTCTATTTGGCGTGTTCGATCGCAATGCTCGCGAGCGGCAAGCCCGTCGTCGCGCAATGCGCGCGTTTTGCCGTAAATCGAGACGGACTGGCCTGATCGTGAGCGGCGATGCGCTGGAGTAGGGACTGGACGAAGGGCGGCGCGATCCGTTTGTCGCGCCGGGCCGGATTGAACTGGCTGCGTAGCCGCTCGGTGACCGCCGAGCCGAGCGCGGCGCTGGCGGCGCCCTTGACGATCTGACCAAGGCTCGGCTTGGCACGCGTTCCCTTCACTGTGGCAAGCAGCGAGACGTAAGGCCGGTGCGAGCTCGTTGTGCCAATCAGAACATCGGCGACGCGTTCGGCGGCTTTTCCGTCGTTGAGATGGAAGAAGGCCTCGATATCGGCGGCGTGAACGCGGGCGAAATCGAAGGTCTCAGTCTCGCGCTCGATGTGATCGATCGCGCCGAGCAGCTCTTCGAACGAGGCGACCTGACGGCTGACACGCGCGGGCAACGCGGCGTGGCCTGCCGTGGTCGGGGTGTTCAAATATTCGAGCTGGAGCGGAAGCTTTCCGAGCAATACCGATTCGACGGCCGTCCCGCAGTTGAGATGGATGACCGCGGCTGCATTGCGGATGCGGTCGAGCACGCTGCCGGTGCCGTCGATCAGGACGTTGGCGTGGCGCGAGAGCGCATTGCGATAGACGTCCTCGCTCTCGAAGGGGTGTGGACGCACGAGAATGTTGCGGTCGGGCCGCGCGGCGGCGAGCCGGTCGATCTCGACGAGATAGTTGGCGAAGACCTGCTTCAGGTCCGCGATGAAGCGATCGACGTAGGCGCCGTCCCAACCGGCCCGCACCATGGCCTCGCGCTCGCCGCCCGGCTTGCCGGTGAAGCGCGAATTGACCAGCGGAAAGTTGGCGTTGACGAGCAGATAGCCTCGCGGCTCGCCGTCGAGCAGCGCGCGCCAGCGCGGGGCAGCGAAATCGAAGCGCGGACACCCGGTGAGATGAAGCTGCTCCGGCTTCATGGTTCCGGCCGCGAGGAAGGCGTCGTGCAGCCGGCTACCCCAGAAGAAATAGCCTGCCAATATGTCGGCGTAGCCGCTGCTTTTGATGTGGGCGGCCATCGCCGGCGGCGAGTTGCCGCCTTTTTCTGCCAGCACGCCGCCTTCGGTATCGAGCACGTACAACGCCAGGCCAGTTCTGGCAAAGCTGCGCATCAGGTCGAGATTGACGGGACGTGCGTAGTTGACGACCAGTGCGTCCAGCCCAAGTCGCGGGACATCGACGGCCTGCTCGTACATCGGCACCAGCGCGACGGCGGCGCCGCGCCGGGCGAGCTGATAACCGAGCATGACTGCCCCCGGCAGGTCACGCTTGGGGTGATCGACCACCAGGCCTATGCGCACCGTTCGTGTCTCCTGGTGTCGATCAAGGTGTTCATCGATCTCCTGAACATACTGGTGTACATTGCGAGCTAGGTCGACGCCCAGCCGAAACGCTGGCCAAGTTCCGCGAAGATCGCCCGCTGGCGGTCTTCCAGAACGAGAAAATACTGGATGGCCCAGCTCACCGCGCAGAACGAGGTGATCGCAAGCCCGAGTCCCCAGAGGCTGTGGATTGCCAAATGGTCTGCAAGCTTGAGCAGCAACAGGCCCAGGACCACCAGAATGACGGCCTGGGCGAGAAGTGCTCTCAGGAGGCGGTAGGAGTCAAGCTGCAACCCGCGGCTCACGGCCCGGATCTGCAACGGTAGAATGACGGCGTTCCCCACTACTTGGCCAAGGATCAACGCTCGTTCATCGAACAGGTGCAGCGTCGCAAGCGCGACTGCGGTCCACACCGCCAATTGATAGATCATGAGCCGGTTCAGACGCGACTGCACGTCTGTTCGGGTCAAGAACATGACGTTGCCGAAGGCGAGGTACTGAGCGCAGATCGGGACCAGGAAGCTCAAGCCCATCCAGAAGGCGTAGGGAGCCATCTGTGGGCCGATCCATGCCTGCATGATCTCGCGGGATAGCACGGCGGCCGCCACCAGCGGCGGAACCGTGAACATCGGCAGGATGATCAGCCCAAATTCGCCGAGGCGCTGGAACGCCGCAGCGTTGCCGCGCTCGTCGAGGCGGCTTGCCACCGGTAGCAGGGCCGATGTCAGCAGACCAACGACGACCTTGGATACCCGAGGCAGCCTGACCAAGGTGTCGTACACCCCGACACCCTTGGGCCCGAACAAGAGGCCGACCAGGAAGGGTTGAACCGGCAGCGCCAATCCGCCCGTCAGCTTCCCCTGCGCGAACAGCGCGCATCGGTGAATGAGCTCGCGCCGGATCGGCGCGTCCCACATAGCAAGTCTGACTTTGCGCACGACGGCGACGAAGGCAGCGACGAACACCAGACATGCGCGCATTAAGGTGCTGGCGAGGTAAATATAGGCGACCAGCTCGAACGAAGCCGCGGCATTGGCGGCCCAGATCGTGCAGGCGACGTAGGCTATCGTTGAGCTCACCTCCGCGAGCCGCAGGACGTTGTAGCGCTCAAAGCCCTTGACAATGCCTTCCCAGACCAGCGCCGGGATCAACACCAGGTTGGCAAGTGCGGTGTAGCGCAAAATATCCGAGAACCTGTCGGCGTGAGCGGTATCGACACGGAGTGCGATGGTCAGGTAAGGCGCACTGATCCAGATGGCGGCCGCGACAAGTCCTGCGAGGCAGCCCGCGATCACGGTCAGAAGCGCCAGCTGCTGGCCGGCGATCCGCCAATTGCGATGCTCCCGCGCCCGCGCGACTGCTTGCGTCGTGACCTCGGAGAGGCCCAGATCGAGCAGTCCCATCATGCCGCTCGGCAGCAGGATACGGGCCAGCACGATCAGGCCGAACTCGGTCACGCCCCAGGTGCGGATGATGACAGGTATAACGACGAGGCCGAGCACCGCCGAGATCCCGAAGGCCGCGCTGGATATCAACGTGTTGCGGATCAGCTGTCTGAGCATGCCCGGCCGGCTCACCACGCGCTCAGTCCGCCATCGACGGCGATGTTTTGGCCGGTCACGTAGGACGCGGCATCCGACACCAGGAACAGCATGGTCCCCACCATCTCGTCCGCGCGCGCCATGCGGCCGAGCGGGATACGGGCGCCATAGCGCGCCTTGAAGGTCTCGTTCTGGCCGCTCTCCACCCCGCCGGGGGTGAGGGTATTGACCCGAACGCCTTTCGCCGCCCAGTAGGTCGCCAAGTGCTTCGTCAGGCCGATGACGCCGGCCTTGGAGGCCGTGTAGACCGCGGGCGTGTTGATGGCGCGGCCGAGATATTCGGAGCCTTCGTAGATGCGCTGGTCGGGCGCCATCAGGCCATAGATCGAGGCGGTCTGCACGATGGCGCCATATCCGCGCTCGGCCATCCGGCCGCCGAACACCTGCGCGACGTTGAACATGCCGTCCAGGTTGACCGCCATGATCTCGCGCCAGGTGTCCTGGGAAAATTTCTCGACGGGCGCAAAGAAGGCATCGACGTCGCGGGTCTTGCTGGCGGCGTTGTTGAGCAGGATCGAGACTGGCCCGAGGTCGGCCTCGATCGCATCGGCCGTGGTGCGGACGGAACTGGGCTCGGTGATGTCGCAGCCATAGCCCCTGGCGCGGACGGCGTGGCGTGATGTGACGTCGGTGGCCGCCGCATCGGTCGCAGCCTGATCGAGATCGACGATCGCGACATTGGCGCCGAACTCGGCGAGGCCTTCGGCGAAGCGACGGCCGAGGATGCCGCATCCGCCGGTGACGACGGCCGTGCGGCCGGTCAGATCGAACAGAGCCTTGAAGCTCGTGGTCATCGCTTGGGCCTCCTCAGGCCGACAGTCGTTGGCGCAGCAACAGTTCGACCAGCGCGAAATCGAGATCGGAATCGATGTCGATCGAGCGCTCTTCCGGCATCTCGAACAGACGCGTGTCGGGATAGAACACCGCCGGCTGCTCCAGGAACGGCGCGACGCGCCAGACATAGATCGACGCGTTCATGTCGAAGCAGCGCGGCGCATCCTGCCGGCGCGTGATCGGAGGATTGGCGGATTTGGAAAGGCCGATGCTGCCATCGGTGCGCTGCTCGACCAGGTTGAAATAGGGCGAGCGGCGCGCCGGCGCGCCGGTGATGACGTTGCGCGCGCCGCTCTCGCGCAGCAGTGCCACAGCGCCGGCGATGTCGGAGGCCAGCCGGAGCGGGGAGGTGACATCGAGGTCGACGAAGATCTCCGGCGTCTTGCCCGTTTGCGCGATGGCCTGCTCGAGGCAGTGGCGGATCGCCGGCAGCTTCGGCGCGGTGTCGGTCGCCATCTCGTCGGGACGCTTGACCGCGATGTCGGCGCCGGCCTTCAGGGCCGAGTCGAGCAGCGAGTCGGAATCGCTGCTGAAGGCGATCGCATCGAACAAGCCGGTCTCGCGCGCCTGCGCGATGCTCCACGCGAGCACGGGCTTGCCCAGGAGATCGCGCGCATTCTTGCCGACGACCCCTTTCGAGCCCCCACGCGCGCAGATGGTGCAGAGGAGACTCATGGCGATATCCAGGTCTTGGTGCGTAGAGCCCGCTCGCTGGCGTCGATTAGATGGACGACGCCGAGCGCCTCGGGCAGCGAGCAAGCCGGGCTGGCGCCACGCATCGCCGCGACATGCATGTCGCGATAGCTCTGGTCGCGCTCGCTGGGGATCTCCGTCGTCTTGCCGTTGACCGTGAGGCGGCTGCCGACGAGGTCGGCCTCGATGGTGTCCTCATCGACATTGACGCGGATGCGGCGGATGCCCTGCCGGTCGAGGTAGTCCATATGGACGTGGACCGATGGCGCCCGCTGCATATCGAGCAGCAAGTCGAGGTGGTCGTCGACGTCGATGTCGCGCGCGCCGGATGCGCCGCCGAGCGCCGCGACGCGATGCCACGGCCCGAACAGCCACAGGAGATAGTCCAGTTCGTGGCTGAGATCCCGCAGCACGCCGCCTCCGGAATCGACCGTGGCGGATGCGGTCGCGCGATGATCGCGGCCGGGCCGCCAGTCCCTGATGTCCTGGCCGACATAGGCGGCGACGGTGATCACGTTGCGCCCGCGCAGTCGTTCGGCCAGCGTCGTCATCACGGGATGAAAGCGCAGATTGTATCCGACGCTGACATGGGCGAACGGATATTTCGGGGGAGGAGCCGGTGTCGCGAACAGCGGCTTTTCGACAAGGACTTTGCCATCGAAGCCGGCCTGCGCGAGCTCTTGCAGATTGGCCGCATGGCGAGCGGTCTCGGTGGCGATCACCACGTAGTCCGGCTGCGCCGCCACGATGGCCTGCGTGATCGACCCGTAGTCGCCGCCTTCGCGGCGGCTGACGGTCGCGACCCCCAGCCCGAGCTCGCGCAGGATGCGCGCATGCCTTGTACCGATCGAGCCTAGGCCAACCACGACGGCTTTTGTCGAGGTCACGGGAAGACCTCGTGAAACTCCGCGTGAGCCTGCTCGAAATCCTCCAGGCGGCCGATGTCGAGCCAGTATTCCCGAATGGGATAGACTGCGACCCGTCCCTTGTCGGCGATCACCCGCTCCAGCACCGTCGGCATGTCGATGCTGACGCCGGGCGTAACGTGGCTGAAGACGGACTGGCCGATCACGTAAATCCCGGCGCTGACGAACCAGCTCTCCGTCGGTTTCTCGCGGATGGCATCGAGAAAACCGTCCGAGGTGGATACCACGCCATAGGGGACGTGGACCTTGTGCTCGCGCACCGCCATCGTCGCTTCCGCCGGCGTTCCGTTGTGGAAATCGAGCAGGGCCCCATAATTGATCGTGGTGAGGATGTCGCCATTGGTGACGATCATCGGCAGGTCCGGCGGCGTCCTGAACAGTCCGAGCGCGCCTGCAGTCCCCAGGCGTTCGGTTTCGTGGATGTACTGGATATTGGCGCCGAAGGCGGCGCCATCGGCAAAGTAGTCCTTGATCGTCTCTGCCTTGTAGTTGACCGAGATGAAGATGTTGCCAAAACCCTGCTGCACGACGTTGCGGACGATCGTCTCGAGCAGCGGTCGGCCGCCGACATTGAGCATCGGCTTCGGCACGTCGCGCGTCAGCGCGCCCAGGCGCTCGCCGAGGCCGCCCGCCATGATCAGGACGGGGTTCGGATAGTGAGCCGGCTCGAGCAGCTCATCGAGCGTCTCGACCACGACCAGATGGCCGCCCTCGTCGACAAGCGGGAGCTGCTTGATCGACCTCTGCCGCATCAACTGCAGGCGATCCTCGCGCGGCAGCGTCGCAGGAACCGACACCGGTGCACGGTTCATGATGTCGGTCGCAAGGCCGGTGAGCGGTACACCCCGCAGCAGCCCGCGCCTCACGTCACCGTCGGTGACCAAGCCGAGCAGGCGATTCTGGTCGTCGAGCACGAGCGCGATCTGAATGCTTCCGCTCTCGATGGCGGCAATAGCCTCGCCCACGGTCGCCCGCGTTCCAACGACGGCCTTACGCCAGGATTTCATGGCAATCTGCCTCGTTTACGCCAGATATCGGGGGTGGCCCACCGCTGAGCCTGCTATATCGCGGCTGCGAGAGGCGGCGTCAACCCCAACGGCACCCCGTGAGCACCTCTGTTAACCTCAGGGTTTCGCGGTCTGAATCGACGGTTTGAAGACCCGCGGTCCCCCGTTAAGATCGCCCTGCGCAGGGGAATCGCGATGGATGATCTCATCATCATAGGCGGCGGCGAGCATGCCTTCATGGTCTACGAGGCGGCGCTCTCGTCCGGCCAGTTCAGGGTCGTCGGCTTCCTCGATCGCCAACCCGGAACGCTTGGCGACGTCAGCTATCTCGGAACCGACGAGGCCGCGCCTGAGTATCCCGATGCTGCCTTCGTAGTGGGAATCGGATCGATGCAGGCGGGGCCCGCACGCCGGCAGATCGTCGACCGCATGCAGGTCAAACGCTGGGCATCTGTGGTTCACCCTCGTGCGATCGTCTCGCCGTCGGCCATGATCGGCGCAGGTACCGTCATCATGCCGGGCGCGATCGTCAATGCGCGGAGCCGGATCGGCGATCACTGCATCATCAATTCCGCTGTCGTCGTCGAGCACGACGTGCGGATCGGCGATTGCACGCATCTGTCGCCGGGAACCGTGGTCGGTGGAGGCGCCCAGATCGGCGAGAACTGCTTCATCGGTCTCGGTAGCCGGGTCAGGGATCATATCGCGATCGGTAACGATACGCTGGTCGCGATGGGGTCGGTGGTCACGGCTCCATGCCCGCCGGGCTCCGCCCTGCGCGGCGTTCCAGCCAAGCCGCAAGGCTAGATCGGTTCGTCCGGCTCGAGCGCGCGCGGCGCGACCGTTCCGACCAGCGACCAATAGTCGATCGGCGGCCGGCCGCCGCCGGGTCGCTTGGCGGTGATGTCGGCGGGTCCGATGGTCTCGCCAGCCTTCAGCGCACGCGCCGCAACGATGCTCTTGCGCGCCACAGGGACGTTCCTGATCTCGGATCCCCTTGGCGTCTTCACGCCGTCGCCGAGCGCGCGTTCGACGTTGCGGATGGCGACGACCATGCGCCTGAAATCGTCCGGCTCGACCGAGGCGGCGTGATCGGGGCCTTGCGACTTGCGGTCGAGCGTCAGGTGCTTTTCGATGACCGTCGCGCCGAGCGCGACGGCGGCCACCGAAACCTCGAAACCATCGGTGTGATCGGAATAACCAACCGGAAGCTGGAATGCGGTCTGCATCGTCGCCATCGCCGCGAGGTTCACGTCACCGATGGGGCAGGGATATTCGGTCGTGCAATGGAGCAGGCTGACGTGCCGTGCGAGCGCCGTGCGTGCGGCCGGATCGCGCCATGCCGCGCGGAAGGCGGCGGTACCGGGTGGGTCGTCGGATGGGCCGTAGCCATGCGCAAGGACGCCCAGCGCCTCCTCGATCTCGCCGAGCGTTGCCATGCCCGTCGACAGGATCAACGTCGCGTCGGCTTTCGCGGCCGCATGCAGCAGCGGTGCATTGGTGAGATCGCCGGATCCGATCTTGATGCGCGGCAGCCCCAGCGACAGCAAGAAGGCGAGCGAAGCGTCGTCGAACGGCGTCGACAGGAATTCGATACCGCGCTCCGTGGCCCGTTCGATCAGCGTGCGATGCGCGGCCTGCGGCAGCTCGAGTCGTTCCAGCATGGCAAGCTGGCTCTCGGCAGCATCGGTGGTACGCTGCTGATAGTCGGCCTTCTTCGCCGTGCCGCCCGCCAGTGCCTTCGCGTTGAAAGTCTGGAACTTGACGATGTCGGCACCGGCGTCGGCGGCGGCGTCGACCAGCGCCAGTGCCTTCTCCAGGCTTCCGTCGTGATTGACGCCCGCTTCCGCGATGATCAGCGTGTGCGTGGTCATGCCTGCTCTCCGCTTGGCGGAAGCTCGTAGAAGCCCTTTGAAAGCAGCTGCCGGAAATCCGGGATGCCGGCAACGATATCGGCAAATCGCCGGCTGGACTCGCCGTCGCCGTAAGGGTTGACGGTGGCCTGGCGGCCGCGCTGGAGCGCTGCCGCGATGGCGGCGGCAATGGCGCCGCGCTCGGGCGGCGCGTGAAACACCGAGGCCGCGCGCGCGCGTCCCTTCTGACGGTCGCCGATATCGACCGTGGGAACGCCGAAGGAGGGCGCTTCGAGCACGCCGCTCGAGGAATTGCCGATCACCACGTCCGCGAGACTCATCAGGCTGAGATAGCGAAGCTGGCCGAGCGAGGCGACCGCGATCGTGTTCGGCCGGCCGGCCGCGAATGCCTCGATCCTGGCGTTCAAGGCGCGGCCCTCGGCGTCGGCGTTGGCGAGCGTGAACACGAAACGAAAGGCGGGATCGAGCGTCGACAGGGCCGCGAACAATTCGTCCAGTTCGGCCACCGAGCGCCCGGCTTCGACCGTGACGGGGTGAAACGTGATGAGTGCATTGCGTTCACCCAGCGGCATCCCGATCGCGCGGCTGATGCCGTCGCGGTCCACCAGATCGAGATGCTTGATGGCGTCGATGCCGACCGAGCCGATGGTATGGATGCGGGACGGGTGCTCCCCAAGCTGCATCAATCGCCGCGTCGAGTCCTGATTGCTGGTGAAATGCAGGTGCGACATCTTGCTGATGGCATGGCGCGTGGATTCGTCGATCGCGCCCTCGGTGACGTCGCCACCAAACAGATGCGCCATCGGCAGCCGCATGAACATCGCAGCCTGCGCTGCTGCGAACATCTCGAAACGGTCACCGAGCACGACGACGAGATCGGGCAGTAACCGAGTGAACGTATCGGCAAAGCCGATGACGCCGAGGCCGACCGATTTCGCGACGCCGGCGCCGGTGTCGCTGCTCAGCAGCGTCTCGACGCGCGCGTCGACCTCAAATCCTTCTTCGCCGATTGCGTTGAAGGTGTAGCCGAACTCCGGCGCGAAATGCATCCCGGTGGCGACGAGCTGAAGTGTCAGTCCGGGCGTTCCCCGGATCGCGCGCATCGGCCAGACCAGCAGGCCAAAATCGGCGCGGCTGCCGGTGACGAAGCAGATCTTTCGCGCGCCTCTATTCATCGCGGGTCCTGATGCTGGCGCTGCTGGGCAGGTTGATCAGGCGGCGCTCGATGGATTCCGCCGTCGAAAGGTCGCCGCGCGGGCTTTGTGCGAACATCGGCAGCTTGTGCATCAACGTCCAGACTGGGCGCGCGCCGAAGCCGGCGTCGTTGAGCGCGGCGAGAAGGTCGTCACGCCTGTCGGCATACGCCTCGTCGAGCAGGATGGCGTTCAGCCAGTAATTGCTCGTCGTGCCCGCGGGCTCGCGCGAGAAGCGCACGCCGGGCACCTCCGCAAAAACCCGCTCATAGGCCGAAGCCAACTTCCGCTTGCTCGCCAGGAAGCCGTCGAGCTGCTCCAGCTGCGCGCAGCCGAGCGCCGCGTTCAAGTTCGGCAGCCGGTAGTTGAAGCCGATCTCGTCGTGGACGAAGGCCCATTTGTGCGGCAACTTCGCCGTCGTCGTCAGGTGCTTGGCGCGGCGGCCGAGTTCCTCGTCATTGGTCAGGATGGCGCCCCCGCCGCCCGTCGTGACGATCTTGTTGCCGTTGAAGCTGAGTGCTGCAAGGCGTGCCTGTGATCCGACCGCACGGCCTTTGTAGGTCGATCCCAGCGATTCGGCGGCGTCTTCGACCAGCGCGATGTTCCAATCATTTGCAAGTGCCGCGATCGCGTCCAGATCGACGGGATGGCCGAAGGTGTGCATCGGAGCGATCGCCGCAATGCGGCGGCCGGTCTCGCGGTTGATGGTTCCGGTTGCAGTCTTCTGCGCGATCGCGTCGAGCCGCACCCCAAGTGCGCGCGCGTCCATGCCGAGCGTTTCGAGTGAGCTGTCGACGAAATGCGGTGTTGCGCCGCAATAGGCGATCGCGTTCGTCGTCGCGATGAAAGTCAGCGCAGGCGAGATGACCTCGTCGCCGGGTTCGACGCCTGCGAGCCTGAAGCAGGCGTGCAGCGCGGCCGTGCCATTGACGACGGCGACCGCGCGCTTGGCTCCGGTCACCTCCTCGAGCATGCGCTCGAACCGATCGACGAAGGGGCCGACCGAGGAGACGTAAGTGCTCTTGATGCACTCTTCGAGATAGGCGATCTCGTTGCCGGCGAACACCGGTTCGTGCAGCCCGAGAATGCCGTTCGGCGTTCCCACCGCGCGTCGCACGGCATCGACGATCTTTTCTTGGTCGAAGCCTGACCGTGTCACGGGACCGTCCACCATTGCCTCAGACATTGTACACGTCAGCCTTGTAGCGGCTGAGGTTTGCAGGATTGGTGAACCAGTTCACCGTCTTGACCATACCCTGCCGCATGCCCTCGATGCCGCCGAACTCTGGGCTCCAGCCGAGCTGCTGGCGGGCCTTGGAATTGTCGGCCCAGAGCCGCTCGACCTCGCTGTTGGCGGGGCGCAGGCGCGCTTCGTCGGTCTCGATTTCGATCGAGGTCCCCATGACATCGGCGATCATCTGCGCGGTCGCGCCGACCGAGATCTCAAAGCCGCTGCCGAGATTGATGGTCTGGCCCACGACCTGTTCCGCGGGCGCCGTGAGGCCCGCGATCAGGCCGCGTGCGGTGTCGGTGACGAAGGAGAAATCGCGCGTCGGGCTGACGGCCCCGAGGCGGATCTTCCGCTTGCCTGTCGCGATCTGGCTGATGATCGTCGGGATCACTGCGCGCGCCGATTGCCGCGGGCCGAATGTGTTGAACGGACGGATCACCACGACGGGCATGTCGAAGGATGCCTGGAACGACAGCGCCATCTGATCCGAGGCGATTTTCGATGCGGAGTAGGGCGACTGCCCGACCAGCGGATGGCTCTCCTTGATCGGAACCGTCTGCGCCGTGCCGTAGACCTCGCTGGTCGAGGTCTGAACGAAGCGCCGCACGCCCGCCATGCGCGCGGCCTGGAGCACGTTCACGGTGCCGCGCACATTGGTCTCGACATAGGAGCCGGGGGCGACATAGGAAAAGGGAATGGCGATCAGCGCCGCCAGGTGCAGGACGTCGGTGCAGCCGCCGGCGGCCGCGATCATGAAATGAGGGTCGCGGATGTCGCCGGCCACCACCTCCACCGACGCCATGATGTCGGCAGGTATCGTGTCGAGCCAGCCCCAGGAGTTGAAGGAATTGTAATAGACGACCGCCTTGACGCGGGCTCCGGCTTTCACCAGCTCCTCGACGACATGCGAACCGATGAAGCCGTCGCTCCCGGTAACGAGGACGCGGGCGTCCCTCAGATCTGCCATGCCGGACCCCAAAAGGCGATTACGCCAATATTCGCAACAAGATGGCGCTATAGCACACTGACGGTCGCACGCAACAGAGCTGCGCTCGGAGGCTGTCAAATGTCCGGGGATGCAGCGTTTTTCGTCGCGCCCCTAAGGCCTGTCGGTCGGTCTCAGGCGCTGTTTCACGAAAGCCTCCAGATTTCCGCCTTCGAACAAGTGACCCGCCAGGCCGGCCGCCCGTGCCGCTTCCATGTCGCTTTCCTTGTCCCCGATCACCATGCTGCGCGTCATGTCGATCGGAAAGCGCCGGGCGAGATCGGTGATCATGCCCGGCGCCGGCTTGCGCCGGTCGCTCACACGACAGTAACGCGTGACGGTTCCGTCGGGGTGATCGGGACAGTATTCGAATGCATCGATATGTGCGCCGACCTCTGCCATCTGATCTGCCATCCAGCGGTGCAGAGTGACGACGTGGTGCTCCTCATAGTAGCCGCGCGCGACGCCGGACTGATTGGTGATGACGAAGGCAAAATAACCGGCATCGTTCACGGCCTTTACGGCCTCGCGTGCGCCATCGATCCAGTCGAGCTTGTGGGTTTCGAACGTGTATCCTGAATCGTGATTGAGCACGCCGTCGCGATCGAAGAACACGGCCGGCCGCTGCAGTTGCCGGCGCAATTCGCGATCGGCGCGAGCGAAATCGTCGGGAATGCCGATGTCGATGAAGTAGCCGCGATAGGCCGTGCCGCGCAGCGCGCCGGACTTGGCGAGGCTGGGGAAGACTTCCTGCTCGAGCGAAGCGGGAAGCGTCGCGATCTCGCCGAGAACGGACTTGTCGATGACGTAGATGCCGGCATTGACCGGCCCCGTGGCCCCCGCACCCGGGGCGATGAAGTCGCGCACCATGTCACCATCGAGTACGACGCGGCCATAGCGGTCCCCGACGACGCCGTCCCGCAACGCCATGTGAACGCGACCGTCATGCGCGCGGGCGATCAGATCGAGCAGGTTGAAGTCGAACAGAGAATCTCCATTCAGCAGCAGGAAGCGGTCGTGCAGCAAGTTGCGCGCATGTACGAGCGCGCCGCCGGTGCCGAGCGGCTCCGTCTCGCGGGACACGACGATTCGCGTCTGCCCCCTGGCGGCTGCCGCGTAGTGCGTCTCGACGATCTCCGCCTTGTGGCCCGCCAGCAGCAGGATTTCATCGAACACGCCATAGCGTACGAGTTCGTCGATCAGCGTGTCGAGAAACGGTCGCCCGCCGATGTCGAGCATCGGCTTCGGAACGGTTTTGGTGCGTTCGCCGAGGCGGGTGCCGAGTCCCCCGACGAGGATCGCGGCCTGTCTCAGCATGACGGCTCTCCGCATCGGCACCTCGGTCGAAGGTGAGCAGCAAATGTCTGTCTCAAGGTTCTGGCTCTCGTTGGATCGAGCTGTGGTGGCCGGATCTTCTCCCAACGTCGGTCGATCGTCGACAAAGGCTTAGCGGACGACACTGAGTGACAAGACCCCGCACCACCGTCAATGGCGAGCTGTTCGCTGCGACCGGAACTGTTGCGGGCTGTTTACGTTTAGCGAGGTCCGGAGGCAACGAGCAAGGGAGAAGTCGTCGATTGTCTTGTCGAATGAGCCGGCCGGGTGGAGCGCAGGCGGGCGATCATACGAGATCGCTCATCGAGAGCTCTTGGCCATGGGCCGATTGATCAACCAGAGACAGCCCGGTATGATAATGACCGAGTTCCCCATCCGTGTTGTGGGGGTTGCCGGGGGGGGCAAGAGTCACATGCCGATGGCCGAGCGTTCGCCGCAAGCTCCAGCGTTTCTGCAGCTCGCGAGATTGTTCCATGTTACTGTCCGAGCAGCGCGGAAACATTGGGTCCTTTCGCTCATGATCGGGGCAATCTTGTTGGCTGCTCTGGGCTCGCTTGCCGTCGGCCGGAAGGTGGAATCCTGGACCGCGACCTCGACGATCGCGATTGGTACGGTGCCCACCCTTCAAAGTATTTTCGGGCCCGCTGGGGCAGGAGTTGAGCCCATGGAAAGTGCCCGTGATCTGGTGACGCGAATCGGAGCGGTCCAATTTCAGAGCACTGTCCTGGCCGATGCTCGAAAGGCGCTTCCCGACTCGCGTGGGGCATTTGGTGGAGCCTCATTGCGCGGGATCGTTATTGACGATTCGTCGATCCGCCTGGAGGCGAGCTCCGCCTCGAAGGAGGAAGCGGCGACCCTGCTTCAACAGGGTATTCTTGCGATCCAGGCCGCACACAAGAGACTATTCGAGCCGAGGATGGAGTTGTTTCATTCGGTGCGCGCGCGCCTGCAAGATGCGAGAGCGCAGCTCAACGATGCATTCAGGAAGGGCAGTATGGACTTCACGCCGGCGCGGCCGGAGGGGGGGTCCATCGGGGTTGCCTTCATGGAGAGTCCGGGGGCTTCGGTCGACAGGATACTCAACGTTGATACGCGCATTGCTCTACTGGCTTATATTGAACGCACCGTAAAGATGACGGGGCCGCAGGATGGTTCGTCTCCCGCGACGGAAGGGCCAAGGGAAGTCAATCTCGTGCAAAGAGCCATCCTGGCGGGCTTGGGCATTCTGCTTTTTATCGGTCTTTTGACCTACTTTTTGAGGCGGCCGGCGCGGCTCGGCTAGGACTTCGGCAATGACCCTTCTGGCTGGAGCCTCCATACTGCTCTTCTTCGTCTGGCTGGGGCTATTCAGGTCGGCGATCCTCATTTGTCTTGCCTTTCTTTTGTTTACCTTCGCATGGCGAACGATTTCCTCGCTCTATATCGATCTCACGGGGCCCGTGTTCTCGTCTCAGCTTCAGATGTTCATTGGACCCGGCGTCATGACGGTGTTCCAGTCGATTGCGTATTTTCTGACGCTTCTTCCCTTCCTCTGGGTCTTCAATTCGAGGGCGCTCGATGAATGGGCGCGGGCGACACCAACTCCCGGACTGCCTGCGTCCCAATCTCAACTGACCCTTTCGGACGTCACGTTCTACGCGTCCGTCCTCTTCTTGATCTTGCTTTTCGGTGCTCTGATTAAGGGAGGTGTCATTCCGTTGTTTGCCAAGATCGAGCGTTGGACCTTCAACGAACAGGCCGGTTTCCTCCATCGCCAGGTGATCGAACGAGGCGACATGCTCTGCTTTTGGTGGGGCACCATGTTCGTGGCCGAGCGATTGCGACGCCAGCGATACGATTACCGCTTCGTGGGTTTGCTGGCCGTCCTCACCTTCTACATATTTCTCGCAGGCGGGCGTTTCTCGCCGTTCTACCGATTTTGTGCGTTCTTTGTCATACCGTTTTCCGCGGTGCTGATCGTTCAGGCGCGAGATCTCGGGAGCGCAGGTTTGTTCAGCTTGCTGTCCCGGATTACCGACCGCCGCATCGTGCTGGCCGGCACCGGCGTCATTGTGCTGACGGCCATGATGATTGCATTCGCGCTCTATTGGAATCTGACCAGGGTCCGAGGGTTCGAAGGTCAGGCGGCGCTGGATGCTTTTGTCGAGCGCGTTCTGGTGCAGCCCTCGGAGATAGGATGGGCGTCCTATCAACGCGTTTTGGTCAACGGAGATTGGGACGCGCGCCACGTCTTCGATTTCCTGTTCGACCGCCCCATCGTTGCGGGACGGAACACTACCCCGCAGCTTCTGATGTCCGAAACCATTGGTGAGCCGCGGACGACGGAACACATCATGGGCGGTTTTCAGTTCGCGGGCGGGTTTCCCGAAATTTTCTTCGAACTGTTTGGTCCTTATTTCGGCTGGATCTTCCTGCTGGGGGCCGGTTGGCTCACTGCGCTCCTCTCAGCTGTCATGATCCGGTCGATCATCGTCGAACGATATCTGACGGCGGCTCTAGCTTTTTACGTGCTGTACGGCATCTACGTGATGTACATCGGCGGCATGCTGAACTTTGTCGCGACGCCGACATATTGGGTGAAGATTGCTGCGTTGTTTGCGGCAATCATTGTCGAGGAGCGGGCGCCCATTCTTCCGTGGGTGCTGGCCGACAGGACTCGATTGCTTCGCCGCTTTGTGGTTCGACGTCGGCAATTGCCCTGACACAGCCCGCAATTCTGCCAAGCAACGAGCAAATGGCGATCTTCAATTTCGGTTCGATGGACCGGCCGGACGGCCGATGATCAGGGAGCCAAGCGTGAACAGATCCTCTTCGGAGAAGCCTCTGAAGCACGGTGCCAGTCGTTCCAGAATATGCCGCTCCGGCGGCCGGCGATCGGGCTGATCGCTGAGTAGCTCAAACCCGGCCTCTCTAAACAGCTTCAGATACTCGCTGTGGCGCAAACGATTGACGTACTGGAAGCGCGACTGGAAGGGCGCCCAATCCTCCTCGGAATAGGTCAGAAAGTTGAACGAGCTGATGGACGGATCGAAGCCTTTGAAGTGGTCGCCATAGTCGATCTGCATGAGGACCAGTCCATCAGGACGCACGATGCGTCGCAGCTCGTTCAAGATCGCCGCGATGTCACTCTTGGGAATGTGCTCGAGCGTTTCGACGGAGACCGCGCAGTCGATCGAACCGGCCGGCAGGCCTGTCGTCCGCGCATCGGTTGGCGCGCGATAGTCGATCCTCCAGGAACGTTCGAGATCGTCTAGGGAATTGATATCGGGGTGGCGGGTGCCGCTGAGTCTCGAAATGATGGCGGCATTGGAGCGGATCAGCTCCAGCTTGGCCAAGCGCGCGATGTCGACCGTGATGAAGCGCTGCGCTCCATGCGCGCTGAAGGTGAGCGGAATGATCAGATCGCGCCCGGTGCCGAACTCGAAGCAGGTCGAATCCCGTAGCGGCCGCAGACCGTACGCTTCGTGAACGCCCAGCAGCCGCCGCGCGAGCATGTAGACGGATCTGACCTGCTTCTCGGGCCGCGGCAGCCGTCGTGTGACGTAGCGCTGCAGGGCGTAGTGGATGTGTTCGCCAAAGGGGATGTTCGACAGCACCGAGAACGCTCGCGCCTTTGCCTGCCAGCGCACGTCACTGATTCCTCGGTTGAATGGACGCCGTGGTTGGGGTGGTGCTGACGAACGGTCGTTGAATCATGGTGGATGTCCAACGATGGGCCCTGATCCGGCTGTTCAGGCGGGTACCACGTCGCATAGGCAGCTTGGTTATATGGGAGCCGCAGGCACAACGCAAGGTTGTGGGGCGGGTCCGGAAGCAAGTGCGACCGAGGTCGAAGTGCCTCTTCCGGCTACGTCGCGGCCGCAGAGACAGGTTGCCTTCCAAGCTGCCGACATGCTCGTGGCGAGCCGTGTATTCGGAGCCGCTCGGCGTGGCGCCATTCCCGGTTGATTCAACGGTCGGCTGAGCGTAAACAGACGCTCAAATTACGTCGAAGTTTCAGCATGCGGGCCGGAAAATCGCGTATGGTTTGTCGAACGCCGCCAGCCGGTTCGGCCTGTGCTGGTCCATTGCTCTCCCGCCGAGTCTTGTCGAATGCCCGGTGAACTGCTGATTGGCGAGGCCGTTGCGAGGGGCTATCCGCCCGCTGTGCTGTATCTGCGCAACGACGCGACTGTCACCACGGAAGTCTGCGCGTTCAACTACTTCTCGGTTTTCATGAAGGATCATCCGGAAGTGGATGCGCATGTCTGGTTCTTCGACGGAGCGGGCAAGCCGGCTGGATATTTCCACAGGGAACTCGGGGTCAACGGGCAATTGCAATTGCAGACGTCGGAGCTGTGTCCGGGCATTTCGGGAACGGTTGCGATGGCCCTGGTCCCGAAGCAGGAGACCAAGCTTCGTCCCGGACGGAAGGTGACCACCGGCTATTACGCACAATATTTCTCACAGCACGGGGCGATAACGTTGTCGCACGAGCGCGAACCCGTCGCGGCAGCGCCGTTCCCGACCTCTGCCTGGATGCAATCCTACCTCACGCGATTCCTGAAGGAGTCCGGCGTGGTGCTCGTGAACTCCTGCATGGCGTCCGAAGGCGTCTCGGTGGGGACGGCCCGGCTCATGGCCCTGGACGGCACCGCATTGGGCGAGCGTGTGCTGCCGGAAATTGCGCCGATGGGCGCAGTCCGCATCAGCACGCTGGATCTTTTCCCCGAGGCTGACCGGCTGATCGGCGCGGCCGAAGGATTCGCCCTGGAGTTCAAGGGCACCAACATCGCCAGTCCGTTCAGCTATTATGAATTTGCCAACGGCAAGTTCAGCCTGCATCATTTTTAGGGGCGCGTGCGTGACTCGTTTCTCATCCAGTCCTTGGAAACCTTACGAGCCGAGATTCATGTTCCCGACTTTCGCGGGCGTCGAGTCGCGCATGGGTTTCTCGATCCCCGCCTGGTATCGTCCGGTCGACATCAGGTATCTCCGCAGCCTCGTTGCCGGCAGTCTGCGCAAAAATTTTCGCGAGACGGTCAAGGATCTCGTTCCCGAGCTCGCCAGCCTGGTCGCCTCGGGCTTCAGCAAGAAGCTGAAATTCAAGCTGCACATCCTGTCACGCGACGGAGAATATCGGGCGACCTACGAGTTTCCAAAGGACTACGCGCCGGGCGCCTCCGTCGAGATCGAGCTATCTCGTCTTTTCGCCTCGCTCAAGCTGCCGCAGGACGATTACCTGGTCATCGCCGTGATGTCGCGCGGACGCATGGACGGCTTCCGTTCGTCACCGGCCAGCTATTCGATGACCTATGTCGATCAGGACAACGTCGCGATCTACCGCACGGGCGCGTTTGCCCGGCCTTTGAACGAGGGCAGGCTCAAGGCACATGTCGGGTTCACGGGCATCAATCCGAAGATCATTGCGACGGACGACATCGTCAGCAGCCTGATGCTGATCAATCATTCCTCCGATCCCGAATATGCGCACTCGGCGCGGCCGACGTCGAGGCTGATCCGCGAGGACGGCGAGCAGATCGAGGGCGACTTCGGGGAGATCCCGCCGCTCGGAGCCCGCGAGATGTCGGTCGTCGACATGTTCGGCAGTCGCGTGTTCGACTTTCTCAAGCCATTCGGCGGTCGAGGGACTACGGTCACCACTTGCACCGGAATGACGCTTGCGAGCCTGCACTTGCAGCGCACGAACGACAATCGGCGGACGTTGCTCGGCATCGAGCACTCGCGGCCCGCGCACATGAATCTCGCAGGTATTCTGCAGCATTGATCAAGGAAATCGGGTGTCGGAGCAGGGGGCAATGCTGCCCTGGTCTGACGGTCTTGCTCTCGAAGGAATGAGCCGGCCGACTTCGTGGCCGCGAAGCGCTTGGAAAGCTGCTGAGCGCGAGGTGCAAGGCGGCAGCGGCGGCTTAAGCCCGGGCCGCAGCGTGCTCCGCAACTATGGTCGAAGGAGCGCCAGGCGCAGTCTCGTCGACGGCGTGCGCGGCCCAGGCCCGGTTACCAGACGCTCCGCCCTCCATCCATGACGAGATTCTGCCCCGTCATGTAACTCGATGCGTCCGAGCAGAGGAATTGCACGGCGGCGCGGTATTCGTCGACATCGGCCATGCGGCCCATCGGGATCAGTCGCGTCAGTCGCTCGACGAAGGCCGGGTCCTGGTTGTTGAAGACGCCCCCCGGCGAGATCGCGTTGACGCGCACGCCGTGATCGGCCCAATAGGTCGCCAGATATTTCGTCAGCCCGATCAAGCCGTGCTTGATCACCGAGTAGGTCACCGGCTTCACCGGCTGCTCTTCCTCGCGCGATACGTTCGGCTGTCGGTAGAGTCGTTGGTCCGGCGCGATCACGCCGAGATCGGAGGCGATGTTCAGGATCACGCCGCGGCCACGCGCCGCCATCGCGCCGCCGAACACTTGCGCGCACAGCATCGCGCCGGTCAGGCCTACGGCGATCTCCGTCTGCCATTGCGGCACCGGAAACGCCTCGAAGCGGGAAGAATGCATCACACCCGGTGCGGAGGTCACCTTGGGGTCGATCGCTGCGTTGTTGACGAGGATGTCGACGGAGACGCCGCGACCGGAAAGTTGCTCGTTGGCAGCCCGCACTGAGTCGAGCGTGGTGACGTCGATCGCCAGGGCGATCAGGTCGGCGGACGGCGCGTGCTGCTTGAGCCCGGCAACGGCCGCCTCGGCCTGCGCAAGCCCGACGTCAGTGACGATAACGCGCGCGCCGGCCTCGGAAAGCGCGGCGACATGCTGGCGCCCGAGCAGGCCGCCCGCGCCGGTTACGAGAGCGGTACGGCCGGTCAGGTCATAGCGTGAAGACGGGCTTGCCATGCGAAGGCTCCTGTTCAACTGCGCAACTGGCCGCCGTCGGCGACGATGACGCTGCCGGTGATGAATGAAGCGCGGGGCGAGGCGAGGAATGCGACGAGGTCAGCGATCTCTTCTGGCTTGCCAAGTCGGCGCAGCGCCACCTCGCGCACAAGCATCTCCTCGACCGCAACTCTATTTTCCGCAAGCTTGCGCGCCCAGGTGCCTTCCGCGGCCAGGATATTGCCCGGTGCAACGGCATTGATGCGTATGCCTTCGAGCGCCAGCGGGCGGGCCAGACCGCGCACGGTGGCATTCAGCGCCGCTTTTGCGGCGTAATAGGTGACGGGCGCGCCGAGCGCTGCCATGCCTGCGATCGAGGAGATGCAGACGATTGCGCGGTCGTCGCTGCCGCGCGCCAGCAGCGGCCGCGCAGCTTCGATCATGTTGGTCGTGGCGAAGAGGTTGAGGTCCATCACGCGCGACCACTCAGCCGCAGTCTCCTGCCCCGGCGGTACGGAAGCGCCGCTACCGACATTGCAGACCAGGATGTCGAGGCGCCCCCAGCGCCGTTCGATCTCATGAGTCAGGGCCGCGGCGCCGGCCGGATCGGTAACGTCGGCCACGTGCGCCGACGTGGTGCCGGCGATCGCAGCACGGGCGGCATCAAGCGCATCGGCGCCCCGCGCGGCGAGCGCGACCTTGGCACCTTCGGCAGCGAGCGTCGTCGCGATCGCAAGCCCAATCCCGCGGCTGGCGCCGGTGACGAGAGCGACGCGATCGTTCAGCTCAAGTTTCATCGCGCGGCGTCCTCGATCCAGCCGATTGTCATGTCGCGATATCTGGCGAGCGCGCCGGCATGGTCGCCGTCGGCGGCGCGCGCGGTTTGCAGAATGTATTGGCCCTTGTAGCCGGACCGCTCAATCAGGCGGATCGTCTTGGCAAGGTCGGCGTTGCCGGTGCCGAGCGGCACGGTGGTGCCGCCGCGAATGCGGTCCTTGATGTGCACATTGAGGATGCGCCGCGCGTAAGCCGCGATCTCCTCGTCGCTGTCATAGCCGAGCGAGGCACTGTTGCCGCTGTCGTAGTTGATGCCGAAGACGTCGGCCGGGAACGCCTCCATGAACTTGGCAAGCTCGCCCGGCGGCAGATCGGATTCGAAGACGATCTTGACGTTCTGCCTCGTCAGCGACTCCTGCCGAGCCACCAGCACGCGCTTCAACGTATCGCTCTCGCTCTCGCGCTCGATCTTGCCGTTGTCGACCAGCGGAATCACGACGAACTCGATGCCGATGCGGCTACAGGCGGTGATCAGAAGGTCGAGGTCTGCGACGAGCGCGTCGCGCACGACGGCATCGACCTTCCAGAACGGTGCCTGCATGAAGCAGTCGCCGGTCAGGCTCGGGATGCGCACGCCGTTCTCGCGCGATAGCGCCACAATCTCCTGCTGCCCCGGCTCCGTCACCAGCGGGTTCTCGCGCAGCCGTTCCTGATCGATGGTCCATTCCATCCGCGTCAGGCCGAGTTCCTTCGCGCGCGGGAATTCCTCACGCCATTCGTTCCACGGGAAGGCCTGGATCTTGCCGTCGACCAGGGCCGAGAGCCGTCCCTGCATGAAGCCGATGCGTTGCAGCGTTGCAGTCACGATTTACTATCCGAGCTGATGGCGAGGCCTTTGGCGGTCCAGCCCCCGTCGACGAAGATCTCCTGACCGGTCAGATAGGCAGAGGCTTCCGATGTCAGGAAAACGGCGGCTCCCACCATGTCGGCAGGCCGTCCCCAGCGGCCGAGCATGGTATGGCGCCGCCTGTCTTCGTGCATGACGGGGTCGGCAAAACTTTTCGCGGTCATCTCGGTCGCGACGTAACCCGGCGCGAGCGCGTTGACGCGGATGCCGTCGGGCGCGTAGTCGGCGGCGAGGGCGCGCGTCAGCCCGGCTAGACCAGCCTTCGCCGCGACATAGCCGGGATTGCCGGGAAAGCCGCGGACCGAGTTGATGCTGGTGACGTTGACGATCGCAGCCGAGCCCGGCCTCTTCAACAGCGGGTAGGCGGCAAGGATGGCGGCATAAACGCCGGTAAGGTCGGTCGCGACCGTGGCGCGGAAGCGCGAAATCTCGCTTTCCTCGCCTTTGGCGGGAAGGCTGATGCCGGCGGCGTTGACCAGTGCGTCGATACGCCCGCCTTGCGCCTCGATCATGCGGAACGCGTGGTCGATCGCCTTGTCGTCGGAGAGATCGCAGGCGATGGCGGTCACATCCTGCGGCGCGGTCCCGGAGCGGCTGAGGCCGAACACCGTAGCGCCCGCATTTCGCAGGCCGGTCGCAATGGCAGCGCCAATGCCTCGCGAGGCGCCCGTGACCACCGCGATCTTGCCGGCGAGAGAAAAGGCGCTGAGGTCAGGCATAGCCGTAACTTCGCATGATGGCGGCGCAAAGCTTGACGTCCTCGGGACGGTCGATCTGGAACATCTTGTGACGCTCCATCACGTGGAAGCCGATCTTGCCGCCGAGGCGGTTGTTCTGCTCGCGCAGCAGGGACGGGATCAGGACGTAGAACGACCCGTTCTCCAGGTAGCGCTTCTCGATCTGCTGGCGCATGCGGCGGTTGCGATAATCGTAGTTGATCGGCTCCGGTCCGCTCGCGCCGATACGCCAGTTGAAATAATCCTCGACCTCGCAAACCGAGAGCAGGCTGTCGAGATGATCGCGATCGAAGGTCGCAAGCGCGTTCTCGATGTCGCTCGGTTCGCGGATCGGCGAGGTGGCCTGGAGCGCGACGATCCGCTCGAACCGGCCCATCCGCTCGTCGACCGCCTCGAGCGCATGCAGCCAGGCGGATTCGGAGGAGGCGAAGTCGCCCGAAATGTCGTCCGGGCGCCGCACGCCGACGGCTCCGGCGGCCTCGGCCGCGGCGAGGATGTTGTCGCTGTCCGACGACACCGCCACAACGTCGACGCCGCGGGCCGCGCGTGCCTGCTCGACCGTCCACGCGATCAGCGGCTTGCCGCAGAGATCGAGCAGGTTCTTGTGCGGGATGCCCTTCGAGCCGCCGCGCGCGGCGATCACGGCCAGCGTCTTGCGCGCCATCAGATGTGTCCCTCGAGACGCTCGAGCGCGGTCCAGAAGCCTTCGCCCATGTTCTTGTGGCCCTGCCAGATCTCGGGAATGAAGGACGCGGTCGGTGCATGCTTGCGCAGCACCTGTCCGATCTCGTCGAAATCGATCTCGCCCTCCCCGATCTGGAGACCCTCGCCGTCGAGCCCCTTGGCGTCGCCGAAATGCAAATGGGCGGTGTGCGGTCCGAGCTGGGCGAGACCTTGCGCGAAGTCGAAGCCGAAATGATTGGCGGCGAGTTTGGTGTGCGAGATGTCGACGCACATACGCAAACCATGCTTGGCGCAGAATGCCGCCGACTCCTCCGGGAAGATAAAGATATTCTGGTGGCGCTGACCGCCGAAATGCCAGGGGAACGGAGCCATGGTCTGCGGCGTCAGCTCGACACCGTCCATGTCGAGTTCGGTCAGGCTCTGCGCGAAGATGCGGTAGCGCTCAGCCTTCTCCTGCGGCGGCAGCGGCTCGTCCATGGTGAAGCCGCCGATATTGGCGACGATGGGCGGGCGCTTGGTCTTGGGAAAGTACTTCTTCAGGCCGCGGGTAATGTCGATCACCGCCTGGGTCTGCTCCAGCGAATAGCGCCGCAGCGCCTCGTCCGGCGTTGCGAGGTCCATCAGCTTGGAGCCGGCAAACAGCTCGGGCGCGTGCACGACGAAGCCGAGATCGTAGGTGCCGGACAGATAGGCCGCGGGATCGCGCTCCATGTCGCTGTAGCTGAGATGGAATTCGATGATGTCGGGTTCGCAGATCTCCAGGAAGCGCTCGGTGTCGTGATAGCGCACGGGCACGCCCCAGGGACGATCGAAGCGGTAGCGACGTGCCTTTGCCGCGCCTTCATCGAGGTCGCTCTGGAAGAAATAATCGTCAGCCGCCATCGTCCGCGTCAGCTTGCGACCGAGCAGCGCCGGCATCTTCAGCGGCGACAGGCCCTGTCCCGGGCTCTTCACCGCGATGTCGGCTTCTGAGATCACAGTGCCGGCCGAAAGGTCTTTCGCGGCCACCAGGCTCTTGGCGAGGTTTTCACGGTTGATCAATTCGCCCTGGCTCAGCGCGCGCTCGGCCAGCTTCTCGCCGCGCGCGGCTTCCACCTCGCGGATGCCCGAGACAAGCGACTTGAATTCCTCCGGCTCCAGGCTTGCTGCATGGTCCGGACCTTCCATCTCGCGGCCGAGGGTGATGTGGCGTTCGATGACGACGGCACCGAGGGCCACCGCGGCGGTCGACACCGCAATGCCGCGCTCGTGACCGGAATAGCCGACCATCGGATGAATCTCGCGGAGCGTCTCCATGAAACGCAGATGGATGTTGTGCAGCGCGGCCGGATAGGTGCTTTGGCAGTGCAGCAGCACGTAACTCGCGTTGCGCTCGTCGAGGAATTTCGCCGCGGCCTTGATCTCGTCCGTCGTGCTCATGCCGGTCGAGACGATCAGCGCCTTGCCAGTGGCGGCGAGGCGCGCCAGCAGCGGCAGATTGGTGAGGTCGGCCGAGGCAACCTTGTAGGCCTGCACGCCGAAACTTTCGAGCACGGCGACGCTGCTCGCGTCCCAGGGCGTGCAGAGATACTGGATACCCTTCGCAGCGCAGTACTCGGCGATCTTCTTCTGCTGCGCGGTTGGAAGCTCGAAGCGCCGCAACAGATCGAGCGTATATTCGACTGCAAGGTCGTCATCCTTGCCGGACAAGCTCGACGCACGATAGACCTCGTCGAGCTTGCGCATCTGGAATTTGGCGCAATCGGCCCCTGCGGCAACCGCGGCATCGACCAGCGCAATGGCGCGGTCGAAGTCGCCGTTGTGGTTGTTGCCGATCTCGGCGATGACGTAGCAGGGCTCGCCGTCGCCCAGAAGACGGTTGCCGATGCGGACCGGAGCAGGCTGTTTGGGCGATGTCATCAACATTCTCGTCTCATAGTCAGGTGAATCGCGCGGGAAAACGCGATTTCCACGTCCGCAGCCCGTTCTCTTCGAACATGATGCGCGAGCAGCTATGCCCCTGTTGTTCCAGCGCGGCGATCAGCTGGTAGCGCTCGAATGGGCGTACGAAGAACAGGAAATAACCGCCGCCGCCGGCGCCCAACAGCTTGCCGCCGACTGCGCCATGCTGCTTGGCGAAATCGTAGATCGCATCGATCGCGTCCGACGAGATCTTCGAGCTCAGCTTCCGCTTGGCGTGCCAGGCCTCGTCGATCAGCCGGCCGCATTCCAGGAGCTGGCCGCGCAAGAGGTGTCGCCGGATGTCGCGCGTCACCTCCTTCTGCTTGGCGGCCGCGGCGACGGCATCGCTGGTCTCGTGCTGTGCCTTCTGGTCGCGATGGATGTCGCCGGAATCGCGGCCGGAGCCGGTGTAGCAGAGCACCAGGCTCTCCTCGAGCTCGGCGATGATGTTGGGATCGAGCCGCAGCGGCACGATGGTGTTCTGGTCGGAGAAGAACTCCATGTGATTGAAGCCGCCGAACACGGTGGCGTACTGATCCTGCCAGCCGCCGGGAATGTTGAGCATCAGCCGTTCGGCCTGGAATGCCATCTCCGCGATCTCGTGGCGGTCCCACTGGTCGCCGCGGAATTCGTTGAAGCAGCCGATGATGGCGGAGGTGACCACCGCCGAGCCGCCGAGGCCGGAGCCGACCGGGAAGTCGGCGGAGACTTCGAGCTCGAACCCGTAAGCCGGCTTGATCAGGCGCACGACGGACTTGATCAGCGCAAGATCTCCGTCTGTTCCCAGCTCTGCGAGATTGTCGGCCTCGATCGTGCGACGAAAATCGTGCGAATAGATCCGGATGCTGGAATCGTTCCGTCGTCGCAGCGTCGCGTGAGCGTACATCTTGATCGTGGCGTTGATGACCGCGCCGCCGTCATTGGCCACGAAATAGTGCGTCAGGTCGGTGCCTCCGCCGGAGAAACTGATCCGCACCGGCGAGCGGGCGCGCGCGAACACTTCGCTTTCTTCGGACAGGTTGAACAGCTCGCGGCTGAACACGTCGACGAGCCGTCCTTCGCCATCGAGGATCGGTACCACGTGCACGCGCTGGTCGAGTAATTTGAGGATCTGCTCGCGCGGACCGCCGGTCCGGGCCCAGACGAAGTTGCGGTTGATGCAGGTTGCGACCCGGTCCTGGATCGTGGTGCCGGTCAGCATGCGCCTGCGGATGTCGCCGTCCGTCACCGCGCCGACGATTCGTCCGCTCGCATCCTGCGCAAACAGGATGCCGAGCATGTTGGCATTCAGGCGCCGGAAGGCTTCCTCAATGGTTTCGGTCTCGGCGATGGTGACGAGGGTTCGTTCAAGCACGTTTTGGGGGTCCAGAAAGGGCCGATTCCGGCCATATCGTAGCAAGGTTGGTAATACGGGAGCGGCAGCGACGATGCAAGGTTTCTAGGCCACGCCGGACTCGCGCCAGAATGGCGGGTGCAAGCACTTTGGCCGGGCCGTAGCCGATTTACATGGGCCGGGGCCCTTGGAGAAGGCCTTCGTAACGGGCCAAACGAGATGGTCGCGACTGGAGGCAGCTCGGGGATAAGTACGGGCATCACGCATGGCTTCTGCGCGACGGCGAGTGGATCTCGGCTGCGAAGGGATGCGCTTCACGCATCCGCGACTCGACGTCACTTGAAGTCAGCGTTCGTCCGCGATCACCTTGCCGTCATTCGGCAGTGCGCCGGGGTTGACCAGCTCGACGGCGCCACCGAGCTTGGTCACGGCGCGCAGAGTTCCGGCGATCTCTTCGCGTAGCGCCTCGCTCGCGGTCGCCGTTTCCGCTCTCAATGTCATCGCGTCGGTCTCGCCCTGCCGTGTGACCACGAGGCGTAGTCTTCCGAGCGAGGAATGACGCTTGCCGATCTCGGCGATCTGCTCGGGACGCACGAACATGCCCTTGACCTTCGTGGTCTGGTCGGCGCGGCCCATCCAGCCTTTGATGCGCATATTGGTGCGCCCGCATTTGCTTGGACCCGGTAGAGCGGCGGTGAGGTCTCCGAGCGCAAGGCGGATCCAGGGATGATGCGGGTCGAGCGACGTCACCACGATCTCGCCGACGTCGCCGGGCGCCACGGGATCGCCGGTGCCGGGCTTGACGATCTCCAGGATCAGATCCTCGTTCACGACCATGCCCTCGCGCGCCCCGGTCTCGAACGCGATGAGGCCGAGATCGGCGGTGCCAAAGGCCTGGTAGGCGTCGATGCCGCGCGCCTTGATCTCGGCCTGGAGCGACGGCGGGAACGCGGCCCCCGAAACCAGTGCACGCTTGATCGAGGAGACGTCGCGGCCCGAGCTCGCCGCCGCATCGAGCAATATCTTGAGGAAGTCCGGCGTGCCGCTGTAGCCAACCGGGCGGTAGGCCTCGATCAGCTCGAATTGCTGCTCGGTATTGCCGGGGCCCGCCGGGATCACGGCGCAGCCGAGCGCACGCGCCGACGCGTCGAAGATGAAGCCGCCGGGGGTGAGATGGTAGCTGAAGGTGTTGAGGACGATGTCATCGGGCCGGAACCCGGCCGCGAACAGGGCCCTTGCGCCGCGCCAGGGATCGGCCTGCCGTCCCTCCGGCTCGAAGATCGGGCCCGGGGAGGTGAAGAGGCGGGCAAATGAGCCGGGGACCGCCGCCACGAAGCCTCCGAAGGGCGCAGAAGCCTTGTGCAAAGCGGGCAGTTCCGACTTGCGCAGCACCGGCAGGCCCGCCAGCGCGGTCCTGGAGGCCACGGTGGCGGGATCAAGACCCCTCAGCCGCTCGGCGTAGGCCGGGGCGGCCATCGCGGCTCGCAGCACCTCCGGCAGGCGGGAGAACAGATCGGCCTCGCGGGCTGCCGGCTCCCGCGTCTCGCGGGCGTCGTAATGGGCGGTCATGGCTGTTCTTTCCGTGTTGGCATCCGTTGCGCGCCGCCACCGGCATGGGTATCAGACCGCCATTGGTGAGGCCTGGAGAGGACCCGATGTCGGACATGGGAAGCATTGCGGCGGCGAATGAGGCTGCGGATGTCGTCGCGCGCCTGAAGCGCCGCATGGTCGACGAGGCGCTGCCGCTGTGGTCGACGGTCGGCTGGGATCAGGCCACGGGCGGCTTCATCGACCGGCTGTACCGCGACGGTTCTGCGGATGCGGCTGCGCCGCGGCGCGTGTTCGTTCAGGCCCGCCAGATCTATTGCTACGCCAAGGCGGCGCAGATGGGCTGGTATCCTGAGGGGCGCGCGGTCGCGCTGAAGGGACTGGAACATCTGCTGGCCAAAGCCAAGGCGCCCGACGGCCGGCCCGGCTTTGTGCATCGGCTGACGCCGGAGGGGACGGTGCTGGACGGCCGGCGCGATGCCTACGACCACGCCTTCATCCTGTTTGCTCTCGCGACCGTCTACGCGCTCGACCAGGATGCGCAGGTTCGCGCCGAGATCGATGCGCTGCTCGCTTTCCTCGACGGCCATCTCCGTTCGCCACATGGGGGCGTGCACGAAGGCCTTCCGGTCTCGTTGCCGCGCCGGCAGAACCCGCACATGCATCTGTTCGAGGCGATGATCGCCTGTTTCGACGCGACCCACGATCTGTCGTTCCAGAACCGCGCCGGCGAATTCTTCGCGCTGTTCCTGGCCAATCTGTACGACAAGCAAAAGTGCATCCTGACGGAGTATTTCGAGGAGGACTGGTCGAAGATCGAGCCGGTCAGCGTCGAGCCGGGCCATCAGGCGGAATGGGTCTGGCTCCTGAAGGGGTTCGAGCGCATCACGGGCTGCCCCACCGGGCAGCGGCGCGCTGAGCTGCTGGCGACCGCGATGCGCTATCGCGACGAGGCCACGGGCTGCCTGATCGACGAGGGGGACGACATCGGCAACATTCGCCGCAGCACCCGCCGGCTTTGGCCGCAGACCGAGATCGCGAAGGCGTGGATCGCGCAGGCGGAATCCGGCGAGGCGGGCGCGGCCGAGGAAGCGCGCGCCGCGCTGGTGCGGCTCGAACGGCATTATCTCAGCCATCCCGTGAGGGGCGGCTGGTACGACCAGTTCGATCGCGACGGCAAATCGCTGATCGACATCATTCCCGCGTCGTCGTTCTATCATGTTCTCTGCGCAGTCGCGGAAGCGGAGCAGGTGTTGGGTTAGAGCCATCTTGTTTTGACGCGTTTTCTTCACGCGAACCAGTTCCCACTTCGCTTGAAAACGCTATAGCCAGCGCTTGCGCCGCTTGAAGCTCTTGAGGTTCTTGAAGCTCTTGCGCTGGTCGCCGGCGCCGCCAAGATAGAATTCCTTGACGTCCTCGTTGTCGCGCAATTCGTCGGCGCTGCCGTCAAGCACGACCTTGCCCTGCTCCATGATATAGCCGTGGCTCGCCACCGACAGAGCGGCGCGTGCGTTCTGCTCCACCAGGAGGATGGTGACGCCGAGGTCGCGGTTGATCTTCTGGATGATCGAGAACACCTCTTTCACCAGCAGCGGCGACAGGCCCATCGAGGGCTCGTCCATCAGGATCATCTTCGGGCGCGCCATCAGTGCGCGGCCGATCGCGAGCATCTGCTGCTCGCCGCCTGAGAGATAGCCGGCAAGGCCGGTGCGCTCCTTCAGGCGCGGGAAATAGTTGAAGACCATGTCGAGGTCGGAATCGACCTCGCGGTCCCTGCGGGTGAAGGCGCCGAGCTTGAGGTTCTCCAGCGACGTCATGTCGGCGACGATGCGCCGGCCCTCCATCACCTGGAAGATGCCGCGGCGGACGATCTTGTCGGGATCGATGCCGTTGATGCGCTCGCCCTCGAACAGGATCTCGCCGCGGGTGACTTCGCCGTCCTCGGTCTTGAGCAGCCCCGAGATCGCCTTCAGCGTCGTCGACTTGCCGGCGCCGTTGGCGCCCAGCAGCGCCACGATCGCGCCCTTGGGCACGTCGAGGCTGAGGCCGCGCAGCACCAGAATGACGTCGTCATAGACGACCTCGATGTTGCGCACGGCGAGCAGGGGAGGCGCGGATACGATGCTCGGGGAGGGACGCTCGATCTGGGCCGTTTCACTCATGATCAGCTACTTTCTCGGTGTCGTCACCCGCGAAGGCGGGTGACCCAGTATTCCAGAGACGCCTGACGTTCCCCGAAAGGCCGCGGCGTACTGGATCCCTCGCCTTCGCGGGGGATGACAGTTCTGGGCTCGGCAAATGCTCGGCTCACCAGCCCAGCAATTCCGGCTTGCGTGGCAACTCGACGGTCTTGACCTTCTCGAGCTTGATCGTGCCCTTGGCCATGAGATCGTTGAGGTCGCCGTCGGTCGCGCCCGAGATCTTGGTGCGATAGAGATCGACCTTCAGCGTGCCGCGATGGTCCTTGTCGGTCCAGGTCGAGGCATTGCAGACGCCTTCCATCCCGGCCGGCACCCAATCCTTCTTCTGGTGGAAGCCCTTGGCGACGTTCTCGCCGGTGGCGCCGCCGTTCTTGGCGGCCCACTCGATCGCCTCCTTCATGTAGAGCGACGAGCAGACGGCCGCGATGTAGTGCACCGGGCGATAGACCTTGCCGGTCGGGTCGGACATCTTGGAGATTTCCATCACCGTCTTCATGCCGGGCGCATCGCCGCCCCAGCTCACTGCGGTGCGCAACGGGAAGATCACGCCGTTGGCGGCGTCGCCCGCGGTCTTCGCGGCATTCTCGTCCATGCCCCAGACATTGCCGAGGAACTGGATTTCGACGCCGGCGGTCTTGCAGGCCTTCATCACCGAGATGTTCGAAGCAGCGGTATTGCCGAGATAGGCGTAATTGGCGCCCGAGGATTTCAGGCTCAGGCATTGCGCGCTGTAGTCACCCGGCGCGAGTGCGAACACCAGCGGCGGCAGCACCTCGAAGCCGAGCTCCTGCGCCATCGCTTCACCGGCGGCCTTCGGCGCGTTCGGGTAGGGATGGTTGGCACCCATGTGCACGAATTTCGGCTTGCCGGACTTGCCCTTTGCCTTCCAGTCCTCGGCGGCCCACATCAGCATCGCGCGCAGCGCGTCCGAGTAGCTCGGGCCATAGAAGAAATTGTAGGGCGCGGGCTTGGCCTTGCCGCTGACGCCTTCGGGATCGGTGAGTGCGGCGGCATAGGAGGCGGACATGTCGGGGATCTTGTCCTGAGCGAGGAAGCCGGTCAGCGCCTCGGTGTCGGCGGTGCCCCAACCCATAATCGCGGCCACCTTGCCGTCCGGCGCCGACCACTTCTTGTAGAGCGCGATCGCGCGCGGCACCTGGTAGCCATAGTCGTTGGTGTCGAGGTTGAGCTGCTTGCCGCCGACGCCGCCGTTCTTGTTGACCCAGGCGAAGGTGTCGGCGACGGCCTGGCCAAAGGGCGTGCCGACGTCGGAGGTGCCGCCGGAATAGTCGGCGAGGTGTCCGATCGCGATCTGCGCCTGCGCGCCGGCCGAAAATGCGGCGATCGCGAGCGCGAGCGATGCGGTGCTCAAAAGTGACTTCATCGTCATGGGTCGGTTCCTCCTGTTTATTGTTTAAGTGAAGTTGCCCGCGCTCAATGCGAGAACGGATAGAGTTTCCAGTACGCCTTGATCTGCCGCCAGCGATGCGCGAGGCCGTCGGGCTCGAACATCAGGAACGCGATGATGATTGCCCCGATCGCGATTTCGCGCAGGAAGGTGATGTTGGTGTTGAGTGACAGCGCCTTGTCGATGGCGCCGCCCTTCAGGGACAGGCTGATGAATTCCATGAATTCCGGCAGCAGCACCACGAAGGCGGTGCCCATCAGCGTGCCCATGACCGAGCCGGTGCCGCCGATGATGATCATGGCGAGGAACAGGATCGAGCGCTCGATGCCGAAACCTTCCTGCGACACCACGAGCTGGTAGTGCGCGTAGAGCGCGCCGGCGATGCCGGCGAAGAAGGCGGCGAGCCCGAACGACAGCGTGCGGTACTTCGTCAGGTTGATGCCCATGATCTCGGCGGAGAGATAATGGTCGCGGATCGCCACCAGCGCGCGGCCGTCCCGCGTGCGCATCAGATTGGTGACGAGGATGTAGCTGACGAGCACATAGGCCAGCACGACGTAGAAATACTGCCTGTCGCCCCGTAGCGTGTAGCCGAAGATCGAGAACGGCTCCGCGCTCGCCGGCACCGATCCGCCGGAGAACCATTCGGCGCGGGAGAAGAAGTCGAGCAGGATGTATTGCGCGGCCAGCGTCGCGATGACGAGATAGAGGCCCTTCAGCCGTGCCGCTGGGATGCCGAAGATCAGGCCGACCAGCGCGGTGACGATGCCGGCGAGCGGAATGGCGAAGAACACGGGGATCGGCGCGTTGTTGGAGATGTAGGCCGAGGTGAAAGCGCCGAGCAGGAAGAAGGCGGCGTGCCCGATCGAGATCTGGCCGGTGAAGCCGACCAGGATGTTGAGGCCGAGCGCGGCGATCGAGAAGATGCCGATCTGGATCAGGATGCTGAGCCAGTATCCGCTGAAGAATTGCGGCGCGAGGCACAGCAGCGCTACGCCCGCGATGGCGAAGTTGCGGCTGGTGGTGGTCGGGAAGATCGTGGTGTCCGCCGCGTAAGAGGTGCGGAAATCACCAGCAGGAATGAGGGCAGGGCCGGCCATGGTCAGATCCGTTCGATGTCGTGGGTGCCGAACAACCCGTAGGGCTTGATCATCAGCACGATGATGAGGACGTAGAACGGCGCGATCTCGTAGAGATTGCCCCAGTGCAGGTATTCGCTGTCGACATATTGCGCGACGTTCTCGAGCAGCCCGATGATGATGCCGCCGAGCACGGCGCCGCCGACGGAGTCGAGCCCGCCGAGGATTGCCGCCGGAAATACCTTGATGCCGTAGGCGGCAAGGCCCGAGGACACGCCGTTCACGACCGCGACGACGACACCCGCGACCGCCGAGACCGTCGCTGAGATCGCCCAGGCCATCGCGAACACGCTCTTGACGGAAATGCCGAGCGACTGGGCGACCTGCTGGTTGAACGCGGTGGCGCGCATGGCCAGGCCGTATTTCGAAGCGCGGAAGAACCAGGCCATGCCGATCATCATGGCGACCGAGACCACCAGGCTCATGGCATAGACGGTCTGGATCTGCAGTCCGAACAGGCTGACGGACTGGCTTTCGAACACGCGCGGGAACGGCTGCGGATTGACGCCGAAGATCCATTTCAGCGTCGCCTGCAGCACGGTGGAGAGACCGATCGTCACCATGATCACCGAGATGATGGGCTCGCCGATCATCGGCCGCAGGATGAGGACCTGCACCGCGATGCCGAACACGAACATGAATACCAGCGTCATCGGCATGCCGATCCAGAACGGCACCTGGTACTTCGCCAGCAGCGCCCAGCACACCCAGGCGCCGACCAGCAGCAGCTCGCCTTGCGCGAAGTTGACGACCTGCGTTGCCTTGTAGATCAGCACAAACGACATCGCGACCACGCCGTACAGCGTGCCGACCACGAGGCCGTTGACCAGGAGCTGGATGAGGAAGGCGGTGTTCATGTGATATGCTGTCCTTCGCCTCTCCCCGCCTGCGGCCGGGGCAGTTCGATATGACCTGACAATTTGAGCGGAAAAGCCTCCACGGCGTCATGGCCGGGCTTGTCCCGGCCATCTACGCTTAGCCACGCGGAACGAAGAACGTGGATGCCCGGGACAAGCCCGGGCATGACGACTTCTTGCCAAGCCCCGACTGTAAAGGGCCTCACCCGGATCGCTGACGCGCTCCGGCCTCTCCCCGCAAGCGGGGAGAGGCGAAAAGCAGCACCGCGCGCGATGGACACCTGGCTCATTCGGCCGCCTCCGCCATGTGCCCGTGGCCGCCGAGGTCCACCACTCGCAATGTCGTCCGCACGCGCTGCGTGGTGCCGTCCTGGAAGCGGATCACGGTGTCGACTGGGATGTCGGAATCGCCGCGGTAGATCGCGTCGATGATGCCGGCGTATTTCTCGTTGATGACGCTGCGGCGCACCTTTCTCGTGCGGGTGAGCTCGCCGTCGTCGGCATCCAGCTCCTTGTAGAGCAGCAGGAAGCGCGAGATGCGCTGGGCCGGCGGCAGCGTGGCGTTGACGGTCTCGACCTCCTTCCGCAGCAGCGCATAGACCTCGGGCCGCGAGGCGAGGTCGGTGTAGGTGGTGAAGGAGAGGCGGTTCTTCTCCGCCCATTTCGAGATGATGGAGTAGCGGATGCAGATCATCGCCGCGAGCGCGTCGCGGCCGGCGCCCAGCACCACGGCTTCGGCGATATAGGGCGAGAATTTCAGCTTGTTCTCGATGAATTGCGGCGAGAAGCGCTCGCCGCGTGAGGTCTCGGCGAGATCCTTGATGCGGTCGATGACGACGAGCTGGTTGTTCGCGTTGAAATAGCCGGCATCGCCGGAGCACATCCAGCCGTCCTTGATGTCGGCGGCGCTCGCTTCCGGGTTCTTGTAGTAGCCTAGGAACATGTTGGGATGCCGCACCACGATCTCGCCGACGCCGTGGACGTCGGGATTGTCGATGCGGATCTCGACATTGTCGGCCATCGGCACGCCGGTCGTGTCGGGATCGACCTTGCCCTCGGGGTGCAGCGTATAAGCCCCGAGCAGTTCGGTCTGGCCGTAGAGCGTGCGCAGCGGCACGCCCATCGCCTGGAAGAACTTGAAGGTCTCGGGGCCGAGCGCCGCGCCGCCGGTCGCGGCCGAGCGCAGGCGGGTGAAGCCGAGGCGGTCGCGCAGCGCGCGGAACAGGATGGCGTCGGCAAGGCCCGAGCGCTTGCCCTGTTCGAGCGCAGCGAGGCCGCTCTTCATGCCGACGTCGAACAGGCGCTGCTTGAGAGGCGTTGCGTCCATCACCTTGGCGCGGACGTCGGCGGCGATGGATTCCCAGACCCTTGGGGCAAAGAGCACGAACGTCGGCGCGATCTCGCGCAGATCGTTCATCATGGTGTCGGGCTCTTCGACAAAGTTGATCTTCATCCGGCACAAGAGGCCTTTGCCGAGCACGTAGACCTGCTCCATGATCCATGGCAGCGGCAGCACCGAGACGTATTCGTCGTCCGGTCCCTTCGGATCGAAGGCAAGATAGGTCGCGCAGTGACCGAGCACCCGGCCGGCGGCGAGCATCGCGAGCTTGGGATGGGACGTGGTGCCCGACGTCGTGCAGAGGATGGCGACGTCCTCGCCCTTGGTGGCATCCACGAGGCGGTCGTAGAGCTCCGGTTCGCGAGCGGCCCGCGCGCGGCCGAGTTCGGCGAATTTCTCCGCCGACATCAGGCGCGGGTCGTCGTATTTCCGCATCCCCCGCGGATCGGAATAGATGATGTGCTTCAGCTTCGGCGCGCGCTCGGCGAGGGTGAGCAGCTTGTCGACCTGCTCTTCGTCCTCCGCGAAGACGAGCCGCGCCTCGCCATAGTTGAGCAGATAGGAGGCCTCCTCGTCGAGCACGTCGCGATAAAGTCCGAGGCTGAGGCCGCCGATCGCGTGGGTTGCCACTTCCGCCGCGACCCAGTCCGGCCGGTTGTCGCCGATGATGCCGATGACATCGCCGCGGCCAAGGCCCATTTCGACGAGACCGAGCGCGAAGTCGCGCACGCGGGCCTGATAGTCGTTCCAGGTGAAGAGACGCCAGAGCCCGAGATCCTTCTCGCGCAATGCGATTTCGTTGCCGTGCTCCTTCGCGTTGAGCCGGAGCATCTTGGGATAGGTGTCGGCCTGCGCGACGCGGCCTGCGTAATCCATCATGCGGCGCTCTCCTGCGCCGGCGGTGCATCGTCGGGATCGACCAGCACCTCGTCTTCCTCGCCAAGATAGGCGCGCCTGACGTGAGGGTCGGCGAGCACCGTGGCAGGGTCCCCTTCGGCGATCTTTTTGCCGAAATCCAGCACCATGATGCGATGGGAGATGTCCATCACCACGCCCATGTCGTGCTCGATCATCACCACCGTCATCCCGAACTCCTCGTTGAGGTCGACGATATAGCGGGCCATGTCCTCCTTCTCCTCGAAGTTCATGCCGGCCATCGGCTCGTCGAGGAGGATGAGGCGAGGCTCCAGCGCCATGGCGCGGGCGAGTTCCACGCGCTTGCGCAGGCCGTAGGAGAGGGTGCCGGCGGTGGCTTTCCGCACCGACTGCAGGTCGAGGAAGTCGATGATCTCCTCCACCTTGCGGCGGTGCTCGAGCTCTTCCTTGCGCGCGCCGGTGAGCCAGTACAGCGAGCCCGTCAGGAAATTGTTCTTCAGGAGGTGATGGCGGCCGACCATGATGTTGTCGAGCACGCTCATGTGGTGGAACAGGGCCAGGTTCTGGAAGGTGCGGCCGATGCCGAGCGAGGCTCGGGCATTCGGCGTCAAGCCGGTGATGTCGCGATCCCCGTAGAAGAGATGGCCTTCAGTCGGCTTGTAGCGACCGGAAATACAGTTCACGATCGAAGTCTTGCCGGCGCCGTTGGGACCGATGATCGAGAACAGCTCGCCGTCCTTGATGGCGAAACTGACATCGGTCAACGCACGGACGCCGCCAAATCGCAAGGACACGCCGCGCACTTCAAGACTGTTAGCCACCAAACGAAACCCTCCCGGTGATGGCGCTTTTTAGCGGCGCTCTTCGTCCGTTCTGTCCGGCGATCCTAGTACGGTGATGCCGGTGAGGCCATGCAGCAGATGGTCTCGACCGGAGCCGCGCCACTCTCGTTCCCGTTTGGGATCAAAAGCCGCATCGCCCGAGGTGGTCCTCAATAGGGGAAAGCGCTATTTTGAAATGTCTCGCGGCTGACAATTCTGCGACAAAGTTTGCCGGCGGCAGCGGCCTTCATCTTTCGTCGGGTGCGGTCGTCATAATCATGTTGCAATGCAACAGAAGATGGAGTGACCAAACGGTGCGGCTGGCCGCGAGATCATGATTTCAGAAGATCATCTGAAGCGCGTCGCCGCCTGGTCGCGCGAGCTCACGCAAGCGGAGATCGAGGTCGCGCGTGCCGGGATCACGGAGCGGTCCTACGGCACCGGCGAGACCGTGTTCATGCGCGGCGATATCTTTGCCTATTGGGCCGGCATGGTGCGCGGCCTTGCCCGCATGGGCGGGGTCTCGCGGGACGGCAAGGAGACGAGCTTGGCCGGGCTGACGGCAGGGGCCTGGTTCGGCGAGGGCAGCGTACTCAAGAACGAGCCGCGCCGCTATGACGTGGTCGCGCTGCGCGACAGCCGCGTCGCGCTGATGGAACGCAGCGCCTTCATGTGGCTGTTCGAGAACAGCGTCGGCTTCAACCGCTTTCTGGTGCGCCAGCTCAACGAGCGGCTCGGCCAGTTTATTGGCATGCTCGAGGTCAATCGCACCCTCGATGCGACCGCGCGCCTCGCCCGCAGCATCGCCTCACTGTTCAACCCGATTCTCTATCCGGAATCGACCGCGCATCTGGAGATCACCCAGGAGGAGATCGGCGCGCTCTCCGGCATGTCCCGCCAGAATGCCAACCGCGCGCTGAACCGGCTGGAGAAGGAGGGACTGCTGCGGCTCGAATATGGCGGCGTCACCATCCTCGATATCGAACGGCTGCGCGGGTACGGGGATTAGGGCGACCTCATCGCGCATTGGCGGGCGCGTGCACCGGCCAGAGATCGGCGCGCCAGCGGATCGCGATCGCCAGCATCGTAATGAAGCCCGCGGCGGCATAGAGCGAGCCGGTCGCGGAATAGCCGATGACGTCGATCATGCTGCCGGCCGCGAGCAATCCGATCGGCAGGCCGTAGATCACCATCATGCGCACGCCCATCACGCGGCCGCGCAGGTGCGCACTGGCCGTCCGCATCAGGATCACGGCTGCCGAGATCATCGACATGCTCTGGGCGATACCGGCGAGAACGAGGCAGGCCATCGCCACCGGCATGGTCCTGATTTCGACGAATACCAGCAGCATGGCGTACCAGGCCAGCGTCGCGCCGATCAGAAGCCGGGCAATGCGGACGCCACTGACCAGGCTGAGCGTGACGGAGCCGATCAGCGAGCCGATTGCGAAGCTCGCCGAGAGATAACCGAGGCCGGTCTGGTCGGTATGAAAGATCTCGCGGGCGATGTAGGGCAACAGGCCGCCAGTGAAGGGAAATGCGGTGAGATTGGCCAGGAAGGCGACGCACAGCGCCGCGCGCATTCCCGGGCCGTTCCACGCGTAGACGATTCCTTCCTTGAGGTCGCCCAGCAGTCGCGACACCGCGTGGCTGTTGACCGGAAGATCGCTCGTGATGACGGTTCTCTTGGGCCGGGTCAGGCAGAGCATGAGAAGCGCGGCCGCCAGATAGAGGCAGGCGATCGCCACATAGACGAGGCCGATGCCGAGGACGGCGAACAGCCCGGCGCCGGTCAGCGCGCCGGCGATGCGCGCGCTGTCCTGGGTAGTGCGTGCAACGCTGATGGCGCCTACCAGCTGCTCGGCCGGCATGATCTCGGCGAGCAGCGCGCCCCGGACGCCGAGATCGGAGGGACGAATCAGGCCCATGATCGCGACGATGATCATGACGCTCAGCGGCGACAGATGACCGGTCAGTGCCAGGACCATGATGGTTGACGACAGCACCGTATAAGCAAGACGCATCACGACCAGGAGATCGCGGTGGCCCATGCGATCGCCGATCATGCCGAACACCGGCGCGACCAACGTTCCGACGAACTGGAGCGAGGCAAGCACGGTGAGCAGCAACACCGAGCCGGTCTCGACCAGGATGTACCAGCCGAGCACCAGCGTCTCGACCTCGAACGCCCAGGAGGTGAGCAGATCCGACGGCCATTGAAAGCGATAGTTGCGAATGCGGAACGGCGCGAGCGCGGAAGGTCGTGCGGATGTGCTCAAGATGCGATGACGGGTTTCACGGCGATTCCCTGCCCTTGTTTTTGTTCTTCTGTTCGGCAGGGTAACCCCGGCGATGCCCCTGTCAATTGGCGCCACCGCATGCCGCCATGTTTGCAGACGACGTGCGGTGAGCCGGTGCGCCCGCAGCATTGCTTCGCTGCCAGCCGATACGGAGAGGTAGATTAGCCCGCTTGCTCTTCCGGCGCGCAAAGCCCATTCTGGTCAGCATCCTGGGCCCATTCGGCAGGTCCGGTAGATCGCGCCGTCGCGGCTTCCGCGAGGTCTTGACCCATGAACTGCTCTCGCTGTGGTTTCGAGGTCCAGAGCGGCTTTGCCTTCTGTCCGAAGTGCGGCACGAAGCAGCCGAACCCGTGCCCTGGCTGCGGCTTTCCATGCGCACCGGATTTCGCCTATTGCCCGAAATGCGGCGCCTTCGTCTCCGAGGTCCCCCCGGGCGGCGGGCAGGCGCCGACGAGCCAGACGACGCTTCCGATCCGGCCGTCCTCTCCGCCGCTCGTGCCAGCGGATGCGGCTCAGGTCGCATTTGGATTTCAGTCGGACAAGATCGACAGCGAGGCGAACCGCCGTACCATCACCGTGCTGTTTGCCGACCTCAGCGGCTTCACCGCGATGAGCGAGCGGCTCGACCCCGAGGTCATGCAGACGCTTCAAAACGAGCTGTTCGAAGAGTTGACGGCCGCGGTGCAAAGCTTTGGCGGTTTCGTGGACAAATTCATCGGCGATGCGCTGCTTGCTCTGTTTGGTGCCCCGGCAGCGCACGAGGACGACCCGGAGCGGGCGGTCCGCGCTGCCCTCGACATGATCGGCCGGACAGCGCGTCTCAGCGAACGCGCGAAGGCGTATGCAGGTTCGCCGCTGCTGCTCCATGTCGGCATCAACACCGGGCACGTCGTCGCGGGCGGGCTCGGTGTGGGCGTTGCCAAATCCTATTCGGTGACCGGCGATACAGTGAATACCGCCCAGCGGCTACAGTCGATGGCGGCTCCGGGCGAGGTGCTGGTCGGGCCATTGACCCACCGTCTGACGCGGCATGCGTTCTCCTATGACTCGCTTGGCGAGGTCTCGCTCAAGGGCAAGATGGGCAGCGTGCTGGTGCACCGCCTGAAGGAGCCGCTCGACACGCCCCGTGCGGCACGTGGCCTCGACGCGCTGGGCCTCAATGCGCCGTTGATCGGGCGCGACGCCGAGCTTGCGCGCATCATCGGCTGTCTTGATCTCGCATGCGGCGGCGCAGCTCAACTGGTGCGGCTGGTCGGTGAAGCCGGCATCGGGAAAACGCGCCTGGTCAGCGAATTCGCCGCCCGTATCCGCGACGAGGATCGATTTGCACGCGTGGCGATTCGGCGGGTGGCGTGCTCGCCGCTGGGCGAACAATCCTACGGCACACTCGCCGCCGTGTTGCGCAGCGCCTACGGCATCGCGCAGAAGGCTGGCGCCGCAGAGGCGGAGGCGAAGGTCGCCGAAGCGCTGTCGGAGCTCGGCCTCGCGACTGACGAGGCCGACCGACTGATGCCCCTCTACCTGCACGTACTCGGCCTCGGCGACCCCAACGCCGTGCTCAGGCATGTCGAGCCCGAACAGCTCCGCCGGCAGATATTCTTCGCGATCCGCACCGTCTTCGAACGCCGCCTGGCACTGTCGCCGCTGCTGATCATCGTCGAGGATCTGCATTGGGCGGATGCGGTATCCCTCGAAGCGTTGCGGTTCCTGATGGACAGAATGGAGCGGACGCGGCTGATGCTGCTGTTTACGCATCGGCCGATGCTGGAATTGGACCAGTTCGGTTCGAGCAAGATCAGTCACACAACCCTTCGGCTGCCCCCGCTCGACGACGCCGAGGGACAGAGGCTGCTCGCGGCCTACTTCAGTCGCGTTTGGCGTGACCCACCTGGACGCCTGTTCAGCCGAATCCTCGACCGCGCCGGCGGCAATCCGCTTTTTCTCGAGGAGATCATACGGGGCCTCATCGAAGCCGGCACGCTGGAGCGCGACGGCGCGCAGTGGCGGATGACGTCGGATGAAGCCGCCGCCGATATTCCGGCAAGCATTCAGGCGTTGTTGCTGGCGCGCCTCGACCGGTTGCCGCCTCAGGTACGCCGGTTGGCACAGGAGGCCGCGGTGATCGGCCCGCGTTTTGATGCGGCGGCTCTCGGTGCGGCGGCAACCGAGCCGGCTGGGGTTGAAGCAGGGCTGGAACGTCTGTGCGACGCGGAGATCATCGAGGAGGTCGCGGGCTCGAACTCGATTTCGCTGCGGATCTACCGCTTCACGCAAACCATGCTTCAGGACGTGATCTATCAAAACCTGCTTCTACAGCGCCGGATCGAGCTTCATGGACGGATTGGTGGAGCGCTCGAGAGGCTCTATGGCAACGAGCCCGAGCGCCTCGAAGATCTCATACTGCTCGGACATCACTTCAGTCTGAGCGCGAGCAAGTCGAAGGGCGCGCGTTATCTGCGCGCGGCCGGCGATCGCGCACGCGCCAGCTATGCCAATGACGATGCCATCCGTCTCTACCAACAGGCCCTCGCCGTGCTGTTGACCGGCGGCGAACTGGAGCCGGAACGTCTGGTCCTGTATGAGCGGATTGCGGACCTCTGTGGTGCGGCTGGCCGCCGGAACACGGCCGAGGAGCACTATCAGAGCGCGTTGGAGGGTCATCGCGCCGGGCAGGACCGGATCGGCGAAGCGCGGATTGTTCGCAAGCTTGGCCGATTGTTGTGGGACGCCGGCAAGCGGATCAAGGCAGAGACGCATTACGCCGAGGCGGCCAAATTGCTTGGAGGGACCGACGCGCCCATCGAGTGGGCGCATCTCTTGCAGGAGCGCGGCCGTCTCGCGTTTCGGACGGGCGATCACGTGGCCGCCGCAAAATGGGCAGACGAGGCGCTCGGCTATGCACGCTCGGTACCGGCGGGCGGGGACGAGCAGGCCGGGCTTGAGGCGGCACGGGCCATTGCCGAGGCCCTCAACACCAAGGGGGTTGCGCTGGCGCGGCTTGGACGACACGAGGAGGCGGTCCGTGAGGTGGAGCAAAGTGTCGCGACCGCCGAAGCGGCCGGGCTCCTTAACGTAGCGTGCCGCGGCTACACCAATCTCGGCGTGCTCTACACGATCGTTGACCCGGCGAAAGCCGTGGAGGTCTGCCGACGTGGACTCGATGTCGCACGTCGGATCGGGGATCTCGGGTTCCAGGCGCGTCTGCTTGCCAATTTTGCCGTTGCCTGCTGCACCTTTACGGACAGATGTACCGAGGAAGGAGTGCCGGCTGCCGAAAGGGCAATCGAAATCGACCGTGCGCTCGATCAGCGCGAGCATCTCTCCGTGCCCTTGATTGTGCTTGGGCAGATCCATCAATGCCATTTCCGCCCCGATCTGGCCGCCCTCTGCTACAATGAAGCAATCGAGGTGGCGAACGAAACCGGCGAACCGCAGCAGCTCTTTCCATGCTATGATGGTCTCGCGACGCTGAGCCTTGATCGAGGCGACATGCCCGAGGCCGACCGATATTTCGCGCTGGCCCATGATGTCTGCGCCCGCCACGGGCTTGATCCCGCCGGGCTGATCGTACTGCCATTTCTTGACTAGGTCATATGAAGGAGTTCAACCATGTCAGAACTTCATGCCGATGGACCGCTTCAACCTGGCGATCGCGCACCGAACATCGTGCTGGATGCCATCACACGCGATGGAACGATCGCGCTCCAGGATTTTCGCGGACATAGTCCGATATTGATCGGCTTGTTTCGAGGGCTGCACTGCCCGTTCTGTCGGCGCCATATCGCGGCACAGGCACAACTCGATGCAGCCCTGCGCGACAAGGGCGTCGAAAGTCTCACGATCGTGAATACGCCGATCGAGCGCGCGCGGCTTTACTTCCGCTATCATCCATTGCCCAATCTGCTCGCCGCGTCTGACCCCGAGCGGGTCTCGCACCGCGCGTTCGGTCTGCCCAATCTCGAGTTCACGGAAAAGGAGACCGAGTGGCCGCGCAAGGTGGGTATGGACGTCGTCATGAGCATGCAGGTCGATATGCCCGGCGAAACGCCGGGGCCGATGAATCGGTTGGCAGCTGCCGAGTACCTCAACAACAAGGACGGTTACGAGATCACGGAGGCCGACCAGCGGATGGCGGCAACCGGTCAGGGCCAGCTGTTCGGCCAGTTCCTGCTCGATCGTGAGGGAATCGTGCGTTGGACCTTTACCGAGGTTCCTGACGGCGGCCTGCGCATGTTCGGGGCTCCGAGCCCTCAGGAGTTGATGTCGGCCGCCTCGCAGGTGGCAAGCTAGGCATCGTCGCGTGGTGATTAACCCGCTACCTTCGGCCGTTTCTCGGCGAGCGCTGCCGCCATCGCCGAGATCAGCGGTCGCATGAAGTACGCTTCCTCCGCCGGCGAAACGTCGGTGCGCAAGCCATGTGCGGCGAGCTCTCCGGAGACTGCAGGGCCGACCGACGCAATCAGCGTCTGTTCGAGGCCGGCGCGCAGCTTGGCCTCGCTGCCATGCGCCTTCGCGGCCTCGATCAGGCGGCGGACCTGGCCGAGATTGGTGAGCGCGAGGGCATCGATCCGTCCCGCGGCCATGTCGTCCACGGCGGCGATGATGTTGGCATCGGCTGCCTTGGAATCGTAGACATAGGGCAGCACCGTATCGACCGCGGCGCCTTGCGCGGCGAGCGCGCCGGTCAGCGCGCTATGATCCTTGTCGGGATAGAGCTGAAGTCCGAGGCGCCGTCCCCTGAGGTCGAGCCTGCCCAGCATCTCGATCACGCCCTCGGTGGTCGGCTTCTCGGTCGTCTGCTGCGCCTCCAGACCGACCTCGCGCAACGCCTTGCCGGGCTTTGGGCCGCGGGTGAATTTCCGCGCCTTGGCGAGCGCCGTGACAAGGTCAGCGTCGAGCCCGCGGGCGCGGGCAAGCTTCATGATCCGCCGTAGGCCTTCGCCGGTCATCAGCACGAGATCGTCAAGCGGCTTCTCAATGGCGCGGCGGATCCAGGCCTCGATCGGGGCAGGGTCCGGCGCATCGTGGATGGTGAACATCGGGCATTGCACGACCTCGGCGCCTTGCTCGGCCAGCAGCTTGGAAAACTGCGCCTCCTCGCGCGTTTCCAGGATCAGGATGCGATAGCCGTTCAGGCGGTCGGCCATGGGGATTCTCCGGTGGTAATTCGCAATCGTCCGTTCATCCTGACTCCGCGCATTATGCTGAAGCAAGTCTCGGGATTGGCGCACGGGCGGGGTCGGTGCTAGAGCAGGGCGCAGATCGCGGGTCGTTCCGCTGCACAAACCTTCATCAAGAGCCAAGCCCGTTCATCAACATGCCCGATCATCAATATGTCCTGACCTTGTCCTGTCCGGATCGGCCCGGCATCGTCTCGGCGGTATCGACGTTCCTCGCCCACAATGGACAGAACATTCTCGACGCCCAGCAGTTCGACGACATCGAGACCAAGAAGTTCTTCATGCGGGTGGTGTTCACCGCGGCCGATCTTGCCGTGGAACTGTCGGCGCTGCAGACCGGCTTTGCCGCGATCGCCGAGCGTTTCGGCATGGAATGGCAGATGCGCGACCGCGCCGCGCATCGCAAGGTGATGCTGCTGGTGTCGAAGTCCGACCACTGCCTGGTCGACATCCTCTATCGCTGGCGCACCGGCGAGTTGCCGATGACGCTGACTGCGATCGTCTCCAACCATCCGCGGGAGGTCTATGCCGGGCTCGATTTCGGCGGCATTCCGTTCCACCACCTGCCGGTGACCAAGGAGACCAAGCGCGAGCAGGAAGCGCAGATCATGGACCTCGTCGGCAAGACGAAGACCGATCTCGTCGTACTCGCCCGCTACATGCAGATCCTGTCGGATGATCTGTCGGCCAAGCTTTCGGGCCGCTGCATCAACATCCACCACTCGTTCCTGCCGGGCTTCAAGGGCGCAAAGCCCTATCACCAGGCCCATGAGCGCGGCGTCAAACTGATCGGCGCCACCGCGCATTACGTCACGCGCGATCTCGACGAAGGCCCGATCATCGACCAGGACGTCGAGCGCATCAGTCATCGCGACACGCCGGAAGATCTGGTTCGCAAGGGTCGGGACATCGAGCGCCGCGTGCTGGCCCGCGCGATCCGCTACCATCTCGACGATCGCGTCATCCTCAACGGCCGCAAGACCGTGGTGTTCGTGGATTAGCGAATGGCGAGTGGCGAATGGAAGAGGAGTATATTCGCCACTCCCTATTCGCCATTCGCTCCGCTAGCGCACCGGGCTCCCCGATGTCGTCCCCGTCGCGCCCTTCTGCGCCTGCTCTTCCTTCTCGCGGTCCGCGGCCGGCAGCAGCCGCTTGCGTTCGCGTTCCTTCATGTAGGCGTCGTATTGCGGTGTGCCCGGTCGCGGCGGGGCATCGGCCGGCAGGCCGCCGGCCCATTGCGGGACGTAGTCGCCCATGCCGGCGGAGAGCTTCTCGTTGACCGTGCCGCAGCCTGCAAGGCTGGAAGCGAGCAGGGCGACTGCGGCGATCGAAAGCGGACGGGTGCGCATGGACATCTTTAGGGTCGTGCCCGATCGGGCCTGGATGAGGAGCGCCGGATGGCGTCAGCGGCGAACCATAGCTCTCAACCAGTAAAATTGGCCTATTCAGCGGTGGGCGAGGATGTATACATGATAGGTATTATAATACGCAAACTTCGGTCTTGAAGCGCCCGTTTGAGCTGATACGGTATACATTACGTGCTTTCGTTCAGGTGGCTTGGGTCGGCGTGACGAGGGGCTTCACCGCGCAGCCGTGGATGTCCCGATTCTGCAAGTGAGAGGCGGAATCCTCCATCCACTGCATCGTGCGGCCTCCTTAGAGTGGCGCGTCAACGAGCCATCGCCATCCGGTCAGGGGCTTTTTCGTTGACAGGACCATTTTCTTTGTACAATCGTACAAATCTCCCGCCGCCGTTGAGGCGGATCACGCGGCTTGCGCCGAATGGTCGCCCAACGTCCGATTGACAACGGGGTTGCAGAGGACGCCATGTGGCCGCACGGCATGGCTTGTCCGCAAGTGAAGAGCGGCAAGGACCGGGCACTCGGTCCGGCTCACAAGAACGCAGGAATGAAGGGGAGGGACATTTGATGTTCGAACGCAAGATTTTTTCGCGGACTGCCGTAGCGGCCGCCATCGCAAGCCTCGCGGCCATCGCGCCGGCCAAGGCCGAGGACAGCGTCAAGATCGGCCTGATCCTGCCGATGACGGGCGGCCAGGCCTCGACCGGCAAGCAGATCGAGAACGCGATCAAGCTCTACATGCAGCAGAAGGGCGACACCGTCGCCGGCAAGAAGATCGAGATCATCCTCAAGGACGATGCCGCGATCCCGGACAAGACCAAGACCGCCGCGCAGGAGCTGATCGTCAACGACAAGGTCAACTTCATCGCCGGCTTCGGTGTGACGCCCGCCGCACTCGCGGCCGCGCCGCTGGCGACGCAAGCCAAGATCCCGGAAATCGTGATGGCGGCCGGCACCTCGATCATCACCGAGCGCTCGCCCTATATCGTGCGCACCAGCTTCACGCTGGCACAGTCCTCGACCATCATCGGCGACTGGGCGGTGAAGAACGGCATCAAGAAGGTGGCGACCCTGACCTCGGACTACGCGCCGGGCAATGACGCGCTGAACTTCTTCAAGCAGAATTTTACTGCGGGCGGCGGCGAGGTGGTTGAAGAGGTCAAGGTTCCCCTGCAGAACCCCGACTTCGCGCCGTTCCTGCAGCGCATGAAGGACGCCAAGCCCGACGCGATCTTCGTGTTCGTGCCGGCCGGCCAGGGCGGCAACTTCATGAAGCAATATGCCGAGCGTGGCCTCGACAAGGCCGGCATCAAGGTGATCGGGCCGGGCGACGTCACCGACGACGACCTGCTCAACAACATGGGCGACGCCGTGCTCGGCACGGTCACCGCGCATCTCTATTCCGCGGCGCATCCCTCGCAGATGAACAAGGATTTCGTCGCCGCCTACAAGAAGGCGTACGGCAATCGTCCGGGCTTCATGGCGGTGGGCGGCTATGACGGCATCCACCTGATCTACGAAGCGCTGAAGAAGACGGGCGGCGACACCGACGGCACCAAGCTGGTCGAAGCCATGAAGGGCCAGAAGTGGGAAAGCCCGCGCGGTCCGATCTCGATCGACCCCGAAACCCGCGACATCGTGCAGAACATCTACATCCGCAAGGTCGAGAAGGTCGACGGCGAGCTCTACAATGTCGAGTTCGCGACCTTCGAGGCGGTCAAGGATCTCGGCAAGACCAAGAAGTGACGCGCGAAAGCGCGTCCTCCCGGGGCGCGCTTAGCGCGAACCCGGGATCTCGCGAGCCACTTTCTGCGTCATGCCCGGGCTTGTCCCGGGCATCCACGCAAAGCCCAGACAAGAACGTGGATGGCCGGGACGAGCCCGGCCATGACGATAACTCCAAGCTGAGACGATGACCGCAATCCTCACCAACCTGTTCGATGGCGTTGCCTACGGCATGCTGCTGTTCGTGCTCGCCTGCGGGCTTGCGGTCACGCTCGGCCTGATGAACTTCGTCAATCTCGCCCATGGCGCCTTCGCCATGGCTGGCGGCTATGTCTGCATGGTCCTGGTCAACCGGATGGGCTGGCCGTTCTTCGCCGCACTGCCGCTCGCCTTCGTCTCCTCGGCCGCGATCGGCATTGTGCTCGAACGGACGCTCTACCGCCACCTCTATACGCGCAGCCATCTCGACCAGGTGCTGTTCACCATCGGCCTGACCTTCATGTCGGTTGCAGCCGTCGACTACATCCAGGGCTCATCGCGCGTCTTCATCAATCTGCCGGCCGCGCTCCAGGGCCAGTTCGACCTGTTCGGCGTCGGCATCGGCCGCTACCGGCTGATGATCATCGTGATTTGCGGCCTGCTCACCATCGCTCTGCAGATGGTGCTGGCCAAGACCCGCTTCGGCAGCCGCCTGCGCGCCGCCGTCGACGATCCCCGTGCCGCGAGCGGCCTCGGCATCAACGTGCCGCAGGTGTTCGCCTTTACCTTTGCCTTTGGTTGCGGCCTCGCCGGCCTCGGCGGTGCGCTTAGCGCCGAGATCCTCGGCCTCGATCCGTACTTCCCGCTGAAGTTCATGATCTACTTCCTGATCGTGGTCACCGTCGGCGGCTCCTCCTCCATAACAGGCCCATTCCTGGCCTCGCTCCTGCTCGGCATCGGCGACGTCGCCGGCAAATATTACGTGCCGAAGATGGGCCCCTTCGTGATCTACACCATGATGATCGTGATCCTGATCTGGCGCCCGAACGGCCTGTTCGGCCGCACGGCCGCGCGTTGAGTTCGCCGATGAACGCTGCTTCCGACGTCGGTTATCACGCACAGCGCCAGGCGCGCTGGCACTACGGCGAAATCGCCTTCTGGCTGATCGTGCTGGCCTGCGGCTTCGCCTTTCCCTCGCGCTATCTGATCATGACCGACATCCTGCGCCTGGCGCTGTTCACGATGTCGCTCGATCTCATCCTTGGCTATGCCGGCATCGTCTCGCTCGGCCACGCTGCCTTCTTCGGCGTCGGCGCCTATGCCGCAGGACTTCTCGCGCTTCACGGTATCGTCAACGAGCCCGTGCTCGCGCTGATCGTCTCAGGCCTGGCCGCGATGGTGCTTGGCTTCGCCACCAGCTTCCTGGTGATCCGCGGCGTCGACCTCACGCGCCTGATGGTGACACTCGGCATCGCACTGCTGCTGGAAGCGCTCGCCGAGCGCTTCTCCAACATCACCGGCGGTACCGACGGCCTGCAAGGCATCGAGATGCAGCCGATCTTCGGCCAGGTTCCGTTCGACATGTTCGGCAAGGCCGGTTTCTTCTATTCGCTGGCGGTGCTGTTCCTCCTGTTCCTGTTCGCCCGCCGCGTCGTGCATTCGCCATTCGGCCTGTCGCTGCGCGCGATCAAGAACAACCCGCTGCGGGCTGCGGCGATCGGCATTCCCGTCAACCGCCGCCTGATCGCCATCTACACGCTGGCTGCGTTCTATGCCGGCATCGCGGGCGCGCTGTTCACCCAGACCACCGCGATCGCCTCGCTCGACGTCTTCGCCTTCGAGCGCTCGGCCGATCTGATGCTGGTGCTCGTCATCGGCGGCACCGGCTATCTCTATGGTGGGCTGATTGGTGCGGTGATCTTCCGCATGCTCCAGGAATTGTTCTCCACGATCACCCCCCAATACTGGCAGTTCTGGATCGGCCTCGTGCTGGTCGTGATCGTGCTGGTCGGCCGGCAGCGCCTGCATCGCTGGGTGCTGTATGTGCCGAACCTGGTCATCAGACAGGTCGCAGGCCGTAAGGGGATCGTCGCCGTACCGGAGAGCGAGGCATGACCATCGCGCTCGAAACTCAGAAGCTCGAAAAGCAGTTCGGCGGCCTGCGCGTCACCCGCGATCTCTCGCTTAGGGTCGAGCAGGGGGCCCGCCACGCGCTGATCGGTCCGAATGGCGCCGGCAAGACCACGGTGATCAACCAGCTCACCGGCGTGCTGAAGCCGAACTCGGGTCGCATCCTGCTCGAAGGCCAGGACATCACCGATCTGCCCGTGCACAAGCGCGTGCTGCTCGGCTTGTCGCGCACCTTCCAGATCAACCAGCTCTATCCCGATCTCACCCCGCTCGAGACCATCGGTCTTGCCGTCTCCGAGCGTCTCGGCCACGGCGGAGACTGGTGGCGGCGGATGGGCACGCGCAGCGACGTCAATGGCGAGATCGCCGATCTCCTGACCCGCTTCCACCTGCTCGACGTCATGAACGAGCAGACCGTGACGCTGCCTTACGGCAAGCAGCGTCTGCTCGAGATCGCGGTCGCGATCGCGGCCAAGCCGCGCGTGCTGCTGCTCGACGAGCCTGCCGCGGGCGTCCCTGAGAGCGAGCGCCACGACATCCTCGCCGTGGTCGGCGCGCTGCCGCGCGACGTCACCGTGCTCTTGATCGAGCACGACATGGACCTCGTCTTCTCCTTTGCCGACCGCATCTCGGTGCTGGTCTCCGGCGCGCTGCTGACCGAAGGCCCGCCCGAGCAGGTCGCGCGCGATCCGCAAGTAAAGGCGGTCTATCTCGGCGAGGAGGCGGTCAATGTCTGACCTGCTCGCGATCGATTCCCTACGCGCGGGTTATGGCGAAGCGGTGGTGCTGCCCAACATGTCATTGCGCCTCGCCGAGGGGCAGGTACTGGCGCTGCTTGGCCGCAATGGCACCGGCAAGACCACGCTGATCAACTCCGTCGTCGGCGTCACCCGCCGCTTCTCCGGCTCGATCGTGCTCGCCGGCACCGACGTCACCAGCTTGCGGCCCGACCAGCGCGCGCGCGCCGGCATCGGCTGGGTGCCGCAGGAGCGCAACATCTTCCGCTCGCTCACGGTCGAGGAGAACATGACCGCGGTGGCCCAGCCGGGCCCCTGGACGGTCGAGAAGGTGTACGAGATGTTCCCGCGGCTGAAGGAGCGGCGGACCAACTTTGGCAATCAGCTCTCCGGCGGCGAGCAGCAGATGCTGGCGATCGGGCGCGCGCTCACGCTCAACCCGAAAGTGCTGCTGCTGGACGAGCCGACCGAGGGCCTTGCCCCCATCATCGTCGAGGAGCTCCTGAAGGCGATCGGGACCATCACCCGAGCGGGCGGCATCTGCTCGATCATCGTCGAGCAGAATGCCCAAAAGATTCTGGGGCTGGCCGACCGCGTTGTGATATTGGAGCGCGGAACGATCGTCCACGACGCCCCGAGCGCCGCGCTGAAGGCCGACCCTTCGGTCTTGGAGCGGCACCTCGGCGTCGCTGGGGCGGTGGCCCACTGACTTTTTCTTCGCCTCTCCCCGCTTGCGGGGAGAGGCAGTACAACGAGCGCCGACTGAAATTTCGGGAGAAACAAGAATGCAGCGAACCAGAGCCCCCTTCCGTGCCGACGAGGTCGGTAGCCTCCTGCGTCCGGCCAAGATCAAGGAAGCCCGCACCCGGCTCGAGAAGGGCGAGATCTCGGCCGACGATCTGCGCAAGATCGAGGACATGGAGATCGAGAAGGTCGTGCACAAGCAGGCCTCGATCGGGCTCAAGCTCGCGACCGACGGCGAATTCCGCCGCTCCTGGTGGCATTTCGACTTCCTGGCCAAGCTCACCGGCTGCGAGCTGTTCCACCCCGACACCGGCATCCAGTTCGCGGGCGTGCAGACCCGTCACGACGCGGTGCGCGTCATCGGCAAGCTCGACTTTCCCGCCGATCACCCGATGCTGGATCACTTCCGCTTCCTGAAGAAGATCGCCGACCAGGCCCACGTCACCGCCAAGATGACGATACCGTCGCCCGCTGTGCTGCACTTCCGCGGCGGCCGCAAGTCGATCTCCAAGGACGTCTATCCCGATCTCGAGGCCTTCTACGAGGACCTCGGCAGGACCTATCGCAAGGCGGTGAAGGCGTTCTATGACGCCGGCTGCCGTTATCTCCAGTTCGACGACACCGTGTGGGCCTATCTCTGCTCGCAGGACGAATTGCAGAAGGCGCGCGAGCGCGGCGACAATCCGGATGGTCTCCAGCAGATCTATGCGCGCATCATCAACTACGCGCTGGCCGAGAAGCCCGCCGACATGGTGGTGACGACCCATGTCTGCCGCGGCAATTTCCGCTCGACCTGGATTTCTTCGGGCGGCTACGAGCCCGTTGCCGAAACCATGCTCGCCGGCACCAATTACGACGGCTACTTCCTGGAATACGACTCTGACCGTGCCGGCGGCTTCGAGCCGCTGCGCTTCCTGCCCAAGGGCAACAAGGTCGTCGTGGTCGGCGTCATCACCTCGAAGTTCGGTGAGCTCGAGAAGAAGGACGACATCAAGCGCCGCCTGGAGGAAGCCGCCAAGTTCGCGCCGCTGGAGCAGCTCGCGCTCTCCCCGCAATGCGGTTTCGCTTCGACGGAAGAGGGCAACATCCTCTCCGAGGAAGAGCAATGGGCCAAGCTCAGCCTCGCGGTCGAGATCGCGAAGGAAGTGTGGGGCCAATAAGCCGCGGAGCTAGCCGCCCTCGTGCCCCGGACGCGCCGCAACGCTCCTGCGTTGCCGCGCAGAGTCGGGACCCATGCTGCTGGACTTGCTATTCGGAGATGTGGGCCCCGGGCTCAGCAGCGCACCGCTCGCTGGACGATGCTTCGCATCGCCAGGAAAGCGCTGCGCTGCGTCCGGGGCACGAGCGTATCTCACTTCTCCGTCAGATAAACCTCGCCCAGCAGCGATGAGTTCGTCCACGGGACCTGCTTGTTCTTGGTGGTCGAGACCACCTCCGCCCGCACCCGCGTTAGCATCTGCTGCACCTCCAGCCCGGGCGTCCCGAGGTGGCGGGAGAGCGCGGCGGAAAACGGCGAGTTGGCGCCTTCGCCGTCGAGCGCGACCTGGCCCGGCGCGGTTGCGAAGGCGATCAGCGTGCCGGCGCCCAATGTCGCGCCAGTGCCCAGGCTCGTCGGTGCCGCGAGGCCCGATGCGCCTTCGATGCCGCGATTGGTGCCGGCGCTTGCCACCTGCTGAGCCATGGGATTGTTGCGGCAGGCGTCGAAGATCAAGATGTTGGTGCGAACCTGGTCGTCGAGGCCGGCCATGATCGTGTCCATGTCGATCATCGCCTCGGTCATGCCCGTGCCCGACTTGAGCGCGACGTCGACGGGAATGAGATAGTTGCGGCCGTCGACCTGCACGCCATGGCCGGCATAATAGACTACCGCGACCTGCGCCCGGGCGGCTTCGCGCAGGAAGTCGCGCGTCATCTTCTGCATCGCGGCGCGATCAAGATCGATGCCCTCCGACACGGTGAAGCCGATGTCGCGCAGGCTCTTGGCGACGGCGCGCGCGTCGTTGGCGGGATTGGGCAGCGCCTTGACATGGGCATAGGCGCCGTTGCCGATGATCAGCGCCATGCGTGCGCCGCGAGCGGCCGGAGCAGGCGAGGGGGCCGGTGCCGCGCCGGTCTGCTGTGGGGCAGGAATATTCGCCGGCTGCGTCGTCGGCGAGGGCGCATCGCGCGGGATCGGCGCGCCCGCGTCCGTCACCAGCGACAGCCGGACCTTTGCGGTGGCCTGGTTGGCCTTGCTGCCGGCGTCGGACGCCACGATCGCCAGCGTCGCCTGGTAGTCGTCGCGCGCGCGGGCGTAGTCGCCCTTGGCTTCATAGGCCAGCGCGCGATGGGTGTAGCCGGAGATCAGCACGCTGTTCGGCGGCGTCATGATGTTGACCGGCGGCCTTTCCTTGGCCAGCCGGATCGCCTCGCTGCCGTCGGCGATGGCGCGATCGAGATCGCCCTTGGCGCGCCAGATCGCGGTGCGGTTGATCAGCGGCTGCGGCAGCGAAGGATCAAGCCGGATCGCCTGGTTGATGTCGGCCAGCGCCCCGTCGAGGTCGCCGAGTGCCTGCTTTGAGATGCCGCGGTTCTGGAATGAAAATACCGATTTCGGATCGGCCTTGATCGCCATGTCGTAATCGGCGATGGCCTTGGCATAGTCGTGCTTGCCGCGCCAGGCGTTGCCCCGATTGTGGAAGATGGTGCCGCTCGGCGGTCCGAGCGTCAGTGCGTCGTCGAAATCGGTGATCGCGATCTCGTAGTCGCCCTTGTCGTAATAGGCCGATCCCCTGAGATTGTAGGCCGCTTGGCTCGGCCGAAGTCGGATCGCTTCGGTGGCGTCCGTGATGACCTTCGAATAGTCGCCCTTCTTGTTCCAGCCCACCGCGCGCCAGAAATGAATGGTCGCGAGCTGCTCGCCTCGAAACACCTTCAACGCGATGATCTTGTTGCAGGCATCGATCATCTGCTCCGCAGGGGTCGTGTCGGTGGTGCAGAGCGGCCCAAGCTGATTGCGCGCCTGCGCGACCGCGGGCGCGGACCACAGGGTTGCGGCGAGAAGGGTAAGTGCGACGAGCAGGGGACGCATGGGGCCTCGGATGTCGGCGATGCCGACAGATTTGGGGGTGACTTTCTGTCGTCCCCGACGGATCGCCGGTTCAAGTCCTGCGGTTGCGGACGCGGTCTTACTTCCTCGGTTGGCGGGTGCGGATCTCGATGGAGCCGCCGGCCATCTGAACTTCGAACCGCGACAGGAAGCTCATGCCGAGCAAACCGTCGACCCCGGCACCATAATTCTTGCCATCCGTGCTCTGGATCGCCACGGGCACGTTGGTTGCCTCCAGCTTGCCGAGTGCAACCTTGTCGGCCCTGGAGAGCCTGGCCTTGCTCTGGCCGTTGGCCGTCATGAGCGTGATCTCACTGGTCCCCGCGTCGGGGATTTTGGCGCGGCTGGCAAAGGTGGACTTCACGGACACGTAGCTCGCGCCGGTATCGAGGATGAACAGACCGGAGACGCCGTTGATCGCCACCTTTACCGTGACGACGTCCTTCTGCCCGCGCAGAGGGAAGCTCTCTTTGCGAAATCCCGTCGATGTCGCGCAGTGGCCCTGGCTTTCGTAGTCGGCGATGATCTTCCGTGTCTGACTGGTATCGCGGGTGGCCGGATCGAGCGCGACCCACAGAGTGATCGGCGCTGTGGCCTCGCAGAATTTGTTGAGGGCCGCATAGGCGCCTGCCATGCGCAGGAAGACACGACTCGCGATCGATTTCTTGTCCGCGCCATAGAGTTCGATGGCATCCGAATAATCGGCCAGCGCGCGGTGGTAATCTTTCAAGCCTTCAAGTGCGACACCCCGCAGGTAATGCGCGTTGTGATTGGTCGGTGCGCGCCGGATGAATTCGTCGGCGACCTCAACGGCTCTGGGATAGTCCGTGAGCTTGAGATAGATGTCGATCGAACGGTGCAGCGCCGTGATCGGCGCGCCGCAATTCATGACGAACTTGTAGAGTCCATCGGCGGCCTGTCGCCGGTAGCCGAGCTTGTCCAGCATCAGCGCGAGATCGCTGATGCTTTTCTGGTCGCACGGCTCGCGCTTGAGCTCTTCGAGACGCAGCCAGACGAATGGGTCGCGCGCGGCCGCGACGGGCAGGGCGCCGATCCTTTCATAGACCGATGCGAATACTTCGTCGGGATTCTCGTCCAGGTAACCTGCGCGTGCGTCGCCCGATACGGCCGCCAGAAGACAAGAGGCGAGCCAAAACAACCTGAACATATCCTGCCCCGAACATCCCCATTCGTTACTATACCGGTAAGTGTAGGTGCGGCCAAATGCACGATGGGGTGTATTGGGAGGGGCCGGCGCGGTTATCGCCCAGGGAGTGGAGCAATTCTTGGGGTATTCCCTCAGTGGGCAGACTTTGCTAGGAGGGTGCGTCCCACTTGGTCTGCCCACCGCGTCCCACCCCATGAAGAACGACGAAATCCTGAGCCAGATCACGGAGTTCTGCCGCACGGCGGACATGGCGGAATCGACCTTTGGCCGGCGCGCGGTGAACGATGGGAAGCTGGTGCAACGCCTGCGCGAGGGCAAGCGCATCACCATCGACACGCTGGAGCGGATCCAGGCCTATATGGCGGCCTCGATGGCCGGCGGCGTGCCGCCGCCGCGGGGGCTTCAGGTGCCGCCCGAGAAGCGCGATCCGCGCGGCAATTTCCGCTTCTTCGAGAACCGCCAGAAATACCTGCTGTTCGTCCATACCTGCAGCGAAAAGCGGGTGATCGCGGACAGGGTGGCGCTGGAGCTCGCCTCGATCCATCCGCGCCCGCCGGCACTGCGCCTGTTCGACGCCGGCGTCGGCGACGGCACCGTGCTGGCGCGGGTGCTGCGCGCAACGCACCAGCGCTTTCCCCACATGCCGTTCTACGTCGCCGGCAAGGAGCTCAGTCTCGAAGACCTTCGCCTGACGCTGGAGAAGGTGCCGGACCGCATTTTCGAGCATCCGGCGTCGGTGTTCGTCTTCACCAACATGTTCTATTCGGAGGCGCCCTGGCTCACGCCGGCATCGCCTGCGGCAGCGGCCGCGACCGTCTGGCACGAAGTCCCGCTGCGGGGCGCCTCATCGGGGGAGTTCGAGCAGCAGATCGCCGAGTTGAGGCCGTTCCTGGAGCAGAACTGGCGCGCCGCGATCAGCCCACGCACCGCCATGCCGCTGTATGAGCGGCCCGTGGTTCTGGTGCTGTATCGCGAGGACCACAGGTTCCTGCTGGATTCGACCATTCCGCGGCCGGGCCAGACCGAAGCCAATTTCGATCTCGTCATCGCGTCCCAGCCCTACCGTGCCCTGTCCTCGGTCAACTTCCGGGCCAAGCGGATCATCGCACCTCTGGCGCGGGCGCTTCGGCCGGGAGGGCGCCTGATCGGTATCCACTCCCATGGCCAGGATCCGGGCATGGAAATGATCCAGGCGATCTGGCCCGGAGAAAATCCTTTCGCGGTGAGCCGTCATGAGCTATTGCGCGCCGTTAAGTATGAACTCGGATCGGTGGGCCGCGACTTAAATTTTAATGCATATGCGGATAACCGCTCGATCTTCAGGTATGATATGGAAGCGCTGCCCAACGAGGTCACCGGTACGATCGGGACCTCGACGGCCTTTGCAGCGTGGAATGCGGCGGTGTATGTCGCTCAGATTGAGGACGACCGGTTGACAGAAATGACTCAAAACGGCCGCACTCTGGATGCCGCCAGGGACGTGCTGCGAAAGTACAATGGGCTCTGGTTTCTCGACGAATCCTACGTCATCTCGCGCCGGCGTGAGTGACATTTCCACAGGTAAACATCGCAAACGCCCGCCGGCTTAGCGGCGGAACAAGGGGTTACTGATGCGCGCGTCCTATCTCTTCACCAGCGAGTCCGTGTCCGAGGGTCATCCGGACAAGGTCTGCGACCGCATTTCCGACGAGATCGTCGATCTGTTCTACCGCGAAGGGCCGAAGGCCGGCATCGACCCCTGGCAGATCCGCGCCGCCTGCGAGACGCTGGCCACCACCAACAAGGTGGTGATTGCCGGCGAGACCCGCGGTCCGAAGTCGGTGACCAACGAGCAGATCGAGGGCGTCGTCCGCGGCGCGATCAAGGACATCGGCTACGAGCAGGAAGGCTTCCACTGGAAGACCTGCGACATCGAGATCCTCCTGCATCCGCAGTCGGCCGACATCGCCCAGGGCGTCGATGCGCTGCAGCCGGGCGAGGTCAAGGAAGAGGGCGCGGGCGACCAGGGCATCATGTTCGGTTACGCCACCAACGAGACGCCCGATCTGATGCCGGCGCCGATCTTCTACGCCCACAAGATCCTCCGACTGATCTCCGAAGCCCGCCACTCCGGCAAGGAGAAGGTGCTCGGACCGGACTCCAAGAGCCAGGTCACCGTGCAATACGAGAACGGCAAGCCGGTCGCCGTGCGCGAGATCGTGGTCTCGCACCAGCATCTGGTTCCGGACCTCACCTCGAACCAGGTCCGCGAGATCGTCGAGCCCTATGTGCGCGAGGCGCTGCCGAAGGACTGGATCACCCCGAAGACGATCTGGCACATCAACCCGACCGGCAAGTTCTACATCGGCGGCCCCGATGGTGATTCCGGCCTGACCGGCCGCAAGATCATCGTCGACACCTATGGCGGTGCGGCCCCGCATGGCGGCGGCGCGTTCTCCGGCAAGGATCCGACCAAGGTCGACCGCTCGGCGGCTTATGCCGCGCGCTACGTCGCCAAGAACATCGTCGCCGCCGGGCTTGCCGACCGCTGCACGCTCCAGCTCGCCTACGCCATCGGCGTGGCGCGTCCGCTGTCGATCTACATCGACACCCATGGCACCGGCAAGGTGCCGGAGGAGCAGCTCGAGAAGGCCGCGGCGCAGGCGATGGATCTGACGCCCCGCGGCATCCGCACCCATCTCGACCTCAACCGCCCGATCTACGCGCGCACCTCGGCCTACGGCCATTTCGGCCGCACGCCGGACAACGAGGGCGGCTTCTCCTGGGAGAAGACCGACCTCGTCGAGCAGCTCAAGCGCGCGCTCTGACGCTCTTGCCCCGCCCCGCTTGCGGGGAGAGCATAGGCCGCCTTCGGCGGCCGTCACTTAAGAGACGCCGAAGCAAGGCTTCGGCTATGCGCGAAGCGGCGGGTGAGGGGGGGACTCTCCGCGAGCTCAGTGCTCGGATAGAGCCCCTCACCCCAGCCCTCTCCCGGTAAGAACGGGGAGAGGGAGAAATGGTGCCACAATGCGTTCAGCTTGCCTTGCTACTGACACGCCAGCCTCACTGATTAGGAAACAGACATGAACGCGAAGCCCGGCTTCACCGATTACATCGTCAAGGACATTTCGCTCGCCGATTTCGGCCGCAAGGAGCTCTCGCTGGCCGAGACCGAGATGCCCGGCCTGATGGCCACCCGCGAGGAGTACGGCCCGAAGCAGCCGCTGAAGGGCGCGCGGATCGCCGGCTCGCTGCACATGACGATCCAGACCGGCGTGCTGATCGAAACGCTGGCCGCGCTCGGCGCCGACATCCGCTGGGTCTCCTGCAACATCTACTCGACGCAGGACCACGCTGCCGCCGCGATCGCGGCCGCCGGCATTCCGGTCTTTGCCGTCAAGGGCGAGACGCTGACCGAGTACTGGGACTACACCGCGAAGCTGTTCGACTGGCACGGCGGCGGTCACCCGAACATGATCCTCGACGACGGCGGTGATGCCACCATGTACGTCCATCTCGGTCTGCGCGCCGAGAACGGCGACGCCGCCTTCCTCGACAAGCCCGGCTCCGAGGAAGAGGAAGTCTTCTTCGCGCTCTTGAAGAAGCAGCTCAAGGAGAAGCCGAAGGGTTACTTCGCCGCCATCGCCAACAGCATCAAGGGCGTGTCCGAGGAGACCACCACGGGCGTGCATCGTCTCTATGACATGCAGAAGGCGGGCACGCTGCTGTGGCCGGCCATCAACGTCAACGACAGCGTCACCAAGTCGAAGTTCGATAACCTCTATGGCTGCCGTGAATCGCTGGTCGACGGCATCCGCCGCGGCACCGACGTGATGCTGTCGGGCAAGGTCGCGATGGTCGCCGGCTTCGGCGACGTCGGCAAGGGCTCGGCCGCCTCGCTGCGCCAGGCCGGCTGCCGCGTCATGGTGTCGGAAGTCGACCCGATCTGCGCGCTGCAGGCCGCGATGGAAGGCTACGAGGTCGTGACCATGGAAGACGCCGCGCCCCGCGCCGACATCTTCGTCACCGCCACGGGCAACAAGGACATCATCACCATCGAGCACATGCGCGCGATGAAGGATCGCGCCATCGTCTGCAACATCGGTCACTTCGACAACGAGATCCAGATCGCGGCTCTCCGTAACCTGAAGTGGACCAACATCAAGCCGCAGGTCGACGAGATCGAATTCCCCGACAAGCACCGCATCATCATGCTGTCGGAGGGCCGCCTCGTGAACCTCGGCAACGCGATGGGCCATCCTTCCTTCGTGATGTCGGCGTCCTTCACCAACCAGACGCTGGCGCAGATCGAGCTGTTCGCCAACAACAAGGACGGCAAGTACGAGAAGAAGGTCTACGTGCTGCCGAAGACGCTCGACGAGAAGGTCGCCCGCCTGCACCTCGCCAAGATCGGCGTCAAGCTCACCGAGCTGCGCAAGGACCAGGCCGATTACATCGGCGTGAAGCAGGAAGGTCCGTACAAGTCGGATCATTACCGCTACTGAGCCGTACGCAGTTGCGACACAAAGGCCCCGGAGCGATCTGGGGCCTTTTTTTGTTGGGTCTGCCTGTGGTACGCTTTCAGGTAGAGCCGAAAAAAGCCTGCCACTTCCAGAGCCGGCGGCCGATTTCCCACGTTCATTGTCGGAAATGCATATGGAGGGAATGCGATGTCCAGCGAAGCCAATGTTCAGCTATTGAAGGAAGCCTATCGCCAGTGGAGCGACAGCAAGGGCCAAGACGTCGACTACTGGTTCGACAATGTCATCGGCCCGCAGATCGAGTTCGATTCGATTCCGCAGGGGAATGCGGCGGTGCCTTTTGCCACGCGTTATGACGACCGCAATGCACTGCGAGGCTATTTCGAGGGGCTGCTGGCTGACTGGAGCATGCAGTACTACACGATGAACGAATTCGTCGCGCAGGGCGACACCGTCGTCGCGCGCGGGGAGTGCGCATGGACCAACAAGAAGACCAACAAGGTCGCGAAGACGCCGAAGATCGATTACTGGCGCTTCAAGGACGGCAAGGCGGTCGAATTCCACGAGTATTTCGACACCGCCACGGTCTACGGCGCCACCGTCCCGTGATGGTTGCAATTCGGCGCGGCCCTGCCATGCTGCGGCGAGGGAGAGCGCCATGACGGAAGCGAAAGAACATTTCGACGTCCTCATCGTCGGTGCCGGACTATCGGGCATCGGCGCGGGCTATCATTTGCAGACCAGGTGTCCGACCAAGAGCTACGTCATCCTGGAGGGGCGCGATTGCATCGGCGGCACCTGGGACCTGTTCCGCTATCCCGGCATCCGCTCCGACAGCGACATGTTCACGCTCGGCTATTCGTTCAAGCCATGGACCGACCCGAAGGCGATCGCCGACGGGCCGCAAATCCTGAACTATGTGCTCGAAACAGCCAGCGAGAACGGCATCGACAAACACATCCGCTTCCGCCATCGCGTCCAGCGCGCCTCTTGGTCGACGAGCGAGGCACGCTGGACCCTCGAGGCCGAGCGCATCACGGGGGAGGGCGCGAGCGAGCTGGTTCGCTTTACCTGCAATTTCCTCTTCATGTGCTCGGGCTATTACAAATACGAGGCGGGCTATACGCCGGAGTTCAAGGGCGCTGCGGATTTCGCCGGCCGCATCGTGCATCCGCAGAAATGGACCGAGGACATCGACTATGCGGGAAAGCGCGTCGTCGTGATCGGCTCGGGCGCGACCGCGGTCACGCTGGTGCCGGAGCTCGCCAAGAAGGCGGCGCAGGTCACCATGCTGCAGCGCTCGCCGACCTATGTGGTATCGCGGCCGGCGCAGGATCCCGTCGCCAACAAGTTGCGCCGCAATCTGCCGGCGCAGCTGGCCTATCATTTGATCCGCTGGCGCAACGTGATGTGGGGGATGTTCTTCTTCCAGCTCAGCCGGCGCAAGCCTGCCAAGGTCAAGGACCTCATTCTCAAGGGCGTGCGAATGGCGCTCGGCCCCGACTACGACGTCGCAACCCATTTCACCCCGCGCTACAATCCCTGGGACCAGCGGCTGTGCCTGGTGCCGGACGGCGACCTCTTCAAGGCGATCCGTGAGCAGCGCGCCAGCGTCGTTACCAACGAGATCGACACGTTCACGCAGGACGGCATCCGCCTGAAGGACGGAAGCGAGCTTGCGGCCGACATCATCGTGACGGCGACCGGATTGGTGCTCCAGGTCGTCGGCGGCCTCGAGGTCAGTGTCGACGGCCGCGCCGTCGATTTTGCCAATACGCTGACCTACAAGGGCATGATGTATGCCGATGTGCCCAACATGGCCTCGGCCTTCGGTTACACCAACGCGTCCTGGACGCTGAAATGCGATCTCACCTGCGAATATGTCTGCCGTCTCATCAACTACATGGACCGGCACAATTTCCGTCAATGCGTGCCGCACAACGACGATTCGACGATCACAGCGCAGCCGTCGCTGGATTTCACCTCGGGCTATGTGCAGCGCTCGGTGGCCAAGATGCCGAAGCAGGGCTCGAAGCGGCCGTGGCGGCTGTACCAGAACTACGCGCTGGACATCGTCTCCCTGCGCTTTGGCCGGATCGATGACGGTGTGATGCGCTATTCCTGACGGCGCCTCCGCAATGCGGTTTCGGCCGGCTCACGACGTCCTGCTTCGTGTCTGCGTCGGTCCTGTCGACCTCCTACGCGCAATGACGGTCGGATCATCCTGTCTGGGCAGTGCGGCGGCGTCGGGATTCCTGCACCGGCAGGCCGCCCCAGCCCCAATTGGCGGTGTCGACTTCCTCGATCACGACGAAGGTGGACTCGAGCGGCTTGCCGAGCACGTCGAGCAGGAGCTGGCTCGAACCCTTGATCAGTGCGGCCTTCTCCTCCGCCGTGAGCGACGCCGCTCCCGGCGTCGTTCCCTCGCGGGTCACTTGAATGGTGACGATGGGCATCGTGCTTCTCCGCGCTCAGTGGCCGGCGCTCTGCCCACCGTCGACATGCAGGATCTCGCCGGTCACGAAGGAGGCCCCCTCGAGATAGAGCACTGCATCGACGATGTCGGACATCTCGCCCATGTGACCGATCGGGTGCAGCGCACCGAGTTGCGCATGCGTCGCGATCGGGTGCATCGGCGACTTGATGACGCCGGGCGACACCGCGTTCACACGGATGCCGCGCTTGGCGTATTCGATCGCGAGCGACCTGGTCGCGGCGTTGAGGCCGCCCTTGCTCAGCGAGGCCAGCACCGATGGAACGTTCGAATTGGCCTGATCGACCAGCGTGGTCGTGATCTGGACGACATGGCCGGACCCCTGCTTCTCCATCTCGGCGATGGCGAGCTGGGTGATGTTGAAAAAGCCCGCGACGTTGGTGCCCATCACCGCCGCATAGTCTTCGGCCGTGTACTGGGTGAACGGCTTTGCGACGAAGATGCCGGCATTGTTGACCAGCGTGTCGACACGGCCGAAGCGGGCGACGGCCTGGGAGACCACGCGCTCGGCAGTGGCCCGGTCGGCGATGTCGCCGGGAACGGCGACGACGTCATCGTCGCCCGACGGCTTGATGGAGCGGGCCGTGGCGACGACGCGATAATTGCGATCGCGAAAACCCTTAACCAGGGCGGCGCCGATGCCCTGCGATGCACCGGTGACGATGGCGACCTTCTGCTCGATACCCATGATGGGCTCCTGTTGTTTGCCTTAAGAATCTGTGCCAGCAGCGGCTGGCTTGCGTGCTGAGGTACGCTGCGGCGGGCCGGTCGCGAAGCTCCGCTGTCCGGCAGACACTCTTTCGCCGCGCGAACGAATGCGGGGTCGGCGCCCCGGCGGTAGTTGTCGAGCTTGCGGCGAGCGCCTAGCCTGCGAGTGGAAGCGCAGGGGGCGACGGGAAGGGAATGGATCGTCTGGATGCGATGAAAGTGTTCGTCCTGGCGGTGGACGAGGGCAGCTTGGCTGCCGCCGGGCGCAAGCTCGGCCGCTCGCCGGCAGCGGTGAGCCGGGCCATCGCGTTTCTGGAAGAACGCGTCGGCGCCGAACTGCTGCACCGGACCACACGCGCGATCAAGCTGAGCGAGGAGGGGGAACGCTATGCCGCGATCTGCCGCCGTGTGCTCGCCGAGCTCCAGGAAGCCGACGACATCGCGGCTGGACCGCGCACGGCGCCGCGCGGCCTGCTCACGATCACGGCTCCCGTGGTCTCCGGGGAGATGGTCTTGCGGCCGATCCTCGATGCGTTCCTCGATGCTTATCCGACCGTGTCGGCCAAGCTGCTGTTGTTCGATCGCGCGGTCAACCTGATCGAGGAGGGCATCGATATCGCGCTTCGCATCGGTCCCCTCGCGGATTCAGCGATGATCGCGATGCGGGTCGGCGAGATCAGCCGCGTCGTCGTGGCAGCGCCACGTTATCTCAAGCAGCATCCACGCATTACCGAGCCCGGCGATCTCGCCAAGCATCAGATCGTGGCGATGGCGCACCTTCCCAATTCCTGGACCTTTGCGCCGCAGGCTGGCGCGTCAGTGCCGCGCACGGTTCAGTTCACGCCTCGGCTTGTCGTCAACAGCACCTATGCGGCGGTAGCCTCCGCGGTCGCTGGGCGCGGCGTCGCGCGGATGTATTCCTATCAGGTGGCCGAGCAGGTCGCCCGCGGCGAGCTTGAGATTGTACTGGCCAGCGAGGAGGACCCGGAGATGCCCGCGCATTTGATCTGCCCGCAGGGCCGGCTCTCGGTGCCGAAGGTGCGGGCCTTCACCGACTTCGCGGTGCCCCGGCTGAAGAAGCAGTTTGCGCTGCTGAAGAAGAGCGTCAAGGCGCGTTGAGCTGCTTCGCGCCCCCCGCAATGCGTCGTTTTGCGTATACGGCGGCCCGGCTGAATCGGCGAGGGTTCCAAAACGGTTAACGCCGATTTAACGGTTGAGTCCTAGCCTGTCTCGGCCGGGGTTACTCGAAGGCCGAGGTGAGCCCAATGGAAGCCCAGAGAATCGCCGTCGATGCCGTCGTCGCGCTGACCGATTGCGACCGCGACGCCGTCATCGCCTTCATCCGCCGTCTCTATCTGGCCGGCGTCACCGACCCCAAGCGCCTGACCTTCAAGGGTCTCCAGGCGCTGTCCAGGGCATGATTTGGCCCGATTGACCGCCGCCAGGTTCCCTCGTCTGCTCTCTCCAGTGTGAACGCAACCCAGCGGTGAGTATCTTGTCGCGCCCGGTCGCCCGGAGTAGATGACGTCCCCGGCTGGGTTCACTGGGGAACGGGGAGATGTTGAAACAGCTTTTTGCGCCGCAACTTGTCATTCTTTATGTGCTGGCGGCCTCGACGATTTACGTTCACTTCCGCGGCAAACAGCGGCTGCGCTTTGCGCGCCAGCTCGGCGATCACTCGACCTATCTGGCACCTTACAATGTGCTGATGTATGCGGGCTCGGCGGTGCCGAACAAGCCGGTGATCTCGGTCGAGCAGTTTCCGGAGCTGAGGCCGCTGAGCGAGAACTGGGAGACCATCCGCGACGAGGCCGTGCGCCTGTTCGACGAAGGTTTTATCCGCGCCGCGGCGAAGAATAACGATTGGGGATTCTACTCGTTCTTCAAGAGCGGTTGGAAACGGTTTTACCTGAAATGGTATGACGACTTCCTGCCCTCGGCGAACACGCTGTGCCCGAAGACGGTTGAGCTGCTCAAGTCGATCCCGAGCGTGCACGGCGCGATGTTCGCGATGTTGCCGCCGGGCGGCAAGCTGGGCGCGCACCGAGATCCCTTCGCGGGCTCGCTGCGCTATCACCTCGGCCTGGTCACGCCGAACTCGAACAAGTGCCGGATCCTGGTCGATGGCGTCGAATGCGTCTGGCGCGACGGCGAGGCCTTCATGTTCGACGAGACCTTCATCCACAGCGCCGAGAATGCGACCGACGTCAATCGCATCATCCTGTTCTGCGACGTCGAGCGCCCGATGAAGTTCGGCTTCATGACCGCAATCAACCGCTGGGTCAGCCATCACATCGTCAAGGCGTCGGCGACCCAGAATGTCGACGGCGAGAATGTCGGCGTGCTCAACAAGGTGTTCGGCAAGCTCTACGAGATCCATCTCGCCAGCCGCAAGGTCAAGGAGTGGAACCGCAACGTCTACTACACGCTGAAATACTCTCTGACGGCGCTGGTTCTCGGTCTCATCGTGTATTCGGCACTGAATTGAAGCGACGCGTGGGGCGGATCGGCGAAGCTTGGTTCGCCCTTGCGTCATGCCGGTATGTGGGCTGCTTTCGTCCCGCCCAGCCACGATCGGCCGATCCCGGTCGGCATCGGCTAGCGGTGGTGCTTGTGCCCTGTGGAGCTATCGGGACGCTGGTAGCCCCGTAACTCTGCATACCGCTGCATCTGGCTTTGATTGAGCAAGGCAGCGGTCGATAGATGATATTTGAGATGGCTCTCGCGGAGCTGCCCCTGCGTTTCGGCAATGGCCCCGATGCTCGTCTTGAGCGCTTCCGGCGTGACCGCACGGGAAGAGAAAAGGTCTTCCAGCGCTCGCTCTTGTTCGACGAGCTTGTGACCCAGCGGAACGGTTTCCTGTTTCATGGCATCGAACAGTCGCCGGACCTCGACGCGTTGATCGGCCGTCAAGTCGAGGCTGTCGCCGAGTTCGAGTACGTGGCTGGGACCGGGATATCCATTGAGCTCCGCAGCAAGAGCCAGGCCCATACCGCGTCCGGCGCGGAGATCGTCGATCTGCTGCTGTGACAGCGCCTTGATGGGGCGCCCTTCGAGGCCGGCATAGGGGCGGCTGGACTGGGCGCCGGCGGCGCTGCTGGTGAGAAGGAGAGAGGCGGCAAGCAGAAGGAGGCGGTTCATGAATCTGGCTCCATCAAATCGAGCCAGCCGACGCATCGGACCCGGCTGCGACGCTACCCTTATCGCGATCGAGGTGATCTCGGGTTTCAAATCTTGCTGGATAGTCCGCCGCATGGCAACAAACATTGCCGCGATTGAGTTGCCCAATGTGGAGCTGGTGATGGCCTCCTTGCCGACCGCGAATACCGAGATCATGCAGTTCTTCCGCGATTGGCTGGAAACCTTCGCGGGCCATGTCCGGGACGTCGACTACGCCTCGGCGCGGTCGCTCTTTCACCCCAACGTGCTGGCCTTCGGGACCCATAACGATGTCATCCCCGGTCTCGATCAGTGGGTCTCGACGCAATGGGACAATGTCTGGCCGAAAACGACCGACTTCCGTTTCGTGCTCGATCAGACCTCAATCCTGGCATCGTCCGACGGCACGATGGCAACGGTGATCGCGCCGTGGACGAGCACGGGCTATCGTCAAGATGGCAGCCCATTTGCGCGGCCCGGCCGAGCGACGATGGTGTTTTCAAGACATGGCGACGGCTGGCTGTGCGTGCATTCGCACATGTCGCTCAATCGCGGTGTGCCGCAGACAAGCCACGCCAATCGGCCGGTGAAGGCCTGGTAGCCTGGAGGGGGATTAGCGAAGCGCAATCCACCATCTTGCCGCAGCAAAGACGATGGTGGATTACGCTTTCGCCAATCACCCTACGATTCCAGCCTATTCCGGCTGGCCGATGCTCACCTTCAGCGTGCCGACACCGTCGACGCCGCATTCGAGCTTGTCGCCGGGTTGGAGCTGGGACACGCCGGCCGGGGTGCCGGTCATGATGATGTCGCCGGCGGCGAGCTTTACCTGCTGCGAGAGCTGCCAGATGATCTCGGGCACGTTCCAGATCAGCTCGGTGAGGTCGCCCTTCTGGGCTTCCTTGCCGTTGACCGTGAGCCAGATCTTGCCTTTGGCGGGATGGCCGATCTTCGAGGCTGGCTGAATCGCGGAGCAGGGCGCCGAATAGTCGAACGACTTGCCGATCTCCCAGGGACGTTCCTTCTTGCGCGAGGCGAGCTGGAGGTCGCGGCGGGTGAGGTCGATGCCGACAGCGTAGCCGTAGACGTGATCGAGTGCCTTGTCGGCCGGGATGTTGAGGCCGCCGCTCTTCATCGCCACGATCAGCTCGACCTCGTGATGCAGGTCCTTGGTCAGCGGCGGATAGGGAATCGTGGCGCCGTCGGGCACCAGCATGTCGGCGTGCTTGGCGAAGAAGAACGGCGGGGCGCGCTCGTCATTACCCATCTCGCGGATGTGCTCGAGATAGTTGCGGCCGACGCACCAGATGCGGCGAACCGGATATCGGCCGCTTTCCCCGACAACGGGAAGCGAAGCCTGGGGCGGAAGCGGGATGACGTAGGAGGCGGCGTTCATGAAGCGGTCTCGCTGCTCTTGAGGTGGAACGAACTCTATGCGGTTGCGCTGATCGGCGCCAGGGCGGCGTCGTGGTGGTGTTGCAGGCGGAAGAACGAGGCGTAGCGGCCGCCGCGGCGGAGCAACTCGTCATGCCGGCCCTGCTCGACGATCTCGCCACCCTCGACCACCAGAATGCTATCTGCGTGCATGATGGTGTGCAGACGGTGGGCGATCACGATGGTGGTGCGGTTTCGGCAGAGATGCTCGATCGCCTCCTGCACCTGCCGCTCGGACTCCGAATCGAGCGCCGCCGTGGCCTCGTCCAAGAGGATGACCGGCGCGTTCTTGACCAGCGCGCGCGCCACCGCAATGCGCTGGCGCTGGCCGCCGGACAGCTGCGTGCCGTGCTCGCCGACCGGGGTGTCGTAGCCGAGCGGGAAGCCCATGATGAAATCATGCGCGCAGGCCGCCTTCGCCGCCTCGATGATCTCGTCCTCGCTCGCGCCCTGTTTGCCGAAGGCGATGTTGCTCCGGATGGTGTCGCGGAACAGATAGACGTCCTGGCCGACATAGGCGGTCTGCGAGCGCAGCGATTTGCGCGAGACCGCGCCGATCGACTGGCCGTCGATCACGATGTCGCCCTGCGTCACCTCATGGAAGCGCAGCAGCAGCGCCAGCACGGTCGATTTGCCACCGCCGGAGGGGCCGACCAGCGCGGTGACCTTGCCGGGTTCGGCGACGAAGCTCATGCGGTTGAGCACGGTCTCGCCGGTGCGGTAGGCGAAGCTGACGTCACGCAGCTCGATCCGCGCGTCGGTGAGCTTCAACGCCGGCTTGTCGTCGTCGGAGCGCTCGCTGGCCGGGCTGTCGACGACTTCGAGCAGCATGCGGGCGCCGACGAGCTGGCTGTTCAGATCGATGTTGAGCCGCGCCAGCCGCTTGGCCGGCTCGGTCGCCATCAGGAACGCGGTCATGAAGGAGAAGAACGCCCCCGGCGTGGCGTTGAGCGCGACCACGCTGTAGCCGCCGTACATCAGGCAGCCGGCGACCGCGAAGCCGCCGAGCATCTCCATCAGCGGGTTGGAGCGGTTGGCGACGCGCGCCATCTTGTTGGCGTTGCGCTCGACGATCGCGATGTTCTCGTCGATACGCTTCTGCATGGTCTCTTCCAGCGTGAACGCCTTGACCGTGCGGATGCCCTGCAGCGATTCCTGCATCGTCTCCATGATGTCGGCGGTGCCGGTGAACTGGTTGTAGGCGAGGCCTTTGATGCGCTTCACCAGCTTGCGCAGAACCAGCATCGCCGGCGGCACCGCGACGAGGCCGATGAACGACATCAGCGGATCCTGCCACACCATCACGCCGATCATGGCGAGCAGCATCAACAGGTCGCGGCCGATGGCGTTGACCAGCATGTTGAGCACGTCGGTGATCGACTTGGCGCCTGCCGTCAGCCGCGCCAGGAATTCGGAGGAATGGCGCTCGGAGAAGAAGCCGACGCTCTCGCGCATCAGTTTTGCGAAGAGCTGACGCTGGTTGGTGGCAAGGATCGCGTTCGAGATCTTGGTCAGGATCACCATGTGGCCGTAGGTCGCCACGCCCTTGATGAAGAGCAGGATCACCGTGAGCCCCGAGAACATCGCGATGCCGGGGATGTTCCTGTCGACATAGGCCTGGTTGATGACTTGGCCGAGCACGTAGGTCGCGCACGCGGTCGCGGCTGCGGCCACCGCCATCAGCGCGAAAGCAGCGAGGTAGCGCCGCCAGTAGACGATCCCCTGTTCCGTGACCAGGCGGCGCACCAGGGCCATTGCCGCATAGGGATCGTCGGTGATTTTCTTTGGAAACTGGGCCATCCGGTGTCCATTGACGGCGCAGGACAAAGCCTGCCCGCGCGTCAGGGATCGATGGGCCTCTGTGCCCGCTCAAGCGGGGTTTTTCAAGCCCAATTAAGGGCTTGCGCTTGGGATGATTCTAGGCCGAGGCGGCGTGGCGAAGCTCGCCATGGCGCTCGCGGAACAGCTTGTCCTCCCATGCCAGAGCGTGGGCCGCGATGGTCTCGAGGTCCTCGTATTGCGGCTTCCAGTCCAACAGTCCGCGGATGCGGCTGGTGTCGGCGACCATGGTCATGATGTCGCCCGGCCGGCGCGGCGCGTATTGCACGGCAAAGCTGCGGCCCGACACGCGCCGCACGGCGTCGATGGTCTCCAGCACCGAATAGCCGCGGCCGTAGCCGCAATTCAGCGTCGTCGAGGCACCGCCATTGCGCAGATATGCGAGGGCCGAACGATGCGCCTGCGAGAGGTCCGTGACGTGGATGAAGTCGCGAATGCAGCTGCCGTCGGGGGTCGGATAGTCGGTGCCGAACACGTCGATCTTGGCGCGCTGGCCGGTCGCGGCTTCCACCGCGATCTTGAGCAGATGCGTGGCGCCGACGGTGGCGAGGCCGATGCGGGCCTGCGGATCGGCGCCGGCGACGTTGAAATAGCGCAGGGTCACGTATTGCATGCCGTAGGCGGCGGCGACGTCGTGCAGCATGATCTCGGCCATCAGCTTCGACGAGCCGTAGGGCGACAGCGGCCGCGTCGGCGCGTGCTCGGGCACCGGGACCTGGTCCGGATTGCCATAGACGGCGGCGGTCGAGGAGAAGATGAAGCGATTGATGCCGCGCTTGACCGCTACGTTGAGCAGGTTGCGCGCGGTCATGAAATTGTTGCGGTAATAGCCGAGCGGATCGCGCATCGAGTCCGGGACGACGACGGAGCCGGCGAAATGGATGATGCTCTCGATGTCGTGCTGGGCGATCACGCCCTCGAGCAGGTTCTCGTCGCCGGCATCGCCGATGAACAGCGGCACGCCCTCAGGCAGATAGGCGGAGAAACCGGTCGAGAGATCGTCGATCACCACGACGTCCTCGCCGGCTTCCGCCAGCGCGAGCACCGTGTGACTTCCGATATAGCCGGCGCCGCCGGTGACTAGCACGGTCATGATCTCACCCGTCTTCGATCAACGCTGCAAGCTAACGTCTGCGTGGTGAAGAGGGGGTATCGGCGCGGCCGAACTGGTCACTATGCTTAATGTTGCGTATAGGGGGCCGGTCAAACGGAGCGTGACGTGGCCGATTCCCCCGGCGATCTCGAAGTGATCGTGCCAAATCTGCACAGGCGCTATTCCGGGGTCACCGCGACCAACCGGATGGTGGCGCCGCGGCTGGCGAAGCTGTATCGCGCCGCCTGGTTCGGCTCCGACGCGCCGGCGGGGATTGCGCGCCTGGGCGTTGCCGATTTTCTCAAGCTGTGGCGCCGCAACGCGCCGCTGATCTGGCATGCGCGGCGCAACAACGAGATGATCGCCGGCGTCGTGCTGCGCGCGCTCGGTTGGCCCTTGAGGCTCGTGTTCACCTCGGCCGCGCAGCGGCATCATAGCTGGATCACGCGCTGGCTGATCCGGCGCATGGACGCGATCATCGCGACGAGTGACATCTCGGCCTCGTTCCTGAAAGTGAAGGCGACGGTGATCCCGCACGGCGTCGACACCGACGTTTACGCGCCGCCGACCGATCGTGCTGCGGCCTTCGCCGAAAGCGGTCTGCCGGGGCGCTACGCCATCGGCTGCTTCGGCCGCGTGCGTGCGCAGAAGGGCACCGACGTCTTCGTCGATGCGATGTGCCGCCTGTTGCCGCGCTATCCGGATTTCACCGCCGTCATCGTCGGTCAGGTCACGGCCGAGCAGACGCCCTTTGCCAACGATCTGAACAAGCGGATCGAGGCCGCCGGCCTGCAATCGCGCATCATCATCACCGGCGAGCTGCCGATCGAAGCAGTGCAGCGCTGGTACCAGCGGCTGACGATCTACGCCTTCACCTCACGCAACGAAGGGTTTGGCCTGACGCTGATCGAGGCGATGGCGGCGGGCAGCGCGCTCGTCGCCGCGCGCGCCGGCGCGGCCGAGCTCGTGGTGGAGGATGGTGTGAGCGGCGTGCTGGTCCCGACGGGAGATGCCGACGCGCTCGCTGCGGCGCTGGAGCCGCTGATGCGCGATGTGGCCGCTGCGGCAGCGATGGGCGAGCGGGGACGCCGGCGTGTGCTCGAGAAATTCAGCCTCGATGCCGAAGCGGCGCGGATCGGCGAGGTCTATCGGCCGCTGCTCTGACGTGCCGCTCTTGAGCCCACAAACCAATACCGCGAAAACAACCCCATGCACAGTAGACGAGGCCAGCGAAATCAACGACTTGGCGCCTGCGCAGCTTTGCGGATTTCGCGAATCTGGTTTGACACGTCGGGCAAAACACCGGCACGATGTCATCATCGGCACAGGCCTTGCCAGGCTCACGTCGTCGCCCGCGCCCCAGCCTCGCTCAACACCCGCTGCGCAATCGCCACCACATCGCTCGCCGCGATATTCCGCATACACCTGTGATCATTCATCTTGCAGATCGTGCTCTGGCAGGGCTGGCAGGACAGCACCTCCTTGTCCTGCACCACGGTGGCGGCAAGGCCGTTGAGGGGGGCCCAGAGATAGGGGCTGGTCGGGCCGAAGATGCCCATGGTGGGCGTGCCCAGGGCGGCCGCGATGTGCATCAGGCCGGAATCGTTGGAGACGGCGACGCCGGCGGCCGCCATGGCCAGCACGCCGTTGCGCAAGTCGTTGCCGGTGAGGTCCCGCACGCCAGAGCCGCCTGCCGCCACGATCTCCTGGGCGAGGCCCTTTTCCGCCGGGCCGCCGACCACCCAGACTTCCAGCCCGCGCTCGGCCAGCAGGCGGGCGGCCTCGGGATAGTACGTCCAGCGCTTTGAGACGCCCACGGAGCCGGGAGCGAGCGCTACCGCGGCTCCCGCGCCGAGGCCGTTGGCCTGCCGCCAGCGGACGATGTCCTCGGCCGGGACCCGCAATTGCGGCACCGGCCATTCCGGGGGCAGGGGGGCCCCGTCGGGCTGGGCCAGGGCGGCGTTCTTGTCGATGAAGCGGGGCAGCTTCCTTTCGCCCCAGCGCCAGCGGTTGATCAGGCCGAACCGGAACTCGCCGACGAAGCCGATCCGCTCAGGAATACCGGCGAGGGCAGGCGCGATGGCGGCCTTCCAGGTGCGCGGCAGCACCAGGGCAGTGCCGTAGTTCCGCTCGCGCAGCAGCTTCGCCAAGGCCAGCTGACGGCCCACGGCAAGCCGGCCTCGAGGCAGGTCCCAGACTATCCCCTCGCGCACGCCGGGCATGTAATCGACCAGGGGAGCGCAGAGCGGGGTGGTGAGGAGATCGACCGGCCGGTTTGGCCAGCGTTCCTTCAGGACCCGTACGACGGTGTGATTCCGGACGAAATCGCCGATCCACATGTAGGGAATGATCAGAATCGGGCGGGTATCGCTCCGATCTGGATCTCCACTAAGCTGTGAATTTTGGTTCATTCGTTGAAGAGGCCGCAATGATTTTGGCGGTTCCGTAGCCGCTCCCGGCCGGCAGGTAAAGCCGGCAAACCGCTCAATCCCAAAACCGCTTACACTTTAGCGGCTCATGCGCTACGGCAGGACCGGACCGCAAAAAACGGGCAGGGATTTCGGAATGTTGCTGGTGACCGGCGGGGCCGGTTTTATCGGGTCGAATGTCGTGGCCGCGCTCAATGACGCGGGCCGCAGCGACGTCGTGGTTTGTGATCTGCTCGGCACCGACGGCAAGTGGCGGAACCTGGCCAAGCGCCAGCTTGTGGATATCGTTCCGCCGGCGGAGCTGATGGACTGGCTGAAAGGCCGCAAGCTCGATGGTGTCGTCCATCTCGGGGCGATTTCCGCGACCACCGCGACCGACGGCGACCTGGTGTTCGAGACCAATTTCCGTCTGTCCATGCGCCTTCTCGACTGGTGCACGGCAAGCGCGGTGCCCTTCATCTACGCCTCCTCGGCGGCGACTTATGGCGACGGCGAAAGAGGTTTCGACGACGACCCCTCGATCCCCGCATTGAAGAAACTTCGGCCGATGAATCTCTACGGCTGGAGCAAGCACATGTTCGATCTTGCGGTCGCCGGGCGCGTGGCAAATGGCGATCCGCTCCCGCCGCAATGTGTCGGCCTGAAATTCTTCAACGTGTTCGGCCCCAACGAATACCACAAGGGCTCGATGATGAGCGTGCTGGCGCGCCGCTTCGACGACGTCAAGGCCGGCCGCGTCGTGCAATTGTTCAAATCGCATCGCGAGGGCATCGCCGACGGCGATCAGCGCCGCGATTTCATCTATGTCGATGACGTCGTGCGCGTGGTCATGTGGCTCTTGGCGACGCCGTCGGTGTCCGGACTGTTCAACGTCGGAACCGGCAAGGCGCGCAGCTTCAGGGACCTGATGCTGGCTGCCTATGCGGCGCTCGGCACCAAGCCCAACATCGAATATATCGACATGCCCGAGCAGATCCGCTCGGCCTATCAGTACTTCACCCAGAGCGAGGTCGATCGGCTCCACCGCGCCGGCTATAACGGCGGCTTCACGACGCTCGAGGACGCGGTGAAGGCCTATGTCGGGGATTACCTCGACCGGCCCGACCGCTTCCGCTGAGGCTCTTTGACCATGCCGACGCCCATTCTCGATTTCGACGCTCTCGCGCAAGCCATCTCAGGCCGCACGGTGCTGTGCATCGGCGATATCATGCTGGACGAGTTCGTCTATGGCGAGGTGTCGCGGATTTCGCCGGAGGCGCCGACCCCCGTCATCACGGCCCAGCGCAGCGAGTTCCATATCGGCGGCGCCGGCAACGTCGCGCGCAACGTCGCGTCTCTCGGCGCGCGCTGCATCTTCGTCGGCCTCGTCGGCGAGGACGATGCCGGCGTCCGGCTCAAGACGGCGCTGGACGAGTTCGCTGCAATCGAAAGCGTGCTGGTGTGCGATCCCTCGCGCCCGACCACGCGAAAAGTCCGCTTCGTCTCCGAACATTTTTCCACGCACATGCTGCGCGCGGATTGGGAGCAGGCGGCGCCCGTATCCGATGGGGTTGAGACCAAGCTGATCGAGGCGATCCTGCCGCAAATCGCGCGCGCCGACCTCGTGCTGCTTTCGGACTACGCCAAGGGCGTGTTGACGGCGCGCGTCATCCGCCACACCATCGACGCCGCGCGAAAGCTCGGCAAGCCCGTGATCGTCGATCCCAAGAGCCTGAACTGGGCGATCTATCGCGGCGCCACGCTGCTCACGCCCAACCGCAAGGAATTTTCGGAAGCGACGCGCAGCCGCGCCGACACACCGCAGAGCATCGTCGATGCCAGCGAGGACGTGATGCGGCTCGCCGATTGCGAGGCGATTCTGGTCACCCAGGGCGAGCACGGCATGACGCTGGTGCCGCGCGGCGGCGAGGCCGTTCACGTTCCGGCTTTCCCGGTGAAAGTGCGCGACGTCTCCGGTGCCGGTGACACCGTCGCTGCCGCGCTCGCGGTGTCGCTTGCGGCCGGCGCGGACTGGGACACGGCATTGCGCATGGCCAACGCCGCGGCCGCCGTCGCTGTCGGCAAGCAGGGCACCGCCAGCGTAAGCGCGGCCGAGCTGCGCCGGAAGATCCTGCCGCATGCCAGTCTCGCGGCCGAGGAGAAGATCGTGCTCGATCCGGCCGCGCTCGACGCCCAGCTCGGCGAATGGAGGAGGCAGGGCCAGCGAGTCGGCTTCACCAACGGCTGTTTCGACATCCTGCATCCCGGCCACGTCAAGGTGCTGACTGCGGCGCGCGCCGCCTGCGACCGCCTGATCGTGGGCCTCAACAGCGACGCCTCGGTGCGGCGGCTCAAGGGCGCGGAGCGGCCGGTCCAGGACGAGCGCGCGCGAGCCGAGGTGCTCGCCGCGCTGGAGGCCGTCGATCTCATCGTCATCTTCGAGGAAGACACGCCGATCGACCTGATCAGGCGGATCAAGCCCGGCGTGCTGGTGAAGGGCGGCGACTACACCCGCGAGCAGGTGGTGGGCCACGAGGTCGTCGAGCAAGCGGGCGGGGTGGTCGTGCTGGTCGACATCCTCCAGGGCTTCAGCACGACGGCGCTGGTGCATCGCGCCCGGGGAGGGGGCAAGTGACGGTGCTCGCACGCGAGACGACCGGCGAAATGGTGCTTCGCCGCCTGCGCAGCCCGGCCGCCTGGCGCGAGACGGTCGATATCTTCGCGGTCCTGACCGCGGCCTCGCTGCCTTGGTCGACCTCGCTTGCGGGGATCTTCAACGCGCTGATGCTGCTCTGCATGGTGCCGTTCCTCGACGTCCGCGCGTTCCTGCAATCCTTGAAGCGTCCGATCTGTGCGGCCCCGATCGCACTGGTGCTGCTGGCGCTGGTGGGAACACTCTGGTCGGACGCGACCTGGGGTGCGCGCTTCTATGCGGTCAATCCGACCGTGAAGCTGCTCATGCTGCCGCTGCTGCTCTATCATTTCGAGCGATCGCCGCGCGGGCACTGGATCTTCATCGCCTTTCTGGTGTCCTGCGCTTTGTTGTCGGTGATGTCCTGGCTGGTCGCCTTCTACCCGAACCTCGCGCTCAAGACCGATCCGCCCGAGCGCGGCGTCTTCGTCAAGAACTACATCGACCAGAGCCAGGAATTCGCGCTCTGCGCGGTGGCGCTGGCCTATCCAATCGTGACGTTGCTGCGGGAGAAACGCTACTGGCTCGCCGGACTGCTGACGGCGCTGGCGCTGAGCTTCTTCGTCAATATGACCTTCGTGGTGGTGTCGCGTACCGCGCTCGTCACCATCCCGATCATGCTCGGCGTGTTCGCGCTGCTCCACCTCAAATGGCGCAGCATCGCGATCATCTCCGCCGCCCTGCTCGCCGGCGCCGTTCTGGCCTGGCAGGCCTCCCCGCAATTGCGCCATACTGCCGAGCGGTTTACCGGCGACTACGCCGGTTATGTGGAAAGGGGCGAGGCGACCTCCATGGGCCTGCGGCTCGAATTCTGGCGGAAGTCGCTGAGCTTCTTGGCGGAGGCGCCTATCATGGGACACGGCACCGGCTCGACGCGCGGATTGTTCGAACGCGCCGCGGCGCCCGCCGGTCAGAACCGGGCGTCGGCCGAGGTGATCGGCAATCCCCACAACCAGACACTCAACGTTGCCGTGCAATGGGGCGCGATCGGCATCCTCATTCTCTACGCGATCTGGATCCTGCATCTGCTGTTGTTTCGCGGCGACGGGCTCGCCAACTGGATCGGGCTCCTGGTGGTGGTGCAGAACGTCTTCACCTCGCTGTTCAACTCCCATCTGTTCGACTTCCATGAGGGCTGGATGTACGTCATCGGCGTCGGCGTGGCCGGCGGCATGGTGATCCGGGCGCAACGGGGCCGGGCGAAGATGGGGGAAGCCGGTTCCTGAGCGGCCGCGCGGCTGGCAAGTCTGGTCCAGATGGGCTATCAGCGCGGACAGGTTGCATCTAACTGGATTTTCATCGGTCGGCGGATGACGCGTCTCTCGCATCTCACCTCGCGCAATTTCCTGATCGCGCTCCACGATTTGCTGGCGACGACGGCGGCGCTTTTTGCCGCCTTTTACGTGCGATTCGAGGGCGGCGACGACTTCTTCGACCGTCTGCCGCTGCTGTTCCAGATCCTGCCCTATTTTCTGGCCTTCAGCGTGGTCGTGTTCTTCGTCTTGAACCTGACCACGACGAAATGGCGCTTCATCTCGCTGCCTGACGCGCTGAACATCATTCGCGCGGCGACCGTGCTGACGGTTGGGCTGCTCGTGCTCGACTACATCTTCGTTGCCCCCAACGTTCGCGGCGCCTTCTTCCTCGGCAAGGTGACGATCATTCTCTACTGGTTCCTGGAGATCGCCTTCCTCAGCGCGCTGCGCATGACCTATCGCTATTTCCGCTATACGCGGGTGCGGCGTCATGCGCGGACCGGTGAGGCCGCACCGACGCTGCTGATCGGCCGCGCCGCGGACGCGGAGGTGCTTCTGCGCGGCATCGAGAGCGGGGCGATCAAGCGCATCTGGCCGGTCGGCGTCTTATCGCCGTCGTTTGCGGACCGGGGCCAGTTCATCCGCAACCTGCCGGTGCTGGGCGGCATCGACGATGTCGAGGACGTCATTGCGGACTTCGCCAAACGCAACAAGCCGATCGCCCGCCTCGTGATGACGCCGTCGGCGTTCGAGCCGGAGGCGCATCCGGAATCGGTCCTGATGCGTGCACGCAAGTTGGGTGTGATCGTCAACCGGATGCCCTCGCTCGAGAGTGGCGATACGCCGCGGCTCACCGCCGTCGCGGTCGAAGATCTCCTGCTGCGGCCGAGCGAGGCGATCGACTATGAGCGCCTGGAGGCCCTGATCAGCGGCAAGGCGGTGATCGTCACCGGCGGCGGCGGCTCGATCGGTTCCGAGATCTGCGAGCGCGTCGTCGCCTTCGGCGCCGCGCGGCTCCTGATCGTCGAAAACTCCGAGCCGGCGCTCTACGCGATCACGGAACGGCTCGCTGCGCGTGGTGCGGCAGCCGAGATCGAGGGGCGGATCGCCGACATTCGCGATCGCGAGCGCATCATGCGCCTGATGGCCGAGTTCAAGCCGGACATCGTGTTCCATGCCGCCGCGCTCAAGCACGTGCCGATCCTCGAGCGCGACTGGAGCGAGGGCGTCAAGACCAATATCTTCGGCTCGATCAATGTCGCCGATGCCGCGCACAGCGCCGGCGCCGAAGCCATGGTGATGATCTCGACCGACAAGGCGATCGAGCCGGTGTCGATGCTCGGTCTGACCAAGCGTTTCGCCGAGATGTACTGCCAGGCGCTCGATCGCGATCTCGCTGCAGCAAGCGGCAGTGGCAGGCCGAAGATGCGATTGATCTCGGTCCGGTTCGGCAACGTGCTGGCGTCGAACGGCTCGGTGGTGCCGAAGTTCAAGGCCCAGATCGAGGCCGGCGGCCCCGTGACAGTGACGCATCCCGACATGGTCCGCTACTTCATGACCATCCGCGAGGCCTGCGATCTCGTCATCACCGCGGCCACGCACGCGCTCGGCGCGCAGCGTCCCGACGTCTCGGTCTACGTGCTCAATATGGGCCAGCCGGTGAAGATCGTCGATCTCGCCGAGCGCATGATCCGTCTCTCCGGATTGCAGCCCGGCTACGACATCGAGATCGTGTTCACGGGCATGCGGCCGGGCGAACGCCTGTATGAGATCCTGTTCGCCTCCGAGGAGCCGACCCGCGAGATCGGCATTGCCGGCATCATGGCCGCACAGCCGAACGAGCCGCCGATGCAGACGCTGCGCAAATGGATCAGCGCGCTGGAGCAGGCCGTCGCGCGCGAGGACCGCGCCACCATCAGGACCATCCTGAAGGATGCGGTGCCCGAATTCGGGTCGACGGCGGCCTGACCATGCCGGTCGATGGGTTGCGCGCTGTTCTGCCGGAGCAACGATGAGCGAGACAAAGCCGGTCGCGCTGGTGACGGGAGCGAGCGGCTTCGTCGGTCGTCACGTCGTGCGCGCATTGACACGCGAGGGCTGGTCGGTCCGCCGCGCGGTGCGCAGCTCGCAAGGGGCGGACGACGAGGTCGTGATCGACTCGATCGGCCCCGAAACCGATTGGCAGGGGGCGCTTGAAGGCGTCGACGCCGTCCTCCATCTCGCCGCACGCGTGCATCGCAAGAACGACGAGCACGCGGCCGAACTTTACCGCAAGGTCAATGTCGAGGGCACGCTGCGCCTGGCGCGCTACGCAGCGACGGCCGGCGTGCGTCATTTCATCTTCATCAGCACCGTTCTGGTGCACGGCCGCAGCAATGACGGCCGCGCGCCGTTCTGCGAGAGCGATTTGCCGACGCCGCGTGGCCTCTACGGCACATCCAAGGCCGCGGCCGAGGCGGGCTTGAGCACGCTGGCCCGCGACGTCGACATGAAGATCTCGGTGATCAGGCCGCCGCTGATCTACGGCGCGCACGCCAAGGGCAATTTCCCGCTGCTGGCGCGCGCGGTCAGGCTGGGGCTGCCGCTGCCCTTTGCGGCGATCCGCAATCGCCGCAGCTTTCTTGCCGTGCAGAACCTGTCGTCATTCATCCTGCATCGGCTGCGCCATCCTGACGCGGTGAGCAATTTCGAGATCTTCCTGCTGGCCGACCGGGAGCGGGTCTCGACGCCTGAATTCATCGCGTGCCTGGCGCGCGCCTCCGGCAGGACTGCCCGGCTGTTCAGCATCCCGCCGAACCTGCTCGGCATGGTCCTGCGCGTGATGGGCCGTCAGGAGATGCAGGACGGGCTGATCGGCTCGCTCGAGCTCGACATCTCGAAGGCGATCGCGACCGGATGGCAGCCGCAGGTCTCCCTCGACGAGGGGGTGCGGCTGGCGCTGTCGGATCAGGATGCCTGAGTGCGGGAAAAGCGCCGCAGCACGAAACCAACGGCGACCGCGCCTGTGACCAGGGACGCGACAATGATCGTCGTCGAGCCGGCGCGAACGGTGACGATGGCAAGTAACGCCAGTACGAGATTGAGCGCGAACACCTCGCCGATCACCCGCGGGACCGTGAACCCGTTGTCGGTTGCGCGTTGATAGAAGTGGGTGCGGTGCGCCGACCAGAACGGCTCGCGCCTGACGATGCGCCGAAGCAGCGTGATGGTGGAATCCGCAAGGTAATAGGCCGGCAGCAGCAGCGCCGCGGCGGGTTGGCCGTGCCAGGCGAGCTCCAGCAGGCACCAGCCGAGCAACAGGCCGATCGGCAGGCTGCCGACATCGCCGAGAAAGACTTTTGCAGCCGGACGGTTGAACGGCGCAAAGCCGAGCATGGCCCCGCACAGTGCGGTGGCGAGCAGTCCGGCGGACGGCGACAGGTCGCCAAACCATCCGAGCAGCCCGAGCGCGGCGGTGACCGGCACCACCTCCGCCACCGTCATCAGGTCGAGGCCGTCCATGAAGTTGACGAGGTTCACGAACCAGATTCCGGCGAGCAGGATGAGGCCGCGCTCCAGCGCGAACGGCAGCGCCGGCACGATGCGCGCGCCCTCCGGCGCCGTGAAGACGACGGCGGCCACGGCTGCCGCCTGCAACACGAGGCGGAGGAGGACGGGGAGGGGCCTGATGTCGTCGACGAGCCCGACCACGGCGATGAGGACGGCCGAGCCGATCAGAGCCAGCGGAATCGCGCCGTGAGTCCAGGCCGCAGCCACCAGCAGGGTCGCCGCGATCACCGCGATGCCCGCGCCCTGCGGCGTCGGAATCTTGTGGGACGAGCGTGCGTTGGGACGCGCCAGCGCGTAACGCTGCAGCAGCGGCATGCTCTGCCAGGTGATGCAGGCGCAGATCAGTGCGGCGAGCGCGGCCGGCGCAAGCGCGAACAGCATGAGTCCGGCCGCAAGGTCCGGGCCCGAGGCGAGCGTCGTCACTCCGGCACCCCGATCGGAGCGGCCCCTTGCGCGGCCTTTTCCGCGCTGAGGATCCAGACCAGGCCGCCGACCGCGCCGACGATGAAGAACACGGCGCCGTACAGCAGCGAGATGTTGACGCCCTCGTTGGCGGCAAGTCCGGCGAAGCCGAACGCCAGGCCCATCGTGGCCTCACGCACGCCCCAGCCGGCGATCGAGATCGGCATCATCGTGATCAGCATCACGGGCGGCACGAGCAGAAAGACGTCGCTGAAGCGAACCGGGGCTGCAATCGACTGCACCACGCACCAGGCGATGACGACGGCGAGCACGTGAACGAGGATCGACAGGATCGCGATCACCGGTCCGCGGCTGCGACTGAAGATCACGCGGTTGGCGATCACCGCGCAGGCGTGAAGATGATGCGTGGCCCACCAGGTCTTGAGCCACCGCCATTTCAGGGCGCCGAAGATCAGGAAGCCGACGCCGCCGCTGAGCGCCAGCAGGTCGATGAGCAGCAGCGCCGAGCGCCCGTGCGGATCGGTGATGAGGGTGTAGCTCCAGGGTAGGCTCGCGACGATGAGAACCGCGAGCGCGATCAGGCCGATCGCACGGTCGACGAAGATCGAGTAGGTGGCTGCACGCCAGCCGGCGCCGGCGCGCGCGACGAGCCACAGCCGGACCGCGTCGCCGCCGATCGCCGACGGCAGGGTCTGGTTAAAGAAGGAGCCGATCACGTTGTAGCGCATGGCACGGCCGAGCTCGAGCGGCGCGCCGCAGACGGCACTGATCTGGCGCCAGCGCAGCACGCCGACGAAGATCTGCAGAAACGTGACCGCGATCGCCACGCCGATCCAGAGCAGGCTGGTCGCGGTGAAACGCGAAAACAGTTCGGATAGATCGACCTTGCGCAGCGCCAGATAGAGCAGCGCCGCGGAAGTCACGATTTTGGCCGCAGAAAGCAGGATTCGGCGCATTTCGCCCGCATGAACAGGGTTTGCGAAGATTTGAGGCAACCCGACGCGAGGCGCCGAATTCGGCCGCTTTGGTATGGTTTTGGCGCCGATCTTGCAATAGCCCTCGTTCAATTGCCCTCGTTAAGGACGCTGAGAGGAGTCCTCATGAAGCGCTGCGGGCCTATTGCGAGCCGATCGAGCTGGCGGCTAAACAGGGCCGGCTTGGATCCCCAGGGAACAGGATGACAGATCAGGCGATTTTGGTTACCGGCGCGGCCGGCTTCATCGGCTTTCACGTCGCCCGCCAGCTCCTGGGCGAAGGCCGGTCTGTCGTCGGGCTCGACAATCTCAACACTTATTACGATCCGGCGCTGAAGAAGGCGCGACTTGCGCTGCTCAGGGGCGAGCCCCGCTTCTCTTTCGTCGAGGCCGATCTCGCCGACCGCGAGACGATGGCCGCGCTGTTTGCGCAACATCGTTTTGCCAAAGTCGTGCATTTGGCGGCGCAGGCCGGCGTGCGCTACTCGATCGAGCAGCCGCACGCCTATGCCGAGTCCAATCTCGTCGGATTTCTCAACGTGCTCGAGGGCTGCCGCAACAACGGCTGCCGTCATCTCGTCTACGCCTCGTCATCCTCCGTTTACGGCGCCAACACAAAAATGCCATTTGCGGTTGCGGACCGCACCGATCATCCGGTGAGCTTTTATGCCGCGACCAAGAAGGCGAACGAGGTGATGGCGCAGTCCTACAGCCATCTCTATCGCCTGCCGGTCACGGGCCTGCGCTTCTTTACCATCTACGGGCCATGGGGACGGCCCGACATGGCCATGTTTCTGTTCGTGAACGCCATCATGGCCGGCAAGCCGATCCGGCTCTTCAACCACGGCAGGATGCGTCGCGACTTCACCTATATCGATGACGTGACCCGTGTCGTATCCAGGCTGATCGATCTTGTGCCGGCAGAGGATCCTTCTGCCGCAAATGCGCCGTTTAAGCTCTACAATGTCGGCAATCACCATCCGGAGGAACTGATGCACGTCGTCGGTCTTCTGGAGCGGGAGCTGGGCCGGACGGCAATCAAAGAATTGCTGCCGATGCAGCCGGGAGATGTGCTGGAAACGTTCGCGGATGTCGAGGATTTGATGCGCGACACCGGCTTTGCACCGTCAACGCCGATCGAGCATGGGGTCCACAATTTTGTCACCTGGTATCGGGACTACTTCAAGGTTTGAGATGACGATGGACAAACGCATAATCCCCCTGATCATGTGCGGCGGCGCCGGCACGCGGCTGTGGCCGGCCTCGCGCGAGGTGCGGCCCAAGCAGTTCCTGCCGCTGTTCGGCACGCGCTCGACCTTCCAGGACACGCTGCTGCGCGTCTCCGATCCACAGCTGTTCGACCGGCCGATCGTCATCACCAACGCGTCCTATCGCTTCATGGTGCTGGAGCAGCTCGCCGAGATCGGCATCGAGGCCGACGTGATCCTCGAGCCGATGCGGCGCGATTCCGGACCTGCGATCGCCGCCGGCGCGGTGTTCGCGCAGAACCGCGCCAGTGAAGCGATCGTGCTCGCGCTCGCCGCCGATCACGTCGTGCAGGACAATGCCGCGTTCGTCGCCGCCTGCCGCGAGGGCCTCACCGCCGCGAATGCCGGGCGCATCGTCACCTTCGGCGTCAAGCCGGAGCGGCCGGCGACCGAATACGGGTACATCAATCCGGGCGAGGTGATCTCAGGCGAGGTGCATGCGGTTACACGCTTCGTCGAAAAGCCGGATGCGGTGAAGGCTTCCGACTACGTCAATTCCGGCTATTTCTGGAACAGCGGCAACTTCATGTTCCCGGCGAGCGTGCTGCTCGACGAATATCGCAGGGTCGATGCGGCAAGCGTCGAGGCCATCACCAATGCGGTCAACAATGCCGGCCGCGATCTCGGCTTCGTCACGCTGGAGCCGGAGGCATTCGGCGCGGCCAAGGCGATCTCGATCGACTATGCCGTGATGGAGAAGACCTCGCGCGCGGCCGTGGTGCCGGTGTCGTGCGGATGGTCCGACGTCGGCTCCTGGCACGCGGTGTGGGAGCTGTCGGAGAAGGACACGCAGGGCAATGCCGCGCACGGCACCGCGGTGTTCGAGGATTCCCGCAACTGCAACGTCACCACCGATTCCGCGCTGGTCGCGCTCGAAGGCGTTGACGATCTCGTCGTGGTCGCAACCGCGGATGCGGTGCTGGTCTCGCGCCAGAAGGATGCCAACGGCCTGAAGCGTCTCGTCACCAAGCTGAAGGCGGTCGCGCCCAAGGTCACCGAGGAGCATCTCAAGGTGCACCGGCCCTGGGGCAGCTACCAGTCCGTCGACAACGGCGAGCGCCATCAGGTCAAGCGCATCGTGGTGAAGCCGGGCGGCCGGCTGTCGCTGCAGAAGCACCACCATCGCGCCGAGCACTGGATCGTGGTCCGCGGTACCGCGCAGGTGACGGTCAACGAGACCGTCAAGACGGTGCACGAGAACGAGTCGATCTACATCCCGATGGGCGCCGTCCACCGGATGGAGAATCCGGGCAAGATCCAGCTGGAACTGATCGAGGTCCAGACCGGCTCCTATCTCGGGGAAGACGACATCATCCGGATTGAAGACGACTATCAAAGGTCGTAACCACCAAACTCCGAATCACGAGACCCGGGCCAACAGGCGATATTTTTCCGCTTAAGGCCCGGGGAACGTGTAACTTTTTGAATCAAATCGTGTCCGGGTCGCGAAGGCGGCATTCGCCACAAATGTGGCGTCCGTGCTAGAAGCGCGCCGGGGATTTGCGTTGAATCGGGGTTTGCTCAGATGAGTTCCAAAGGATCTGCACCGGCAAAGGCCGGCTTGCGCGTCGGCGTCATTGGTGCCGGCGTGATGGGCAGCAACCATGCGCGTGTGCTGAGCGGCCTGCCCGGCGTCAGCCTCGTCGGCGTTGTCGATCCTTCGCACGCGCATCGCGCCCGCGCGACGGAACTCGCCAATTGCCCGAGCTTCGAGACGCTCGACCAGCTCATCGCCGCCGGCGTCGACGCGGTCACCATCGCGGCGCCGACGCATCTGCATCACGAGGTCGCGCTCGCCTGCATCGCCAAGAACATCCACGTATTGGTCGAGAAGCCGATCGCGTCCACGGTCGCAGAGGGCCGCGAGATCGTCGCCGCCGCGCACAAGGCCGGCGTGACGCTGATGGTCGGCCATGTCGAGCGCTTCAATCCGGCGGTCGCCGCCGTCAAGCAGGCGATCGCGGGCGAGGACATTCTCTCCATCGCGATCACCCGCGTCGGCCCGTTCCCGCCGCGCATGTCCAATGTCGGCGTCGTCATCGACCTCGCCGTGCACGACATCGATCTGATCCGCTGGTTCACCGAATCCGACATCGTCGAGGTGCAGCCGCAGCTGTCGAGCGCGGTCGCCGAGCGCGAGGACATCGCGCTGCTGCAGTTCCGCACCGCCAACGGCGTGCTCGCCCACATCAACACCAACTGGCTGACGCCGTTCAAGGCGCGCAGCGTCACGGTCGCGACCCGCGGCAAATACGTGATGGGCGATCTCTTGACGCGCCAGGTCACCGAGTGCTTCGGCTTCAAGCCCGACGGCAGCTACTCGATGCGGCATCTGCCGGTCGGACATGACGAGCCGCTGCGTGCCGAGCTGATCGCGTTCCTCAAGGCCGTGCGCAACGGCGAGACGCCGGCGGTCACAGGCGATGAAGGCGTCGCCAGCCTCGAGATCGCCACCCAGTGCCTGGAGACGCCGTCACGGCCCGCGGCCAAATCGCCCGCCCTCAAGGGGCCGCGCCGCGTCGTCGGCTGATCCCTTTCCATGTCGACCGCTCAAGACCAGCAAGGCGCCAAGAACCAGGCCATGAACCAGCATCTGCGTTCCGAACCCATTCCCTTCATCGACGTCGCCTCGCAGCGCCGCCGGCTCGGCGCCTCGCTCGATGCCGCCGTCAAGCGCGTGCTCGATCACTGCCAGTTCGTCAACGGTCCGGAAGTGTTCGAGCTTGAGAAGCAGCTTGCGGCCTATTCCGGCGCCAAGCATGTCATCGGCTGCGCCAGCGGCACCGACGCGATCCTGATGGTGATGATGGCGAAGAATGTCGGGCCCGGCGATGCCGTGCTGTGTCCGTCCTTCACCTTCATCGCGACGGCCTCGCCGGTGGCGCGGACCGGCGCGACGCCGGTCTATGTCGACGTCGACGAGGCCACCTTCAACATGAGCCCGGACTCGCTGAAGCGCGGCATCGCGACCGCGCGCAAGGCCGGCCTCAAGCCGGTTGCGGTGATTCCGGTCGACCTGTTCGGCCAGCCCGCCGATCACGACGCCATCGCCGAGATCGCGAAAGCCGAAGGCCTGTTCGTGCTCGATGACGCCGCACAAGGGTTCGGCGCGAGCTACAAGGGCCGCAAGCTCGGCACCTTCGGGCTCGCCACGGCGACCAGCTTCTTCCCGGCAAAGCCGCTCGGCTGCTTCGGCGACGGCGGCGCGATCTTCACCGATGACGACGAGCTCGCGGCGACGCTGCGCAGCATCCGCGTGCACGGGCAGGGCGTCGATAAATACGACAACGTCCGGCTCGGCCTGACCGGCCGGCTCGACACCATGCAGGCCGCGGTCCTGATCGAGAAGCTGAAGATCTTCGACGACGAGATCGCCGCCCGCAACAGGGTCGCCGAGCGCTACGCGCGCGGGCTCGGCAACGTCGTCACCGTGCCGCGTCTGGCGCCGGGCAATACCTCGGTCTGGGCGCAGTATACGGTCCGGTTGCCGAAGGGGACCGACCGCGACGGTTTCGCTGCCGCGCTCAAGGCCCAGGGCGTGCCGACCGCGATCTATTACGGCAAGTCGATGCATCAGCAGACCGCCTACAAGCAATACCCGGTCGCCGATGGCGGCCTGCCTGGTTGCGAGAGCCTGTCGCAGGACGTCATCAGCCTGCCGATGCATGCCTATCTGACCGAAGCCGACCAGGAACGAATCATCGCCGCCGTCCGCGGCGCGCTCGCGGGCTGAATTCTTCGCGCTTTCTTCACCTCTCTCGCTTGCGGGAGAGGTCGCGCCGAAGGCGCGGGTGAGGGCTATGCCCTCTGGGGGCTTCGTTGTTGAGACCCTTCTCCTCAGCCTCCCGCAAGCGCAGGGCTATCGCATTTGAGGTCCTGGCAGGGCCTGAGCGCGCGCCTCGTCCTTCGAGACGACCGCTTCGCGGTCTCCTCAGGATGAGGCTAAGTGGCATCGGTGCCCGCTGAAACTGCCGCCGCGCACTCAGCCCTCATCCTGAGGGCCCGCCGAAGGCGGGCGTCTCGAAGGATGGCCGCAGGGGAAGGCTATCAAATCCGATAGCCCTGCCCGCAAATGGGCGAGGGGGCGCAGCTCCATCGCCGCTAGCACCTAGACCTAATCCTACCATGCTCTAAAACAGACGCATGCTCGGACGCATCTTCACGGTTGGTGGTTACACGCTGCTCTCGCGGCTGACGGGGTTTGCCCGCGACATCATGCTTGCGGCGATCCTCGGCGCCGGTCCCGTGGCCGACGCCTTCTTCGTGGCGCTGCGGCTGCCCAATCATTTCCGCGCGATCTTCGCCGAGGGCGCCTTCAACGCCGCCTGGGTGCCGGCCTACGCGCATGTCCATGGCGAGAAGGGGGAGGCGGCAGCACATTTGTTCGCCGACCGCATCTTCACGCTGTTGCTGGCTTCACAGGTTCTGCTGCTGATCGTCGCCTGGCTGTTCATGCCGCAGGCCATGAGCATCCTGGCACCGGGCTTCGGTGAGGACGCCGAGCAGCGCAAGCTCGCGATCGAGCTGACCCGGATCACCTTTCCCTATCTGCTGTTGATCACGCTGGTGACGCTCTATGGCGGCATGCTCAACGTGATGCAGCGCTTTGCCAGCGCCGCGGCGGCGTCGATCTTCCTCAACGTCGCGATGATGATGACGCTGGCGCTCGCCGCCTGGTTTCCGACCGCGGGTCACGCCGCCGCCTGGGGCGTGCTCATTTCGGGCTTCCTGCAATATTTCCTGCTCGCCGGCGATCTCGCCCGCCATGGCGGCCTGCCGCGTTTTGCACCGCTGAAGCTCGACGAGGACGTCCGCGGTTTCTTCAAGGCGCTTGGACCTGCGACGCTGGGCTCGATGGGCACGCAGGTCGCGCTGTTCGCCGATACCATCATCGCAACCTTCCTGCCTGCCGGCGCGCTCTCGGCGCTCTATTATGCCGACCGCCTCAACCAGCTGCCGATCGGCGTCATCGGGATCGCCATCGGCACGGTGCTGCTGCCGGAGATGTCGCGGCGGATCACCGCCAACGACCATGACGGCGCGATGAAGGCGCAGCGCCGCGCCTTCGATTTCACGCTGCTGTTCTCGATCCCGTTCGTGGCGGCGTTCCTTACCGTGCCCGACGAGATCATGCGGGCGCTGTTCGCCCGCGGCGCGTTCTCGAAAGCGGACGCCGCCGCCGCCGGCGCCACACTCGCGGCCTACGCCATCGGCCTGATCCCCTTCGTGCTGATCCGCAGCGCGGTCGCGACCTTCTATGCGCGCAAGGACACCGCGACGCCGGTACGCGCATCCCTGACCGGCATTGCTGTCAATGTCGCCCTGAAGGTTGCCCTGATGGGACCGCTGGCCCAGATCGGCCTCGCACTGGCGACCGCCATTGGTGTCTGGACCAATCTGTTGCTGGTACTGTTCTTCGCGATACGGCGAGGCTTTCTGGTGCCGGACCGTGCCTGGCTGATGTCGCTCGGCAAATTCCTCGTGATCGGACTGATCCTCGCCGCCGCCTTCTGGCTGATCGCGCATTTCGGTGGCGCTTGGCTCGGCTCGATGCACTTCCGAGATGAGCTGATGCTGGTCTTGCTGGCCGTCGGAGGCACGATCGTCTATGCGCTCGCGATCCTCATCCTGTTCGGCCGCAACTGGCTGGTCACGCTGGTGCGCGGCTAAGCGAGCAGGGGTTGCTCGCCTCCAGGATGCAGGAAGGCCGCGCACATCTCTTGATTTTGTGCGGTCGCCGTGCTATGAGCGACGCATGATCAAATCGTCGCGCACCGTCAACCGCAACCAGATGACCCGCTTCGGCTGGGCCGTGGGAGGAGTCGTGCGCTAGGATTTCGACGACATCTTTTCCACCAGGCCCCGCCGGCATCGGACGGGGCCTTTTCTTTGGCCACGCTCCCTGCCGGCTCAACAGCAGGAGCATCCGATGCCACCCCAACAGACGAACATCACAGCCGCGACGGAGCGCGATGCCGCGAGACTTCGCCTCGACCTTTCCATCATCCCGAGCCTGCTCAGGCGCTATTGGTTTGCCTTTCAGGAGCGGCGCTGGCGCCCGCGCAACAGCTTGCACGACCTCAGCGACAGGGAGCTGATGGATATCGGCTTGACGCGCGGCGAGATCGACAGCCTCGCGCCTGAACGCGCTATCGACAGATTGAGAGAGAATGCGAGGGCTCAGTGGGGCCGTGGTGGGATGTGACAGGCCCACCAATCCCTCCGATCTCCGCTACCGCCGCCGTCCGCGTAGGTGATGCCACATATGACAAGCACACCTTTTGGTCAGGAAATTCAGCCCCCGATGCGCTTCTGGCACGGCTACGCGGCCGGGTCGCGCCAGAACCGCCGAGGGTGGCTTCGAATCATCGGTCTCAATGGGGGAAACGGCCGCCTAAACCCGTTTGCCTTGCCAGTTTTTCCACGGCAATATGCCCGCAAAACAACCATGAGAACGGGAAGACAAAATGGCGGCTCCCATCAAGTTCGGCGTTGGCCAAAGCGTGCTGCGCAAGGAGGATGACGCGCTCATCCGCGGCAAGGGCCGCTATACCGACGATTATGCGCCGCAGGCCGCGCTGCGCTGCCTGATGCTGCGCTCGCCGCATGCGCATGCCAAATACACCATCGATGCGAGCCGTGCCCGCACGCTCCCCGGCGTCGCGCTGATCCTGACCGCAGACGACGTCAAGGATCTCGGCAATCTGCCCTGCCTGTTCAATCTCGAGACCGATCCGTTCACCGGACCGCCTTACCCGATCCTGGCCAAGGACGAGGTGCGCCATGTCGGCGATGCCATCGCCTTCGTGGTCGCCGAGACTATCGACCAGGCCCGCGACGCGATCGAGGCGATCGAGGTCAAATGGAGCCCGCTGCCGGCGGTGACCGGCGTCGTCAATGCCGTGAAGAAGGGCGCGCCGCAGGTCTGGCCGGACAAGCCGGGCAACGTGCTGTTCGACGTCTCGATTGGCGACAAGGCGGCGACCGAAGCCGCCTTCGCCAAGGCGCATGCGGTGGCCGAGATCTCGATCGTCAATCCACGCGTGGTTGCGAGCTTCATGGAGACGCGCGCGGCGGTCTGCGAATACGATTCCAAGCGCGATCATCTGACGCTGACGATCGGCAGCCAGGGCAGCCATCGTCTGCGCGATATCCTGTGCCAGAACGTGCTCAACATCCCCACCGAGAAGATGCGGGTGATCTGTCCCGACGTCGGCGGCGGGTTCGGCACAAAATTGTTCCCGTATCGCGAATACGCCTTGATGGCGGTTGCGGCTAAGAAGCTCAAGAAGACGGTGAAATGGGCGGCCGACCGCACCGAGCATTTCATGGGCGACGCGCAGGGCCGCGACAACGTCACCACCGCCAAGATGGCGCTGGCGGAGGACGGTAAGTTCCTCGCGATGGATTGCGACCTGATGGGCGACATGGGCGCGTATCTGTCGACCTTCGGCCCCTACATCCCGCATGGCGGCGCCGGCATGCTGCCGGGACTCTACGATATCCAGGCCTTTCATTGCCGGGTGCGCACCATCTTCACCCACAGCGTGCCGGTCGACGCCTATCGCGGTGCGGGCCGGCCCGAGGCCGCCTATGTCATCGAGCGCCTCGTTGACGCCTGCGCGCGCAAGCTCGACATGACGCCGGACGCCATCCGCCGCAAGAACTTCATTCCGCCGAAGGCGCTGCCCTACAAGACGGCCACCGGCAAGGTCTACGATTCCGGCGACTTCGCCGCGCATCTCAAGCGCGCGATGGAGATCGCCGAGTGGAAGGAATTTGGAAAGCGCGCCAAGGCGGCCAAGAAGAGCGGGCTGATCCGCGGCATTGGACTGGCGAGCTATGTCGAGATCTGCGGCGTGATGGGTGAGGAGACGGCCAATGTCCGCCTCGAACCCAACGGCGACGTCACCGTGCTGATCGGCACGCAGTCGAGCGGGCAGGGCCACCAGACCGCCTATGCCCAGATTGTCGCGGAGCAATTCGGCGTGGCGCCGGAGCGGGTCCACGTCCGCCAGGGTGACACCGACGAGATCGCCACCGGCCTCGGCACCGGCGGCTCGGCCTCGATCCCCTCGGGCGGCGTCAGCGTCGAGCGCGCCACGCGCGAGCTCGGGCAAAAGCTCAAGGAGATCGCGGCACAAGCGCTGGAGGCCGGCGCCGGCGACCTCGAGATCTCCGAGGGCGTGGTGCGCATCGCCGGCACCGACCGTTCGATCTCGTTCGCCGACCTCGCCAAGCGGCCCGGCGTCGATCCGTCGAAGCTGAACGGCAGCGCGACCTTCGCCAGCGCCGACGGCACCTATCCCAACGGCACTCATGTCGCGGAAGTCGAGATCGATCCGGCCACCGGCATCATCAAGATCGTCAACTACGTGATCGTCGACGATTTCGGCAAGACGCTCAATCCGCTGCTGCTGGCGGGACAGGTGCATGGCGGCGCGATGCAGGGCATCGGCCAGGCGCTGATGGAGCAGGTGGTCTATGGCGCCACCGACGGCCAGCTCATCACCGCGACCTACATGGACTACGCGCTGCCGCGGGCGGCGGACGGGCCGGCCTTCGTGTTCGAGACCCACAACGTCCCCTGCAAGACCAATCCGATGGGCGTGAAGGGGGCGGGCGAGGCCGGCGCGATCGGCTCCTGTCCGGCTGTCGTCAACGCCATCGTCGACGCGCTCTGGCGCGAATACAAGATCGACCACATCGACATGCCGGCAACGCCGGAGCGGGTGTGGATCGCCATCAACGAGCATCACCGCCGCCACAGCCTGTAAGTCCAAGCAAACGCGGAACGCGTTTTACGGGCTCAGCCCAATGATCCGGAGTGCGACGATTTTTCGTCGCACTCCGGATGGAATGAAATCAGCCAATCGGTGTTGGCCATTCAGGGGTCGGCACGATCCTGCATCAGGGAAAGGGATTTTGCGAATGAAGCGAGTGTTGATTGTCGGGAGCGCGCTGCTGCTCGGGATGGGTGCCGTCTGGGCGCAACAGGATTCCGTCAAGGAAGCTCAGACCCTCATGAAGGGCAACGGCAAGAACGCCGGCGCGATGTCGGCGATGGTGAAGGGCGAGAAGCCTTACGACCAGGCTACCGTGGACAGCGCGCTGGCGCAGTTCGAGGATACCGCCAAGAAGCTGCCGAACCTGTTTCCGGCCAGCGCCAAAGGCGTGAAGCTCGACGGTGACTACTCGGCCTCGCCGAAGGTCTGGGAGGACAAGGCCGGTTTCGACGCGAAGATCGCAAGCTTCGCCAAGGTCGTTGGCGAGGCCAAGGGCAAGATCAAGGACCTGGATTCGCTCAAGGCGAACATGCCTGCCATCGGCAAGGAATGCGGCGGCTGCCACGAAACCTACCGCGTCAAGAACAGCTGAGGCGGATACTTTCGTAGCCCGGATGAGCGAAGCGATATCCGGGAAGCCTGTGCGAGTTGATGAAACTATCCCGGATGTCGCTTTGCTCATCCGGGCTACGGAAAGGGCGGTTGCGAAAGCAGCCGCCCTTTTTCCGTTTATAAGGTCTGACGGATCGCCGTCCGAGCGATTATGTTCGCACCAGCGGCCGCGGCGTTGATGCGAGTCGACGCATCTTATTCCGGATTGCCTCATGACGTGAGGAATTCCAGCGCGCGGCGAGGATCCCAATGAAAAGCGAGACAGGCCATGGTCAAACCGTTTCCGTCGAAGACGCACATCGGCAACCACATGCTGCATCCCGAAACGCTGATGCTGACCTATGGCTATGACCCGCAGCTGTCGGAAGGCGCCATCAAGCCGCCGGTGTTCCTGACCTCCACCTTCGTGTTCAAGACGGCCGATGACGGGCAGGACTTCTTCGATTACGTCGCCGGCCGGCGCGAGCCGCCGGAAGGCATGGGCGCGGGCCTGGTCTATTCGCGCTTCAATCATCCAAACAGCGAGATCGTCGAGGACAGGCTCTCGATCTACGAGCGCACCGAGAGCTGCGCGCTGTTCTCATCCGGCATGGCGGCGATCGCCACCACGATCCTGGCCTTCGTCCGCCCCGGCGACGTCATTCTGCACTCGCAGCCGCTCTACGGCGGGACCGAAACGCTGCTGACCAACACGCTGGCGCGCCTGTCGATCGGCGCCGTCGGGTTCGCCGACGGGATCGATGAAGCGGCCGTCAGGCAGGCCTCGGAAGAGGCCATGGCCAAGGGCCGCGTTTCGATGATCCTGATCGAAACCCCGGCCAACCCGACCAACGGCCTGGTCGATGTCGCCATGATCCGGCGTGTCGCCGAATCCATCGGCAAGGCGCAGGGGCACACGCCGGTCATCGCCTGCGACAACACGCTGCTCGGCCCGGTGTTTCAGCGGCCGATCGAGCACGGCGCGGACCTGTCGCTGTATTCGTTGACGAAATATGTCGGCGGTCACTCCGACCTGATCGCGGGTGCTGCGCTCGGCTCGAAGGCGATCATGAAAGGCATCAAGGCGCTGCGCGGCGCCATCGGCACCCAGCTCGATCCGCATTCCTGCTGGATGATCAACCGCTCGCTCGAGACGCTGAGCCTGCGTATGGAGAAGGCCAACAGCAACGCGCGCCTCGTGGCGGATTATCTGCGCGATCACCCCAAGGTGGCCAAGGTCCACTATCTCGGTCATCACGAGGAGGCTTCGCCGGCGGGCCGCGTGTTCGCGCGGCAGTGCCACGGGGCGGGATCGACCTTCTCGTTCGACATCGTCGGCGGCAAGGACGCGGCGGTCAAGTTTCTCAACGCGCTGCAGATCCTCAAGCTGGCGGTGAGTCTCGGCGGCACCGAGTCGCTTGCGAGCCTGCCCGCGACCATGACGCATTCCGGCGTTCCCGCCGACATCCGCCAGAAGATCGGCGTGCTGGATTCCACGATCCGGCTGTCGATCGGCATCGAGAACCCGTCCGACCTGATCGCGGACCTCGCGCAGGCGCTGAACGCGGCCTGAGCGCGCTCAAAATCGAAAAGGCCGGGCGCGCCCCCTCCTGCGCCCGGCCTTCGCCACGAAGCAGCGTGCGGCTTACTTCGTCACTTGACCGCGGATCTCGCCGCCCGGATTGGCCGCGGTGTGGATGTTGATGTAGTACTTGCCGCCGAGCAGATCGGCGGCCTGCGCGTCGGTCAGGGTCGCTTCGCCCTTGACCGGGCTCGAGGCCGCGTTCGGGATCGCGACAGCGACGCCTGCGTTCTTGCCGGCCTCGGCAGGCCCGTGGAAATGCGCCGCGGTGGCGGGCCCGGAGAGGCCGGAATAGGTGACGGTCCAGGACAGCTTCTTGCTGGCGGCATCGTAGTCCAGATCGGCGGTTCCGGTGGCGCTGCTGGCGATTGCCGGCACCTCGGACTTGCCGTCGAGGGTTGCTTTGAGCTTCTCGGCGCTGGCCGGGCCTGCAAAGGTCACGGCACCAAGCGCCAGGGCGGCAATGACGGTCTTGTTCATGACATTCTCCCTGCTGAACCCGTTCGGGCTGGCAAACTTCCAACAGCCGGCGTTTCAGTTTATTCCCGTGTCCGGCCGGGGCGGGCTAAATTCTTCGTGGCTGGAGCCGCGACGACATCGGTCATAAGTTCGCCGCGACGATTGAATGGATCTGCATGTTGCAACGAACAATTCTCATCGGGCTGCTCGCGGCGCTCGTTGGCGCGGGCACCTATTGGTGGCTCAGCGCGCCAAAAGCGGCTGCAGGTAATGCGCCGGCCCATGTGGCCAACCTTGCCAATGGCGAGGTGATGTTCAACGCCGGCGGCTGCGCGTCCTGCCATGCCGTTCCCAATCAGCCCGATCGTCTCAGGCTCGGTGGAGGCGTCGCGATCAAGTCGCCGTTCGGAACGTTCTACGCGCCGAACATCTCCCCGGATCCGAACGACGGCATCGGCAAATGGACGGACGCCGACTTCGTCAACGCGGTAATGGACGGGGTGTCGCCGGGCGGGCAGCATTATTTTCCCGCCTTTCCCTATACGTCCTATCGGCACGCCAGGCGCGAGGACGTGCTCGATCTCTTTGCTTACTTGAAGACGCTGCCGCCCGTGACCGGCAAGGTGCGCGACCACGACATGCATTTTCCTTTCGACATCCGGCGTAATGTCGGCATCTGGAAGTTCCTGTTTCTGGACGACAAGCCCTTCGTCGCCGACAGCAGCAAGTCACCGCAATTCAACCGCGGCGCCTATCTGGTCAACAGCTTTGGCCATTGCGCCGAATGCCACAGCCCGCGCAACGCGCTGGGCGGCATCATCTCGAGCCAGCGCTTTGCCGGCGGGCCCAATCCCGAAGGCGAGGGCTGGGTGCCCAACATCACCCAGAAGCGCCTCGGCGAGTGGAGCGTGAAGGATATCGCCTATTTCCTCAAGAACGGCGAATTACCCGATGGCGACAGCGTCGGCGGCGCGATGACGCGCGTGATCAAGAACACCTCGCAATTGCCCGACGAGGATATTGCGGCGATGGCGGAGTACCTCAAATCGCTGCCGCCGGTGGACGGTCCGCCGCGGCCCAAGCGCAAGGAAACCGGCAAGGAAGCTGGCTAGCTGGTGCCAAACGCCTTGAACGTGATGATGGTGAGGGTGTCCTGGATCCCCGGCAGCACCTGCACCTTCTCGTTGACGAAATGGCCGATGTCGGTGTCCTTGTCGACGTAGAATTTCACCAGCAGGTCGTATTGGCCGGCCGTGGAGTAGATCTCGGAGGCGATCTCGGCCTCGGCAAGCGCATTGGCCACCGTGTAGGACTGGCCGAGCTTGCATTTGATCTGGACGAAAAAAGGAACCATTGCGGGCACTCCGAAAGCGTATTCTTCCGGCTAATAGGCCAAACCCGGCACGATTTAGCAAGCGGACTTGCGAGCCGCCAGCTGCCGGTCCGAGGCCTTGCCGGTGTTCGACGGTCGCGCTAGGACAGGCCATGGCGGTACCCGTATCCAGCAAATGTGTCCGGCGATGACGACCCCGGTCGCACTCACCATCGCCGGCTCCGACTCGAGCGGCGGCGCCGGCATCCAGGCCGACCTGAAGACGTTTGCGGCGCTCGGCGTCTACGGCGCCTCCGTCATCACGGCCTTGACCGCGCAGAACACGCGGGGTGTCACCGGCATCCACGCCGTGCCGGCGGCGTTCGTCACCGAGCAGATCGATGCGGTGTTCTCCGATCTCGACATCGGCGCGGTGAAGATCGGCATGGTGGCCCAGGTCGCCAGCATCGACGCGATCGCGGCCGCACTGTCGCGCTGGTCGCCGGGGCACGTCGTGCTCGATCCCGTGATGGTGGCGACGTCAGGGGATCGGCTGCTCGCCGCGGAGGCCGTCAATGCGCTGCGCACAAGACTGATACCGCTGGCGTCGGTGATCACGCCCAATCTGCCGGAGGCCGCGGCTCTGCTCGACGCGCCGGTCGCGGCAAGCGAAGCGGAGATCGAAAGCCAGGGGCGGCGCCTGCTGGCGCTCGGCTGCCGTGCGGTCCTGATCAAGGGCGGGCACGGCACGGGTGCCGAGAGCATCGACTATCTCGTCGATGCCGACAGCACGCTCGCGCTCACCGCGCCGCGGGTGGCGACCCGCAACACCCATGGCACCGGCTGCTCGCTATCCTCGGCGGTCGCGGCCGGGCTCGCCAAGGGCGAGGATCTGGCAAGCGCCGTGCGCAACGCCAAGACCTGGATCAGCGCGGCGATCGCCGCCGCCGACCGCTTCAGCGTCGGACACGGCCACGGCCCGATCCACCATTTTCACAGGTTCTACTGAGGCGGCCGCGCGCGGGAGCGCCGCCGCGGTGCACTTTGGGGGCAAGCTAGCCCCCACATCGTCATGGCCGGGCCTGTCCCGGCCATCCACGCCTTGCCACGCAGCACGAAGAACGTGGATGCGAACGTGGATGCCCGGGCCTTCGCCGCGCCGGAGCGGCTTCGGCCGCGCAGGCGGGACAAGCCCGGGCATGACGATCACCTTCTGCGGCGCCGTGTCGCCTGATTGTCGCATGCGACTGATATTCGCAGGGAGGGCGAGGCTAGGCGTGATTCGTATCTGAAGGTGCCTCACAGGTTCAATCGGTCATCCCCCTGTCACGGGACATTGTTACAGGCTGACGCATGGGAAGTTACGATGTGAGTGACGAGAGCCCCGAGCGGCGCTTTCGCACGTTGTTCATCTCCGACGTTCATCTCGGAGCCCGCGGTTCTCAAGCCGATCTTCTGCTGGACTTCCTGCGTTACCATGATGCCGACACGATCTATCTCGTCGGCGACATCGTCGACGGCTGGGCGCTGAAATCGAGCTGGCACTGGCCGCAATCCCACAACGACCTCGTCCAGAAGCTTTTGCGCAAGGCGCGCAAGGGTGCCAAGATCATCTATATCCCCGGCAATCACGACGAGTTCCTGCGCAACTATTACGGCACGCATTTCGGCGGCATCGACGTGGTCGAGAACACCGTCCACACCGGCGCGGACGGCAAGCGCTATCTCGTCATCCACGGCGACATCTTCGATCTCGTGGTGCAAAACGCGCGCTGGCTCGCCCATCTCGGCGACAAGGCCTACGACTTCGCGATCCAGATGAATCGCTTCGTCAACTTCTTCCGCCGCTTGTTCAAGGTGCCCTATTGGTCGCTGTCGCAATGGGCCAAGCAGAAGGTCAAGAACGCGGTCAATTATATCGGCGCGTTCGAGCAGGCGCTCGCCGCCGAGGCGCGGCGCTACGACGCCGACGGCGTGATCTGCGGCCACATCCACTACGCCGTGATCCGCGACGAGGGCGGCATTCGCTACATGAATTGCGGCGACTGGGTCGAGAGCTGCACCGCGCTCGTCGAGCACGACGACGGTCATTTCGAGATCATCACCTGGGCGGATCATCTGCAGAAGCCGGCGGCCGTCCCGCAGGTTGCAGCCAGAGCTGCATAGCAGAGGCCGCCTGATGCGCATCCTGGTCGCGACCGACGCCTGGCACCCGCAAGTCAACGGTGTGGTTCGGACGCTGACCAAGCTCGCCGACGCGGCCGAGGGGCTTGACGTCGAAGGTTCCGGCGTTGCGTTCACGTTCCTGACGCCGCAATCGTTCCGCACCTTCGCGATGCCGAGCTATCGCGACGTGCGGCTGGCGATGCCGCGCCCGGCGCGGATTGCCAGGCTGATCGAAGAGGCGCGCCCGGACAGCATCCACATCGCGACCGAAGGGCCGATCGGCCTGATGGTCCGCCGCTATTGCCGCCAGCGCCGGCTGCCGTTCACGACCAGCTTCCACACCCGCTTTCCCGAATATGTCCGCGCCCGCGTGCCGGTGCCGGGCTCGCTGATCTGGCGGGCGCTGCGCCGCTTCCATGCCCCCAGCCGTGCGGTAATGGCGGCAACGCCTGCGCTCGCCGCCGAGCTGACCGAGCGCGGTTTCGACAATGTCATGCTGTGGCCGCGCGGCGTCGATACAAATGTGTTCCATCCGCGGGCCATCGACCTCTGCCTTCCGGCACCGGTGTTCCTGTCGGTCGGCCGCGTCGCGGTGGAGAAGAATCTCCAAGCCTTCCTCGACCTCGATCTGCCCGGCACGAAAGTGATCGTGGGCGACGGCCCGGCGCGCGCCTCGCTCGAAGAGGCCTATCCCGATGCGATCTTCCTCGGCGAGAAGCAGGGCGAGGCGCTGGCGGAAATCTATGCGGCGGCCGATGTGTTCGTATTCCCGAGCAAGACCGACACGTTCGGCCTGGTCCTGCTGGAGGCGCTGGCGAGCGGGCTGCCGGTCGCGGCCTTTCCGGTGAAGGGCCCCCGCGACGTGATCGGCAATGCCCCGGTCGGCGCCCTCGATCACGATCTGCGCAGCGCCTGCTTCGCGGCGCTCGACATCTCCCGGCAGGCCTGTGTCGAATTCGCCGGCAACTACACCTGGGAAGCCTCGGCGAGGGCTTTTGTCGATAATATCCAGGCGGTGGGGGCTGTGCTGCCGGGCGGGGACGGCACGGAACAGCCGCGCTTCGTCGCCTAAAGGGAGGATTCCTCGCGCGGAGGTGTCTTGCCCGCGGCTCGATGGCCGCGATAAGGTCGGTCATGACCGAACAGCTTCTCCCGATCGGCCCCGCCGATATCGATGCCGCAGCGCGCGTGATCGCGCCCTACGCCATCCGCACCCCGCTGTTGTCCTTTCCGGTGCTCAACGAGCGGGTTGGCGCGAAAGTCTTCCTGAAGCCGGAGATGCTTCAGCGCACCGGCTCTTTCAAGTTCCGTGGCGCCTTCAACAAGGTATTCTCGATCCCGCAGGACAAGCGCGCCGGCGGCGTGGTCGCGTTCTCCTCCGGCAATCACGCCCAGGGCGTGGCGGCGGCGGCAAAGATCCTCGACATGCAGGCGACCATCGTGATGCCTGCGGATGCGCCGCTGTCCAAGCGCGAGCGCACCAAATCCTACGGCGCCGAAGTCGTGCTCTATGATCGCGACAAGGACGACCGCGAGGCGATCTCGCGCGCCATCGCCGAGAAGCGCGGCGCGACGCTGGTCAGGCCTTACGACGATCCGTTCGTGATCGCAGGGCAGGGCACCGCCGGCCGCGAGATCGCGGAGGACATGGCAACGCTTGGTCTGTCCCCCGACATCGTGGTGGCACCGGCGTCGGGCGGCGGCCTGATCGCGGGCGTCGCGACGGCGGTGAAGGCACGCTATCCGCTCGCCGAGATCGTGGTGGCCGAGCCCGAGGCGTTCGACGATCACGGTATTTCGCTGAGCGCCGGCCATCGCGAGCCGCATCCGCCCGCCGGCCGCACCATCTGCGATGCGCTGATGGCCCTGATCCCCGGCGAGATGACCTTTGCGATCAACAGCAAGCTGCTCGCGCGCGGCGTCACGGCGTCGGACAAGGAAGTCGGCGCCGCAGTCGCCTTCGCCTATCGCGAGCTCAAGCTCGTGGTCGAGCCCGGCGGCGCCGTCGGTCTCGCCGCACTGCTGGCGGGACGTCTCGACGTCGCCGGGAAGAACGTCGTCATCGTGCTCTCCGGCGGCAACGTCGATGCGGATCTGTTCGCCGAGCTGGTGGCCTAGCCGTCCTTCCGGGCCTGCGCCTTTCGGCGAAGCAATCCAGTGCCGTAGGGTGGGCAAAGGCGCAAAGCGCCGTGCCCACCACCTTTCAGTGATTCCAAAGAGAGACGACGTGGGCACGCTTCGCTTTGCCCACCCTACGAGACCTCCCCTCGTCATTGCGCGCGAAAGTGCTTCCCGGAATGACGACGTTCAATGGCTGAGATGACGAAGGGGCAGAGCGTCACCGCTCTGCCCCTTCGTCTTGTCTTGGGGATGGTCCCGTTGTGGAGAGACCCTCTCCCCAACCCTCCCCCGCAAGCGGGGGAGGGAGCGCTCCTTCTTCGTTCGCGCGATCAGTGCATGAAGCCGCCGCGGCGATTGCCGCCATTGTTCATGCTCGGCGCCTGGTTCATCGACTGCCGGAAGTTGTTGTTGCTGTTGACCATGCGGCTCGGCATCGTGTTGAGCTGCGGACGGTTGGTCTGGACGTTGTTCTGCACCTGCACCTTGTTCACCGGGTTGTTGTTGAGCTTCACGATGCCGGTGTTGCCGTTGTTGACGCGGATCGGGTGGTTCTGGGTCTGAACATTGACCGGCTTTGCGTCGACCGTCGAGCCGCCCTTGCCGACGTTCACCGGCATGCTCACGATCTTGCCCGGCTTGCCATTGGCGTTGCCGCCGTTCGGCGCATTGTTGGTCGCAGGCAACGTCACGATCTTGCCGATGCCGCCATTGTTGTTGCCGGTGGTGGTCGGCGCGGGCAGGGTGACGATCTTGCCCGGGGACTGCGACGGCGTGCCGTTCTGCGGGTTCGGCTGGTTGTTGTTGCCAGCCGGCAGATTGACGATCTGGCCGCCATTGCCGGGCTTGCCGATGCCATTGCCGTCGACCGGCTTCTGCACGACCGGCAGATTGCCATTGATCTGACCGCCGCCATTGCCCTGCTGCATCAGCGGCAGGTATTTCGGCTGGCCGAGATTGCCGATCTTCAAGGTCGGAGCAATGTTCTGCGGCGCCAGGAACTTGGTCGCCTGCATCAGGGGGATCTGCTTCGGCTGCGCCTGCAGCTTCAGCGCGACCTGTGCATAGGGGCTGTTGCCGTAGCTGTCATAGAAGGACTTGTACGCCAGCGGCGAGTTCACGAGCACCGCCTTGTGCCAGGCCTGCGAGAGCAGGATGTTGTTGAGCAGCCAGCGGACGTGATCGCACAGCGGGTCGTGCGGATACATCCGGATGAACTCCTGATAATATTCCGGCCGGCCCTCGGACACGACGTAGTCATAGGCCTGGCGCGTCGAACGGCTCGGCAGGTTGGAGGCCATCTGCACCACGGGCGCCCTGACCGGCGCGCGGTTGGCGGCAATTGCGGTGTCGCCGAAGAAGGTGAAGTCGCTCGTCAGCGAGGAGCTCTCCCACGGGATCTGCGCGCCGCTGGTGGTCTGGTTCACCTGCAGGCGGATGCGCTTGAACAGCTGCTCGATCGGCACGTTGGGCTCGCGCGCGACGTCGAGGAAGGCTTGCGTGTACGGGCTGTGGCCGCCGGTGCCGTCGAGCGCCTCGGCGCCCGGCGCGGTCGAATAGCCGACGATCGAGCCGTTCGGCGCATCGACGATGGCAAGGCCGCGGCCGGCATCGTTGACTTGCGGGAACGGGTTGTTGCGGCAGGCATCGAGGATCACGATGCGCATGCGGCTCGGGATCGTCTCCAGCGTCGACATCACGTCGACGAGGCGCACCGAATTGTTGACGAGCTCGGTCGGGCTCGAGACCTTGGCATCGACCGGAACGAGATAGTTCTCGCCGGCGAGCTGCACGCCGTGGCCGGCGTAATAGACCATCGCCACCGTGTTCGGGCCGCGCGAGGCGACCTTGGCGGAAAAGTCCTGCACCACGCGCAGCATGTCGTTCTGCGTCAGGTCGGTGGCGGCAACCACCTCGAAGCCGGCGGAGTTCAGGAACTGCGCCATCGACTGGGCGTCATCGTCGGGGTTCGCAAGTTGCGGCGCGTTCTGGTAGTTCGCATTGCCGATCACCAGCGCCACCCGCTGCTCCGGGCCTTGCAGCGCGGTGGGGGCAGGCTGGACCGGGGCGACTTGCGCGGAAACGGGCCCGCAGGTGAAGCCGAACAGGCTTCCCACAAGGCCGGCTGTCATCAGCAAAGGCTTTAGGCGGAACATGGCGTGCTCCTTTGGCACTCATCTCGATACGAGATTGGTTGCGAGCAAGCCTGGCCGCGTTCGAGCGTGCGGTCCGTGATCCCTGTCACCATGGCGACGGACGTGATCTGAATCACGCTTGGAACCTGCTATGGTTAGCGATCGCCGAGAGGAACCGCCGCCCCATGCTGAAATCGATCGATCCGATCCTGACGCCCGACCTGCTCTGGCTGCTGGCCTCCATGGGCCACGGCGACGATCTCGTGGTCGTCGACGCCAACCACCCGGCCACGCATATCGCTCGCAGCACATCGTCGCAGCGCCTGATCCAGTTGCCGGGCATGACGATGGAGACGGCCGTCCGCGCCATCATGTCGGTCTATCCGCTCGACGATTTCGATCCCGATCCGGTGCGCGTGATGATGCCGGTCGACGATCCCGATCGCGTGCCCGACGTGCAGCGCGCGGTGCTGACCGAGATCGAACGCGCCAGCGGCGGTCCGGTCAGTCCCGGCAAGCTCTCGCGGGAGGATTTCTACCGCGCGGCGGCGGCTGGATTCGGCGTCGTGCAGGTCGGCGACAGCAGGGACTATGGCTGCTTCCTGATCAGGAAAGGCGTGATCGGTTAGGCGGAATCATTCCGCGCGAGGTTGCGCAGAACCTGCACCCGAATTTGAATGGCCTCCGCGCAACCGACCGACTATTGTCGATTCATGTCGCGCATCGTGTGTCTAATTGTTGCCATCGTCCTGTCGCTGCTGCCGGCCGTCGCGTCCGCTGCATCAACTCAAAAGCGTCCCAAGCAGGCCTGGCACGGCTACGGCTTCCTGCCGGGCTATCGGCAGCCGCTCAGCAACAGCATTCCACTCTACAAGCAGAAAGACGCGATGCGCCGAATGTCGCGCGCCGACCGGCGCCACTGGTACATCGATCCGGTTCCGCAATATTACCGCTGGGACGGCGAGTGGCACTATTTCGGCCGCCCGGGCTTCAACGGCGGCCGCTACAACGGCGGCAGCTTTGGCCCGTGCTGGACCCGCACGCCGATCGGGCCGATCTGGAATTGCGGGTGATCGTTCGAGACGGCTAGGTGATGCGTTTCTCCGTTCCATCACCGTCACCCTGAGGGGCGCGCGCAGCGGCGCATCGCGCCGCTCCGCAAGCCTCGAAGGGGGACGGCCCGGCTGCATCGGGGCCGTCTATCCTTCGAGGCTCGCCGCACGATGCTGCGCATCGTACCCCTCGCGCCTCAGGATGACGGCGACAAAGCGCCGTTCGCTGCCTCAGCACGTCATTGCGAGCGCAGCGCTTCCCCGGCGATGCAAAGCATCGTCCGGTTCAGCGGTGCGCTGCTGAGCCGGGGCCCATGCGACCACCGAGAATGTGGCTCTGGGTCCCGGATCTGCGCTTCGCTTGTCCGGGACACGAAAGTGAGCGGCGACCTTACGAGAAGAACGCGATCTTCTCGGCCTGGGTCATGCGGCGGATCGGGGCGAGGGGGTCGTTGGCGGGGG
>NZ_SPQS01000002.1 GCF_004570865.1 Bradyrhizobium frederickii
TACGGCAAAACCGTGTGGTCCTGGCCGTCGTTGCTACGGTCAAGCCGGATCGAAGATGCGCGCGAGCCCAACCGGGTGGACGGCATCGCCAATTCGACCGGCGAGGGAGGCCAGAAGGAAAGTTCGGCTCCCGGGAGAGCACGGCATAAGCCGTCCGACCACCGCGCAGGGAAGGCCGAGTGATTGGCCACACCTGTATGCTGCTGTGCGGTTCTTTCTGCGTGTGCATTTCGCGCAGCGGACCGCGGGTGCGAGCTGGCACCCGGCCTTCCCTGCGCCCTCTTGGCTTTGAGAGGGTAGCGAGACGAAGCAAAGCTCGGGCGAATTGCGCCGCGAGAATGCGAAGGCATGTCTTCTCTAAAAATCTCAAAAATTGATGATGCGAGCCCAAACTCATGACCGTCACCCTGAGGCGCGCGCTCTGCTGCGCGCAGCGCTGCAGAGCAAGCCTCGAAGGGCGACGGCCCGGCTACATCGGGGCCGCTCATCCTTCGAGGCTCCCCATGGGACGCGTTGCGTCCCATGCCTCGCACCTCAGGATGACGGATTTTGTAGTGTCGTCATCGCGAGCAGCCATTGCGACGCTCGCGATGGCGTCGTGCGCCACCCTCCGCTCGTGCCCCGGACGCAGCGCAGCGCCGCTTTGGCGGTGCGCTGCAGAGCCGGAGCCCATGTCGCGGCATTGTACCGTGCCGCCCTGGGTCCCGGCTCTGCGCCGCAACGCCAAGAGGCGTTGCAGCTTGTCCGGGACACGCGCATCCCAGTCAGCCTGCAAGCCTCCCCGAGCGGTGCTTTGCGGCTTGTTTACCAATCCCGTCGCGCTGCAATTTCCATCTCGCGGTCTGCTTGCGGCCGTAGTACTTTCGTCTCAAGCACGGTTAACGGGCGGCAGGGGGAGGCTGATGAGGCGTGCGGGGCTGCTTGGCGTACCCTGGGTACGGCCATGGTCGTGGCAGGCGTTTCTGCTCGCTTGCATCGTTATCGCAATATCGGCTGTGTTTCAGGGCATCTGCGTCGCGCTCGGCGCGAAATTCTATTTTGCAGCGTTCCTGCCCAGCCTGTTCGTGCTCGGCCTCGTGGCGGGCACGCCGGCGGCGGGGTTCGCCGCGCTGTTCACCATTCCGCTGGTGTGGTGGGCGTTCATTCCGCCCGTCTTCGAGTTCAACGCGCTATCCGCCGCGAATGCCGATTCCATCAACCTGTTCTGCCTGCTGGCGGTGCTGCTGATCGGCCTTGCCGATCTCTGCCGCGAGACGATGAAGATCGTCAGCCGCGGCGGGCTGAAGCCCCCGGGCGAGAGCGCGGCAACGAATCCGCAATAAATCGCTCTCGACCTCGTCCCGGCACCACGAGGCGCGTTGCCTGCGCGCAACAATCCGGCAACCATCCGCGAGCTTGCCGCGCGCCGCTAACTTTTCGAAAAAGATTTGGCCGCAATTTCTCTCCCGGGAATGACGAGGGAGTTTTCGGACATGAACGGTCACGCCATCTTGGAGAACGTGCGACGCTATCGCGGCATCGCATCGCTCTATCGCCAGACCGCTGCATTCCGCCCGGGCCAGAGCTGGTCGCTGTTGGAGCAGGCAAGGGAGTGGGAAGCGCGGGCCCTGTCGGAGCTGGAAGCCTATTTCGCGACGCGCATGGACCACGCCGCGCCGCTCGCGGCCTGACCGCTAGCGACCGGCGCGGCCGCGAATCGGCCCGCCGCAGGCGCGATCGCGCTCGTGGCAATTACGGAGTTGTCTCGCCGCCCGCCTGTGCTAGCAACGGGCCGATCGAAATCTCCTCCACGCCGGCCGGGGCAAGCAATGACCACCTTCAACCGCATCTTCACGACGCAGCGCCTGCTCCAGATCATCGCGATCCTGGCGGCCACCGTTGCCATGAAGCTGATGAGCTGAGCGCCGGCGGCTCAGCGTCCTTCGAGCTCGGGCAGGTCGGGCAGGTAGTTCGACCCTTCCGAGCCCAGAAAATCGAACATCGCCTGCGCCGGCGGCAGCAGCACCTTGTCGCTGCGGCGAATCACGTACCATTGCCGCACGATCGGCAGGCCCGCGACGTCGAGCACGACGAGCCGGCCCTCGGCGAGCTCATGCGCCACCGTGTGGGCCGAGATGAAGGCGATGCCGAGCCCGGCGATCACCGCCTGCTTGATGGTCTCGTTGCTGCTCATCTCCATGCCGATGATCGGCTCGAGGTCGGATTTCTGGAACATGCCCTCCATCAGCGTCCGCGTGCCCGAGCCGGGTTCGCGGGTGAGGAAGGTCTCGTGCACGAGATCGGTCAGGCTGAGGCCGGAATCCTGCTCGAGCCAGTGCCCCTTGCGCGCGACGATGATGTGCGGATTGCGCCCGAGCTGACGGACGTCGACGGAGACGTCGGCCGGCGGCCGACCCATCACCGCGAAATCGAGGTCGTAGCCGTGCATGGCCCCGCGGATCTCCTCGCGATTGCCGATCGTCAGCTTGATCTCGATCTTGGGATAGCGCTTGGAGAACGCCGCGATCGCGTGCGGCACGAAATATTTCGCGGTCGAGACCGCGCCGAGATGCACCGTGCCGCCGGTCCGTCCCGCCAGCAGGTCGAGCGCGCCCTGGCAGTCCATGATGGCGGCCTCGACCCGTTCGGCCAGCGTCAGCACCTCCTTGCCCGCCTCCGTCAGCAGCATGCCGTCGCCGGTCCGCTGCACCAGCGGCAGGCCGGCGAGGTCCTGAAGCTGCCGCAGCTGCTGGGTCACGGCCGGCTGGGTCAGCCCGAGATGGCCGGACGCCGCCGTCACGCTGCCCTTGGCCGAGAGCGCCGCAAGGGAGCGCAGCTGCCGGATCGTCAGATGCCGGAGCTGAGCCGCCGCATGGCCGGGACCATTATAAGAAAATTCTTTGAGGCTCATTATGATTAGAAATTTTCCTTATTAAGCTGCCCCTGTCAATCTCCTGATGCCGGGACTGACCGCACCAACCTCCAGCGGGGAGGCAATTGGAGCGGCGCCGGCAAAGGGGATGGACGCAGATGACCGGGCAACTCAGGCTGGACGATCACCTTCAACGGTATTCTGAGACCGCGCCGCACGCGCTGGCCGTGGCAGCCGCGGTCGATGCCATCGCGGCGGCGGCCATCGAGATCGCCGACCTCATCGCCACCGGCGATCTCGCCGACGCCTCCGGCCTGACCACCGGCCGCAACAGCGACGGCGACCTCCAGCGCGATCTCGACGTGCAGGCGGATGCGATCCTGCGCCGTTGCCTCAGCCAGCTGCCGATCGCAGCGCTCGCCTCGGAAGAGATGCGCGAGGCCCAGATCGGCGACCGCGAGGGCCGCATCTGCGTCGCGATCGATCCGCTCGACGGCTCCTCCAACATCGACATCAACATGACGGTGGGCACGATCTTCTCGATCCTGCCCGCCCCGGACGACCTTACGCTCGCCTTCCACCAGCGCGGCTCGGCGCAGCTTGCGGCGGGCTTCGTCACCTACGGTCCGCAGACCTCCCTGGTGCTGACGCTCGGCGAGGGCGTCGACATCTTCACGCTCGACCGCAAGGCGGGCTGCTTCCGCCTCGCGCGCGGCGGCGCGCAGATCGCCGAGACCGGCGAGGAATTCGCGATCAACGCGTCGAACCGCCGGCACTGGGACCCGCCGGTGCGCGCCTTCATCGACGAATGTCTCGCCGGCGTCGAAGGGCCCGCCAATCACGATTTCAACATGCGCTGGGTCGGCTCGCTGGTCGCCGAGGCCTATCGCATCCTCACCCGCGGCGGCGTCTTCCTCTACCCTTCCGACGCGCGTCCCGGTTACGGCGACGGCCGCCTGCGCCTCGTCTACGAGGCGCACCCGATGGCCATGATCATCGAGCAGGCCGGCGGCTCCGCCACGACGGGACGCGAGCGCATCCTCGACCTCTCGGCGCAGAGCCTGCACCAGCGCGCGCCGCTGATCATGGGCTCGAGCAACGAGGTGCGCCGCGTCGAGGAGCTGCATTGCGATCCCCTGCTGGTCGCCAGCGTCTCCGCACCGCTGTTCGCGCGGCGCGGATTCTTCCGGCTCTGAGCGAGGCGTCCCATGTCCAGGAAGCACCCGATCATCTCCATCACCGGCTCCTCCGGCGCCGGCACCACCTCGGTGAAGAAGACGTTCGAGCAGATATTTTTCCGCGAGAAGGTCAACGCCGCCTATATCGAAGGCGACGCGTTTCATCGCTACGACCGCGCCGAGATGCGCGCGCAGATGGCCAAGGAAGCCGATCGCGGCAACAAGCATTTCAGCCATTTCAGCCCCGAGACCAACCTGTTCGAGGAGCTGGAGCGCGCCTTCCGCGACTACGGCGAGACCGGCACGGCGGTGACGCGGCACTACGTCCACGACGCCGAGGAATCGGCGCTGCACGGCGCGGCGCCCGGCACCTTCACCGATTGGGAGAAGCTGCCGGAGAACTCGGACCTGCTGTTCTACGAGGGCCTGCACGGCGCCGTGGTCACCGACAAGGTCAATGTCGCGCGCTATGCCGACCTCAAGATCGGCGTCGTCCCGGTCATCAATCTCGAATGGATCCAGAAGCTGCACCGCGATCGCAGCGCGCGCGGCTATTCGACCGAGGCGGTCACCGACACCATCCTGCGGCGGATGCCCGACTACATCCACTACATCTGCCCGCAATTCACCGAGACCGACATCAACTTCCAGCGCGTGCCGACGGTGGACACCTCCAATCCGTTCATCGCGCGCTGGATTCCGACGCCGGACGAATCGATGGTGGTGATCCGCTTCAAGAACCCGCGCGGCATCGACTTCCCTTATCTGCTGTCGATGCTGCCGCAGAGCTGGATGTCGCGCGCCAATTCCATCGTCTGCCCCGGCGCGAAGCTCGACCTGGCGATGCAGCTGATCCTGACGCCGCTGATCATGCAGCTCATCGAGCGCAAGCGGAACCTGAAGTGACGCACACCAACGACAATGGGAGGATCCGATGAACATCTCGGTTCATGCCGAAGCCGACCTCAATGCGGTCTCGCACAATGATCTCGCCAACGCCGTCCGCTTCCTCGCGGTCGATGCCATCGAGACGTCGCAGTCGGGCCATCCCGGCCTGCCCATGGGCATGGCGGATGTCGCAACCGTACTGTTCTCGCGGTTCCTGAAATTCGACTCGGCGCATCCCAATTGGCCGGACCGCGATCGCTTCGTGCTGTCGGCCGGCCATGGCTCGATGCTGCTCTATGCATTGCTGCATCTGACCGGCGGCGACGTCAGCCTCGACGACATCAAGGCCTTCCGGCAATGGGGCTCGAAGACGCCGGGCCATCCGGAATACGGCCATACGCCGGGCGTGGAGACCACGACGGGGCCGCTGGGGCAGGGGATCGCGACCGCGGTCGGGATGGCGCTCGCCGAGCGCATGGCCAATGCGCGGCATGGCGACGGCCTTGTCGACCACTTCACCTATGTCATCGCGGGCGACGGCTGCCTGATGGAAGGCATCAGCCAGGAGGCGATCTCGCTTGCCGGCCATCTCGGGCTCGGCCGACTGATCGTGCTGTTCGACGACAACGGCATCTCGATCGACGGACCGACCTCGCTGGCCACGTCCGACGATCAGCTCGCGCGCTTCGCCGCCTCTGGCTGGTCGGTGCGCAGCATCGACGGGCACGATCCCGAAGCCGTGGCACAGGCGATCGCAGAGGAGCGGGAGACTGCAAAACCGTCGCTGATCGCCTGCCGCACCATCATCGGCTACGGTGCGCCAGATCGACAAGGCACTGAGAAGGCGCATGGCGCGCCGCTCGGCACTGAGCAGACGGCCGCGGCGCGGCGGGCTCTCGGTTGGGACTATCAACCCTTCGTGGTGCCGATGCCGGTGCTCAAGGCCTGGCGGATGATCGGGCAGCGCGGGCAGGTCGACCGCCTCTCCTGGCTCGACCGCTATGAATGCGCGAGGCCGGAGCAGCGCGATCTGTTCGTCGAGGGCAAGGCCGTCGCTCTGCCTGCCGCCTATGCGCTGGCCGCCGCGAAATTGCGCGAGCGCTTTGCCAGCGAGCGTCCGAAGCTCGCGACGCGGCAGGCCTCGCAACAGGTGCTCGACGGTATCGCCGGGACCATCCCCGGCCTGGTCGGCGGCTCCGCGGACCTCACGCATTCGAACCTGACGCATGCCAAGGCGCAGGCTCCCGTCAAGCGCGGGGCGTTCGCCGGCGACTACATCCACTACGGCATTCGCGAGCACGGCATGGCCGCCGCGATGAACGGCCTCGCGCTGCATGGCGGCTTCATTCCCTATGGCGGTACGTTCCTGGCGTTCTCCGACTACAGCCGGCCGGCGATCCGCCTTGCGGCGCTGATGCGGCTACGCGTGATCCATGTGATGACGCACGACTCCATCGGACTAGGAGAGGATGGCCCGACGCACCAGCCGGTCGAGCATCTGCCGGCGCTGCGCGTCATTCCCAACCTGCTCGTGTTCCGGCCGGCTGATGCCGTGGAGACGCTGGAGGCCTGGGACTGTGCGCTTACGGCGGAGCATCGTCCGTCCGTGCTGTGCCTGTCGCGGCAGGCGCTGCCGACCTTCCGCAGCGATGCGCGCGGCAGAAACCGTGTCTCACGCGGCGCCTATCTCGTCGTCTCGCCGGACGGCGGCCGCGACGTGACATTGATGGCAACCGGCTCGGAAGTCTCGATCGCGCTGGAAGCAGCCCGCCTGCTTGCGACCGAGCACGTCCGTGCGGCGGTGGTGTCGGCGCCCTGCTTCGCCCTCTTCGAGGAGCAGCCGGACGATTACCGCGCCACCGTGCTCGGCACGGCGCCGCGCGTCGGTGTCGAGGCAGCCGTCGCCGGCGACTGGCATCGCTGGATCGGCCCGGACGGCGAATTCGTCGGCATGCGCGGCTTCGGCGCCTCGGCGCCGGCACCGGTGCTGTACCGGGAATTCGGCATCACGCCGCAAAGCATTGCGGAAGCGGCCCGCCGGGCGATCGCCCGCAAGCGTCAATAAGGAGGACCAATCGTGGCTCGTATCACCCTTCGCCAACTGCTCGATCACGCGGCCAGCCACGGCTACGCGGTGCCGGCATTCAACATCAACAATATGGAGCAGGGCATCGCGATCATGCAGGCGGCGGCTGAGGTCGACGCGCCCGTGATCATCCAGGCCTCGCGCGGCGCGCGCAGCTATGCCGGCGATCTCATGCTCTCGCACATGATCGACGCGCTGGAGCGGACCTATCCGGACATCCCGCTCTGCATGCACCAGGATCACGGCAATGACGAAGCGACCTGCGCATCCGCGATCGCCCATGGCTTCACCTCCGTCATGATGGACGGCTCGCTCAAGGCCGATGCCAAGACGGCGGCCGATTACGACTACAATGTCGCGATCACCCGCCGTGTCGTCGATCTCGCCCATTGGGTCGGTGCTTCCGTCGAAGGCGAGCTCGGCGTGCTCGGCTCGCTGGAGCACGGGGGCGGCGAGCAGGAAGACGGCCACGGCGTCGAGGGCAAGGTCAGCCACGACCAGCTGTTGACCGACCCTGATCAGGCCGTCGATTTCGTCCGTGCCACCAAGGTCGATGCGCTCGCCATCGCGATGGGTACCTCGCACGGAGCCTACAAGTTCAGCCGCAAGCCGGACGGCGATATCCTGGCGATGCGGGTGGTCGAGGAGATCCACCGCCGGCTGCCGAACACGCATCTCGTCATGCACGGCTCCTCCTCGGTGCCGCAGCCGCTGCAGGACATGTTCAACCAGTTCGGCGGCGAGATGCCGCAGACCTGGGGTGTGCCGGTCGAGGAGATCGTCCGCGGCATCAAGAGCGGCGTGCGCAAGGTCAATATCGACACCGACTGCCGGCTGGCGATGACCGCGATATTCCGCAAGGTCGCGGCCCAAAATCGCAATGAGTTCGATCCACGCAAATTCCTCAAGCCCGCGATGGACGCGATGCGCGAGCTCTGCCGCGAGCGCTTCGAGCAGTTCGGCACCGCAGGCCATGCCAGCAGGATCAAGGCGGTCCCGATGAGCGAGATGGCGCGGCGCTATCGCGCCGGCGAGCTCGATCCGCGCGTCGACGCCCGCGAGTGCGTGGCTGCCTAGTCAATCAGAAGAGCAGAGAAAAGAGCAGGAGAGAGACATGAACGCACATGCAGGCACCGTCCGCGGCAAAGAGCGCTATCGCTCGGGTGTGATGGAATACAAGCGCATGGGCTATTGGGAGCCCGACTACACGCCGAAGGACACCGACGTCATCGCGCTGTTCCGCGTGACGCCGCAGGAAGGCGTCGATCCGATCGAGGCCTCTGCGGCGGTGGCCGGTGAATCCTCGACCGCGACCTGGACCGTGGTGTGGACTGATCGCCTCACGGCCGCCGAGAAGTATCGCGCGAAATGCTACCGCGTCGATCCGGTGCCGGGCACGCCGGGCTCGTATTTCGCCTATATCGCCTATGACCTCGACCTGTTCGAGCCGGGCTCGATCGCGAACCTCTCGGCCTCGATCATCGGCAACGTGTTCGGCTTCAAGCCGCTCAAGGCGTTGCGGCTGGAGGACGTGCGCTTCCCCGTCGCCTATGTGAAGACGTTCCAGGGGCCGGCGACCGGCATCGTGGTCGAGCGCGAACGCCTCGACAAGTTCGGCCGGCCGCTGCTGGGCGCGACGGTGAAGCCGAAGCTCGGGCTTTCGGGCCGCAATTACGGCCGCGTGGTTTATGAGGCGCTGAAGGGCGGGCTCGATTTCACCAAGGACGACGAGAACATCAACTCGCAGCCCTTCATGCATTGGCGCGATCGTTTCCTCTACTGCATGGAAGCTGTGAACCGCGCGCAGGCCGCCTCCGGCGAAGTGAAGGGCACGTACCTGAACATCACCGCGGGCACGATGGAGGACATGTACGAGCGTGCCGAGTTCGCCAAGGAGCTGGGGTCGTGCATCGTCATGATCGACCTCGTGATCGGTTACACCGCGATCCAGTCGATGGCCAAATGGGCACGGCGCAACGACATGATCCTGCATCTGCACCGCGCCGGGCACTCGACCTATACGCGGCAGAAGAGCCACGGCGTGTCGTTCCGCGTCATCGCGAAGTGGATGCGGCTTGCCGGCGTCGACCACATCCATGCCGGCACGGTGGTCGGCAAGCTCGAAGGCGACCCCAACACCACGCGCGGCTATTACGACGTCTGCCGCGAGGACTTCAATCCGGCCAAGCTCGAGCATGGCCTGTTTTTCGACCAGTCCTGGGCGAGCCTCAACAAGATGATGCCGGTTGCGTCCGGCGGCATCCATGCCGGCCAGATGCATCAGCTGCTCGACCTCCTGGGCGAAGACGTGGTGCTGCAATTCGGCGGCGGCACCATCGGCCATCCCATGGGCATTGCCGCCGGCGCGATCGCCAACCGCGTGGCGCTGGAAGCGATGATCCTCGCTCGCAACGAGGGCCGCGACTACGTCCACGAGGGCCCGGAGATCCTGGCCAGGGCGGCCGAGACCTGCACGCCGCTGAAGGCGGCGCTCGAAGTCTGGAAGGACGTGACCTTCAATTATCAATCCACCGACACGCCGGACTTCGTGCCGACCGCGCTCGAAACCGTTTGAGGAGATTTGACATGAAGCTGACTCAAGGCTGCTTCTCGTTCCTGCCCGATCTCACCGACGATCAGATCACCAAGCAGGTGCAATATTGTCTGACCAAGGGTTGGGCGGTGAATATCGAGTTCACCGACGATCCCCATCCCCGCAACACCTATTGGGAGATGTGGGGCCTGCCGATGTTCGACCTTCAGGACGCCGCCGGCGTGATGATGGAGCTCGCCGAATGCCGCAGGGTGTACGGCGACCGCTACATCCGCATCAGCGGCTTCGATTCCAGCCATGGCTGGGAATCGGTGCGGATCTCCTTCCTCGTCAACCGGCCGCCGCAAGAGGCGGAGTTCGAGCTGGTGCGGCAGGAAGTCGGCGGCCGCGCGATCCGTTACACCACGGTGCGCAAGCCGGCCGCCCACGCCACTCAATAACCATTCTCCTCCGCGCGGAGCTCTCCCTGCTCCGTATCCTTGGCGGACCACTGCTTCGCCGCTCCCCGCGGCGAAGCTCCTTTCTTCGAGGGTAGCTATGCTGGATGTTCCCCACGCAGCCACGACCGAGCCCGGCGAGACCCATTTCGATCTCCGCAAGGAGGCCGAAGCGGCTGGGATCACCGACACGCTGCAGCAGCTCGAGCAGGAGTTGATCGGATTGAAGCCGGTCAAAAGCCGCGTGCGCCAGATCGCGTCATTGCTGCTGATCGAGCGCATCCGGCAGCGTGCGGGGCTGGCGTCCGCGCCACCGACGCTGCACATGTCGTTTACCGGCAATCCCGGCACCGGCAAGACCACGGTGGCGCTGCGCATGGCCAAGATCCTGCACGGTCTCGGCTTCGTGCGGCGCGGGCAGGTGATCTCCGTGACGCGCGACGATCTCGTCGGCCAATATATCGGCCACACCGCGCCGAAGACCAAGGAGATCCTGAAGAAGGCGATGGGCGGCGTGCTGTTCATCGACGAAGCCTATTACCTGCATCGGCCCGACAACGAGCGCGACTACGGTCAGGAAGCCATCGAGATCCTGCTCCAGGTGATGGAGAACCAGCGCGAGGACCTCGTCGTGATCCTCGCCGGCTATGGCGAGCGCATGACGAACTTCTTCGCCTCCAATCCCGGCTTCCGCTCGCGCATCGCCCACCACATCGAATTTCCCGACTATGCGGAGGCCGAGCTGCTCGTCATTGCCGAGCTGATGCTGAAGGAGCGGGGTTATCGCTTCTCGGCGGCGGCGCGCGAGGCGTTCGAGAAATACATCGCGCTGCGCCGGACCCAGCCGTTCTTCTCCAATGCACGCTCGATCCGCAACGCCGTCGACCGCATCCGGCTGCGGCAGGCCGATCGCCTGGTGTCCGATCTCGACCGCATGCTCGATGTCGCCGACCTCGAAACCATCGATCCCATGGACATCCTGGCGAGCCGCGTCTTCAGCGGCGGCGCCGATGCGCGGAGTGCAAAGCCATGACCGGAGAGATCGTCATTGCGCCCTCGATCCTGGCTGCGGATTTCGCGCGTCTCGGCGAGGAGGTCGCGGCAATCGACACCGCCGGCGCCGATTGGATCCATTGCGACGTCATGGATGGACACTTCGTGCCGAACATCAGCTTTGGCGCCGATGTCATCAAGGCGATCCGGCCGACGACGAAGAAAATCTTCGACGTGCATCTCATGATCGCGCCTGTCGATCCTTATCTCGAAGCGTTCGCAAGGGCCGGAGCGGACGTCATCACGGTGCACGTTGAAGCCGGCCCGCATCTCGACCGTTCACTCCAGGCGATCCGTGCGCTTGGCAAGAAGGCCGGCGCCAGCCTGTGTCCCGCCACGCCCGAGAGCGCCATCGCCTACGTGCTCGATCGGATCGATCTCGTGCTGGTGATGACGGTCAATCCGGGATTTGGCGGCCAGTCGTTCCTCGAATCCCAGCTCGAGAAGATCGAGCGGATCAAGGCCATGATCGGCGACCGGCCGATCCGGCTCCAGGTCGACGGCGGTATCACGCGCGACAATGCCGCTGCCGTGGCGGCGGCGGGCGCGGATACGCTGGTAGCGGGTTCCGCGGTGTTTCGCGGCAACAGCGTTGCCGACTATGCCGCAAATATCCGGGCCATCCGCACCGCCGCCGAGACGGGACGGGTTGCAAAGCGGCAAGATAATGGTGTCCAGCCGATGCGCCTCGGCGAAGGCGCGCGCACCCGGTAGATTACGGGCTGGCACATAAGTTGACGGCTCGGCGCGGGAACTTCCCGGAGTCTTACGGAGAATCTTGGCGCGACTCGGCAATACGCTTCATGCCGGGGTAACCAACGGTGTCGAACGACGCGCGCGATTAACAGCGACGCAATGCGCCGTCTCACAATCTGTGGTTCAAGGCTGCAGAGGGCGTGGGATGCAGATTCAATACCTTCACTGGAATGCTGCCCATGGCTGGCGCCGAGCGGACGCCTTTCGCGAGCCTCCCCAGCTCGTGCTCTATTTCGGCAGCCGTGAGCAGCTGCTGGACGGCCAACGTTATCGCGAGTTGCGCGGCCTCTATCCCGATAGCCATATCGTCGGTTGCAGCACCGGCGGACAGATCCATGGCGACGACATCCGCGATGATGAAGTGGTCGCGGTCGCCCTGCGCTTCGCCCACACGCAAGTCCGGCTGGTGCAGGAAGTCGTCGAAACGCGCGATGCGTCGCGGGCCTGCGGCGCGCGTCTTGCCCGGCAGGTACTGGCGGTGGATCTGGCCGGCCTGTTCGTCCTGTCGGATGGATTGGCGGTGAATGGGGGCGAACTGCTTGCCGGACTCACTGAAGTCCTGGGGCCGGATTTGCCCGTCACCGGGGGGCTCGCCGGCGATGGAACCCGATTTGAACAGACGATCGTCGGAGCCGACGCGGAGCCGTCGCCGAACCGCGTCGCCGCGATCGCATTCTATGGGGCTTCGTTCCGTTTCGCGCACGGCTGCGCCGGCGGCTGGGATGTGTTCGGGCCCCGCCGCAAGGTCACGAAGGCGCTGGGATCGGTGGTCGTGGAGCTCGACGGCGAGCCGCCGCTGGAGCTCTACACCCGCTATCTCGGCGAGGAGGAGGCCGAGGCGATGCCGGGTTCGGGTCTGGCATTCCCCTTGCGCATTCACGACGAGGCTGAGCCGAACCGGCAGATCGTGCGCTCGGTGTTCGCGGTGGACCGCAATGCCCGCACCCTGACGTTCGCCGCCGACATTCCGGAAGGATGCACCGCGCAATTGATGCGCGCCAATTTCGACAGCCTCGCCGCCGGTGCAGGCGAGGCCGGCAGGCAGGCGCGCAGCGCACTCTCGGACGGGGTCGACGGCGACAAGCTGGCGATCCTGGTGAGCTGTACCGGCCGCCGCAGGGTGATGGGGCAGCGCACGCAGGACGAGCTGGATGCCGTTGCCGCCGAACTCGGCGAGGATTTCGTCCGGATCGGATTCTACTCCTACGGCGAGTTCGCCCCGCCGACCGGGTCCGGCCGCTGCGAACTGCATAACCAGACCATGACGGTCACCGTCATCGGGGAGGCGGCAGCTTGACCACGCATCGGCTGCTCGCAAGACAGATCCGCCAGGCGACGGACGAATCCGGACAGGTCGATCTGACCAGGCTCGGTGAACTCGTCAGCGCGGCCTATGAGGAGAGCGATCGCGACCGCCGCCGCACCGACCGTGCGATCAAGCTGATGATCGAGGAGCTCGAGCAGACGCATAAGCGCGCCGAACAGGATCTGCTGCGGGCGCGCGAATTCCTCGACAGCATCATCGAGAATATCCCGATCGCGGTATTCGCCAAGGATGCGAAGGACTCCCGCTACGTTCTGCTCAACCGCGCCGGCGAAGAATATTACGGAATGCCGCGCGAGGCGATGTTGGGCAAGACTCCGGCGGAGATCTTCCCGGAGAATATCGCCCGCCTCGTCAACGAGCAGGATCGCGGCGTCGTCGATAGCGGTACGCCGCTGTTCCTGGAGGGGCATCTGCTCGATGTCGGCGGCAAGGGCCGCGATCGTCTCGTCAATTCGCGCAAGCTGCTGATCAGGGACGGTGCTGGTGCGCCGCAATATCTGGTCGGCGTGATCGAGGACGTTACCGAGAGGATCACGAACGAGGCGCGGATCAGCCATCTTGCGCATCATGATGCGTTGACCGACCTGCCGAACCGCAGCGCCTTCAACGCCGCGCTCGGCGAGCGATTGGAGCTGGCCCAGGAGGCGGCGACCAGTTTTGCCGTGCTCAGCCTCGATCTCGACCGCTTCAAGGAGGTCAACGACGTGTTCGGCCATCCCGTCGGCGACATGCTGATGCGGTCGGTGGCGGACCGGCTCGCCGCGGAAGCCGACGGCGCCTTCGTCGCCCGTATCGGCGGCGACGAGTTCATGATCCTGATGCCTGACCACGTCAGCCGAGAGGACGTTCAGGCGCTCGCCGAGCGCCTAATCGAGACGATCGGCAAGGAGCTCGAGGTCGACGATTATCTCCTCCATGTCGGCCTCAGCGTCGGCATTGCGTTTTATCCGGACGACGGCGTCAATGCCGCCACGCTGCTCGCCAACGCCGATTCGGCCCTCTATCGTGCCAAGCGCGAGGGCAGGGGGCGGGTCCGCTTCTTCGAATCCGAGATGGACCAGGAGCTGCGCGACCGCAGGCTGTTGCAGCACGATCTGCGACAGGCGCTGGAGCAGAACCAGTTCGTGGTCTACTTCCAGCCGCAGGCGCGGATCGATGGCGAGGTCATCGGCTTCGAGGCTCTGCTGCGCTGGAATCATCCGACGCGTGGCTTCGTGCCGCCGGACCGGTTCATTCCGCTTGCGGAGGAGAACGGCCTGATCGTCGAGATCGGCGAATGGGTCTTGCGCGAAGCGTGTCGCGAGGCGGCATCCTGGCCGCGGCCGCTGCAGGTCGCGGTCAATCTGTCGCCGGTCCAGTTTCAGGCCGGCGATCTCGAGCGTTCGATTCACCAGATCCTGCTCGAGACGGGGCTGACGCCGACGCGGCTCGAAGTCGAGATCACCGAGGGGGTGCTGATCGGCGATTTCACCGGCGCGCTCCATCTGCTGCGGCGGCTGAAGGCGCTCGGCATCCGCATTGCGATGGACGATTTCGGCACCGGCTATTCCTCGCTGTCCTATCTCCAGTCGTTCCCGTTCGACAAGATCAAGATCGATCGCGGTTTCATCTCCAATCTGGAGGCCTCGCCGCAATCGGCCGAGATCGTCCGCGCGGTCCTGAGCCTCGCGCACGCCCTGAATATCCCGGTCATTGCCGAAGGGGTGGAGACGGAAGCGCAGCGTGCCTTCCTGGCGCGCGAGGCCTGCGAGGAGATGCAGGGCTATCTGGTCGGCCGGCCCGACCTGATCGAGCGCTATCTCGACCTGGTCGGAATGACTGTAGAGCGCCGGCACTATGCCTAAAGCGTGATGCGATCAGGATGAATCGTCATCGCGCTTTAGGGTGTTGTTCAGCATGATCTTCTCGGAAAACCGCTGCGCACGTTTCCGGATCGTGCTTTAGTCCTCAGGTCCGGCGACGCGGTTCCGGGCGTCAGCCGGCACCGTTTGGAACTTTGGCCCGGACATATATTTCCTACCAGCGAGGCCAGGCGCGCGGTGGGCGCAGCAAATCTTTTGCATAGCCGCCATCGGCCTGACGCAAATAAGGGCAATAAGCTCTGCAAATGCGAGGGAGGGTCTCATGGAGAACGTACGTCGCTACCGGGCGCTGGCGTCCCTCTGTCGTCAGCAGGCAGCCTACCGGCCGCTTCAGAACTGGGAACTCCTCGGCCAGGCCGAACATTTCGAATATCTCGCCGAGGTCGAGCTCAAGGCGCATTTCGACGCGTGCAACGTGCAACATGACGAGGGCGCCGCAACGCCCCCGACATGGAAGACCCCGGTTGCGGCGTGACGGCGCCTGTTGGTCTCAGTGCGACATCAGCGTCGGGACCGTCATGGCTTCCAGCATGGCGCGGGTGACGCCGCCGAGAACGCGTTCCTGCAGTCGCGAATGGCCGTAGCCGCCCATCACCAGGAGATCGAGCCCCTCGTCGGCCGCCAGCGACAGGATGGTCGGCTGGATGTCGGCGCGCGTCGCCGACAGGGCGACCGTGCGGGTCGACAGTCCACGCCGGCCGAGATGTCTTGCCAGACTGCTCGCTGAAGCTTCGTCGGAGACCGCGTTCGACTCGTTGATGGTGATGATCACGATCTCATCGGCGCGCGCCAGGAACGGTGCTGCGTCGTGCACGGCGCGGGCGGCGACGCGGCTGCCGTCCCAGCAGATGCCGACCCGCTCCGCCTTGAACGCTCCGTGGAAAGTGTAAGGCAGGAACAGCACCGGGCCGCCCGACTGGAACAGGATCTCGCCCGGCACGTCGTTGTCGAACGCGCCCTGCGCCGGATCGGGCTGAAGCACGACGCTGAGGTCGTGCAGCCGCGCCATTTCGCCGAGCGAGCCGGCTGCGTCCACCGGGATCGCGCCGAGCGGGCGGCAGGCGTAGGAGATGCCGGCATTCGCCGCTTCGATTTCGAAGACTGAGAGCGCGGCCTCGGCCCGCTCCACGGCGCGCTCGCGTTCCAGTTCGAACACGGCCGCTACCGCGGCGCCGCCCTCCATCACGTAGGCTGCACTGGTCGCGACATAACCGACCGCGACCGCGTCGAGATGGGCGTTGAACTGCGCCGCGAGCGAAATCGAGCCATCGATCGCGGGACGCATGGGACGTTCGGTGGGGATGTGGACGAGAATGTCTGTGTACATGGGGCGCCTCCGATGGCCATCATCCGGTGGCCGCAGTCTTTCACTGCCCGGCAGACCCGCGTTGAGCTGCATCAAATGCGAGGGACGACCTCGCCGCAGCCATCGCTTGTTCTTTGCCAAGATTTAATCGGATGGACGGGACGTCGTAAGGTGACGACGTCCATGTTGGACGCAAGGCGACAATTACCCAACATGGACATTACGACATGAACGATCGCGCCAATTCCGACAACCCGACATCCCGCAAGATATTGAGGCCGCGCCGGCTCGCGCTGCTCGGCACCGTGGCCGCGCTCGGCGTAGCCGTGCTGGCGGCTTCTCCCGGCTCTTCAAAGTTCGGTCCGAGCTCCTTCATCGCGCCGGCCCAGGCCGCCGAATCCGCCGCGACGCCGCCGGGCTTCGGTGACCTGGTCAGCAAGGTCAAGCCCGCCGTCATCTCGGTGCGGGTCAGGATCGACCAGGACAACGACAAGAGCGCCATGCTGCAACAGAACCGGATGGATCAGGACGGGGAGACGCCGTTCGACCAGTTCTCGCGGCAGTTGGGCTTCCGCTTCCCTGGCGGCCCGAACGGCATGCCGCGCCAGCGCCATCAGATGGTCACCGGCGAAGGCTCCGGCTTCTTCATCTCCGCCGATGGCTATGCCGTGACCAACAACCACGTCGTCGACCAGGCCGCGTCGGTGCAGGTGACGATGGATGACGGCACGAGCTACACCGCGAGGGTCGTCGGCACCGACCCGAAGACCGATCTCGCGCTGATCAAGGTCGACGGCAAGACAGACTTTCCGTTCGTCACATTCTCCGACCAGAAGCCGCGCATCGGCGACTGGGTGGTCGCGGTCGGCAATCCCTTCGGTCTCGGCGGCACGGTGACCGCCGGCATCGTCTCGGCCAGCGGCCGCGACATCGGCAACGGTCCCTATGACGACTTCATCCAGATCGACGCGCCCATCAACAAGGGCAATTCCGGGGGCCCGGCCTTCGACATGAGCGGCAAAGTGATCGGCGTGAACACCGCGATCTTCTCGCCCTCAGGCGGCTCGGTCGGCATCGGCTTCGACATTCCGGCCTCGACCGCAAAGCTCGTCGTCGCGCAGCTGAAGGACAAGGGCGCGGTGACCCGCGGCTGGCTCGGCGTGCAGGTACAGCCGGTGACGGCCGACATCGCCGACAGCCTTGGCCTGAAGGAGGCGCGCGGCGCCATCGTCGACAATCCGCAGGACGGCAGCCCGGCGGCGAAGGCCGGCATCGCGGCGGGCGACGTCATCACCGCCGTCAACGGCACCGCGATCAAGGACTCCCGCGAGCTCGCCCGCACCATCGCCACCCTGGCCCCGGGCAGCTCGGTGAAGCTCGACGTCTTCCGCAACGGCACGACCAAGACGCTGACGCTCGCCCTCGGCGAGTTGCCGAACGAGCGGCAGGCCAAAGCAAATGGCGGTGCCGACCAGGGCCGAGAGCAGCCGAGCGCCGGCACGCCACGTCTCGGGCTCAGCCTTGCTCCGGCCGGCGAGGTCCAGGGCGCTGGCCAGAAGGGCGTTGTCGTCACCGAGGTCGATCCGCAAGGACCGGCGGCGCAGCGCGGCATCCAGACCGGCGACGTCATCCTCAATGTCGGCGGCAAGGCCGTTGCCAATGTCGGCGACGTCCGCTCGGAGCTGGCGGAGGCCAAATCGTCCGGCAAGCGCAGCGTGCTGTTGCAGGTCAGAAGCGCCGAGGCGACGAGGTTCGTCGCGGTGCCGCTCGCCTGAGGCGAACATCCATCGGCAGAAACCAAAAAGGCGGCCCTCGGGCCGCCTTCTCCGTTCGCCGACAGAATTGCGACGCCAATCGATAACATTCTCGTTAACGGCAGGGATGGTGACCCGGTTCATATGAAAAAGCCGTGTTCGCACATCACACTTCGAACGTGTTCAAGGTTCGCCGCGGCAATGACGCCGCCGAGACCGGGTTGCAAGCGTGGAACTTCGAACCTGCCGCCGCTTTGTGGAACTGGCCGGTGGTTCGGATTTGATCGGTGCCGACATGGATCGATTGAAGCTCTCGCTGAGGGGGGCGCTGCTTGCGGCGCCGTTGCTGCTCTGGGGTGGAACCGCGCTCGGTCGTGACGACGGCCGCTACGCGAACTCGCCGCTCAAGCCGTGGTTCGACAGCCTGCGCAGCCACCTCGGTCCGTGCTGCTCGGACGCCGACGGTTTTGCCGTCGCCGATCCCGACTGGGAATCGCACAACGGACATTATCGCGTGCGTCTCGACGGCGAGTGGATCGAAGTGCCGGACGAAGCCGTCATCACCGAGCCGAACCGCGCCGGCCGCACCATGGTGTGGCCGGTGAAGACCGCTTTCGGGGTCTCGATCCGCTGCTTCATGCCGGGCAGCATGATCTGAGCCGGGACTGCGTCAACGCTTGCTGGATTTGCGCTTCGAGGATTTCTTGGACGATTTCTTGGCCGCCTTCTTGGTCGTCCGCTTCTTGGAGGACTTCTTCTTCGCAGCTTTCTTCGGGACCTTCTTGCCCTTCTTGCGGGCCTTCGACAGCCCGATCGCGATCGCCTGCTTGCGACTCTTCACGCGTCCGCCACGGCCTTTGCGACCGCTCTTGGCCGTGCCCTTCTTGTAGCGGCGCATCTCGCTTTCGACGTCGCTGCCGGAGCTGCGCGAGTAGCGGCGCTTCTTTGCCTTGCGTGCCATGCATGTTCTCCCTTGGCCGGGGAGAACCATTCGACACGGGCATGGTTCCGAGGCGGCGCACGACGTTCCAGGCGAAAGCCTAGAGCGCGATGAGATGAGGAAGAATCGTCATCGCGCTCTAGGTTATTGTTTGCGCATGATCTTTTCGGAAAACCGCTGCGCACTTTTCCGGATCATGCTTTAGAAGGAGTTCGCCAGCTCGATCTCCGCTTCCAGCACCTGGATGCGCCGCGCGGCCTCGGTGGAGGACAGATCGCGCGCATATTGTGCGGGCTGATAGGCCTCTTCGCTCAACCGTTTCAGCCTCAGCCCCTGCGCCCGGGTCATCTGCTCGGCGAGAAAGATCCTGGCGTCGTATTTACCCTGAACCTGCATCCGGCTTCTCCGTCTTCAAATCGTGGCTTGACTATATGTTCTTATTTTGTTCTAACAAGTCATGGACAACAGAATTAATGAAATTCGACGTAAAATCAGCGCCTTGAGGCTGGAGATGGCCGACGTCGAGGCTTCCGTGCGTGATCGCATCAACGGGGATCGCGATTGCACCGAACAGGCTCTGGCGCAGCTGGATCTGCGCCGAAAGATCAACTTGCTGATCGGCGAATGGAAGGCGGCCGGCGGCGGCGATGTCCTGCCCGACGTCCACGACCAGGTGCGCCTTCGCCTCGTGAAGACAGTCGGTATTCCCGGGCGCGCGGCCATGCGCCGCTGATATCTTTGAGGGGGCGCCGTGGATGAGGGCCCGGACACTTACCGGATCTTGAGGTTACGCGCCGAGATTCTCGAATTGGGCTCTGCCATCCGGCAATTGCAGCGCGCGGGTCTCGACGATGCTACGGCCCAACTTCTGATCGGACGCAAGCGTGCCCAGCTCGAGCATCTCGTGAAGACGAATGCTGCGAGCCGCGGGCTCAGCACTGAAACACGCCGGCCGCAATGAGCTGGCGTCCGCCCTGGTCTGATCCGGTGAGTTAAATTGACGCAGGTAGCCAACCGCCACTCAGGCAGGAGTTCCCAGCAAAGGTTCGCTCCGCGCCTCAGGCCCGCTTCAAGATTGCTTGTCCTCGGCGAGGATGAACACGACGCCGGTGAGCGTCGCGCCGATCGCGAAGGTCGTCACCAATGTGAGAGCGAAGACGATTGCGGCCTGGCTTCCGCCGTTATTCAGCAGGCTGGCGACGGCGGGATTGCACAGGATCAGCGCGAGACTGAAGGCGAGGCCGAGGGCGGCACCCATCAATGTATGCGTCATCAGCTTGATGAGGCCGGTCGCAGAAATCAGGTCTGACGATTTCTTTGTGCGCATGGGAACTGCATCCCGATTTGGCATGCAAACGCGGACGACAATTCGCTGGTTCCAGATGAATGAAGGGAATTGTCATCGCCGGCTTCATCCGACGTTCATGCCGGGTTTGCGAGGATAAGGTCCGGCAACATGGGGAGCATCGATATGGGTAAGGTGGTCTTTCTTTACCGCTCGCTGGCCTATCGCAACGCGGCCGCGGACATTCTTCGCAAGGCCCGCAAGCTGCCGCGCGGGGCGGAGCGAAGCGCGGCGCGCCGCTATGCCAGGGCATTACGCGATCTCGCCCAGACGGAAGCCTGGCTCGAGGGACGGGTTGCGCGCGAACCGCGGACGCCGCGACGCATGACGAGCGCCGCGTCCGGCTAGCTAGCCGGATGCGCGCTGCAATTCGGCCGAGCCGGTGTCCTCGAACTTCTCGGATGGGGGCGTCGCCGCCGGCTTGCGGGTCAACGGCACTTCCAGGCGACACAACAGGCCCTCGGCTCGCCAATCGAACCGCGCTTGTCCGCCGAGCTGGGACTCCACGCTCGCCAGCAGGCTCCGCGTGCCGAAGCCGCGCGATTTCGGCGTCATGACGAGCGGACCGCCCGATTCCTCCCAGCTCAGCGTCAGCAATTGGTCCTCGACCTGCCAGCCGATCGTGAGCCGTCCCGACCTGGTCGAGAGGGCTCCGTACTTGGCCGAGTTGGTGAAGAGCTCGTGCAGGGCGAGCGCCAGCGTCTGGGCCGTGGCCGGCAGCAACTGGACCTGCGGACCTGCCAATATGATCTGGCCGCCGAGCGAATAGGGCGCCAGCTCCTCGTCGATCAGCCTGGAGAGCTCGGCACCCTGCCAGCTCGACAGCGACAGGATGGTGTGCACGCGCGCCAGCGCGTTGATGCGTCCCTCGACGGCGTTGACATAGGCCTTGACCTCGTCGGCCCGGGTGAGACGCACGATCGACTGCGCCAGCGCCAGCGCGTTCTTGGCGCGATGATCGACTTCCCGCGCCAGCAGATTCTGCCGTTCCTCGGCACGCTTGCGTTCGGTGATGTCCACGGTGACGCCGCTGACGCGGACGACCCGACCGCTATCGTCCACCGTCGCCGCCGCCGTGCCGACGCACCAGCGCACTTCTCCGTCGGGCCGCATGATGCGGAACTCGGTCTCGTAGGCCCGCGTGCCCCTGTTGAACTCGGCGATCGCCTTGCGCAACTGATCGACGTCGTCGGGATGCAACAGCGCTTGAACGTTGGCCGGGTTGACCTCGAAGCTCTCGGGGCTGACGCCGAAGATGCGATACTGTCCTTCGTCCCACATCCAATCGCCGCTGATCCAGTCCCAATCCCAGGATCCCATCTTGCCGGCCGCGATCGCCATGCTGCGCCGTTGTTCGCTCTCGCGCAGCTTCGCGGTGGAGTTCTCCAGTTCCGCCGTGCGTGCGCGGACGCGATCCTCAAGCTCCTGGTTCAGCCGTTCGAGCTCGCGGGTCTTGCGGTAGAGCTCGGCAAACACCTTGATCTTGGCGCGCAGTACTTCCGGCACGACCGGTACCGGCACGTAGTCGACCGCGCCCATCTCGTAGCCGCGCAACCGGTCGATGTCGCTGACCTGGATGGCGGAGATGAAGATCATCGCGGTCTTCTGGAAGCGTGGATGCTCACGGATCATCGCGGCGAGCTCGAAGCCGTCGAGCTCGGGCATGCAGACGTCGACGAGGATCACCGCGATCTCGGTCTTGAGCAGCACCTCCAGCGCCTCGCGCCCCGACGAGGCGATCACGAGGTTCTCGCCGAGATCCTTCAAGATCACCTCATAGGCGAGCAGCTTGGCGGGCTGGTCGTCGACGAGGAGGATATTGACCTTTTCGTGGTCCATATGCGGATCCAACTCAGCGGTGCAGCCACATGCGGATCGCAAGCAGCAATTGATCGGTGTTGACGGGTTTGGCGAGATAGTCGGACGCGCCGGCCTCCAGACACTTCTCACGATCACCCTTCATCGCCTTGGCGGTCAGCGCGATGATCGGAAGGCGAGCGAAAGCCGGGTTTTCGCGAATGACGCCGATGGTCTGATAGCCATCCATCTGCGGCATCATGATGTCCATCAGCACGATGGCGATTTCCGGATTGGATTCGACCAGCGTCACCGCCTCGCTGCCGGTCGTGGCCGTCAGCACCTTCATGCCGCGCCGTTCCAGCACGCTCGACAGCGCGAAGATGTTGCGGGCGTCGTCGTCGACGAGCAGGGCCGTCTTGCCGATCAGGTCCTCGTCGGAACTGTTCAGCTTCTCCAGCATGCGCTGCTTCTCGACCGGAAGCTCGGTGATCACGCGGTGCAGGAACAGTGCGGTCTCGTCGAGCAGCCGTTCCGGCGATTCCACGCCCTTGACCACGATGCTGCGCGCCATGGTGTGGAGTTCCGCGTCCTCCTCGGCCGAAAGCTCACGGCCGGTGAAGACGACGACCGGAACGTTCGACAGCGCCTCGTCGTTGCGGATCTGATCCAGCACCTCGAAGCCGCTCATGTCGGGCAGGCGGAGGTCCAGCACCACGCAGTCGCAGGGCGTCTGGCGCAACGTCGAGAGCGCACCGGCGCCCGTCTCCGTCGTGACGATCTCGATGTCGTCGTGATGCAGCAGCTCGCGGATCGAGAGCTGCTCGGCCTCGTTGTCCTCGACGATCAACAGCCGCTTGCGCCGCGGCCGGGCATATTCCTTGATCTGAGTCAGCGCCGCGGAAACGCCTTCGGTCGTCGTCGGCTTGTTGACGAAGGAGAACGCGCCACGCGCCAGCGCATGCTGGCGGTCCTCGTCCAGCGTGATGATCTGCACGGGGATGTGGCGGGTCAGCGGATTGTGCTTGAGCTGGCTCAGTACGGTCCAGCCGAGCATGTCAGGCAGGAACACGTCGAGCGAGACGGCTCTCGGCTGGTATTGCTTGGCGAGCTCGAGCGCTTCCGCGCCGCGGGCGGCGACAAGCACCTTGAAGCCCTTGTCGCGGGCCAGATCGACCAGCACGCGGGCGTAGTGCGGATCGTCCTCGACGATCAGGAGGATGGTGTCACCGGGTTCGAGGTTGAGCCGGTCGTCGGGAAGCTGCTCGATGACGCGCTGCTGATCGGGCGCGGCCGTCTGTAGCGCCGGCGGCTGGCTGTGTTGCTGTGGCGCGGGCGCCGCGCGCGGCGCGAGCGTCGGGCCGGAATATTTCAGCGGCAGATAAAGCGTGAAGGACGAGCCCTTGCCCGGCGAGCTGCGCAGATGGATCTCGCCGCCGAGCAGGCTGGCGAGTTCGCGGCTGATCGCAAGTCCGAGACCGGTGCCGCCGTATTTGCGGCTGGTGCCGGCGTCGGCCTGCTGGAACGCCTCGAAGATCAGCTTCTGCTTCTCCAGGGGAATGCCGATGCCGGTATCGGACACTTCGAACGCGATCACGGCCGGTGCGGAGTTCAGCACCGGGTGATCCGTTCCCCAGCCGCCGACCGCGGCGGTGACCTTCAGGCGCACCTCGCCTTCGGCGGTGAACTTGAAAGCGTTGGAGAGCAGGTTCTTCAGCACCTGTTGCAGCCGCTTGGAGTCGGTGACGATGCTGCGCGGAAGGGTCGGATCGACGTCGATCTTGAACGACAGATTGCGGTTGTCCGCCTCGTGCCGGAACGGCCGTCCGACGGTCTCGAGCAGGTTGGCGGTCAGGATTTCCTCGGCGTCGACCGTCACCGTGCCGGATTCGATCTTGGACAGATCCAGAATGTCGCTGATGAGGTTGAGCAGGTCGGTGCCGGCGCCGTGGATGGTGCGGGCGAATTCGACCTGCTTGGCCGTGAGGTTGCCGTCCGGATTGTCGGTGAGCTGCTGTCCCAGGATCAGGATCGAGTTCAGCGGCGTGCGCAGCTCGTGGCTCATATTGGCGAGGAATTCGGACTTGTACTTCGAGGTCAGGGCGAGCTCGGTCGCCTTCTCCTCCAGGGCGCGGCGGGCCTGCTCGATCTCTTGGTTCTTGCGTTCGACCTCGACGTTGCGCTCGGCAAGCTGCTGCGCCTTCTGCTCGAGCTGGTCGTTGGTCTGCTGCAATTCGCGCTGCTGGGTCTGGAGCTCGCCGGCGAGCTGTTGCGACTGCTTGAGCAGGCCTTCGGTCTGCATCGTCGCTTCGATCGAATTGAGCACGATGCCGATGGAGTCGGTGAGCTGCTCCAGGAACGTCATCTGCGAGGTCGTGAAGGAGACGAGCGAGGCGAGCTCGATCACAGCCTTGACCTGGCCTTCGAACAGCACCGGCAGCACGACAAGGTTCTTCGGCGCGACGCGGAACAGCGCCGAGTTGATCGGCACCACATCGGATGGAATCTCGCCGACGACGCGCGGCCGCTTGTCGAGCGCGCACTGGCCGATCAGGCCTTCGCCGAACTGCAGCACGCGGGGATACGGATAGACGCCGTCGCTGGCATAGGAAGCCAGCAGCAGGAGCTGCGGATTGTCCTCGCTCTCGACCTGGTAGATCACGCCGGTATGCGCGTTCACCAGCGGCGACAGCTCGGTGAGCAGCAGCCGGCCGACGGTGGTGAGATCGCGCTGGCCCTGCAGCATGTTGGTGAATTTCGCCAGATTGGTCTTGAGCCAGTCCTGCTCGGTGTTCACGTCCGTGGTGAGACGGAGATTCGTGATCATCGTGTTGATGTTGTCTTTCAGCTCGGCCACCTCGCCGCGGGCGTCGACCTGGATCGACCGCGTCAGGTCGCCCTTGGTGACGGCGGTCGCGACCTCGGCGATCGCGCGCACCTGCGAGGTGAGGTTGGCGGCGAGCAGGTTGACGTTGCCGGTGAGGTCCTTCCAGGTGCCGGCGGCGCCCGGCACGTTGGCCTGACCGCCGAGCCGGCCTTCGACGCCGACTTCGCGCGCCACCGATGTCACCTGGTCGGCGAAGGTCGCGAGCGTCTCGGTCATGTTGTTGATGGTGTCGGCGAGGGCCGCGACCTCGCCCTTCGATTTGACCGTGAGATTCTGCTTCAGATCGCCGTTGGCGACGGCCGTGACGACCTTGACGATGCCGCGCACCTGCTCGGTGAGGTTGGCCGCCATGAAGTTCACGGTGTCGGTGAGGTCCTTCCAGGTGCCGGCGACGCCGGGCACCTGGGCCTGGCCGCCCAGCTTGCCTTCGGTGCCGACCTCGCGCGCCACGCGCGTCACTTCGCCGGCGAAGGCGTTGAGCTGGTCCACCATGGTGTTGATGGTGTTCTTCAGCTCGAGGATTTCGCCCTTGACGTCGACGGTGATCTTGCGGGAGAGGTCGCCGCGCGCGACCGCCGTGGTCACCTCGGCGATGTTGCGGACCTGTGTGGTGAGGTTCGCCGCCAGGAGGTTGACGTTGTCGGTGAGGTCCTTCCAGGTGCCGCCGACGCCGGGCACGACGGCCTGGCCGCCAAGGCGGCCCTCGGTGCCGACCTCGCGGGCGACGCGCGTCACTTCGGCGGCGAAGGAGCGGAGCTGCTCGACCATCGTGTTCAAGGTGTCCTTGAGCAGCAGGATCTCGCCGCGCACGTCCACCGTGATCTTCTTCGACAGGTCGCCGCCTGCGATCGCGGTCGCGACCTCGGCGATGTTGCGGACCTGGGCGGTGAGGTTCGAGGCCATGAAGTTGACGTTGTCGGTGAGGTCCTTCCAGGTGCCGGCGACGCCGGGCACCTCGGCCTGGCCGCCGAGCTTGCCTTCGGTGCCGACCTCGCGCGCCACGCGGGTCACCTCGCCGGCAAAGCCGTTGAGCTGGTCCACCATGGTGTTGATGGTGTTCTTGAGCTCGAGGATTTCGCCCTTCACGTCGACGGTGATCTTGCGCGACAAGTCGCCGCGCGCCACGGCGGTGGTCACTTCGGCGATGTTGCGGACCTGGGCGGTGAGGTTGCCCGCCATCGAGTTCACGCTGTCGGTCAGGTCCTTCCAGGTGCCGGCGACGCCGGGCACGTTGGCCTGACCGCCGAGGCGGCCTTCGGTGCCGACCTCGCGCGCCACGCGCGTCACCTCGCCCGCGAAGCGGTTGAGCTGGTCGACCATCGTGTTCAGCGTGTCCTTGAGCTGAAGGATCTCGCCGCGCACGTCCACGGTGATCTTGCGCGACAGGTCGCCGCCGGCGATCGCGGTCGCCACTTCTGCGATGTTGCGGACCTGGGCGGTGAGGTTGCCCGCCATCGAGTTCACGGAATCGGTCAAGTCCTTCCAGGTGCCGGCGACGCCGGGCACGCCGGCCTGGCCGCCGAGCTTGCCGTCGGTGCCGACCTCGCGGGCGACGCGCGTCACTTCGCCGGCGAAAGCGTTGAGCTGGTCCACCATGGTGTTCAGGGTTTCCTTCAGCTGAAGGATTTCGCCCGATACGTTCACCGTGATCTTCTTCGACAGATCGCCCTTGGCGACCGCGGTCGCGACCTCGGCGATGTTGCGGACCTGGCCGGTCAGGTTGGAGGCCATCGAGTTGACGCTGTCGGTGAGATCCTTCCAGGTTCCGCCGACGCCGCGCACCACCGCCTGGCCACCGAGCTTGCCTTCGGTGCCGACTTCGCGGGCAACGCGCGTGACTTCGCCGGCGAAGGCGTTGAGCTGGTCCACCATGGTGTTGATGGTGTCCTTCAGCTCCAGGATCTCGCCGCGCACGTCCACCGTGATCTTCTTCGACAGGTCGCCGCCGGCGACCGCGGTCGTCACCTCGGCGATGTTGCGGACCTGCGCGGTCAGGTTCGACGCCATCGAGTTGACGCTCTCGGTAAGGTCCTTCCAGGTGCCGGCGACGCCGAGCACGTTGGCCTGTCCGCCGAGCCGGCCCTCGGTGCCGACCTCGCGGGCGACGCGCGTGACTTCGCCGGCGAAGGCGTTGAGCTGGTCGACCATGGTGTTGAGCGTCTCCTTCAGCTGAAGGATTTCGCCCGAGACGTTCACCGTGATCTTCTTCGAGAGGTCGCCGCTCGCGATCGCGGTGGCGACGTCGGCGATGTTGCGGACCTGCGCGGTCAGGTTCGAGGCCATGAAGTTGACGTTGTCGGTGAGGTCCTTCCAGGTGCCGGCGACACCGGGCACCTGGGCCTGGCCGCCGAGCTTGCCTTCGGTGCCGACCTCGCGCGCCACGCGCGTCACTTCCGAAGCGAACGAGTTGAGCTGGTCCACCATGGTGTTGATGGTGTCCTTCAGCTCCAGGATCTCGCCGCGCACGTCCACCGTGATCTTGCGCGACAGGTCGCCGCGCGCCACGGCGGTGGTGACGTTGGCGATGTTGCGCACCTGTGCGGTCAGGTTGCCGCACATCGCGTTGACGGAGTCGGTGAGGTCCTTCCAGGTGCCGGCGACGCCGGGCACGATGGCCTGGCCGCCGAGCTTGCCGTCGGTGCCGACCTCGCGCGCCACGCGCGTCACCTCGGAGGCGAACGACCGGAGCTGGTCGACCATCGTGTTGATGGCTTCCTTGAGCTGCAGGATCTCGCCGCGGACGTCGACCGTGATCTTCTTGGAGAGGTCGCCGTTGGCGACCGCGATCGTCACCTCGGCGATGTTGCGAACCTGGTTGGTCAGGTTGTTCGCCATCGAGTTGACGCTCTCGGTGAGGTCCTTCCAGACGCCGGTCACCTCAGGCACCTGGGCCTGGCCGCCGAGCTTGCCTTCGGTGCCGACCTCGCGCGCCACGCGCGTCACCTCGGAGGTGAACACGCCGAGCTGCTTGATCATGGTGTTGACGATGGTCGCCGACTGCAGGAACTCGCCGCGCAGCGGGCGGCCGTCGACGTCGAGCTTGACGGTCTGGAGCAGGTCGCCCTGCGCGACGGCCGCGACCGCGCGCGTCACCTCGCGCGTCGGCCACAGCAAATCGTCGATCAGCGTGTTGACGGACCCTTCCATGTCGGCCCAGGAGCCCGAGGCGAGGCCGAATTTCACGCGCTGCCGGGTCTTGCCTTCGCGGCCGACCACCTGGCCGACCAGCTCGAGCTGCTGCGCCATGCGCTGGTTGGCGGCGATGATTTCGTTAAAAGTGTCGGCGATCTTGCCGTCGATGCCGAGGTAGTCGCCGCTCATGCGCACCGAGAAATCGCCGCTGCGCATGGCCTGCAGGGCCAGCAGCAATTCGGCCCGGGAATCCGGATCAGACAAACCATTGGTTTTTGGCTTTGGGACGCGACGACCGGAGCGTGATGCAGTTCCGGGATCGAGGTCGCTCATACTTATTTTCCCCCGCAGGCGTCGCCCGAATCCAAGGCAAGACGCAATTGGTCAAAATAGAGCGTCAGCCAAATTCGAAATCAAGCGCCAAGGTTGCGGCGCGAGGAAATGGAACCTGTCTTGCTCAGCCCAACGGCACTAACCGCAAACCCCTGATTTGGTTCCACACGGCTTCGAAAAGAGACGATTCCGGCGGCCTGCGGTGTCACCGGTCCCCCTTCGGAACGGAGCGCCGCGCCTCGCGGTTAGCCCGCGCGCAGAGGGAGAATGGACATGAAAGCAGGACTTGCCGCGATGATCGTCGTGCTGTTTGCCGGGGCGGCCTTGGCCCAGGGCGGCGCCCCCAGCGGTCGCGGGGCGGTGACCGGCGACCCCGCCGCCAGCTCGGCCAACCCCAAGGCGGATTCCCCGACCACGGGGAGGGCAGCCCGCTCCAACCCTAGCGGAAGCGGGACCTCATCTTCGGGCGGCAAGGACGACAATGGCGATGCGGGCCGGGACAAGATGCCGGAGAGCAGCACCGTGCGACCAGAGAGCCAGCAGCATCATCCGAACGACAAATAGGGGGACTACTTGTCCGCCATGGTCCGCTCGGCATCCTTGACCTGCGCGCGCAGCACCGGCAGCAGCTCGCGCGCGAAGGCCGCGAGCGCAATGTTGTCGGGCGCCTTCAGATAGCTTTCGAGCAGCTCGATGGCCGATTCATATTCGGGAATCTGCGAGGCATAGAAGCTTCGGACGTAGCTTGGTCCGTCCGAAGTTTCGGGCTCGATCAGGCTGGCGGCGACGGACGTCGTCTTGCCGACGCGGGGCTCAGCGCCGATCGTCTCCTGAATCTGCTTCAGCGCCTTGTCGCGTTTGGCCGCTTCCTCGGCGCGCAAGGCGGCGAGGTGCTTGACCTCGGCGTTGCCCTTCAGATCGGTGCTCTCCAGCAGACCCTGCTGAAAGCGGCTGAAATTGTAGAGGCCGCTGATGACCTCGGTTGCGCTCGGCGGGCGGTCGAGAGGCTTTCGTTCACCGGTGCTGTCGGCAAGCGCAACAGTGCTGATGAATGCCATCATGATGGCGACGAGAACTCGCATCGATATCAACTGCGGATGGCGGGCGAAGTTCCCTGAACGTTACGATGCGGTAAGGGCATTGCGGCCCGGGAGTTCCGTCCCCACGTCCTTCCCATGAAACAGTCTGACATCTTCAGAGACAATGCCGACAATTGCCTTCAGCTCGCCGAGCGTGCGGAAGGACAACCCGCGCACAAGCGCTATTCGCGTATGGCGGACGCCTGGACGGCCCTGGCTCACGAGCAGGATTGGCTGGATGGCGAGGTCCCGCCCGTTCCGGGTCGCTTCCCTCAACAGCGGGACGCGTAAGCGTTCTCCGCTTGGTGAATCCGCGTGTGAGACCGCTCACGGAATGCAAGCGACCAATCCGGGATGATCGGGAATAGTCAATCGCGTCGGTTTTCGATTCCAGTAGGAGGTTTGCGATGGCTCCACGTCTGGCTCTGCTTTCCCTGATTTTCGCCTTTGGCGTCTCGGTCGCGTTTGCGACGGTGACGACGGTGCGCCAGGTGCATCTGGGGAGTGCATCGGCCGCGGTCCATGCGACGCACAGCTAGGACCAAGCCGGAACATTCGACGCCGCAGTGCGTAAGCGCTTCGAGACATCACGAGAGGCGAAGGCACATCATGGCCCATTCCGACCACGGCATAGTCAAGGACAAGCGCGCGGAGGAGCAGCCCCGCGACAAGCAGCGTGCACAGTCCGTGCACAAGGCGGATCCGAAAGGTTCCCCCTCGCGGGAAGCGACGCGCGATCCGAAGCTGAACGATAACAGCAAGACGCCCGGCTCCGGCATGACGCCGGATGATTCCGGCGGCGCGCCGAGCGGCTAGACCGAACTCCAGCTTTCGCGCGGGGAACGAATCCCCGGGCGTGGAGTCGACAGGTTGCTTCCGGTTTGCATGCCCCCGGTGCACCGGAAGCAATCTCCAAGGACGGCCCTGGCGCCCACCGTGCCGGGGTCGTTTGCTTGTGGCCGGCGTCTACGGCTCAGTCCCGTTGCCGCCCTCGGGATCTCCGTGGGTATGTCCTTCCGGTCCCCGGCCGAATACGCCGAAGCTGCTCGACTTCACGCCAGCCGCCGCCTCGACGCCCGCGGCGGCCAGTCCGAACCTGAGCAGCTCGCGCACCGCTGCCGCCCGGGTGGGCATGCGGTGTTTGAACCGGAAATCGTCAACGGCGGCCAATTCTTCCGGCGAGAGCATGACCTGAAGGCGCTCAGCGCGAAGCTCGTTCATGGTCGATCACACAAATTGAGTAGGTTGAGTAGGTTACTCAACGAACTAACCCGGCGCGGGTTCCATGAGGGGGCGAGAAGGTCTCCAGACGAGTAAAAAATCCGAGTATAATCAATAAGGTAGGCTTGAAACGAGTGACCCGGTGGCGCATTTTCCTGGAAAAGGGAGAGAAGCCATGACGGACGAAGTCAGGTTGCCCCGCAAGCTTTCCGAAGAGCCGGAAGCCTCCAAACCGGTTCGTCCAAGCCACCAGAAGGTCATCGAGCAAGTCGAGCGCTGGGCCAACAGCCCGGGCTGCAACCCCGCGGACGGAGGATGCGAAGACGGTCTGAGCCGAGACGTTGATGCTACGGGACGGTGCCGCGGCGCCTCGCTGAATGCGCGATGCGCTCGGTCTGCGCGGCGCGGGAGGTGATGCGAAGCTTTCGCCTCAACCACCACGCCGAGACCGCAACCGCCGCCCATACCAGAATGGCGGCGACGAATGCGCCGATCGCGGTGGTCGACACCACGACGTAGAAGACCGCGGCGAACGCTGCGAGACCGATGCTTCCGAGGCCGGCACCCGCAGCATCGAGCGCCGCGGCCTGCTGCCCGCGCCTGCCTCCGCTGAGGCCGGCCTTCTCCTTGGCGCGGCGTTCATGGCTTTCGATCAGCGTGGCGCTGGCGCAGAAGATGGCGGGAAGCGCGAGGAAGAGCCCGCCGACGGAGACGCCGAAACGTGAGCTCACGACCCCCGTAACGACCGTTGCCAGCCCGCCGAGCAGAAAGCGAACACCATACTCGTACCATCGCGTCTGTTTGAGCGCCGATGAAGACAGCTTGACCAGCATCAGGCCGCACCTCCGAAGCCAGCGAGCAGACCGAAGGCGACGACGAGCCATACCGCAAAAGCGACGACGGTGGCCGGCAATGCGGCGAGATGAAACCTCATCAGGAGATGGCAGACGGCGAGGCCGTAACAGGCGAGTGCGATGGCGCCGTAGATCATCGTCCAGCTCTCGGCGGCGGCATATTGCGGGCCGTGCTGGACGACGGCGATGCTGAGCGTGGCCAGCGCGACCGACGGCGCCGCGCCGAGCAGCCCGGCAAAACTCTTCGGTCGCAGCATGTCGCCCAAGATCGCGAAAGCGGAGACGATCAGACCGCCGGCGATGAAGCGCACGAGATATTCGGTCATGGCCGTATCCACGAGGCTTGAGGCGGCCGCTTCGCCAGCGTGAACGGCCTCAACAGCCGCTCGACGATCACGCCAAGCGCGAAGCCTGCCACCACGTCGCTGGTCCAGTGCGCGAGCACCACGACGCGCGTCAATGACAGGGCCACGGCAGTTGAGCGCACCAGCCGGCGCGGGACGGAGTTCAGCAGCCCGGCCGCCGAGGCCAGCGCGCCCATGTGCAAGGCATGGCCGGAAGGGAACGCATCGCGGGACCGCCCCGAAATGGGAACGCCGTGTGCATGACCGAGCAGCGTCAGTCGGTCGGGCCTGATCTGGTCAAACAGGGACTTCAGCAGGTGCGGCAGCACCGCACTTGCCAACGAGACTGCCAACACATGGTTTGCCGCAGGGCGCGCTTCGGGCCGCCGGATCTGGGCGTAAAGCCATCCAGCCGCAGCGAGCGCGAGCAGCACGTGCTCGTCCGCAGCCCAGGTCAGAGTCTGGGCGGCTTGCTCGATGCCTGAATTGGTGTCGCGCGCAATTTCGCTTGCGATCGCCTGATCGATCCGCGTGGGTTTTACTTTTACAAGTGCCATCGGTCTGGCGAGATATTTTTCGTGACCGTCGTGTAAATTCTGTATGACAATGAATGTTCCGGTGACGTGCCGTGTCGCGTATCCCTCGTTGGCGGGCATCGTTGCGGGACGAGGAGGACGCCGCGCGGCGGCCTCCCCGGTGAACCCCGTTACTTGGACTGGCCGACGCTCGGCGCCTTGCCCAGCTCCTTGGCCATGTCGAGATGGTGTTTCAGGGCGGGGAGCGTCTTGCCGGCCCAATTCTTGAGTTCGGCATTGTCGCCGCCCTTGGCGTAACGCTCGAACAGCGACACGGCGTCTTCATGGGCGCTGACCTGATAGGAATTGTAGTCCGAGCTGAAGTCCTTGCCGTTCGCGCTCTTGAGCTTGTCGAGCTTGCTCTGGTGTGAGCTGTCGAGCTCCGTCGGAAGCGTCGCCTGGATCTTCTTGTCGCCGACCAGGCCCTTGAGCTCGGTGCTGGTCTTGGTGTGATCGGTGATCATCTGCTGCGCAAAGCTCTTTTCCTGCGCGTTGCCCTTCTGCTGGGCAAGCTTGCTCGACTCGATCTCGAACATGTCGCTGATCGCGACCTGCTTGATGAAGTCGGGGGTGGACGGTGCGACGCCGAGCGCCGAATTGACGCCGGTCTTCTCGCCCAGCGATTGGGCGAGCGCAGGGCCCGCGAAGAGCACGCAGGCGAGGGCGATGACGGCACGTCTCATGTTTGGTCCCTCCTATCGGGTGCGCGGCCTCATGCCGCGCGATCTTGGCGCCGATCAACACGTCGCAGGGGCCGTGGTTCCTAACGGCTAATCTGCGGGATGCCGCCCGGTGCGCGGATTGATGGGGTCGGTCGGTTTGCGTCGAAGCCGCTCCGGCAGAAACGGCTCGGCGGCGTCGGCCGTGGCGTCGGCACGCACGTCGGCATGGCGCTGCGCGCGCTGGTGCGGCGTCGTATTGTCGTTGAAGTGGTGTTTCACGTCGACGCCATCGACGGGATCGTTGACACCGTGCTGGATATCGCGGAAGTCGCTCATGGTTCACCTCATTCCTTTCCGGGCAGGATCGTTTCGAGCACCTGCCGCGCCGCTCCCTTGATCATCCCGCCTTCGTTCGGATCGCCCTTCAGCAGGGCGAGGGAAAAGTTCTTGGCCTGTTGCAGCGTGATATGCGGCGGCAGCGGCGGCACTTCGGGATCGGTCTTCACCTCCAGCACGACGGGCATCGCGCTCGCCAGTGCCTGCTCCCAGGCCGAGCCCAGCTGCTCCGGGCTGTCGACGAAGATGCCGTGCAGGCCGATCATTTCTGCGAACCGGGAATAGGGGACGTCCGGAATGCGCTGCGAGGCCTCGAACTTGGGATCGCCATTGATGACACGCTGCTCCCAGGTCACCTGGTTGAGATCCTCGTTGTTGAAGACGCAGACGATGAAGCGCGGATCCTTCCAGTTGCGCCAGTACTTCGCCGCGGTGATCAATTCGGCCATGTTGTTCATCTGCATCGCGCCGTCGCCGACGAGGGCGATCACTGGCCGATCCGGATGGGCGTACTTCGCGGCGAGCGCATAGGGCACGGCGGCACCCATCGAGGCGAGGCCGCCGGAGAGCGAGGCAATCATGCCGCGCCGCATCTTCAGGTCGCGCGCGAACCAGTTCGCGCAGGAGCCGGAATCGCTGGTGACGATCGCGCGCTCGGGCAGGCGCGGGGACAATTCCCAGGCGACGAGCTGCGGATTGACCGGCGCCGCCGGCTGATGTGCCCGGCCATCCAGCGTCTTCCACCATTTGGCGACGTCATCTGCGATCCGCTGGCGCCAGGCGCCGTCGGCCTTGGCTTGCAGTCGCGGCAACAATGCGCGCAGTGTCTCCGCGGCATCGCCGACGAGGCCGACCTCCATGGGAAAGCGGATCGACAGCATGCTGGCGTCGATGTCGATCTGCACGCCGCGTGCGGCGCCTTCCTTCGGCAGGAATTCGGCATAGGGAAAGGCCGAGCCGACCATCAGCAGCGTGTCGCATTCCATCATCATATTGTAGCTGGGCTCGGTGCCGAGCAGGCCGATCGCGCCGGTGACCCACGGCAGATCGTCGGGCAGCGCCGCCTTGCCGAGCAGTGCCTTGGCGCAGCCGGCCGACAGCCGGTCGGCGACGGCGATCACCTCGTCGGTGGCGCCAAGCGCGCCGGCGCCGACCAGCATCGCAACCTTCTTGCCGGCATTGAGGACCTCCGCGGCGCGATCGAGATCGGCCTCGCGCGGCGTGATACTGGGCGCGCTGTAGCCGATGCCGGAATGCAGCGTGCCGTGTGCGCGCGGCGGGCTTTCGTATGGCTCCTCCTGCAGATCGTTGGGCAGGATGATCACGGTGGGGGTCCGCCGCGCCAGCGCGATCCGAACCGCGCGATCGATCAGGTGCCGCACTTGTGCAGGCGAGGATGCCTGCATGACGTAGGCTCCGGCGACGTCCTTGAACATCGAGAGCAGGTCGAGCTCCTGCTGGTAGTGCCCGCCGAGGGCATTGCGGGCCTGCTGACCGACGATCGCCAGCACCGGCTGGTGATCGAGCAGCGCATCGTAGAGCCCGGTGATGAGATGCGAGGCGCCGGGGCCCGAGGTCGCAATGCAGACGCCGAGTTCCCCTGAAAATTTCGCGTAAGCGGTGGCCATGAAGGCCGACATCTCCTCGTGCCGGGCCTGGATGAAGCCGATCTTGCCTTCGGCCCGGTTCATCGCGCCGAACACGCCGTTGATGCCGTCGCCGGGATAGCCAAAGACGTGGCGCACGCCCCATTGATGCAGACGCTGGACGATGAAGTCGGAGACGGTCTGGGACATCGCGCGAACCCTGGCTGAGTGTGTGAACTCAGAGAACGGCTCCTTTCCTGCGATGTTCCTGGCGCGCTCCGGGAACACGCCCGGAACGATCGCTGCCCCCTCGCGATTGATTCACATATGGCTGAGTGGAGAATGACGATGCTGAATCAGGGCGAACTGGACCGCGACGAAATGGGCCGGCTGATCGGAAGCGACAAGGTCGAGGGAACATCGGTCTTCGGGGCCGATCGGAACAAGATCGGTTCGATCGAACGGGTGATGATCGACAAGATCAGCGGCAAGGTCTCCTACGCGGTGCTTGGTTTCGGTGGATTCCTCGGCCTCGGCAATGATCATTATCCGTTGCCCTGGCAATCCTTGAAATACGACACCGAACTTGGCGGCTACATTACCGCGATCACGGCCAAGGATCTGGAAGGTGCTCCGAGATACGGCGAGAAGACCGAATGGAACTGGCGCGATGAAGCGGCCGTGCGCGGTATCAATGCCTATTACGGCGTCCCGTTCGCGTAGCAGAAGGATCAACCGATGAGCAAGGAACGCCCTACCGACGATCCCCGTGATCAGAATGATTGGGGTTCGCACAGACAGACGGACAAGCCCTGGAAGGGCAACCCGGAAAAGGAGCAGGGATCGGACGAGGTGAAGCCCGATCTCGAGAAATGGCATCGGACGAAGACCCACTGAGATAGCTGCTTGCCCGCCGCCGCTTGCGTCATTGCGAGCGCGGCGAAGCAATCCAGATTCCCTCGGCGGAGAAGATTCTGGCTTCGTCGCGAGGGCTCCTCGCAATGACGGTATCGAGAGCAGCGCCGGCCGCCGCAACGGCGACATCCATGTCGTCCATCTCATTATCGATTCCGGCGTCGACACCGAATGGGTACGGCAGCGCCGGCTGGAGGCGCTCGGGCCCGATGCGCTTGATAATCCCGATCTCTTGATGCCGCCGTCCTCGGTCGCGGACGCCTATTGGCAGCTCTACCGGCAGCCGAAGAGCGCCTGGACCTTTGAAATGGAGAGCCGCCCATTTGGAGAGAAATGGTGACCGCGTCGCAAAAGTCCGGCTAGACTGCCCCCCAACACAAGCGAATTCCGGGAGGAGAAAGCAAGTGAAGACAGCGATCACCGAGCTGTTCGGCATTGAACATCCAATCATCCAGGGCGGCATGCATTTCGTCGGCTTTGCCGAGCTGGCCGCCGCTGTGTCCAATGCCGGCGGGCTCGGCATCATCACCGGTCTCACCCAGAAGACGCCGGAGCTGCTCGCCAAGGAGATCGCGCGCTGCCGCGACATGACCGACAAGCCGTTCGGCGTGAACCTTACCTTCCTGCCGGCCTTCTCGGCGCCGCCTTATCCGGAATACATCGCCGCCATCGTCGAGGGCGGCATCAAGGCGGTGGAGACCGCCGGCCGCAGCCCTGAAGCCTACATGCCGGCGCTGAAGGCCGCCGGCATCAAGGTCATCCACAAATGCACCTCGGTCCGCCACTCGCTGAAGGCCGAGCGCATCGGCTGCGACGCCGTCAGCGTCGACGGCTTCGAGTGCGGCGGTCATCCCGGCGAGGACGACATTCCCAACATGATCCTGCTGCCGCGCGCAGCGGAGGAATTGAAGATCCCATTCGTCGCCTCCGGCGGCATGGCCGACGGGCGCAGCCTGGTCGCGGCATTGTCGCTGGGCGCAGCCGGCATGAACATGGGCACGCGCTTCATCGCCACCAAGGAGGCGCCGGTGCATCAGAACGTGAAGAATGCGCTGGTCGCAGCGACTGAGCTCGATACCCGCCTGATCATGCGCAGCTTGCGCAATACCGAGCGCGTGCTCAGAAATGCCAACGTCGATCGCCTCATCGAGATCGAGCGCGAGAAGGGCGACAAGCTGAAGATCGACGACATCCACGACCAGGTTGCGGGCGTCTACCCCAAGATCATGCTGGAAGGCCAGATGGACGCCGGCGCCTGGAGCTGTGGCATGGTCGCAGGGTTGATCCATGACATCCCCTCCTGCAGGGAACTCATCGATCGGATCATGGAAGAGGCGGAACAGATCATTCGCAGCCGCCTGATGGGTTTCCTGGATGGGACGGGGGCGGCGCGAAAGGTCGCCTGACACCGCCAAACTTCTTAACCACGGCGGCACTTGGCCGCTGGAATTGCGCGCGACGCCTCCTAAATAGGGGTAAATTACCCCTTTCATACTGGAATTTCAGGAGGTGTCCGTGGTCCTGAAAAGCGGTTCTTTTGCAATTGCCGTTGCCCTCGTCATCGCATGGGGCGGCATCGCCCGCGCCGACGACTACAAGCCAGACGAATATCTCGGTCTCGATCTCTCCAGGGCCGTGCTGTCGCCGAAGCGTCTCGGGCCCGAGACGCAGTTCGCACCCGTCGCCCTCGAAGCGCGCGGCGGCAACGAGGCGCAGGCGCGCGCGGAGCCCCTCGACGTGCCGAAGAAGCTGGCCGCCGAACGCGTCCGTGTGGCCGAGCCGAAGGCCGCGCATGCGAAGAGCGCGCAGCCGCGCGGCGCAGCCCGCGCGAAGCTGGCGCATCGTCACGGCAACCCGCTCGACGCACAGGCGATGGACACCCGCATCCAGACCTGGCCCTGCCGCACCGGAGGCATCTGCAACTGGAAGCGCTAGGCGTGATGGGATCAGATTTGATTGCTCCAAGGCAGGTGCGCTCCCTCTCCCGCTTGCGGGAGAGGGTCGGGGAGAGGGCTGTATCCTCAAAGGGACAATCTCCAAGAGGAGAAAGCCCTCTCCCGGCGCTCCGCGCCGACCTCTCCCGCAAGCGGGAGAGGTGAACGACCCCCGGCAGTCGATCTAACCTAAACCCATTCCGCACTAGGCAGCGACGCTGCGGCCGCTTCACCTCGCCCGTCATCTCCGCGTCGCAAAACCGTCGGCGGGGAGTCAACAAACTGTAAGCTGGAAGTTAAGGAGCGCAGGCACCTTCCGTCGCGATTCGACGAAGGTTTCTGAATGGCAACGCTCCGCGCTTCGCGCGCATGGACCCGGCGGCAATTCCTGGTCCGCTCGACTTCAAGCCTGGCGGTTGCCTCACTCGGCACCCTCGCAACCCCGTATCTCAGCCGCGCCGCCGACCGTCCGCAGGTCGCCGGCGGGATTCAGTCCGGCGACGTCTGCGATGGCTCCGCCGTGGTCTGGGCGCGCGCGGACCGGGCCGCACGGATGCATGTGGAGTGCTCGACCATCGAGAGTTTCAAGACCATCATTGCGTCGGCTTCGCGCGATGCGCTGGCGGATGGCGATTTCACCGCAAAGCTGCTGCTGAACGATCTGCCGCCGGGACAGGACGTCTTCTACCGCGTCCGCTTCGACGATATCGCAACCGGCCTTCGCGGCGAAAGCCGCATCGGCCATTTCCGCACTGCGCCGGCCGCCGGCCGGTCGATCTCGTTCGTGTGGTCCGGCGACGTCGCGGGCCAGGGCTGGGGCATCGACATCGCGCGCGGCGGCTATCGCGGCTATCGCACCATGCTCGACAACCGCCCCGATTTCTTCATCCATTCCGGCGATCACATCTACGCCGACTGCACGATTCCGTCAGAGCAGAAGCTGCCGAACGGCGAGACCTGGCGCAACCTCGTGATCGAGGAAAAGTCCGAAGTCGCGCACACGCTGGCGCAGTTTCGCGGCAATTACAAATACAACCATCTCGACGAGAACTTTCGCGCCTTCCACGAGGAAGTGCCGATGCTCGCGCAATGGGACGACCACGAGGTCACCAACGACTGGTCGCCGACCGGCAGCTACGATCACGCAGGCTTTGAAGATGACGGCACCCCGCGCCTGGTCGCGCGCGCCCGCCGTGCCTTCTTCGACTTCATGCCGATCCGCGATATCGGCGCGCAGCAGGGACGGGTTTATCGAAAGATTGCCTACGGCCCGCTGCTCGACATCTTCATGATCGACATGCGCAGCTATCGCGACGATAACTGGAACAAGGGCAGCGAGCGGCGCGGCTGGATCTTTGGTGCCGAACAGCTCGCCTGGCTGAAGCGCGAGCTTGCCGCCTCGCGCGCGACCTGGAAGGTGATCGCGGCCGACCTGCCGATCGGTCTGATCAGCCTGGATGCCGTCGCGCTCGGCGACGGGCCGCCCGATCGGCGGGAGCACGAGATCGCCGATCTTCTCAGCTCCGTCAAGCGCGCCGGTGTGCGCAACATCGTCTGGCTCACCGCCGACATGCATTACACCGCCGCGCATCATTATGATCCGAACAGGGCGCAATTCCAGGAATTTGAGCCGTTCTGGGAGTTCGTCTCCGGCCCGCTGCATGCCGGGACCTGGGGCCCGGCCGAGCTCGACAACACCTTTGGACCCGTCGCGATGTACCAGAACGGCTGCAGCGCGGCGCAGGGTGAAAATCTGGCGCCTTGTTTCGGCCTGCAATTCTTTGGCCGTGTCGACATCGACGGCCGCAGCGGCGTCATGACGGTGACTTTGAAGGACGTCGATAACCGCAGCCTCTGGTCGGTCGACATCGCGCCGCAGCCGCAAGCGCGACCGGCCATGGTGGCGCAGCATTCGTAGGTCGCTAACCCGATCTTGATTGGCCGCGCCGCCCTCGTCGGGCTATGCTGCTTGCTCCCGCCATCTCTTTTCCATCACCGAAAGATCTGCTCACGCGGCCTCGCCGCGCGGCCGGCGGGATGCAATACCTCAGGAGCCTGTTCATGGACAATCTGAAGACCCAGGGCATCAGCATGCCCAAGCTCGGCCTCGGCACTTTTCGCATGCAGGGCGATGCCTGCCGCGCCGCGGTCGAGAGCGCGCTATCGATCGGCTATCGCCACATCGACACCGCGGAGATGTATGCCAATGAGGAGCCGATCGGATCGGCCATCGCCGCGTCCCGCCTGCCGCGTGGCGAGCTTCACGTCACGACCAAGGTCTGGCACGAGAACCTCACGCCTGACGCGATCCGGCGCGCCTTCGACGCCAGCCTGAACAAGCTCCGGCTCGACCATGTCGACCTCTATCTCGTGCACTGGCCCTCAAAATCCGCGAACTGGGGCGCGGTGTTCGAGACCTTGATCAAGCTGAAGGAGGAGGGCCGCACGCGCGCCATCGGCGTCGCCAATTTCACCACGGCGCTGCTCAAGATCGCGGTCGAGGACGTCAAGGCGCCGATCGCCTGCAACCAGGTCGAATATCACGCCATGCTCGATCAATCGAAGGTGCTGGCCTATCTCACGGCGAAATCGATCCCGCTCGTCGCGTATTGTCCGCTGGCGCAGGGGCGGGTTGCCTCGGATCCTGTGCTGGCCGAGATCGGCGCCAGGCACAACGCGACCGCCGCGCAGGTCGCGCTGAAATGGCTGCTCGACCAGGACGGTGTCGCCGCGATCCCGAAGGCCTCGCGCCGCGAGAGCCAGCAGGCCAACCTCGATGCGCTGAAGATCACGCTCGACGATGCCGACCGCAAGAAGATCGCCGCGTTGCCGAAGGACAGGCGTTGCGTCAATCCAGGCTTCGCGCCGGCGTGGGATTAGCTCGCGTGCTTGGGCAATAGAAATGGCCCCGTGAGGGGCCATTTTCATTCGCGTTGCGCATTAGTCCCAGTGATGATGGCGGTGGCTGCGCTTGATCACCACGACCTTGTCGCGATGGTGACGCCAGCCGCGATGCCAGCCATGGTCGCGATGCTCGCGGAATTCGGCGCGGGCGCCGTACGGGCCGTGATGATGATGGTGATAGCCGCGCTTGATCACCACCGTCTCGGCGCTTGCCAGCGTCGGCGCCGCGATCACAAGCGCGCCCACGGCCGCAACCACATAACCAAGCTTCTTCATGATGTCCTCCTCCAATCGAATGCCAATCTAAACCGGGCATTCACGCGAACGTTCCGGGAGAATCGCAGGAGAATTCTGAACAGCTGTTCAGGTGACTAATCGCAACGTTGTTGCGTTGGCGTCGGTGCGCCCGTCGCGACGTACTTGCCGTCCCGGATCGTGTACTCGCCGCGTTCGCTGCGATTGTAGATCGCGCGCAGACTGCCGTCCTTCAGGAGCACCAGCCCGAACTCACGCGCCTGGTGCAGCGAGGGGAAGTACACCATCACATTGAGCAGACCCTCGGCGCCGACCGTGGCCGACACCACCTCGTTCTCGTCCTTGGCGTCGCCGAAATTGCGCCGGTACATCACCCGGCCGTCCTTCTGGATCTCGTAGGTCAGCAGCGCGCCCTTGTCGCGGTCGGGCTTCGCTGCGCAGTCGACCGCCCATGAGCCGAGCAGGCCCCATTGCTCGATCGTCGCGGCCAGCGTCTCGGCACTGGCCGCAGGCGCGATCGCCGCCCACAGCAGCGCAGCCGCGATCCAGCGGCTCAAACAACGCGTCATGTCCTAGAGAACCCCGCCTCGAAGAATTCCAAAGTGTAGCATCCCGCCCGCTTCCGTCCATGGCGGCCGCCGATCACTCGCGAATTTGATCCGCGTCAATGAGCCCGGTCTTTTCCGGGGTAGGATGGCGTTTCCCGAAGGCCAACCTGGATACACCAATGCTGAATCAAGTCATGGATTTTGCGGGCGAAGTGCTGCCGGGGAGCTGTGCCGTGCCGCCTTATTCCGAGACCGAGTTTCTGACCGAGCTGGGCGATCGCCTGCGGTCCTCGCGCATGCGCTGCGACCTGTCGCGCCGCGAGCTGGCCCGCCGTTCCGGGATTTCCGAGCGCTATATCGCCCAGATCGAGGCCGGCAAGGGCAACGTCTCGATCGTGCTTTTGCTGCGGCTTGCCTCCGCAATCCACGGCAGTCAGCCCCAGGCGGCCTGACGCTTCGAGGGGACCGCCATGGGGCAGCTCGTACTCGCCGCCAAGGTCACCCACGTTCCATCGTTGATGCTGTCGGAGCAACCCGGCAGCCCGTTGCGTGCCGCGCGCGAGCCGGCGGTCAGGTCCCTGCGCGAACTCGGCCGGCGGGCGAAAGAGCGCGGCGTCACCTGCTTCGTGGTGTTCGACACCCACTGGCTCTCCAATTTCGGCTACCACATCAATGCCAATGCGAGGCATCGCGGCTCGTTCACGAGCCACGAGGCGCCGCAGATGATCCAGGATCTGCGCTACGATCTGCCGGGTGATTCGCCCCTGGCGGAGGCCATCGCTGATAGGGCCGGAGAGGCGGGCCTGAACGTGATCGCCCATCAGGTGGCGAGCCTCGGGCTCGAATACGGCACGATCGTGCCGATGCACTACATGAACCCGGACGGCTTTGCGAAGGTCGTCTCGGTCGCCTCGCCGCTGTTCACCTCGTTCGAGGAGAGCCGGGTCCTCGGCGAAGCGACCCGCCGGGCGATCGATGCATCCGGCGAGCGGGTCGCCGTCCTCGCCAGCGGCTCGCTCTCGCACCGGCTCTGGCCGAACAAGAAGCTCGGCCCGGAGGCGTGGACCTCGGTCGCCAGCGAGTTCAACCGCCAGGTCGATTTGCGCGTGCTCGAGCTGTGGCAGAGCCGCCGCTACCGCGAATTCCTCGACATGCTTCCGGACTACGCCACCAAGTGCAACGGTGAAGGCGGCATGGCCGACACCATCATGCTGTTCGCCGCGCTAGGCTGGCACGACTATCGCGGCGCCGCTGAGCAGCTGTGTGACTATTTCCCGTCCTCCGGCTCCGGCCAGGTCAACGTGGAATTTCACGTCGAGGCGTAAGGCGGCGGCCTCAGGCCCGTTTCTCCACATTGGCGCTGCGGGCCGGCACTCCGAATTCCTTGCGGCAGACCTCGGCCAGCACGGCGACGCCCTCGCGGATCTGCTGGTGCGTGGGGCTTGCGAAGCACAGCCTGAGCCGCGAGCTGGAACGGGCCTTGTTGGTCGACCATTCCGGTCCCGGATTGATCGAGACGCCGGCGGCGAGCGCGGCCTGATACAGCTTCAACGTATCGACCTGCTCGGGTAGCTTCACCCAGAGGAAGATTCCTCCCTTGGGCTCCTCGAATTCCGCCGCCGTCCCGAACTGCTCGTTCAGCGCCTCCATCAGCGTGTCGAGCTTGGTGCGCAGCGCCTTCGTCAAAGCCGGCACGTGGGTCGAAAAATGCGGCTTGCAATAGGTGGCGAGCACCATCTGCTCCAGCGCACCGGAGCCCGCGTCCGTCTTCAGCGCCAGCATCCGCGACATCACCTCCCAGGGCGCGACGATGAAGCCGACGCGCAGCGCCGGCGCGATCGATTTCGAGAACGAGCCGATATGGATTACGCCGCCGGTCGGGCTCATCGCGTAGATCGCCGGTGGCCGCTGCCCCGACCAGACCAGGTCGGCATAGCAATCGTCCTCGAAGATGGGCACGCCATATTCGGCCGCAAGCCGCACCAGCTCGGCGCGGCGGCTCTCGGGCATGATGCTGCCGGTCGGGTTCTGCACCGTCGGAATGGTGTAGATGTATTTCGGACGGATGCCACGGCTCTTCAGGTCGGCGAGCGTGGAGGCCAAGAGGTCCATCCGCATGCCGTCCTTGTCGAGGGGGACGCCGACCACGTTGACGCCGAGCCGCGCCAGGCGGGTCAGGGAGCCCTGATAGCTGTCCTGCTCGAAGATCACGGTATCGCCGCGGGTCAGCAGCGTCGCGTTGACGAGATCGAGCGCCTGCAGCGAGCCGGAGACGATCAGGAGATCGTCGACGGTGCAGGTGATGCCGGCATCGCGCTTGAGCTTCGTCACCAGGAATTCGCGCAGGGGCAGGTAACCCTGCGGCCCATGCGCCAGCCCGTAGGTGGCGAGCGAGCGGCCCTCGCGGCGCAGCACTGTGCTGGTCGCTTCGATCAGCTCGTCGAGCGGCACCTGCTCGGAATCGTTATTGCCGCCGACAAAACTGTATTTGGCAAGGCCCGTCCAGCGCGCGGAAGGGGCCGGCAGCCCTGCCGGAAACAGGGGCGCGAAATCGAAGCTGGACGTCATGGGGGCGTTCCTCGTTTTCTGTTCTTGTTGAGCCAGCCGGCGTTGCACCGGCCGCCTTACTTCTTGCCGGCGGTCCTGGTCGGACGGCGTTACTTCTTGGTCGCCGTCCTGGTCGGACGGCCTTGGCTGATGAAAGCGTAATGCGCATTGGCGATGCCGCCAACCATGAGGGCCTCGACCACGGGCTCGGCGATCTCGCCCGTGGCGGCCCAGTCGACCAGGAAATTGGCCCCGGTCCCGCCGCGCACGTCGTCGGTCGGAATGAAGATCGAGATCGTGGCCAGCGGTTTCAGGGCCACCTGATCCTTCAGGTAGGTCTCGACCTGCTTGCCTGCGGTGTCGAAATAGGCGATGCGTTTGATCACCAGCGGCTGGGTCTCGGAGGCGTTGTGAACACTCAGGGTCACCGAGAAGTCGACGCGCAGCTTGCCCTGGCTCATCGCCACGCTGGAGTAAGCGGGCACGTAGAACCCGCCGGAGACGGCAAGCTCTTCCTTCGGCATTGCGGCGAGGGAATCGGCAAAGTTCTGTTCGATATTGACCTTGGATTGTGCGGCCGCGGGCACGGCAAAGGCGAGGGGGCATAGCAGCATTGCTGCGAGCAACCCCTTTCGCATGTGACGAATTGCTCGCTTGCCGCGCCGCAACCCGTCTCTAGGGTGCGGCAAAACGGACCAATTTGGTATGCACGAGCTCATTCGCGACATCACTCTCTCTATCCTCTTTGCCTGGATGCTGGGCCTGCTCGCCCATTTCTCCCGGCAGCCGCTGATCCTGGCCTACCTTATCGCTGGCTTCTGCATAGGTCCATTCGGCGCCGGCTGGGTCCACTCGCAGGAATCGATCAGCGTCATCTCCGAGCTTGGCCTGATCTTCATGCTTTTCATGATCGGCCTGGAGATCGACCTGAAGAAGATCGTGCGGGCAGGGCGGGTGATCCTGTTCGCGGCGGGCAGCCAGCTGCTCGGCGGCTGCCTGCTCGGGCTCCTGTTCTTCGTCGGCATCGGCCTGGCGCTCGGCGGCGGGCACTTCGATGCGGTCTATCTCTGCGTCGCCTGCGCATTGTCGAGCACCGTCATTATCGTCAAGGTGCTCTACGAGAAGCGCGAGCTCGACACGTTGCCGGGGCGCATCACGCTCGGCGTGCTGGTGCTTCAGGACATCTTCGCCATCCTGTTCCTGGCGGTGCAGCCGAGCCTTGCCAATCTGCAGGCCGTCGTCATCCTGCTCTCGATCGGCCGCGTCGCGGTGCTGGTCGCCGCGGCGCTGCTGGTCAGCCGCTACGTGCTGCCGCGGCTGTTCCACCAGATCGCCCGGCGCCCCGAGCTGATCCTGCTCGGCGCGCTGGCCTGGTGCTTTCTCGTCGCCGAAACCGCCGAACGGCTGTCGCTGTCGCGCGAGATGGGCGCCCTGATCGCCGGCGTCTCGCTCTCGACCTTTCCCTACGCCCTCGACGTCACCGCCAAGGTCACCACGCTGCGCGACTTCTTCATCACCCTGTTCTTCGTCGCGCTCGGCATGACCATTCCCGTACCGGGTCTCTCCGTGATCGGGCTGGCGCTGATGATCGCGGCGTTCACGGTGGTGAGCCGCCTCCTCACCACCTTCACGCCGCTCTACCTGATGAAGCAGGGCCTGCGCGCCAGCCTGTTGCCGGCCCTCAACCTCGCGCAGATCTCCGAGTTCTCGCTGGTGGTGATCCAGACCGGCGTCGCCGATCACCACATCGCAGCCGAGACGGCGAACGCCGCCTCCTTCGCCTTCGTGGTGCTGGCGGTGCTCTCGACCTTCGCGATGAGCCGCAGCGACGAGATCACCCGCTGGGCGATCGGCCCCTTGAAGCGGATCGGCCTGCGCGACCTCGATCACGGCAGCGGCCATGCCGAGGACGGGCACGAGGGCGGCCATGGCGAGGCCCGCCGCGTCGTCATCCTCGGTTTTTTCCGTGCCGCGAGCGCGCTGCTGGCCGAGATCGAGCGGCAGGCGCCGGTGCTGCTGGAGCAGATCACGGTGGTCGACTTCAACCCCAATGTGTACCAGACCCTGCTGTCGCGCGGCCTGCACGTGATCTATGGCGACATCAGCAATGTCGATACGCTGCTCCATGCCGGCATCGGCAAGTCCGAGATGATCATCCTCAGCGTGCCGGATTCGCTGCTGAAGGGTGCCACCAACGAGAAGCTGGTCCGCCACGTCCGCGCGCTCAATCCGACCGCCCTGATCGTCGCCACGGCCGACCTCCTGGCCGACGTCGGCGCCCTCTACGAGGCCGGCGCCAGCTACGTCACCGTGACCCGGCTCAGCGACGCCCATGAGTTGTTTACCGTGATCGAAGCCGCCCAGGCCGGCCTGCTCGCCGAAAAGCGTGCCGAACTCGATCAGCGGCTCGGCGAGCGGCGCGAGGTGCTGCCTTGACGGCATCCGGCCGCCTTCCTCTCCGGCTGTCTGCGCCTATATCCTGGTATCTTCGGTGCAAGCCGGCCTTCGATGGGCCCGCCGCCCGGAATATGCGGTTGCGTCCAGGACACTAGCGCCCCGGCCCAAGTCCGGCTAAGCCTCCCGGCATAACCGATAGAGATTGGGAAATGCCCGATAGCATTCAGGAAGTCTTGCAGGCCTTTGCCCGGGGGGAGCTCGTCGTCGTCACCGACGACGAGGACCGCGAGGGCGAGGGCGATCTGATCGTCGCCGCCTCGCTCTGCACCGCCGAGAAGATGGCGTTCATCATCCGCCACACCTCCGGCATTGTCTGCGCGCCTGTGACCGGCGATGACGCGCGCCGCCTGCGGCTCGATCCGATGGTGGCCCATAACGATTCCGCGCACACCACCGCCTTCACGGTGTCGATCGACTACAAGCCCGATGGCGGCACCGGCATCTCCGCCGAGGAACGCGCCTCCTGCTGCCGTGCGCTGGCCAATCCCAATGTCGGCGCCAACGATTTCGCCCGGCCCGGTCACATCTTCCCGCTGATCGCCAAGGACGGCGGCGTGCTCTTGCGCTCCGGCCATACCGAGGCCGCGGTCGATCTCTGCAAGCTCTCCGGCCTGCCGCCGGTCGGCGTCATCAGCGAATTGATGAACGACGACGGCAGCGTGATGAAGGGCGAGCAGGTCGCGCAGTTCGCGGCCAGGCACAAGCTGAAGCACGTCACCATTGCGGACATGATCGCCTACCGCCAGGCGCGCGAAAAACTGATCGAGCGGGTCTCGACCTTCGTTACCGAAAGCCCGATTGGACCCTTGCAGGGCTATGCCTACCGCTCGCCGTTCGATTCCATCGCCCATGTCGCCTTCGTCTATAACGGCGTCGGCGACGGCAAGAACGTGCTGACGCGCTTCCACAAGCCGAACATCGTCAAGGACACCTTCACCGGTCACAAGCGCATGGCGGCCGTGCTCGAGCATTTCAAGAAATCCGGCCGCGGCGTGCTGGTTTACTTGCGCGATGGCGCGGCCGGCGTCCCCGTGGCGCCGTTGTCGGACGAGTCGTCGACGGAGGCCGACCGCAACCGCCAGTGGCGCGAGGTCGGCGTCGGTGCGCAGATCCTGCGCGATCTCGGCGTCACCTCCATCCGGCATCTCACCTCCTCGGTGCACGACTACAAGGGCCTGTCGGGCTTCGGCATCGAGATCGTCGCCAACGAGCTGCTCGAGAGTTGACACGCGGTGTCATTCCGGGATGGCGCTGAAGGCGCCAGACCCGGAATCTCGATGTTGTAGAAACGAGATTCCGGGTTCGGCGCTCCGGACCGTGCTTACGCGGTCCCGTCGCGTAGCCCCGGAATGACCGAAACCAGGACGCAATTGCACTTGTTGCCGCGGCGCTTTAGTTTGTCGGGCAATTGTTGACGGAACCAGACGCGAAAGGACGTTTCATGAGCGTGCGCCCTCAGGCCAAGGACAAGCCGGCTGCGGCTTCTTTCCAGTGGGACGATCCGTTCCTGCTCGACGAGCAACTCACCGAAGACGAGCGCATGGTGCGCGACACCGCCCGCGCCTACGCCCAGGACAAGCTGCTGCCGCGCGTCGCCAAGGCCTATCTCGAAGAGAAGACCGACCGCGAGATCTTCAACGAGATGGGCGAACTCGGCCTGATCGGCATCACGCTGCCTGAGGAATATGGCTGCGCCAACGCGAGCTACGTGGCTTACGGCCTCGTCGCGCGCGAGATCGAGCGGGTCGATTCCGGCTACCGCTCGATGAACTCGGTGCAGTCCTCGCTGGTGATGTACCCGATCTACGCCTATGGCGACGAGAACCAGCGCAAGAAGTACCTGCCGAAGCTCGCCAGCGGCGAGTGGGTCGGCTGCTTCGGCCTGACCGAGCCGGACGCGGGCTCCGATCCCGCCGGCATGAAGACGCGCGCCGAGAAGGTCTCGGACGGCTATCGCCTCACCGGCAGCAAGATGTGGATTTCGAACGCGCCGATCGCCGACGTGTTCGTGGTCTGGGCCAAGTCGGCCGCGCACGACAACCAGATCCGCGGCTTCGTGCTGGAGAAGGGCATGAAGGGCCTCTCCGCGCCGAAGATCGGCGGCAAGCTCTCGCTTCGCGCCTCCATCACCGGCGAGGTCGTGATGGATGGCGTCGTGGTTCCGGAAGACGCGCTGCTGCCCAACGTCTCGGGCCTGAAGGGCCCGTTCGGCTGCCTCAACCGCGCCCGCTACGGCATATCCTGGGGCGCGCTCGGCGCGGCCGAGGACTGCATGCATCGCGCCCGCCAGTACACGCTCGACCGCAAGCAGTTCGGTAAGCCGCTCGCCGCAACCCAGCTCGTGCAGAAGAAGCTCGCGGACATGGAGACCGAGATCGCGCTGGGTCTTCAGGGCTCGCTTCGCGTCGGCCGCCTGATGGACGAGGGCAAGTTCGCGCCCGAGATGATCTCGATCATGAAGCGCAACAATTGCGGCAAGGCCCTCGACATCGCCCGCACCGCCCGCGACATGCACGGCGGCAACGGCATCTCGATCGAATACCACGTCATGCGCCACGTCCAGAACCTCGAGACGGTCAACACCTACGAGGGCACCCACGACGTCCACGCCCTGATCCTGGGCCGCGCCATCACGGGCATTCAGGCGTTTTTCTGAGCGGAAGCGTGAGGCACGAGAACTCTCCAACTGCGTCATGGCCGGGCGTGTCCCGGCCATCCACGTCTTAGGCCACGCGAAGAGCGTGGATGCCCGGCACAAGGCCGGGCATGACGAAGTCAGCAGGGAATGAGCAAGCCATGTCCGACAACGACGACGTCCCGTTCAACCGCAATTTTCCGCTGAAGCCCGGCATCGTCGAGGAAGTCCGACCCGGCGTGCGCCGCGTGCTCTGCAACAATCCGAGCCCGTTCACCTTCACCGGCACGGTCAGCTACATCGTCGGCCGAGGCAATGTCGCGATCATCGATCCAGGTCCGGACGATGAAGCGCATGCGGCTGCGCTGCTCGATGCCGTGCGCGGCGAGACGGTGAGCCATATCTTCGTCACCCACACCCATCGCGACCATTCGCCCAACACGGCGCGGATCAAGCAGGCGACGGGGGCGCCGGTCTACGCCGAAGGCCCGCACCGGGCCTCGCGCCCGCGTTTCGAGAGCGAGAAGCACAATCCGGAATCCGGCGCCGATCGCGATTTCGCACCGGACGTCAGCGTTGCACATGGCGACGTCGTCGAAGGAGACGGCTGGCGGCTCGAGGCCGTGGCGACGCCGGGACACACCGCCAATCATCTGGCCTTCGCCTGGCCGGAGCGGAAGTTCAACTTCGTCGGCGATCACGTGATGGGCTGGTCGACTTCGATCGTGGCGCCGCCCGACGGCTCGATGATCGACTACATGGCTTCGCTCGACCGGCTCGCCGCACGCGAGGAAGACCTCTATTTCTCGGGCCACGGCCCGGAGATTCCCGATGGCCAGCGCTTCGTGCGCTTCCTGATCCGGCACCGCAAGGCGCGTGAGGCCTCGATCCTGCACCGCCTCGCCAAGGGCGAGACCGACATCCCGACCATGGTCCGCGCGATCTATATCGGCATCGATCCCAGGTTGACGACGGCCGCCGGCTATTCCGTGCTGGCGCATCTGGAAGATCTGGTCGCCCGCGGCGTGGTCGCGACCGAGGGCGATCCCGTGATCGGCGGGACGTATCGGATGGCGAACGCCTGACTCGCTGTCATTCCGGGGCGCCGCGAAGCGGCGAGCCCGGAATCCATCGGGCCTCAGCGTTGGTGGATGAATGGATTCCGGGCTCGCGCTAACACGCGCCCCGGAATGACGGTGGGACTATTTCTTCACCGTCTTTGCCGGGGCCTTCGGCGGCGTCACCGGCGTCTTCTTCACCGGCTTGAGCGCGTCGGCATCGGCGGCGGTATTGAGATCGTCGATGAATTTCTTGATCCGCGCCGCGTTGCTGCCGAGATCGCTGTCGAAATTGCGCGAGGCCGAGCGGATATCGACGCGGGAATCATCGCCGTCCGCCACGAACCTCATCGAAATGTCCTCGCGGAAACCCATGATCGGCGTGCGCGCCACCGCCTCGATGCGGCCGATGCGGCGCGGCGGCTGCGGTGCACGCTCGTCGATGACGATCCATTTGCGCTTGTTGACGAGCTGGAGGGCGATCGCATAGGCGCGATCGACGGAAATCTCGAGCTCGACGGGCTCGACGTCGGGATAGAAGTGGCGCTGCTGCTCCGCCGAATAGAGGCCGGCATAGACCGCGGGATTGGTGCCCTCGCCGGTGCGCAGGCGTGCCAGCGCCTCGAAACGCGGCGGGTCGATCGGGTCGGTGGTGATGTCGTAGATCGCCGGCAGCTTGCGATATTGCAGGGCGAGATAGGCAGGATAGGCGAGGATCGCCCCGTCGATCAGGAAAGCGAGCAGGATGCGCGCCATGCCGCGCGAGCCGTTCTGCCAGATCGCGGCAAAGCCGGCGAGCCCGAACAGGATCGAGAGACCGGCGATCGCGAGCCCGCCCAAGAAGGTCGCAAGCGCCGGCTTCGGCTCCAGGAAATCGAAGCGGACGATGATGATCGACACCACCACCGCCACCACCGCGAACACGGCCAGATTGCGCGCCCAGCTCGCGAGGCTGGACACGGGCTCCGACTGATAGGGAGCGGAAAACCTGCGGGCCATCGAGTGAGCTCTGCCGGGGTTGGCGATGCCGGCCGATTTGGCGCGACGACGAGCCGTTGAGACCACGGCGCGGCGGCAAATTCAAGGGTTCCGCCATCCCTCTCGCCGTCATGGCCGGGCTTGTCCCGGCCATCCACGCCTATCTTTCTTCAGGTCAGAACGTGGATGCCCGGGCCTTCGCCTCGCCGAAGCGGCTTCGGCCGCGCAGGCGGGACAAGCCCGGGCATGACGGCCGTGGTGACTTACGCCGCCGCGTTCGGGAAGCGATAATCCTTGAACTGGTCGCGCAGCGCCGTCTTCAGGATCTTGCCGGTGGCCGTGTGCGGAATACCTTCGACGAAGGCGACGTCGTCGGGCATCCACCATTTGGCGATCTTGCCGTCCATGTACTTCAGGATCTCCTCGCGGGTGGCCTGCTGGCCCTGCTTGAGCTGCACGATCAGCAGCGGGCGCTCGTCCCATTTGGGGTGGAATACGCCGATCACGGCGGCTTCCGCCACCGCCGGATGGCCGACCGCGAGGTTTTCGAGGTCGATCGAGGAGATCCACTCGCCGCCGGACTTGATCACGTCCTTGGAGCGGTCGGTGATCCGCATGTAGCCGTCCTCGTCGATGGTCGAGACGTCGCCGGTGTCGAAGAAGCCTGCCTCGTCGAGGATGTTGCTGTCGACGCGGTAATAGGCCTTGGCCACGGCAGGCCCGGAGACCTTCAGCCGGCCGAAGGTCTTGCCGTCCCAGGGCAGCTCCTTGCCGGCATCGTCGGTGATCTTCATCTCGACACCGAAGGGTGCATAGCCCTGCATCTGGAGCACGTCGAGCTTGGCATCGCCGGTGGCGTTGTGGAACGGCGGCTTCAGCGCCGCGACGCTGCCGATCGGGCTCATCTCGGTCATGCCCCAGGCGTGGCGCACGTTCGAGCCCATGTCGAGGAAGGCCTTGATCATCGAGCGCGGCATCGCCGAGCCGCCGCAGATCACCATCTTCAGATCCGGCAGCTTGAGATTATTGGCGGACATGTGCTGGAGCAGCATCAGCCACACCGTCGGCACGCCGGCGGTGTGCGTCACCTTCTCGGTCGAGAGCAGCTCATAGACCGAGGCGCCGTCGAGCTTGGCGCCGGGCATGACCAGCTTGGTGCCCTGCGAAGGCGCGGAGAAGGCGATGCCCCAGCTGTTGGCGTGGAACAGCGGGACCACCGGCAGCATTGTCTCGGACGCACTCGTGCCGAGGGCGTCGACATTGTTGGCCATCAGCGCGTGCAGCACGTTGGAGCGATGCGAATACAGCACACCCTTGGGATCACCGGTGGTGCCGGAGGTGTAACACATCGCGGCTGCCGTGTTCTCGTCAAAGTCCTTCCATTTGAATTTGCCGTCCGCCTGCGCGATCCAGTCCTCGTAGGCGATCACGTTCTTCAGCGTGGTCTCAGGCATGTGCGCCTTGTCGGTGAGCACGACGTAGCGCTCCACGCTCGGCAGCTTGTCGGCGATCTTCTCCAGGATCGGAATGAAGGTGAGGTCGGTCATCACGATGCGGTCTTCCGCATGGTTGATGATCCAGGCGATCTGCTCGGGGAAAAGGCGGGGATTGACGGTATGGCAGATGGCACCGATCCCCATGATGCCGTACCACACCTCGAGATGGCGCCAGGTGTTCCAGGCGATGGTCGCGACACGGTCTCCGAGCTTGATGCCGTCGTGCTCCAGCATCTGCGAGACCTTGAGCGCGCGCTTGTGGATCTCGGCGTAAGTGGTGCGATGGATCGGTCCCTCGACCGAGCGTGTGACCACCTCCTGCTTGCCATGAATTTTGGCGGCGTGTTCGATGATCCGGTGGCAGAGCAGGGGCCAATCTTGCATCAAACCAAGCATTCCGACGTTCCTCCGAGAAGTCGCTGGGCGCGTTGTCGCTCTCAGCGTTGGGCCAAAGATTGCCATGACTTTTAGCCTGCCGGACTTTCGCCGCAAATGGTCTTGTCGCGGCTATATGTCCGCTGGCGCGGCAATAGTTACCGCTGCGCTCGGGCTATCCCTTGTGCTCGTCGACCGGGCAGAGGCGCGAAGGCAGACATCCCCCCTGGATATCTTCGGTATCGCCGCACCCCGGCCGCGTCCGGCGGTTCATTCCGCCAGGATTCCGCTGCCGAGACCGCGCCCCGAGGAGGCTCCCAAAGCGCCGGAAGCGGCGCCGGCGGAGGTCGAGGATAAACCTTCCCGGGACCGGCCGTCTCCCGACAAGCCGGAAGCCGACAAGCCCGCAGAGGCCGCGGCGCCGCCCGAGAAGCAGGCCTCGGCCTGCCGTCTCGCGCTGACCGAGGAGATCGCGATCGCGCCCTCCATTCCGGATATCCGCGGCCCCGGCGCCTGCGGCGGCGAGGATCTGGTGCGGCTGGAAGCCGTCGTGCTGCCGGACAAGCGCAAGGTGACGGTCAAGCCGGCGGCGATCCTTCGCTGCACCATGGCGTCCGCGATCGCCGATTGGCTGCGCAAGGACATGGTGCCGTTGGCCAGCAGCCTCGGCTCGACCATCAGCGACCTCGATAATTTCGATTCCTTCGAGTGCCGCGGCCGCAACCGCGTCGCCGGCGCGCTGCTTTCGGAGCACGGCAAGGCCAACGCCATCGACGTGCGCGCCATCAAGCTGGCCAACGGGCAGTCGATCGGACTCACCGACCGTACCATGCCGCGCGACGTGCGCGAACGCGTGCTGCACTCGGTCTGCGCGCGGTTTTCCACCGTGCTCGGCCCGGGCTCGGACTGGTACCACGAGGACCATATCCATCTCGACCTGGCGCAGCGGCGCAACGGTTACCGGATTTGCCAGTGGAATGTCTGGGATCCGCTGCCACAGGTCGCCCCGCTGCTGCCGGCGGAACGTCCCGAGGAAGCGCCGCCGCGCGAGGTCGCGGCCAAGCCTGAGGCCAAGCCCGAGGTCAAGCCTGATGCACGGGAAGGCGATGACGAGGAGGCGGCGGAGAAGGCTCCAGCGCCTGCGGAGAAGTCGGCGGCCAAGGGCGGCAAATCCCGGCCGCACAAGCCGGCAACAAAAAAGCGCCGGTGAAGCCGGCGCTTTTGGATGTCAGGAAGATCAGGCGGCGATCAGTAGCTGCCCGGCTGGTTGCCGCCAAGCGCAAGCCGCGAGTTGTAGGGCGAGTCGCCGTGCTTCGGCTCAAGCACCACGACGAGGGTGCCGACCTTGACGCGATCATAGAGATCGATCGCGTCCTCGTTGGTCAGGCGGATGCAGCCTGACGAGATCGAGGCGCCGATATATTCCGGCTGGTTGGTGCCGTGGATGCGGAACAGCGTGTCCTTGCCGCCCGAGTAGAGATACAGCGCGCGGGAGCCCATCGGGTTGTCCGGGCCGGGGGCGACATAGGTCGGCACGCCCAGGCGCGAGATTTCGCCGGGGGTGGGGTGCCAGGCCGGCCACTCGGTCTTGCTGCCCACCTTGGCGATGCCCGACCAAGCCATGGCCTCTTCGCCAACGGTGATGCCGTAGCGGATCGCCTTGCCGCCCTCCAGCACGTAATAGAGATAATGGTTGTCGGAATCGACCACGATCGAGCCCGGCGATTCCTTGCGGTGGTACTCGACGATGGCGCGGCGGAACGGCTCCGCGACCGGGGCATTCTCGTATTTGACCTTGGCGAGGAGTTCCTTGTCCTTCGGCTTGAAGGCCTTGGTGTCGGTCGCCTCATAGCGAGTGGCCTGCATGCAGCCCGACAGCATCAGGCCAGCGGCCAAAATCCCAAACATAACTTTCAGCGACGACATGGTTTGGTTCCAATCAAAACAATACCGTGCGGAATGCCTGAGCTTACCGCCCAAGTTCCTCGACTCCGTTAATCCCATTATCGTTGAAATCTGCCACAATTCCAGCACTGAAGCCCTTTTCCCGCGCTGCGAGAGCCCACCTGTGGCTTTTCTGCCGCAAATTTTGCGGCAACGTGCAGGTTTTGGGGCGAGAAATGGCAAGCTGTCGTTTCCGTGCCACAGTTGAGCCATGACGCGCCCCCAAATGCAAACGCATCCTTAATGCAGTTGTCATCGTGAATTGGCCAGAATCGCGCTAAGGGCTGTCATTCTGTCGCAGGTCCCCGGAGTCGTGCATGCTTTCGGTGTTTGTTCCCTCGGAGTCCGCCCTGAAGAAGGTCGTGATCGAGGATCTTTCCGCGTTGTCCGAAAGCGCGGTCTGGATCGATCTGGTCAATCCGAGCGCGGCTGAGGACAAGGCGGTGGAGCGGCTCGCGGGCATCGCCATCCCGACCCGGGAAGACATGCAGGAGATCGAGATCTCGAGCCGCCTCTATATCGAGAACGGCGGGCGCTACATGACCGCGACTCTGATGTGCCACTCCGATACCGACATGCCCAGGACCACGGCGGTGACCTTCATCCTCGCCGACCACCGCCTGGTGACGGTGCGCTACGATCTCCCCAAGCCCTTCGCGCTCGTCGAGGCCAAGCTCGCCCGCTCCTGTACGCCGTCCATCACCGGCGAGACGGTGCTGATGGAGCTGCTGGACGCCGTGATCGACCGCTGCGCCGACATCCTGGAGCGTTGCGGCGCCGAGATCGACCAGGTCAGCCACGACATCTTCGAGCCGGAGAGCACGCGCCACGGGCAGGCAAAGAGATATTCCCAGATCCTGATCTCGATCGGCCGCAAGGGCGACCTGACCTCGAAGGTTCGCGAGAGCCTTGTCTCGATCGGTCGCGTCGTGGCGTTCCTGTCCGCGGTCGTCGAGGGCGTGAAATGGTCAAAGGACATGCGCGAGCAGCTCAAGACCATGCAGCGCGACGTGGCCTCGCTGACCGACCACGCCTCCTATCTCTCCAACAAGATCACCTTCGTGCTCGACGCCATGCTCGGCGTCGTCAATCTCGAGCAGAACAACATCATCAAGCTGTTCTCGGTCATGGCGGTCGTCCTGATGCCGCCGACGCTGATCGCCTCCGTCTACGGCATGAACTTCAAGGTCATGCCGGAACTCGAATGGGTGCACGGCTATCCGATGGCGCTGGTGATGATGCTGATCGCCGCGATCGTCCCGTACTGGATCTTCAAATGGAAGAAGTGGCTCTGATCGCGTCGCGCGCTCGGAAGATAGCTACCGAGACCTTACGCCGGTCGCACAGACACGATGAATCGTGTCGCAGAATAGATCGGGATTGAGGCGTCACGGTGATGGGTGCATCGTGCCGCAATTCCTCCGGTAAAATTTGAGCGGTGGGCTGAACGTTTGCGCGAAACTTGTCTGCGATAAGTAGTGCGTAGCCGCGAGGAACCAGCCATGGTTGAAAAACACATAACGTCGCCCCGCAACGTCATCGATCTGGCAAACTATCGTCGGGCGATGACGGGCGGCAAGGCGTCGATGTCGGTGCGCATGTGCCGGCACTGTGGTGCTCCGCTGCTCGACGGTGAGAACGACGACGATTGCTCGACCGCATTCAGCTCGGCCGCTCCGCGGCCGCGCGACAGGTCACGTCGGATTCGAATCGATTGAGGGACGGAAGGCGAGGGCGATCCAGGTCTTGCGGCGGCGTTGTCTGGATCGCCTTGCTTCCCGAAACGCTGGTTCCAATTCCGTCATTGCGAGGAACTCCTGCGACGAAGCAATCCAGAGTCTTTCCACGGGAAGATTCTGGATTGCTTCGCTGCGCTCGCAATGACAGTGACGCCTACACGTGCTGGCCGCCGTTGATGTGGATCTCGGCGCCGTTGACGTAGGAGCTGGTGTCCGTGCACAGCACGTAGATGATCTTGGCGACCTCGTCGGGCGTGCCGAGGCGATGCAGCGGGATCTGCTGCTCGACGATCTTCTCGGTGCCCGGCGACAGGATCGAGGTGTCGATCTCGCCAGGCGCGATGGCGTTGACGCGCACGCCGATGCGGCCGAAATCGGAGGCCATCTCGCGCGTCAGGGATGCCAGGGCGGCCTTCGAGGTGGCGTAGGCGGCCCCTGCGAACGGATGCACGCGCGAGCCCGCGATCGAGGTGACGTTCACGACCGAGCCCTTGGCCGCCTTCAATTCCTCGATCAGCCCGCGCGCGATCATGATCGGCGCGAAGAAATTGACGTGAAAGACATGCGTCCAGGTCTCGAGGTCGGTATCCACCGAGCCGAGCCTCGAGCCGCCCGGGCCCTTCGGCGAGATCGCGGCGTTGTTGACCAGCGCATGCAGCATGCCGCCTTCGAGACGGTTGCGGATGTCGGAGATCGCGCGGGTCGTGTCCCTGGGATCGGCGAGGTCGACCTGGATGTGGTCCTCAGGACCCGCATCCCACGGGCAGTCCTCGGGGAAAGGATGCCGCGAGCAGGTGATGACGCGCCAGCCCGCCGAGGAGAAGCGGATCACGGTGGCGTGGCCGATGCCGCGGCTGGCTCCGGTCAGGAGCAGCGTGCGGCGCGGCGCATTGGACGAATGCGGCATGGACATCTTTCAGGTCGGCCCAAAGCTCGAGACAAGGGTCAAGATGAGGGTCAAGGATACATCCGCGTCTTGGACCACTTCTGGCCAGCCGCGTCACGACGAAATTCGATGCGGTCGTGCAAGCGGAACGGGCGGTCGTGCCAGAACTCGATCCGTGAGGGCGTGATGCGCCAGCCGCTCCAGCCCGGCGGGCGCGGCACTTCGCCGATGACGTATCTGGCTGCGACTTTCGCGATGGCTTGTTCGAAGGCGAAGCGGCTCTCCAGCGCCTCGGACTGCTTGCTCGCCCAGGCGCCGATCTGGGCCTGCTTGGGCCGGGTGGCGAAATAGGCGTCGGCTTCGGCGTCAGTCACCGGCGTCACGTTGCCGCGGATGCGGACCTGACGGCGCAGCGACTTCCAGTGAAAAAGTAACGCTGCCTTAGGATTTGCGGCGAGTTCGCGGCCCTTCTGGCTGGCGATGTGGCTGTAGAAGACGAAACCCGCGGTATCGAAGCCCTTCATCAGCACCATGCGCACGTCAGGGAGGCCGTCGGGATCGACGGTCGCGAGCGCCATGGCGTTCGGATCGTTCGGCTCGCTCTTGATCGCCTCGTTCAGCCAGCTCTCGAACAGCGCAAATGGCTCGTCGGCGGCGGTGAAATCACCGGATGTTAAGGGTGTCTGGTGTTTCATCGAGGTCGTGTCGGTCATGTCTGGAGTCCGAGTTGCGTCCCGCGGCCCAAAACGCGTTGTTGTCCGCTACCGCCCTATATAGGGCATGGGGACGCGTTGGCCTATCGGCGATCCGGCCGTCCGGCTTCGTCATGACGATCATTCTCATCGGGCTCGGGGCCGGGGGCTGCAGCTTTTCCCGCAACGACCAGAGTGCCTACGCCAAGGCCGACGACAGCGACCTCACCGGCTCGATCGCGCGACCGGCGAAGGACGCGCCGCCGACCGAGACCGATCTCGCCTTCGCCCGCAACGCCGCCACCGACGTCCTCAGCAAGGGCGACAAGGATTCCAGCCAGCATTGGGAGAATCCGGAGACCGGGGCGCGCGGCTCGGTGACGCCGATCGCGCAATCCTATGCCGCCGAGGACGGCCGCAGATGCCGCGATTTCCTGGCGAGCTACGTCAACGGGACGACCGAAAGCTGGCTCCAGGGCGCCGGCTGCCAAAGCAGCCGTGGCCGTTGGGAGATTCATACGCTAAAGCCGTGGCGGAGCTAGGAATCGGCGCACGCCCCTAGTTGCAAAAATGCCACTCTCTCCCCACATGGATCGCAGGTGGGGCGGGGAGCCCTTTGAACAATTCGAATTCTTGAAGGAGACGTGACGGATGCGCGACCCCTATGAGGTCTTGGGGGTGCCGCGGAGCGCCAGCGCTGCCGCCATCAAGAGCGCCTATCGCAAGCTTGCCAAGAAGCACCATCCCGACAGCAACAAGGGCGACCCGAAAGCCGCCGAGCGCTTCTCCGAGATCAACTCGGCGAACGAGATCATCGGCGACGAGGACAAGCGCAAGCAATTCGACCGCGGCGAGATCGATGCCGAGGGCAAGCCGCGCTTCCAGGGGTTTCCGGGCGGTGGCGGGCCGCGCGGCCGCGCCGGTCCCGGCGGGTTCGAAAGCTATACGTTCCGCTCCGGCGGCGGCCCCGGCGCGGGCGGCGGCGCGTTCGAGGATATTCTCAACAGCATGTTCGGCGGCGGGATGCGCGGCGCGCGGCCGGGGGCCGGCGGCGGAGCTCAATTCGAATTCGACACCGGCGGCATCGGGCTCGATCTCGACGTCAACGTTGCCATGTCCGTCTCGCTGGAAGAGTCGGTCAAGGGCGGCGAGAAGCGCGTCCGGCTGCCGACAGGCAAGGAGCTCAACGTCAAGATTCCTGCCGGCGTCACCGAGGGTCAGCAGATTCGGCTGCGCGGGCAGGGCGAGAGCGCGCAGGGGCATCCGCCCGGGGATCTCCTGATCACCATCAACATCGCGCCGCACCCGTTCTTCAAGGTCGAGGGCGCCGATCTCAGGATCGACCTGCCGGTCACGCTCTACGAGGCGGTGCTCGGCGGGAAGGTCCGCGTGCCTACTCTCGGCAATGCCGTGGAGCTTTCGGTCCCGAAAAACACCTCCAGTGGCCGGACCTTCCGCCTCAAGGGCAAGGGCCTGCCGAAATCCGGCGGAACCGGGGATCTCTTCGTCACCGTCAGGATTATGCTACCGGATGGGAACGACGCCGAGCTTGAAGCATTGATGGAGAAGTGGCGGGACCAACACCCCTACAATCCACGTAGCGGGCTTGGTTAGACGATCGAACTGAAGGGGTTCTCCTAAAGGCCTAGGGCTTCGTCCTGGAGATGATGCTCATCATATGCCTGAGGCGTGGTAGCGCTTCATGAACTCGACGTATCGGCTGTCCGGCGGGGCAGCCGATAAAAAGGTGCGGCCTCGAGAGGGGGACCAGCGCGGTACCAAAAACCCCAATCGAGGCCGCCCGCGTCGATCGGCGGATCGAACGCTGCTCATTTTCGCGTGATCATCCGGTGCGATAATGAGACGCGCCGATGTCTTGATTCCAAATTTTCAATGACGGAATCTAGGCACTGTGCTCAAGCGGTGGTTTAGGTGCCGTTTTTCTCAGCCTGGTCATAGACCGCCTGCGCCACCTTGGTCAGCCGGTCGCGATCGCCGCCGCCGCTGACGACGTAACCAACGCCACGCTCGGCCCAGAACAGCGCGCCGTCCTTGTCGGTCCTGGCGTAACGCATTTGCGTCGCACCATTCTCGGTCTTGGCAGTGTAGATCGTGTAGCGCTCGCCCGAGACGCCCTCATACATCAGGAACGACGCAGGGCCATTCGGCCCCGGCAAGAGCCGGCCGCCGACCAGCTTCAGCCCGCTGGCCTCCAGGTTCGGCGCGAACACGGTCCAGCCGCAGCGCCGGGTCAGCCAGGCCTGGAGGTGGTCGCGCTCATTGCCGCCGACCTCGACGGGGTGGCGGACCTCGACGACATAGAGGCGGTGAGCGTCGAGCGCATCCGCGGTGAAGCTCTGGAAGGTCGAGGGGGCGCTGGCGGCGCCATGCGCGACCCAGCCGGCCGTGCCGCCGGCGACGAAGGCAACCAGCACAGCCGCGGCGGCGCCATAGAGCCATTGCCGCGGGCCGCGCTCCAGCCGCTCGAGCTCCAGCCGTGCCGGCACCGGCTCGTGGGCGATGGAATCGTAGCGGGCGTGCAGCATCTCCGCCATGGCGCGCCAGGACTGCACGCGCTCGGCCTCTTCCGGATGGGCGACCAGCCAGGCCTCGACGTCGGCACGGCGCTCGGCCGGCAGCTCGCCGTCGACAAAGGCGTGCAGTTCGTCCTCGGTCACTGGGATCTTGCGCTCGTTCATCTCAATCGTCTCTGGCTCTGTGGCCCACAATGTCGTCCAAAGCTCAAATTTGCTCGCGGCATCGGCACGCTGCGGGCGGATGATCCGCGATGCATCGACCCTGCCATCATTTCACCCGCCTGAGCGTCGGGCGCTCGCCTTCCAGCGAGGCCTTGACGTGGGCACGGGCACGGGCGAGGCGCGACATCACGGTGCCGATCGGCACGCCCTGAATGTCGGCGACCTCGCGGTAGCTCATGCCTTCCAGCATGACCAGGAGCAGCACCGAACGCTGCTCCTCGACGAGCGTCGCCAGCGCCCTCTCGATGTCGCGCCCTTCGGCTTCGGTGCCGCTGGCATCGGGATTGTTCTCCGTCAGCTGCATGAATTGCGGCCGCCTTGCCAGCGAGCGCCGCCGGTTCTTGTTGAGGTTGGTCAGGATCGTGTAGAGCCAGCTCCTGACGTCGCCTCCGAGAAACAATCGCTCCGAGCGCAGGGCCCGCACCAGCGTGTCCTGCACCAGATCGTCGGCCGCGTCCGCGTCGCGCGTGAGCGCGCGGGCGTAGCGGCGCAACGCCGGGATCATGGCTTCCACACTCTGGCGAAACGCGCTCATTGCGGTCTTGACGTCCTGGTCTCAGGCGCAAGCGCCTATAGGGATCATAACACCCGAATGGAACGGCTATTCCGGTGCTCTAAACAGCGTTAACGCGGCGTATTAGGGCTGTACCGCAAAGGAGGGCTGGTGTACCTCCAGACCTCAGCAAGAGTTCGACGGGACGTTCAAACATGGCGCAGAATTCAGGTCTGATGCAGGGCAAGCGCGGGGTGATCCTCGGTCTTGCCAACAACCGCTCGATCGCCTGGGGCATCGCCAAGGCATGCCACGCCGCCGGCGCCGAGCTCGCCTTCACCTATCAGGGCGATGCGCTGAAGAAGCGCGTCGAGCCGCTGGCCGCCGAGATCGGCGGTCTCGTGCTCGGCCATTGCGATGTCACCGATGCCGCGACCATCGATGCGGCGTTCGCGGTGCTGAAGGAGAAGTGGGGCAAGATCGACTTCCTGGTGCACGCGATCGCCTATGGCGAGCAGCTCGAAGGCCGCTACGTCGACACTACCGCGGAGAATTTCTCGAAGTCGCTGCTGATCTCCTGCTACTCGTTCACGGCCGTGGCGCAGCGCGCCGAGAAGCTGATGACGGATGGCGGCTCGCTGATCACGCTCAGCTATTACGGTGCCGAGAAGTGGATGCCGCATTACAACGTGATGGGCGTAGCGAAGGCGGCGCTGGAGGCCAGCGTGCGCTATCTCGCCGCCGACCTCGGCGAGAAGAACATCCGCGTCAACGCGATCTCGGCCGGTCCGATCAAGACGCTCGCCGCCTCCGGCATCGGCGACTTCCGCTATATCCTGAAGTGGAACGAGACCAACGCGCCGATGCGGCGCAACGTGTCGACCGAGGACGTCGGCGGCAGCGCGTTGTATCTGCTCTCCGACCTCTCGCGCGGCGTCACCGGTGAGGTGCATCACGTCGATTCCGGTTATCACGTGCTGGGCATGAAGAGGCCCGATGCGCCGGATATTTCGTTCGGCGGCAAGGACTGATCTTCAGGCTGGAATGGCCGTGCCCACGATCTACTATCTTCGCCACGGCGAGACCGAGTGGAACGCGCTCGGCAGGCTTCAGGGCACCAAGGACATTCCGCTGAACGCGCGCGGACGCAGTCAAGCCGTCCAGGCCGGCGGCATTCTCGCCGACCTGTTCACGCGCGAGGGGCGCGACAAGGCGGCGCTGCCTTACGTGTCGAGCCCGCTCGGCCGCGCGCGCCAGACCATGGAGCTCGCGCGCTTCAAGCTCGAATTGCCGGTTGCCGACTATGCGCTCGACGATCGGCTGCGCGAGATCGGCTACGGCACCTGGGAAGGGCTGACGCTGGCCGAGAGCGAAGCGGCTGATCCCGACATTTACGCCAGGCGCCTCGCCGACAAATGGAGGGTGGGCCCCGCCGGCGGCGAGACCTATGCCGATGTTCAGGTCCGCGTGCGCGCCTGGTACGATCAGCTGCGGACCGACACGGTCGCGGTGGCCCATGGCGGGACCTGCCGGGCCCTGATGGTGTGCTTGGGGCTGGAGACGCCGGCCAGCGCCGCGGAACTCTATATCGAGCAGGGGGCGGTCTACGTGTTCCGCGACGGGCGGCTGGAGAAGTTCAGTTAGGGGCGGCGCCACATCCTCCGCCGTCATGCCCGGGCCTGTCCCGGGCATCCACGCGCTTTCTCGCCAGCGGCGGGGCAAAGGACGTGGATGGCGGGACAGGCCCGGCCACGACGAATTTGGCGGGCATTTGACCACCCATCCAGATCGCGTTACGTCACGTTGACATTCAACATGGACGTTGTCTTTCAACGCTAGCCTACGGTCCGGCATGTCCTTCAACACCTTCGGCCACATGTTCCGCGTCACCACCTTCGGCGAGAGCCATGGGGTGGCCATCGGCTGTGTGGTCGACGGCTGTCCGCCCATGATCCCGCTCACCGAGGCCGACATCCAGGGCGACCTCGACCGCCGCCGTCCCGGCCAGTCGCGCTTCACCACCCAGCGCCAGGAGCCGGACCAGGTGAAGATCCTGTCCGGCGTGATGGCGCATCCGGAGACCGGTGTGCAGGTGACGACGGGCACGCCGATCGGGCTCCTGATCGAGAACACCGACCAGCGCTCGAAGGACTATTCCGAGATCAAGGACAAGTTTCGTCCCGGCCACGCCGACTTCACCTATGAGGCCAAATACGGTCTGCGCGATTATCGCGGCGGCGGCCGCTCCTCCGCGCGCGAGACCGCGACGCGCGTTGCCGCCGGCGCCATCGCGCGCAAGGTGCTGCCCGACGTCAGGGTGCGCGGCGCTCTGGTGCAGATCGGCCCGCACAAGATCGACCGCGCGAAGTGGGACTGGGACGAGGTCGCAAAGAATCCGTTCTTCTGTCCGGACAAGGACAAGGCCGCGTTCTTCGAGACCTATCTCGACGGCATCCGCAAGAGCGGCTCCTCGATCGGCGCGGTGATCGAAATCGTCGCCGAGGGCGTGCCGGCCGGACTCGGCGCGCCGATCTATGCCAAGCTCGATTCCGATCTGGCGGGTGCGATGATGACCATCAACGCGGTGAAAGGCGTCGAGATCGGCGCCGGTTTTGGCGCGGCGGAATTGACCGGGGAGGAGAACGCCGACGAAATGCGCACCGGCAATGACGGCACGCGCTTCCTGTCCAACCATGCCGGCGGCGTGCTGGGCGGAATCTCCACCGGGCAGCCGGTGGTCGTGCGTTTCGCGGTGAAGCCGACTTCCTCGATCCTGCAGCCCCGCCGGACTGTCGATCGCAAGGGCGCCGAGACCGAAATTTTCACGAAAGGCCGCCACGACCCCTGCGTCGGCATCCGCGCCGTGCCTGTCGGCGAGGCCATGATGGCCTGCGTCCTGGCCGACCATTTCCTGCGTGATCGCGGACAGGTGGGGCGTTGATGTTGCCGTACTAGCCCACCGCGCGGCTTGACGGGTCCACCACTTCATCCGCAAATGAGCTATGAACAGTTCCGAGCTCCAGCGCGTCCGCAACTGGCTGATCGACGGCGTCTGGTCGGTTGAGCCGGCCGTGATGATCACCGACTTCTGCGAACGCCTGGTCGCGGCCGGCCTGCCGGTGTGGCGGTTCGGCATCTTCATCCGCACGCTGCATCCCGAAGTCTTCGGCCGCAACTTCATCTGGCGGCAGGGTGAGGAAGTCGAGATCGGCACCGTCGATTTCGACGTTCTGGACACGCCCGAATTCGCCCGCAGCCCCCTTCGCGTCGTGTTCGAGCAGGCGCTGGAGGTCAGGGGGCGCGCGAACGATCCCGACGATAAGCGCTTTCCGTTTCTCGACGACATGCGCGCTGAAGGCGCGACCGACTATATTGCGGTGCCGGTGCCGTTTCTCGATGGCTCCATTCACGCAACCAGCTGGGTGACGCGACGTCCCGGCGGCTTCAGCGACGACGACATCGCGTCGATCCGGGCCCTCATCGCGCCGCTCGCGCGCGTCAGCGAGATCATCACCCTGCGCCGCACCGCGGAGATGCTGCTCGACACTTATGTCGGTAACCGCGCCGGCGCACGCATCCTCGGCGGCCAGATCCGCCGCGGCCACAACGACACGATGCAGGCCGCGATCTGGCTCTCGGACCTGCGCGGCTTCACCGCGCTGTCGGACCGGCTGCCGCCCGAGACGGTGGTCCAGATCCTCAATCACTATTTCGACTGTCAGGTCACCGCGATCCTCGCCCATGGCGGCGAGGTCTTGAAGTTCATGGGCGACGGCCTGCTCGCCGTGTTTCCGATCGACGAATATGTCGGCGATGCCGCGCATGTCTGTTCGCGCGTGCTGGAGGCCGCGCGCGAATCCCGCGCCAGCGTCGAGGCGCTGGCCTTTCCGGTCGGTGAGGCCATGGAGCGCTTCCGCTTCGGCGTCGCGTTGCACGTCGGCAACATCCTCTACGGCAATATCGGCGGCGGCAACCGCCTCGACTTCACCTGCATCGGACCGGCCGTCAACCTTGCCGCAAGGCTCGAGAAGATCACGGGCCGCCTGGGACGGACCGTCGTGGCCTCGGAAGGCTTTGCCAATATCTGCCGCCACGACTGGCGCGAGCTCGGCGAGTTTCCGATCGCGGGATTTTCCAAGGCGCAGCGCGTCTATGGGCTGGCGGATGAGACGCCGGCGCTGGTCGATTGAGCCGCTATTCCTCCGGCTCGGTCGTGAACAGCAATGGGTAGCCCTTGGCGCGGCCGGCGTCGGTGGCGCGCGTCGCCTTGGTCTCGGCGACGTCCTTGGTGAACACGGCGACCACGCAGGCGCCGAGCTTGTGCGCGGTGATCATCACCTTGTAGGCCTGATCCTCCGTCATGCGGAATTCGGCCTTCAGCACCATGGTGACGAATTCGCGCGGCGTGTAGTCGTCGTTGATCAGGATGACCTTGTGCAGCTTCGGCCGCTCGACCTTGGTCTTGGTCCTGGTTTTCGGCTTGGTGACGGTCTTCTCGTTCATTCCGCCTCCTGGAATCGGCGGGCTCGGTTCCCAGCCGCGGCGATCAGCCTGCGGCCTTCGCACCATATTGCAGGACCTGCACCTTCTCCAAGGTGATCAGCCCGCTCGACATCATGCCGTCCAGGATGGGCAGGAATGCGTTGATGTTGTCCTCGCTGTCGACGATCTCGATCAGCAGCGGCAGGTCTTCCGACAGCCGCAGGATCTTCGAGGTGTGCAGCCGGCTCGATTTGCCGAACCCCATCGGTCCGCGTAGCACGGTGGCGCCCGCAAGGTGCCGCTCGCGCGCCGTCATCACGATGGCTTCATAGAGCGGTTTGCCGTCGAAATGATCGCTCTCGCCGATGAAGATCCGGAGCGAAACTGCCTGATTGGGAATTTGCATGCTCAGCTCCTAGTCAAGCGGTTGTAGCGGCTCGCCATCATATGGCCGATCCATACCGACACCAGCCAGCAGATCACGGATACGGCGATGTAGGCGAGCGCCGTGTATTTCATGCCGTCATGGAACAGGCGGAAGGTCTCCAGGCTGAAGGCCGAAAAAGTGGTGTAGCCGCCGCAGAACCCGGTCATGACGAATTGCCGGTGCTCGGGCCGCGCCAGCATGCGGCCGTCGGGACCGGTCAGCGTCGCGTAGAAGCCGATGATCAGCGAGCCCATCGCGTTGATGAACAGCGTCGCGACGGGAAAGCCAGGTCCGGTATCGAGCGCCAGCCCGACCAGATAGCGCGTCAGGCCGCCGACGACGCTGCCCGCGGCAACCCAGGCATAGAGCATCGCAGTGCGCCAGCGCTCGGCGGAGGAGGGCGAGTTCATCACACGCTTCCTCTTGCCCCTCTCCCCGCAAGCGGGGAGAGGTGAAGATGCCGCGCTGCCGATGCCTTTCCAAAATCCATCCGCTAGCCTCCCAGACCGTCCGCAAGGAGGAAGCCGCAACTGACGGCGGCAAGGCACAGCCCGACCGACAACACGATATTGCCGAGCGCATGCATCGGCTCGCCGTTCCGCGCGAGCGTCAGCGTTTGCAGGCTGAACGAGGACACCGTGGTGTAGCAGCCGAGAAAGCCAGTCACCGCGAACAGCCATGGGGTGGGCGCGGCGAAGGCCGAGCCGGGATGGGTCGCCAGCGCGCCGAAGATGCCGATCACGAAGGCTCCGGTGACGTTGATGGTCAGGGTGCCCCACGGAAACGTTTCGCCCAGCCGCCGCGCGATCACACCGGAAACGAAATAGCGCGCACAGCCGCCCAGGGCACTACCGATCACGATCGCGATTGCCCCGCTCAGCATGATGGACGCTCTCCCGTCATCATTTGTGCTCCGTCGCGAGGCCATTGCCGATGGCAAGCAGCCCCAGAAGCGCAAGCAGCGCGAAGCCGAGCCCCGCAAGGAACGTTCCGGCCGGGCCATAGGCGTCCCACAGCGCGCCCGCGATCACGCTCGCGGCCAGCAAGGCAAGGCCGGTGAACAGGTTGAAATAGCCGAACGCGGTGCCGCGCAGGCTCGGCGGCGCGGCGTCGGCGACGAGGGCCGAGAGCAGGCCCTGCGTCAGTCCCATATGCAACCCCCACAGCGCGACGCCGAGTGCGAGGCCCGAAAGGTTCGGCAGCAGCGCAAGCGCGAGATCGGCACCGGCGAGGAAGACGAGCCCGAGCGCGAGCAGGCCGGTCCGGTTGATCCGGTCCGAGAGCACGCCGGCCGGATAGGCCGACAGGGCGTAGACGATGTTCATCAGCACCAGCACCGCCGGCACCCACATCGCATTGAGCCCGATATTCTGCGCGCGCAGGATCAGAAAGGCCTCGCTGAAGCGCGCGAGCGTGAACACGATTCCGACGGCTACAACACGCCAATAGACCGCTCCGAGCCGCCGCATGGCGGCGAGATTGAGCGGATTTTTTGCGGGCTCCCGGCTCGGATCCGGGTCCGGCTCGCTCACCGCGAACGCGATCAAGCCGAAGGACAGGAAGGCCGGCAGCACCGCTACCCAGAACACGGCGGTGAAATTGTCGGCGGTCCACCACATCAGGCCGATCGCGGCGAGCGGCCCGACGAAGGCGCCGATAGTGTCGAGCGATTGCCGCAGGCCAAAGCTCGCGCCGCGCAGGCCGACAGGCGCGATATCGGCGATCAGCGCGTCGCGCGGCGCGCCGCGAATGCCCTTGCCGACGCGATCGACGAAGCGCGCGGCCACCAGCCATCCGACGCTGGGCGCGAGCGGGAACAGCGGCTTGGTCAGGGCGGCGAGGCCATAGCCGAGTGCGGCGAGCAGCTTGCGGCGGCCGAGCCAGTCCGACAGCGCGCCGGAAAAGATCTTCGTGATCGAGGCCGTCGCCTCCGCAATGCCCTCGATGAAGCCGACGGTCAGCGTCGAAGCGCCGAGCACGGTGACCAGATAGACCGGCAGCAGCGCGTGGATCATCTCGGAGGAGATGTCCATCAGCATCGAGACGAAGCCGAGCACCCAGATTCCTCTGGGCAGCCCGTTACGTACAGCATTCGGTGTCGTCGTCGTCACGTCTTCGCCTTCTCCCGGCCTTGCGCCAGACAACAAAAAACCCGCCAACGGCGGGTTTGTCCATGCTCCCGCCGAAGGCAGAGGCTCAAAGATTGCCCCTCCTCAAGCAGGAGTCATCAGCCCATACGGTGATCGACCGCCGGGCGGTTATCGGGGGACTCCATCCCCATCTGTGAGGCCAACCTAGCACGGAAATCGCTTCGGACAAGTGGGCGGGGAGCTCTGTCCCCGTGCTCGTCGCTCCAGCTTCGCGCATCATGAGCCCGATGGTGCGAGCGCACGAGCGTGTTCCAGCGGTGCAAGCGCGGCAACACGGCGACAGCATTGCGCAAAGCGCGTGTACGCCTGAGCCGCAAATCCCTAACTCGAATGTGAAGCGCAAGCGATCTTCGCGCTTTGCGGCAAGGCGATTGCATGTCACCATCGCGTCATACGACGGGAGACGCTGCGATGCGGTTGCTGTTCTCGATCGGGGCTGTGCTGGTGGCCGGCATGTTTGCCGGAGGGGACGTCGCGGGCATCGCGGCACCAGGGCCAAAATTTGAGCCGCCTAAAAGTCAGCCGCAGCGGCCTGCGGCCGACAGGGACGCGCAGACGGTCGACGTCGAGCTGGTCCTCGCAGTCGACGTGTCCTATTCCATGGACATGGACGAGCTCGCGATCCAGCGCGAGGGCTATGCGCAGGCGATCCAGTCGAAGGAGTTCCTCCAGGCGCTGAAGCTCGGCCCGAACGGCCGGATCGCGGTGACCTATTTCGAGTGGGCGGCCTCCAGCGACCAGAAGATCATCATTCCCTGGCGGCTGGTCGACGGTCCCGAGACGGCGGACGCGGTCGCCGCCGAGATCATGAAGACGCCGATCCGACGCGCCTCGCGCACCTCGATCTCGGGCGCGATCGCTTTCGCGATGCCGCTGTTCGATGAGGATCCCTATCGCGGCCTGCGACGCGTGATCGACATCTCCGGCGACGGCCCCAACAACAATGGCGGCCCGGTCACGTTGGCGCGCGATGCGGCGCTCGAGAAGGGCATCGTCATCAACGGCCTGCCGATCATGGTCAAGGAGCCATCCTATTCGACCATGGATATCGACAATCTCGATTTCTATTACGAGGACTGCGTCATCGGCGGCCCCGGCTCCTTCGTCATCACGATCAAGGACCGCGACAAGTTCAAGGAGGCGATCCGCACCAAGCTGCTGATGGAGGTCGCCGGCCGCACGCCGGAGCGTCCCGTGGTGCCGGTCGCCGACAGGGAGCCGCGCGTCAATTGCCTGATCGGCGAGAAGATCTGGTCGGACCGCTGGGGCCGCTGAAGCCCCGGCTGAGACCTTTTGCCCGCCCGGGCGATGCTCGAGCTTAACGCCTCGTTAACCGGCGCGGGGCCCTAATCGCATGGTTTCCGTTCGTTTCCAGTCGGCATCCTGACATTGCCGAAGCGAGCGAAAGCGGGTTTGTCAGGCCCGTCTCCGAGCAATCCAATGGCCATCGTCACATCGAGCACCAACCAGATTTCGCCGGCCAACGAGCGCCTGTATCACCAGAGTGCTCTGGTCGGTGACTGGAAGGGCAATTGGGTGGGCAACAACCAGCCCGTCGGCTTCAAGGTCGTGAACATCCGCGGCGCCCGGGCGCAGGTCGAGTACACCCATAACGGCCACACCGAGCGCGGCTTCGCCGAGGTCAGCGGGACGCTCATCACCTTTGGCGGGGTTACGGTCGGCACCAAGGACGGCAAGAACATGGTGATGCTGTTCTCGTTCGGGGGCGCCGGCAAGCAGACCGCCAATCTCGAGAAGCAGGCCCCGCCGGCCTCCGACAGCCGCCTGATGGGAAGCTGGGGCGGTTATTCCAGCGCCAACGGCAAAAGCGCGAGCTTCAAGGTGCTGTCCGTCAATGGCAAGGAGGCCGAGGTCAGCGTCACCACCGACGGCGTCACCCGTAAGGGCACCGGCTACGTCTACAAGAACGTGATCATGTTCGGGCAGACGCAAATCGCAACCGATGACGGGCAGAACGGCAAGGTCATCTACCAGGTCGGCACGAAATCCTTCATGGTGCCGGTGACGAAATATCCGCCGGCCGATTCATCGTCCTCCGTGGACCGGACCGCATAACTTTCACGACCCCGGTCCACCGGGCTGCGTCAGCGCCTTCAACTGCCGGTCGATCTGGCGCAGGGTCGCGCAGGCCTGCGAAGCAGCCCGCACCGATCAACCGCCAGACTTCATCGGACAGCTCCACATGATCTGGAATCGTCTGCGGCAGATGGGCAGCGTCCTGCAGCGCGCGTGAGCAGGGGAACGTGCGGCATCAGGTTCGGCTATGGGGAGGCCCGTGGCTGCGACGTTGGCGCGGCCGCTCCGCTGGCATTGGCGATATCAGGGGAGTATATTCTGCAAAAGTCTTGACGGTAGTCTCAATGTCCAGCCTTGCCCCTTCACCCGTTCTTGCAGCTCTGCTCGCTATGCTTTGCGTGACGGTAGCACCGGTTCACGCCCAGGTCGCGCCGCTGAAATACTGGGTCCCCGGCGGGCCTTTCGGCCTCAGCGGTGGCGCCGACCAGAGTTCCGATATTTATGGCAATTCCACCAGCTTCAATGCCGGCGATCCGGATTGGCGCAGCAGCGCGAACGGCTTCTTCGTCGGCAGCCAGCGCGGCAACCTCAATTGGAGCGGCCTCAGTCAGACCGGACTCAGCCAGACCGGCCTTGCCGGCAATTTCAGCGCGCTCTCATATGACAGCACGCAGTTCGGCTACAACACCAAGACCATGGGCGGCATGCCCGTGACGTTCTTTGCCGGTTTCGACACGTTGAAATATGGCAACGGCATCGGCAGCTCGGTTGCGCCGCTGACATCTGGCGCGGCGCCCGGCACCGGCGCATTCGCGGGCGTCGAGTTCAAGCCGACCTCCAATCTCAGCCTGTCGTTCGGGGCTGGATTCATTCAGCGAGATTCGGTCCGCATGGACAGCGATATCAGATCGAACATGCTGCCGGGCGAGTCGCCGGCGCTGAGCGGTTTGCGTCGTTAGGGCCGCATCACCTGCTCTGGCGGACGCCGCAGCGATTTCGGCAGGTCCGGGCCGGTTCCGAAACGCATCACGATATCAGGGCGACGTTCGCCGAGTCCGAGTGAGGTTGCAAATTGCTGCCTCAGCGCCGCCACCTCGACCGGCTGATTGACGAAGGAATATTTGAGCCCCAGCGCGGTCGCCTGCAAACCGAAGCGCTGGCAGGCGCGGCCGACTGCGATCCAGTGCGATTTGTCACTGCGCTCGGCCGCGAGCACGACGACGCCCGCAGAGCTGGCGAGCTGGTCGCGGTACTTCTTGTTTTCCCCGCTCTCGGTAAAGAAGAGCTTGAGCATCGGCCGCGCCAGCCACGGCGGCAGCGAGGGGTTTCCCGAGGCCGGTGCGAACAGCCCGTCCAAGGTCGCGACCGCCTCCGCCTCGTTGAAGCGAATCCAGCTCACGAGCTCGCGCATGAAGGCCTTGTCGCGCATTTGCGCCGAGTTGCCTTCGAGCACGTAGTCGGTAACCCCGGCGATCGCGGCGCGCTCGGTCATCAGGATTGCCGTGACACCGGGTTCGCGACAGATGCTCTCGAGCCGGCGCAAGGTCTCGGGCGCGGCGGGCCTGCCATCGAACGCCGCGCGGGTGCATTGCCTGATCGGAATTGCGGCGGCCAATGCCGATGCGTCCGGCGGGGCTTGCTCGAGCGCGATCACGATCCGCTCGCCGTCGATGACCGGATCGGCGCGCCAGCCCAGTGCGGACGCAGCGAGGATGAGGTTTTCGGCGGCGCAGCCAAGACTGACAAAGAGGTGATGGTCGTCCGGATCCACCGCCGGACAGCGGCGCGAAAAATCCGGCGCAATCGCGATTTCGTTGCCGCGGGCGGAGAAGACCCACGGCTGGGTGTTGTGGCTGTTGGCCGCGAGGGTGGCAAAGCGCACGAGCTCGCGATCCCGCGGCACGGCCTGCAGCGGAGCCCGTGACGTCGTTACCGCCCCGTCGTAGGTCATCGCCGCCGCAGCAGCGGGGAAGTCGCCGATAGCCGCTGCGGAAAAGCCCAGCGCGGCCGCGGTGAACTGTCGTCGGTCAAGCACGAACGTCCGCTCCGCATCCCATGTCGCGCCTCCTGGCGCAAACGCGCTTCTAGCACCCAACGCGTTGCAACGATTGACCGGAATCAAGACCGGGCACCGAGGTTAGCGCGTGAAGCGCGCCACCAGCTCCACATGCGGCGTGTGGCGGAATTGATCGACCGGCACCACCGACTCCAGCCGATAACCGCCGTCGATCAGCAGCCGTGCGTCGCGGGCAAAGGTTGCGACGTTGCAGGACACGGCGACCACGACGGGCACCTTGCTTGCAGCGAGCTTCAGTGCCTGCGCCTGCGCGCCCTGACGCGGCGGATCGAACACCACGGCGTCGAAGTCGCGCAGCTCGGGCGGCACCAGGGGACGGCGGAACAGGTCGCGCGGCTCGCACTTGATAGGCTTCAGGCCTGGTGTGCGTGCGGCCTTCACCAGCGCTGCGACGGCGCCGGAATCGCTGTCGTAAGCAGTGATTCGCGCCTTCTCGGCGAGCCGTAGCGCGAACGGGCCGACGCCGCAGAAGAGGTCGAGAACGTCCTTGGCCTTGCCGATGCGCTCAGTGACGAGCGCGGCGAGCGTTTCTTCGCCCGCCACCGTTGCCTGCAGGAACGAGCCCGGCGGCAGCGTCACTTCGGCGCGCCCCATCTTCACCGTCGGCGGCAGGCGTTGCAGCACCAGCTCGCCGTGCCGCGTCAGCCGCGCCAGGCGGTGCTGCTCGGCGACGCGCGACAGCGCCGTGACCAGCGGCGTCGGCAGCGGCCCGGAGCCGCGCAGGTCGACATCGAGGCCGTTGGCGGTGGCGGTGACCTGGATGTCGAGCGGCTTGGTCACCGGCATCTTCGACGTCAGCGGTTCGGCGAGCGCCCAGGCGGCATCGAGCGCGCCGTCGAGCGCGGGATCGAGGATCGGGCAGCGGTCGATCGGGATGACGTCGTGCGAACTCGTCGCCGAGAAACCGACTTTGAGAACATCATGCGTGCCGAAGCGGCCGTGCAGCGTGATGCGCCGGCGGCCGGCGCCATGGGCGTCGACCAGCGGCGCCACCTCGCAATCGATGCCGGCCTGTGCCAGCGTCTCCACCACGATGCCGCGCTTCCAGGCGTGATAGGGCTCCGCCGCCCAATGCTGGATCGCGCAGCCGCCGCAGACGCCGAAATGCGGGCAGAACGGTTCGATGCGCTCGGGGCTTGCGACATCGACCGCGAGCAGCTTGCGGCGATCGGGATGGTGGCCCACGACGTGATCGACCTCGACGGTCTCGCCGCCGAGCGTATAGGGCACGTAGACCGCATCGCCCGCGCTGAGGCAGACGCCGTCGCCGCGATGGCCGACATGATCGATGGTCAGACGCTCAACCACGGCGCGCGCCCAGGAAGAATTCGGCATTGCCGTCACCGCCCGCAATCGGGGAGGGAAATACCTCGATATCGGTGCAGCCGAGCGACGCCGTGAAGGCCGCGATGTCGTCGCAGATGGCCTGGTGCACGGCGGCGTCGCGGACGATGCCCTTCTTGTTGTGCTTCCTGTCAGCCTCGAATTGCGGCTTGATCAGCGCGAGCAGGCTCATCGGCGCGGCGGCGAGGGACAGTGCCACCGGCAGCACCGTCTTGAGCGAGATGAAGCTGACGTCGATGACGACGACATCGGGCCGTGCCGGCAGCCGCTTGCCCTCATAGCTGCGGATGTCGGTCTCCTCCATCGAGACGATCTTGGGATGGTCGCGTAGCGAGGAATGCAGCTGGCTGGTGCCGACATCGACGGCGAACACCAGGCTCGCGCCGTTCGCCAACAGCACCTCGGTGAAACCGCCGGTGGACGCCCCGACGTCGAGGCAGACATGGTCCTCGATCTCGATTGGATAGCGTTCCAGCGCGCCGGCGAGCTTGACGCCGCCGCGGGAGACGTAGGGGTGCGCGGGCTCGGCCTGGATCACCGCGTCCTCGGCGATGGTCTCCGACGGTTTGGCGACCTGCTTGTCGTCGGCCCTGACGAGGCCGGCCTCGATCGCCGCGCGCGCTCGCGCCCGGCTCTCGAACAGGCCGCGCTCGACCAGCAATACATCCGCGCGCTTGCGGGCAGGGGACATCGGTTCTCTCAAGAGGGCGTTTTGCTGAGCATGATCTTATCGGAAAACCGCTGCACACTTTTCCGGATCATGCTCTATGTAGCGATCAATCGCGCGGCCGCCATCCGGACGCAAGCCTCGAACGCGGCCAGATCGTGCCAGACGTCGATGGGCGCCACGGTCGGCGTCACCAGCGGGCAGCCATGCAGCTCCAGCGCATGGATCATCATGAGATTGTCGACGAGGCCGAAATCCTCGACGGTCAGGCCCTGCGCGTCGATCAGCCGCCCGTCCTCGGACGTGACGTCCATGAAGCGGCTGAGGCGGTCGGCATAGGTGGCGCCGTCATTGGCATAAGCGAGGCAGAACTTGCCGCGGCCGGCCATGTAGCCGAGCTCGTAGACGGTGCCGGGATCGGCGCCGGCGCCGCGGAACGGGGTGAGGTTGGCGATGATGGCATCGGCCTCGTCCATCATCGCCTCGTTGCCGCAGAAGATCTGCCGCGCGGCATCGGGCGCCGTGAGGTCGATCGCGTTGTCGAGGGGATAGAGGCCGGTCAGGCCGTGTGCGGCGCAGACATCGACCTTGCGACGGCCGATCTCGATGGCATCCGGCAGGAACACGTCGGGACCTGCCAGATAGATCTTCATGCGTCTGTACCGGAAAATCTGAGTCGAGGAGCAAGCCGCAGAGTGCGGTCTGCTCCCTCCCCTGCTTGCGGGGGAGGGGTGGGGAGAGGGTGCCCCAGCACGCGAGAACCCCCAAGAGGAGAAGACCCTCACCCGGATCGCACTGGACGATGCTTCGCATCACCAGGAGCGATCCGACCTCTCCCGCAAGCGGGAGAGGTGAACTCACTATCAGGCCAGCTTGACCGTCTCGGCCTTGACGTCCTTGCCGAGCGCTTCGAACACCTTGGCGACGATGCCCTTGGCGTCGAGGCCGGCGCGGGCGTACATCGCGGCGGGCGTGTCGTGATCCTGGAACACGTCGGGCAGCACCATCGAACGGAACTTGACCATGCCGCTGTCGAGCACGCCCTGGTCGGTCAGGAACTGCGCGACATGCGAGCCGAAGCCGCCGACCGAGCCTTCCTCGATCGTGATCAGGATCTCATGGTCGCGGGCGAGCTTGAGCACCAGCTCGGTGTCGAGCGGCTTCATGAAGCGCGCGTCCGCGATCGTGGTGGACAGGCCGTGGGCGGCAAGCTCATCGGCTGCCTTCTCGCATTCGGCGAGGCGCGTGCCGAAGGAGAGCAGGGCGATCTTGCTGCCTTGGCGGATCATGCGCCCCTTGCCGACCTCGAGCGGAATGCCGACCTCGGGCATCTCGATGCCGCGGCCTTCGCCGCGCGGATAGCGCAGCGAGCTCGGACGGTCGTTGATCGCCACCTGGGTCGCCACCATGTGCACGAGCTCGGCTTCGTCCGCTGCCGCCATGATCACCATGTTCGGCAGACAGCCGAGATAGGCGTTGTCGAACGAGCCGGCATGGGTCGCGCCGTCGGCGCCGACGAGACCGGCGCGGTCGATGGCGAAGCGGACGGGCAGGCTCTGGATCGCGACGTCGTGCACGATCTGGTCGTAGCCGCGCTGCAGGAAGGTCGAGTAGATCGCGCAGAACGGCTTGTAGCCTTCGGTGGCGAGGCCCGCGGCAAACGTCACCGCGTGCTGCTCGGCGATGCCGACGTCGAAGGTGCGGTCCGGGAAGGCCTTGTTGAAGATGTCGACGCCGGTGCCCGACGGCATCGCCGCGGTGATGGCGACGATCTTGTCGTCCTTCTGCGCTTCCTTGACCAGGCTCTGGCCGAACACGTTCTGATAGGCCGGCGCGTTCGGTTTTGCTTTCGCCTGGGTGCCGGTGGCGACGTCGAACTTGACGACGGCGTGGTACTTGTCGGCGGATGCTTCCGCCGGGCCGTAGCCCTTGCCCTTCTGCGTCACGACGTGGACCAGGATCGGGCCGGTCTCCATGTCGCGGACGTTCTTCAGCACGGGCAGCAGATGGTCGAGATTGTGGCCATCGATCGGGCCGACATAGTAGAAGCCGAGCTCCTCGAACAGCGTGCCGCCGTCCATCATGAAGCCGCGGGAATATTCCTCGACGCGGTTGGCGCGGTTGGCGATGATCTTGGGCAGGCGCTTGTTGATCTGCTTGGCCGCATCGCGCAGCGTGCGATAGGTCTTGCCTGAGTAGAGGCGCGACAGATAGGCGCTCATGGCGCCGACCGGCGGCGCAATCGACATGTCGTTGTCGTTGAGAATGACGATCAGGCGCGAGTTCATCGCACCCGCATTGTTCATGGCCTCATAGGCCATGCCGGCCGACATCGCGCCGTCACCGATGACGGCGATGACGTTGTTCTTGCCGCCGGAGAGGTCGCGCGCCACGGCCATGCCGAGGCCGGCGGAGATCGAGGTCGAGGAGTGCGCCGCGCCGAACGGATCGTAATCGCTCTCGCTGCGCTTGGTGAAGCCGGACAGCCCGCCGCCGGTGCGCAGGGTGCGGATGCGATCGCGCCGGCCGGTGAGAATCTTGTGCGGATAGGCCTGGTGGCCGACGTCCCAGATCAGCCGATCGCGCGGCGTGTCGAAGACGTAATGGATCGCGGTGGTGAGCTCGACCACGCCGAGGCCCGCCCCGAAGTGACCGCCGGTCACCGAGACGGCATCGATGGTCTCCTGCCGCAACTCATCGGCGACCTGGCGAACCTGCTCGACCTTGAGCTTGCGCAGGTCTTCCGGCGTCCGGATGGTATCGAGAAGCGGCGTTTTACTGTATGCGTTCACGGCGATTTCCAATTTGTCAGCACCGGAAGGTCATTCCGGTGCGCGATGGGTTTGCACAATATCGGCGCAGCGCGAGTCCTAACCGTCGGAGCCACCTGCATGGGCCAAAGCCCCGTCTTCAAGCTTAGGTAAGCTTAAGTGCGCTCCGGTTCAGTCTCTGTGATCCCTGTCACTTAGATCGGCTTCGTCCGTCCCAAGCCAATTTCATTAGCAGTTTGAAGCCCTTGTCGTCGGTAATCGGTGCCCACGCAAGGCTTGCAAAAAGCCACACTCCGCGCAGCTTTACACCAAAGCTGGGGCCAAAGCCAACCCGGCGGACCGATTAGGGGTATGCAGATGCAACCGGCGGGCCAGAGTGGTTAACCGTGGCGCGGGACGTCGGGTTCCAGGTTTGCCTGGTCCTTGTCAGCATTTTCGAGCAATTGGGAGCCCTTTCACTTCAAGGGGCCGTCCGGAGCCGGACGATCCCGGCCCACCGCCATGGAACCGGGATCCGTCGCGGGCACGCAGCTGTGCGATCTGAAGACCTGGCAGGCGCTGCGACCAGCGAAGACGTTTCACCGGAGCGCGGTCAGAAATGGACAGGAGGGCCTCGGCCTATTGAACGTCGAGCGGCGCCGTGCCGGTGGCCTGGCCGGTGGCATCCGTGGTGATCTTGTCGACGCGCGCCTCGGCCTGGCGCAGCAGTTCCTCGCAGCGGCGCTTCAGCGCCTCGCCGCGCTCGTAGATGGTCACGGATTCCTCGAGCGGCACCTTGCCGTCCTCGAGCCGCTTCACGATCGTTTCGAGTTCCTCGATCGCGCGTTCGAAGGTGAGCCTGGAGACGTCGACTTGGGTGTTTTCGGCCATATCCGTTTCCGATTGCCCGATTCGCTTGGCCCACAGTGAAGGCCGGTTTTGCGGGCTTAATGTGGCGAGTGCTTTCAAGCGCCCATCAGGGCGCCGACATGCGCCGTAACAGATTCTTTCAGTCCTTGCAGGTCATAGCCGCCCTCGAGCACCGAGACAACACGCCCTCCGGCGGTCTTGTCGGCGAGATCCATCAGCTTGCGCGTCACCCAGGCATAATCCTCCGCGCGCAAATTCAGCGAGGCCAGCGGATCGCGGTAATGCGCGTCGAAGCCGGCGGAGATGACGAACAGCTCGGGGCTGAATTTCTCGAGCTGCGGCAGGATCAAGTTCTCGAACGCGGAGCGGAATTCCGGCCCGCCGTCCTCAGAGGCAAGCGGCGCGTTGACGATGGTGTCGTGGTCGCCGCGTTCGCTCTTGGCGCCGGTGCCCGGAAACAGCGGCATCTGGTGCGTCGAGCAGTACATCACGGTCGGGTCCGACCAGAAGATGTCCTGCGTGCCGTTGCCGTGATGCACGTCGAAATCGACGATGGCGGCGCGCTTGATGCCGTATTTGCGCTGCGCATGGCGCGCGGCGATCGCAACGTTGTCGAAGAAGCAGAAGCCCATCGGCTTGCCGATCTCGGCGTGATGTCCGGGCGGACGCACCGCGACGAAGGCGTTGCGATGCTCGCCCGCCATCACCGCGTCGGTCGCCGCAACCGCGCCGCCGACGCCGCGCATCACCGCTTCCCACGTGCCCGGCGACATCGACGTGTCGCCATCTATATAGACCTGCCCGCTGGCCGGCGCGATGTGGCGCAGCTCGGTGACGTAGTGCTCGTTGTGGCAGAGCGTGACGAGATCGAGATCGCCCTCAGGCGCCTGGTCGCGCGCCAGGAACTGGAAGCGCTCATGCGACAGCGCTTCCTCCACCGCACGCAGGCGATCGGGCCTTTCAGGATGTCCCGGCGGCGTGACATGGTCGAGGCAGGCCTTGTGGGACAGGAGAAGCGTGCTCATCAGGTCGGCCTCACAAGAAACGGGCTTTCGTCGTCGCTTGGCGCATCCGGCGCCAAAACGCAATGCAAAACCCAATCTATGCGCTTAGGCGGCAATGGCAAAGGGGCGTAGCGGGCCCAGCCGTTTGACCCGGATCAATTCACCCGCAGGATGCGGGTCGGCGGCAGCGGACCGATCGGCCCGTGCGCCCGGAAGAACGCGAACAGCGCGTCGGCGTCGTAACCGCCATATTGCGGCGACGTGCCCTGCTTGGCGACGGTAAAACCGTCGCCGCCGACGGCAAGGTAGTCATTGAGCGTGACCCGGTAGCCGCTCGCAGGCTCGATCGGCCTGCCGTTGAGCGTCATTGTCTCGGGGATCACGCGCTCGCCGAATGGCTTCGACGCATCCCAGGCATAGCTGAATCCGTTCGAAACCTGGAGGATCCGCGGCCGCTTCGGGTCCAACCATTGCTGCTCGAGCATGTCCTTGAGCTGGCCGCCCGTCAGCGTGAGCGTGACGAGGCGATTGCGGAACGGCTGGCTGGCGAAGACGTCGCCGAAGGAAATCGCGCCGTTCTCCTTCGGCACGATGTCGGTGCGGATGCCGCCGGGATTGGTGAGCGCAATGACAGCGCTGCCATCCTTGGCGTCTCTGGTCGCGGCGAGCTGCGCATCCGCGATGACGTCGCCGAGTGCGCTCTCGCCGGCCTCGTTCGGCACGCGCGACAACGTCTGCGTCACCGATCCGGCCGGCCGGTTGGCGATCGGCGCTGAGAGTCTGTCGTAGGCCTCGATCAGCGCGGTCTGCTCCGCGTCCTTCGCCAGCGAGGCATTGGCGACGAGCACGTTCTCGCCCCTGGCGCCGACGATGTCGCGCGTCGCGCGATCGAGCTTCAGGTCGATCGCGGTGACCAGCGTGCCGTATTTGTCGCCGCTGGTGACGAGCCGCCCGTCGATATCGCAGATATAGGCGCGGTGAGTATGGCCGCTGACGACGACGTCGACGGCGCGGTCGAATTTTTTCACGATGTCGACGATCGGCCCCGTAATGGCGGGGCATTCGTTGTAGTCGCCGGCGGGCTCGCCGCCCTGGTGGATCAGCACCACGATCGCCTCGACGCCGCGCGCCTTCAACTGCGGCACCAGCGCGTTCACTGTCTCGGCCTCGTCGCGGAATTCGAGCCCGGTTATGCCCGATGGCGAGACGATTCCTGCGGTCTCCTTCAAGGTCAGCCCGATGAAGGCGACGGGGATGCCGTCGAATTCCCTGATCTCGTAGGGCGGCAGCACGCTGTTGCCCGTCGCGGTCTCGATGGTGGATGCCGCCAGATAGCGGAATTTCGCGCCCGTGAACGGATGCGGCCCCTGGCAGCCGTCGACCGGATGGCAGCTGCCGTTCTGCATCCTGAGCAGCTCGGCCGTGCCCTCGTCGAATTCGTGATTGCCGACGGAGGTGATCGCCAGCCCCATCATCGAGAGCGATTCGATCGAGGGCTCGTCGTGAAACATCGCCGACAGGAACGGGCTCGCGCCGATCAGATCGCCGGCGGCGACGAAGATCGTGTTCCTGTGTCCTTCGCGCAGCTGCTTGACCAGCGTCGCCATGTATTCGGCGCCGCCGGCCGCCACCATCACCTTCTTGCTTTTGTCCTCGGGATCTCCGATGCGGATGCCGCCCGGCGGCGGCCGCAGGTTGCCGTGGAAATCGTTGATGGCGAGGACGCGCAGCTCGACGGGGGCTGCGGTCTGCGCGGAGGCGGGGAGGGCGCAGGTGAGGGCGAGTGCGGCAAGGAGGGATCGGTATCGCATGGAACCAGGTTAGTCATTTTGCGCGAAGTTTTCACGAAGCATTGTCGTGAACGCGCCGCGCTTTCTTCCTTCTCCCCTTGTGGGAGAAGGTGGCGCGAAGCGCCGGATGAGGGGTTCTATCCGGTAACGACAATGCGATTCTCGTAAGGTGGACAAAGCGACTTGTCCGCCGTAGCTGCAGAGCAAAGGCGGAAGCGTTCCCACGTCTTTCGCCCTCATCGGCAGATGGTGGGCATGGCGCAAGTGCGCCTTTGCCCACCCTGCGATTCCGGACTCGCGGAGAGAGCTTTGATCCGTCTCCCGCACGGTGAGACGCAAAGTGCATTCTACCGCTTCTTCCTGTTCGCGAACGCGTTGAACGCCGCCACCGCCTCGTCCGACTTCAGCCGTTCGCCGAACAGATGGCCTTCCTGGTCGATGCGGCGGGTGAGCTCTTCGGCCGGCGCGCGCAGCAGCTTGCGGGAGGTCGCGATCGCCTCGGCCGGCAGCCGGCAGATGTCGCGCGCCACCTTGCGCGCCTCGACCTCGGTATGTCCCGGCGACACCACGGTGTTGACGAAGCCGGCGGCATGCGCCTCCGCGGCGGAAAAAGTCCGCCCCATCACCAGCATCGCAAAGGCGCGCTGATATCCCATCGTGTTCGGCATCAAGAGGCTGGCCGCGCCGATCGGCACCAGGCCGAGATGGATGTAGGGCGCGGAGAAGGTGGCGGCGTTCGAGGCCAGCACGTAGTCGCAGTGAAACAGCATCACGGTGCCTATCCCGATCGAGGCGCCGTCCACCGCCGCGATGATCGGCTTGACGTTGAGGGCGAGCGAATAGAGAAACTTGGCGCCCTCCGACAGCGTTTCGGGGCGCGAAGCGTCGGCGTGGAGAAAATCGTCGATGTCGTCGCCGGCGGTGAACACGCCGGAGCCGCCGGTGATGATCATGCAGCGGATATCGGGGTTGTTTTGCGCGGTGTCGATCGCGCGGCTCATCTCCCGGTACATGTCCTGGGTGATCGCGTTCTTCTTGCCCGGGCGGCGCAGCGAGATCACGCGCGTTTCGCGCTCCTCGGTGACGACGATATTGCCATTCGCCATGAGAGCCCCCCTCCGCCCGCCGCTCGGCGAGTCTTGCCGGGCATCAGCCTACATCATCTCGCAGGCGTGCCAATGCGCCGGCTCAACCTTTTCGGAGCCATTCCGGGGCCATGTCGCCGCGATCTCTTGCTGTCATGGGTCCCGGCTCTGCGCAGCAACGCTACGCGTTGCAGCGGGTCCGGGACACATGAAGCAACCTACCCCAGCAGCACCGCATCTGCCGCCGCGACCGATTCCGCGCTTTCTGTCACCGTGCGCTCGAGCGCGCCGGCCTGCACGGTGATGTTCTCGGCGAAGAAGCGCGCGAGCGAGACATAGCGCGCGGCGTCGGTGTTGCCGTCGGCCTTGGCGGCGAGCGCCTCGGAAGCAAGCAGGCAGCCGCCGAGCGTGGCGCCGAACTGCTGCAGATAGGGCGTCGCGCCGGCCAGCGCCTCGTTCGGTGCGGACGTGACGCGTTCCAGCAGCCACTTGCTGGCGCGCGTCAGCGCCTCGAGCGCTTCTCGCAATTTCGCTCCGGTGGTGCCGAAGGCGGGATCATTGGAGGCCTCGACCTTCTTGACGGTTGCCGAGAGCTCGTCGAGCAGCGCCCATACCGAGGCACCGCCATTGGCTGCGAGCTTGCGCGTGACGAGGTCGATCGCCTGGATGCCGTTGGTGCCCTCGTAGATCGCGGTGATGCGGGCGTCGCGATAGTGCTGCGCCGCGCCGGTCTCCTCGATGAAGCCCATGCCGCCATGGACCTGCACGCCGAGATAGGCGACCTCGTTGCCGATGTCGGTGGAATAGGCCTTGGCCATCGGCGTCAGCAGCGCCGCGCGTGCGGCGGCATCGGCACGCACCTTCGGGTCCTTGGCGCGCGTCGAGACGTCGATCGCGACCGCGGTCGCATAGCAGATGGTGCGCGCGGCGGCCGTCTGCGCCCGCATCCGCATCAGCATGCGCTTGACGTCGGGATGAACGAAGATCGCATCCGAGCCGTCGGTCTTGCTGCCGACGGCGCGACCCTGCTTGCGCTCCTGGGCGTACGACAAGGCCTGCTGATAGGCGCGGTCGGCAACGCCGACGCCCTCGAGGCCGACGCCGAGGCGGGCCTGGTTCATCATCGTGAACATGCAGCGCATGCCCTGGTTCTCTTCGCCGATCAAGAAGCCGATGGCGCCGCCGTGATCGCCCATCGTCATGGTGCAGGTGGGGGAGGCATGCATGCCGAGCTTGTGCTCGACGCCGCTGGCAAAGATGTCGTTGCGTGCGCCGAGCGAGCCGTCGGCATTGACCATGAATTTGGGCACCAGGAACAGCGAGATGCCCTTGGTGCCGGCGGGCGCATCGGGCAGGCGGGCCAGCACGAAATGCACGATGTTGTCGGTCATGTCGTGCTCGCCGTAGGTGATGAAGATCTTCGTCCCCTTGATGCGATAGGTGCCGTCGGCCTGCTTCTCGGCGCGGGTGCGCAGCGCGCCGACGTCGGAGCCGGCCTGCGGCTCGGTGAGCTGCATCGTGCCGGTCCATTCGCCGGAGACGAGCTTCTCCAGATAGATCTTCTTCAGCTCGTCGCTGCCATGCGCGTCCAGCGCCTCGATCGCCGAGGCGGTGAGCAGCGGGCAGAGGCCGAAGGCGACGTTGGCCGCGCTCCAGATCTCGGTGCAGGCGGCGTTGATCGCGATCGGCAGGCCCTGGCCGCCGAAATCTTCGGGGCCGGACACCGCGTTCCAGCCGCCTTCGGTCCAGCGCTTGTAGGCGTCCGGCCAACCGGGCGCGGTCGTGACCTTGCCGTCGTCGAGCTTGATGCCGTGCTCGTCGCCCACCTTGTTGAGCGGCGCCAGCACGTCGGTTGCGAACTTGCCGGCCTCCTCCAGCACGGCCGCGACGATGTCCAGGTCGAACTCGCCGTAATGACCGGCCTCCACGGCAGCCTTGAGGCCGGCGCCATGGTTGAGGGACAGCAGCATGTCATTGATCGGCGCGCGGTAGGTCATGGCTCACTCCCGTGGACAAATATTGGCGCCGTATTCTCACGAAACGGGGGCGGTCTCAATGGCCGGAAGGCCGGGCGGGCGCCCGCCGGATCCTCGGGGTTCTCCATAATGGAGTGAGGTGTGGCGGATCGGCGGATCGGTGTGGTATTTTGACCCTCCAGGCGGTTGAAATACCGCGCCTCTCCCTATAGACCGGCTGCGACCGAAGGGAATCTGCGGGGGCCGGTTCTTCCGCCGTTTCTCGGTCGCCTGATGGGGCGTAGCCAAGCGGTAAGGCAGCGGATTTTGATTCCGCCATTCGGAGGTTCGATCCCTCCCGCCCCAGCCAGAGCCAACGCGCTGATTTTGTTATGAAAACGGCCTTGCTCAAGGCAGGATTTGCAGCGCATTTGGAAATTCCATTTGCCTCGCATTTGGAAATTCTGTGCTCGTTTCGTTTTTGGTCGACCGCAGGTGAAAGTCGTCGCGCGTTGAACGTCGCTCAACTTATCAAAATACGAATTGAGCAGATGACGCTGTCCGCGCGTTGCAAGCTTCGACCGCTGCCGTTGATGTTGCGTGCGGGATCGACAGTTGCAGAACACGCCGCCTTTTACGGCGTTCAACGAAGCGCGAAGTCTATCCTTGAGATCGGACGCTAGTCTTCGAAATTGGAGAGGTCTGCGTTTCGTCTCGAGGTAATGCTGCTCCATCAGCATTCTGCTGATCGAGTTCCTTCTGCGCTAAGAGGTGTGCATGCCGCTTACGGGTCGCAGCCAACGCTCGCATCATTGTTTCCTTGGCATAGCCGCGATAGGCCTGTGCGGTCTTGTGGCCCGAGAGCGCACGACCCTGGCCGTCCGTCAGTTCGGCTTCCTCGAGTTCGGTCATGCCGCCGTGTCGACAGGCATCAAGCGTGAACAGCTTTGATACGCCGTCGATCTTCTTGCGCATCTGCTGCACAACTTTTTCCATGCCAGGGTAGGACCACACTTTGGCATCGCCCTTGCGTTCACCCTTTTGGATCCGACGCATGATCATAGGGACGCCGAGCTTGGGCAGGTGGCTTAAAACGTCCTCCGCTTCGGCGTAAAACTTGACGGTGTCTCCGTCGAGAGTCTCTTCGAGCGGATGCCAGACCAACGCCTTGTTCTTGTGGTGCTCAATGCGCACAGCGTGTGGCCAGTTTTTGCTGCGATAGTCGGGCCAAGTCAAAAACCCAGCCACCACGTTCTCCGGCCGTTGCAGCCATTCAAAGCAGATCACCGCGACAGCCGCGGGTTCAGGCCGCCCTTCTTTGATGCAGCCCCATGCAAATTTATAGACCTCCTCTCGAGTGACCGCGTGCTTCTTGGTCTTGGTGCGGCTCTTGAGGGTGAAATCGTCCCAGGGGTTCGGGTGCTTCCTATCGAACAACTCTGGGTGCAGCCGACGCATGATCCGCCACGCCTTTCGGCAGAGCCCCACTACCTTTTCTCCCTGCCGCAATCTGACGCCGTTCGGGCCGTTGATGATTTTGTCGTAGATCTTATCAGCGGCTCGGGGCGTGACTTCCATGATCTGCCGTTCGCCGATCCGCCGTCCGCTGTTGCCGACCGTGTCGCAGATCATTTGCATGATCCGTTCGTAGTCCGGGCGCGACCGAGGTGAGACCTTCTCAGTATACGCCTTCTCGGTCTTGTATTGTCGGAACAGCCAATCAATCGTGCCGTAGCGCGCGATCTTGCCCTGCTCGCCCGGCGCACCCCTGCGCTGGTTATTCCATTCGTCGAACAAGGCATTGAGGGTGGCAGCGCGTCCGCCTTTTCCGTCACCGCCGCATGCGGTTTCGTAGCTCGTCCCAAGTGGCTCATTCGCCATCTCGCAGCCGAGTTTCCTGTGGCGAAACCCTCATCATCGGCCTCGCTGGATTTGTTTTGATCCGGCTGGGATTTCATCCGGCCCCGACGCTACTTGGCTTTGTGCTCGGATCGCAATTCGAAGAAAGCCTGCGGCGAGCTCTGGCGCTTTCGGGAGGAAATCTCACTACTTTCGTCGAGAGACCGATCAGCGCCACTGGGTACCGCGTGCTTGTTGATCGGCCGATGGCCTTCTTTCATTTTCGAAGGAGGCAAGCTGCGATGACGATTCCGGCCAGCGGCGCCACCATGGCTGGCCCTTCATGATGGCTCTAGAACGGTGGCTCTTGCGCGGGGCATCCTGCGCTCGACCGCGATTTTAGGCGGCCAACGAAGCCGGATTATTCACATAAGGAATCTATTGTGAAAGATACCATTCCAAACGGCTTTAGGCTGATCGAACGACTTGGGGGCTTCGGTTCGGCGTTCTCTGTGCGCGCCCATGGGCCGCCACGACGCCCGCGAGCCGTCCAAGACGAATGGCGGTAGCGCTTGAGATATCTCATATAAAGGGGAATGTCAGCCACCGATGTCTTTGACCAAATTCGTGAAGATATCCTGAACTGCACACTTACACCTGGAGAGGCGATCTACGAACAGGAACTCGCGAAGCGGTTTGGACTATCTAAATCGCCGATTCGCGAGGCGTTGCTGCGACTGCAGGAGCAAGATCTCGTCGAGGTGCGCGCGTAGCGGATATCGCGTTCGTCCGATATCAATCGCTGAGGCCGAAGAGTTGTACGAAATGCGTCATCTCTTCGAGCGAGCTTGCGTTTCGAGAGTTGTTGATCATGCAAGCGACGATCAAATTGACGAACTTAAGAGACATTTGACCAACAATGCTCGGATGGCGGTTCGTCCTTGGGTGATTTTGAATAGGAAATTTCACTCGACGCTGGCGCTGATAAGTGGGAACCGTGTTTGGCTGAAGCGACAAATCGATTTGTCGATCGTTTTGATCGCTTTACTATCGTCAGCGTCACTCGGATCCAGCTGCCGATCGATTGGACTCAATTCAATAAGGAGCATGCTGCGCTGGTCGAAGCTCTGCGAGCGCGAGACAAGCGTGCGGCGTTATAGCAGCAATTTCACTTCGCGAAATCCTGTCGCCGTCTTTGCCTGATCATCGATCGCTGGAATTGAAGGCCGTGGACACGCCTATCCCCGTTCACGACGCGTAACCTTTTGGGCGATCTTCAGGAAATTGAACAAATGCGGCATCCGGTTGTCGCGCCGGTAGTTCAGCGACAGCGCGGTCCCTGGATTATATCCCTCATAGGCGCGGTAGGCGACGCCGGGGCGTTCCGCCTCCGAGACCGATTTCGGCACCAGCGCGATGCCGACGCCGACCGAGACCAGGCTGATCGCGGTCTGATAGTCCTGGGCCAGCACCTGCGATTTTGGAATGAAGCCATCTTTGAGGCATATGTTAAGGATGTGGTCGGCGAAGCTCGGGCGCGGCTTGCGCGGGTAGAGGATGAATGTCTCGGCCTTCAGCGCCGACAACCTGGTGACCCGCTGTTCGAGCAAAGGCGAGGTGTCGGACAGCGCGAGGATCAACGGCTCCTGCAGCAGCAGCTCCGACTTCAACTCCTCGTCGTCGAGCGAGGGGCGGGCGATGGCGATATCGATCTCGCGCTGGATCACCGCGCGCTTCTGCTCGGCGTTGTTCATCGCCGACAGCGCGAGTTCGACGTCGGGATAGGCGGAGCGAAACGCCTTGATCACATTGGGCAGCACGCCATAGGTCGCCGATCCGACGAAGGCGACGCGCAGATGTCCCGAAAAACCTTCTCCGATCCGCTTGATCTCGCGATGCGTTCGGTCGAGTCGCTCCAGCACGTCGCGCGCACGCTCCAAAAGCACGCTGCCGGCCTGGGTCAGCCGGATCTGGCTTCGGCTCCGGTCGATCAGCATGACGCCGAGATCGCTCTCGAGTTGCGCGATCTGCCGGCTGAGCGGCGGCTGCGCGATCGCGAGCCGCGAGGCGGCACGGCCGAAATGCAGTTCCTCGGCGACGGCAACGAAATAGACCAGTCGCCTGAGATCCATGACGTCGTCGCGGTCGGTCACGGTCAGCCGGACGCTTGTTCGCGCGCTTCCGCGGAAGCGGCCTGGAGGTCCCGCCGGGTTTGGTATCGCGTGGTCATCAGCGCACGATCGAGACGATGGTTCCAGCGTAAAGACTGGGCGTAGGTCCTCGGATTGTCAATCGTCCGCGGGAACGACGCCGCCTGCCTAGTCCTTCCGGGCGAAGGCCCGGATCTTGTCCTCGTCGACCTCGACGCCGAGACCGGGACCGTCGGGAACGCAGATCTCGAACTCCTCGAATCTGATCGGGTTGACGACCAAGTCCTCCACGAGGATCCGCGGACCGAAATGCTCGGTGCCCCATTCGAGCTTGGGCAGGGTGGCGAATGCGGCGAGATGCGCAGCTGCGCCGATGCTGCTCTCCAGCAGGCAGCCGCCATAGAGCTCGAGGCCGTGCGCGCGGGCGACCGCAGCGGCGCCCTTCATCTCAAACAGGCCGCCGCTCTTCACGAGCTTCAGCGAGTAGACGCTGCCGCAGGCCATCGTGCCTGCGCGGGCGATCTCTTCCTTGGTGAAGGCCGCTTCGTCGACCAGCAGCGGGATGGACGTGCGGGCCGCGACGCGCGCCATGGCCTCCAGCTGTAGCGCCGACACCGGTTGTTCGATCAGGGCAACATCCAATTCCTCCAGCGCGGGCATGAAGCGGATGCATTCGGCCTCGGTCCAGCCCTGGTTAACATCGACGATCAGGCGGACCTCGTCGCCGAGGCCGGCGCGCAGCGCCTGCAGCCGCTTCAGATCGGCTTGTGGCCGGTTGAAGCCGAACTTGATCTTGAACTGGCGGTGTTCGCGGCGCCGGAGCTTCTCCCTAGCCTCCTCGACCTCCTGGTCGCTGTCGCCCGAGGCCAACGCCCAGGTCACCTCGATGCGTTCGTGTACTGCTCCACCGAGCAAGGCGCTGGCGGGCAGGCCGAGTGTCTTGCCCGCGGCGTCGAGCAGGGCGGACTCGATCGCGCCCTTGGCCGCGAAATTGCGGGTCGCGGCTTTGCCCATGCGGAGCGCATTGGCCTCGAAGGCGAGGGCAGACTGCCCGAGCAGCGCCGGCCCCAGATAATTCGTGACCGCAGCCTTGATCGACTCCACGCTCTCCTCGGCCCAGCGCGGTCCGCCGAGCGTCGAGGCTTCGCCGATGCCCGTCACGCCGTTGTCAAGCAGGACGCGCACCAGCACGTAGCCCTGATGCGTGACTTCCGTGTTCGAGAGCTTGTGCCGACGACGGGTCGGCGCCTCCACGATGGTGGCGCGGATGCTGCGGATCGCGGTGTCCTTTGTGTGAGCCTGCACTCGCTCCACAGGCTCGGCGACTTCGATCACGGCACGACTCATATATCCTCGCAGGTCAGTTCAGAATGAGTCCTGCCAGGCCGGTGGGGCCTGGCAGAACATTACGGGTATTACTCTGCAGCGACGAGCCGTTCGACGGCCGCCTTCTTGAGCTTGAAGTCGAAGTTGAGAACCAGATCGGTGTCGGCACCGGCCGGCGCCTTGTTGAACTTGCCGATCAGGCTCTGCTTCACGGCGAACACCGAGTCGTTGTCGAGATACTTGGTCTCGGAATCGTAGATCTGCGAGATCAGCGATTGATAGCCGTCCTTCGAGAGCATGAAGTGGATGTGGCCCGGGCGCCAGGGATGGTGGCCCATGTACTTCAGGAGCTCGCCGCCCGCGCCGTCATAGGGGATCGGATAGGGCTCGGGGCGGAGCGCAACGAACGCGTATTCGCCTTTGGCGTCGGTGGTGAACCGGCCGCGCAGATTGTAGGCCGGCTGCTCCGGATCCTGCAGATCGTAGAGCCCATTCGGCGCGTCTTCCCAGACGTCGATGGTGACGCCCTCGATCGGCCGCCCTGCGGTGTCGCTGATGCACCCGCTGACCTTGACAGTCTGCGCGTTGTCGAACGTCTTCTTGATGATGGAGGCGCCCTTGGGCAGTACCGGCGGGTTTTCCCGGTAGAACGGCCCAAGCACGGTGGACTCGCTCTCGCCGTCGGTGACCCGGTGGTCGAGCATATCGACCAGCACCTCGACGCCGAGGATATCAGCGATCAGGATGAACTCGTTGCGCTTCTCGTCCGAAATGTCGCCGGCGCGCCGCAGGAATTCGCAGGCCGCGAACCACTCGGCGAAGGTCAGGTCGACCTCCTTGCAGAAATCATGCATGTGGCGGATCAGGCTCGTCATGATCTGACGGTTACGATCCGGAATGTCCTTCGCGAGCGCGGCGATCACGTGGTCGGTGATGGTGTCCTTGGTGACGTTCAGCATGGTCATTTCCTCCTCTTCTTGCAGTTTGATCAAACTTGCATCCCGTTTTCGGGAATATCGGTTGGCGGCTTCACCACACAAATTCGTAAGCAGCATTCTCCAGCATCGCGGGCGCAGGGTGCGGGTCGGCAAGGCCGCCAAAGCGGCCGCGGAAGAACAGTAGCGGCTTCTTGCTGGGCTCCAGCGCCATCTCGCGGACGCGGCCGAGGAAGATGGTGTGGTCCCCGGCGACGATCTCGTCGGCGAGATCGGTCACGAAATAGGCTGCCGCGTTGGCGATCACGGGTAGCTCGTTGCGCCGTTCGAAGATGTCGCAAAGGTCGAGCCTCGGCTTGCCGGCGAAATGCCACGCGAAATCCTCCATCCCCTCGGCGAGGACGCTGACAGCGAAGCGGCCTGTGTTATGGATGTTGCGAAGCATCTTCGCGCTTTTAGCGATCGAGATGGCGACCAGCGGCGGATCGAGCGAGACCGACATGAAGGCGTTGGCCGTCATGCCATGGTCGCGGCCCTCGCAATGCGTCGTGATGATGGTGACACCGGTGCCGAACTGGCCACAGGCATTGCGCAGCTCGCGCGGATCGATCGCGGTCATTGGCTTGCGGCCTCAGGTTGGGCCAAACCAGATCGATTAGCCGAGGGCGCGATGTCTCGCCAGTTTTCCAGCGTCGCCGCCGCCGCAGCAAGTCCGGATCGCCGCAAGCTCCGGATCCGGCTGCTGGAGACGATCTCGCCATTGCCGCAGCGCACCGGTGGCAGGATGCGGGTGTTGAAGTGTTGCCGCAACAGCAACGCCGTGCCGCCCTTGCAGGACCCGAAGCGGAAATCCTCGCCGACGACCACTTCACGCGGCTGCAGCCGCCGCAGCTCGGCGAGGAAATCCGCCGCTGTGCGCCGCACATAGATCCGGTTGAAGTCGGCGACGATGATATGGTCCGGCGCAAATGTTGCGATGCGCTTGAGCTTTTCGCGCAGCGATATCAACGGCTCGGCCTGGCCAAAGTACACCTTTGGCGGCGGATCGAAGGTGTAGACCACGGCGGCAACGCCGCGGCGTTGCGCTGCCGCAATTGTCTGCCGGAGTAGCTCCTGATGGCCGCGGTGGACGCCGTCGAACGCGCCGATCGTCACGACGCAGGCGTCGAGGGCCAGTTCTCCATCACGATGGAAAGCGACAGCGCTGCTGTCGAAATTCTTGCCTAAACCCGTGGCCATGGCTCGCTCCGGTTTTCGCTTCCTTGCCGTGCTGCGCGACTGCTCCGTCGCCTGCGGCGTTGCGTTGGCCGGACGATCATTGCCGTCCGGTCCGTGCGATCGAGTCATAGCCCGACTTGGGCCGGTCCGCGCGGTATGGTTTGATACCTTTCGCCGCTCCTCGTGAGCGCATAGCGTTTCCTCCGATGTCGCGCCGACCGAGAGCGTGACGGGATTGGTCCCAGGCCGGTGCTGCAACGCCGCCGGTCCAACGACACAAACGGAGGAGAAGTGTCCATGACTACAGCAGCCGCCCTGCGAGCCGACATGCCTGCGTCGACTACCAGCGTCTATACCGGCGCGGAATTCCTGGACAGCATCCAGGACGGAAGAGAAATCTACATCTACGGCGAGCGCGTCAAGAACGTCACACAGCATCCCGCGTTTCGCAATTCGGCGCGGATGGTGGCGCGCTGGTACGACCGTTTTCACGAGAAGAAGGATCAGATCGGCGTCCTGACCGATACCGGCTCGGGACAATTAACTCATCCGTTCTTCCTCGGCTCGAAGACGGCCGACGATCTGATCAAGGGCCGCGACGCGATCGCCGAACTCCAGAAGGTTGCGTTCGGCTGGATGGGCCGTTCACCTGATTACAAGGCATCGTTCCTTGGCACGCTGGGTGCGAATTCGAGCTTCTATGGCGACTACGCCGGCAACGCCAGGAAGTGGTATGCCCGGACCCAGGAACGGCTCGACTTCTGGAATCACGCCATCGTCAACCCTCCAATCGATCGTGATCGGGCGATCGAGGAGGTGCGCGACGTCTTCATGCATGTCGAGAAGGAGACTGACGCCGGCCTGATCGTCTCCGGGGCGAAGGTGGTCGCAACCGGCTCGGCCCTGACGCACTACAACTTCATCGCTCACTACGGCATCCCGATCAAGGACAAGTCGTTCGCGCTGATCTTCACGGCGCCGATGGATGCCAAGGGCATCAAGTTGATCGCCCGCTCGTCCTACGAATTCACGGCGGCGGCGACCGGCTCGCCGTTCGACTACCCGCTGTCGAGCCGCTTCGATGAAAACGACTCAATCCTCGTGTTCGACAAGGTGCTGGTGCCCTGGGAAAACGTCTTCATCTATGGCGACGTCGACAAGATCAACCAGTTCTTCCCGGCGTCCGGTTTCATCCCGCGGTTCACGCTGCACGGCGTGACGCGGCTGGCCGTGAAGCTCGACTTCATCGCCGGCCTGTTTTCGATGGCCGTAGAGGCGACCGGCTCCAAGGACTTCCGCGGCGTGCAGACCGCTGTGGGCGAGGTGATCGCCTGGCGCAATCTGTTCCACGGCATTGCGGACGCGATGGTGAAATCGCCGATCGCCTGGCAGGGCACCGAGGGCTACAATTTGCCCAACCTAAACTACGGGCTGGCCTATCGTGTGTTCGCGCCGATGGCCTATCCGCGGATCAAGGAATTGATCGAGCGCCATGTCGCGAGCGGCCTGATCTATCTGCCGTCGAGCTCGGCCGATCTGGAGAGCGATGCGATCCGGCCCTATCTCGACCGCTTCGTGCGCGGCTCCAACGGTTATGCCGCCATCGACCGGATCAAGCTGCTCAAGCTGCTGTGGGACGCGGTCGGCTCCGAATTCGGTGGCAGGCACGAGCTCTACGAGCGCAACTATGCCGGCAACTACGAGAACCTGCGGGTCGAGACGCTGAACGCCGCGGCCGCCACCGGCGACCTCGGCGCCATGCAGGATTTCGTGCGCAAATGCATGAGCGACTACGACGTCTCCGGTTGGACGGCGAAGGATCTGGTTAATCCCGATGACATCAACCTCGTCAGCCGCGGACTGGTGCAGGGCTGAAGACAAGGCGGACGAGCTGGTAAAGACGATTAAGGGAGCCGCCGCGATCGCGCCGCGGCTCCACGCCGTTTTCGCGCGGTCGCTTCAACCTTGCAGAAAGAGTTCATCGTCATGCTGTTTCACGTCGAAATGGAGGTGCGGATCCCGCACGATCTGCCGACTGAGCGAGCCGACGCGCTGAAGCAGGCGGAGCGTGTCCGCGCCGTGGAGCTGCAGCGCACAGGGGCCTGGCGCCATTTGTGGCGGGTGGCCGGACGCTACGCCAATGTCAGCATATTCGACGTCTCGGGCGCGCAAGAATTGCACGACATCCTGTGCAGCCTGCCGCTGTTTCCATTCATGGAGATTCGGGTCGCGCCGCTGTGCCGGCACCCGTCGTCGATCCGGGACGACGACCGTTAGCAGCGCTGCCGGCGCCGTTGCTCCAAACTAACATTACAGTTGCATTTTTTGTCTGAGGTGGGCTCGTCTGGCATAAGAGGTATGGTCAAATAGCGAATTGCAACCACTCCGAGAAGGTTCGGAATAAGGGCTCGAAAATGTCGACTAAAAGCCATCTGGACGAACTGAGCCCCTACGCCGCACGGCCGTGGCGGGCCCTCTATGAAGCTAACCAGGAAGGCGGAGTGCCAAAAGCCTCGAATATCGTCTCGATCTTCAAGAAGTCGGTTCGGTCAGCAGCGGCGCAGCCCGCTGTCATCTATTTCGATCAGAAAATCTCCTACGCCGAACTCGACGCATCGAGTGATGCGTTTGCAACGGCACTCGCGGACGAAGGCTTCGGTCAAGGTGACCGGCTCGCGCTATATCTTCAAAATACTCCTGCGTTTGTCATCGCTGCGCTCGCGGCCTGGAAGCTGGGCGGGATCGTTGTCACCGTCAATCCGATGAACACCGCCCGCGAACTGGCGCTTATCCTCGATGACAGCCTGCCCAAGGCACTTGTCTGCCAAGACGAGCTATATCGCGATGCCGTCAGTGGCCTCCAGCGCACGTTGCCCGCACTCTTCACGACATCTGCGTTCGATTTTCAATCGCGGAACGATCGTCGCATACTCGGCGGCCTGTCCAGGGGGAAGGTAGCGTCGAATTTGATTCAGCTTATCGAAGCCAGAAAGGGACGATCCGCTACGATCATTGAACCTGCGGCATCCGACCTAGCCATGTTGGTTTACACCTCCGGAACGACAGGCGTTCCCAAGGGCTCGATGAACACGCATGGCGGTGCCGTGATAACGGCGGAAAGCATTGCACGCTGGATGCATGTCGAAACGGGCACACCGGTCCTTGGCGTCGCTCCACTTTTTCATATCACGGGATTGATCGCAGGTCTCGCGCTGGCGCTCGTTCGCGCGGCGCCACTCATCTTGACCTATCGCTTTCATCCCAATGTGACTGCGGACGCGATAGAGGAGCATGGCGCTGGCGTCGCGTTTTGCGCCATCACGGCTCTGATGGCCATGTTGAACGAAGGCACCGTGCGCGCCGACCAGTTGAAGAGCCTCACTACGATATGTTCGGGAGGCGCACCGGTTCCTGCGCAGGTGCTGAGGGACTTCAAGGCCAAGTTTGGGCACTACATCTATCACGGCTATGGCATGACCGAGACCAATGGGCCGGTCATTCTTGTGCCTGCGGATCGCGAGGCACCGATCGACGAATTGACGGGAACACTGTCCATCGGTGTTCCGACGCCGCATACACAGGCCTGGATCGCCGACGAGAACGGCGCTCCCGCTGCCATCGGCGAGCAAGGGGAGATCATCATCAACGGGTCATCATTGTCCGCTGGATACTGGAACAATCCGGAGGATACCGCAAAGACGATGCAGCCGGATGGGCTGCGCAGCGGAGACATTGGTTTTATGGATGCGAATGGTTGGTTCTACCTCGTAGATCGCAAGAAGGACATGATCAACGCGGGCGGGTACAAGGTCTGGCCGCGAGAGGTGGAAGACGTGCTCTATACTCATCCCGCGGTCCGCGAGGTCGCTGTGGTCGGCGCCCCCGACTCCTACCGCGGCGAGACCGTGAGGGCGGTCATTAGCCTCAAGCACGGCCAGCACGCCACGATGGACGAACTGCAGGAGTTCTGCCGCCAGCGAATGGCCGCATACAAATATCCGCGGATAATCGAGATCGTGGAAGAGCTGCCGAAGAACTCGAGCGGCAAGATATTGCGCAGGGCGTTGCGGGATGCGTTCAGCGCCGGCCAAGCCGCGCCGGCACCGAAGATTGGATGAGATGCACAGTCATTTTGACAAAGCCGACGCTGGTCACGCGACTTCCTACAACGCCGTGGCATGGGTCGACCGCAACGTTGAGCTTGGCAGAGGTGACAAGATCGCGTTCATCGACGTCGCGCCCACGGCTGGAGCTCGCTCTCAAGAATCACGTGAAAGCGACGGTTGGGCCTTGGAAATATCCGCGATGGATTGAGATCGTTGATGAGTTTTCCGTGACCGTATGTGAGACAGGCCAGCCGAGCCATACGTTACTTCAAATTGCGGAGCTTCGTACCTTCCAAGTGGGTTGATCGGGCGGCTGATTGGGTCGCCGCGCCAAGCGCCGTCACAGGCGAAACGGTTGCGCTCGTCCCCAGCGGCGGCATCGGGAGTTCTGCTCCAGCGAATGGCTGCATACAAATATCCGCGGATCTCGAGCGGATAACTTTTGATCATTCGACGGATCTTGAGATCGACCACACGCTTGGCATGCCGTTCTCTGGCGAGGCGCATGGCGCGCTGCACCGAAGCTTGGTTGTCGCGGCGGCGCGAGACGAGGCCACGAGCTCAAGCTCTGCAAGTTGGCGCTTCAGGTCGAACTCGGTCCCCTCATGGAATCGGTGGAGCATCGACGTCATCCACCAGGAGAAGTGCTGAGCGCGCCACACGCGCCGAGGCGCGGTGCGCCAATAGGCATCCAAAAAGTCGGTCGACCGATTATCGTAGTACGACGCCAGCGCCCGAGCGAGGACGTGCGCGGCCAGATTCAAGCCCTTGGCGCCGGTTGGGGCGCGGCAAGCCGGTCCGCTAGGTGGAGGGCGAGTTCAAGATGCAATCGATTTTGCTTGAGCGGACGTCCAAGGAGTGTCTCCGCGCGATCGAGACGATAGCGAATCGTATTGTGATGGAGGCCGAGGCAGGCGCCGGCTGCGCGGAGATTGCTGTTGGCATCAAAGAATCCTTTGAGTGTGGCCCGCAAGCGACGTGCTTCGATTGTCTCGTCTGCCAAAGGCCCAAGCTTGTCGGCTATGAACGCGCGGCAGTACGCGGGATCGCTCCCGCAAAGAGCTGCAAGCTCCACGTGGTCAAAGTGAGTCACGGTCCCGGCAGGATAACCTGCAAGACGTGCGACTCGAAGTGCGTCGCAGGCTTCTCTGTGGCTGCGGCGGAATCCGATGATCCCGACGGCTGGCCGACCCTGACCGACAAGTACCGCAGCTTGCGGTGGACGAGCTTCACGCCCGACTTGTGCTGGGATCCAGCACCAAACCGTGTCGATGTCGGGACGGACTAGCAGTGGCTTTGCTTGGCTCAACGAGCCGGCAATTTCATGTGCGGTCGAATCGAGAGGCGTTTGATCCCCGCTTTGATGTCGGTGCAAAACGAGCGCAACATGATGCCCTGCAAGGTTATAGCTCAGGCGCAGGCCTGCATCGCGCATATTGACATCGTCTTCGGCCAAAACACGCTGGACGAAGGCCGCCCACGCCAGCGAGCCCTCCCGCGCAACGCGCTCGGCTTCATCTCTATACTCGGCACTCAGCCGGTGAGTGATCAGATCTAACCAGCCGATCAAGAATGTCGTCCCATAACTAACAACCGAGACGGCAGTAGACGTATCGCGGCAATGCTGCTCGACAGCATCGGACCAGCGCTTGCACCAATAGATCAGTCCCACTCGGTAAGCCCGCATAATTGCGTCATAGCTGAAGTTGTGCTGGACCATGGCGCGCGTGGACTGCACCACTTCGGCGGGGGGAGCGATCTGTTCGAATGGGACTGAATTGATTAGCGCGTGCAAAATCGCCTTGCTGTTGGCGTGGCAGCTCGCCCGCGCGAGGTCGATCATGCCGCCCTGGGGGATTTCTGGCATCGCCGCCAGAATGTGGGAAAGGGTCCCGTCACCAATCGAGGGCAATTCGGGCACCAACGCCGTGGCGATACGGCGAACGGTTGCGAGGATCAATTTTTCCGAAGAACGTGCCATAGGTCGAGCATATCGCCAAATGGTCAATTTTGCTCCAGAAATTTGAGCGTTTAGCCGAAGACAGCCGATGTCGGTCGGGTCCAAGCTCTGTGCTGGCAACGCAGGAAAACCTGGGGCCGCTTCAGATGGAGGATACGCTGATGGGATCGCATTACGATGTCGTTGTGGTCGGCGCAGGTTTTGCCGGTTTGTACGCAGTGCACAAAATGCGCGACGAGCTTGGGCTGGATGTTCAAGCCTTCGAGGCGGCCGGAGGAGTGGGCGGTACATGGTGGTGGAACCGGTATCCCGGTGCCCGCTGCGATTTCGAATCGATCCACTACAGCTACTCCTTTTCCGAAGAGATACAGCGCGAATGGGAGTGGTCGGAGCGCTTTGCCGGGCAGCCGGAAATCTTGGCCTATCTGGAATGGGTAGCTGACAAGCTGGATGTCCGCCGCGCATTTCGTTTCAATACGCGCGTGACGTCGACAACGTGGGATGACAAGGCCGCGCGTTGGATAATCTGCACCGATGACGGAGCCACCTGCACGGCACGCTTTGTGGTGTCTTGTGTCGGCGGCCTTTCTGTCGCGAAAGAGCCGGAGTTTCCGGGTTCAGAGACATTCAGGGGCGAACTCTACCGGACGAGTAGTTGGCCGCACGAGCCCGTGGACCTCACTGGCAAGCGGGTTGCGGTGATCGGCACGGGCTCGACAGGCATCCAGGTTATCCAGGAGATTGCGAACGAAGCGGCGGAGCTGACCGTGTTTCAGCGGACGCCCAATTTCGCCGCTCCCCTCGGCAATGAAGCCGTCGATCTGGCGCAACGGCGATGGAATGCAGAGCATCACGCCGAGCTGCGAGCGGGCTCGCGCCAACATATGATCGGCGTGCCCTACGACCCGCCCAGCGGTCCTGCACTTGCAGCGACGCCGGATGAGCGGCGCAGGATCTGCGACAAGTATTGGGACCGCGGCGGGTTTCGCCTGCTCGTCTCGACATTCAGCGATGTGATTTTCAACCAACAGGCCAACGAAACGATCGCAGAATATATCCGCGAACGTATCCGTGTGCGTGTGAAGGATCCTGCGACGGCAGCGTTGCTTTGTCCTACGGACCATCCCTACGCGTCGAAGCGTCCGCCGTTCGAGACCGGTTATTACGAGGCCTACAACCTCCCGCATGTTCATCTTGTCGACGTGCGCTCCGCGCCGATAGAGGCGATCACGCCAACCGGTGTCCGCACGTCGTCGAAATCCTACGAATTCGATGTGATCATCCTCGCAACTGGATTCGATGTCTTCACACGGCCGCTGTTGAATCTCGGGCTGAGGGGGCGCGATGGTCTGAAGCTCGAAGACAGATGGGCGAACGGCCCCACGAGCTATCTGGGTGTCCAGATCGCCGGATTTCCAAATCTGTTCGTCATCAACGGCCCGAAGAGTGCGGTCGCGCTCTATAACGTTCCATTGGCGACCGAGGACAACGTCAACTTTGTTGCTGCGGCTCTCGCTCGCGCCATAGCGGATAAGACCGCGACATTTGAGGCAACTTACGAGGCTGAAGAAGCCTGGGGCCGCCTGTGCGAAGGCATTCTCAACCTGACCGTCATCCCGCATTCCAAGGGCTCCTGGTACATGGGCGAGAACATCCCGGGCAAGGCGAGGGCGGCGTATTTCTTTGCGGGTGGCGCGCCCTTGTACCGGGCGATCTGTGCCGAGATCGCGCATGTGGGCTATGGCGGATTTGCCCTTGACCGTGTCTCGGCGCCTATTCCCCCAATGGTCAGACTCGATCCCGCCGCGGCGCTCCTCCTGGGCTCAATGCTGGCCCGCGGGATGAAGCCTCTTGATGAGCTCAATCTGGATGAAGTACGAGCGGTGGCCGAGTCCCTGAGGGAGCTGCAGCTGCCAGGACCCGCAATGCGAGTCGAAACCGTCGAGGCGCCTCGCGCGCGAATCTACATCCCCGACCGCGCGGGCCCTCTACCGGTGATCGTATTCTATCATGGAGGTGGCTGGATCTCCGGGTCGCTCGATTTGGCCGACGCTCCCTGCAGACGGCTCGCCGACGAAAATGGAGCAATCGTCGTTTCCGCGCACTATCGGCTCGCGCCCGAACATTCGTTCCCGGCTGCAACCGATGATACATTCGCTGCGCTAAGCTGGGTCTGGCAGCACGTTAGCGCATACGGCGGCGATCCTGGCCGGATCGTGGTCATGGGTGAGAGCGCCGGCGCGAATCTGGCCGCAGTCGCCGCGATCCGCGCACGCGATGCCGGCATTCCGCTGGCGGGGCAGGTGCTGATCTATCCTCCGATCGATCCGGAGGCATCCACGGCATCCCGCACTGAATTCGCTGATGGACCCTTCTTTACTCGGGCCATCGGCGAGAAGATGTGGGGCGCTTACCTCGGTGGCGCCGAACTGACCGCGCTCGCCGCGCCCTCGCGGGCTTCCTCCCTGGCCGGACTGGCACCCGCGCTGGTCCTGACGCTCGAGCTCGATATGAGCCGTGACGAGGCTGAGGACTATGCCGGTGCTCTGGCTTCGGCAGGGGTTCCTGTCCGGTTGCATCGGTTCGATGGACTCTTCCACGGTGTGTTCAACATGAGTGCGTTCATCCCGCGGGTTCGAGAAATGTACGTGTCGATCGGCGAGTTTGTGGCCACTTGCAAAGAGCAGATAACCGAAGCCGCGTAGTAGACCTTAGATGACGGGAAGCGATGCCGCAGCGCTAGCCGGCTAGTATGTCAATGCGAAGAAAATCCCCGAGTCAACCCAGGCTCGAACACCTAAGCATGATATGCGCGATTCACAGCATGCGGGAATAGCCAGCGTTTCAGGGCCATGAAACACAAGAACTTAGCAGCCGAACATTCTGCTACCTGCCGTCGCATTCTGGACGCTGCGACCAGACTGTATCGGCTGATGGGTCATAGGAAGACATCGGTGGCCGATATTGCGCGCGAATGTTCGATGTCGCCGGCAAACGTCTATCGGTTCTTCAGCTCGAAGCAAGCGATGAACGATGCTGTTGCAGACAGGTTGTTTGCGGAGGTGATCGCTCTTGCGACTGAAGCCTCCGTAACCCCGCGTACTCCCGCCGAGCGACTAAGGGCGACGCTGGCGGCTATCGAGAAGCGCCATGCGGATCGCTTCCTCAACGAAAAACATCTCCATGAACTAATGGTGATTTCGGTACGAGAGGACTGGTTGGTTAGCCGTTCCTTCACTGAGCGGATCGAGTCCATCGTGGCCGACATCGTCTCGGAAGGGATAGCACGGCACCAGTTTCAAGGTGGAGATAGTATAATCATTGGGCGATGTCTTCTTGTAACTACGGCCGTGTTTTGCGATCCGCGCCTAGTCGCTACGACGGGAGGTTTTCATCGACCAAATCTAGAGCAGATCATGGACTTCGCAATTGGAGCACTTCGTGGAGGCAGCATTGCTCACTGCACGGGCGATAAGCTCCATGCCTCCAGAGAGCCGGTTTGCGCCGGGTCGACACCGCCTGTGCGATAGTCACTTCCCTCAGATGCTTGTGAAAAGAAGTGGCCCGGCAGTGTGTAAATAAGCTCGAGATTCTCCGACGGCGACGTTCGCCGCAAATGAGCGCACCCATCCTCGGGGTCGATAGCGATATATCGACGCCGGCGAGGGTTGATGCGGGTCAACAACAACAGCGGGGACTATGTAATTCACGCATGAAAACAGGGTGCATGCTGACCGATCCAGTTGGGATGGGTCGGGTTTACCCCGTGTTTCGAAAGCGAGAATTTAGCCCCCGCTCAAGCCGCTGTTACGGGCTGGCCGCTCTCGGCTGCCTTGCGTCAAAATCGCAGCTGGATGGTCATAGACCCGCGGGCTCATGCGACGAGCCGCGGCACCCCATCGCACGCTTCCTCTTGCTGCAACGGCAGAACGACCTCAAAGGTTGCGCCAAATCCGTCCTTCCCAGAAGCTGATATCCAACCACCGTGAGCTTCCACGATCGAACGGCAGATCGACAGCCCCATGCCAAGGCCAGCCGACTTAGTGGTAAAGAATGGATTGAACAAGCGCTCGGCGACTTCGGGGCGTATTCCTATGCCGCAATCAGTCACCGCTACGACCACTCGGCCACTGTCGTTCTGGCTCGATCGGATCACTAGCTCGCGCGAACAGTCCTCGACTGAATCCATAGCATCAATTCCGTTCATGACCAAGTTGATCATCACCTGTTGCAGTTGGATGCGATCACGAAAGATTTTGGGTAGATTAGGCGCAAGATTCGTTCGAACCGACACGGCGTGGCTGCTCAGCTCGCGATGAACTAGCGCTATGGTGTCCCTTGCAAGGTCATTGACGTCGAGCGAGACCTTCTCAAAATCTGTCTTTTTTGCGAGCGCTCGGACCCGAAGGATCACTTCACTCGCCCGTTTGCCATCGTCGATAATCCATTCTACCGAGCGTCGCGCCGCTTCCAGATCGGGAGGATCGTGTTGAAGCCATCTGATACAGGCGTCGGCATTTGCGATCACTCCGGCCAGGGGCTGATTTATTTCGTGGGCGATGGAGGCAGTCAGTTCACCCAACGTCGTCACCCGCGTGACATGTGCGAGCTCAGCCTTTACCTCGCGCAGCTCCTGTTCAGCCTGCTTAGCGCGAACAGCCGATGAGACATCGGCGGCGCCGCCGCGGTAGCCGAGGAATTTACCGCTCCCATCGAAAATCGGCTTGCCGCTGGCCTGGACGTAGAACGACGCGCCAATCTCATTTGAGGTGCGGTAGACGAAGTCGCGAAAGGGAAGATGCGCGTCAATCGTCGCCCGAAATTGTCGCCATTTTTCGGGTTCCGATTCGAAGTCGGCGGCGAACTCCCAGGGAACTTGGCCAATCAGGCGTGAGGACACAATGCCGATCGCATTGGCGGGGTCGGTTACGCGTGTCATCCGGTGGTCTGGACCGGACTCCCAGAACCAGTCGGAAGCCGTTTCGGCGTAGTCGCGGAAGCGCTGCTCGCTCTCGCGAAGCTCCTGCTCCACCACTTTTGTAGCCGTGATATCTGTCACCGCCCCGACGAATTCGATGTTGCCAGATGCGTCTCGTACAGCTCGAGCTAACGAATGGAGATGTTTCACAGAACCGTCCGGCAACAGCAATCGGTATTCGTGATCATAGTCCTCTTCGTCGTCAGAAGCCTGTTCGAGAATCCTTTGCACGGCCGCGCGGTCTTCTGGATGCGTACGCTGGAGAACGAACTGCATCGTCGGTTTCGTCGCCGCATCACATTGAAAGATTCGAAAGGTCTCCCTTGACCAGAGGATTTCACCGCTAGCAACCTTCCACCCGAAGCTACCCGTCCGGCTCAGCTCCTGAGCTTGAGCCAAGTAGGCCTCGCTCTGATGCAGAGCATCTCCGGTCTGCTTCTCGCCACGCTGTGCCTTCGCTCCGGTCTCAAGCAGCCTGTCCTGCTGGAGGACATATCGGTTCAAACCAACTGCAACTACAGACGCGAGAGAGAAAATGACTAACGTCAAGATAGCTGCATTGAAGAAGTAGGCCAGTCCCACGACAGACAGGATGACGGCAATCGACGCCGCCAAGCTGCCCATCAACGAGAGCAACAGGACTACGATCAAATAGGCAAATGCAGTCGAGGTCAGGTCGACGTTGAGAAAAAAAGCGCCGAAGCTCAGCGTTGCCAGCGCAACAGTGCCGAGGAGGAGTTGCGCGGGCAAACCCAAGGAGCTCGTGGTCTGACTATACCTCATTGCAGACCTTCCCGGCTATCCGGCCTAGGAAGTAAAGCACTTTAGAACCAGGTCGGCAATCCACCTCCGACCAGCAAGACACGTAAATGGGGCAGCGGTTTATATTCTCAATTCGTCATGAATAAGCTCGCTCCAGCTCTTGGAGCCTAACGCTTTCACCCTTGCGATATTGGGCAGGTGTGGTGTTCAGAATATTCGAAATCCGGCCAAGATGGCTTTGGTCGGAGAACCCACTCGCGAGGGCGATCTCCTTTAGTGGGAGGCGGTTTTCGCGAGGTGCCGACATGTCAGGGCCACTATTTTCTTCAGCAGGTACCGTATTGCGCGCGAAACTTGCGGGCAAATTGAACCGGGCTGCACCTGCAGCCCGCCGCTAGGTCTTCGAGTGAATACGGGCACTCCGGAGGGAGTGATCATTGGAATGCCAAAGGAGAAGCGGGTCTGGCTGAGGGCCGGCGATAGGATCATCAGCCGAATTGAGAAGCTTGGCACACTGAAGTTTGATTTAGCGTAGGAGCCATTCTCAGGGGTTGCGGCGGGATGCGTGCATTTCGCCGTCCATAGGCGTTTGTGACCGCGTAGAGCGGTTGCCACGTACGGCCTGACCATGCATGTCGCATGGGGAGGACCTTCGACGCCCGTTTTTCAAGGGGCTGCGCGAGGATCTATGCAGGAGGCGTCGGCATTTGCTGGCGGCGCTGCTAAGGCGGCTTCCCCCGGGCTTTGTTTGCCGCGGACCATCGCCTCTCGATTTCTTTAACTGCGACCTTCATGCTGGGCAGGTACTTCTTCGCGGCGGCTTCGGGCGTCATCGACGACGAGAAAAAGATCAGATTGATGCTGCCGAGCACGGGACCCCCGGCATGGATGGCGAGCGCGATGGCGCTGATGCCGGCCTCTGATCCACCGACCGACGAGGCGTATCCGTCCTCCTTCATCTGCGATAGGATTTCGTTGATGAAGCGACGATCTTTCGCCAGGCCTGCGTCTTCCTCGACAAGTGAGGCCGTCAGCTCGAGCATCTCGCGGCGCAGCGCAGGCGTCGAGGCGGCCAGGATGGCCTTGCCTAGGGCGCTCCGGACCAAGGATCTTCTGCGGCCCACCATCGAGCGGTGAACCGAGAAGGGGCTGAAGGGATGCGTGCTCTCCCGGATGAGGACCGAGCCGAGTTCGAAGACCCCGAAGTCGCTTGGCCACGAAACCTCGTCGAGCAGGCCGAACATCGCCGGCAGCGCCGCCTGGCTTGATAGGTCGCGTGAAGAAACGCCTTCGCTCAGGGTGCGCACTTGGGGCGTCAAACCGAACAAAGCGTTCGTTTCGTCAAAAGTTACGTAACCGTCTTCGCGCAGCGTATCGAGCAAGCGATAGCAGGTCGTTCGGTTCAGACCGGTCCTCTTCGCGAGCTGCACAACGTTGGACGGGCCGCTCGCATTGAGTTCATTGATCAGCGCCAACCCTCGGGAAAGTGCCCTGACGTTGCGGTGCATGATTCCTCCGGGCGGTGTTCGCAGTACGAACATTTCACAGACTCAGATGGAATCATAGTTCAATCGGCGGCAATCCATCGCCCGCACGCCCAAACAGGCGGCGACGGGAGGAAACGATGGTCCATTCAAGCCTTTATTTGTCCGCGGCCGTGTGTCTGGCCTTGGCGGTGCCAGCGGTGGCGCAGACCGCCGGCGGCACTCAGAAACTCAGCGATGGCAAGGTCAAGATCGGCGTTCTGACCGACATCGCCGGTCCGACGTCCATGGCGAACGGCAAGGGCTCGGTCGTCGCCGCCCAGATGGCCGCCGAAGACTTCGGCGCCGGCCTGAACGTCGAGGTGATCTCGGCCGACCATTCCGGCAAGCCCGATATCGGGTCCCAGATCGCCGGCCGCTGGTTCGACGTGGAAGGCGTCGATGCCGTTGCGGACATGCAGGGCTCGCCGATCGGCTTCGCCGTGCAGAACATGGCCGCGCAGAAGAGCAAGATCATGCTGCTCTCGGGATCGACCTCGTCGGACTTCAACGGCAAGGCCTGTTCGCCGCTCACGGTCCAGTGGACGGTCGATACCTACAATCTCGCAAAGGGCGCAGCCAAGTCCGTGATCGAGGCGGGTGGAACCAAGTGGTACTTCCTGACCGTCGATCAGGCCTACGGCAATGTGCTTACGCGCGATACGTCAGAGCAAGTCAAGCTCAACGGCGGCCAGGTGGTGGGCAACTCCGTGTTTCCGCCGAACACGTCCGACTTTGCATCCTTTCTGCTGACCGCCTCCAGCGCCGGCGCCAACGTCATCGCGATCGCGGCTTCCAGCGGCGACACCGTGACGGCGATGAAGCAGGCCGATGAATTTGGGCTGAGCGCGAAAGCGAAGATCGTGCCGCTGCAATCGGTGCTGACGGACGTGCACGCAGTGGGCCTGAAGATCGCGCATGACGCCTACGAAGTCTCCCCGTTCTATTGGGACCGGACGCCCGAAACGCGCGCTTGGGCGGAGAAATTCTTCGCGAAGGCGAAGCAAATGCCGACCGGCTTCCATGCCGGCGTCTATTCGTCCGTCGCGCACTACCTGAAGGCGGTCAAGGCGACGGGCACCGACGACGCACCGGCCGTGATGAAGCAGATGGAAAAGGAGCGGGTACACGACTTCTTCGCGGCTGACGGCTACATTCGCGCAGATCGCAAGATGATCCACGACATGTACCTGCTCCAGGTGAAGAAGCCCGGAGAGAACAAGGGCGATTGGGACCTCTACAACGTCGTGCAGACGTTGCCTGGAGAATCCGTCAACCGCCCGCTTTCCGAAAGTCCATGCCCGCTGGTGAAGAAGTAGGCCGCCGCGGCCATCGTTCGACAGATCAACTCGGCGTTCGAAGGAATTCGACCATGTCAGTCGCCATCGTCTGCGCTTCCCATACTCCCCTGATGTACAAGGGGCCTGCCAGCAATGAGACCGAGCAACGCGTCCGAACCGCGTTCGGACGTCTAGGAAGCTTCGTGAAGGAGTTCGCGCCGGACTACATCGTCCAGTTTGCGCCCGATCACTTCAACGGCTTCTTCTACGACCTGATGCCCTCGTTCTGCATCGGAGCGGGAGCCGTGTCCCTGGGCGACTGGGGAGGCGGGACTGGCCCGCTGGACGTTCCGGAGAAGACGGCGCTCGAACTCATCGACCACCTGCGGGCCGAGGATTTCGACGTCGCGGTGTCCTACCGCATGCCTGTCGATCACGGCTTCGTCCAGTTGTGGGAAGCGATGTTCGGGGACTTCAAGTCCATCCCGATCTTGCCGATCTTCGTGAACGCCGCCGCGCCGCCGGTCCCAACCTATCGCCGCGCTCGCCAACTCGGTGAATCCGTTGGCCGCTTCGCGATGCGCTCCAGCAAGCGGGTGCTGTTTGCCGCGTCCGGCGGTCTCTCGCACGATCCACCGCTCCCATCGATCAAGGATGCGCCGCCCGAAATCCGCGAGCGGCTGATCAACGGCCGGAATCCGACGGCCGAGGCCAAGGAAGCCCGCGAGAAGCGCGTGCTCGAGGCAGGTGTTCTTGCCGAGGCGGGCAAGGGCCCGTGCCAGCCGCTTAATCCGAAGTGGGACGCTGAGTTCATGGACATCCTCCGTAGCGGCCAGATCTGGCGTGCCGACGCGCTCGATACCGGCAAGGTCTGCGAAGTCGCTGGACGCGGCGCAAACGAGGTCCTCGCATGGGTCGCCGCCTTCGGCGCCTTCTCCACGGGCGGTCACTTCAAGATGGACCAGGAATTCTACGAAGCGATTCCGGGCTGGATCGCCGGCATGGCGATGATGGCGGCCAGGCAGGCCGACGGCGCTCATTGATCGACTAACCCCGCGCGAATGCGGAAGCATCGCGGAGCAGGCAAATGGCATACGAAACGGACGTGCTCATCATCGGCGCCGGCCCCACGGGCTCGACGACCGCCCTGGCGCTCGCCAATTGCGGCGTTCGCAGCCACATCGTATCGCGCGGCAACTGGATGGCCGACAGTCCGCGCGCCCACATCACGAACCAGCGCGCCAACGAAGTCTTCCGCGATCTCGGGATCGCGGAAGACGTGGCCCGGTACGCGAGCCCCTGGGAGCTCATGGGCGACACGACCTTCACAACCAGCCTGGCCGGCTCCGAGCTGATCCGGATGCGGACGTGGGGGACCGGCGACGATCGCCGCGGCGACTATCTGCGCGCAAGCCCCTGCGGCATGGTCGACATCATCCAACCGCTGCTCGAGCCAATTCTGTTCCAGAAGGCGGCCGAGAAGGGCGCGACCTTCGCGTTCAATACCGAGTACGTCCGGCATGAGCAGGATGCGGACGGTGTGACGGCCACGCTGCGCGATCGGCTCGACGGGCGAGAGTTCACCGTCCGCGCGCGGTACATGGTCGGCGCGGACGGCGCGCGCTCGATGGTGGTGGACCATCTGGGACTGCCGATCGAAGGCCAGATGGCGCGCGCAGGCACCGTCTACACCGTCTTCAACTGTGACCTGACCAGATACAGCAAACATCGGCCGAGCATCCTGAACTGGATCGTGACGCCGGATGCGAGCTTCGGCGAGATCGGAATGGGCCTGCTGCGGGCCGTGCATCCGTGGACCCAGTGGATCGCCGGTTGGGGTTTCGACATCAGCAAAGGCGAGCCGGACTTATCTCCGGAAGCGATCATTCCGAAGATAAAGGTTCTGATCGGCGACCCGTCCGTCGACATCGACATCGTGCGCACATCGATCTGGTACGTGAACCAGGCCTACGTGACCCAGTATTCGAAGGGCAGGGTGCACTGCGGCGGCGATGCGGTCCACCGGCACCCGCCGTCGAGCGGATTGGGAAACAACACCTGCGTCCAGGACGCCCATAACCTCGGTTGGAAGCTCGCCTACTCGGTGAAAGGGTGGGCCGGTCCGAAGCTGCTGGAAAGCTACTCGCAGGAGCGGGTGCCTGTCGGAAAGCAGATCGTGTTGCGGGCGAACCAATCTCGGCTCGATTACGCCCCGCTGAACGCATGCTTCAGGGTGCCAGGCGCGGAGAATCCGGTTGCTGCCGGCATCGCTCGCTTTCGGGATCCGGGTCCAGATGGCGTAGCCGCCCGGAAGGCGGCGCAGGCGGCGCTGGACCTGAAGCAAACGGAGTTCAATGCCCAGGGCACCGAGATGAACCAGCGGTACGAATCCTCGGCCGTAATTCCTGACGTCGATGCCAAGCCGGAGGAGTGGCGGCGAGATCGCGGCCTCTACAATCAACCGACGTCGCGCCCGGGTGCCAAGATCCCGCATGCATGGCTGGTCGACCGTGATGGCTTGCGCGTGTCGACGCTCGACGTGACCGGAAAGGGCCTGTTCACCGTCGTGACCGGCCTCGCCGGCGGGGTGTGGAAGGAAGCGGCGCTGCGCCTCGATCTGCCATTCCTCCGCGTCGTGGTGACGGGCTCGCCAAATACGCAGGACCTCTATTGCGAGTGGCAGCGCATTCGCGAGATCGAGGAGGCCGGAGTTTTGCTTGTTCGCCCGGATGGCGTGGTCGCCTGGCGCGACGTGGAGGGGACGTCCGACGCAAGCGTGGCTCTCGACCGGCTCAGCGCAGCCATCCGGAAGGTCCTCGATCTTCCGGACCTCTCGGCCATCCCGCGCGAGAAACCATCCTCTCCGTCGAAGCCCAGCGGCACGCCGCTTTTCGTCTGATACGACAACGAACGAGATTCAGCTATGAGCGACAAAAGACCAGAGAATTTTTCCAGCGTCTGGGCCGATCTAAGGGGCGTTTCCTTCAAACAGCACTACATCGACGCCGGCGGAATCCGGACCCGCTGTATCGAGTCGGGCGATCCGTCCAAGCCGCTTGTCCTCGCGCTGCACGGCGTCGGCGGCCATGCCGAGGCATACTCAAGAAACTTCGGTCCGCACGCCGATCACTTCTGGTTCGTAGCCATCGACATGCTGGGCCACGGTTGGACCGACAAGCCGGTGCTCGACTACCAGGTCAAGGACTACGCCAATCACGTCCTTGCCGTCCTCAAGACGCTCGGCAGGGACAAGGCAATGATCAGCGGTGAATCGTTGGGCGGTTGGGTTGCGACCTATCTGGCCGTGCATCATCCCGCTGCGGTCGAGAAGCTTGTCCTCAACACCGCCGGCGGCTGGACGGCGCACCCCCAGGTGATGGAGCGGTTGAAAAGGCTATCCAATGAGGCCGCGTCAGACCCCTCCTGGGAGCGGATCAAGGCGCGTCTCGAATTCCTGATGTGCGACAAGAGCATGGTTTCGGACGATCTTATCGAGACCCGCCGCGCGATCTACGCGCAGCCCGGATTCGGCGACACGATGAAGCGGATCATGTGCCTGCAGGAGATGGAAATCCGCCGGCCCAACATGATCACCGCCGACCAATACCGGTCGATCAAGGCGCCAACGATGGTCGTATGGACCTCGCACGATCCGACCGCGACGCCCGAGGAGGGGAAGCAGATCGCAGACATGATTCCGGGCTCGAAATTCGTGGTCATGAACCGCTGCGGCCACTGGCCCCAGTTCGAGGACGCCGAGCAGTTCAATCGGCTCCACATCGAATTCCTCCGGACCGGCAATTAAGGATCGTTTAGATGAACCAGCAAGCCAAGCACAGCGAACTCGCCGCTCAGATCCGCGCCGCTTACGCCGGTACTCCGATCGCGCCGATCCGGCCGCAGTTGGCGGACCTCGACGTCGATGGGGCCTATGCCATCCAGCAGGAGAACACCGCGCACTGGGAGAAGGAAGGTCGGCGCGTAGTCGGAAGCAAGATCGGGCTGACATCGCGAGTGGTGCAGAAGCAGCTCGGGGTCGATCGTCCCGACTTCGGAGTTCTCTTCGCTGACATGATCGTAGGCGAGGACGAGCCTGTCGCTGCGGGGCGTGTTCTTCAGCCGAAGATCGAGGCGGAAGTGGCTTTCCTTCTTGATCGGGACGTCGAGGTCGAGGTGCCCACGGTGGCCGACGTGCTGCGCGCGGTGGCCTACGCGATGCCCGCCCTCGAGATCGTCGGCAGCCGCATCACCAATTGGGACATCGGCATCGTCGATACCGTCGCCGACAACGCGTCGTCGGGTCTCTTCGTCCTCGGAGGGCCTGTGCGTCGGCTTGATGGCTTGGATCTCCGTGCCCTCCAGATGCAGATGACGAGGAAGGACGAGGTCGTCTCGAAGGGGACCGGCGCGTCCTGTCTCGGCAATCCGCTCAACGCGATGGCCTGGCTTGCCGGCGAACTGGCCCGCCGCAAGCGACCGCTGCGCGCCGGCGACGTCGTGCTCTCCGGAGCGCTCGGCCCGATGGTCGCGGTGAACCCGGGCGACGCGTTCGAGGCCAACATCGCGGGGCTTGGCACCGTCTCGGCGCGGTTCGCTTAACCACATCCGAAGGAACACCAGATGAAGCTCGCCAGATTCGGCAATCCAGGCGCCGAAAAGCCGGGGCTCGTCGACGATCAGGGCCGCCTGCGCGACCTGTCGAATGTCATCGCCGACCTCATCCCCGCCAACCTGTCGCGTACAGCGCTACAGAAGATCGCTGCGATCGCTCCATCCACGCTTCCGCTCGTCGCCGGCGAGCCGCGCTTTGGCGTGCCGATCGCAGGCGTCGGCAAATTCATCGCGATCGGTCTGAACTATGCCGATCATGCCGCGGAGGCGAATCTTCCACTGCCGTCCGAGCCGATCGTCTTTCAGAAGGCGATCACCTCTCTCAGCGGACCGAACGACGATGTCGTTCTACCGAAAGGTTCGAACAAGTCGGACTGGGAAGTGGAACTAGGGATCGTCATTGGCACCCGAGCTTCCTACGTTGAGCGCGCAGACGCGCTCGCCCACGTCGCCGGCTACTGTATCGTGAACGACGTGAGCGAGCGCGAGTACCAGATGGAACGCGGCGGCACGTGGGACAAGGGCAAGGGCTGCGACACCTTTGGTCCTGTCGGACCGTGGTTGGTAACGACGGACGACGTGCCTGACCCGCAGGCGCTCGACGTCTGGCTCGACGTCAACGGACAACGCATGCAGGCGGGTAACACCCGGACCATGATCTTCGATTGTGCCGAGATCGTCAGCTACGTCAGCCGCTTCATGACGCTGATGCCAGGCGACATCATTGCGACCGGCACGCCGCCCGGCGTGGGAATGGGCAAGAAGCCCGCTGCGATCTATCTCAAGCCGGGCGACGTCATGACGCTCGGCATCGAGGGGGGCTCGGAACGCAACGCCAGCAAACCCGTGAGTGGTCGCCAGCTGCGGGGCCGCGGTCGTGACCGTCTATAGGCGAAGGTTCGAAGGACGAACCGCCGTCGTCACGGGCGCGGCATCCGGCATCGGCCGCGACGTGGCGCGTCGCCTGGCAGCCGAAGGCGCCCGGGTCTCCATGTGGGACTTGAACGCCTCTGTCCTCGCCGCCGCAGCGGCGGAGGCCGGTGGGGCGTGCACGCAGTCGGTCGACGTGGCGGAGGAAGACGCAGTCGATGCGGCCATGCGGCGGAGCATCGACGATCTGGGCGGCCGGCTCGACATTCTGGTGGCGAGCGCCGGCATCACCGGGCCGAACGGAGCCGTGAAGGACTGCGCCGGCAGCGATTGGCGCAAGGTTTTCGACGTCAATGTCAACGGAGCTTTCTACTGCAACCGCGCCGCTGTCCGCGCGATGGAGAAGGGAGGCTACGGTCGCATCGTCAACGTCGCCTCGGTCGCGGGCAAGGAAGGTAACCCGAACGCTTCGGCCTACAGCGCGTCCAAGGCCGCCGTGATCGCGCTCACCAAATCGCTGGGCAAGGAAACGGCCACGACCGGTATCCGCGTCAACTGCATCACGCCGGCGGCGATCAAGACGCCCCTGTTCGATCAGATGACGGCCGAGCACATCGAATTCATGCTGTCGAAGATTCCGATCGGCAGGTTCGGAGCGATCGACGAAGCGACGTCGCTCGTCTGCTGGTTGGCGAGCGAGGAGTGCTCGTTCAGCACGGGGGCGGTGTTCGATTTATCCGGGGGGAGAGCAACGTATTAGCGCCCATCGTTATTGCGAGCGTCGAAAAACGAACATTCGTCCTAAACGGGCCAGAGAAGCGAGCTCGTGGGCAAGATTCAATGAGAGAGGGGGAAGATCATGCGTAGGATAGGAAGACGGGGCTTTCTGGCGGGAGCGCCCGCCTGGCGCAATCCGGGTACGAAGCCCGCGACACTGATTTTCATTCCGATCGGCCCACGACGCGAGAATGCGTGATGGCCGAACATTGGCCATCGAAAGGCGGCACAGCTAATCTGGGATAGACTGAATGGACGGGAGTGGGTTCTTTGCGAAGATTGTGAGAGGAGAGCTTCCTCAAGCGCCGATCGCGACGCTGCTGGGGTGGAAGTTCGTTGATTTCGACGCCGAGCAGCAAGTGATCAAGGTCGAGATGCAGGCTCGGCCGGAGTTCATGAATCCGGCTGGGCTCATCCATGGCGGCATGTTGGCCGCGATGCTGGATGAGACGCTGTCGCCCGCTCTGGCTGCGACCCTCGGGCCCGGTGAATTCGCCCCGACGCTCGAGATCAAGGTCAACTTCATCTCGCCGGCGAAAGTCGGCCGAATCTTCGGCACCGGTCGTGTCTTGAGTCGGGGGCGCTCGATCTGCTTCTTGGAAGGCCAACTCCACGACGAACAGGCCACTCTGCTTGTGACCGGCTCGGCGACTTCGAAGATCGGCCGCAGTCGCTGAGAGATTGCGGCGTAGCGCACGGGTCAACAGTCATCGCCTCTAGCCGGCGCAAGTCGAAAGCGCAACTAGCGTGGAGGTGTGCAAGACAGGCCCCTTCTGATTCGACTGAGGCGCTCGACGTGGCTGGCATCGCAGCCCTGGTCGGGCACGCGAAAGGCTCGGTGACGAGCAGATACATTCACATGCTTGACACGACGCTCGTCATGGCCGCGGACACGATCTCCGGCTACATCCAAGGGCTCCTCGATGGCATCGAGTTCAAGCAGACTGCCTACTCGTTGGATCGCGATACGCGAAAGGCCTCCCGATCGGACGTCCTCCATTTTGCCTAGCCGGGGTCTCTTGCTAAGATGACCATTCGGCAGATCGGCGAAGAGGGGGCGGTTCGGTTGATATCCAAGGGGGGCGATAAAACCAATTTCGAGAACTCGATACGCGCGGTCGAGCGGGAGACGCTGAATGACCGGGTCTACCGCGAGCTACGGACGATGATCATGTCGGGCGGCTTCGTTCCTGGAGCCGAGATGAAGCTTCGGACCTTGGCGCAAAGCCTGCACGTCAGCCTCATGCCGGTTCGCGATGCCATCGGCCGCTTGGTGGTCGAGCGCGCGCTGAAGATGCTGCCCAATCACAGGGTGATCGTGCCCGAAATAACGATCGACGAATTCCTGGAGATCCGCCGCGTGCGTATTCTCTTGGAAGGCGAGGCAGCCGCGCTCGCCTGCGCGCACATCGGCACCGATGGCATTGCCGAGCTCAAGCGACTCCATGAGAAGATCAAGTCGCTGGGCACGAACAAGCAGCGGCAGTTTTGGGCGCTTAATCAGGAATTCCACTTCACCATCTATGAAGCGGCCAAGAGCCCGTTGTTGCTCTCGATGATCGAGTCGCTCTGGCTTCAAATCGGGCCTGTATTCAACCAAATCCCGATCAATCTCACATCGGAAGGTGCCCGAGGGCACCAACGCATCATCACGGCCCTGAGCTCCGGCGATGCCAAAGCGGCGCGGGCCGCGCTCACCGAGGATCTCATGAAGGGTGGAGATCGCGTCATCGCTACCCTCATTCAGGACAAGCAGCCGGCGGGCTGAAAGCTCTGATCTCACTATGCAGCGAGTGCCGGCGTTCGTTGAACGCCGGAACGGATGCGCGCGGCCGAGCGGCAGAAGCCAACAAATCTTGCGCCGACGGCTTGTAATGGTATTTGTGATTTGTTATCACAAATTACAAATGAGCGAAGCCGGACTTCGCCGCTGCCGGTTGAGGGAAGGAAAGTCCATGAGAGCACGTGCTTTGTTGCTGGGCTCGGCGCTATTTTGCGCGACCGTCGCGTATGCGGACGAGGCCCCCATAAAGATCGGCGTCATGAACGATATGTCCTCGGTCTACGCCGTTGCCGGCGGGCGCGAGACCGTCGAGGCGGTGCGGATGGCCATCGAAGACACGGGCCCGGTGCTCGGCAAGAAGGTCGAGCTTGTCTTCGCCGACCATCAGAACAAGCCTGACGTGGGATCGACCATAGCGCGGCGGTGGTACGACGTGGACGGAGTGGACGCGATAGTCGACGTGCCGAATTCGGCGGTGGCCTTCGCGGTGCAGTCCCTGGCCAAGGACAAGAAGAAGATCTCGCTCTTCGTCGGTGCTCTGAGCTCGGACGTCACTGGCCCGAAGTGCGACGCCTATACGACGCAATGGGCCGTTGACACTTATTCGCTCGCAAATGTGATGGGTACAGCAGTGCTCAAGCGAGGCGGCAATCGCTGGTTCTTTCTTGGCGCCGACTACGTCTTCGGCCGATCGCTCGTTCGCGATACCAGCGCGGTGATCGAGGCGAATGGCGGCAAAGTGCTGGGCGCGGTCTATGCGCCGCTGAACACGGCGGACTTCTCGTCGTTCTTGCTACAGGCGCAGCCGACCAATCCGAATGTGATCGGGCTTGCGAATTCGTCCGACGACACGGTGAATTCGATCAAGCAGGCCGTCGAGTTCGGTCTCACGTCCAATGGCGCAACCTTCGCGGCCTATGTGCTGTTTCTCGAGCATGTCCAAAGTATCACGTTGAAGGCGGCGCAGGGCCTGCTCCTGGCAAATCCGTTCTACTGGGATCTCAATGACGAAACGCGCGCTTGGTCGAAGCGGTTCGAGGAGAAGATCGGCCACCCACCAGACTGGGATCCGGCCATGGCATACAGCGCCGTCTTCCATTACCTCAAGGCGGTGACGGCTGCCGGCACGCGCGACGCCGACGCGGTTGCGACGAAGATGCGCGAGATTCCCGTCAACGACTTCGCGACCAAGGACGGCAAGGTGCGCCTCGATGGGCGGGTGATACGCAACCTCTACCTGTTGCAGGTTAAGAAGCCCGCAGAGTCCAAGAGCAAATGGGACATTTACAACGTGGTCACAACTGTGCCGGGAGAGCAGGCGTTTCGTCCGCTTGATCAAGGAGGCTGTCCTTTGGTGAAGGCGGACTCAGGCAAGCAATAAAGCGGTCGACGCGTCTCGAAGCCTCGCGCCGTGTCTCGGGTGAGGGGACCAAGAACTGGAATGAATGCAGTGACGATGATGAGTGCCGGCCAGGCGGTCGTGAATGTCCTCAAGGCCGAGGGAGTCAAGTTCGTGTTCGGCATGCCCGGTGGCCATACCATCGGCATCTATGACGCGCTCTACGGCCAGCAGCAGATATCCCATGTCCTCGTGCGCCACGAGCAGCATGCCGCGAGCATGGCTGCCGGGTACGCGCAGCTCACCGGTGATCCGGGCGTATGTTGCGTCACCGCCGGGCCGGGCGCAACGAACCTGGTAACGAGCGTTGCGGAAGCCTTCGTGGGCGCGTTGCCGATGATCATCATCGCCGGTCGTGGTGCGACCCGCAACGCACACCGGGGCGCGAGCCAGGAGATTGATCAGGTCAAGATCTTCGCCGCTATCACGAAGTGGGGCATTCGGGTTGATCGGCCAGATCTCATCGTCGAGAGCCTCCGTCAGGCATTCACGATCGCGCGTTCCGGAAGGCCGGGGCCGGTGCTGGTCGATATCCCGCAGGACGTTCTCGCCGCGCAGATCGATCTTGCTGAGTATCGTCCCGTCGGCAAGCCTGCCGCCGTCAGAGGCGACAACGAACGCATCAAGGCCGCGGCCGCCGCCCTGCTTGCCGCGCAGAGACCGCTGATCGTTGCCGGAGGCGGCGCGATCGCGGCTGGTGCCTGGGTGGAAGTTCGACAGCTTGCCGAAACGCTCGGAAGCCCCGTGATCACCACGCTCGCCGGTCGTGGCATTCTTCCGGACGACCATCCATTAGCCGCCGGCGGCATCGGCCATCACCGTCAGGATGTGACCAAATACCTGCTTCCGAACGCGGACGTCGTCATCGGCGTCGCCGCGCGCTTTGAGCAGCAGGAGACCAACTGGAAACCGGACTATCTGCCGGCGCCATCCGCCACATACATCCAGATCGATATCGACCCGAATGAGATCGGCCGCTCGGTGGTCGCCGCAATCGGCATCACGGGCGATGCACGGCTGGTGCTGCAGGACTTGATCGCTGAGATCGGGCCCGCCAGGTCCAACCCGGGAGCAGAGACGAAGGTGTGGCTCGATGAGCTATCGCGACGTCGCGCGCAACTTGAGACTGAAATCGAGGTCATGGCCGGCTCCGACATGCAGCCGATCCATCCGATCCGGATTTTCAATAAGATCCGGCAGGCGTTCCCGCGCGACGCCACGGTTGCGATTGACGTTGGCGTCATCGCGCAGGGCATGGGCGGAGCCTATCCCTATTTCAAGATCTACGAACCGCGAGCAACGATCGTGCCATCGAGCTTCTACGGCATGGGTTTCTCGGCCTCGGCGTTCCCTGTAGCGCGCTTGGTCTATCCGGACCGGCCTGCGGTTTGCTTCGTTGGCGACGGTTCATTCCAGATGGTGATGAACATCCTACCGGTCGCCGCCGAGCTCAAACTCGGCGTCACTTGGTGCATCTTCAACGATCGTGCGCTGGGCTCGATCCGCGACATCCAGGTCCAGTCGTTCAACCAGCGTTTCATCGCCACCGATTTCATGCTCGATCTCGACTATGCCGGCGTCGCTAGGGCGTCGGGCTGTCATGGCGAACGCATCACCGATCCGAACGGCATCGAAGGGGCCTTGCAGCGCGCAATGACGGCCAACGCTGAGGGCAAGCCGGCCGTTCTCGATTTCGTGGTCGCCAAGGAGCGGCTCAAGGGCAGCACGGAGTTCTTTGCACGATGAAGCGACTTTCCTTCGGTCAACCCGTCGGCGGGATTGTTCAGGCCGCGTACACAGTCGAGAATATCGACGCCGCCATGCAGCACTACGTCGAGGCACTCAATATCGGACCGTGGTTCGTGAGCGGGCCTTTTGTCCCCGCCAAGGGCTTCTACCGCGGCGAACCAACCGACATGAGCCTCACGCTCGCCGTCGCGTTCACCGGCCACATGATGGTTGAGCTGATCGAGCAGCACGACACCAAGCCGTCCGTCTATCAGGAGACCATCAAGGTCAAGGGACACGGCTTTCATCACTGGGCAATTTGCTCCAAGGATTTCGATTCGGACGTCGCGCGCTATGAAGCGGCCGGCTATCCCGTCGTCTTCTCCGACATTTCCCCGCGTGGCGTGCGGATCGTCTATGTCGATACGCGACGAGACCTGCCGGGGATGTTGGAGATTATTGAGACCACGGAGGCGCTCGAAGGAATCTATCACGGCTACTTCGCCGCGGCACAGGATTGGAACGGCAAGGATCCGATCCGGCGTTGGTCGGTGAAGACGGGAACTTCGAAATGAAGTCGCAGGAGCTCTTCGACGTTGCGGGGCTGTCCGTGGCGATCACCGGCGGGGCCAAGGGCCTTGGTCGCGCGTTCGCCGAAGCCATGGTGGACAACGGCGCGCGCGTCACGCTGTTCGATCGTGATCGGGAAACGCTGAACCGAACGGTTTCCGAGTTGAGCGGGCGGGGCGATGTCGACGGCAGCGCGGTCGACGTCACCGATCGCGCCGCGATCGCATCGGCCGTCAACCAAATGGTCGAGAAGCGCGGCCGGCTGGATGTGGTCTTCGCCAATGCCGGCATCGATGCGGGCCCTGGCTTCCTTTCGATGTCCGGCGAACGGGACCCGAAGGGCGCGATCGAAGCGATCCCCGACGCCCTCTGGGACAAGGTCATCGACACCAATCTGACGTCAATGTTCGCAACGCTCAAGGCGGCTGCGCCTTACATGAAGCGGCAGAATGGCGGGCGCATCATTCTGACGGCCTCGATCGCGGGCGTTCGGCCGGGAGCCATCGTCGGCATGCCCTATCAAATCTCGAAGGCGGGCGTCGCGCACCTGGCCAAGCAATCGGCGCTCGAGCTGGCGCGATACAACATTCTCGTCAATGCAATCCTGCCGGGCCCGTTCCTGACCGAGCTCACGACGCCGGAGCTGCAGAAACGTTTCGAGGCGGGAAGCCCCATGCATCGCGTGGGCCGGCCCGAGGAGATCCAGGGACTTGCGCTGTTCCTGGCGTCTCCGGCATCGAGCTACATCACCGGAACGCACATCGTGATCGACGGCGGCTCGCTGCTCGGCCGCGCCGATTGACGCCTCCTGTGGAGACGCAAGATCAATGAAGGCAAATGAACTTTTCGATCTGACCGGCCATGTGGTCGTGGTCACGGGGGCTGCGTCAGGGATCGGTCTGGCTACGTCCCAGGTTGTCACGGCCAACGGGGCCCGCGTCGTCATGATCGACGTGGACGGAGATCGGCTTGTCGGGGCCGCAAACAGCGTGCGGCCTGCGGGCGCGGGCGTCGACACGGTTGTAGTCGATGTGCGCCAGGGCGGGCAGGTCGCAGCCGCCATCGACGATTGTGTCGCGAAGTACGGCAGGCTGGACTGTGTGTTCGCAAACGCCGGCATCAGCGGCGGACCCGGCTTCGGCAAGCTGGACGGCGCGCTCGAAGCGGCTTCCCTCGAGCTCTGGAACAACTGCCTGCGCATCAATCTCGATGGCGCATTTCACACCATGCAAGCCGCGGCGAAGCACATGAAGCCGCGGCGAAGCGGATCGATCGTGGTGACGTCATCCGTCGCCGCGCTTCGGGCCTCCGCAGCGCCGAGCTACGGCTACCACGCCGCCAAGGCCGGCATTGCGCAGGTCGTGCGCGTGGCGGCGCTCGAACTTGGACCACACAATGTGCGAGTGAATGCGATCGCGCCGGGACCGTTCAAGACCAATATCGGCAACGGCCGGATGCACACGGCGGAAGGGGCGGCCTTGTTTGCGAGCACGGTGCCGCTCGGGCGGCTCGCTGAGCTCGACGAAATCAAGGGTCTCGCGCTGCTCCTGGCTTCGCCGGCCTCGAGTTACATGACCGGGGCAATCATCCCAGTCGACGGCGGAACTCAGGCCTGATTGAAACACATCATAACCAAGTGCCCTTCAGGTGCAGAAAGAGTTCCTTGCCTTGCGCGGATTTTTCCGGTGACCCGCTCACGGCTAAATTCGTTTCGCGACTAAGAAATGGAAGAGGGATTTATGTCCGTTGAAGAAAGAGTCGCGATCGTGGGCGCCGGCCCGGTTGGTTTGCTAAGCGCTCTCGGGCTCGCGCAGGCGGGCATCCCGGTTATCGTCATCGAGCGTGCATCAGAAATCATCGCCTCCCCGCGCGCGATAACTTATCACTGGTCTGTACTTGAGGGCCTCGACCGACTTGGCTTGCTCGAAGAGGCGCTAGACGTCGGGTTCGCCAAGCAGGACTATACCTACTTGGATTTCGCGACCGGCGAGAAAATCAACTACAGCCTGGACGTTCTCGACGGACGGACACCTTTCCCTTTCAATCTCCATCTCGGCCAAAACCTACTTGCCGAAATTGCGTTGCGGCGACTCCAGCAGTTTCCGCATGCCGAGGTTCGCTGGGGTGTGACAATGCGCGATTTGATGCAAGATGGCAGCGGGGTCACTCTCTCAGTTGACGGCCCTGAGGGTCCTTCCGAACTCCGTGCCGGATGGGTTATCGGCGCCGACGGCGCGACAAGCAGCGTTCGAAGGGCCTTGCAGCTGGAGTTCGAGGGTATCACATGGCCAAAACGGTTTATCGCGGCCAACGTCCGGCACGATTTCTCGAAGCACGGCTATGCGCGCACCACTTTTGTGATTCACCCGACCCATGGCGCAATCATTGTAAAGCTGGATAAAGGCGATCTGTGGCGCTGCACCTACAGCGAGCCGCTCGATCTACCCGAGGAGAGCATCGCCGAGCGTATGACCGCGTACTTCGACGTCATCCTTCCGGGAGCGCGCGACATTGAGGTCGTTGCCTTTGCGCCTTATCGCATGCATCAGCGGGCAGCCGAGCGGTTCCGTGTTGGCAGAGTGTTGCTGGCCGGCGACGCAGCGCATGCAACGAACCCCAGCGGCGCCTACGGGCTTACATCGGGATTGTTCGACGCATTTGCGCTCTACGAGGCGCTGGCTGCTGTCGTTCGCGGCGATGTCGACGACGCGATCCTCGATCGCTACGCCGAGGAGCGCCGCCGCATCTTCCTCGAGGTCGTCTCGCCCGCGGCGGTCGACAACAAGCGGATCATCTTCGACACGACAGATCCGGAGCAGCACGAGGCCAATCTCATCCGTTTGCGCCGTCTGACAGATAAGGAGGTGCTGCTCGACCGGCTTATGCTGACGGTGCGAATGCGCAGCGAGGCGAGACCTCAGTAGCGTCTGAAGGTCAAGCCTCTGTTCGACGCACTGAAGTGTAGATGACGCGCCTCTTCAACGGGTTCGGCTTCGAGGCAGACGGCTCGTTCCGGCTCGTTGGCGAGCAGATCGACGGCAGCTTCCTCCTGGGTGGCCAAATGAAGACATAGCGTGCCCAGAGCATTGTTGTTATAATGAACTATTCTTCATCACCACGAGGCGCATATTGCGCTGCAGCGGGCCCCGTCAGACTACGCGGAGCAGGAGATGGAAGCCAAGCGCGAGTTTAGAGGCTCCGATACCCACGGTGTTCTGCAACGGTTTGGGGCCGACATCCGTGCAACAAGTGAGGGGCATGGATGGTCTTCGATTTACGCGTCGATCCAAAGGGAGAACCCCTTCGAGGGGCGGTTCGAAGCGATCCCTGATGACCTCATTGTGTTGCACCGTAGCGGCCCCGTGGAGACGACCTTTGCATCCGGCGGGCACGTCACTTCACGTTGCATTCCAAAAGGAAGCATCTTTTTTTTGCCGGCAGGTCATGCATGCGAAGTGGGATTGCGTGGGGCGCTGGATACTCTCCATATTTATCTCCGCGCAAACTTAGTTTCTGTCCACAATGTTACACCGCTGCTGGTGGAACGTGACGTGGTTATACAGCATCTGGCGCAGGCGGTTGAGCAGGCGGTTTGCGAGAAGGTCTCGAATTCAGATCGCTTCATCGATCCGATAGCGCGGGCGCTCGCGGACAGGGTCTCCGCGATTAGCAGGAGTAGCGAACCGTGGCAGGTTCAGACCGCTGGGCTGCCGGACTACGAACTTCGGCGCCTTAACGATTTCATAGAAGCCAATCTTGAGGGTGAGATCACCCTTGCTGCGATGGCCAGCGCGTGCGGAATTGGCACAAAGTCTTTCGTTCGGGCGTTTGCAGCAACGACCGGCAAGTCACCATACCAATATGTAATCGCGGCACGTGTCGAACGGGCCAAGCGATTGATCGAGCAAGACCAGGAAGGCCTCGCTGAGATAGCACTACGGTGTGGCTTCTCCCACCAGGAACACTTGACGCGTGCCTTCCGCAGGCTGACGGGCCAAACGCCCGGTCGGTACCGTCGCAGCGTCAACTGACAAGCAGCTAGGGCCAATGCAGAAACGCTCCGATCCAGCATCGCCAGTTGCAGTGCAAAATGAGCATACCGCGCGGCCTTTCGACGGAGGCGAGGTCCATTCCGTGCTGCGACAGTTCGCCGTGAAACGCGAGGCATCCAGTGCGGGGCTCGGCTGGTCGACTATGTTCGCATCGCTCCAGCGGGAAGAGCCGTTCAGGGGCCGCTTCGAAGCCAATGCCAACGCCCTGCTGGTGACTGCAGCTAGTGGACCAGTCGATATTACCTATCGGATCGATGGGCGTGTCGTATCCAGGCACTTGCAGGAGAAGGGGATCTTTTTCCTACCGCCGCGCCGCGACTGTGAGGTGACGCTAAATACGCCGTTGAATTCGATCCATGTGTACCTGCGCCCTGAACTGTTTTCTGGCTCTGAAGATAAAGCGGAGAACTCCGATTTTGGCCTCTTGCCTTTGTTGGGTGAGCCGGAGCCCCTAACCAGCAATCTCCTGGCAGTGGTGGAAGAAATGGTGCGTGAGGGTGATACCTCGTGTTCCCTCCTGGCCGATTCGATTTCGCATGCAATAGTCAATCGCCTTGTGGTGCTCAATGCACGGGAGCGGAAAGCGACGTGCGCTGTGGAACGCCAGCTGAGTACACGTAGCGTGCGCTCCATTCGTGATTTTGTCGAAGCTAATATCGCGGATTGCATCAAGCTGGACGATTTGGCTGCGATCTGCGGCGTAAGTCCCGAGTATTTCATACGGGTGTTCAAGTCTTCGCTGGGCGTGTCTCCTCACCGCTACGTTGTGGGGGTGCGAATTCATCATGCGAAACTGCTCCTGACGGATCCAAACATTGGCCTTGCGGAAGTCGCGAGGCAATGCGGGTTTGCGCACCAGCAGCATTTCACGAACACGTTCCGTCGGATGACCGGCTTGTCGCCAGGCGCTTATCGACGGGCAATGAATTAAGACTCCAGGATCTGCCTTTTCGATCTGAACGCTGGCTCGTTTCCTGACAACGAAGCGGACAGTTTGTGTCAGTTTCCTGCAAACCGGTCCGGTTTGTGCAGGCTTAGCCACCCGGCATGTCCTACTTTCACCTCACGTAGAGGCGCCAGACGCAATCACGGCGCCAACGATAGGGAGAGACGCGCATGGCATTGTTCGATGCCGGGCGAGGGTGCTCGCATATCCGAATTGGCCAGCATTCGCTTGAGGAGCCCTGGACCTCGGGTGATCTTGCTGCGCAGGAAAGTGGGCCGCTGCGATGAAAGACTGGTCTCCGCTCGTCGTCGGGATCGGCGGAACGTTGCGCGACGGATCAACCTCGGAGAGGGCGCTCCGCCTGGCTTTGACGGAAGCCGCGCGGCTCGGTGCGAAAACGCAGATCTTCGCCGGACAATCATTGAATCTCCCGCACTACGACAGCATTGAACGTACGGAGCGTGCGACCTCGTTGGTCGAAGCACTGCGCGCCGCAGACGGAGTCATCATAGCCACCCCAAGCTATCATGGCTCCATCTCCGGCCTGGTCAAGAACGCAATAGACTACACCGAGGATCTCAGCGCCGACGCGCGTAGCTATCTTGCCGGACGCGCCGTCGGCGCCATCGTATGCGCGGGCGGAGCCCAAGCCATGGGAGCGACGCTGGGGACTCTGCGGACCATCGTTCACGCGCTGCGCGGTTGGCCGACTCCATTTTCGGCGGTCATTAACAGTGCGCAGAGGCCATTTTCCGCAGATGGTGCGTGCAGTGATCCGATCATAGCGCAACAGCTTGCATTCGTGGCCGAGCAGGTCGTCGAGTTCGCGAGAATGCGGCGGCTGTATGAGAGCCGGCGCAATGGGCTGGCGCCTCAAGAAGTATCAGAAGCCGCGCCGGCGCAATGCGCCTAGAACGCGGCCGCAAACGACCATAACGGGAAACAATAGGGAGGGGTCATGAGCAGGAATCGCATCCTTAGTTATGAAAATCTCGTTGTCGTCTTGATGGGGTCCGCGTTTGGCTTCGTATTTTTCGACCGTCTTGCGCTGAATTTTCTATCTCCGTTTCTGATGCCTGAGCTCCAACTGAACAACACCCAGCTGGGTGCCCTCTCGGCTGGCCTGGCTCTGACCTGGGCAATCGCCGGCTATGCGGTCGGCACTCTTTCGGACTATTTTCAGAATCGCAAGACGCTCCTGGTCTGCGCGATAGTGATCTTCTCGATGTGCTCGGTAGGATCCGGTCTCGCCAATTCGTTTCTGACGCTGCTTGCCGCGCGCCTCGTCATGGGATTTGCGGAAGGACCCGTACTTCCGATCGCGCAATCGATCATGGCTGCGGAATCGTCGGAGCACCGTCGCGGCTTCAACATGGGCGTTTTGCAGAATTTCTTCAGCGCGCTCCTAAGTAATTTTGCCGCTCCTCTGCTGCTTGTCGCAATTGCGCAGATCTACGGCTGGAGAAGCGCTTTCTACATTGCGGCGGTGCCTGGCTTCGTGGTGGCCGCCCTGATTGTCGCATTTATCCGTGAACCTTCGTCGGGTGCCGCTCCGATATCGACTGCGTCAGCGCGCAACACGATCCCGCTTTCGACGATGCTGAAACATCGCAACATCTGGGTTTGCGCGATCGTGAGCTGCCTGATGGTGGCTTGGCTCCTGATTCAGATAACGTTCCTTCCGATCTATCTGGTGCAGGTCCGCGGTCTGTCGCCCAGTGCGATGAGCGTTGCCCTGGCCGCGACCGGTCTCGCAACGGCGGCGTCTTCGATCATCGTACCGGCGCTGTCGGATCGATTTGGCCGCCGTCCGATCCTGATCTTGTCAGGCTTCGTTGGCGTGATTGCCCCGGTGACAACCGTCATGTTCGACGGACCTTTGCCGTTGATGGTGTTGTTCATGGGGGTCGGCTATCTCGCCATTGGCGGCTTCTCGTTGTTCATGGCCACCGTGCCGTCCGAGACAATCCCGCCGACCCATGTTGCTACCGCGCTTGGCTTCATAATGGGCGTTGGCGAGCTCGCGGGCGGCTTCGCGGGCCCGGCCCTCGCCGGGATCGCTTCCGACGTGTTCGGTCCGTCCAGCTCGATGTGGATCGCCGCTACGCTTTGCATCTGTGCAGGCTTGCTTTGCCTGATGCTGGACGAAACTGCGCCGCGGGTGCTCGAGCGCCACAAAAGAATGATTGTGAGTTCGCCGGCATAAATGCCTATCGCCGGTTAGCTGCCACGCGCTCAACGGAAACGTCAGGAGATTGAAATGAACGTTCAGGCCATGCGCAAGAGCCTGCCGGTACCGGAACCTCACCTCACTCCGCAGGATCTGGTCGACCGCGCAGCCTCGATGCGAACGCTGCTGCGGGAATCGCAAGACGAGACCGATGAGCGAGGACATTTTTCGGACGAAATCCAGCAGAAGTTCATCGATGCTGGATTCTATCGGATCTTGCAGCCCAAGATGTTTGGTGGCTACGAGTTGGATTACGAAACATTTTTCCGCGTCATGGTGGAGATATCGCGCGGTCATCCGTCTGCAGGGTGGTGCTTGACGTTGGCCGCTTCTCATGCGCCGGTCATAGCCGCGCACTGGTCGGAAGCTGCGCAGATCGAAATCTTCGGTTCATCCGGACATTTCGCGTCACCGCACCGGGCTGCCCCCGGGGGCACGTGCCTGCCGGTGGAGGGCGGCTATATCATCAATGGTGTTTGGCCATACTCGTCGGGAATACCGCACAGCACGCACTTCCTGGGCGCAACGTTGCTTCAAACGTCGTTCCCGCCACGATTGCTCCACTTCGTTGTGCCGCAGGGGCAATACACAATTCTGGGCGATTGGGGTGGAGACCGCACCTTGGGCATGCGCGGCTCCGGCTCGAACAGCGTCAAGCTGGACAATGTCTTCGTGCCCGAGCACATGACCGCGTTTTTCGACGCGCTGGGTGTGAAGCAGGATCTCTCCGATGGCACACCCGGAACGCGATTGCATGGCAACCCTATGTACCTCGGCGTTCTCATGGGTCCTTATCACGCGTCCCTGACATCGCCTATCATCGGTGCCGCGCGCGCGGCGATCGATGAATATCGCGATATCCTGTTCTCGCAAAACACATTTGTTCCACCCTTCATTAAGCGCGCCTTCGAGACTGATTTCCAGGTCAACTATGGCCGCGCGATAGCTTTGACCGATGCAGCCGAAGGCGTGCTGCTCCAGGGTTTGCGCAAGCACATGGAGTACTGCCAGCGGTGGGCGAAGACGGGTTTGCAAGCCTCCGCAGAAGAAAACTTGCGACTCTGGGGAATGCTGCAGACCGGCGCACGTCTTGCCTGTGAAGCCATCGAACTCTTGTTCCAGACCGCCGGGTCGACCGCGGCGCGGAAGGGCTCAAGGATGCTTCGATACTTTGGCGACGCCCAGATGTATCGAGGACACATGTCCTCCCAATACATGACCTTCGCGAAGTACATTGGTCGCAGCAATCTCGGGCTGCCGACCGGTTTTCTGGATCTCTGAAGAAAGTCGGAGGGGGGACGTGACCCAAACTAAAGCAAAACCTGCTCCGTTGGTGCTGGCAGATCAGGGATTCTTTTGGACCGGTTTGGTCCGCCAGCAGACACCGAATGGCACCATCGCTGCGGGCCAGATGTTCGTACAATATCAGATCCCGGAGCACATCCGGCATCCATATCCTATCGTGATGGTCCACGGAGGTGGCGGGCAGGGAACGGATTTTCTCGGTACTCCCGATGGGCGGCCTGGATGGGCCACTTACTTTCTGAAACAGGGTTACGCGGTCTATGTCGTCGACCGCCCAGGGCACGGTCGCTCACCCCTGCATCCGGAGGCTCTGGGTCCCATGACACCTCCGCTGACCTACGAGTTTGCCATGACCCTGTTTACCGCGCCCGGCAAGCAGCCGAACAGCTGGCCGAACGCGCAAAAGCATAACCAGTGGCCTGGCTCCGGCGTCGTCGGCGATCCAGTTCTGGACCAATTCATTGCGACCCAAGGTCCATTCCTTGTCTTCTTGGCACAGACGCAACAGCTGATGCAGCGAGCCGGAGCCGAATTGCTGGATCGTATCGGTCCAGCGATCCTGCTCACCCATTCCATGGGCGCGCCCTTCGGCTGGCTCGCGGCAGATAGTCGACCGAACCTGGTGAAAGGCATTGTCGCGATCGAGCCAATGGGACCGCCTTTCGCCCAATTGCCAATGGGGCTCGGCGACCTCTCTTACGGACTCACCGCGATCCCGATGACATTCGATCCGCCCCTCAAAGGCCCAACTGAACTGCGGCGCGAAATCCGCAAGGCCCAGAAGCCGGGGCTGGCGGACTGCTTCGTTCAGAAAGAGCCGGCGAGGCGTCTTCCCAACCTGGCATCGATACCCGTTGCTGTCGTGACATCGGAGGCGTCGGCTTGGTCCATGCATGATCACGGAACCGTCGACTATCTCGTTCAGGCAGGCGTGCGAGCCGTCCATCTGCGCCTCGAAGACCATGGCCTGCGCGGCAACGGCCACCTGATGATGCAAGAACGGAACAGCGATGACATCGCTGCTTTCCTGGAAAGGTGGATCTCGGAATATGTGGGATCACGACCAACATAAATTCGATTTTTCGCGCCGCACTTGTGGTGAAGCAGCGGCTGGAAGGTGCGAGTGAGGTGGTCCGGTTTGTCAACAGACCGTTAGCGCAAGAGGAGTGCGAGATGGCGAAGAAGGGATATTGGGTCGGTCACATCAACGTCACGAACCCGGAGCGCTACAAGGACTACATCGCGGCCAACGCCGCACCATTGAAGAAGTACGGGGCGCGGTTCCTTGTCCGAAACGGTGCATGCGAGGTGCACGGCGACGCACTTCAGGGGCGTCGCCACGTCGTCATCGAGTTCGAAAGCTACGCAATAGCCAAGGCCTGCCACGACTCGCCCGAGTATCAGGCGGCGGCCAAGATTCGCGACGAAGCCAGCACCTCCGATTTCGTCATGATCGAGGGCCACGAGGATTAACAGCGATCCGCGGCGAGGGTCTGGCAACTTACGATTAAGAGCCTAGCCGGAGGTGGAGACTAATTCGTTCCACAGTATGCCGGTCAGTATCCGTCGCCGTAGCGGCGGGGCTTGCACCCCACCTTCTCGCTCATGCTCGAGAAGCCGCGATGACGTCCAGGGGCGTGCGCAAGGAATCAGGAGCATCATCAAATGAAAGATATCGAAGACAAGGTCGCGTTCATCACGGGAGGCGCGAGTGGGATCGGGTTCGGAATGGCCCGCGCGTTCTTGCAACATGGGGTGAAGGTCGTTATCGCAGACGTCCGTCAATCGCATCTCGATGCGGCTGCTTCCGCCCTCGATCGCTCCAACAAGAACTACCATCTGATCCGTCTGGACGTTACCGACCGCGAGTCAATGGCACGGGCCGCGACGGAGGCCGAGAAGGTATTCGGCAACGTCCACATACTCTGCAACAATGCAGGCGTATCGAGCATGGTGCCTATGGAAGACGCGAGCTTCGCGGATTGGGATTTTGTGATGAACATCAACGTCGGGGGCGTCGTCAACGGCATCGCGACGTTCGTTCCCCGGATTCGGGCGCATGGAGAAGGTGGTCACATCGTCAACACCTCCTCGATGGCCGGCATTCTCGCTCTTCCAAATCCCGGCGGCATCTACTCGACATCCAAATTCGCGGTGCGTGGCCTGACGGAGTCGTTGCGTATGGCGCTCGGACCGCACAACATCGGCGTTTCGCTCCTTTGTCCCGGTCTGGTTCGCAGCAATCTCGTCGACACGACGCTTCACCTCAATACGTTCGGTTCTGCTCAACCGGCGGGCGGCCCGTTCGCGGCCAGCGGTTCGCCGTTGGAAGCCGGGATGGATCCTCTCGCCGTAGGCGAACGGGTGGTCGAAGGAATCGTCGGGAACGAGCCATACATTCTTCCGCACGGCGAATTCAAAGACGAAGTCGCAGAGTCGTTCGGAGAGATACTTCAGTCGTTCCCCACCGATCGAGACGTCGATCCAAAACGGCAGCAGTTCGAAGCGATGCGCCGGCAAGCGACGACGGAGGCCAAGCGCTTGGCTGCAAGCATTGGTTAGAACTTCGATCTGGCGCTCGAGGACCGCGCCGATCTCCATTGGACGCCCGCTCGCAGCCGGGTCATTCGAAAGACGTCGCAATAATCGGAGGAAGCAATCCTCCGAACAAACAGCCGCTCTCAGCGCGGCCTATCAGGGAGGTGTCGATGCGAAGCGCTATCGCAGCCGCAGGGCTGTACGTGGTCTGGTCCGTTCTCGCGGCGCCGGCTGTCGCCGAAGACGAGCCCGGCATCACCGCCACCGAGATCCGCATCGGACAGACCATGCCCTATAGCGGGCCAGTGTCCGCCTTCGGCATCCTCGGCAAGGGGGAGGTCGCATATTTCAAGATGGTCAACGACCGCGGCGGCATCAATGGCCGAAAAGTCAACCTGCTCTCGCTCGACGACAGCTACGTGCCACCCAAGACCGTGGAGCAGACGCGCCGCCTGATCGAGAGCGACCAGGTTTCATTCATCTTCTCGACGATGGGCACCGCGCATAACACGGCGATCGCCAAATATCTGCAGGGCAAGAAGGTTCCCCAGCTGTTCGTCGCCTCGGGCGCCTCGAAGTTCGGCGATCCCGCGCAGTTTCCTCTAACGCTGATGGGCGTGATGGCGCCGTTCCGGAACGAGGCCCGGCTCTATGCGCGCTATGCTCTGCAGAAGAAAGCCGACGCGACCTTCGCGGTGCTGGCGCAGAACGACGATTTCGGACGCGACTACCTCGCCGGGCTCAAGGACGTGCTCGGCGATCGCTACGAGACGGCCGTCACGGCGGCGACCTACGAGACGACCGAGCCGACGATCGACTCCCAGATCGTGAAGCTCAAATCAACCGGCGCGGATGCGCTCGTGATCGCCGCGACGCCGAAATTCGCTGCGCAGGCGATCCGCAAGACTTACGAGATCAACTGGCGTCCGATGATGTTCCTGACCAACGTGTCGGTATGGATGTCCTCAGTAATGGAGCCCGCCGGGCTCGATGCCGGCACCGGCATCATTTCGAGCGCCTATGTCAAGGATCCGCTCGATCCGGCATGGGCGGACGATCCCGGGGTGAAAGGGTGGCGCGACTATATGGCCAAATACGTGCCTGACGGCGACATCCGCGATTCCAACTACGTCAACAGTTACAACAACGGCATGGCACTCGAGCACGTGCTTAAGGCGGCCGGCAACGACCTCAGTCGCGAGAACATCCTGCGGCAGGCGCTGTCGATCAAAGACTTGGAATTGCCGATGCTCCTGCCCGGCATCAAGGTCAATACCGGCGAGAGTGACCATCTGCCAGTCGAGCAGCTGCAGTTCATGCGCTTCACCGGCAAGCAGTGGGAGCGGTTCGGGGAGGTGCTCTCGACCAAGTAGCGTCGACATCAAACCGCATGCAATGATGTCGCGGCAGGTTGGTCCCGCGGGTTGCTGCCATTGCGCTGCAGCAACGATGGGAGCGATCGTATTGAAAATTGAGGGCCATTGGGTTTTACTCCGCGGCACCGAAGCCTCGAGCCCTTGGTCTGTCGGATGCAGGCGACGTCGAATTTTGGGGTGCAGGAGACGCACGGGATCCTGAACCGCTTCCAGGCCGAATTCCGCGGCTCGAGCGAAGGGCTCGGCTGGTCGTCCGCCTTTGCCTCGGTTCAGCGCGAACGGCCGTTCGAGGGGCACTTCCACGCACTATCCGACAATCTGATGGTGCTGCATCGGGGCGGCCCGGTCGACATCACGTATGTGATGGACGGCAAGTCGGTTGCCCGGCACATCCCGCGCGGCGGGGTTTTCTTCCTGCCGGCGGGCCATGCATGCCACGTGCTCCTGCGCGAACCGCTGGAATCCACCCATATCTATCTGCGCTCCGACCTTTTCGCCGGCCCTGACGGGTCGCCCGGCGTGATCGGCGGCCTCGCGCCGATGCTCGGCGATCAGGACGCTGTGCTGGAGCATCTTGCCTCGGCGATCGGTGATACCATCACCGGTGGTCTGCCGGCCTCGTCGCTCTTCGTCGATCCGATCGCGCAAGCGATCGCTAACCGTTTGGTGGCGATGAACTTCCACAAGCCGAGCACGGAAGCCGGCAAGCACCCGAACCTGCTCAGTGGCAGGCAGATGGCACGCATTCGCGAATTCGTTGATGCCAATATCGATGGCGATATCCGCCTCGACCAGCTGGCGGAGCTGTGCGGCCGCAGCACCGAGTATTTCGTGCGGCTTTTCAAGGCGACCAGCGGCGTCTCGCCTTATCAATACGTGCTCAATTTGCGCATAGAGCGCGCCCGGGCGCTACTTGCCGACGAGACCTTAAGTCTGGCCGAGATCGCGCTGGCTTGCGGCTTCTCCCATCAAGAGCATTTCACGCGGATGTTCCGCCGCTTCACTGGCATAACACCCGGACGATACCGACACAGCCACTAGGTTCCGCTGATTGCGGCCCCGGCGGTCGAAGGCCCGATACGGCCTGCATTATTTTTCCGGTTTTGTGCAGATTTTCTTCGGTTTCGTGCAGGCCCGCCGCGCCAGCCCGCCCCTAGCTTCCTTCCAACGACATGAGAACGCCGGTTCGCCGGCTTGGGAGGATTGCCATGAGCATCGCGCTGGCCGATGTCGGAGGCGCGTCCGTTGCGACGGCCGGTGATGCCGGCAAGGGCGCGTTTGCCTATTGCTCGCAGCAATATCGCGTCCTGTTCGGTACCGGCACCTCGGCGCGACTCGGCGAGGAGGCAGAGCGCCTCGGCATCAAGCGGGCGCTCGTGCTGACCACAAGCGAGCAGCACGACCTCGGGCGACGGCTCGGCACAGGCCTCGGTGACAGGCTCGCCGGACTGTTTAGTGCCGCGCGCATGCATACGCCGGTTGAAGTCACCAACGAAGCGCTTCGGATTGTGGAGTCCGGCGATATCGACGGGCTGGTCGCGGTCGGCGGCGGCTCGACGGTCGGACTCGGCAAGGCGCTCTCGCTGCGCACAGGGTTGCCGCATATCGCGATGCCGACCACCTATGCAGGCTCCGAGATGACGCCGATTCTTGGCGAGACCAGCAACGGCATCAAGACTACGCAGCAATCCCAGGATCTGGTGCCGGACACCGTCATCTACGACGTCGATCTCACCGTCAGCCTGCCGCCGCACATCTCCGCCGCCAGCGGCCTGAACGCGATCGCCCACGCCGTCGAGGCGCTTTATGCGCCCGACGCCAATCCTCTGACTTCGCTGATGGCGGAGGATGGCATCGCCGCGCTTGCCCGCGCGCTACCGCGCATCATGGTGGCGCCTGCCGATCCCGGAGCCCGTCGCGATGCGCTCTACGGCGCCTGGCTTTGCGGCGTCTGCCTCGGCGCGGTCGGCATGTCGCTGCATCACAAGCTCTGCCACGTGCTGGGCGGCATGTTCAACCTGCCGCATGCCGAAACTCACGCGATCGTGCTGCCGCACGCCGCCGCCTACAACGCCGCTGCCGCGCCTGAGGCCATGACTCGCGTCGCACGGGCGCTGCACAGCGCCAATGCTCCGCAGGGCCTGTTTGACCTTGCCCGGCAGCTCGCGCTGCCGCGCGCGCTCGCCGACATTGGAATGCCCGAGGGCGGCATCGCACGCGCCGCGGAGATGGCGGTGCGCAAGCCGTATGCCAATCCCAGACCGATTGATCGGGCCCCGATCGAGCAATTGATCGCGGCAGCTTGGCGCGGCGATGCGCCCGCGCAGGACTGAACCTCAGGGATCAAGGACAACACGATGGCCAATTTCAACGAGCATAACCTCACTGACGAGGTGGTTCGCAGCTTCGCCAACACGCCGAACAAGCGGCTGAAGTTTCTCATCGAGGAGACGGTGAAATCGCTGCACGATCTGGTGCGCCGCACCGAACTCACCTTCGAGGAATGGAATGAGGCGATCGAGTTCCTGACCCGCACCGGCCAGACCTGCACGCCGCTGCGCCAGGAGTTCATCTTGCTCTCCGACGTGCTCGGCGTCTCGATGCTGGTCGACGCCGTCAATCACCGCGAGCGCGAGGGCGCGACCGAGACCACGGTGCTCGGCCCGTTCTATGTCGGCGAGCACCGCGTCATGCCGCACGGTGCCAACATCTCCGAGGGCATCGACGGTGAAGTGATGTTCGTGCAGAGCCGCGTCACCGACCTCGCCGGCAAGCCGCTCGCCGGTGCCGAGATCGATGTCTGGCATGCCGACGATGACGGCTTCTACGATTCGCAGAAGGCCGATTACGCGACCCAGGGTTCGTCGCTGCGCGCGCGCTTCGTCACCGATGCCGACGGCCGCTTCTCGTTCCGCACGATCTTGCCGTGCAGCTATCCGATCCCGACCGACGGCCCGGTCGGCGATCTCATCACCGCCACGCAGCGTCATCCGATGCGCCCCGCGCATGTGCACTTCCTGGTCAAGGCCGAAGGCTACGAGCCACTGATCACCCACGTCTTCCTCGATGGCGACCAATATCTGCGCAGCGACGTGGTGTTCGGCGTCAAGGATGAGCTCATCGCGCGTGTCGAGCCGCGCAACGAAGCAGCGCTCCCGAACGGCGAGCGGGTCTCCGGCCCGTGGCACCTGATGGTCTACGATTTCCAGATGAAGCCCGGCGCGGGGCTGGTGCCCCGGCCGATGATGGCCGCCGAATGACGATCGCAACCAACGACACGACCAAGGAGAGGATGATGACCAGTAAACCTGTTGAGACCGATGTGCTTGTCGTCGGCAGCGGCCCGGCCGGCGCGACGGCGGCGGCGCTGCTCGGCATGTACGGCGTCAAGCACATCTTGGTGACGAAATATGGCTGGCTGGCTGACACGCCGCGCGCCCACATCACCAACCAGCGTGCGATGGAGGTGCTGCGCGATCTCGGCCTCGAGGACAAGGCGGTGGCGCAGGCGGTGCCGCAGCATCTAATGGCAAACAACGTGTTCTGCGAAAGCCTCGCCGGCGAGGAGTTCGGCCGGCTCTATTCCTGGGGCAATCATCCCTCGCGCAAGGCGGATTACGATCTCGCCAGCCCGACCCGGATCTGCGACCTGCCGCAGAATTTGCTCGAGCCGATCCTGATCGAGGCCGCCGGCCAGCGCGGTACTTCGCTCTGCTTCAACACCGAGTTCGTCGACCTGGTGCAGGACGCCGACGGCGTCACGGCAACGGTGAAGGATCGGCTATCCGGCGAGACCTACCAGATCCGCGCGAAATATCTGATCGGCGCCGATGGCGGCCGTAGCCGGGTTGCCGAGGTGATCGGGCTGCCGATGGAGGGGCAGATGGGCCGCGCCGGCAGCATGAACATCATCGTGCAGGCGGACTTGAGCAAATACGTCGCGCACAGGCCGAGTGTACTCTATTGGGTGCTGCAGCCGGGCGCGCAGATCGGCGGCATCGGCGCCGGCCTGATCCGCATGGTGCGGCCCTGGAACGAATGGCTGATCATCTGGGGCTACGACATCGAGCAGGGCGAGCGCAAGCTCAGCAATGACGAGGCGATCTCGATCGTGCGCAATCTCGTCGGCGACGAGGGCCTCGAGGTCAAGGTCCGCTCCACCTCGACCTGGACCGTGAACGAGATGTATGCCGGCCACTATTCATCGGGTCGCGTGTTCTGCGTCGGCGATGCCGTGCACCGCCATCCGCCGACCAACGGCCTCGGCTCCAATACCTCGATCCAGGACTCCTATAATTTGTGCTGGAAGCTCAAGCTGGTGCTCGAGGGCCACGCGGCACCGTCGCTGCTCAAGACCTATTCGGCCGAGCGCCAGCCGGTCGGCAAGCAGATCGTGACCCGCGCCAACAAGAGCATCGGCGATTTCCCGCCGATCTTCGAGGCAGTGGGCCTCGTCGCTTCGACCGATCCGGCGGAAGCACGCAAGGCGATCGCCGCGCGCAAGGCACCGACCGCCGAGGGCAAGGCGCGCCGCAAGAAGCTCTATGAGGCCATCGCCAACAAGAGCTACGAGTTCAACTGCCACGGCGTCGAGCTGAACCAGCGCTACGGCTCGACCGCCGTGGTGTCCGACGGCACGCCGATGCCGGCCTTCACCAGGGATCACGAACTTTATTATCAGGCCACCACCTGGCCCGGCGCACACTTGCCGCATGTCTGGGTCGAGCATCAGGGCCAGCGCAAATCGACGCTCGATCTTGTCGGCAAGGGCCGTTTCACGCTGCTCACCGGGATCGGGGGCGATGGCTGGAAGGCGGCGGCTGCCGCAATCGGGAAGACCTACGGCCTGCCGGTCGATGTGGTGACGATCGGTCCGCAGGGCTGCGACGCGCTCGACATCTATGCCGACTGGTATCGCCTGAGCGAAGTCGACGAGGACGGCTGCGTGCTGGTACGGCCCGACATGTATGTCGCATGGCGCGCCAGAGAGGCGGAAGTGAATGCCCACGACGTGCTGCTCGACGTGTTCGGCCAGATCCTTGGCCGTAGTGCGAAGGCGCAGGCGAAGTCCGTCGCCGCCGCGTGATGCGACGCTGCGCGGATAGTTTTCCAGAACGGAATGAACGGCAGCCGGCTTGAAAAACCGGCTTGCCTCAAGGGAGGGGAAAATGACCAAGGACCTATTGAACATAAAGTCTTTCGATCGCCGCCGTGTGCTGCAGGGCATCGCCGGTGGTTTCGCCGCCGTAGGCGCGACGACCTTGTTCGCGCCGGCGTTGCGGGCGGCCAACAAGCCGATCAAGATCGGCTATGTCTCGCCGAAGAGCGGTCCGCTGGCGGCCTTTGCCGAAGCCGACGATTTCGTGCTCGGTGAGTTCAGGAAGTTCATCAAGGATGGCGTCAAGGTCGGATCACAGACCTATCAGGTCGAGGTGGTGACAAAAGACAGTCAGTCGAATCCGAACCGCGCCGCCGAGGTCGCCAAGGAGCTGATAACCCGTGACAATGTCGGGCTGATCGTGGTCGGCGCCACGCCCGAAACCAACAATCCCGTGGCGACGCAGTGCGAGCTCGAGCAGGTGCCGTGCATCTCCAGCGTCGCGCCGTGGCAGACCAATTTCATCGGCCGCCAGACCAACCCCGGCGATCCCAAGAGCTGGAAGCCGTTCGACTATACCTTTCATTACTTCTGGGGGCTGGAGGACGTGATCGGCGTCTTCACCAGCATGTGGAGCCAGGTCGCGACCAACAAGTCGGTCGGCGCGCTGTTCCCCAACGATGCCGACGGCAACGCCTGGGGCGACACCACCATCGGCTTCCCGCCCGTGTTGGCCAAGCAGGGTTTCAAGCTCACCGATCCCGGTCGCTTCCAGAACCTCACCGACGATTTCAGCTCGCAGATCGCGGCATTTCGTGGCGCCGATGCAGAGATCATCACCGGCGTGATCATCCCGCCCGACTTCACCACGTTCTGGAACCAGTCGCGACAGAAGGGGCTCAAGCCGAAAGTCGTGTCGGTCGCCAAGGCGTTGCTGTTCCCCGCATCCGTGCAGGCGCTCGGCAAGGGCGGCAACAACATCTCAACCGAGGTGTGGTGGACGCCGACGCATCCCTACAAGTCGAGCCTCAGCGGCGTCAGCGCCGCCGATCTCGCCAAGGGATATGAGCAGGCCTCCGGCAAGCAATGGACCCAGCCGATCGGCTTCGTGCATTCGCTGTTCGAGGTCGCGATCGACGCCATCAAGCGCTCCAGCGATCCTAGCGACGGCGCGGCGCTGGCGAAGGCGATCGGGGCCACCAAGCTCGATACGATTGTGGGCCAGGTCGCATTCGGCTCCAACGCGGTGCCGCCCTTTGCCGCGAAGAACATCGCCAAGACGCCGCTGGTGGGCGGCCAGTGGCGGCTCGGCGGCGACAAGTACAACATGGTGATCACAGACAACAAGCTGGCGCCTCAGATTCCGCTCGGCGGCGACATGCAGGCGCTGAGTTAGCGCAAGCCAGCTGATTCATCGAAGGAGGAGAATGCGTGGTGTTGCTGAGCATCTCCTCTCCGCCGAAACCAGATGTGGGGCGACCATGCTCGAACTCCATGCCATCTCGAAACGGTTCGGCGCCATCGTCGTTGCCGACGCGATCGACCTGACGCTGTCCTCCGGTGAGGCACTGGGCGTGATCGGGCCGAACGGCGCCGGCAAATCGACGCTGTTCAACCTGATCACCGGGCTGCTGCGGCCCGATGCCGGCCGCATCGTTCTCGAGGGCATCGACATCACGGGTCTCTCGCCCGAGGCACGCTGTCGCGCCGGCATCGGGCGCTCGTTCCAGATCCCGCAGCCGTTCGACCATCTCTCGGTGTTCGAGAATCTTGCGGTCGCCGCGCTGTTCGGGGGCGGCCTGTCGGAGGTGGATGCGATCCAGCATTGCGGCCGCATGCTCGATCTGACCGGCCTCGAAGCCAAGGCCAATCGGCTCGCGGGCAGCCTGCCGCTGCTCGATCGCAAGCGGCTCGAACTGGCGCGGGCGCTCGCCACCCGGCCGCGCACGCTGTTGCTCGACGAGATCGCGGGCGGCCTTACCGATGCCGAATGCCACGAGCTGGTCGAGACGATCAGAACCATCCATGCCGAAGGTGTCGGCATCATCTGGATCGAGCATGTCGTGCACGCGCTGCTCGCCGTGGTGCAGCGACTGGTCGTGCTGAACTTCGGTAAGGTCGTGGCGCAGGGCGTGCCGAACGAGGTGATGCGCTCGCGCGAGGTCGAGACCATCTATATGGGCGTGCCGGCATGACCGCGCTGCTCAATGTCACGGCGCTCGATGCGTTCTATGGCGACTTCCAGGCGCTGTTCGGCATCGACTTCGAGCTGAACGAGGGCGAGGCAGTCGCAGTGATCGGCGCCAACGGCGCCGGCAAGTCGACCATGCTGAAATCGCTGGCGGGGCTGGTCAAGAACCGTCCCGACGCGATCTGCCTCGAGGGACGGGCGATCGGCGATGCGTCCGCCGCCAGCATCGTCCGGCTCGGCCTCGCGCTGGTGCCGGAGGGGCGCCAGCTGTTTCCCTCGCTCAGCGTCGAGGAGAACCTCCTGATCGGCGCATATGGCGGCGAACGCAGGGCGCCGTGGGATCTCGCCGCGGTCTACCGCATGTTCCCGGTGCTGAAGGAGCGGCGGCGCGGCGCGGTCACCGCGCTGTCGGGCGGGCAGCAGCAGATGGTGGCGATCGGCCGCGCGCTGATGTCCAACCCGTCGGTCCTGCTGTGCGACGAGATCAGCCTCGGCCTCGCGCCGATCGTGGTGGAGGACATCTACCGCATGCTGCCGCAGATCCGCTCTGGCGGTACCGCCGTCGTGCTGGTCGAGCAGGACATCGCCCGCGCCTTGCGGGCTTCGGATCGCTTCTACTGTTTGCAGGAGGGACGGGTGACTCTGAGCGGACGGCCAAGGGATGTCGATCAGGACACCATCCGCGCGGCCTATTTCGGAGCATGAGGAAGCGATGAGCGGGTTCGACACCATCATCGAAGGCGTGCTGCTCGGCGGCGTCTATGCGCTGTTCGCGCTCGGCCTGTCGTTGATCTTCGGCATCATGCGCCTGGTCAATCTGGCGCATGGCGATCTGATCCTGCTTGCCGCCTATCTGGTGCTCAGCGCCACCACCGCGCTCGGTCTGCCGCTTGCGGCCGCATCCCTGCTGGTCGTCATCACGATGTTCGTGCTCGGCTTCGTGCTGCAGCGGCTGGTGCTGGAGCGGGTGCTCGGCGACGACATCCTGCCGCCGCTGCTCGTCACCTTCGGCCTGTCGATCGTGATCCAGAACGGACTGCTGCTCGGCTACGGCGCCGACAGTCGCCGGCTGCAAGCAGGCGCCTTCGAATCCTCGTCGGTGGCGCTCGCCCCCGGCCTGAGCGTCGGGCTGGCGCCGCTGACCGCGCTGGTGACGGCGGTTGCCGCCGTCGCGCTGCTCCAGCTCATCTTCTATCGCACCTCGCTCGGCCGCGCCTTCCGCGCCACTGCGGATAATCCCGCGATCGCGCAATTGATGGGCATCAACGAGCGCAATGTCTACGCCATCGCGGTCGGACTGTCGCTCGCAGTGTCGGTGATCGCCGCTGTTGTGCTCGGTATCCGCGCCAGCTTCGATCCGTCGATCGGACCGGCGCGGCTGCTCTACGCATTCGAGGCGGTGATCATCGGCGGGCTCGGCAGCCTGTGGGGGACGCTGGCGGGCGGCATCGTGCTCGGGCTGGCGCAGGCGATCGGAGGGCGGATCAACCCGGAATGGCAGATCCTGGCCGGCCATCTCGCCTTCCTTGTCGTGCTGATGGTGCGGCCGCGCGGGCTGTTCCCGGCGAGGCGGACATGAGCGTCGAAAGCATCCGTAGCCCGGCAAGCCGCGAGCAGCGCCCGGTGGACGCGCCGGTTTGGCAGGTTCGGGTCGGCACACGGCTGTCGCGCATCGCGGCCGTGGCCGGCATCGCGCTGATCGTGGCGCTGGCCGCGCTGCCCGCGGTCGCCTCGCGCAACCTGATCCAGGATCTAATCTTCGTCTTCACCATGCTGAGCTTGGCACAGCTCTGGAACGTACTGGCCGGGTGGGGCGGGCTGGTATCGGTCGGGCAGCAGGCGTTTGTGGGGCTCGGCGCCTATGCGCTGTTTGCCGGCATCGTGATGGCCGGGCTCGATCCGGTTGCGGCGATCCCGCTGGCCGGACTGTTCGCGGCGCTGGTCGCGGCGGTGCTCGGGCCGCTGCTGTTCCGGCTGGAAGGGCCATATTTCGCGATCGGCAGCTGGGTCGCCGCCGAAGCGCTGCGGCTGATCTGCGCCCAGTTCAAGTCGCTAGGCGGCGGCACCGGGATGTCGATCTCGCCGGGCGAACTGTCGCAGATGGTCGGGCTGAAGGCGGTGCAGGCGCTGCTTGGCCTGCGCCCAGCGGCCGCGCGCGATGTGCTGGTTTACTGGTTGGCACTGCTGCTCGCCGTGCTGGTCACGCTCGGCATCTACGCCTTCATGCGCTCGCATCACGGCCTTGCGCTGGCCGCAAGCCGTGACAACGCAGCGGCGGCGCGCAGCGTCGGCGTCCGCACCGCGCGGACTCGCCACGTGCTGTGGATCGCGGTCGCGTTCGCCACTGGCATGGTCGGCGCCTTGGTTTATTTGCAGAAGGCGCGTATTTCGCCTGATGCGGCCTTCAGCGTCACCGACTGGACCGCCTATGTCATCTTCATCGTCGTAATCGGCGGGGTGCGCACCATCGAAGGTCCGATGGTCGGCGTGCTCCTGCTGTGGGGACTAGTCACCTATCTCGCCCAATATGGCAGTCTCTATCTGGTCGTGCTCGGCACGCTCGCCATCCCGATCATGCTGTTCATGCCCAACGGCGTGTGGGGCGCGGCAGCTCGACGCTGGCAATTGCAGCTGTTCCCGACCCAGCGCTGGCTCGGCCGCAGCGAGTCCGGTCCAATGCCGTTATGACCAATCCTGTGCCGAGTAGCTTCGTCCGTTCAGAAGCGCCACCGGTCCATCTTTGGGAAGGAGGCGCTCGGGCGTCCATGCGCCCTTGCAGTTGGACGTTTCGCTGTAAGCCATTGATCTCCAATGATCGGATTTTGGCTTAGTTGGAAAAAATTCTCTTGAGAAATCAATGGGAGCAGCATGTCTCTTAATCAGCGGGTCCCAGGTTCGAGCCTTGGTGCGCTGGCGGAGCTTGGCGCCGGGGCCACGGCTGAGACGGTAGCCGATGCCTCAATTGGCCGCCGACCGACTATGTTATGAGTGAACGTCAACGGTGTGCTGAGACGGTCGCAGCTGGCGGCGCGCAGCCAGAAATGCCCGTGATGGATTGGAGCATCAGGAGCTTGGCGTCGACTTCGGATAGCCGGCCGCAGTTGCAATCGTGCGGAACGTTTGACGAAGATCGTTGTCCATCTCGATTGTATTTCCGGTCCCCCTCGGCGTGACAGCGGAACATCGAAGCCTTTCCTCCCTCCGCCATTGCCCGAACGTAGCATCCAAGCGGGTGAATCTTTCTGGCCATCGTTTCCAGACGTTCGGCCGTCGTGACTCCCCAAGATTGCGGCGTCACAAAGTTGACTCCGGTGCCTACCGCGCCTTTCGCGGCCATCCGCCTTAATTCGTATCGGAAGTATCGATGCGGCATCTCCTTCGTTCATGCGGGCAAGCCAGTATTGCAAATATGTGATATATCATGTATCAAAGCTCGCCGATATTGCACGAGACCTGCGGGACGCATGACGAAGCTCATCTTCGGAGTGGTGGCGGACGATCTGACGGGCGGCATGGAAACGGCCGCCATGCTGGTCGCTGCCGGGATCGAATGCGGATTTGTCACCGACCCCGATCTCGCCGGCAGCTGCGGCGATGTGCCGGCTATTGTGGTCGCGCAGAAGACGCGGATGATCCCCGCAAGCGAAGCCGTCACCATGACGGAAAAGGCGGCGCGGGCGCTGCTTGCGCGGGGCGCGAAGCAGATCTTCTTCAAATATTGTGCGACGTTCGATTCCACCGACCAGGGAAATATCGGCCCGGTCTCCGACCTGCTGATGCAGCTGACCGGCGCCGAATACACCGCCTTCTGCCCGGCTTCTCCCGCCCTTCGAAGGACCGTCTATAATGGTCATCTGTTTCTCGGAACCGAGCTGATCTCGGATTCGCCGAAGCGCAATGACCCGCTGACCCCGATGACCGATCCCGATCTCGTCCGGGTTCTGCAACGTCAAACGCGGGTCAGGGTCGGTCTTCTGGCGCATTCGCAGATCAACGTCGGCGCCGACCCGGCCGGTCGTGCGATCGCGGAAGCGGCGGCTCGGGGTATCCAATACTTCATTGCGGACACGATCTACGATCGGGATCTCGATACGCTTGCCACGCTCACCTGCGACTGGAAGCTGATGACGGGCAATGCGACGATCGTGCAGCACTACCCGGCAATCTGGAAGGCGCGGGGGCTCATCGCCACGGCCAGGAGACCGCCCGGTTTGCGCGCGGTTGGTGGCGGCGGCGTGGTTCTCGCCGGAAGTTGCGCCGAGCGGACGTTGGAGCAACTTGCCGAATTCGAGAAGAGCCATCCCTTGTTTCGCATCGATCTTCCGAGCGCCGAAGATGTGGCGGCGACGGTTGGCGATGCGCTCGACTGGGCGCGGCCGCGGCTGGACCGCGGTCCTGTTGGCTTCGCCACCTCGGGCGCTCCGGAGGCCGTCAAAATGGCTCAGCAGCGATACGGCCGTGAAGGCGCGGCGCAACTCGCCGAAGCCATTCTTGGTCGGCTTGCTGTCTCTCTTCGCAGTATCGGCGTGCGGCGCTTCGCGGTGGCCGGTGGCGAGACGTCTGGTGCGATCGTCGAACACCTCGGCATTCGGCGTTTGCGGGTCGGTCCCTATGGTGGACCCGGCATCGGCATCGCGGTGACCGAAGACGAGGATCCGGTAGCCCTTTGTCTGAAGTCCGGCAAGCTGGGCCCCATCGACCTGTTCGCGACGACGCTGGAAGCGATGTTGAATCCGGAGGCGGTCAATTGAACGAACGCGAACTTAGACAATCCGTGCTGGAGACTGTAGCGCGCCTGGAAGCCAAGGGCTTCAATCACGGCAGCAGCGGAAATGTCAGCTGTCGCATCGGAGAAGACGTTCTCATCACGCCGACCGGTGGCAATAGCGGCAACACGACCATCGATGGTCTCGTCCATTTGAAGCGCGACGGAACGGTGGTTGGAGGCGGCTTGCCCTCCAGTGAATGGCACATGCATCTGGCGATCTTGAACGCCTATCCGCACGTGAACGCGGTGGTGCACACCCATGCCGACTGCTGCGTCGCGCTGTCCTGCCTCGCAAAGCCAATTCCTGCATTCCACTACATGGTCGCCAGTTTTGGCGGAAACGATGTGCCTTGTGCACCCTACGCCACGTTCGGCACCAGGGCTCTCGCCGACGGCGCCGTCGCGGCGCTGAAAGGGCGCAAGGCCTGCCTGCTCGCAAACCACGGGATGATTGCCGTCGGCAAAGGGCTGCAGGCGGCCTTCGACCTCACCGTGAAGCTCGAAACCCTTGCCCGGCAGTATCTGCTCGCCCGTCAGGCGGGCGCACCCGCGATCCTTGCCGACGACGAAATGGCGCGGGTGGTCGAGCGCTACGGCAGTTACGGCCGCGCCGCTCTGCCGGCCTGAGAAGGACAGCTTCATGGAGATCACCGGCAAGACCAAGATCATGTTTGTGCTCGCCGACCCGATCGATCATGTGCGGGCGAGTGCCGTCATGAATGCCTATTTCGGATCGATCGGCGACGACCTGGCCGTATCGCCGATCCACGTCCTGCCCGGCGATCTCGGCCACGTCATTGCAAGCCTCAGGCTCATGCGCAACGTCTTTGGTTTCGGCGTCACGATCCCGCACAAGACCCGCGTGATCGAGCATCTGGATGAGATTACGCCGGCGGCGCGGCTCATCGGCGCGGTCAATTTTGTCAAACGAACGGCCGAAGGGTGCCTCGTTGGCGACAATCTGGATGCGCGGGGATTCATCGCCAGCCTCGCTCAGCATGAGGTCGCGGTTCGGAATCGGAAGGTGCTCCAGGTCGGTGCAGGTGGTGCGGGACGCGCAACTGCATTCGGCCTGGCGGAGGCCGGCGCGCGCGAACTCATAATCACGAACCGGGATGACGGGAAGGCTCACGCGCTTGCGGCCGCCGTGGCTGCACACTATCCCGCCACGAAGGTCAGCGCCGGCCGCGCGGAGGCGCGCTCATTCGATCTCATCGTCAATACGACGTCGCTCGGCATGAAACCGGATGATCCGCTTCCGGTGGATATCGAAGGTGTCGGTGCCGGCGCCACCGTCAGCGACATTATCGTTAACCCAGCCGTGACCCGGCTTCTTGCAAGGGCGGCTGCGCAGGGCGCAAAGGTCATCGGCGGAAACCCTATGCTTGATGCGCAGATGGCCCTTGTCGCGCGGTTCATCGCGCGATAGCCTGATATATCAAATATTATATCTAGGAAGGCGACTTTGGGATTGGGTGCAAGGGGCCGCCGGATCGAAGGCAAGACGGAAGGGAAGCGAGGCTCCGTGAATATTGTATCGGCCAGGCAATCGGCGTCGGGCGCATCGATCCGCATCAGTCGCTTGGAGAAGCGCTTCGGTGCCGTGTCCGCCGTCGATGGCGTCGATATCGATATTGCTGCCGGTGAGTTTATCGCCCTGCTCGGACCAAGCGGCTCCGGAAAGACGACGATCCTGATGAGCGTCGCAGGATTCGAATTCCCGACCAGCGGCACCATTCACGTCGATTCCGAGGACCTGACCTATGTTCCTTCGAACAGACGCAATCTGGGAATGGTGTTCCAGAATTATACGCTGTTCCCGCACATGTCGATTCTCGACAATGTCGCCTTTCCCTTGAAGATGCGCGGTCTCCGGACAGCTGAGCGCCACGCGCGCGCCGAAGCCGCGCTCGCGACCGTGCGTCTGGCAGGCTATGGCCACCGCCGTCCGAATGAGCTTTCAGGCGGTCAGCAGCAGCGTGTGGCGCTCGCGCGTGCGATCGTCTACCAACCGCGCGTGCTCTTGATGGACGAGCCGCTAAGTGCGCTCGACAAGAATTTGCGCGAAGACATGCAACTCGAGATCAAGCGATTGCATGCCGAACTCGGCATCACTGTCATCTTCGTCACTCACGACCAGAGCGAGGCGCTTACTATGGCCGACCGGATCGCTGTCCTGAGAGACGGCAAGATCCAGCAGATCGGGCCGGCGCGCCAGCTTTACGAAAGGCCCGCGAATCTCTTTACCGCCGGCTTCATCGGCGAGATGAATTTCGTCGACGTTCGGGTCGAAAGCGTTGGCGACGACGTCGCGGTGGCGCTGCCCTGGGGTGAAACATGGCGCCTGCCGGCCACGGCGGCCGTTGAGCCGGCTGTTGCCGGCGAGGCAGCGGTGCTGGCCGTAAGGCCCGAGCGGCTGCAACTCGGCGTCAGTCCCGCCGGGCAAGTCATCGCTGTAACGTTAAGCGACGTTGTCTATGCGGGGGCCGCCCTGCTTCTGATTGGACATCTGCCTGACGGCACCGAGATGCGCGCGCGAATCCCCGGCGCCTCGCAGCTCAGCTCGTTGGTCCCAGGCGACGTTGCGTCCTTCACGATCCCTACGGAGGCGATGCTGCTCTACCGGGGGAAGCGGCGATGACGGAGGCGGGGCGATCGCATTTCTGGCATTCCGACGGCCGCCGGCTGAGCGGCCTGTCGACGCTGCTGCTGCTCCTGCCGTTCTTCACCATCATCGCCTTCGTCTTTGTCTATCCGATCCTGCAGCTCCTGGTGATCAGCATCCTCGAGCCGCATCCGACCTTGGACAACTATGCGCGCGTCGTCGAGAATCCGGTTCACATGCGCGTCCTGATGCGCACGCTCTGGACCGCAATGCTGGTGACCGCCTTATCCGTGGTCCTCGGCTTCCCGGTCGCCTATTACATGAGCCGGGCCAAGGGGACGGTCGCCGCCCTTGTCGCTGTCTGTGTCATCCTGCCGCTCTGGTCGAGCGTCCTGGTGCGCACCGCCGCCTGGTCATTCCTGTTCCAGCGCAACGGGCTGATCAATTCGGCGTTGATGTCTCTCGGCCTGACCTCGCAGCCGTTCAAGCTGCTTTATACCCAGAGCGCCGTCGTCATCGCCATGACCCACGTGCTTTTGCCGTTCATGATCCTGCCGATCTACGGCGCATTGCGCAGCATTCCGAATGACTATGGGCGTGCGGCCGCCGTGCTCGGCGCAACGCGCCTGCGGACCTTTCTGGAGGTGATCCTCCCCTTGAGCCTGCCGGGCGTCGTCTCCGGTTCGCTACTCGTGTTCCTCACGGCGCTCGGCTTCTTCATTACGCCCGCGCTGCTCGGCTCGCCGCAGGAGATGATGATCTCGACGCTCGTCTCGAAGCAGATTCGTGAGGTTCTCGATTGGCCCTTCGCTGCGGCGCTGGTCGGAGTGCTGACCGTATTCGTCACGTTGCTGGCGATCATCTTCAGCAAGATGCTCCGTTTCGACCGGCTGATGGGGAATGCCTCATGAAACCGCCGACCGACCGCGGATCGCTCGCGCTGGGAGCCTATGTCTATGCCGTGCTGGCTTTCATCATCGTGCCGTTGGTCATCGTCATTCCAATGTCGTTCAGCCAGAACGACTATCTGGCATTTCCGCCGTCCGGCTTTACGCTGAAATGGTACTCCGAATATTTTGACAGCAGGCAATGGCGTGCCGCCACCTGGCTCAGCGTACAGGTCGCCTTGCTGACCGCTCTCTTCGCGTCGGTCATCGGCACGGCCGCGACCTATGCAATGATCCGCGGCCACAGCCGGTTGGTAACCGCTTTCCAGATCGCCCTGATCGGGCCGATCATTGTGCCGCACATCGCGCTCGCGGTCGGTCTCTATCTGTTTTTTCAGACGATCGGTCTCTCCGGGACCATTCCCGGCTTCGTGCTGGCGCATACGGTGCTCACCTTGCCATTCGTCGTCTTCACGATGGCTGCCGCCTTGGGAAAGGTCGATGCCAATCTGGAGGCCGCCGCCATGAGCTGCGGCGCGACACGCTTTCAAGCTTTCCGCCTGGTCACGCTGCCGCTCGTCCTGCCGAGTCTCGCCAGCAGTGCGTTGTTTGCCTTCATCATCTCCTTCGACGAGCCGGTGGTGTCGTTCTTTCTGTCCGGTGTGCGCCAGAAGACGCTGCCGCGCCGAATGTTCGAGGACATCGAGCAGAACCTGACACCGGTGATTCCCGCGATCGCGACACTGCTGATCATGCTGTCTATTCTGATTCTGCTGGGGGCCCATGTCCTCAGATCCCGCAGCGTTACCCGGTAGCGAGCCAGTGAGAAGCCAGAGAGGAGACCTTCGATGCTGAAAGCAGGTTGGATGTGGAACTCGGCAGCCGTCGCGCTTGCTTCGGTTCTTTGTGGAGCGTTGCCGGCTGCCGCTGAAAAACTGGAAGACCAATTGGTGATTGCAACGACCGGTGGCCTGATGGGCAACACCCTCGCAAAATATTTCTACGACCCCTTCAACAAGGCCAAGAATGTCGAAATCGTCCCGGTCGCAATCGAGGTCCCCGACCAGTGGGCGCGCGCCAAGGCGATGCAACGAACCGGCAAGGTGGAGTTCGACATCGTCACGGCAACGGGTCCCGACCTGATCGGACGCACCGACATGCTCGAGAAGATCGACTGTGCGAAACTGCCCAGCGTCCAGAAGTTCGGTGTCGCCGACGCCTGTCAGCCCTACGGTGTTGCTCGCACGACCGGCGGCATGCTGATCGCCTACAATACCGAAACGTTCAAGAACAAGGCGCCCAAGACATGGGCGGACTTCTGGGACCTCAAGCAGTTTCCCGGCCCGCGAGGGCTGCCCGATACCGGCGATAGCGATTGGTGGGTGCCGGTAGCCGCGCTCCTCGCCGACGGCGTCAAGCCGGATCAACTTTTCCCGTTGGACATCAATCGTGCATACAAGAAGCTGGACGAGATCCGTCCCAATGTCGCGGTGTGGTGGAAGACCGGCGACCAGGTGCAGCAGATTATGCGCAGCCGCGAGGTCGTCATGGCCATGAGCTATTCAGGCCGCGCACTCGCCGTGGTGAAGGAGGGCGTGCCGGTTGCCATGTCCTGGGACCAAGCCATTCGCGACACCGGTTACATGGCTGTTCTCAAGGGGGCGCCCGACCCCAAAGCCGCCATGGCCTATCTCGATTTCTTCTATGCGAGCTCCGACGCGCATGTGCCGTTCATGCGCGCTGTCAACTATGCGACGGCCAGCAAGTCGGCCATCGAGTTGTTGAAGCCGGAGGAGCGCAATCTCTACGCGACCTCGCCGGAGAACTACGAAAAGCTGGTCAAGCCCGATTTCGCCTGGATCGGCGAACATCGTAACGAGCTGCGTGAGCGGTGGATGGCTTGGCTGACCCGCTAAGCCGCATTAGCTTCTGCCGCCATTCGCACTTGCAAGACGAGGACGGACCATGGATCACACCAGTGACCCCGGCGCGCTGCGCTACGTGATCGATCCTCGAAGGCTCGATCTCGTCGAGGAGTTCCGCGCAAGTCCGCTCGGCGTGCATAGCCCAGAACTTCGCAAGCTGTTGGCCCGGATGCGATGGGGCAAGCCGGAAGGGCGGCTTGTCCTGATCGTGCTCGAACCTGGTAAGGCCTGGCGGCTGTCGCGCATCCCCAACCGTCGGGGGGATCGGATGCCTTTCGTCGATGATCGCGTCTTGACCTCTCTCGTTGAAGCGGAGTGGCATGTCTTCAAGCTGCGTTGGCAGGAAATGACGGGAACGACGCTGCCTGCGGAGATTTCCGGTGATCTATAAGACCAACGAATATCTCGGCTATCCGGATCGCATCAGCGTCCCGGCCGGCGAGGCCGTCAGATTCCAGCTGAGCAGCAAGCGGCCGAGCGTGAAGGTCGAGGTGCTCAGGCTGCGCTGCGGCGATGTCGATGCGAGCGGCCCAGGCTTCAAATACGAGGTGATGGCGAGCCCCCTTGACGGTGAGCATGCCTGCCTCGACCAACCGATCCGCCCGGGATCAAACGCCGTCATCGACCACGACGGTGCCCTGGTCCCGACCGGCGGGCACTGGTGTTTCGGAGCCTACGTGTATCCGACGCGGATCGCGGACAATGCCAAGGCCGTGTTGGGAAATTGGTGCGAGCGCTCGGCGCGCGGCTACGCGCTGGAGCTCGACGAGGAGGGTCATCTGGTCCTGGTGCTAGGCCAGGCGAGCGGTGCGCCGGCGCGTTTTACCCTCGACGTCAAGCTGCGCCCGCGGGTCTGGGCGTTCGTATCATGCGCGCTTGATCTTGCGCAGGGATCGGTAACCTTGTCACTGATCGTGCCGGCAGACGGCGTTCGGCCGGCCGCGGCCTGTTCGAAATCGTTCGCGCTGCCGCAAACGCCCGCGCTCGATTCCGGTCTGCCGTTCCTGATCGCGGCCCATCATGTGAATGGTGATCGCCAATATACCTCGCACTTCGACGGCAAGATCGAATCTCCGCGCGTCTTTTCGTGTCCATTGGACGCAGAGGCGCTGCGGGTATTCGACGGCCGGCTGCGGACGGGGGTAAGCGATGCCGGGCTTGTCGCCTTCTGGGATTTCTCGAACGGAATCTCGTCACTGTCGATCAAGGACCTTTCGCCGAACAACCTGCATGGCAGCCTGCGCCAGTTGCCTCGCAGGGGCGTCACCGGCTTTCACTGGTCTGGATCCGTCCACGACTGGCGGCTGTCGCCGCAGGAATATGCGGCGATTCATTTCCACAGCGACGACATCTACGATTGCGAGTGGCAGACCACTTGCACGCTCGATGTGCCGGCCCATTGGCGATCCGGCGTCTATGCGCTCCGGTTGACGTCGGGTGGCAACAATCCCGACCGCGACTGCGAAAGCTACGTCACTTTTTTCGTGACGCCCGGTAGGGCGTCCAGACGCGCAGATCTGGTTGTGGTCGCTTCGGTCGCGACATACCTGGCTTATGCCAACAGTGCGTTGCGTCTTTATCAGGTTCACTTCGAGACGCTGATGGAGCACGTTCTGTGGTTGCCGCAAGATGACGTCTTCATGCAGGAGAACCCGGAGATCGGCCAGTCGACCTATGATTGCCATGTCGACGGCTCGGGGCGAGCGTACAGCTCCTGGCTGCGGCCTATCCTCAACATGCGTCCGCGCGGCTACTGGTTCAATTTGGTCAACGACACCCATATCCTCGACTGGCTCGAGGAGAAGGGGATCGCCTACGATCTGATCACGGATGTCGAGCTCGATCGGGAAGGAGCGCGGGCGCTCGCTCCTTACCGGGTCATGATGACGCCGACCCATCCCGAGTATTTTAGCTTCAGCATGATGAACGCGATCATGGCGTATCAGAACGCCGGCGGGCGGCACATCTCGATGGGAGGCAATGCATTCTACTGGCGCTGCGGCTTTCACCCGGCCGCGCCCGCCGCGCTTGAGGTTCGCCGCGGCATGGCCGGAACGCGCACCTGGGAATCGGAGCCGGGCGAAGTGCATCTTGCCGGCACCGGCGAGCCGGGCTCGCTGTGGCGGCATTCGGGCTTTGCGCCACAAAAGCTCGTTGGCGTCGGGTTCTCGGCCATGATCAACGATACCTGCGGCTACTATCTGCGCACCGCCGAAAGCGAGGATGCGCGCGTCGCGTTCACCTTCGAGGGCACGGGCCGTCACGAGAAGTTCGGTGATTTTGGATTTCGCTACAATGGTGCCGTCGGCAGCGAGATCGACCGTTACGATCTCGAGCTCGGAACTCCGCCGCATGCGTTGCGGATCGCGACGTCGGAAGGATTGGGCGCGGGGGCGCTGCCCACGCCGGAGGAATTTCGCACCGTGGTCGACGGGCTCGACGGCACGCAGAACGCGCTGGTGCGCGCCGACATGGTGTTCTTCGAGACCGCCCATGGCGGCGCCGTCTTTGCGACCGGATCGATCACCTACGGCATGTCGTTGGGTCACAACAATTACGACAACAACATCAGCACCATCACGTTGAACGTCGTGAATCGCTTTCTCGATCCACGGCCGTTCGTCATGCCCGCCAAAACCTAGACTGCGGCCTCGATTTCGGCCCAACATGCAAAATCGCCATCTCGTCGCCAGAGATGGCTTTTCGAACCAGGGAGGCTGTCATGTCGGACAAGCCTGAGTTTCAATCCCCGGAATCGGGGTCCGTCAACGTCGCTCCCCGCAAGGCGCGCCCGATGCATGCGGACGAGCACTGGGCCAGCCAGCCCTGGTATGAGGTTCCGCGCGGCGATCCTGCCGTGGCAGAGGTCTACACCTATACCGATGCGATGTCCTACGATCCGGGAGACGAAGTCGTGTTGCGCTCCTCAGCAACAGCAAAGATCTGGCGATTGCAGATCTATCGCGATGGTTTGGAGCCCGAGATGGTGCATGAGATCGACGCGCTTGACGGCGTGTTCGCCGCTACGCCGTCCGATGCCTACCGCAACGGCTGCAACTGGCCTGTCGCTCATCGCTGGACGTTGCCGCCGGATCTGCGCTCGGGCTTTTATCGTGTGGTCTCCTCGTGCGAGCGAGCGAACGGGGCCCGCTTCGTCCAGCATCATTTCTTCGTCGTGCGCCCGACCGAGAAGACGCGGCGCGCGAAGATTCTGATGATCCTGCCGACGGGCACCTGGACCGCCTACAATGATTTCGGCGGTGCCAATCACTACTTTGGCGTTGAAGGTCCTGACAGGGATGAACCGTCACCGGTGCTGTCGCTGCAACGGCCATGGACGCGCGGGGTGGTCTGGCTGCCGCCGGGCGCACCGCGCATCTGCGCCGATCCTGCACCCGAGATAGGTGACGCGCCACGTTATCCGATGAAGGAGTGGGCGTTCGCCAACGGCTTTGGCCAGTATTACGCGGCGGCTGGCTGGGCCCAGTTCGACAGGCATTTTGTGCTCTGGGCGCAGAAGGAAGGCTACGCCCTCGACATGATCACCCAGACCGATCTTCACTACCGGCCCGAGCTGCTCGACGCCTACCCTTGCGTCACCATCATCGGCCATGACGAGTACTGGACATGGGAGATGCGCGAGGCGATTGAGCGCTATGTGGAGGGCGGCGGGCGGCTCGCGCGCTTCGGCGCGAACTTCCTGTGGCAGATCCGGCTCGAGGACGATGGCAAGCGCCAAGTCTGCTACAAGTTCAAGGCCATCCACAAGGACCCGATCGTCGGCACGGACCGCGCGCGCCTGATGACGTCTGCCTGGGAAGATCGCAACGTCCGTTGGCCCGGCGCCTCGACGGTCGGCGTGAACGGCGCGCATGGCCTCTACGCGTCCTGGGGTGGCTTCGCGCCGAACGGCCAAAGAGGCTTTACCGTCTATCGCCCGGAGCATTGGGCGTTTGCCGGCACAGGACTGCACTATGCCGATATCTTCGGCGACAAGCAGCACATCTTCGCTTACGAGGTGGATGGGCTGGACTACACGTTCCGCAACGGTCTTCCTTTTCCAGTCCCGGCCGAGGGGCAGCCCGAGACCATTCAGATCCTGGCGATGGCGCCGGCCGTCCTGGCCGAAGACGAGCCGCAGGGTGAGGGATTCCGCTATTACATCCGCAGCAGCGACCACGAAGGGCTGGTGGAGTGCATCACCGGCGAGGTCACGCCCGAGGGTCTGGCCCGCTACAAATACGGCTCCGGCATGATGGTGCACATGACCCGCGGCAAGGGCGAGGTGCTGACAGCCGCGACCTGCGAATGGGTGATGGGACTGAAGCGCGGCGACCCGTTCACGCAGCGGATCACCCGCAACATCCTCGATCGCTTCACTGCGCCCCGTTCCGCGTGAGCAACTTTCAGCGACGCCTGGATTTCGAGCGTGCTGCCTTGGCAGGTGGTGCAGCGCGCGTCTTCATCGCTTCGATCTCGACGTCGTCGTCAATGGCCGTCTCGGGAGTCATGAAGCGCGTGCCGCCATGCTTTTCCAGCAACCGGACGAGATTCTGGCCGCCCTCCATCATGTCCGCCTGGATCGACTCGCGAACCTTGTCCGGCCGGCGCTGCCGCAGATTCTTGAGAACGGACAGGTGCTGGTGCTCGTTTGGATAGGTCGGGGGGGCGTGCGGGTAATGGAAATTCAACAAGGGGCCGTTCCGCATCCAGATATCGTCGAGGATGGCGAGCACTTCGGGAAGCCCCGATCCATCATAGAGACCGCGGTGGAATTGCCAGTTGGCTCGAACGGCGTCGGACCATCTGTGCTCCTTCTCCGCGCTGATCAGCTCGCGGTGAGTGGCCTCCATCCTGTCGATGTCGGCTTCCGAGATGCGCGTGGTTGCGTGCTCGGCAGCAAGTCCCTCGAGAAACAGCCTGACGGTCCTGAGCTCGATATACTGCTTGGCCGTCATGTGGGCGACCATGATCGAGCGTCCCGCCTGCATCTCGAGCGCGCGGCCGCGCACGAGCTGCATCAGGGCTTCGCGAATGGGCGTCTCGGAAACGTTCATGGTCGCAGCAAGGTCGCGGATCTTGAAGCGATGGCCGGGCCAGAACCGGCCTTCCATCAGCGCCTGGCGCAGATTGTTGTAGACCAGGCTTGTCAGGCTGTCGCGCGCGACCGGGCCAACGCCGCCCTCGCCATATCTCTGTTCAACGTCAACCATTCTCGGTCCCCGAAAGGTCTGGGCCGTTTCGGCCATGCGCGCCGATACGGGTTCGAATCCATTTCATATATAATATAGGATCCTACCTCGCGCACCGCGCGGGGCTTCTTTCCGAGACGGAGCCTTGAGAGGTTGGCCGCCTCCCCTGAAAAGTCGAATCCGTCGGCTCCGGACCACGGTCCCACTACGCCTTAGATAGGCAAACAATAATTCCCTGTAGTCGAGAACATAATATATGATATATCAGAGCTAGAGGAGAAGGGAAGGCATGCCGGAACTGATCAGGACAAGGGATGCCGCCCTGCGGGCGCGGGCCGAGAAGGTCGTGCCAGGCGGGATGTGGGGACATCTCCACGCGGCCAAGTTGCCGGAGGCGTATCCGCAGTTCTTCAGCCGTGGCGAAGGCGGCGTGCTCTGGGATGTTGATGGTCACCGCTACGTGGATTTCATGTGCAGCTGGGGTCCCAACCTGCTCGGCCACCACCATCCCGAGGTGGAGGAAGCCGCCGAGCGTCAGCGGCGCGACGGCGACTGCCTCAATGGTCCGGCCGAAGTCATGGTCGAGTTGGCCGAGCTTGTCGTCGATATGGTGGGACATGCCGATTGGACGCAGTTTCAGAAGAACGGCACCGATGCGACGACGACGTGCGTCACGATCGCGAGGGCTGCAACAGGTCGACGAAAGATCCTCGTCGCCAAGGGCGCCTATCATGGTGCCGTACCGTGGTGCTCACCGTCCCTTCTCGGTGTGACCGCGGAGGATCGCGCCCATCTCGCATACTTCACATTCAACGACGTCGAGAGCCTTGAGGCGGCGGCCAAGGAGGCGGGTGATGATCTTGCCGGAATTCTGATTTCGGCGTTCCGCCACGATCTCGGGTCCGATCAGGAACTTCCAACCGTAGAGTTCGCCCGTGCGGCGCGTCGCATCTGTGATAGCAAGGGGGCCGCGCTGCTTATCGACGAAGTTCGTGCCGGCTTCCGCCTGAATGCCGCGGGTAGCTGGGAAGGCCTTGGTGTTCGGCCCGATTTGTCCGCTTGGAGCAAGGCGATCGCCAATGGTCATGCCCTGGCGGCCGTCACCGGAGCCGATTGGCTGCGCCGCGCCGCGAGTCAGGTCTTTGTCACGGGGTCATTCTGGGCCGGCGCCGTCGCCATGGCTGCTGCCGTCGCGACGTTGAAGATCGTGCGCAGGGACGATGTTCCGGCCCGCCTTGCGCAGCTCGGGCAAACGCTGCGTGATGGTCTCGAGACGCGTTCCCGCCAGTTCGGTCTTTCAATCCGTCAGTCGGGGCCTGTGCAAATGCCGACCCTTTTGTTTGAAGGGGACCCGGATTATCGGAAAGGTTCGGCCTTTTGCAGCGCGATGCTTGCAAGGGGTGTCTACTTCCATCCCAAGCACAACATGTTCCTTTGCGCCGCCCATACCGAGAGCGACATCGCCGTGGCTCTCGAGGCTGCGGAGCACGGCTTCGCAAGCGTGGCGGCACTTTGATGTCACGTGGTGCGAAAACTATGATGGTGCGACGAATGCCCATGTTTGGTCGGATAAGCCGAGTGGTGCGACCAGTAAGTGATTGATTGATCTTGACCCGTCGCTATCTCTTAATCAGCTGCTCGATGAGTACACGCAAAGTCCTACGACGCGTTAGGATGCCCTTGCACGTATCGATACTGACGGTCTCCGCTTTTCACGCGAGCAGCATGTAGTTGGCTCAGCTCGGAGAGGCGCTTCCTTGTTTGGAAATGCCTGCTAAGCAATTGATATTACTAGAGGCGAATTGGTCCGTTTTTTCCAAATGCGCCTTGAAATCATTGAATAATCAAACTGATTTTGATTCCGCCATTCGGAGGTTCGACCCTCCCGCCCCAGCCAGAAGCTCCGCCCCCCTGAAATTGCTCACGAAACCGGCCCGACTGGGGCGCTGCTGCACAGCGCTGCGACGCATCCCTGCGGCACAGGTGTCGCTCGCAAATGGCTCGCCACATCTATCGCCGCCGAGCCGTCTGCTATTGGCGGCGGCGCACGCCTCCCGCGCTCGCCAAATAAGCATATTGGACTACGCGCTGCTGAACGCCCCGGGTGGCACCGCGGGACACAAGCTGCTCCTCCCGGACCTTATTTCTCTCAGTAGCCGTTCGCCCTTGGGTGATCGTTTCTGCAAGGAGTTCAACCCGATCCTCACGGCGGCCGACATTACGGAGGAAGGGCTCGGCGTTCACGCCGTGCGCCGTCTTTTCGGAGCGCAACTGAAAGGGAAGCTGCTGACCAAGGAGGATCGTGCGGGATCTCCTGGGCATGATAGCGAGAGCGAAACCACTGAACGCGATTGTGACCCGCACGAGTTCGAAGCGCTGTTCGAAGTCATCATGAAGCTCGTTGCTCGAGGCCGAGCGACGCCACCGCGAAACCGCGGGCGCAACAATCGGTAATGACCGCCTGATCGATTCGCGGCGTGACGATGACGCACCCAGGATCCGGTCAGTGCAACCGCCAGCAGTCTGCGGGCTGGACGATCGATCGACGGATCAATAACGTGATACGGCATGTATTGATTTGATCGAAAAGTCTTCTCCCCGAAGGAAAGTCTTGATTGTGACTGCGATTGCTGTTGTCGGCATTGGCTGCAGACTTCCAGGACATATCGAATCCCCGGACGCCTTGTGGGGCGCGCTTCTGGCAGGCACCGACCTCGTTGGGGAGATTCCGTCGCAGCGCTGGAATGCCGACGATTATTACGAACCCGTAGCAGGCGTGGCGGGCCGCTCGGTTTCGCGCTGGGGCGCGTTCCTGGACGACCCGTCGGGCTTTGATCATCGCTTTTTCGGCATCGGCGAACCCGAGGCCGTCGCCATGGACCCGCAGCACCGGCTGTTGCTCGAGGTCACTTGGGAGGCCGCCGAACATTCCGGTCGCGATCCGCGCCGCCTGTTTGGGACCGATGCCGGCGTGTTCTTCGGCCTCTCGCATCAGGACTACATGCAGGTCACGCGTGACGCAGGTGCAATGGGCCTCGCCTACGCTTTCACGGGAACGCCCTTCAGCATGGCGTCAGGACGGGTCGCCCATGCGATGGGGCTCACGGGTCCTGCCATCACCATGGATACGGCCTGCTCGTCCAGTCTCGTCGCCGTGCATGCGGCTCGGCGAAGCCTGCTCGCGCGCGAGTGCCACGTTGCGTTTGCCGGCGGGGCCATGTTGATGTTCTCGCCCACGACATTCGCCTCGGCGTCAGGGCTCGGCATGTTGTCGCCGACCGGGCGTTGTCATGCGTTTGACGAGCGCGCCGATGGCTTCGTGCGCGCCGAAGGCTGTGGGGTGGTGATGCTCAAGCTACTGAGCGACGCCCTGCGCGATAGCGATCGCGTGCTCGCGGTCATCCGCGGTAGCGCCGTCAATCAGGACGGACGCACGCACAACATATTGGCGCCTTCCCGCGCGGCCCAGATCGCGGTGATCGATCGTGCGCTTGCCGAGGCGCAGGTTGATCCCTCATCCGTCGGCATGATCGAGGCGCACGGCACCGGTACGCCGGTGGGCGATACTGAGGAGTTCCATAGTCTCTCAACACGGTATGGACGACATTCGCCCTGCGCCCTCGGCTCGCTCAAGAGCAACCTTGGCCACGCGGAATCGGCGGCGGGCGTCCTGGGCCTGATCAAAGCGACGCTCGCGCTGGCACATGGCGTCGTACCGCGATCCGTTCACTTCCATCAGCTGCCTGCGCATCTCCGGCCGATCGAGACTCAGCTCTTCGTCCCGACGGACACCGCGCCCTGGCCCTCGACCGGCGCTGACGGACTCCGCCGCGCGGCCGTATCGTCCTACGGAATGTCCGGCACGAATGCCCACGTCGTGCTCGAACAAGCCCCTCACGCGCCAGCTTCATCTTGTTCGCCGCAAGCCGCCGAAACACACGATCAGCCGTGGTTGTTTCCAATTTCTTCGACCTCGCCGGAGGCGCTTCGCGTTTCGGCCGGGCGACTTGCCGCTTGGCTGGACGCGAGCGCCGGCCGTCGTCGCCCCGGTGACGTCGCGCGGACCCTCGCCTGCAGGCGCGGGCACCGGCCCGTCCGGCACGCGCTCATTGCGACAACGCTCGGCGATCTGACAGCGCAATTGCGCAGGCTCGCGACCGATCAGTCCATCGATGCAGATTGGGCCGACCAGGATAGAAGCGGTCCCGTCTTCGTATTCTCCGGACAGGGGTCGCAATGGGAGTCGATGGGCGCGGCACTGATTGACATCGATCCGGTCTTCGCCGGGATGGTTGGCGCCATTGAACCTCTGATTCAGACCCTCTGCGGTTTCTCTGTGACCGATGCCCTGCGTCGACCGGCGCAACTCGACGGCATCGAACGGATCCAGCCCGCCATCTTTACTATCCAGGTCGCGTTGGCGGCGTCTCTGAAGGCCCAGGGCGTGGTGCCGTCGGCAGTGATCGGCCATTCGATGGGCGAAGTGTCGGCGGCAGTCGTGGCCGGCGCGCTCTCGCTCGAAGATGGCGTGCGGGTGATCTGTCATCGCGCCATGCTGTGCCAAACGCTCGCTGGATCCGGTGCAATGGCAGTCGTCGGGATGACGCCGGCGGCGGTTCGCGAAGATCTTGCGCGCCGACGGATTGACGACGTCGAGATCGCCGTACTGGCTGCTCCGGCCTCGACGGTGGTGGGGGGCGCTGCCGTGGCCGTGCAGCGCCTCGTCGCTGCCTGGCAGGCTGAAGGCCGCTCCGCCCGCGAGGTCGCGGTCGATGTGGCCTCGCACACGTCGCAAGTGGAGCCGATCCTCGCGCAACTGTCGGAGCGCCTTGCGGGGGTGACTGCGCACAGTCCGCACACACCGATGTACAGCACCGTGCTGCTTGATCCGCGCGAATCCCCCGTTTGCGATGGCGCTTACTGGATCGACAACCTTCGGCAGACGGTCCGCTTCCGTCCGGCTGTTCAGGCGGCGCTCGAAGACGGACATCGCGTATTCGTCGAGCTTTCGCCACATCCCATCGTGTCCCACGCGGTGTTGGAGAATGCTTCCGCAACGGACTTCGCCGTCCGCGCGCTTGCGTCGATGACTCGCGGCGAGCCCATGCACAACGGGCTTCTGGACCTGGTCGGCGCCATCTATGTCGCCGGCGCTGGGATCGACTTCAATGTTCTTTATCCGGATGGCCAGCTGCTTGACCTCCCGTTGCCGGCCTGGACGCACTATCCCCTGTTCCTAGCGCCGGCGAGGCCGGCCGTAGCTCCGCATCATGTGCCGTCGACGCATCCGCTGTTGAACGTCCACCGCGTCCTGCACGAAGAGCCGGAACGCCACGTCTGGGCTTGTGAGGTTGGTCTCGATGCCCACCCCTGGCTTGCGGACCACCGGGTGAACGGAACGCCGCTGTTCCCGGGCGCTGGCTTCTGCGAAATGGCGCTCGCCGCCGCGCGCACAGCCCTTGGCACATCGCTCGTCGAAGTGCAGACGATCACGTTCGACCACGCGTTGCGGTTGGAGCCATCGATCCCGATCGTCTGCACGGCAGTGCCGGACCGACCGGCTGAGCTGAATTTCAGGCTCGAGAGCCAGGCGAAGAGCGAAGCGCGGGTCCATGCAAGCGCCCGGCTTTCTGGCGCTACCTCTGCAAAGCTGCCGGCCGCGCACGACGTAGCCGCGCTACGCGCCGTTCACGCGACGCCCGTCGCCGTGGACGAGGTGTGGCGGTGGTTCGACTCGCAGGGCATCCAGTACGGCCCGTCATTTCGCGCACTGGCCCCGGGCTTGGCGTTGTCAGCGGACGGCGCTTCGCTCTTTGCGGATCTTCGGCTCCCGACCTCGTTCCGAACGGGCGCGCGGGGCTACACGGTGCATCCCGTGCTGCTTGACGCGTGCTTCCAGTCCGTCGGGGCGTTCGCCCGGGTGGTTTCGGAGACAAACGGGCGCTTGCTGCTGCCGCTCTCGGTGCGAAGCCTCCGGCTCCACCACACGGACGCCGACGCCGCCCACTGCATCACCCGCCTGGTCGCGATCGACGCCCTGCACGTCGAGGTGGATATCGATCTGCTCGACGCCTCCGGTCGCGTGCTGCTCAGTGTCGATGGATTGGCGATGGGGAGCGGCGCGGCCGAACAGCATGCCGATGCCGTCGCCTGCAACTCGCGCCTGCTCGACATAACCTGGCAGTCATGGGACATCCCGCGTGCCACGGCCAGGCCGGACGACGGCGCCTGGCTGCTGCTCGATGCCGATGATGCGGGGCACCGCTTGATGTTGGACTTGGAACGAGACCTGCGCCTGCAAGGGTTCAAGTCCCGCATCCTCAGCAGCGCCGGAGCGGGGAAGGGGGGCGCATGGCGCGGGCAGGTTGAAGACGCTCTGCATCAGCATCGCCCTGGAGCCGTGGTGGTGGTCTTGCCACGCGGTAATGAGCCGGCGAGTCCCGACGTATCTCGGGCGAACATAAGCAGCCTGCTGCACGTGACCAACGCGCTGAGGCAATGCGAGCGGCGGCCCCGCCTCTTCGTCGTCACATGTATGGCTCAACGCGTATTGCCAGACGACACCGTTCAGCTCGCGCACGCCGGAGTGCGCGGATGGCTGCGAGCCGTCGGCGCCGAGCTTCCCGCACTCCATCCGACCCAGATCGACGTGAACCCGCAGGCGGACGTGTCATTGCTTCGGTCTCAGTTGCTGAGCGGCTCGGACGAAGACGAAACGGCGCTGCGCGGAGCGAGTGCATATGTCGCACGGCTGCAGCGAAGCTCCCTTGGTCACGCCGATCGCCGTATGGTGGACCGCGACGCGACCCGCGATGGTCTTCGCCTGGAAATCCGCGTGCCTGGTGACCTTCAGAGCCTGGAGATGGCGGCCTACGAGAGGCGTGCGCCGGGCGGCGGCGAGGTGGAGGTCGCCGTCCATGCCACCAGTGTCAATTTCGCGGATGTGCTCGTTGCCCTTGGCCGCTATCCATCACTTGATGGCCGTGCGCAGGGGCTTGGCCTGGACTTCGCCGGCATTGTCACCGCCGTCGGGCCTGGCGTTTCGGCATTTCGCGTTGGCGACCGCGTGGCCGGGCTCTGCTGTGGGGGCGCCTGGGGCACGTATCTGACTTGCGATGCACGCCTGCTTGTCGCGATACCGCGCAGGCTCACGGATGCCGAAGCGGCCGCCATTCTCACGACAAGTGCCACGGCGATGTATGGCCTCGAGGATCTGACCCGGATCGGGCCTGGCGACAAGGTGCTCATTCACTCGGCGACCGGCGGCGTCGGGCAGGCGGCTGTGGCCATTGCCCGCGCGGCTGGTGCAGAGATATTTGCAACAGCGGGCTCCGAGGCGCGGCGAGAGCTGCTGCGCGCCGACGGCATCCGCCACGTCTACGATTCTCGAACCGCGGCATTCGCCGAGCAGATCCGGCAGGACACGGCAGGTTACGGCGTGGACGTGGTTCTCAACTCGCTCACGGGCGCGGCCCAGCGCGCCGGCCTGGGGCTCCTTGCGGCGGGCGGGCGGTTCATCGAGATCGGCAAGAAGGACATCTATGGCGGCACGTGGCTGGAACTGGCTCCGTTCAAGCGTAACCTCTCGTTCTTTGCCGTCGACCTTGCGCAGATGTGCACGACTGCTCCGGCCCGCGTGCAGGCGCTGCTCTCGCGAGTCATGCGTCTCGTTGGGGAGGAGCGGCTGCCCCTGCCGGACATCGCGACCTATCCCCTCGCCGACGCGGCTGACGCCATTCGCATTGTGAGCGGCGCCGGTCACACCGGAAAGCTCGTGCTCACGGTTCCAATGACCGGCCGTTTCCGGGTGCCGGCGGCGCCGGAACGCTTCACGCCGTTCAGGCGCGATGGTGCGTACATCGTCACTGGCGGCCTTGGCGGGCTCGGCCTGTTCCTCGCTGATGCGATGTCTGCCGCCGGCGCTGGTCGCGTGATCCTCAACGCGCGCTCCGAGCCCACCGATGCGGCGACGAGCGTGCTGAGCGCGATGAAAGCACGAGGCACCGAAGTTCAGGTGATAAGTGCGGACATCGCCGAGCCGTCGACTGCACGGCGCGTAGTCGGAGCTGCCACGGCGACCGGCCTGCCGCTGCGAGGTGTCCTGCACGGTGCAGCCGTCGTCGAGGACGGCATCCTCGCCTCCGTCACGGAGGAGAGGCTGCATCGAAACTGGGCCCCCAAGGCGGAAGGCGCCTGGCATTTGCATGCGGCGACGCTGAAGCAGCAACTCGACTGGTTTTGCTGTTTCTCTTCGGTTGCGGCGCTGTTCGGTTCGCCTGGGCAGTCCGCGTACGCCGCCGCCAACGGCTGGCTCGACACATTCACACAGTGGCGGCGCGCCCAGGGGCTGCCGTCCTCGGCGATCGCCTGGGCGGCGTGGGCGGATATTGGCGCCGGTGCGCATCTCTCGGCCCGCGGCGATGCGCGCATGATCGAGCCACGGGACGGTGCTTACGCATTCGAGACGCTGCTGCGGCACGACCGCGGGTATGCCGCGTATGTCCATCTCGACGGCGCCCCATGGCTGACGTCGCTCGCTGCGCGCAGCCCGTTCGGGGCGGCGATGTCGCAGGCCGCAGAGGCCGCGGGCGAACCGGCGCGCCGCCTGCGCATGGAGTTGAGACGCGCGCCGCCCGGCGAGCGCCCGGCCCTGCTGCGGCGTCTGATCATCGAGCATCTCGGTGTCATCTTGCGCCGCCCGGTGAATCCGGACCGCTCGTTTTTCGATTACGGCCTCGACTCACTCGGGACGCTCCAGCTGCTGATTGCGCTCGAGGCCGACACAGGCATCCGGCCCCGTTCCGTGAACGTGACGACCGTGCGTGCACTCGCCGACTCGCTGAGTGGCGCCATGCAGGAACTGCAGCCCGCTGGAGCAGATGCAAGTGACTGATCTGCGTCCGCTGCACGATTGGTCAGGGCCTCCGGCGGGGCTGACGCTGTGGCGTCCGTCTGCTGCGTCGATGGAGAGTGCGAAACGCGCGCCGGTGTCTCCCGTATTGCCGAGCTTCGAACAGGAGCAGCATCTGCGCGCCTTCCGTGCCTGTGAGCAGCGGCACGAGGCGATGGCGCGGCTGCTCGTCGTCGTGTGGGAAGAACCCGGGCGGTGTGACCTCAGAGCCATGACCCATGTGGTGACCGAGCATCTGCGCAGGCACGACACCTATCACAGCTGGTTCGAAGAGCGCGGCGGAGCAATCGTAAGGCACGTCCTCACAGAACCCGCGGCCATCCAGATGGAGCCTTCGACACTGGGCGAGATATGCGCGGAGGATTGGCAGAAACATGTCATGGCAACTCCAGCACCGTTTGCATGGGATTGCTTTCGATTTGGCATTCTCCAGCGCACGAGCGGGTTCACTTGCTTCGCAAGCATTGACCATTTGCACGCCGATGCGACCATCATAGCGTTCCTGATGACGGAGATCCGCTCAGCGTATCGCGCTGTGCTCGACGGCGAGAGGCCGCTTCAGCCGGGATCGCCGGGAAGCTATCTGGATTACTGCAGCAGTCAGCGCCAGCGGGCGGCCGCGACGACGCTGGCGGATCCCGAGGTGAGCCGATGGATCGCGTTCCTGCACCGCAACGGCGGGCGGATGCCGTCTTTCGCGCTGCCGCTCGGTGTGCTGGAGGATCGCTATCACGCGGAGTACGTGCATGTGGATGTCCTCGAAGAGGCCGTCATGGACGCATTCGAGTCCGCGTGCCACGCTGCCGGCGCGCGGGCGATCGGCGGCCTGCTGGCGTGCGCAGCGCTGACCGAACGGGAATTGGCTTGCCGCTCGCACTACAGTGTCGTCACGCCGACGACGACGCGAAGATCGCCAAAGGCTTTCAGGACAAGCGGTTGGTGCGTGGGAGTGGTTCCAATCGACTTCGACGTGCAACAACGAAGGTTTCCTGAACTTGCCTTCGCGGCCCAGCGCAACTTCGACGACCGGATGAGCCTGGCCGAGCTGCCGATCGAGCTCGTGCTGGAGCTGGCGGCCGGATTGCCGACGGTCGGGTCCGCTGCGTCAGGTGGCGTCATGCTATCCTATATGGATGTGAACGTTCCTCCGCTCAGCGCCCAGATCGCCCGCGAATGGCATCAGGCGGATGGGAGGGTCTATATCAACCAGGGCATCGCCGCGCAGGTTGCGATCTGGTTGTTCCGTACGCAACGCGGGCTTTCGCTCACGGCGGCCTATCCGGCAAACGAGACAGCCCGCACATCCATGCACCGCTATATCAAGGCGTTTGCGGACGCATGCCGCCGGGCCGCCGACGCATCGATGCCGGCGTACTGCGATGCCGGTCGCGAACGATGACGCATGCGATGGCGCACCCGGCAAACGTATCGAGTATGACGCCGGCATTCTTGTCCTTCGCAGATCAGGCGATTTATCTCGCGCATGTCTCGCTCGGGCAGCACGCGGTCATTCAGGTGCTGTGGCGCTACCTGCGGCCTGTAGACATGGACGCCTTGACGAGGTTTCGTGACAGCCTTGCGCACGGTCATCTGGCGCGGCTGATCCGGCCAGCGCTGCTTCCGTTTGGACGGCACCAATGGGTCAGCGCGCCGCCGCCGTCGGCTGCCATAGCTGCCGTGGTGGGGCCGCTTGCCCCCGAGGCGACGCAGGCGTGGGCCGACGCCCAGGTGGAGCTTGCATTGGATCCCGTGCGCGGACCAGCATGGAGCTTGACCTCCCAGGGCTTCACCGATGGCTCCACGGTGGTCTCGCTCGTCGTGTCGCATTGCATCGCAGACGGGCTGACGATCGCAATGGCCGTGAGCGAGGCGGTGCGCGGAGAGCGGCGTGTACCAATCTATCCGGGAGTTCGGACGGCGCGGCGCGCTGCGACGGCGCTGGGTGCCGAGCTCCAGCGCATTGTGCGTGACGCGCCAGCGACGTTTCGAGCGCTCGGCCAGCTGGCCCGTACGGCATCCACCTCGCTCGGCACGTCCAACACATCCGCCGCATCGCCGGTGGTGGCAACCGAGGATGACCGGACAATCGTGTATCCGTCGGCCTTCCTGCGCGTGCCCACGTCGGTCTGGGACGCCAGAGCACGGAGCCGCGGTGCGAGCCGCCTCACGCTCCTGACTGCGATCACTGCCCGCTTCGCCGAGCTGCTCGGTCGCGTCCGCGATGATGAAGTGACCCTGTTGATTCCCGTGAACCAGCGCAAAGGTCTGTCGCACACCGGCGGGAACGACGTCGCCCTCGCCACATTGAAGGTGCGTGTCGACGAACCGCGCGGGCGCCTGCATGCGTTGCAGCGGCGTCTGCGGGCCACGCTGCTGCGGACGAGACAGGAGCCTAATCGACTTGCCGCGCTGCTGCCGTTGGTGCCCTTTGTGCCGCGACGCGCATTTTGGGCTGCCAGCCATCTGGCGCTTGGCGCGCTCGCCGACCTGCCGGTCACCTGTTCGAACCTGGGCGACTTGCCCAAGGACGTGCTCCTGATCGATGGCGACGCGGCCGATCGAATCTGCTTTCGCGGCATCGACCGCCCGGTCGCGCGCCGCGCGATCGAGGCGCGTCAAGGCGTGGCGACGCTCTTCGCCGGCGTCATACCTGGATATATCGCCCTGAGCTTCGTTGCCTACCAGCCCGGCGTGGTCACGGAGCCTCGGCATCTTCGTGCGCTCGTGGAAGGTCTCTTGGCCGATTGCGAACTCGCTGGCGAGTTTTTTGATGCTTGAGACGAGCACGGCCGGCACCCCTGCACACACGCGGCACCGCCTCGCCTGGCTGGACCAACTTGCCTACGAATTGTTCCGGGTCACCGGCCGGAGCCAGCTGATGCAATGCCTCTGGCTCTATGATCGTGACGTGAACCGCGCCGCGCTGGTGCAAACATATGAACGGCTCACGGCGTTGTCCTTCAATCGGCTCATTGAGCCGTCACCTCTACCATGGGGCAGGCCACGTTGGGTGAAGCCGGCCGCAGGGTCCATTCCGTTCGAGCAGAGTTCGGACCTGCTGCCACGATCGCAGCTGCTGCAATGGGCTAACCAGCAAGCGCGCGCGCCGATGGACCCTGTCATCGGTCCCGCCGGGCGAATGGCCATCCAGCCATTCGACGATGGCAGCACAGCCGTGAGCATCGTCGGATCGCATCTGCTGCTCGACGGGATGGGGGCCTTGCGCGTCATCGCGTCTGCCGTGAACGGCACAGGCGTCCCGAATCCGTACTTGCCCAAAGGCGCCCGCGGGCGGCTGTCCGGGTGCCTGTCGGACGCCTGGCAGATCCTCGCCGACGCTCCGCAGACGGTTGCCGCACTCGCTCGGATCGCACACGCGAACTGGTACCGACGCGCCGCCCCCGTAAAGGGTCCGGCCCTTGCAGCCGTTGAGGTGGGTCACGACCCCTCGACGATCGTGGAGCTTCCAGCCGTTGCGGTGACTGTTGAATCGCGCGCCTGGTTTGCGTGCGAGCAGCGGCTTGGCGGTGGCATGAGCACGCTGCTGCCGGGCTTCGTGGCGTCCTTGGCATCGAGTCTGGGCCGTCGCCGTTGCTCGGATGGCGCCGTCAGCCTGCTCGTCCCAAGAAGCCGAAGGCGTGGGCTGGCCGACGAACGAGCGCTGGCGATCGAATTTCATATGATGAACGTCGCGCCTGAAGGGCTGACCAAGAGTCTGGAGCCGGTGAATGCAGCGAGGGCTCTGCTTCGTGGCGCGAGGAAAAGTCAGACCGATGTGCTGACTTCGTTGCTCCCTGCCATCGCTTGGATGCCCCGCACTGCGGCAAAGACGCTGGTGAACGGGCTGTTTGATTATTCCGATGAGCTGCCGGTAAGCTGCTCCGACCTTGGAATGCTGCCGGAAGGGCTCGCGCGCATCGACGGCGCGCCGTGCCGGCACTTGCTGACACGAGCCGTCGATGTCAACGTCTCACGCCAGGACCTGGAGCGTTCCCATGGTCATCTCGTCGTCGTGGCCTCCCGCTACGACCAGAAGGTTTCTCTGTGCATCGAGGCCTGCCAGTTGCACCCCACACCAACCACGGCCGACGAACTCCGCCTGCTGGTCGCTCGAACGCTCGCCGAATTTGGACTTGAGGCGGTCATAGACGCCTGAGGTCGGCGGCTATTGCATGTGAATTCGGAATCAAGGGAGATAGGACTTTGACGGACGGCGGTCGCCTCGTGCAGCAAGAGGCCAGGGGACCTGAGGGTTGAGCCTATCTCCTGCCAACAAACGGCGCGGCGGCGCGCGCGACGCCGGGGCGGACGACGTGCTGTGCTATATGGACCAGGCCTCATTCGTCGGATTGCGGGCGCTCGGACGCGGGCCGGCGCTGCAAGTCACCTGGCTGTATCCGCACGCGATCGATGAGGCCGCCGTGGCGCAGTTCAGTGAGCGGCTCGCACAGGGGTTGCTGGGACGCCTGCTGCAGCGTTCACCCTTGCCCTGGGGGCGGCACCGTTGGGTGGCGAACCCTGTGCCGGGCCCGGTGGCGTGGTTTAGCGATCCGCTCCCCCACGAGTTTCTCCCCAAGTCGCGACGTAAGCTGCTCGATCTGCCGGTGGATCCCGAGCGCGGACCTGGCTGGCGCCTGGCAGTCCAGGCGCTGGAGGGCGGCGGCTGCGCGCTGACGATGCTGGTGTCGCACACGATCGCCGACATGCAGGCCACCAGCCAGGCCATCGCCGACGCGGTGGCTGGCCGACGTATCGACTACGGGTTCCCCGCCCCATCCTGGCGATGGTCTCCGGTGAGGCTGGCGCGCGACAGCGTCGAGAGCCTGCGCGCGCTGCCTGGTGTTTCGCGCGCCGTGGTGGCTCTCGCGCGGCGGTCGCGCAAGGGGAGGGCGCGTTCGAACTCCGGCCCGCGAAGCCGGGACGGCTTGGAGCCGGCAGTGGACGTGCCGCTCGTGCAGGTGGTCATCGACGCAGGCGCGTGCCAACAGCGTGCGTCGGATCTGGGCGTTGCCAGCAACACGCTGATCATGGCGTTCGTGGCACGGCTCGCCTTCCGGATGGGCCGCGTGGACCCGTCAGGACGCGTGAAGCTGGTGCTGCCGGTCAGCGACCGTCATTCGGGTGACCGCCGCGGCAACGCGCTGCGGTCGATCACCGTGATGGCGGACCCCGATACGTGCCGCAACGATCCGCGCGCCTTGCAGCGGGATCTCAAGGCCGCACTGGCCTCGCTGATTCGGAACGGCGATGACTTGTCACCGCTATTTCCACTGATCCCCTATGTGCCGCTGTGGCTGGCGCGCCGCCTGGAGCGGGAGGCGCTTGGGGCGGACCTTCCCGTCGGATGCAGCCTGATCGGTGAATTGCCGCTCGACGTGAACTGCCCCTGCGGCGAGGCGCTGCTTCTGCAGATTTCTTTGCTGGAGCGCTATACGGCCTCGCAGCTCAATCGACTGGGTGGCGTGCTCTTCATCCCGAGCTACCGTGTCGGCGAGCGGCTATTCATGACCGTGTCCGGATACGTGCCGGACCGCGTGACGACCTGTGCTCGGTTGGCACCATTCGTGCGCGATGCGCTGGCGGATATGTGCATATGCGGGACGGTGAGTTGAGGCAACCTCACACCAAGGAATGTAGCGCTACGATCAGGATGAAGAACGCAAAGGTTTCGTGCTCAAGCAACGCGTAGCGCGTCGACGATCTTCATGCGGGCAGCCCGCACGGCCGGCAGGAATCCTCCGAGGAAGCCCATCACGAGGGCGAAGACCAGCGACCGCAGGACGATGCCGGGCGTTAGCACAAACCGAAACGCAAGCTCGGAGAGCGACGTCCAGTTGAGTGTCGTGATCCTCACCTGCGTCATGAGTGACGCCAACAAGATTCCAACGACCCATCCGATCAGCGCGAGCAGCAGCGCCTCGACGAGGAATGCAACCAAGATCCGCGAGCGCCGAAATCCGAGCGCGCGCAGCACTCCGACCTCCATCATGCGGCTGGCCACGGCCGCGTACATCGTAATCGTCGCGCCGATGACTGCGCCGAGCGAGAACATCCCCGAGAGCGTGAGCCCGAGAATCTGAATGAACCCGGAGAGCAGGCGTGACTGCTCCTCATAGAAGATACGCTCGCGCTTGGCCTCGATGGTGAGGCGAGGATCAGCTTCAAGGCGCGCCTTGAGCGCGTCGAAGCCGGAGCGGTCGGCGAGTCGCACCGTGATCGAAGAGAAGAAGTCTCGTCGGAACGATTGCATGAGCTGCTCGCTGTCGCCCCATATCTCGGAATCGAACCCGCTGCCGCCGGCGTCGAACCGACCCACGATCCGCCACTCCCGCTGGGCAAACCGGAGGCTCGATCCAATCTCGATGTCTTCGAAGCGCCCCGCGAGGGCTCGGCCGATTACGATCTCGTTCGATCCCGGACGAAACATGCGCCCCTCGGCGATCTGCACGTGCGGACGCACGGCGAGCGCGGCCGGACCGACGCCGCGGATCAACAGGTTGCTGGCCTGCCTGGTCTTGCGCCTTGGCTGCGCGATCAAGACCGCCACTTCCTTCGATACGAGCGGCGCCCCTTCGGCCCCGATGACGATTTCCGGCTGGCTTTCGATGATCCTGGCCTGCCGGCGGTCGATCAGGCTCTGGATCTCGACCTCCGCAGAGCGGCGCACGAAGATGACGTTGGTGTCTTCGCCGGTCGCGACCAGCGTCTGCTTGAGCCCGGAATCAAGCATGAGCACAGCAGCATAGACGAAAACCACGAGAGCCATGCCCGTCGCGGTGAGAAGATTGGTGAGCTTGCGCTCCTGCAGGTTTCGTAAGCTGTAGGAGAGCAGCAGCGGCATGATCAGCCCAACGCCCGAAGGCCGTCGACGATGCGGACACGGGCTGCCCTGCGCATCGGCAATAGTGCGGCGAGAATCCCGACCACCAACGCTGCAAGTGCCTGCAACATGACGGTGTTGACGCTTACGAACAGGGTCGGGAACAGCGTGGCGGAGAGCTCGGCAAGGCGCGCGGCGACCGGGGGCGTAAGCGCGATGCCGATCGCACCGCCGATCAACGCTATCAGGACGGATTCCCCGAGGATCAATCGCGCCACGTAGCCGGGACTGAAGCCGATGGCTTTCAGCGTGGCGTACTCGCGGAGTCGCTCGCGGGCCGTCATCGCCATGGTGTTCGCCATCACGGCCAGGATGATGAAGATCACCACGAAGGAGACGACACGAATGGAAATCAGGATCGCCTCGGTCTGCTTCACGAAACCGATCTGGAAAGCGCGCTCGGTCTCGGTGAGCGTCTCGGCCAGTGAGTTTCGAAACACTTCGTCGATGGCTTGACTGACGTCTGCAACGCTGTCCAGGCTAACGACGTCCACCGCGAACACGCCCACCTGGTCGGCTTGTGCCTTCGAGCGCACACGCAGTATCTCGTTCAGGTAATCCCAGCGGAAGAATAGCTGCGAGGTGTCGGTTTTGGGATCCCGGCCGTCGAAGACGCCGCAGATCACAAACTCCCAATTGCCGGGGAAAATGGTTCCGCGCAGCTGGATCACGTCGCCCGGCTTGAAGCCGTAGCGTTTGGCGAGCTTGCGCCCGACAATCGCGCCGCGGCGCTCGCTCAGGAAGGCGCGCCGCACCTCGTCCGGCACCAGGAGCTCGGGGAACATGTCGAGATAGCTCGCGGCATCGATCGCAAACTGGGGAAAGAAGTTTTTCGAATCCTTGTAGACGCCGCCGAACCAGCTCAAGTGGGTGACGCGCCGCACGCCTTCGACGGCGCTGATGCGCTTCTGATAGGATTTCGGCAGCGGAAGCGTAAAGGAGATGGCGTTGCGGGTCAGAAGCCGCGAAGGAACGGCGCCATCCACCCCCGCATACCACGTCTTGACGACGGTCTGGAGCACGCCAAAGGCGAGGATCGCGACGATGAGACCGACGAGCGTCAGGGAGGTGCGGAGCCGGTGCCGCAAGACGTTGCGTGCCACGAGCTTGAGCCACTGGCTCATGGTCGGCATTCACTCAAGGCGCTGCTCCACGAGGTAAGAGAGATCGCCCTTCTCCAGATTCATGATGCGTTTCGCATGCGCGGCGGCGCGGTGATCATGCGTGACCATCACGATCGTCTTGCCCATGTCGCGGTTCAGCCGCTGCATGATCTCGAGCACCTCCTTCGCCGACTGCCGGTCGAGGTCGCCCGTCGGCTCGTCGGCCACCAGCACGGTCGGGTCGGTGACGATCGCCCGCGCGATCGCCACGCGCTGCTGCTGTCCACCCGAGAGCTCGGAGGGCAGATGTTTGACGCGATCGCTGAGGCCGACCAGACTGAGCGCGAGTTGCGCGCGGTCCCGGCGGTCGCGCCGCCCCAGGCTGGTAAGCGTGAGAGGCAATTCGACGTTCTCGAGCGCCGTGAGCACGGGCATCAGGTTGTAGAACTGGAAGATGAAGCCTACGTTCGCGGCGCGCCAGTCGGCGAGTTCGGCTTCCGGAAGGAGCGTGATGTCCTCGCCCCCCACCGTGATCGAGCCATGATCCGGACTGTCGATGCCGGCGATCAGGTTGAGCATTGTCGATTTGCCCGACCCCGACGGACCCATCAGGGCGAGGAACTCCTTGCGACGGATGTCGAACGTCAGTCTGGAAAGAACCGGGACGATCTGCGCGCCGCGGCGGTAGCTCTTGCTTACGTCGCTCAGCGCGATCAGCACGTCCGCTCCGGTCGGCCGGTCGGAGATGGAAAGCACGGTCACTTCGTGGCCTGCTTCACTGCGCGTCCGTCGACGAGATCTTCCAGCGGCCGGACCACGACGCGCGTGCCGGCCTTGAGGTCGCGAACCTCGATCTGGTCGCCTATCTTTTCGCCGAGATCCACGTTCCGCAGACGGGCCTTGCCATCCTCGACGACATAGAGATGCTGGCGCCCATCGACCTCGAAGACGGCGGCCGCCGGCACCGCGAGAACAGGCTTGCGCTCCTTCTCCGATACTTCACGCTCGAGGAAAGCCACCTTTGCGCTCATCTCCGGAAGCATCCTCGGGTCGCGCTGCACGAACCGGATTTTCACGAGGGTCGACGCCTTGGCGCGATCCACGGTCGGCACCATCCGGCTGACCACGCCCTCGAAACGCTCGCCGGGGATCGCGTCCAGCTGGATCTCGACCGGTTGCCCCACGTGGATGCTCAGGTACGACGACTCCGCCACGTCGGCTTCCACCTCCAGCGAGTCCATGTCGGCAATGGTGACGACCGCGCCCTTGGTGTCGACCGCCTGCGAGAACGGGGTGATGGTGTCGCCTACGTTGGCGTGCCGCGTGAGGACGACGCCGTCGAAGGGCGCTCGGATCTGGGTCTGTCCGACGGCAACTTCGGAGGCGCGGAGATTGGCCTGCGCCGCGGCGATGGCGGCCCCGTATCCGTTAAACGCAGCGCGCGCCTTGGCGAGGCGTGCCTCGGCGCTTTCGCGCGTCGAATCGCTGATGATGTTCTTCTCGCCGAGGGCCTCGGAGCGCTTGAACGCGATTTCCGCCTGCGTCAGCTCCGCCCGCCCTTGGGCCAGGTTGGCTTCCGCAACCTGCACGTTGGCGGCTGCCTGGTCGCGCACCGCCACAGTGTCGCTGCTCTCGAGCCGGGCGATCACCTCGCCCTCGTGCACCTTGCTGCCTTCGAGCACGCCGAGCCACTCGAGACGGCCTGTCGCCTTCGAGGCGACGGACGCCTTGCGTTGCGCAACGACGTAGCCGGTCGCGTTCAGCAGCGTCAGCGCCTGCGACGGATAGACGGAGTAGACGACCGCCGTCTCGACGACGATCTGCGCATGGCTGCGCCACACCCACGTCGCGCCCCCGATACCGACGAGCAGGGCGAGGAGAAGCACGCGCCCCAGGATGCGGCGCAACTGCCTGCGGCGCCGGGAGCCGGCGCTACGGTCGATTGCAAGCGCGGAAAGATCGGAGGCGTCGGCTGCGCCGTCGCTTAGGGCCTGGGGCAAAGTCATGGTTTGATCATGGATTTCCGAACAAAACAGCGCAGACTTTGAAGAAAATATCCTGTTGAGAAAGCCTTAAGCCATGCGCTTGACCGGTGTCATTAGCATGAAGGGTCGCGCTTGACATCCATGATTTCGTATTCTCCAAATCTTCTCATGGCTTGAAACATAGCCGATGGCACCCGCATCGACGCGATCGCCATGACTCGACACTTCGAAGACCGGAGCGGGACCATCAGGTTTGCCATCGCAGTCCATGGGACACGAGGAGACATCGAGCCTGCGGTTGCGGTTGCACGTGAGCTGCAGCGCCGCGGTCACGAGGTCAGGATGGCCGTTCCCCCTAATCTCGTCAGGTTCGCCGAGTCGGCCGGTCTTTGTTCGGTGAATTCCTACGGTCCCGATTCCCAACGCCAGCTCGAGGCGGAAGTTTTCCACGACTGGTTCAAGTTGCGCAATCCCGTCAAGGTGCTGCGCCAGGCGCGCGAGTACCTCGCCGACGGCTGGGCGGACATGAGCGCGACCCTGACCGGGTTGGCGGCCGGCGCCGATGTGATCCTGAGCGGTACGACCTATCAGGAGCTGGCCGCCAACGTTGCCGAGGCCCAGGGGGTGCCGCTTGCCGCCCTGCATTACTTTCCCGTCAGGGCGAACAATCACATCCTGCCGATTCGATTGCCCCCGAGATTGGTCGATACCTTGTGGTCATTCGCCGAGTGGTCGCACTGGCGTCTGTTGCGGCCGGCCTATGATGACCAGCGCCGTGCCCTGGGGCTTCCGCACTCCGGAATTCGTGCCGCGCGTCATATCGTCGAATCCGGCGCGTTGGAGATTCAAGCCTATGACAAGGTGTTCTTTCCCGGGCTCGAGGCGGAATGGGGCGGGAAGAGACCGTTAGTGGGCACGATGACCCTGCAATTCGCGACCGAGTTCGACGATTCCGTGAATTCCTGGATCGCCGCCGGCGACCGCCCCCTTTACTTCGGGTTCGGCAGCATGCCAGTCGATAGACCGGCGGAGACCGTCGCCATGATCACAGATGCGTGCCGGGACCTCGGCGAGCGTGCGCTGATCTGTTCGGGAGTCCTGCCGCTTGAAGGCACGGTTCCCACACAGGACGTCATGATCGTGCCTTCGGTCAATCACGCCGACGTCCTGCCGCGCTGCCGGGCCATCGTTCACCATGGCGGCGCCGGCACCACGGCCGCCAGCATGCGCTCCGGCGTCCCGACTCTTGTGCTGTGGATAGGCGCCGACCAGCCCGTATGGGCGACACAAATCAAACGCCTCGGCGTCGGCACCTCGCGTCGTCTCGCCACAACGACCCGGGACACCCTTCGACATGACCTGCGGACCGTTCTGGAGTCAGGCTGCGCCGCCCGGGCGCGCGAGGTGGCCGATCAGATGACACCGCCGAGCCGGAGCCTGACGACCACCGTCGCCCTTCTCGAAGGGCTGGCCGGCACGCGCGCGTGATGTCGAGACCACTCAGAGGACGGAAGCCGAAAGGGTTGGTCGAGGCGCTCGGGGGCCCTCGACTGCCCTACGCGAGCGTTCGGAGAAAACGTTGCAACCGGGGATGCGCGGAGCTGTTGATCAGGTCCGCCGGTCTGCCCCGCTCGACCACCGCCCCGCGTTCCATGAACCACACCTCGTCGGCCACTTCGCGGGCGAAGCCCATTTCATGAGTCACGCAGATCATGGTCATGCCATTGGTCGCAAGCTGCTTGATCGCGGCCAGCACCTCGCCGACCATTTCAGGATCGAGCGCCGAGGTCGGCTCGTCGAACAGCATCACCTCGGGGTCCATGGCGAGCGAGCGGGCGATGGCGACGCGCTGGCGCTGACCGCCGGACAGCTTGCCCGGCATCTCCTCGGCCTTCGCGGCGAGGCCGACGCGGGCGAGCTCGGCCAACGCCCGCTCGCGGGCTTCCGCCTTTCCCATCTTGCGCAGCTTGGTCAGGCCGAGGGTGATGTTGCCGATCGCCGACAAGTGCGGAAACAAATTGTAGGCTTGGAACACGAAGCCGACCCGCTGGCGCAGCCGGTTGATGTTGACGCCGCGCGCGCCGACGTCCACGCCGTCGACCAGCACGCGGCCGCCCTGGATCGCCTCGAGCCGGGTCACGGTGCGGATCAGGGTCGACTTGCCGCAACCCGACGGCCCGACCAGCACCTTGACCTCGCCGCGGCGGACCTCGCCGGAGACGCCGGCCAGAGCCTGCATCGCTCCGTACCATTTATCGACGCTCTCGAACTGGATCATGGCCGCCTCACACTGCCACCGCAACGGCCGGTGTCGCGACGGCGACGCGCCCGGCAGAAATTCGCCGCTCGATATATCGGGCCAGCGAAGTCAGCGCGAAGCACAGCACGAAATAGGTCAGCGCCAGGATGGCGTAGACCTCGAACGGCTGGGTCAGCAGCACGTTGTTGACCTGGCTCGCGGCGAAGGTCATTTCGTGCGCCGAGATGACATAGCCCAGCGACGTCTCCTTGATCGTCGAGACGAACTGGCTGACCATGCTCGGCAGCATGTTGTGCAGCGCCTGCGGCAGCACGATCTTCCAGGTTGTGGTCCAGTAGCCGAGGCCCAGCGCGGAGGCTGCCTCGAACTGGCCCTTGGGCAGGCCCTGGATGCCGGCGCGGATGATCTCCGATAGATAGGCCGCCTCATAGACCACCAGCGCGATGATCAGCGTTTCGACGCCGCCGACCGCGCGGCCGATGATCAGCGGCGAGAAGAAATAGGTCCAGAAAATGAACATGATCAGCGGCAGGCCGCGGACCGTGTGCACGATCGCGGTCGCAGACAGGCGCAGCCAGCGATAGGGGCTGAGCCGCGCCAGCGCCAGGCAAATGGCGAACGGGAAGCACAAAGCGAGCGCCGTCAACGCCATGAACAGGGTCATGGCCAGTCCGCCGATCGGTCCGTGCGGGTATTGCCCGACGAGGAACAGCAACCAGTTGTTCTGCAGGATCTCCAGCATCAGGCGTTCTCGAGCTTGAGGCGGCGACCGGCATAGGCGCCGCAGGCCATGATGCCGAACGAGATGGCGAGATAGATCGCGGTGGCGACTGCAAAGGCTTCGAAGGTCTTGAAGGTGTAGCTTTCGACCTCGCGCGTGCGGTAGGTCAGTTCGCCGACGCCGATCGCCATGGCGAGGCTGGTGTTCTTGAACAGCAAAAGCGTCTGGTTGATCAGAGGCGGGACCGCGATCCGGATCGCCTGCGGCAGCACCACGTAGCCCATCGCCCCGAGATAGCCGAAGCCGATCGAGCGCGCCGCCTCGTTCTGCGCCTTGGGAATCGAGCGGATGCCACTTCGAATGTCCTCGGCGACGTACGCGGCCGCCGCCAGCCCGAGCGCGATAGTGGCAAGCAAGAACTCGCCGTGATGGCCGTTGATCCATTGCCGGGCCGGGCGGGGCAGCAGTGAGGGGACGCCAAAGTACCAGACGAAGATCTGCACCAGCAGGGGCACGTTGCGGTGGTACTCGACATACAGCGCGACAAACCACTCGAAGGGCCGGAACGGGATCATTCTGATCAGCGTCAAGATGATACCCATCGTCATGGCAAGGCACCACGCGGCGCAGGTCAGTGCGATCGTGACGGCAAGCCCGATCAGGAACCAGTCGAAATACTGGCCTGAGAGGACCCCGCGGAGATCAAAGATATATCCCATCGCGCCGGCCCTCTCTCGATATCGGTTGCGACCTCAGCCCTTGATCTCTTCGACCGGGAAATCGCGCTTGATGTTGAACGCGGTGCCTTCACCGAGCCATTTGCCGAAGACCTTGTCGATCTCGCCGGAACTTGCGAGCTTGGCGAGCACGGCGTTGACATGATCCTTGAGCGCGGCCTCGTTCTTGCGCAGGCCAAGGCCCCAGGGCTCGACGAACAGCGATTTCTCGATCACCAGCATCGGCGTCTTGGCCTGGCTCTGCTGGCGCAGTTTTACCAGGATCAGCTCGGAGGCGCAGAAGGCGTCGACCTTGTCCTGCACCAGTGCGAGGTAAGCCGACGACGTGTCCTGGAAGGTCACGGTCTCCGCCGTTGGAATCAGACGACGCACGCCCTGCTCGGAGGACGAGCCCTTGAGCGCCGTGACCTTCTTGCCGGCGAGTTGGTCGAGTGCCGTGATGCCGGATTCCTTGGTCACCATCAGCTTCTGCTGGCTGACGAAATACGAATAGGAGAAGTCGATCTGCTTGGCGCGTTCGGGGGTGTAGCCAAGATTGGCGGCGAGAATATCGACGCGGCCCTGGATCAGCTCGGGGATGCGCGCCTCTACTGCGATCGGCTTGAGCTCGAGTGTAACGCCGAGCGATTCCGCGACCTTCTGGCAGACGTCCACGTCATAGCCGACGATCTCGCGGGTCTGCGGGTGCTGGAACGAGAACGGCTCGGCGGTGCCTAGCGTGCCGCAGATCAGTTTGCCCCGCGCCTTGATGTCGGCGAGCTGGTCGGCGTTGGCTGCGGTCGCCGCGCCGGCGGCGAGGAGGGTGGCCAATCCAAGAATCGAAATCAGTCGCATCGTGCGTTCCCCTGCTATCATGGTCGGTGCAGCGCCTCGCAGGCGCGCTTCAGGCGCGCCCCGGCATCCTCGAGCGCATCCAGAGACGTCGCGATCGACAGGCGCAGATAGGGCGACAGCCCATAGGCCGAGCCGTCGAGCACGGCAACGCCCGCGTCCTCGAGGAAATACATCGCCACGTCGAGATCAGTCTCCAGCAAGCTGCCGTCGGGCCGCCTGCGGCCGATCAGGCCGGCACAGGACGGATAAATGTAGAAGGCGCCGTCGGGCGTCGCGCAGCTGATGCCGTCGATCGCGTTCAACAGTTCGACGGCCCGGTCGCGCCGTGCCTTGTAGGCGGCCCGCGCCGTGCCAACAAAACTTTGGTCGCCTTCGAGCGCGGCAGCGGCGGCGGCCATGCTCATGGCGGCTGCAGCCGACGTGGTCTGCGACTGGATCACGTTCATCGCGGCCAGCAGCGGCTTCGGGCCGGCGCCATAGCCGATCCGAAAGCCCGTCATCGCATAGGTCTTGGAGACGCCGTTGACCAGGAGCGTGCGTTCCCGCAACGCCGGCGCGATTGCAACCGGGCAGACCGGCGCGCCGCCGTCGAAACGGATCTGCTCATAGATGTCGTCGGTCATCAGCGCGACGTGCGGATGGCGCAGGAGGACGTCGGTCAGCGCGGCCATTTCGGCGGCATCGTAAAACGCGCCGGTCGGGTTCGACGGCGTATTCAGGATCAGCCAGCGGGTGCGCGGCGTGATCGCATGTTCGAGCGCCTCGGCCGTCAGCTTGAACCCGGTATTCTCTCCACAGGGGACGATGACGGGCTTGCCGTCGCAGGCCAGCACCATGTCGGGATAGGACACCCAATAGGGCGCCGGCACGATCACCTCGTCGCCTTCGTTCAAGGTCGCGGCCAGCGCGTTGAAGATCACTTGTTTGGCGCCGCTGCCGACCGTGATCTCGTCGATCGCGTAAGTGACCCCATTCTCGCGCGCGAACTTGGCTGATATCGCCTTGCGCAGCCGCGGCGTGCCGTTGACCGGGGCGTAGCGCGTCTGGCCGGCGGCCATGGCAGCGGTGGCCGCCGCCTGGATATGGGCGGGGGTATCGAAATCGGGCTCGCCGGTGGTGAGATCGATGATATCGCGGCCCTGCGCCTTCAACTGCTGCGCGCGCATGCGCGCCATCATGCTGGGCGAGGGTTTGATCCGCTGGACGCGGGCCGAAAGCGGAATGGCCATCGTGTTCATGGTGCCTTCGCCACGCCGATATAGGCATTGTCGAGCCGGCCTTCCGCGATTGCTTTCAGCGCATCGGCCTCCCGGGCCTCCTGCTTGCGCACCAGCGCCAGCAATTCGGCGGCCTCGGCACGGTCGAATGTCACGACGCCGTCGGCGTCGCCGATCACCACGTCGCCGGGCATCACGACCATGCCGTCGACCGAGACCGGCACGTTGATCTCGCCAGGACCGCTCTTGTAGGGACCGCGATGGGTGACGCCCCGCGCGTAGCAGGGGAAGTCGGCCTTCACGAACGCATCTACGTCGCGGATCGCGCCGTCGATGACAAAACCGGCAACGCCGATCGCCTTGGCCCGGCTCATCATGATCTCGCCGACCAGGGCCTGGGCGAGGTCGCCGCTGCCGTCCACCACCAGCACGTCGCCGGCGCGGAGGATTTCATAGGCCTTGTGCAGGGTCTGGTTATCGCCGGGCCGGGTCTTCACCGTCACCGCCGTGCCGATCAGGCGGCCGGAGCGATGATAGGGCCTGAGGCTCTTGCTGCCGTGCAGCCGGTTCATGTTGTCGGAAATGACGGCGACCGCGGCATCGCGAAAATCGTCGAGGATAGCGGCCGGGACTGGAGGGGCGCTGGGATTGATGCGATGGCCGATGGGGGACATGCGTTGATCTTGCTTTGGGAAAGGGCGTTGACGACGATCATGTGACTTGGCTTCAATGATGGAAAGTGAATATTATTCGCAGACATGATCGCTTTTTTTCATAGGTCGTTCGGCCGCTGGCGACCGAGGATTTGCCGATGCCGGTCAGCCTGAAGCAGATCGAGGCCTTCTACTGGACGGCGAAGCTGGGCGGCTTCACCGAGGCAGCTGAGCGGCTCCATCTGGCCCAATCGACGATCTCGAAGCGGATCCTGGAGCTTGAGGACGTCATCAAGGAGCCGCTGTTCGACCGGGCAAGCTACGCGTTGCGGCTGACCCGGGCGGGTGCGGCGAGCCTGCCGATCGCGACCGAGATGCTGACGCTGGAAACGCGCTTTCGCGAAGTCGCCGGCGGCTCGGGGACGTTCTCCGGTCCATTCCGTTTCGGCGTGACCGAGCTCGTGGCGTTGACCTGGCTGCCGAAGTTGATCGTCGCGATGAAACGGGAATATCCGAACCTGATCCCAGAGCCGGAGGTTGCGGCCAGCATCGACCTGTATGGAAAGCTCGCTGCCAACGAGATCGATCTCGTGATCGGGCTCGATCCGCCGCAAACTCCAAACCTGTTGTTGGTGCCGCTCGGGGCGGTGCAGCTCGAATGGGTCGCCGCGCCAGGCTTCGGACCGGCCGAAGACTGCATTCCGCTGCATGAGATGGCGAAATATCCCATCCTGAGCCAGACCCAGGGCTCGGGCCTGCAGCGTCTGGTGCTGGACTGGGCGGTCGCGAATGGCCTGCGGATCAATCGCGTGGTCCAGTGCAACAGCTTGAACGTGCTGGCCGGGCTCGCTGCATCCGGCCTTGGCGTCACCTTCCTGACCGCGAGCTATTTCGCCGACGAGATCAGGCGCGGGCGTCTGCGCGTGATCCGGACCGAGCCTGCGATTCCGCCGATCCGCTATTTCGCTGTGCGTCGCGCCGAGGATCTGTCGCCGCTTGCCGGCCGCATCGCAGACATTGCCCAGGTAAGCTGTGACTTCTCGGCCCGCAGCCTGCCGGGCCGGTGAAGCGGCTCCCGTCCGGCTGCGAGTCCGGCTTGCGCCGATCCCGACGCAAACCTCTTGACAGCGGCCAAAATACTTAACATGTTAAGTATGTGGGGCCAGCTACGCGACTTCGTGCGTCGAAGCGCGCATTGTTCGCTGCCGTCGCCCAAACAAAGAGCTGCCGGTCGCAACGGCTCGAACCAGGGAAGGACCCGTGATGTCCAAGCTTGCGGAAAACATCGCCAAGGCGGAACGCTACCTTGCCCGGTTCGCGGAGCATGGGGTGCTCAACCGCATCGGCGGCGAGGACGTCCCGGCTGCGGACAGCGCGACGTTCGAAACGATTTCTCCCGTCGATCTGAAGCCGCTCGCCAAGGTGGCGCACGGCAAGGCCGCAGACATCGATCGGGCCGCGAAGGCCGCGCACGCAGCCTTTCCGCTATGGGCCGAGACATCCGGGGAGGCCCGGAAAGCGCTCTTGCACCGGGTTGCCGACGCCATCGTCGCCCGCGCCGAAGAGATCGCCTTCGTCGAATGCATGGATACCGGGCAGTCTCTCAAGTTCATGGCCAAGGCGGCGTTGAGGGGCGCCGAGAATTTCCGTTTTTTTGCCGACCGCGCGCCCGAGGCCCGCGACGGCAAGTCGCTTCGGACCGACGGCCAGGTGAACATGACCACCCGCGTGCCGATCGGTCCGGTGGGCATCATCACGCCCTGGAATACGCCCTTCATGTTGTCGACGTGGAAGATCGCGCCGGCGCTCGCGGCCGGCTGCACCATCGTTCACAAGCCGGCCGAATTCTCGCCACTGACCGCGCGCCTGCTGATCGAGATCGCGGAAGAGGCGGGTCTGCCCAAGGGCGTCTGGAATCTCGTCAACGGTTTTGGCGAGGACGCCGGCAAGGCGCTGACCGAGCATCCGCTGGTCAAGGCGATCGGATTCGTCGGGGAAAGCCGCACCGGCTCGATGATCATGAAACAGGGCGCCGATACGCTGAAGCGCGTTCATTTCGAGCTGGGCGGCAAGAACCCGGTGATCGTGTTTGCGGATGCTGACCTCGACCGCGCCGCGGATGCGGCTTTATTCATGATCTACTCTCTCAACGGCGAGCGCTGCACCTCCTCCTCGCGTCTGCTCGTCGAGGCGAGCATCTACGACAAATTCACCGCGACGGTCGCGGAGAAGGCCGGCCGGATAAAGGTGGGACATCCGCTCGATCCCGACACCGTCATCGGTCCGCTGATCCATCCGGTTCACGAGAAGAAGGTGCTCGACTACGTCGAGATCGGCAAATCGGAGGGCGCGACGATTGCCACCGGCGGCCGCAAGGTCGATGGTCCTGGCGGCGGCTGCTACGTCGCCCCGACGCTCTTTACCGGCGCCAACAACCGGATGCGCATCGCACAGGAGGAAATCTTCGGCCCCGTTCTGACGGCGATCCCGTTCAAGGACGAGGCGGAGGCGCTCGCACTCGCCAACGACGTCCAGTACGGTCTCACCGGCTATCTCTGGACGGCCGACGTCACGCGCGCCTTCCGCTTCACCGATCGGCTGCAGGCCGGAATGATCTGGGTCAATTCGGAGAATGTCCGCCACCTGCCGACGCCCTTTGGCGGTGTGAAGAGCTCCGGTATCGGCCGCGACGGCGGAGATTGGTCGTTCGATTTCTATATGGAGACGAAGAACGTCGCGTTCGCTACCACCGCGCATAAGATCCAAAAACTAGGCGGTTAAGCGGTCCGCAGCAGACCAAGGAGGACATCATGGCATTGCCTACGCCCAACCTTTATCCGCCATTCAACATCGTACGTCTCAGCCATGTCGAATTTGGCGTGAGCGACCTTGCCAAGTCCCGCGCGTTCTATGTCGACACGCTCGGTCTGCAGGTGACGGACGAAAGCTCCGATGCGATCTATCTTCGGGCGATGGAAGAGCGCGGCCACCATTGCATCGTGCTGAGGAAGTCCGACAAGATCGAGGCCCGCGATCTCGGCTTCAAGGTGTTCGGCGAAGAAGACCTCGACAAGGCGGTCCAGTTCTTTGAGAGCAAGGATCTGCCGGTCGAGTGGGTGGAGCGTCCCTATCAGTCACGCACGTTCCGCACCCGCGATCCGCACGGCATTCCGCTCGAGTTCTATTCGAAGATGGATCGGTTGCCGCCGATTCACCAGAAATACGCCCTCTACAAAGGTGTGAAGCCGCTCCGCATCGACCACTTCAATTGCTTCTCGCCGAACGTCGACGAATCCGTCGCTTTCTACAACGAGATCGGCTTCCGCGTGACGGAGTACACCGAGGACGAGGAGACCGGACGTCTATGGGCGGCCTGGACCCACCGCAAAGGCGGGGTTCACGACCTGGCGTTCACCAATGGCCGCGGCCCGCGCCTGCACCACACGGCGTTCTGGGTGCCGACCCCGCTCAACATCATCGATCTGCTCGACCTCATGGCCACCACCGGATGGGTGTCCAGCATCGAACGCGGTCCGGGCCGCCACGGCATCTCGAATGCCTTCTTCCTCTACATCCTCGATCCGGATGGCCATCGCATCGAAATCTACTGCTCGGATTACCAGACCGTCGATCCCGATCTCGAACCGATCAAATGGGACCTGAAGGACCCGCAGCGTCAGACGCTGTGGGGGGCGCCCGCGCCGAAATCCTGGTTCGAGCACGGCAGCCTGTTCGCCGGGATTGCGCCGCGCGACGCCGAGCTGGCGGCCCAGCCGATCATCGCCCCCTGATCGGCTGGAGAACACATTCAACAAGGAAGGCCGCGCATGTCTCGTCCAAGGTTCATCAGCTTCACCCGCAACGGTGCGCTCGGCTACGGCCTGCTCGTGGACCATGGCGTGGTCGATCTGTCCGGACGTCACGCCAAGCGCTGGCCCAGCTTGCGTGAGGTGATCGGGGACGGTGCGCTGCTGTCTCTGGCCGAGGAGAGCGCCGCGCGATCGGCGGATTTTCCGGTCGAAGACATCCGCTATGAGATTCCAGTGCCGGCGCCGGAAAAGATCATCTGCGTCGGCGTCAACTTTCCCGACCGCAACGAGGAATACAAGGACGGCCAGGCGGCCCCCTCAAATCCCTCGCTCTTCATCCGCTTTCCGCGCTCGTTCACGGGCCATGAACAGGCTTTGCTGCGTCCCCCGGAGAGCCCGCAGCTCGATTACGAGGGCGAGATCGTCATCGTGATCGGCAAGGGCGGCCGCAGGATTGCGCAGAGAGAGGCGCTCGAGCATATCGCCGCGCTATCGCTGTGCAACGAAGGCACGATCCGCGATTGGGTCCGGCACGCCAAGTTCAACGTGACACAGGGCAAGAACTTCGATCGGACCGGTTCGATCGGACCCTGGCTCATTCCCTATACCGATGAGAGCCAGCTAGCCGACATCAAGCTTGAAACGCGGGTCAATGGCGACGTCCGCCAGCAGGACCGCACGAGCCGGATGATCTTCTCCTTCCGCAAGATCATCAACTATATCTCGACGTTCACGACCCTGGTCCCGGGCGATGTCATCGTAACAGGTACGCCGACGGGGGCCGGCGCACGCTTCGACCCGCCGATCTGGCTGAAGCCCGGCGACGTCGTCGAGGTCGAGGCGGAAGGCATCGGCGTGCTCCGCAACACGATCGCAGATGAAGTGTGATCGCCGCCACGGCCCGCCGATAGCCGCGCTAGATCAGGCCGCCGATGCGGCCTGCACGCGAATTCGGCCCTGGTCATCCACGGCGATCGGAATGGCATCGAGAGCGCAATTCAGGCCCAGTCCTTCGACGCCGACGCCGTCCCGAACACGGAATCCGGCGCTGTGATTGGTGCATCGAAGAACGGTTCCATCCGCGCTCAGCAAATTGTCACCGCGATGATCGAGCGGCAGGTACTGGTGGGGACACGCATTGACGTAAGCTGCCAGAGTGCCCGCCGATCTGACGATCAGGATCGGAAAATCCGCCGGGCCGGATTTGATCGATTTGAAGCTGCCTTCGCCGACGTCATTGGCATGGCACAGGATGGTTCCCTCGGCCGGCGCGCCGCGATAGCTCCTCCATGCGTCCAGTATCGCGACCTCCCTCAAGATGCCTTCAGCACGCCGCGCTGAATCTGATCGGCCTCGATGCTCTCGAACAGGGCCTTGAAGTTGCCCTCGCCGAAACCGTCATCGCCCTTTCTCTGGATGAACTCGAAGAAGATCGGGCCGATCACGGTCTTGGAGAAGATCTGAAGCAGGATGCGCGTCAGCCCGCCGTTGACGACACCCTCGCCGTCGATCAGGATTCCGTGCTTGCGCATGCGGTCGAGCGGTTCGGTGTGGCCCTTCACGCGGTCAAATGATTTGTCATAGTAGATCGAGGGCGGCCCCGGCATGAACTCGAGCCCGCGCGCGGCGATGGCGTCGGTCGCCGAATAGATGTCATCGGTGCCGACGGCGATGTGCTGGATGCCTTCGCCCTTGTACTGGCGCAGATATTCTTCGATCTGGCTCTTGTCGTCGGCGCTCTCGTTGATCGGGATTCGAATCTTGCCGCAGGGGGACGTCAGGGCGCGCGAGGTCAGGCCGGTCAGCTTGCCCGAAATGTCGAAGTAGCGGATCTCGCGGAAATTGAACGTCTGGCTGTAGAACTTGTACCAGGTGTCCATGTTGCCGCGCATGACGTTATGCGTGAGGTGATCGAGATAGTAGAACCCGACGCCTTTCGGGGTTGGGTCGACTTCACCGGTCCAGTCATACTCGGCCGAATAGGGCGAGCCCTTCGCGCCATAGGTCTCGACCAGGTACAGCAGGGATCCGCCGATGCCGACCACGGCCGGCACGTCGAGCGACTTGTCGTTGCCGGTGTATTCCGTTCCGCCGAGCTCCAGGACGCGCTTCAGGGCGTGTTTGGCATCGACGACGCGCCAGGCCATCGCCGGCGCGCAAGGTCCGTGTTCTCCGACGAAGCGCGCCGCATGGGAGTTCGGCTCCCGGTTCAGGACGTAATTGATCTTACCCTGGCGCCAAAGGGAGATGTCCTTGGTCTTGTGCCGTGCGACCTCCGTGTAGCCCATCTGCTCGAACAGCTTGGCGAGCTGCTGCGGCTCCGGATGGGCGAACTCGACAAACTCGAAGCCATCGGTGCCTGCCGGATTGACTGCCGAAATCGTGGCCGGTGGGGCATCGTGAGGGAAGGGGCCCAATGTCGCTCTCCTGGAAAGGGTCTGGTCCGATAGGAAATATACTGCCGGCGGCCTGCACGATCTCCGCAAAATCCGCTCGACAAAGCCGGGCTGTGCGTGAAACATGCATACTTACGTATTTATGTGCAAGGATCACGCATGGATCAGTTCGACGTCAAATTGCTGCAGGCGCTTCAATCCAACGGACGTCTGTCGAATTTCGAACTGGCCGACGTCGTCGGTCTATCGGCGTCGCAATGCTCGCGCCGTCGCGCGGCCCTCGAGGATACCGGCGCGATTGCGAGCTACCACGCGCATCTCGATCCCGAAGTGCTCGGACTCGGCATTGTCGTCTTCGTGCAGGTGACGCTTGCGACACACTCGCCGGACAATTCGCGGCGCTTCCTCAAGCTGATCGAGAGCCTGGAGGAAGTGCAGGAGGCGTATGCGCTCACCGGCGAAGCCGATTACCTCATCAAGGTGACGATCACCGACTTGAAGGCGCTCTCGCGGCTTCTCAACGAGGTGTTTCTGCCGCACGACAGCGTCGCGCATGTGCGCTCATCCATCGTTCTCGATCGCTTGAAGCAAACCTCGCAATTGCCGCTTGGGCACCTCATCCCGGCCGAGCCGCGCGCTGCGGAGAGCTCCGCCTCCCGACGCAAAGGTTCATCACGGCCCGGGCGATCCAGAAAGAGTTGAGCTGGTGTAGCTTGCAGGCGATCAGCCCACGGCATGCCGATCACATCCTGCTGGCGGGGAGCATCATGTCTGGTCGCGCAATGCGCAAGACATCATGTCCATCGCGCCTGCTGCGCCGGATTGCAGCATCGGTCCGGATTTCAGACGAGACAACAGCATTGCAGCAAGTCGGACGTCGTGCGCTTCGCCCGGACTCAGGGCCAGCCGTACAGGCAGGCCGGCGGCAGATCACGCCAGGGCGCTCATGATCGTAGGACCCAGAAGATGCCGTTGAGGACACGTCGATCGTTCACCCGAGGAACGCCTCGTGGCTGGTTCGGCAGCATCGGCTTGATGGCAGTCCATTCGTCGTCGGAGAGCTCGTAGCGCATGATTCGGCCCCGCGCTCAGGGGCATGAATCACGGCTCGTCAGTCGGGACTGACTCAACGCAGCACAGTTAGGCAAATGCCCGCAGCAGCTGGTTGCCAGTTTATTAACTCAGTCGCGCTCACGTTGCATCAAAGGCACAATGCGTGTTTTTGCTTCGAATAGCGCGCTCCGTCGTTGTCGAGCTCACCTGCGTCATCTACCGTAACAATCGATAACACTTCGCAATCCGCGTGGAACCGCGGTCTCCGGCTTGTGGAGCGGCAATCGTCGAGAGGCTGAGGTACGATGCGCGAATGCATTGGGGCTGTGCTGGTTCGAACTCAATCGGACCAGATGAAGAGAATGAGTCCGCGTGAAACTCGTCGATCGCCTAAGCCCATTGGACTTTACCGTCTGCTGCTGATGAGCGTCTCGGTGGCCATGCTATCGGCGCTGCTGCCGCGATCTGTGGCAGCGCAGGGCTGGAACGGCAGCACGAGTTCCGACTGGACCGTGGCAGCCAACTGGACAGGCGGAATTCTGCCCAGTGCCGGTGCCGCGGCCGGCATCAATACAGTGTCCCCCAATCCGACCATCCTCGGCGTTAGCGGTGCTGCGTCGGCTGCGGTGGGCAGCTTCGGCGTCGCTCAGTCATCTGCAACGTCCGGCAGCCTCACAATTCAGAACGGCAGCACGCTGACGAGCGGCGGCACCCTGTCTTCGGTCGGTTCGGGCACGGCAGGCACCGGCATCGTGACGGTGACCGGCGCCGGATCGCGGTGGATCGTATCCAGTACGACGTTCATCATCGGCAATGCCGGCAACGGCACACTCAACATTGCGGACGGAGCGACCGTCGTCGCCCAGAACGGGATGAGGCTCGGAAACCTTGCCGCAGGTTTCGGCACGCTCAACATCAGCGGCGGTGGCGTCCTGGAGACAACCGGTCTGGTTGCGGGCGCCGGAGCGCGGCAGATGAACTTTGATAACGCCACTGTCCGGGCATTGGCCAACAGCGCCGCTTTTTTTGGTGGAAGCATCAACCAGATCAATATTGCCGCCGGCGGACTGACGTTCGATACCAATGGGTTCAACGTCAAAACGCTTGGATTCAGCGGCGTCGGTGGCTTGACCAAGATCGGCGCCGGGACCTTCACGCTGGGCGCCGCCAGTACGTATACCGGCGAAACGGTGATCCAGCAGGGCACGCTTGCGCTGGCGGGCCCTGCCGGCTCTGCCACTGATGCCCTCGCCAACTCGAGCCGCGTGGTCGCGAACGCAACATTCGATATTTCGGCGATAATAGGTGCCGGCTCGCATATTCAGAGTCTGGCCGGCACCGGCACCGTCAACCTGGGCGCCAAAGACCTGATCGTCACCAATGCGAACGATACGTTCGCCGGAGCCATCAACGGCAGCGGCGGACTGACGCTCGCGAGCGGCACGCAGACGCTGGCGGGGGGCAACACCTACACCGGCGCGACCACGTTGAGCGGGGGCACGCTACGAGCCGGCGCTGCGGGCGCTTTCAGTGCCGGTTCCGCCACCGTCGCAAACGCTGGCACGACATTAGACCTGAACGGCTTCAATCAGACGGTGGCCTCGCTTGATAACGCCGGCACCTTGCGGTTCGGCAGCGCGCCGGGGACTACACTGACGGTGACCGGGAACTATGTCGGCAACGGCGGCACGCTTCTCCTCAACACTGCGCTCGGCGGCGACAACTCGGCCACGGATCGCCTGGTGGTGCAGGGAAACACGTCTGGCTCCTCCACGCTGCGAATCACCAATGTGGGCGGCGCTGGCGCGCAGACGGTCGAAGGCATCAAGGTGATCGACGTCGCCGGTGCCTCGAATGGGAGTTTCGTCTTGCAGGGCGATTACGTGCTGCAAGGCCAGCAGGCCGTCGTTGGCGGTGCCTACGCCTATACGCTGCAGAAGAACGGCCTCGGCACGCCGACGGATGGCGACTGGTATTTGCGTTCAAGTCTCATTAATTCGCCGACGTCGCCACCTGCCGGACCGCTCTACCAGCCCGGCGTTCCCCTCTACGAGAACTATGGGCAGGTGCTGCTCGGCATGAGCCAGGCGCCGAGCTTGCAGCAACGCGTCGGCAACCGCTATTGGAACGGCAGCGAGGCGATGGCGCGCGCTGGCATCAACACGGCGCCGACGGCGGATAATTCGTGGACGCAATCTGCATTCTGGGGCCGCGTTGAGGGCGGTCAGGTCGAGTTGCGGCCTTCGAACACCACGGGTTCGACCTACAATGCCGACGAGATGAAGGCCCAAGTGGGTCTCGACGGCGTTGCGCTCGACAACGACCGCGGCCGGTTGATCTTAGGACTCACCGCGCAATATGGCCTGACGACGGCCAGTATCAATTCGTTCTTCGGCAACGGCCGCATCCGTGCCGAGGGGACGGGGGTGGGAGCGACTGCGACCTGGTATGGCCATGACGGCTTCTATGTCGATGGCCAGGCCCAGACCATGTTCTACCGCAGCGACCTCTCATCGGCGCTTGTTGGCAGCATGACTCATGGCAATGAAGGCTTCGGCTACACGTTCAGCGTCGAGACCGGCAAGCGGATTTCGGTCGGCAACGGCTTTTCGCTGACCCCGCAGGCGCAGCTTTCGTATGCAAAAGTCGGGTTCGATGCCTTCGCCGATCGCTTCGGCGCGCTGGTCTCAATGCAGGATGCCGAGAGCCTGCTCGGCCGCGTCGGGCTGTCGCTCAATCATCAAAATGTCTGGAACGACGGCTCGGGCATTATCCGCTCCGACGTCTATGCGATCGGCAATCTGCAATACGAGTTCCTCAATGGCACCAGGATTGACGTCGCCGGCACCGGCTTCGCGAGTGCCAGCGACCGCTTGTGGGGCAATATCGGCGGTGGAGGTAGCTATAGCTGGGCCAACGGTCGCTATGCCGTGTTCGGCGAAATCACCTATCGTACGAGCCTCGAAAGCGTTGGCGAGAACCACAGCTACAAAGGCACCGGCGGCTTCCGCGTCACCTGGTGAATATTGGCCTCTGCGCGCTTCGCGTTCTTAGCCCTGACGTCCAAGTCCGAAATAGGCCCCATAGCGTCGTTTGGTCCGATGCAGCGGTCTGTCTGGAGTAGCGAAAAGTTGACCCGCCGGCCGAGCTCCGACTTCTCGGTTTTGCCCTTCAGCGACGTCTGGAGATGTCCGCTTTTCCGCCGCCGTTAGAGGCATTGCGCGGCCAGCCGCGTAATGAGTACACGGCCTAGCTCAACGCGGCCGAGAGCTTGTGCATCACCCGGTCGAGCACCTTCACCTCCTCGGCGGTCAGCACGCCGAGCAGCTCGGTCTCCCGCGCCAGCGCGAAAGGCACGATCTTGCGATAGAGCGCGCGGCCGGCCGGGGTCAGCGCGACGATCAGCTCGCGCCGATCGTCTGGATGATGCTTGCGACTCGCGATGCCGCGCGACTGAAGTCCCTGGACGGCGCGGCTGACCTGCATCTTGTCGAGCGTCGTCAGCGGACCGATCTCCTTGGTCGCGATTTGCGGGCGTACGCCGAGGATCGCAAGCACGCGCCATTCCTGCCGCGTCAGCGCAAAGCGTTCGGAATAGACCTCGGCAACCGCCAGCGACACCTGTTCGGCGAGCCGCGCCAGCCGGTACGGAAAATATTGCTGCAAGTCGAGCTCGCCACCATCCTGCGCCGTCATGCGCTCAGTCGCTTCCCGGTCTCGCGCCTCCCCCGAACGTCCCATCACACCATGTCCGCGCCGTAGGTCCACCTGGCGGATTCTTCCGAGCCGGTTGATCCAGATCAAATCCAGGTAATAGTAACATCTGATACCAATTGCGCAACGGCAAATCCAGGGAGCGAGACATCATGAAAATCGAGAAGATCCATCACGTCGCCTATCGCTGCGTCGACGCCAAGGCCACCGTCGAGTTCTACAAGAAGGTCATGAACATGGATCTTCTCGGCGCCATTGCCGAGGACCGGGTGCCGTCGACCAAGGCGCCGGATCCCTACATGCACATCTTCCTCGATGCCGGGAACGGCAACATCCTCGCCTTCTTCGAGCTGCCGAACTCGCCGCCGATGGGACGCGATCCCAACACGCCGGACTGGACCCAGCACATCGCCTTTCAGGTCAAGGATCTCGCCGAGCTCGATGAGGCCAAGGCGCGCGCAGAGGCCGCCGGCCTCGACGTCGTCGGCGTCACCGACCACACCATCTTCAAGTCGATCTATTTCCGCGACCCCAGCGGTCATCGCCTGGAGATCGCGGCCTGGACCGCGACACCCGAGCAGATCGATCGCATGAAGTCGGTCGCCCACGAGATGGTCGAGGAATGGTCGCGCACCAAGCGTCCGCCGCGCCACACCGCCTGGATGCACGAGAAGGAATTCGCGGACGCGCATTGATCCTTGGCCGTGCATCAGGAAGCGAACATGACGAGCTACATCTATCCGAAGTTCGGTTATCGGCGCTGCCAGGAGCAGGCCGAGGGAATTGTGAAGCGGCATCCGATCGTAGTGATCGGCGCAGGTCCCATCGGCTTGACCGCGGCGCTTGATTGCGCGGCACGCGGCCAGCCGGTCGTGGTGCTCGACGACAACGACACCGTCTCGATCGGCTCGCGCGCAGTCTGCTACGCCAAGCGTCCGCTCGAAATATGGAACCGCCTCGGTTGCGCGGCGCCCATGGTCGGGCGCGGCGTCAGCTGGAACGTCGGGAAGGTGTTCTTCCGGGACGAGCTGTCCTACCAGTTCGATCTGCTGCCGGAGGCCGACCACCAATGGCCGGCCATGATCAACCTGCAGCAATATCATCTGGAGGAGATGCTGGTTGCCCAATGCAGGGCCAATCCGCTGATCGAGCTGCGCTGGAAGCACCGTCTCATCAGCCTCAAGCAGGCCGCCGACCATGCGACCTTGGCGGTGGAAACGCCCGACGGCATCTTCACCATGGAAGCGCAATGGGTGATCGCCTGTGACGGCGCCAATTCCGACGTGCGCAAGATGGTGGGTGCCGAGTTCACCGGACAGTTCTTCCAGGACCGCTTCCTGATCGCCGACGTCGCCATGAAGGCGGATTTCCCGACCGAGCGCTGGTTCTGGTTCGACCCGCCGTTCCACCCCGGCCAGTCCGTGCTGCTGCACCGGCAGGCGGACAATATCTGGCGCATCGACTTCCAGCTCGGCTGGGAGGCCAATCCCGATGAGGAAAAGAGGCCCGAGCGGGTGATCCCGCGCATCCGCGCCATGCTCGGCGAGGACACCGAATTCGCGCTCGAATGGGTTTCGATCTATCAGTTCGCCTGCCGGCGCATCGACAATTTCCGGCAAGGTAGGGTGCTGTTCGCCGGCGACGCGGCGCATCAGGTCTCGCCGTTCGGCGCGCGCGGCGCCAATACCGGCGTGCAGGACATCGACAATCTCGCCTGGAAGCTCGCGATGGTGCTGCGCGGCGAGGCGTCGGAAGCGCTGCTCGACAGCTATCACGAGGAGCGTGCCTATGCCGCGGACGACAACATCCTGAACTCGACGCGGGCCACCGACTTCATCACCCCGAAGACCAGACCGAGCCGCTATTTCCGTGACGCGGTGCTGGAGCTCGCCCGGCATCACGGCTTTGCCCGACCGCTGGTCAACAGCGGCCGGCTCTCGACCCCGACCCCTTACCTGACGTCGGCGCTCAACACGCCCGACCAGGACGCGGTGCCGGGAGGCATGCGGCCCGGCACGAATGCGGCGGATGCGCCGATTGCGGTGGACGGCAAGCCGGCCTGGTTCCTGCATTGTCTCGGCGACGGCTTCACGGTCGTGGCCTTCGGCAAGGTGAGCGACAAGACCGAGATCGCGGTCGGGCCGTTCACGGCGAAGCTCATTCTCGTCGGCTGCGATATCGAGGATCCCACGGGTCTTCTTGCCGAGCGCTACGGCGCTGCGCCCGGGACCACCTATTTGTTCCGTCCCGACCAATATGTCGCCGCGCGCTGGAGTGGCTTCGACGAGGCCAAGATCACACAGGCGGTGCTGCGCGCCGCCGGCCACGACACCGCCGACCGGACGGAGCTTGCGGCATGATGCTCAATCTGTCACCGAACATCACCGATCGCGACGATTTCTACGCCGAGCTGATCAACAGTCAGCGTGACCTCGACGAGGAGCAGGCGCTGCGCATGAACGCCCGGCTGATCCTGTTGCTCGCCAATCACATCGGCGACCGCAAGGTGCTGACCGAGGCGATCGGCTGCGCCCGCCGGGGCGGCGGTTAGGTCGCGGACACCGGTCTCATCGAGGCTCGTACGAAGCCGCAGGCGGCGCCGGGTTCCTGTCGCGCGATCTCGCCAGCTGAATGCGGCGCCGAGGTCGCTCGCGTCGAAAAGCCACGGGGGCAAGCCGGAGCACGAGCCGCTCTTCTTGACTTGGCTCAAGGTGAACTCGGCGAAGTTCGCCATCCTCTCAGGCCACACCAAGGTCGGAGGAAGTCCCATGGTAGGCCGAACCGTTGCCGCAGCGTTGCTGTTCGCCATCCTGGGCCAGCCAGCTCTGGCTCAATCGCCCGCGGACCATCAGGGCCATCATCCAGGACAGGACCAGGCGCCGGCGTCGCCGCAGTCGAGTTCCCCTGCAAACCCGTCCGCCGAGCGGCAAGGCCCGACGCGCGGCGGAGATATGATGGGAATGATGGGGCGCGGAATGATGGGCCAAGGAATGAAGGGGCATGGCGCGACAGGCGGCGATGCCGTGCAGTCGCCGGTCGTCTTCCGCATCATCTTCGCGCTGATGGATGCCGATGGCGACGGGAACGTCTCGTTGCCGGAGTTTCAGGTCGCTCACGAGCGAATTTTCAAGGCAATGGATCGCGACAAGGACGGAAAGCTCACGTTTGAGGAGATGATGGCGTTCATGCACAGGAGCAAGAGCCACGTCGCGCCACAGCAGTGAGCCGAACCGAAGGGCAGGCGCGCCAGGCCGTGTCGTTTGATCGGGTCCTGCGATGGGCTCTGGTTGCGATCGCAATCGCGGGGTTGACTGCCGGCATTCTCGCGCGAGCCGCGGGCCGGTCTGATCTGGCCGAGGTCGCGTGGTCGCTCGGCACGGCGCCCGTGATTGCAGGATTGGCGGTCTCGATCATCCAGGATCTGCTGAGAGGCCGCGTCGGAGTGGACGCGATCGCTCTGCTCTCGATGAGTGCGGCGTTAGCGCTCGGGCAGCCGCTCGCAGGGGCTGTCGTCGCGCTGATGTACTCCGGTGGCAACGTGCTGGAGGAGATCGCGATCGCACGGGCGGAGCATGATCTGCGATCCCTGGTTGATCGGGCGCCGCGGCAGGTCCATCGCAAATCCTGTGACCGGATCGAGGATGTTCCGATCGAGGACGTCGCGGTCGGCGAAGAGCTTCTGGTGCAGGCCGGCGAGATCGTGCCGGTCGACGGTGTCGTTGCGTCGGCTTTTGCCACGATCGACGAGTCCGCGGTTACGGGCGAGCCGATTCCGGTGGAGAAGACGCGCGGAAGCGCCGTTCTCTCCGGCTCTCTGAATGCGGGTGAGACCTTCCAACTGCACGTGACCGCGCCGGCCAGCGAGAGTACCTACGCGGGCATCGTGCGCATGGTGACTGCGGCGCAAACGGCGAGAGCGCCCTTTGTGCGGTTGGCCGATCGGTATGCGCTGATCTTCCTGCCGGTGACACTCGTCATCGCCTTTGTGGCATGGTACGTCTCCGGCGACGTGACCCGCAGCCTTGCCGTGCTGGTGGCGGCGACGCCTTGCCCCTTGATTCTGGCCGCACCCGTGGCCTTTATCGCCGGGGTGGCGCAAGCGGCCCGCCGCGGCATCCTGGTCAAGGGCGGGAGGGCGCTGGAGGCGTTGGCCCGTGCGCACACGGTGCTATTCGACAAGACCGGGACTCTGACCGTCGGCGGAGCGCGGCTATTGTCCGTGGAAGTTGCGCCGGGCGAGAATCCGGATGAGGTGCTCGCGCTCGGGGCGTCGCTCGAGCAAGCTTCGCATCACGTGCTTGCGAAGGCCGTCGTCGCTGCGGCCCTCGCCCGAGGGCTCAAGCTGAAGTCGCCCGATCATGTCAAGGAGACCATGGGTTCCGGCCTTAGCGGCCAGATCGACGGACGCCAGGTTATGGCGGGCTCGCGAGAGATGCTGCTCTCGCGGGCCGAGCTCTCGCCATGGGAGTTGCGGGCAATTCGTCGTGCCTCGTGGCGCTCGGCGCTGATCGTCTTCGTCGCGGTGGACGGCCGTCCCATCGGCGCGTTGCTGCTGGCCGACGAATTGCGAGCCGATACACCACGAGCGATCAGGCTGCTGCGCGATGCCGGCATCGTGCGCATGGTGATGGTCACGGGTGATCGCGCCGCCGCGGCGCAGGCGATCGGGGCCGCGCTCGACCTCGATGCCGTGCTGGCCGATCGCGTTCCCTCAGACAAGGTCGAGGCGGTGCGTAGCGAACAGCGGCTGCATCCGACCATCATGGTCGGCGACGGCATCAATGACGCCCCGGCGCTGGCCGTGGCCGACACCGGGATCGCGCTCGGCGCACGCGGTGCAAGCGCCTGCTCCGAGGCGGCAGACGTGGTGATTCTCACGGATCGGCTGGACCGGGTTGGCGAAGCGATCATCATCGCGCAGCGGTCGCGGCGCATCGCCCTTCAGAGCATCTTCGTCGGAATGGGATTGTCGCTGGCGGCAATGGTCGCTGCCAGCCTTGGCTGGCTCGATCCCGTCCCCGCCGCGATCGTCCAGGAGGTGATCGATGTCGCCGTCATTCTGAACGCGCTGCGCGCGCTCAATCCGCCCCTGGTCAGGACTGGTCCGCGCCTCAGCGCGGAGCAGGGGCTGACATTGCATCACGATCATCAGGCCCTGCTCAGGGATCTCGACCGCTTGCGCCAGATCGTCGATGCCCTGGACGATGCGGCCCCCGAATCCGTCGCTGCCTTGATCGGCGAGGCCCTCCGCCTGGTCCAGGGCAGCGTCGTGCTGCACGAACGCGAGGATGAGGACAGCGTCTATCCGAAGCTCACGGAGGTGCTGCGCGATCGCCACGGGCTCTCTGCCATGAGCCGTGCACATCGCGAGATACTGCATCTCGCGCGGCTACTGGCCCGGATTGCGGAGGATCTGCCGTCGGAGAAGATCGACCGCTACCTTGTTCGAGACGCTCAGCGCGTGATCGAGGCGATCGAAACGCTGGTGCGCATGCACACGGCCCAGGAGGAGGATATCTACGAGGCCGTGGCGGCATAGGCGTTCGCCGTGCCGCACGCTGACGGGCATCAGGAGCTGTTCGCGATGCGATGATGAAGGTCGCATGTGCATTCCGCTTCGCAACTTGCTCTCGTAGCCTTTCCCTGTAATCTGCAACAAGAAACAGGAAGGGATCGATGGCAGGAGTCTTGGAGGGCGTGCGTGTGCTCGATTTCGGGCGCTATATCGCTGGACCCTATTGCGCGACGCTGCTGGCCGAATTCGGCGCCGAGGTCATTCGCGTCGAGAAGCGCGACGGCAGCGAGGATCGCTTCGTGGCGCCGGTCGGCGAGAATGGCGAAGGCGCGCTGTTTCTCCAAATCAACCGGAACAAGAAGTGCATCACGCTCGACCCGATGAAGCCGGAAGGGCAGGAGGTGATGCGCCGCCTGGTGGCGCGAGCGGACGTCGTCGTCGCCAATCTGCCGCCGCAGACCCTGCGCGCGATGAGGCTCGACTACGAGTCCCTGAAGGCGATCAAGCCCGACATCATCCTGACCACGGCGACCGCGTTCGGCGGGCCGGGCCCCTGGTCCGACCGCGTCGGCTTCGACGGTGTCGGGCAGGTGATGTCGGGATCGGTGTACATGACGGGCGCAGGCGATCCGCCGTACCGCGCCGCGGTGAACTGGGTCGATTTCGGCACCGCGCTGCATTGCGCGTTCGGCACGCTCGCCGCCCTGATCGAGCGCGGCAAGTCCGGGCGGGGGCAAATCGTGGAGGGCGCGCTGCTCGCAACCGCTTTGTCCTTCACCAACGCGACGCTGATCGAGCAGGCCGTCATCAACGTCAATCGCGTGCCGACCGGCAATCTCGGCCAGACCGCGGCTCCCGCCGACATCTACCGCACCAAAGACGGCTGGGTGCTGTGCCAGGTCACCGGCCATCCGCTGTTCAAGCGCTGGGCTCGGCTGATGGGCGAGGAGGACGTATGGCTGAACGATCCGCGCTTTGCCGACGACATCAGCCGCGGCAACAACGGCGCCGTGATCAGCAAGCGGATGGCGCGCTGGTGCGCCGAGCGCACCACGCAGGAGGCCGTTGATACGCTGGGCCAGGCCATGATTCCGACCGGCCCGGTGCTCTCGCCGCAACAGGCGCTGGATCATCCGCATATTCGTGCGGCCGGCTTCATGCAGGACGTCGACTATCCAGGCCTGCCGAAGCCGGCACCGGTGACACGTGTCGCGGTCCGGCTCTCGGAAACGCCGGGCGAAATCGCAAGCCGCCCGCCGACGCTCGGCGAGCACACCGATCTCGTCCTCAAAGAGCTCGGCTATGACGCCGCGGAGATCGCGGCGCTTCGACAAGGCGGCATCGTCTAGCGTCACAGCAATTGCTTCAACGCCAGCGCGTCGGCGGGGGCGGCGCTCTTCTGGTCATTGTCGAAATAGACATAGACGTCGCAGCCCTGCCGTTTCCAGGACTTGATGCGCTTGGCCCATTGCGCCAGCGTGGCCTTGGTATAGTGCCCGTGATAGCGCCCGCTCGGCCCGTGCCCGCGCACATAGACGAAATCCGCCGTGCGCTTCCAGGGCGCCGGCGCATCGTGATGGTCGGACAGGCAGAGCGAGATGTTCTCGTCGGCCAGCATGCGCAGGATGCGCGGCTGATACCAGCTCGGATGACGGAATTCGAAGCTGTAACGCCGTTTCCGCGACAGCAGCTTGAAGAAGGATGCAAGGCGATCGGGGTTCGCTTCGAATTGCGGCGGCAGCTGGAACAGGATCGGGCCGGCCTTGCCGCCGAGCCGCGAGATGCGGTCTTCCAGCAGCTCGAGGCTGTTGACGGAGCGCTCCGACAGGCGCTTCCAATGCGTGATGAATTTCGATGCCTTCCAGGCGAAGACGAAGTCGCGCCCGGTCTGCTCGCGCCAGCCCGTCACCGCTTCGGGTGTCGGCGTGCGGTAGAACACGCCGTTCAGCTCCGTGGTGTCGAACTGTCCGGCGTAGTAGCTGAGCTGCTGCTTCAGCGTCACGCCCTCGGGAAAGAACGGACCGCGCCAGGAATCGTAATGCCAGCCCGAAGTTCCGATCAGAACGCGCGCCATCGATCAGGCATCCCTTGGGCGCGGCGGGAGGCCGCGCCTTGCTGGAGGCAACGTTCGTGCGCGAGATATGTTGCTGTCGGCGTGGCGGGCGCGCGTGGATCAGTTCGACGCCAGCGCCGCCTTGGCCACCTCGGCCATCCAGCTCGACGCCACGGGTAGGATCGCGTCGTTGAAATCGTAGCGCGGGCCGTGCAGCTCGGCGCCGTCGCGCAATTCGCCATTGCCGATCCAGACGAAGGCACCCGGCCGCTGCTGGAGGTAATGGGCAAAATCCTCGCCGGCCATGCTGGGCGCGAGGTCGCGCCGCACCGGCGCCCGCACCTTTTCCGCGGCGATGCGCGCGAGGTCGGCCTCATCAGGCGTGTTGACCACCACGCCCACACCCCAGACGATCTCCGGCGTGACCTTGACGCCGAAGCTTGTCGCGATCCCGGCGCAGGTGCGTTCGATGCCGTCGAGGATGACGTCCTTGACCGCCTCGCGGTGGTAGCGCAGCGTGCCGCGGATGGTGACGCGTCCCGCGATCTGGTTCGGCGCGGTGCCGCCTTCGATGGTGCAGAGCGACAGTACGGCGGTGTCGAGCGGATCGACGCCGCGCGCCACGATCGATTGCAGCGCCACGATCAGATGGCCGGCCGCCATTACCGGATCGCGCGTCAAATGCGGCATGCCGGCGTGGCCCGCATGGCCCTCGATGGTGATGGTGATGCGTCCGCCGGAGGCCATGACGACGCCGTCATGCACGGCGATGGTGCCGGCGGCAAGGCCCGGCCAATTGTGAAAGCCGAACACCCGCTGCATCGGAAAGCGGTCGAACAGCCCGGCCGCGACCATCGCGCGCGAGCCGCCAAAGCCTTCCTCCGCCGGCTGGAAGATGAAATCGACCGTGCCGCTCCAGCTGGTATCAGTGGCGAGCAGCGCGGCGGCGCCGAGCAGCGAGGCGGTGTGGCCATCATGGCCGCAGGCATGCATCACGCCCGCTGTCTTGGACGCATAGGGCAGGCCGGTGTCCTCGGTGATCGGCAGCGCGTCCATATCGGCACGCAAGCCGACGCGGCTCTGCGCATGGCCGCGCGTCAGGGTCGCGACGATGCCGTGGCCGCCGATACCGGCCTCGAACGGAATGCCGAGCTCGGTGAGCCGGTCCTGCACGAAGGCGGCGGTGGCTTTTTCCTGGAGCGAGAGTTCCGGGTGGGCATGAAGGTGCCGGCGCCAATTGGTCAGTTTCTGGTGCAGCTCGGGTGTCAAGCGGGTGTCTCTCGCAAGGTGTCGATTACTGCCACCATAACGGATTATCGGGCTGACGCATCCAGCGCCAGCGAATGGCTCGCGTGCAGCCACATCGTCATGGCCGGGCTTGACCCGGCCATCCACGTCTTCCTCTCGGCATAAAGAACGTGGATGCCCGGGACAAGCCCGGGCATGACGGCGTGCTCTACGCCGCCAGCTTCGCCAGGCCCGCCCAGTCGAAGCTGATCCCATGCCCGCGCCGGTCCGGCGCCAGCGCCTTGCCGTCCTCAAGCACCAGCGGGTGTTCGATGTATTTGTCCAGCCCGAAGCCATGCGCCTCCAGATAGGAGCGGTTCGGGCAGGCCGCGAGCAGATGCACGGTGATGTCGTGGGCGCCGTGGCTGGTGACGGGCAGGTTGAACGCTTCCGCCAGCCGCGCGATCTTCATGAAGGCGGAAACGCCGCCGCAATTGGTGACGTCGGGCTCGGGATAGGACACCGCGCCACTGGCGATGTAGCTCTTGAACTCCCACAGCGAGCGCAAATTCTCGCCCGCCGCGATCGGTACGCCGCCGGCTTGCATGATGCGCGCGTGCCCGGCGATATCATCGGGGATGGTCGGCTCTTCCAGCCAGGTGAGATCGTAGGGAACGAAGGCGCGCGCGGCGCGGATCGCCTCCTCCACCGTCCACTTCATGTTGGCATCCGCCATCAGCGGAAAGCCGTCGCCAAGATGCTGTCGCATCGCGGAGACCTTGGCGACGTCGGCTTTCAGGTCGGGCCGGCCGACCTTCATCTTGATGGCGCGAAAGCTCTTCGCGAGGTTGCCGTCGGTCTGCTTCAGCAGCTCATCCACGGAGAGATCGAGGTCGATGCCGCCGGCATAGCACGGCACCCGTGCGTCGAAGCCGCCGAGCAATTGATACAGCGGCAGCTTGGCGCGCCGCGCCTTCAAATCCCACAGCGCGATATCGAGCGCGGAGAGCGCCAGCACCACCGGCCCGCCGCGGCCGCCATAATGCAGCGCCCACCAGACCTGCTGCCAGATCGCCTCGGTATCGTCGGCCTCGCGGCCCTCGACCAGCGCGGGGATCTCGCGCCTGAGAATGTCGGCGACAGCGCCGCCGTTGCGGCCCACGGTGTAAGTGTAGCCGACGCCTTCGGCGCCGTCGGCATCGCGGATGCGGCAGGTGATCAGCTCGAACGCCGCCATCTCGCCATGGGTGGAGTCGGACAGCGTGACGGGGAGGGGGATCCGGAAGAGTCCGGTCTCGATGTTTGCGATAAGCGGCATGCGACCTCCCTTTTTCTTTTTATTTCGTAGGGTGGGTTAGCGAGCGGCTGAGCGAAGCGCAGTCCGCTCGCGTAACCCACCTCTTTAATCTCCGCGGCGGCAGAAAGGGTGGGTTACGCCGCGCGAACTGCGCTTCGCGCAGTCGCGGGGCTAACCCACCCTGCACCTTGCGTCACCGCATCGTCGCGAGTTGCAGCGCCAGCGCACAGGCGCGGTCGTATTCGTCGAGATTGATCCATTCGTCGATCGTGTGTGCCTCGTTCTGGCCGGCGCCGAAGGTCACGGTCGGAATGCCGTGACGGACCATCCAGTTGGCATCGAGGCCGCCATTGGCGGTGCGGACGTTGGGAGTTCCGCCGACCGCGGTCACGGCCTCGACCGCGCGCTTGATGACGGGCTGGCTGTCCTTCATGCGGAATGGATAATAGTCGGTCTCGGCCTTGAACTTGACCTTGCCGGACTTGCCCTGCGCATTCGTCACCTTCTTGGCCGCTTTCTCGAACGCGGCCTTGTAGGCCTTGGTGATCTCCTTGAAGAATTTGCCGTCATGGCTGCGGCTCTCGCCGCGCACATGGACGTAATCGGTGACGACGTTGGTGGCATCGCCCGCGGGGCGGCCCTCGCCGCCGGTGACCGGGCCGACATTGCTGGTGCCTTGCCGCTTGCCCTTCACCACCTTGCCGAACCAGCCACCCGCCTTCACGTCGGCGAGCGCCAGCGCCATGATCATGGTCGAGGAGATGCCGCGCTCCGGCGCGACGCCGGCATGCGAGGCCCGGCCGAAGATCTCGACGGTCCAGCGGTCGGCGCCGACCGCGCCGATGACGACGTTGGAGGCGGAGCCGCCGTCATAGTTGAAGGCCATCACCGGCGAGCCGAGCTCGTCCAGCTTGACGTGGCGCGCGCCGTAGAGTCCGCTCTCCTCGCGTACGCAGAACAACAGCGTGATCGGCGGATGATCGAGCTTCTGCTTTTCGAGCTCGGCTGCCAGCGTCACCAGCACGCCGCAGCCGCAGCGATTGTCGCCGCCGAGCGCGGTCTTGGCCTCGTTGACGATCTTGCGTCCGGATTTCTTCGGCTTGGCACCGGCGCAGAGCGGCACGGTGTCCATGTGGGTCATGAACATGATGCGCGGCTGGTTGTGCAGCGCGCCGCGGCCGGGCAGGTCGACCATGAGGTTGCCGGTCTCGGTCGGCACGGGAATGCGGGTGTTGGCGTCGTCGAGCCGGATCGCCTTCGCCGGCACGCCGGCTTCCTTCAGTGCGGCGGCAAGCTCGCACCCGATCGCCGCCTCCTGTCCGGTCACGCCCTCGACGGCGAGGAAACGCATGAGGCGGTCGGTGGCGGCTTTGGTGTCGACGGGCATGATTCTTCCTTTGGCAAACCGGCCCCGCACCTTATGAACGCGGCGAGGTGTAAGTCAAAAAGATCAGCACGCCGAGTGCCAGCATGGCAGCCATGAATAGCAGCACGGCCGGGAGTCCCGCGAGCGCTGCCACCGCGCCCGTCACCGACTGCATCAAGGCTGCGCCGAGGAAGAAGGCGAGGTTGATCGCCGCCAACGCCTTGCCCGCCACTTGCGCATCGACGAGCTGGCGGGACATGCCGAACAGCAGCGGCTGGGCGGAGGTCGCAAGCCCGATCAGCACGAACAGCACGAGGTCGTATTGCGGCGGCATCACGGGTAGGCCGAACAGCGTGGAGACCGCATAGTGCGGCGCGCCCAACGCCATCAGCGCCAGCAGCACCGCCCCGGCCATATGCGAGCCCGCCACCAGATCGCGGCGGCGGCCGAGCCTGCGGTCGATCATGCCGATGAGAAGCGGACCGATGATCATCGCCAGCGTGAAGGCGCCGAGCTGGTTGCCGGCCTCGACCCGCGACAGTCCCTTGACCTGCATCAGCCACGGCCCGCCCCACAATCCGCGCAGCACCAGCAAGGTCGCCAGCGACACCAGCGCGAGCGCGATCAGCCCGCGCAGGGGACGCGAGAGGCCGAGCCTGAGCACCTCGATCATCTGCGACAGCGGCGAGGAATCGTCCTTGTGCTCGGCCGGCTGATTCGGAACCAGGGCGAACACGGCGAGCGCGACCGCGATGCCGCCGAGCGCGGACATCCAGAACCCGGCGCGCCAGCCCCAATTGTCGACCACGAAGGCGAGCGGGCTCGCCGACAGCAGCATGCCGATATTGCCGATCGAGAGGATCGCGCCCGACCACAGCCCGAACCGCGCCGCAGACAATTGCTTCGCTGCCAGCGTCATCGGGCACATCAGCATGCCCGAGGTGGCGACCCCCAGCATGAACTGCCCGACCGCGAAGCTCGCAGGCCCCGTCGCAAATCCCGACGCGACCGCGCCGATCACGGTGCCCGCGAGCAGGCTCAGCGACACCGGCCGCACGCCGAAGCGATCCATTGCCGCGCCGACCGGGATCTGCGCCGCGGCAAAGGCGAAAAGATAGATCGAGGTGAGGCTCGCCAGCGCCTGCGGCTCGAGATGGAAATCCGCCGCCATCAGATCGAGGCTGACGGCCGGAATGGTGCGCAGCAAGGTCGAGAGCATGTGGCCGCACGCGAGCGCGACGAGTGCAAGGATCAGCACGCGGGTGGCGCTGCCCGCGTCGTCGGTGGTGGCCATGGGCGTCCCGTTCCCGAAATGGTTTTGGACGGGCTTACATGACAGCGAGGAGGGCGCCAATGGCAGTAGCGCGCCCCCCTCATTCCGGATTGTGGCTTCAGCCGGCAATCCGCACGGCGTTGACCAGGTGCCTCTGGACCGTCATGGCGAAGTGCCGGGCAGGTGGTATTCCCGGCCTCGGGCGGCCCTTCTGAACCAGGACGGCCGCCAGACGTTGTATTCGGGAAAACGTGGCATCCTGCCGGGTAAACGCGCCTTCCCCTGCCGCCAGCGGCGGCAATCTCTTCGTCCGAAAGTACAAGTCAGATGACAAGCGAGACGGCCCGTCGGGAGCGGAGGAGGAGCAATTCCTTGCTTTTGGCTCTCGCCGTGGGATTCCTCGTCTTTGGCGGCGCGGCGGGCGCACTCTATTATGCGTTGCGGCCCGACGTCCTCCGGATCGCCGTTGGACCACCAGGCAGCGACGACCACAAAGTCATTCAGGCGATGGCCGAGGCCTTCGGCGGCGAAAGCCGGACTGTCAGGCTGCTCCCGATCAAGACCGATGGAGCGGTGGAGTCCCTCGCTCTGCTTGGGGCTGGCAAGGCCGAGCTTGCCGTCGGGCGGGGCGATCTGGACATGCCCGCCGAGGCGCAGACCGTTGCCGTCGTACGCAAGAACTTCGTCGTGCTGTGGGCTCCGTCTGGAGCCGCGGGGAAGAGCTCGAAAAGAAAGCCTTCGCCCAGAATCAAGGAGGTCGGCGATCTCGCAGGGCGCCGCGTCGGCGTGATCGGCCGGACCCCGGTCAACGCCGCATTGCTACGCGTCATCCTGAGCGCCTCCGGAGTGGAGTCGGACAAGGTCGTCGTGACACACTTTGGCACGGACCAGATCGAAGAGCTGGCGCGCGATCCGACCCTCGATGCATTCATGGCGGTGGGGCCGCTCGACAGCAAGATCACATCCGATGCTGTGGCTGCAACGGCCCGGGTGCGCGGCGCGCCGAAGTTTCTCGCAATCGAGACATCGGAAGCGATTGCCCTCAGGCACCCCCGGTACGAATCGGAGGAAATTCCGCCCAGCGTCTTCAATGCGGATCCGGCGTGGCCGGACGACAAGGTTGAAACAATCAGCGTCAGCCACCTCATCGTCGCGAGAAAGTCCCTGCCTGAAACGACAGTCTCGGCCTTTTTCCGCCAGCTCTTTGCCGTTCGCCAGGCGATTGCAAGGCAGGTGCCGGGTGCAGCGCACATTACCAAGCCGGACGTCGAAAAGGACACCGAACTGCCGGTCCATCGAGGAGCGGCGGCTGTCATCGACGGCAACGAGCGTACCTTTCTTGACCGGTACGGCGATTACTTCTGGTTCGGGCTGCTGCTTCTGTCGGGGATCGGCTCGGCCGCCGCCTGGTTGCGTCGCTATTTGAATCGCGACGAAAGAGAGGAAACCAACAGCCACCGCAAGAGGATCCTGGCCATGGTTTTCAGCGCGCGCACCGCGGGATCGAACCAGGAACTTCTGGATTTGCAGCGCGAGGCCGACGCCCTCATCGGTGAAACGCTCGAATGCTACGATGACGGCGCTATCGAGCAGGACGAACTCGCGGCATTTGCTCTGGTGCTCGGGCTGTTGAGCAATGCCATCGCGGACCGACGAGCCGCGTTGCAGCGCGCCAACTTCGAAACCGTTCGAGGCGCGGCGACGGCGCCGCGAGGGTGAGGCGACCATCTGAAACTGCCGCGGTCGATCCCCGCGCGCAAATGCCCCGCAATGCAAAGACCGAGGGCACAGTCGGGATTAACTTCTGCTTGCGGGCACCCGGCTTCCGACGCGGTCGGCGTTTTCCTCAGCCGGCACGCATTGCCGTGTCGATAGCGACGTTGACCTCGCCGTTTCGCTCATTCGTCATTCAGGACCGCGCGGCCCGGGAATAATCGGAACAAAAGCGACGTTGTCGCTCTTAGCTTGGTCAGGAGACCTTCTCATGCTGCGCTCAAGACCGCCACGGGTCATTCGCACAACGCTCGATCTTGCGAATGCGAACCAGGTCAAGTCCGTTCGCAAGCGCCTCAAGATCTCCGATGCCGATCTGGTCAGGATCGTCGACAAGATCGGTAACTCCCTGGCGGCCATAGAGAAGGAAGTTCAGCTCGAAAAGCTCGAGTTCGTTGAGCAGTGCAGCGCCAAGGGCGGACACATGATCCCCGGCACATGATCCCCGGATAAACTCAATCATCCCATCGAAAAGGAGAACTGAGATGAACGGCCTGATTTACCTCGTAGGACTCATCGTCGTGATCGCGGCCATTCTGTCGTTTTTTGGCTTGCGTTGATCGTTCTCATGCGGGCCGACCGCCACCCATCTGGGTGAAGCAGTTGGCGACTTCGTGTGTATCAAATGGATGATTTGCACCAGGTGAACACCATCATCGCCACGACCATTTGCGCCTTCTTCAAAGGACATCCCGACGCCCAGATCGGGACCGAAGAGGCCAAGCTGCTGGCGAAGCAGATTACCCAGGCGCTGGAGCAGGCAGGGCTAGAGATTTCTGCCGCCAATCCGGCGAAAGGACCGCACTAGGCTTTCGGCCGGCGAGCCGGTGATGTCGCCAACCCCTGACGTTGCAGTGCTTCATGGAGGCCAGCCTGTCCGGAATTGTTGATGGCGGAGACGTTGCGGTGTCCCACATCTCTTTCCCAAACGAACTGGCTGCCTTAGCCGGATTCCGTCCTGGCCCTGCTTTCCATTAATTCGAGTCCAACTCCCCCAGCAGCTTCCCCGCCTCATCGAGTAGCTCCCGGATCGCCCTTCGCTCCGCGATCCGCTCCCGCGTGAAGGCGCCATGCTTGCGTGCGTTGCGGTTGCCCCATGGCGCGCCCGATCCCGGGGCACCGCCGTGCATGCGGCAGCGCAGCTTGCCGCGCACGGCCGGCGCGCGGCAGGCGAGGCCGCCGCGCGTACTGGCGCCGCAGCGCGGGCTCGCCGCCATCGCACGCGTGTTGCGGACGTGATCGGCGCTCACGAGTCGGCGCCCTGGCTGCCCTGCTCGCCGACCGTCAGGTGCGCATGCTGCGCGACATTCCCCACGATTGCCCTGCCGCCATCCTGCACCGACAGATTCTGCACCGTGATCGGACGTTCGCCGTTGCCGCGGTGGCGGTTGAGGGCCTCGATCTGGGCGGCGAAGGTGCGGGCCAGCCGGGTCATTGTGCGCGCGATGCCTTCCTGCTGCGCGAGGTCCTCGGTGAAGGCGAGGCGGCAGGCCGAGCGCATGGTGGCGACGTGAACGGACACCATCTGCGCTGTCAGCATGGCCTCGAGCGAATCCCTGGGAGCGATGCTCTTCATCATCGAGACCATGAAGGCGAGATTGGCCTCGTCGGGCTTCTGCAGGATCACGCTGGCTTTCATCAATTGCTTGAGGATGCCGTGCAGCGCGTCGCGGTCGACGGCGCCGAGCGCCTCGCCCAACAGCCGTTCGCCGGCCTCGGCGTCGGGATGCTGGATCACGATGTGTTCTGCGGTGAGCTTGATCCGTGGGCTCGGCTTGCCGCGGTCATGCTTGGTGACGGGCGTGGTGCCGTTGCGTGTCAGGGCTGTCGTCATGGCGATATCTCCTTGGGCCCACGGCAGGCGCGAAGGGGCCCCGCTGGTGCGAGGCCGACCCGCGCAGCTGCCGTGCGGCGGTTTTCGATTTTCAGATGTCGATGAAGGGCTTATGCGCGATTGAAACCGGCACCCATGGCCAAGCAGGCCGGGTTGCTCACGGTTGTCGCGATGATGGCATTATGCCCCTGTTTTGCCCGACGAGTCAAAATCGATTTCGTAACATCCGAAGATGGGTGCCCCCGCGTAAGTCGTTGTTTCGACTGGGGCCGTCTACTGTGCATGGGGTTGTTTTCGCATTTTTTGTTTGGCGGAGGTGCGTACCTGCCGTGCTGCGGAATGAAGACGCCCGAACGCGATTGCGAAATCCGGCACGCCCGCTATTCATGATCCTTCAATGCGTCGCACCAACAAGCCTGCACAAGCGGCGCTGGTGAGGTCTGGGGAGAGAACCAATGCAACGAACCGTCCGCCTGCTCGCCGTCATCGCCGGATTGTGCGCTGCTGTGCTGTCGACCGAAGCCATGGCGCAGAAATATCCGGTGCGGCCGGTCAAGGTCATGGTCGGCTTCAGCGCGGGCGGACCGGTCGATGTCGTCGCGCGCATCGTCGGCGATCGCCTCGGCAGCAAGCTCGGACAGCCCTTCGTGATCGAGAACCGCGCCGGCGCCAACGGCATGATCGCGGCCGAAGGCGTCGCGCGGGCCGAAGCGGACGGCTACGCCATGCTCGCCTGCAACTCCTCCACCATCACGCTGAACAGGACGCTGTTCAAGGACATCCGCTACGATCCGGAAAAGGACTTCGCGCCGCTCACCACCGTCGTGTCGGCGCCGCTCGTGCTGGTGGTCAATCCGGAGAATCCCAAGACGGCCGATATCAAGACCGTGGCCGATCTCGTTGCCGCGGCGAAGGCCGCGCCCGGTGCGCTGGCCTACGGCTCGGGCGGCAACGGCAACCTCGCCCATCTCGCCATGGAGCTGCTCAGCCAGAAGGCCGGCGTCAAGCTGATCCACGTGCCTTATCGCGGCGGTTCGGCCGCCGAGGTCGGGATTCTCGCACAGGAGGTGCTGGCAGTGTTCGATCCGCTCTCCGCCGTGCCGCTGGTCAAGGCCGGCAAGCTGCGCGCGCTCGCGGTGTCGTCGGCCGAGCGGCTGCCGGCGCTGCCTGACGTGCCGACCGTTGCGGAAGCGGGCTATCCCGGCTTCGACATCTCATTCTGGGTCGGCTTCTTCATGCCGAAATCGACGCCGGCGCCGATCCTCGAGACGCTGCACCGGGAAATCGTCGCGGCGGCCAAGGATCCGGCGATCGCGGAGAAGCTCGGCTCGCAAGGCGTCGTCAGCGTGCTCAGCCCGGCCGACTACGCCACCAAGATCGCGAAAGAGACGAAGGAGCTTGCCGAGGTCGTGGCCGCGGCGAACATCAAGGCGGAGTGAGAAGGCCGCTTGCTCGAATGATCATGATTGCGGTCAACTTTCCTCGTCGCCGGCCAGCTGCGCCAGCCGGTCGAGCAGCGGGCGTTGGCCTGCGTTGATCTTCTCCCGCGCCGCTTCGAGCGTGAACCATTCGGCACGATCGACCTCCGGGAAGGTTTGCCGTTTGCCGCTCCGTGGCGGCCATTCCATCTCGAACGTGTTGCTGCGAACGCTGCGCACGTCGAGATCGAGCTCAGCAGCGAAGGCGGTGACGAGCTTGCCGCCGCGCTGCTTGACCTGACCAAGCGCCGTCAGCGGCCCGGACAGCTCGAGCCCAAGCTCCTCGGCGAATTCCCGCCGCGCGGCGATATCAGCATCCTCTTCGTCCGCATATTCCCCCTTGGGGATCGACCATGCGCCGAGATCCTTGTTGCGCCAGAACGGCCCCCCGGGATGAACGAGGAGAACCTCGAGCTTCCGGCGCCTCCGATAGGCGATGATCCCGGCACTCTTCGATGGCATCGCGGGTTCCGTGCAGAAGGGTCCACCCTTTCGGTTGGGAAAAAGTGGAACAGGCGGTTTTTGCGCAGGTTAGTAGCCAACGTTCATTTAATAAGTTTAATAAGAGGGAGTGACCCATGATCCGCCTGTTGGCAACCACGGCCTTGGGGCTGGTGCTGGCGAACGCCGCCTTTGCGCAATCGCCCAGCACGACCACGAAGTCCGATCAAACCCCGCAATCCCAGACAAACTCCACAGCGCCGTCCACCTCTTCGCCATCCGGCACCGCTGATACGCAGCGCACCACATCGCAGCCGCAGCAATCACCGGCGACTGGAACGTCGGCACAGAATACGCAGAGCCCCGCGTCGTCTGGGGCTGCAAATCCCAGCACGCCCAGCAATGCCGCGAACAGCACGGATACTTCGCGGCCGCAGAGCGGCACCGCGACCTCGAACACGGCCGGCAACCAGCCCGCGCCGCAGCAGAGCGCCAACCCGCCACCGGCCAACAGCAACCAGGCGCAGGATCGGTCCAATCCGCCTCCGACCAACAGCAATCAGGCCCAGCAGGCCCCTGCGGCGTCCGGAACCAACCAGGCCCAGCAGGCGCCGAATGCGCCCGCCAGCAATCAGGCGCAGGGCGAGCGGGCCGGAACCGGCTCGCAGGCGGCCGCGCAGACCGACGTCAATCTCAACCGCCAGCAGGAGACAAGGATCAGCACGTTGATCTCGCGCCTGAACGTTCGGCCTTTGACTAGCGTCAATTTCTCGCTGAATGTCGGCACGGTGGTGCCGCGCGACGTGCATCTCTCGACGCTACCGCCGGACGTCGTCGAGATCGTGCCGCAATATCGCGGCTACAGCTTTGCGCTGGTCAAGGATCAGATCGTGGTGGTCGATCCGGCGACGTACAAGATCGTGACGGTGTTGCCGTATTCGGGGCAATCCACCGCGACAACGACGACCACGCGCGAGCGCAGCGCCAGCAAGTTCTCCGATCGCGATCGTGAGGTGATCCGCAAGCATGCGAATTCCGCACCGAAGGGCGAAGCGAGGCGCGGACCACCGGCAGCACGGCGCGAACGGAGATCCGCGTCGGCGATCGCGTGCCGGACAGTGTCGAAGTGGAGGAATTCCCGAGCACGGTCTATCGGGATGCGCCGGGTCTGCGGGAATACCGCTACATCCATCGCGACACCCGGACCTACGTCATCGAGCCCCGCGAACGGCGGGTGATCGAGGAGATCGACTAACGGTGAATGTCGGAGCCACCCTCGCGGGTGGCTCCGAGCACTAGCCCGAGGGCCGTTCGCGTGATGCGAAGCGAACGGCGCGGGCCTTCGCGCTCTTTCCTGCCGCGCGCGCTGCAATCATGCTGCGCGCCTTGCCGTGAGCGGACGCCTTCTTGCGCAGCAGGCTCGCGAACCGCTTGCGGGCACGGTTCTCCGTCAGCCGGGCGGCCAGCTGTTCGGCCTTGCGGATGGAAGCGATCGCGGAAGACGTCAGGTTGACGGGAACCCAGGCCACGTCCTTGGCCTTCGAGAGACTGCCGACACCTTCGCAAGGCGCCTCGCGCGGCAGGTCGATCCGGATTGCAATGGCCTCCGAGCGCTCGGTCCAGTCCTCGGCCTTGGTGCCGGTGATGATGCGGACATAGTCGCGCGTCTCGCGTGGCAGCTCACTCTGTTTGGCAAGCCACCTTTGAATGCGGCCCGGACCTGCATTGTAGGCGGCTGCGGCGAGACCGAGATTGCCGAAATCATCGCGCAGCTTGCGCAGGAATTTTGCCGATGCCGGCAGCGCCTTCATGGGATCGAAGGGATCGTCGAGCCCGACTTCGGCGGCCGTCTCCGGCATGAACTGCGCTACGCCCTGCGCGCCGGCATGGCTGACCTCGTTGGACTTGAAGCGGCTCTCCTGCCAGAGCAGGCGGGCAAAGAACGGCACGGGAATGCCGCTGGCCTCGGCGGCTTCGCGAAGCGCATGACAGAATTTATCCGTCGGCGAAACCGGCCCTTCGGCGACGGGTTCGCTCGCGCGCAGCGGCTCGATTGTTTCCTCATGCGCCGCGCGCGCGTTGGCCAGCTCGATGGCCTGCACGCTGGCGAGGAAGAGTTCGACCACCGGAACCAGTGGCGAGGCATGGTTGTTCTGAAGGATGGCGGTGTTGAAAGTTGATGTCTTCCGGGACGCCGACGGATCGAGGTCGCACATCAGAATCAGGAACGCGGCACAAGCCGCGACGACAAATCGCATTTGCTGGGACAACCTCGAACTGTGGGAATGAACGGCCAGCGATGCGCCGGCGATAGGAAGTCCTTAACCTTCCGATTGCGGCAAAGCTGCGATCTCGCCGGTTCCTTCGGTGCTACTACGGTGTTCCCAAAAAGAAACTGCCCGCGATTGTGCGGATCATGATTTTCAAATGGGACGAGCGATCATGATGCGATGGATGCTTGGCGTGGTGATGTCGCTGTGGCTCGTCTGCCCGGCGCTCGCGGGCAATCTCGATGCGAAGGCAGTGAACGATGCAGCGCGTCCGGAAAAGCAGCCAGCTGCGGACAAGATCAGCGCGCCGGTGACGAAGCTTCAGATTCTGCTCGATCGTGCGCAATTCTCTCCGGGCCAGATCGACGGCAAGCTCGGCGAGAACGCGCAGAAGGCGCTGAAGGCGTTCGCCGAGCAGAACGGACTTGGCTTCGACAAGACCATCGGCGCTGAACTCTGGGACAAGCTGAACGCAGCCAGCGAAGGCTCTGTTCTCGTCGACTACAAGATCACCGACGCGGATGCGAAGGGGCCATTCCTCAAGAAGCTGCCAACCAAGCTCGAGGAGATGAAGTCGCTGGAGGCGCTGAGCTACACCAGCCCGCTCGAAGGGCTTGCTGAAAAATTCCATATGAGCGAAGAGCTGTTGAAGGCGCTCAATCCGGGAAAGGCGTTCGACAAGATCGGCGAGACGATTGCCGTGGCCAACGTACCGGCGCGTCGGGAGCTTCCGCGCATCGTTCGGATCGAGATCGACAAGGCGCGCGCGACGCTGAAGGCTTACGAGGGCTCTGGTCGTCTGGTCGCGTTCTACCCGGCGTCAATCGGCAGTCCGGATCGCCCGACGCCGACGGGGACGCTGAAGGTCACCGGCACCCATGAGCTGCCGACCTATCACTACAATCCGGAATACAAGTTCAAGAGCGTGAAATCCAAAACGCCCTTCGAGATCAAGCCGGGTCCCAACAACCCGGTCGGATCGTACTGGATCGGGCTATCGGCACAGGGCTATGGCATCCACGGGACGGCGGAGCCGGACAGGGTCAGCAAGTCCGCCTCTCACGGCTGCATCAGGCTCACCAACTGGGACGCGCGTGTGCTCGGCGAGAATGCCAAGCGCGGCACCCCCGTCGTCTTCCTCGATGCGCCGACGGAATCCTCCTCGCAGCAGCGGGACACGGCGGCCGGCAAGCGGGCGGCGACCTCGTCGAACTAGTCCTTGGGGAAGTCCTTGCGCATCGCAATCTCGGCGGCGTCGCCGGGCGACAGCACCGTCTGGTCGAAGGCGGCCTGCGGTTTCGTCATGATGTCGTAGAGCGAGATGCCTTTGATGGGCTTGCCCATCAGCTCGCGGACGCAGTCGGCGAGCGTGCCGTTGTAGACGAGATAGGGCGGACCTCGGTCCTTCTGTCTCTCGCCCTTCAGCGACGGCCACTTCTTCAATTCGGCCGGCGCGTCATAGGCGATCGGCGATCCCTCTTTGAACATGCGTTGGACCCCGGTGGCTTGGATTGCCGGGAATCCTAGAGCCGCCGGGTAAACACACGTTAAAGAATTAGTTCAAATCAATCGGCGATGAAGGCGAGCAGGGTGCCGTTGGCCTTGGCTGGCGGCACGCAGACCGCAGGCCCACTGCGCACGGCAGCCGACCCCAGTGCCCTCTCCGTCGCCGCGAGATCGCCGCTGACGAGCACGAGCGCTGCGCCGCCGCGCTCGGCGAGGCCGGCGAGTGGCACGCCGGGATAGCGCTTTCCGAGCTGCTCCAGCGTGAGATAGACGAAGTCGGCGCGATCGCCGCCGGAGGGCACGGTCACGGCGCCGTCGGGGTCCGCCTTCGGCTCGCGGTCGATCAGCCGGCCGAGATGTGCGGCGTCCTGCGCCGGCTCGGGCGTTGCGATCAGAATCTGCTTGATCCGCTTCGCCGCGTTGGCGTGCTTCATCAGCTCGGGAATCCACACGGTCTCGCGCGTCTTGTGCTGGCAGGCGAAAATGCGAACGCCGCCGGGCGCTTCGGCGGTCGGCCACATGAAGGTGCGGAATTTCGCCGCCGAGACGGTGCCATCAGGCAGCGTCACCGGCCGCTCGAAATCGGTCGGGCCGATCGGCGTCAGGCCGCGGGCTCGGATCTCCTCGGCGCCGGCGGTGGAATCGACCGCGGTGAATGCGATGCGCTCGATGCCTTCGCCGCGCTTGTCGAGGAAGGCGCGCGCCGGCGCGTTGTGCTCGGTCGCGGCGAGCACGCCGAGCAGCTCCATATAGTCGGGATCGAACATGATGGTGTAATTGCCGGTGCCCATATGCGCGCTATGGGTGCCGCGCGGAGAGACGGTGAAGCCGAGCCGCCGGTAGTTCTCGGCGGCCTGGTCGAGATCCTTCACCATGATTACGGCGTGGTCGATACCGATGACGTTCTTGAGAGCCACTGTTCTCTTCCCGCGAATGCAAACTGACTTGGACCGCCGCGCCGGCGGCCGCTGGTCCTGTCTACGCCGGATAGGCGGCCAAGTCATTTTCAAATCGGCGCGAGATGCGGAATTTCATTTCGCGAAATGCGGCGCCGTTGGATGACCAGGTCAGCGGGCCTGCGCGAGATAAGCGGCGAGGATCGCGCGCTCTTCGCCGGTCATCTCGGTGATGTTGCCCGGCGGCATCGCGCCGGACCAGGCCGCGACACGGCCGATCAAGCGGATGTTGCGATGGATGTGCTCGGGCGTATCGAGCAGGATGCCCTTCGGCGCGGTCACGATCCCGGCCCAGACCGGCTCGGCCGCGTGGCACATACTGCACCGGGACATCACGATCTCCTCGACAGCGTTGCGCGTGGGTTGTGCTGACAGCGCGCCCGTCCTCACCTCGCGTGGGCCGGCTGCCGAGAGGAACAGGATCGCGATGACGCCGATTGCCGCCACGCCCCAGACCCACCATGGCGATTTGCGCCCGGCGTGCCGCTCGTTGAAGAAATGGCGGATCACCGGGCCGAGCGCCAGGATGATCGCGACGATGATCCAGTTGAAGCGTGTGGCGTAGAGCAGGGGATAGTGGTTGCTGATCATCAGCACGACGACGGGGAGCGTCAGATAATTGTTGTGGACCGAGCGCTCCTTGCTGGCCTTGCCGAGCTTCGGATCGGGCGACTGCCCCGCGATCAGCGCCGCCACGATCCTCTTCTGGTTCGGGATGATCAGCGCGAAGACGTTGGCGACCATGATGGTGCCGATGATCGCCCCGATCTGGTTGAATGCGCCGCGGCCGCTCAGCACATGGGTGAAGGCATAGGTCAGCGCGACCAGGAACAGATAGCCGCCGATGGCAAAGGGCAATTCGCGCTGCGCGAGCCCGGTGCGACAGGCGGCCTCATAGAGCAGCCATGCCAGCGCGAGACTCGCGAAGCTGAACAGGCCGGCCTGGAACGGCGTGAGGTCGAGGATCGACTTGTCGACCAGGAACAGGTCGGCCTCGAGATAATACACCACCACCATCAGCGCAAAGCCTGACAGCCAGGTCGTGTAGGCCTCCCATTTGAACCAGGTCAGCTCGTCCGGCATCTGGCTGGGGGCGACCAGATATTTCATGATCCGGTAGAAGCCGCCGCCATGGACCTGCCAGGCCTCACCCTGCACGCCATCGGGCAGGTCGCGTCTCGGCCTGAGGCTGAGATCGAGGGCGATAAAGTAGAAGGAACTGCCGATCCAGGCGATCGCCGCCACCACGTGCAGCCAGCGGAGCAGCAGGCTCGCCCATTCCGATATGATGGATCCCCACATGATGCCCCCAACATTCGTGGCGGCGATGCCGCGGCACTGCTGACCGCGACGTGCAGCCGCGCCCTCACATCTGTCGCATCGATCGGCCGCATTTTCCAGTACGATGGAATGCGGCTGATGCACATCGTGCGAGCACGGGCTGACGTGGAATTCGGCGGCGTGTAACCTGCCGCAGACCATTTGCGGGGCGATCGACGTTACGTTTGCGACGGGCAGGCCGGGAGGATGACGACGTGAAGAACAGGATTTCGACCGCGGTGCTGGCTGCGGGGGTGATCGTATCGGCGACCGGTGCGCAGGCCGAGCCGGTGTTGCAGGGCAAGGACGCTTATGGCGATTGGCAGGCCGACAAGCCCGGCACGATCAGGCTGATCCGGCCGCAGGATCTGGTCAGGCCCGGCGCCACGCGCTCGGTTGCGAGCTCGTCGCGCGTGGTACCGCGTCCGCCGGAGGCCGCGCTCCGGGTGCCGGCGGGCTTCAAGATCGACCTGTTCGCCGAAGGCCTGCGCGCGCCTCGCATCGTGCGAGTGGCGCCGAACGGCGATGTCTTCGTCGCGGAGACGCGGGCCGGCACTATCCGCGTGTTGCGCGCCGGCGAGGGCGGCAAGGTTGCGAGCAACGAGGTGTTTGCCAGTGGCCTGCGCCAGCCCTTCGGCATCGCCTTCTTCCCGAGCGGCGACAATCCGCAATGGGTCTATGTCGCCAACACCGACAGCGTCGTCCGCTTTCCCTATCAGGCCGGCGATCTCAAGGCGCGCGGCAAGGCGGAGACGATCGTGCCAAGCCTGCCGCATGACGGCGGCCACTCCACCCGCGACATCGTCTTCACGCCAGACAACAAGCGCATGCTGGTCTCGGTCGGCTCGCTCAGCAATGTCGCGGAAGGTCTGGGCACGCCGCCGGGCGGATTGGAGGCTTGGTCGAAAGCGCAACCGCTTGGCGCGGCCTGGGCCAGCGAGACGGAGCGCGCCGCCGTGCTCGCCTTCACGCCTGATGGCAAGGAGCGGAAGATCTACGCCACCGGCATCCGCAATTGCGTCGGCCTTGCGATCCAGCCACAGACCGGTCTGCCCTGGTGCTCGACCAACGAGCGCGACGGCCTCGGCGACGATCTCGTGCCCGACTACGTCACCAGCGTGAAGGAAGGCGCCTTCTATGGCTGGCCGTGGTTTTATATAGGCAACAATGAAGATCCGCGCCATTCCGGCGCGCGGCCGGACCTCAAGGACAAGGTGACGGTGCCCGACGTGCTGATTCAGCCGCATTCGGCCTCGCTCGGCATGACGTTCTACCAGGGCACGCAGTTTCCGCAGGAGTACCAGGGCGATGCCTTTGCCGCCGAGCACGGCTCGTGGAACAGGTCGAAGCGCACCGGCTACAAGGTGATCCGCATCAAGATGAAGGACGGCAAGCCGACCGGGGAGTATGAGGATTTCGTCACGGGGTTCGTGGTGAGCGACACGGAAGTTTGGGGAAGGCCGGTGGGAGTGGCGGTGGCAAAGGACGGATCGCTGCTGGTGTCGGAGGACGGCAACGGCACGATCTGGCGGGTGACGCATTCGCGGTGAGCGAACATGCTTCGCCTCTCCCCGCAAGGGCAGGGCAATCGCATATGGCATCACTCGCGAGCGGAGCGCGCGCCTCGTCCTTCGAGACGACCGCTTCGCGGTCTCCTCAGGATGAGGCTAAGTGGCATCGGTGCCCGCTGAAACGGCTGCCGCGCACTCCCTCCTCATCCTGAGGGCCCGCCAAAGGCGGGCGTCTCGAAGGATGGCCGCAGGGAAGAGCTCTCATCTGCGATAGCCCTGCCGCAGGCGGGGGAGGGAGAAGTGAGACCTAACCCCGCCTCACGCTCGCGCCGCCATCCACCGGCAGGGTCACGCCGGTGATGAAGTTCGCCTCGTCGGACGCCAGAAACAGAGCGGCGTTGGCGACGTCCCAGCCGGTGCCCATCTTCCTGCGCAGTGGCACCTTGCTGTCGCGCTCGGCTTCGACCTCGGCGCGGGTCTTGTGCCATTCGCGGGCGCGGGTATCGACGGCCATCGGCGTGTTCATCAGGCCGGGCAGAATGACATTGGCGCGGATGCCGTATTCGGCGTTCTGGTAGGCGAGCTGTTCGGTGAAGGCGATCATCGCCGACTTCGTCGCCTTGTAGGCGACGTAAGGATAGGTCGTGATCGCCGCCATCGAGGAGATGTTGATGATGGCGCCGCTCTTCTGCGCCCGCATGATCGGGATCACTTCCTTGGCGGCGAGAATGCAGCTCTTCAGATTGATGGCGACAACGCGATCGAACGCTTCCTCGGTGATTTGAAGCAGCTCGGCATCGCCGCCGGAGAGGCTGACGCCGACATTGTTATGCAGCACGTCGATCCGGCCCCAGCGCGCCTGGGCGTCCGCAACCATCGCCTTGATGTCGGCCGACTTCGTCACGTCGGCCTTGAAGGCCGCGGCGGTGCCGCCTTTCGCGGCGATCATCGCGACCGTTTCCTGCGCGGATTCCAGATGATGGTCGACGCACAGGACCTTTGCACCCTCGCGGGCGAAGGTGAGCGCGGTGGCGCGGCCGTTGCCCATGCCTTCGCCGGGACTTTGCCCGGCCCCGACGACGATCGCGACCTTGTCCTTCAACCGCATCTCAGTTCACTCCCCGGCACGGGCACCATTCGCCCTATTATTTTCGTGCAGATTAGCAATCGCCCCGGCCGGAGAGAAGGGCGTGGCTCCTGCGTGCATGTCATTGACTTCACATGAAATTGCATGTTGCGGCCGGCCGGTCGGGCATCGCTGAGCCTTGCAGTGCAGGAACCGTTCTGAGGTCGCAGCGTTTGCTGCCGGAGCCTTTCCCGCGCTAGGCTCTCTCCCGGGGGACCTCCCAACCGCCAGTGGCTTGCCGATGAATCTGCTCGATCCGCAAGGGCCCGTGGCTGCGGCCAACAGCACCATTCTGGTCGATTCCGTCTTCATCATGCTCGTGATCGTGGTGCCGACCATTGTCGCGATCCTGGCTTTTGCGTTCTGGTTTCGCGCCTCCAACACCAAGGCGCGCTACCAGCCCGATTTCGTCTATTCCGGCCGCGTCGAGATGGTGGTGTGGTCGATCCCGGCGCTCACCGTCATCCTGCTCGGCGGCGTTGCCTGGATCGGCTCGCACCAGCTCGATCCTGCGGCGCCGGTTCCTGGGACCGGCAGTCCGGTGCGGATCCAGGCCGTCTCGCTCGACTGGAAATGGCTGTTCATCTATCCGGACCAGCGCATCGCTACCGTCAATACGCTGACGGTGCCGGCCGGCGCCGAGCTGAATTTCCAGCTGACGTCGTCGAGCGTGATGAACACGTTCTTCATCCCGCAGCTCGGCAGCATGATCTACACCATGAACGGCATGGTGACGAAGCTGAACCTGCGCGCCGACAATGAAGGCAAGCTGCAAGGCCTGTCGGCGCACTTCTCCGGCGACGGCTTTCCCGACATGATGTTCGACGTCAACGTGATCTCGCCGCTCGCCTTTCCCGATTGGGTGGCGGGTACGGCGAAGACCGACGCGGTGTTGAACGAGGCCAGCTACAAGAAGCTGATGCAGCAGGGCATCGAGAGGGGCAGGCCGTCCTATCGTCTCGAAGACCCGCGCCTGTTCGACCTGATCGCGAACCAGCACATTCCGCCGGGGCCGGGCCCGGAGCTGATCTCCGAGGCCGGCCGTCCGCACAGTGGAGGCCATGATGCTCGGTAAGCTCGACTGGTCCGCCATTCCGTTCGATCAGCCGATTCCGCTCGCTGCCGGCGCGGTGGTGCTGGTCGCGATCCTCGCGGTGCTGGCCTGGGTCGTGGCGAAGGGGCATCTGCCCTATCTCTGGCACGAATGGATCACCAGCGTCGATCACAAGCGGATCGGCGTGATGTACATCCTGCTGGCTTCGGTGATGCTGCTGCGCGGCGGCAGCGACGCCATCATGATGCGGATCCAGCAGGCGGTCGCCTACCAGTCGCAAGGTTATCTGCCGCCCGAGCATTACAACCAGATCTTCTCGGCGCACGGCACCATCATGATCTTCTTCGTGGCGATGCCGTTCGTGATCGGGCTGATGAACCTCGTCGTGCCGCTTCAGCTCGGCGTGCGCGATGTCGCGTTCCCGACCCTCAATTCGGTCGGCTTCTGGATGACGGCGACCGGCGCATTGCTGGTCAATATCTCGCTCGTGGTCGGCGAGTTCGCGCGCACCGGCTGGCTCGCCTTTCCGCCGCTGTCGGAATTGTCCTATTCGCCGGGCGTCGGCGTCGATTATTACGCCTGGTCGCTGCAGATCTCCGGCGTCGGCACGCTGGTCGCCGGCATCAATCTTGTCACCACGGTGCTGAAGCTGCGCACCAAGGGCATGAACTATCTGCGCATGCCGATGTTCTGCTGGACCACGCTTGCCTCGAACCTGCTCATCGTCGCGGCCTTCCCGATCCTGACCGCCACGCTCGCGATGCTGCTGCTCGACCGCTACCTGGGCTTCCATTTCTTCACGAATGAGGCCGGCGGCAACGTCATGATGTTCATGAACCTGATCTGGGCCTGGGGCCATCCCGAGGTCTACATCCTGGTGCTGCCGGCCTTCGGCATCTTCTCGGAGGTGGTCTCAACCTTCTCCGGCAAGGCGCTGTTCGGCTATCGTTCCATGGTGCTTGCGACGATGGCGATCTGCGTCATCTCCTTCATGGTCTGGCTGCATCATTTCTTCACGATGGGGGCGGGTCCCGACGTCAACGCCATCTTCGGCATCGCCAGCATGATCATCGCGGTGCCCACGGGCGTGAAGATCTACAATTGGCTGTTCACGATGTATGGCGGCCGCATCCGTTTCGCGACGCCGATGCTGTGGGCGGTCGGCTTCATGGTCACTTTCATCGTCGGCGGATTGACCGGCGTCCTGCTCGCGGTGCCGCCGGCCGACTTCATGCTTCACAACAGCATGTTCCTGGTGGCGCACTTTCACAACGTCATCATCGGCGGCGTGCTGTTCGGCGCCTTCGCCGGCTTCGAATACTGGTTTCCGAAGGCGTTCGGCTTCCGCCTCGACGAGCGCTGGGGCAGGGCTGCGTTCTGGTTCACCTTCCTCGGCTTCTACGTCACGTTCATGCCGCTCTACATCGCCGGCATGCTCGGCATGACCCGCCGCATGCAGCACTATGATGTCGCGGCCTGGCGGCCCTGGATGATCGTCGCGGCGGTCGGCATGGCGGTGCTCACGATCGGCGTGATCGGCCAGATCGTGCAGCTCGTGGTCAGTATCCGCAACCGGGAGGCGCTGCGCGACCGCACCGGCGATCCCTGGGACGGCCGCTCGCTGGAATGGGCGACCTCGTCGCCGCCGCCGGTGTTCAATTTCGCCTTCAATCCCGACGTGCGCGGTGAGGACGCCTATTGGGACATGAAGGTCCATGCCCGGCAGCAATCGCTCGAGCATGACAGACCGGACTATCAGGACATCGAGATGCCCCGGAATTCCCCGACTGGCTTCGTCTGCGCGTTCTTCGCCACCATCATGGGCTTTGCACTGATCTGGCACATCTGGTGGATGGTGGTTCTGGGTGGCCTCGGCGCCTGGGCGACCTTCGTCGTGTTCGCCTGGCGCGACCATGACGAATACGTCATCCCGGCCGAGGACGTCGCAGCGATAGACCGTATCAATCGCGAGGAACGCCGCGGCCTCGTCAGCATGGCGGGGACAGTCTGATGGCGATGACCGCGACCGCCGGCCACGCGCACGCCGATCCGCATCACATCGGCGTCGTCATCGAGCATCCCGGCCCCGCGCCGAAGCGGATCGTGACCGCCTACGGCTTCTGGATCTTCCTGCTCTCTGACATCGTGATGTTCTCCTGCTTCTTTGCGGCCTATGCGGTGCTATCAGGCCAGACCGCCGATGGCCCCAAGGGCTCGGAGATCTTCGAGCAGAGGAACGTCGCGATCGAGACCGTCTGCCTGCTGCTGTCGAGCTTCACCTGCGGCATGGCGAGCATCGCCGCCGATGTACGCAACCGGTTCTGGTTCTATCTCGCCATGGCCGTGACCTGCGTGCTCGGGCTGATCTTCCTCGTGATCGAATTCCGCGAATTCGCCGACCTCGTCGCGCGCGGCTATGGCCCGTCGCGCAGCGCCTTTCTGTCCGCATTCTTCTCCCTGGTCGGCTGCCACGGCCTGCACGTCTCCGCCGGCGTGTTGTGGCTGCTCACCATGATGGCCCAGGTGTTCGCAAAGGGCTTTCGCGCCGATATCTTGCGCCGGATGACGTGCTTTGCCTTGTTCTGGCACGCGCTCGACATCATCTGGGTCGCGGTGTTCTCCGTCGTTTATTTGCTCGGGAGTGGCGCATGAGCGATCAGACCCACGCGCGGACCGACCATGACCTCGCGCCGGGCGAGGAAGAGCAGCATAGTGTCGGCGCCCGCATTCTCGGTTACGTCGTCGGGCTCGCGCTCGCGCTGCTGCTCACGGCGACATCGTTCTTCATTGCCGGCACCGATCTGGTTTGGCAGCCCTCGATTCCCGTCGCGCTGATCGTGCTGGCGATCGCGCAGATGGGCGTGCATCTGGTGTTCTTCCTCCACATCACGACCGGCCCCGACAACACCAACAACGTGCTGGCGCTGGCCTTCGGGCTGCTGGTGGTGTTCCTCGTGGTCGGCGGCACGGTCTGGATCATGGCGCATCTGAATGCGAACATGCCGCCGATGGACCAGATCATGCGTATGCAGTGACAGCGCGTCATTGCGCGATCAGATTGGGCTTGGTCGGTTCGGATTCACCTGTCCCAGCACCGCACAAAAAAGAAGAGCCGCTTGTGATGACAAGCGGCCCAAGTCTAGGGAGGAAACGCCCAAGCAAAGACAATCCGATGAGGATCGTCCGCCAAGGAAACGCTCGCGCAAGCGCTCGCGTGCGCATACAAATGCAGCAAGTCCCGGCTTGGTTCAATTCCGGATCAATACGGTGCCGGGCTACTACTCACGGCTGCGTGAAGCACTTTGTTCACTTCGGGCGGCGGCAATTATAAGCCTTGCGGAAGCCGGCCGCCTGGGCGTCGTCCTCCGAGCAGAACCAGCGGTCCGGCTTGGTGGTCGCCGGGTAGCTCGGGCAGCCCCGCAAATGATAGATGCCGATATTGCCGGTGACGCGCGCGCGCACCGCAAGCTTGCCCTTGATGCTGCAGCTCGGCGGCATCGTCAGCTCCTCCGGGAATAGCACGGCGCGAATTTCCTTGTCGCGGTCCTGGCGGCAGGCCGAGCCCAGGAGTGCGCCGTCCTTCTTGCCGGCGCGGAAGTCTTGCGGTGCAACAAAGCAGCCCTTCCAGATCCCGGCCGAGGCCGTCTTGGCTTCGCTGGCCCCCGGCTTGACGTTTGCCTTGATCGGCTCCCGCGCGACGGCAAAGCCGAGCTTGATCAACTGCTCGTTCAGGCTGGCCTTGTCGCCCTCGGCGGTGCAGATCGCCCGGTGCCGCTTGCCAAAGCTCTTCTCCGGCCCGACATCGTCGCAGCGAACGGACCGCTTGTTGATCAGCTTGGCAAGCTGGTCGCGCGCCTCGATGCCGCAGGTCCAGGGATCGGCTTGATCGTCGATGCAGACCTGGTCCAGCTCGGGCGCGTCGACGCCGTCGAGCCGGTAGGTGACGTCGCCGAGCTGAATGGAATTGCCGTCGCGGACCGTCGCGGCGGCGGTCAGCGCGGAGGCCGGCTGGGACGAGGCCAGGAGGCCGGGCAAGGCGAAAAACCAAACAAGCGCGAAGGCGCGGGCGGCGGCAAAGACATTTCGGAAGGACATGCGGTCTCGCTATCGATTGCTAGTCTGCCCGTTCCTAGCATCCGGATATGGCGATACCAATGGTCTGCACCCCGCGAAGTGTGACATTCCGGCCTCGCGGCTTTACTCCCCGGCCGCTCTGACCCTATCGTTCACGGGCCTTGCGAACCGTGCAGGCCGAATCGCCCGGAAAGCGGCGAGGGCGGGAGGAAAAGGTTGCGATGAAAGACCCCGTGGACGTCCTGATCATCGGCGCCGGCGCTTCGGGCGCGGCGGTGGCGTGGTCGCTGGCCGAGACCAAGATGCACATTCTCTGCCTCGAGCAGGGCGGCTGGATGAACCCGGCGGAATATCCGAGCACGGGCCGGGACTGGGAGGCCAAATTCTACGGCGAATGGTCGTCGAGCCCGAACGTGCGCGGCCGGCCCGAGGACTATCCTGTTAACGACGACAATTCGCCGATCAAGGTCGTCAACTACAATGCGGTCGGTGGCTCGACGGTGATGTACACCGCGCATTGGCCGCGGCTGCATCCCTCCGATTTCAAGGTGAAGACGCTGGACGGCGTCGCCGACGACTGGCCGGTCGACTACGACGCGCTGACCCCGTTCTTCGAGGAGAACGACCGCATGATGGGCGCGTCGGGCCTCTCAGGCGATCCGCTCTCGCCGCTGACGCATCCGCCGATGCCGCAGCAGCCGCTCGGCCTGTCCGGCGCCATCATCGGCAAGGCCATGAACGAGCTCGGCTGGCACTGGTGGCCGTCGGACACGACGGTCGCGACCATGGACTATGAGGGGCGGGCGCGCTGCATCAATCTCGGCCATTGCACGCCGGCGTGCGCGCAAGGCGCAAAGTCCTCCACCGACATCACCTATTGGCCGCATGCGATCCGCGCCGGCGTCGAGCTGCGCACCCATTGCCGGGTGCGCGAGATCACCACCGACGAGAACGGCATGGCCTCGGGCGTGGTCTATTACGACAAGGACGGCGTCGAGCAGTTCCAGCCCGCGCATGTCGTCATCATCGCCTGCAACGGCGTCGGCACGCCGCGGCTGCTCTTGAACTCGGCATCCAGCCGCTTCCCGAACGGGCTTGCCAATTCATCGGGCCTCGTCGGCAAGAATTTGATGTTCCACCCCTATGCGCAGATCTACGGCTATGTGAAGGAGCCGACCGACAGCAACCGCGCGCCGCCGACCTGCCTGTGGAGCAAGCAGTGGTATGACACGGACCTGTCGCGCGGCTTCGTGCGCGGCTATGGCGTGCAGTTCGTGCGGGGCGCGGGTCCGGTGTTCGAGGCCGTCGTCAGCGAGCAGAAGGGCATTTTGCCCTGGGGCGAGGATCATCACCGTATCTTCCGCAAGCTCAATGGCCATCGCCTGGGTTTCTCCGCGATCTGTGAGGATCTGCCGGAGGAGCACAACCAGGTCACGCTCGATCCCGTGCTCAAGGACAGCCACGGCATTCCCGCGCCGAAGATCGACTACACGATCAGCGAGAACAGCCGGAAGATGATGGAGCATGCACTCGCCCGCGGCCGGGAGACTCTGGAGACGGCAGGCGCGACCGACATCTGCATCAACTCGCCGATCCCCTGGGGCGGCTGGCATCTGCTCGGCACCGCGCGTATGGGCACCGACCCGGAGCGCTCCGTCGTCAACGAATGGGGCCGCACCCACGACGTCAAGAACCTCTTCATCGTCGACGGCAGCATCTTCGTCACCTCGGGCGGCGTGAACCCGACCTCCACCATCCAGGCCCTCGCGCTCTACATCGCCGACCAGATGAAGCAGCGCCTCGCCAATTTGTTCGATTGATCATGATGATGTTCAGACCCAGCCACGCGCTCGCTGCACCTCTCCCGCTTGCGGGAGAGGTCGGCGCGCAGCGCCGGGTGAGGGTTCTCTCCTCTGGAGGAGTCTCTCTGCGGAAGCACCCTCTCCCCAACCCTCTCAGCGCGAGCGAAGCTCGTCGCGCCCCGCAAGCGGGGGAGGGAGCGCACCTTCATTTTGATCTCAAAGTTTCCACGAGAGGACGACATGGCTGAAGAGCTCACCCTCACGCCGCGGCAGCGCCAGGACTTGCGCACCATCGCCGCGATGATCATTCCCGCCAGTGACGAGTATGGGGTCCCCGGCGCCGATGACGACGCAATCCAGGCCGACATCCTCGCGACGCTCGGCCGGGACACCAGGCCGGTGGTCGCTGCGCTCGATCACCTGGCGCAGCTCGCGGGAGGGTCGCTCGCGGAGCTCGATGCCGAGAGGCGCGATGCCGTGGCGCTAGCGTTCCGCAAGCACGGCGGCGTGCCCGCGGCGACGCTCGTGCGCGTCGTGCTGCAATGTTATTACCGCGATGATCGCGTGCTGCGCTCGCTTGGGCTCGAGCTGCGCGCGCCGTTCCCCAAGGGCCACGTGCTGCCGGACGGCGACTGGTCGCTGCTCGATCCGGTCAAGGCGAGAGGCGGCTCGCTCAGGCGGGCACCCTAGCCATCTGGGCAGTCCAGCCCTGCGCTCCAGGCGGGCACCTTGCGCGGCAGCGAACAGGCCACCATCTGTGTGAGCCTTCAAGGACTCTTGCCATGCTGGATTTCACTTCAGACATCGTCGATGACGCGCCGTCATCGCGAACGACCCCCTCTGCCCCGGTCGATGACCGGGCGTTGCTGGACGCCTATTCCAATGCCGTGATCGACGTCACCGACCGGGTCGGCTCCGCGGTCGTGCGGGTCGAGACCGGACCAAAAGTGCCGAACGGCCGCGAACGTGGCGGGCTCGGCTCGGGCATCGTGATCTCGCCGGACGGGCTCGTCCTCACCAACAGCCATGTGGTCGGCGCCTCGAAGGAGATCCGGCTGCGCGATGTCGAGGGTCATGTCGGCGACGCCCAGGTGCTCGGTGTCGATCCCGATACCGACCTTGCGCTGCTGCGTGCCAACGGCGTGCGCCATTTGCCCTATGCCGCGCTCGGCAATTCCAAGACGTTGCGTCGCGGCCAGCTCGTGATCGCGATCGGCAATCCGCTCGGCTTCGAATCGACCGTGACGGCTGGCGTGGTCTCGGCGCTCGGCCGCTCGATCCGCTCCGTGAGCGGGCGTACCATCGAAGACGTGATCCAGACCGATGCCGCGCTCAACCCGGGGAATTCCGGCGGGCCGCTGGTGTCCTCCAATGCCGAGGTGATCGGCATCAACACCGCCATCATCAACGGTGCGCAGGGCATCTGCTTCGCGGTCGCCAGCAACACCGCGCAATTCGTGCTGTCGGAGATCATCCGCCACGGCTATGTCCGCCGCGCCTATATCGGCGTCGCCGGGCAGACCGCGCCGGTGCCGCGGCGCCACGCGGTGCTGGCCGGCATCGAGAACAAGATGGGCGCGCTGCTCACGCAGATCGAGCCTGACGGCCCTGCGGCAAGGGCGGGCCTGCTGCCCGGCGACGTCGTGATCAGGCTGGATGGCGTCGAGATCAACGGCGTCGACGATCTGATCCGCGTGCTCGATCGCGACCGCATCGGCCGGCGGCTCGCCATGGATGTGCTGCGGCTCGGCCGCCTGCGGGCGATCGACATCGACCCGATCGAGCGCAAGCCGCAGCGCTAGCTGCGGGCTCACGGGCGAGGTATGACAATGTCATGCCTCGTCCCGGGAACACCGCCGCATGATGCCGGCGCATGAGACCTACGATGTCATCGTCATCGGTGCCGGTGCCGGAGGCATGACGGCGGCGGCGGTGGCCGCTGCCGAAGGCCTGCGCGTGCTCGTAATCGAGAAGACCGCGTTCGTCGGCGGCACCACGGCCTGGTCCGGCGGCATGGTCTGGATCCCTGCCAATGCGAAAATGAAGGAGGCCGGGCTCTCCGACAGTGTCGCGGATGCCGTCCAATATCTGTCGAGCACGGTGCCCGAGCCCGCCAATGCCGGCCTGCGCGCCGCCTTCCTCACGCGCGGGCCCGAGGCGATCGCCTATCTCGAAGCCAACACGGAAGTTCGTCTCCAACCGGTGAAGACCTCTCCGGATTATTATCCGGAACGACTGGGCGCGTCATCAGGCGGCCGCGTGCTGGAGCCGGTTGGTTTCGACGGCAGCCGGCTGGGCGAGGGCTTTGCGCGCCTGCGGCCACCGCTGCCGGAGGTCACGCTGTTCGGCGGGATGATGGTCAATCGTCTCGAGATTGCGCATTTGCGCAGAGTTGGAAAATCCCTGCGCTCGACCATGCGCGCGGCGCGGCTGCTTTCAGCCTATGCGTTGCAGCGGCTGCGAAGCCCGCGTGGCACGACGCTGCATCTGGGCAACGCGCTTGCCGCGCGGCTGTACGCCTCGCTGCTGGCGCGGCAAGTTGAAGTTTTCTTCAGCGCCGAGGTCGAGGATCTCTCGATGCAGGGCGATCGCGTCAACGGCGTGGTGATCCGCCATGGCTCCCGCAACCGGCCGATCGCAGCGCGCCGCGGCGTGGTGCTGGCGACCGGCGGCTTTTCGCACGATGCCGTGTTGCGCAAGCGTCTTTTTCCGGCGGCGGCCGGATTTGTCTCGGCGGCCAACACCTCCAGCAGCGGGGATGGGCTCCGGCTCGCGGCAGCGACAGGTGCCGCGCTCAACACAGACGCGACCAGCCCGGCCTATTGGGCGCCGGCCTCGCTATTCGCCCGGGCCGACGGCAGCCGCGGCGTATTCCCGCACATGGTGACCGACCGCGCCAAGCCGGGCGTGATCGCCGTCAATGCGGCGGGTCGGCGTTTCGTCAACGAGGCGCTGTCCTACCACGACTTCGTGCTGGCCATGCTGCGCGATGGCAAGGGCGAGCCGGACCGGCCGTTCTATTTGATCTGCGACCGCCGCTTCCTATGGGCTTACGGTCTCGGCCGTATCAGGCCGTTCACGCGCCTCTATCGGCGTTATGTAGCGAGCGGCGAATTGATCGAGGCGGCTGACATCGCGCAGCTCGCCGCCAGGATCGGCGTCAGGCCGTCCACCCTCACGGCGACGATCGTGAACTACAATGCCGATGCCGAGGAGGGCCGCGACCCCGAGTTCGGCCGCGGCAGCACCATCTATCAGCGCCATCTCGGCGACATCAGCCACAAGCCCAACCCTTGCGTGGCCCCGATCAGGCGGGCGCCGTTCTTCGCGATGCGCATTCATCCGGCCGATCTCGGCACCGCGATCGGCATGAAGGTCGACGCGCAGGCCCGCGTGCTGCGCGCGGACGGCACGCCGATCGCCGGCCTCTATGCCTGCGGCAACGACATGGGCTCGATCATGAACGGGCATTATCCGGGACCGGGGATCATGTTAGGACCGGCGCTGACCTTCGGCTATATCGCGGGACGGCATCTGGCGGAGGGTGGGGCGACACGTGAGACCGCTGCCAGCGTGTTGGCGTCGGTTTAGCCATCTCCACCGCTGTCATGCTCCGCGAAAGCGGGGCATCCAGTACGCCGCGGCCCATCGGTTGAATCATGACCGCCTCGGAGTACTCGATCGCCCGGTCAAGCCGGGCGATGACACGGAGAATGTGCGAGACTCTGGATTGCTTCGTCGCAAGGGCTCCTCGCAATGACGTGGAGAGAGCTGGCCCCAGTCTCTATTCCGCAGCCGCCGCAAAGCGGCTGTTCTCCAGCTCAGCCTCAAGCCGCGCCGTTTCGGCTGCCGCGAGCTTGACGTTGGCTTCTTTGACGTGGCCAAAGCCGCGGATCGTCTCCGGCACGCGGGCGAGCCTTGCCAGCAACGGAATCTGCTCCGCCTTCAGCCCGGCGATCCGCTGGTCGATCATCGCCAGATAATCCGCAACCAGCTTGCGCTCGGTCCGGCGCTCCTCGGTGCGGCCGAACGGATCGAACGCACTGCCGCGCAGGAATTTCAGCCTGGCGAGCACGCGGAAGGCATGGATCATCCAGCCGCCGAACTCCTGCTTCTGGAGTCGACCCGTCGTCTTGTCGCGCTTGGCGAAGATCGGCGGCGCCAGCTGGTACTTCAGCGTGAATTCGCCGTCGAATTTCTCAGACACCTTCTTGGCAAAGCTGCCATCCGTGTAAAGCCGCGCGACCTCGTACTCGTCCTTGTAGGACATCAGCTTGAACAGGTTCTTCGCGACCGTCTCGGTCAGCTCCGTAGACGTGGGCGAGGCGGCATTCTCCGCCTTGCGCACCTTGGCGACGGCTGCGAGATAGCGATCGGCGTAGGCCTTGTCCTGATAGGAGGTCAGGAATTCGGCGCGGGTCGCGATGATGTCGTCGAGCGACTTGGTCGGCGCGGACGCACGGTTCTTGAACTGCAGCACGCTGCGCACCCGCGACATGTCGTGGGCAGCGAGGCGGCCCCAGGTGAAGGCGAGCTTGTTCATCTCGATCGCGGCGCCGTTGATCTCGATGGCGCGGAGCAAAGCCTCCAGCGACAGCGGAATCGCGCCCTTCTGGAAGGCGAAGCCGAGCATGAAGGGGTTGGTCGCGATGGAATCGCCCATCAGCGCCGCGGCGATGCCGGTGGCGTCGATGATGTCGAGGTTCTTGTCGCCGACGGCATCGCGCAGCACGGTCTGCATCGTGCCCATCTCGAAGTCGAGATCGGGATTTTGCACGAAGCTGGCCGTGGGCTGCAGGTCGGCGTTGATATACGCTTTCGTCACGCCGCGCTCGGCGCGGCTGAGGGCGGCGGGGCCGGCCGAGACGATCATGTCGCAGCCGAGAATGACGTCGGCGCCGCCCGTGGTGATGCGGACGGCGGAGATGTCCTCCGGCTTCGGAGCGATGCGGACATGGCTCATCACCGCGCCGTTCTTCTGCGACAGGCCGGTGAAATCGAGCGCCGAGCAGCCGCGGCCGTCGACATGAGCGGCCATGCCGAGCAGCGCGCCGATGGTGATGACGCCGGTGCCGCCGATCCCGGTAACGAGGATGTTGTAGGGACCGTCCAGCTCACGCGCCGGCGGCAGCGGCAGGTCGGCGAACAGCTGGCCGGTGTCCACCGCCGAGGTCTTCATGCGCTTCAGCGTGCCGCCGTGCACGGTGACGAAGCTCGGGCAGAAACCTTCGACGCAGGAAAAATCCTTGTTGCAGTTGGACTGGTCGATCTGGCGCTTGCGGCCGAACTCGGTCTCCAGCGGCTGCACCGAGACGCAGTTGGACGCCTGCGAGCAATCGCCGCAGCCTTCGCAGACCAGCTCGTTGATGAAGGCGCGCTTGGCAGGATCGGGATAGAGCCCGCGCTTGCGGCGGCGGCGCTTTTCGGCGGCGCAGGTCTGGTCGTAGACGATGACGGTGAGGCCCTTGATGTCGCGCAGCTCGCGCTGCACGGCATCGAGCTCGCGGCGGTGATGGATGGTCGCGCCTTGCGGGAAGTAGTTGCCTTGGGGATACTTCCCCGGATCGTCCGAGACGATCGCAAGCCGCTTGACGCCCTCGGCCCAGACCTGGTGCGCGATCTGCGCGACGTTGAAGGCGCCCTCGGCCGGCTGGCCGCCGGTCATCGCGACGGCGTCGTTGTAGAGGATCTTGTAGGTGATGTTGATGCCGGCGGCCGATGCCGCGCGCAGCGCCAGCAGCCCGGAATGCGTATAGGTGCCGTCACCGAGATTCTGGAAGATGTGCTGCTCGCTCGTGAAGGGCGATTGGCCGATCCAGTTCACGCCCTCGGCGCCCATATGCGAGATCAGATCGGTGCGGCGGGTCGGCATGCTCAGGGCCATGCCGTGGCAGCCGATGCCGGCCATGGCGCGGCTGCCTTCGGGCACGCGCGTCGAGGTGTTGTGCGGACAGCCCGAGCAGAAGAACGGCGTGCGCGCGAGCTTGATCTGCGTGCTCGTGGTGACGGGATGGTCGAAAGCCTCGAGCCGGGCGAGGCGCTGCTCCAGCACCGGGCTGTGATGGCCGAGCTTGCGCAGGCGCGCCACCAGCGCTGATGCCACGATGGTCGGCGTCAGTTCGCCCTCGCTTGGCAGCAGCGGCGCGCCGCTTTCGTCGCGCTTGCCGGTGACGGTCGGGCGCTTTGAGGCATCGATGTTGTAGAGGATGCGCATCAGCTGGTCTTCGATGAAGCCGCGCTTCTCCTCGACCACGAGCACGTCCTGCAGACCTTCCGCAAAGCGCTTCGCGCCGCTTTCCTCCAGCGGCCAGGTCAGCGCGACCTTGTAGATGCGAAGGCCGAGATCCTGCGCGTCCTTGTCGGTGATGCCGAGGTCGGCCAGCGCCTGCCGCAAATCGAGATAGGCCTTGCCGGTCGCAACGATGCCGAGCCGCGCCGGCTTGGAATCGAGCACGATGCGGTCGAGCTGGTTGGCACGGGCAAAGGCCTGCACTGCGGCCATCTTCGGCCCGAACAGGCGCTTCTCCGCTTCCAGCGGCGGATCGGGCCAGCGGATGTTGAGGCCGCCGGGCGGCATCTCGAAATCGTCGGGCAGCACGATCTTGACGCGTTCAGGGTCGCTATAGATCGAGGCCGAGCTCTCGACGGTCTCGCTGATCGCCTTGAAGCCGACCCAGCAGCCGGAGAAGCGCGACAGCGCGAAGCCGTAGAGGCCGAGATCGAGATAGTCCTGCAGCGTCGCGGGGTTGATCACCGGGATCAGCGCCGCGGCGAACACCTGCTCGCTCTGATGCGCCAGCGTCGAGGACTGGCAACCATGGTCGTCACCGGCGAGCGCGAGCACGCCGCCATTGAGCGAGGTGCCCGCTGCATTGGCATGCTTGAGTGCATCGACCGAGCGGTCGACGCCGGGGCCCTTGCCATACCAGATGCCGAACACGCCATCGACCTTGGCGCCGGGAAACAGGCCGACCTGCTGGCTGCCCCAGACGGCGGTCGCGGCTAGATCTTCATTCAAGCCCGGGACGAACGCGATGTCGTGCTGCTGGAGGTGCGACTTCGCGCGCCACAGCGCGTGGTCGTACATGCCGAGCGGGGAACCGCGATAGCCGGAGATGAAGCCGCCGGTGTTGAGCCCCTGAAGCCGGTCGCGTTCGCGCTGCAGCATGGGCAGGCGGACCAGGGCCTGTGTGCCGGACAGGAAGATCCGCTTCGATTCGAGCCGGTATTTGTCGTCCAGCTCGACCTGCATCAGCGTCATTTCAAGAGTCCTTGGTGGCCTGGTTCGGCGGGAATATTGCGCTGCGGGAGGAGTCGCAGCTTGTGAGGCGGGGTGAGCGCAGTCAAAGGCATGGGCCGGCGAAGTCAATACGGCTAGCCGCATCCGTGGCGCTCCTGCTAGTCATGGCTTGCGAGCGGAGAACATCATGACTGCAAACGCATTCGACACCGAAATCACAGAGACGACCGAGACCCTGATCGGGCTGTGGCGCCAGCCGCGTCAGATGCTGCAGGCACAAACTTACGACGCACATGCCTCGATCCACGACGACGCCACCGCGCAGAAGCTCGGTTTCAAGGGCGGCACCATCGAAGGCCCGACGCATTTTAGTCAGTTCGCCCCGCTCGGCGCGCGATTGTGGGGACAGGCCTGGTTCGAGACCGGATGTCTGTCCGCGCACTATCGCAGCGTCTGCTACGAGGGCGAGGAGGTGCAGGCGATCCTGTCGAAGCCATTGCCCGGCACCAGCCAGTGCCAGATTCAGATGGTCAAGCGCGACGGCACCGAGGTGCTGCGCGGTACGGCTTCGGTCGGTGAACCGCACGCGGCGACGGCGCTGGAGGCCCGCCTTGCCGAGCTCAAGCCGCTGGCCGACCCCGTGATCCTGCGCGATGTGAAGGTCGCTCAGACCGGCAAGCGCCAGACGGTGCGAATGGCGTTCGACCAGATCATGGGTGATCTCTATCCCTTCTCGCTGCGCCAGAAGCTTGCCGCCATCACGGAGAACTCGCCGTATTACTCGGGCGCCGACAATCCGTGGCGCAGGCCGATCATCCCGATGGAGATGCTGAGCGTGCTATTCCAGTACCGCTCCAAGGACGATCCGCTGCCGGCCAAGGGTCCGGCCGTCGGCCTGTTCGCCGACCAGGAGATCCGCCTAGTGAAGGGCCCGCTCTTCGTCGACGAGGATTACGAGCTCGAGCGCGAGGTGATCGCGCTCTCCGGCAGCCGCCGCACCGAAAGCGCCTGGGCCAAGACGCGCGTGTTCGACAAGGCCGGTGCGGTGGTGGCGACCATGCTGCTCAACATGGCGACGCTGAAGGATTCCTATGCGCCCTATGAAGAAGAGCATCGGCGGCTGTATGGGGCGGGGCGGTAGACGCGAGGCGTCGCCATAGTCACTCTTCGTCATTCCGGGGCGCGCGTAGCGCGAACCCGGAATCCATTTCACCTCGCGTACTGCCGCCCGATGGATTCCGGGCTCGACGCTTCGCGTCGCCCCGGAATGACGGCGAAGGCCGCTCATCCTTTAAGCAATTGCACGCCGCAAAGCCGTCGCACAGGGAATGAGCAGGCGCCGACCGCTCGCGTAACCTTCTGAGCACGCAGCAAATTCTTCCGCGGCCTGAGCGCCATCGCAATTGTACACAATGGCACGCCGCTTGCAGAACTCCTGGCGCAGTTCTCGCAAGGGGCGGGCGTCATGCTGGACTTGAGCAAGCCGACATTGGGCGTCATCAGTGCCGAGCCCGAGCCGATCAGACTCGACTGGTCCGCCACCGCCCTTTTGATCATCGACATGCAGCGCGACTTCATGGAGCCCGGCGGCTTCGGTGAGACGCTCGGCAACGACGTCAGCCAGCTTGCGCGCGCGGTGAATCCGATCGGCGCGGTGCTGAAAGTGGCACGCGACACCGGCATGCTGGTGGTTCACACCCGCGAGGGCCATCTGCCCGATCTCTCCGACGCGCCCCCGGCGAAAGTCGAGCGCGGCGCGCCGTCCTTGCGTATCGGCGATCCCGGCCCGATGGGCCGCATCCTCATTCGCGGCGAGGCCGGCCACGACATCATCCCCGCGCTTTATCCGCTCGACAGTGAGGTCGTGATCGACAAGCCCGGCAAGGGCGCGTTCTACGCCACCGAGCTCAATGACGTGCTGGAGAGATACGGCATCGAAAACCTGCTGGTCTGCGGCGTCACCACTGAAGTGTGCGTCAACACCACGGTGCGCGAGGCCAATGACCGCGGCTACCGCTGCGTCGTCATCTCCGACGGCTGCGCGTCCTACTTCCCCGAGTTTCATGAGATGGGCCTGAAGATGATCAAGGCCCAGGGCGGCATCTTCGGCTGGGTCGCAACCTCAGCCGCAGTCTTGGAGGCAATGAGAATTTCGACCACTTGAGGGGGTGACATCATGAGCACATTGACGGGGACGGCCGGCAAGTCTGAGATCGATACGTCCGGGTTCAAGCCGGCATTATGGACGTCGGGCGACTGGAATGCGTTTTTCGGCTTCGGCACCAACATCCTCGTCAACATGCTGGTGCTCACGGGCCTGTTGCGCTTCGTCCTGAAGATGCCGGACAGTCTGGTGTTCGGCCGCATCCTGCCCGCGCTCGGGCTGATGATGTGCCTCTCGACCTTCTACTACGCCTACCTTGCCTACCGTCTGGCGCAGAAGACCGGCCGCAACGATGTCTGTGCGCTGCCCTCGGGCGTCAGCGTGCCGCACATGTTCATCGTCACCTTCGTGATCATGCTGCCGATTACCCTGAAGACTGGTGATCCGCTCAAGGGCTGGTCCGCGGGCCTGGTCTGGGTGTTCTTCCAGAGCTTCATTCTGATGATCGGCGGCTTCATTGCGCCGTTCATTCGCAAGATCACGCCGCGCGCGGCGCTGCTCGGCACGCTTGCCGGCGTCTCCGTCACCTTCATCTCGATGCGGCCGGCGCTGGAAATGTACATGACGCCGCAGATCGGTCTCGTCTGCTTCGCCATCATCCTGGTGAGCTGGTTCGGCGGTGTGAAGTACTGGCGCGGCATTCCCGCAGGCCTGGTCGCCATTGCCGTCGGCATGGTCATCGCCTGGGGCTCCAACCTGTTCGGGCTCGGCCTCGGCGGCTTGAGCATCGCCGGTGTTGGCGCTGCCTTCGCCAATTTCGGCTTCTCGGTGCCGATACCGGCGCTGGGCTACGTCTTCTCCGGCTTCGAATTCCTCGGCATCATTCTGGTCACCGCCATTCCGTTCGGCATCTACGACCTCGTCGAGGCCATGGACAATGTCGAAAGCGCGGAAGCGGCCGGCGACGAATATCCGACCACGCGGGTGCTCACGGCCGACGGCGTCGTCAGCCTGATCGGCTGCCTGATGGGCAATCCCTTCATCAACGCCGTCTATATCGGCCATCCCGGCTGGAAGGCGATGGGCGGCCGCATCGGCTACTCCGCCGCGACCGGCATCATGGTGGTCGTGCTGTCCTGGTTCGGCATCATCTCGGTGCTGCTGGCACTCGTGCCCGTCGTCGCGATCTCGCCTATCCTGCTCTATATCGGCATGCTGATCGGCGCGCAGGCGTTCCAGACCACGCCGGTCAAGCACGCGCCCGCGATCGTGCTGGCGCTGACGCCGCATCTGGCCGCCTGGGCCAAGCTCCAGATCGACACGATGCTCGGCTCGACCATGAATGCGGCGGCGACCGTCGGCGGCATGGCCGCCGACAAGGCCGACGCGGTGAAAGCGGCCGCGATCGCCGCGCTGCCGCAGCAGGGCGTGTTCTATCACGGTCTTGAGGTGATGGGGGGTGGCTCCATCCTCGGCGGCCTGGTCCTGGGCGCGATCGGCGTCTTCATCATCGAGCGCGATTTCGAGAAGGCCGCGGCATTTGCTCTGGTCGGGGCGGTGCTGACCTATTTCGGCTTCATGCATGGCGAGGCCGTCGGAATCGGCGGCGGCTTTGGCGTCACGCCGGCGGTGGCGCTGGCGTACGCTGCGATGGCCGCCGGCCTGTTTGCGGCCAGCAAGCTCGGCGCCAGCGAGCCCTACGCCGCGCATCCAGAGATGTCGGCGGCGCCGGCGGAATAGAGCACAGGCATTGATGGCGGGCGGGCGACGTTGTGTCGCCCGGCCGCTGTTTCTATCCGCCCTTGACCGCCCCCGCGGTCAGCCCGGCAACGATCTGCCGCTGCGCCAGCACCGTCAGCAGCAGCACCGGAAGTGTGACGATCAGGGCGGCGGCGGCGAGCGGTCCCCAACTCAACTGGTCGAACGAGATCATGTTGTAGACCGCGACGGGCAGGGTACGTGTCTCGCGCCCGGCCAGCACGATGCCGAACACGAAATTGTTCCAGGAGAAGATTACGGCCAGAATGAAGGCGACCGCGATGCCCGGCCGCGCGATCGGCAGCGCGACGTGGCGAAACACCTGCCAGCGGCCGGCACCATCGATGAGGGCGGCTTCCTCCAGCTCCATCGGAGTCGTCTCGAAATAGCCGATCATGATCCAGATCACGATTGGCACCGTCACTACGAGGTGGATGATGATCTGCGGAACCAGCGTGCCGAGCAGGCCGAGCCACTGGAATAGCAGAAACAGCGGGATCAGGTATGACAGGCCCGGCGTGATGCGGGCGATCAGGATCACGATCGCGGATTTATGCGCGGCCATACGCGCGATGCCGTAGCCCGCGGGCACGCCGACGAGCAGCGCCAGGGCTGTCGCGCTCCCGGTGACGATCAGGCTGTTGACGAAATAGGTCAGGAAGCGGTTGGAGGCGAGCACGTCGGCATAGTTCTTCCAGGCGATGCGCTCCGGGAAGAACACTGGCGGGTAGGCGGCATTGTCGACCTCGAATTTAAGTGACAGCGAGATCATCCAGAGGAAGAACAGGATTGCCGGAGAGACAATGACGAAGACGCAGAGCCACAGGCCGATCCTGCGGATGATCTGACGGGGCGTCATGCGCCGCTCGCGATTTCGGTCCAGAGCATGCGCTGGCGGGCGTAGAGCATGACTGCCGCAAGCAGGACAATCAGCAGGAAGAACACGACGGCAATCGCCGAGCCGTAGCCGAGGTCGTAATAGCTGAAGGCGACGCTGTAGAGATAGATGTTGATCGTCTCCGACGCGGAGCCGGGGCCGCCTTGGGTGATCGCAAAGATGATGTCGAAGCTCTTGACCGCGTCGATCATGCGGATCATGCCGGCGATGAACAGGAACGGCATGATCAGCGGCAGCGTGATGAAGCGGAACACCTGCCACAAGCTCGCGCCGTCGATCTGCGCGCTCTCGTAAGGTTCGGTCGGGATCGCAGCGAGGCCGCCGAGCACGATCAGCATCACCAGCGGCGTCCATTGCCAGGTCTCAACCAGCACCAGCGACGGAATCACGGTCGCGGGGTGGAAAACCCAGAGCTGTGCGGGAATCCCGACCAGCGACATCAAGTAGTTCAGCACGCCGAGCTGTGGATGGAACATCATGGTCCAGACCAGCGCGATCGCCACCGGCGTCGCCATCATCGGCATGATGAAGACTCCCCGCAAGAAACCGCGGCCGGCGAAGTTCTGGTGAAACACCACGGCTGAGAGCGTACCGAGAACCAGCGGCAGCACCACGGACAGCGCGGTGTAGACCAAAGTGTGGCCGGCGGCCTCGAGAAAGCGCGGATCGCTCGTGAGCCGCAGATAATTGGCGAACCCGACGAAGGTCGTGGGCGAGCCGACCTTCCATTCGTTCAGGCTCATCCAGATCGTGAAGACCCACGGGAAGATGATGATAGCGAGCACGACGACCAGCGCCGGCACCACGAAGGCCCAGTAGGACGGCGGCCGCAGCTCCTTCTCCGGCGTGGCCTCGGTCGAAGCCGCGGTTGGAGTCGATTGTATCAGCGCACTCACGTTTTCTCGCTGCGCTCCAGGATTGGCCGGAACTGGTCGTGAGCTTTCTTCAGTTCGGCTGCGGGATCGGCGCCGGACAGTGTCGAAGTGAGCGCCGCACCGACGAGATCGCGGAACTCGGCGACGGGAATCACGACGGGCAGACCGAGCTTGCTGATCTTGGCGGAATCGATCACCGATTGCAGCCACTCCCTGGGCATCTTCACACCCTGCTGGATCTCGGGATCGTTCAGGATCGAGTTGCGGAACGGCACACCGCCGCCGGCCTGCAGCAGCCGCGCGCCCTGTTTCTTCGAGACCACCCATTGGCAGAGCAGATACGCGGCTTCCTTGTTCTTGCTCGCCGCAGCAATGCCGATGCCGTCGCCATAGGTGGCCGAATATTGGCCCTTCGGTCCGGCCGGCACGACGGTGTAGCCGACCTTGCCCGCCACGCGCGAGGCCGCGGGATCCTCCAGCGGCGGCGCCCAGCCGACACCGTCGATCCACATCGCCGACCGCCCTTGCGTGAACGAGGCCATCGACTCCATCCAGTTGAAGCCGGCGACACCAGGCGGGGCGACTTTGGTTAGCAGCGTCTGGTAAAGTTTCGTCGCCCCGATGGCTTCCGGGCCGTCGGTCAGGATGTTGCCCTTGGCGTCGAGGAATTCGCCGCCATAGTTGAGGAAGAAGTTGGTCCACAACGTCATATTGGCGTTGCGCAGACCGCGCCCGACGAAGCCGTAGGTACCGTCCTTGGCGTCGGTGAGCTTTTCGGCGGCCAGGACCATCTCATCGAGAGTCTTCGGGATGGCGACGCCCTTCTTCTGGAACAGCTCCTTGTTGTAATAGAGGATGAAATAATCGACCGACCAGGGCAGAGACATCATCTGGCCCTTGTCGTTCTTGGCGTATTGCAGGCCGGCGGCCGAAAAATCGCTCTCGACGAGATCGGGCGCAGTCAGCGTCGGGTCTTTCATGAACGGCGTCATGTCGGCGAGCCAGCCGGCCTTCTCGAATTGCCGCTTCTGCACGTGATAGCTCAAATGCACGACGTCGAAGCTCGGCCGTCCCGAGGTGAGCTCGATCACGACCTTCTGGCGTTGCTGCTGCTCGGGAATCTGCTCAGACTCGACCTGGATGCCGGTGAGCTCGGTGAACTCCTTGATGTTCTTTTGCAGGTTATCGCCGCGTGGACCCTTGGCGAGGATCACCTCCAGCTTGGTCCCGGCGTATTTCTTCCAGTTCACCTCGGCGCGTGCCGGCAGGCCGGTCAGGCTGAGCGCACCCGCCGCGGCGGTGCCCGTCAGCAGCGTGCGGCGCGAAATCTTGTGGTCAGCCACTTTAGTCCCTCCCTGAGACTCGTTTTCTCGGGGGGATACTAGCGACCGTGTTGCGCCTGCCTAGTCCTAATCACGCGAAATCAGGGCCGCACCGCCGGCGTCTCCATCGGCAGGCCGCGCGCGCGCGACATCAGATAGAGCTCGAGCGCGACCAGTTCGGGCGAGCCGTAATCATAGGCCTGGGCGCGCACGCCGCTCATGCAGCTGCGTAAGCGCCGCTCCAGCGAACCCAGTGTCTGCCATTCCAGGCGGTAGAGCGGATAGCCGGTCGGTTGTCCCTGCGTGATCGGCGCGCCCGCGAGGCGCTTGTCGAAATTGTCGTCGTGGCAATTGGTGCAGGCGAGATTGAGCTGGCCCTCGCGCTGCATGAAGAGCTCGCGGCCTTGCTCCACGAAGGGTTTTGCCTGCGGATCGTCGCCGGCGGTGATTGCGGCGCCGCGCGATTGATGGGCGACGAAGGCGGAGAGCGCAAGGAGGTCGCGGCTCTCGTAGGGCAGCGGCGTTGCCTGCTGATGATTGGCGCGGCAGAGATTGATGCGCTGCTCGAGCGTGACGGGGCGGTGGAGCGTTTTGTCGATGGCGGGATAGCGCGCCGCGACGCCCTTCATGCTGTCGCGCGCCTCACCATGGCAGTCCGCGCAGGCCTTCTCCGCGCTGCCGGTTTTCTTGCCCCAAAGCTGTTCGCCATCGAGCACGAACAGCATGCCGGGATTGGAGGTGTCGTCATCCTGCATCGCGCGGGTGTCGTGACCCATGAACGAATAGCCGGACCGGCGCGCATCGCGCGGGATCTCACCGGCGAGCAAGGCAGGGGCCGCGGCGAACAGTGCCGCCGCTGCTATCGCACGCCAAGCGCTCATTCGACCGTGATCGATGCCGAGGCGGTGGACGAATAGCCGTTGTCGCCGATCCATTCGAATTCGAGCTTGCCGCTCTCCTTGGCGACGGTGAAGAACGACAAATACGGATTGGCCGCGATCGCCGGAAAGAGATCGGCGCGAAAGATCTCGGCGCCGTTGTAGCGGCAGGTGAAGCTGGTGATGATGTCGCGCGGCACCAGCTTGCCGTCCACAGTGTGGCGAAATCCAGTCTCCATGATGTGCGAGGTCAGCGCGCGGATCTCGATGACGTCGCCGCGCCTGGCCTTGGCGGGAACGTTGATGAGCGCGGCCATCAGTTCATCTCCTCGGTGCAGGCGGCCAGCGTCACGACCACGTCGGCGGCGACCTGCCAGAACGTGTCGTCGGACAGGCGCGCGATCGCCACCACTTTCTGGGTGTCGGCGAGGCGGATCCGGGTCGAGACCTGGGCCCGGCCGGAGGCGGGGCCGAGACAGAAATTGCCGATGTTCGGCTGCGGGTTCTTCTCGTTGAAGACGTGGATGCTCTTGACGTGGTCGTCTGCCGTCATCGGGCTTGCGACGCTCACGGTCATCGGCACCACGTTGCCGTTCTCGACCAGCGGCGGAATGTCGAGCTTCACCCTGCCGGTGCGAATCGGCGCCTCGCCGACGATATTGCGGATCGCGTGATTGAGCATCGCCGGCGTTGCTTGAAGCGGACGCAGGGTGACGACCGGGACCGTCCCGGCGGCCGTGACGCCTCCGGCGAGGCTCAGGAATTGTCGTCTCGTGGTTGGCATGAACAGTCCTAGTCGCGAAGCGTTGCAAGAAAGGCCACGATGTCCTCGATCTCGGAAGCCGACAATATCGGCTTGCCGGCGAAATTGCGTCCGACCCGCACGAGGCCGTCGGTGCGATAATAGGACGGCATGATGGTCTCAGCGTTGAATCGCGACGCATCGACCAGTCGAAGCCGCAACTGGCTCACCGTCCATCGGTTCCCGGCGCCGGCAAGGTCGGGCGCGAGGTCGCCTTGGAACCGCGTCTCTGGAAAGGGGCCGGAATGACAGAGGATGCAGGTTGTGGTGCGCGTGAGCACGAGTGCGCGTCCGCGCGCGGCATCGCCGGGTGAGCCGGTGAGCGATTGCGGGATGCCGTCGCCCACGATTGTGTAGGGGACGATCTCGTCCGCTTTGGCGTGCGAGGAGAAGCTCGCCACGATCAATGCCGCGATCGCAAGTGCCCGATGGGGCGACCGAGATCGCCGCGAACTCCTCTTGCCTCTCCCGCTTGCGGGAGAGGTCGCGCCCAACGGGTCGCGCCGAGGGCGCGCCCGATGACAGGCTCCGGCGCGGGTGAGGGTTCTTTCCTCTTGGGGGTTCTCGCCCGCGGGGACACCCTCTCCCCAACCCTCCCCCGCAGGCGGGGGAGGGAGCGCACCTTCGTCGTGGCGACAGCTTGCTCTCATCTTGCGCTAGCCAAAACATTCCGCCGTGATGGCTTCAAACCAACGCTCCGCCTCAGCGGCTTCGCGCACCCGCAATTCGCGCGGCGCTTCGAGCGGACTGGTGGCGCCGCCCTCGACCTCGGCGAAGATGTCGCCTTTTGGCTGGTAATTGCCGGCAAGGGAGAAGCCGTAGCCGGGTGCGACAATGTTGTAGCAGATGCCGGTCAGCCGTGGCGGCTCCGGCGTGCGGCCCGCGAGCAAAGCGACGATGGCGGCGGCGCAGGCCTTGCCTTGTCCGCTTGCGGCCGATGCCGATTTGGGAATGCCGCCGCCAAGGCAGGCATCGCCGATGACGTGGATGTTCGGGGCGAGTTTCGACTCGAAGCTCACGGGATCGATCGGGCACCAGCCGGTCGCATCTGCAGCGCCCGCAATCTCGGCAACGCGCCCCGCACGTTGCGGCGGGATGACGTTGGCGACATCGGGCGTGTAGTTGCCGAACTCGGTGACGATCGTCATGGTCGCCGGATCGACCGAGGTCACGCGGCCGCCTTGCGACAGCGCGATGCGCTCGATCATGTCGCCGTAGAGCTCCTTCCAAGCCTTCTCGAACAGCCGCTGCTGGGAGAAATTGTCCTTGGCATCGAGGATCAGAACCTTGGAGCGTGGCTTGTTCGTCTTCAGATAATGCGCGATCAGGCTGGCGCGCTCGTATGGCGCAGGCGGACAGCGCGAGGGATTGGCCGGGATTGCAATGGCGACCGTGCCGCCATCTTCCATCGCTTCCAGCTGCTTGCGCAGCAGCAGCGTCTGCGCGCCGGCCTTCCAGGCATGCGGCATCTTCTCCGATGCCGCCTCGTCGTAGCCGGGCAGGGCTTCGACATGGAAGTCGATGCCGGGCGACAGCACGAGACGATCATAGGCAAACGCGGTGCCATCGGCTGTGGTCACGCTACGCTTTTGCGTGTCGATGGTCGTCGCGGCCTGAGCGACGACGGCGATGCCCTCGGCAGCGAGCTTGCCATAGCCGAAATGTTGCGTCTCCATCTTGCGCAGGCCGGCGATCACTTCGTTGCTGAACGGGCAGGAGGTGAAGACCTTGTTCGGCTCGATCAGGGTGACCTGCAGGTCCGCGCCGGCGCGCTTGAGCGCACGCGCGCAGGCCGCGCCCCCGAAGCCGCCGCCGACCACGACGATGCGGCCTGCCGATTGCGCGCGCAGGATCGAAGGTGTGGCGAGCGATGCGGCCGCGGCGGTGATGCCGAGGACGGCATTCCGCCGTGTCACCGGCACATTCATGGGACTTGTCCGGAAAAGCGTGCGGCGGCGGCCATCGTGGCCGCCGCCGCGTATCTCAGGCGAAGGTGATGTTCTGGTCGCGCAGCGGCACCGAGCGGATGCGTTTGCCGGTCGCGGCGAAGTACGCGTTGAGCACCGCCGGCGCCGCGACGCCGATGGTGGGCTCGCCGACGCCGCCCCAGAACCCGCCGCTCGGCACCATCACCGATTCCACCTTCGGCATCTCGCTGATGCGCATCGAGTTGTAGGTATCGAAGTTGGTCTGCTCGATCTTGCCGTCCTTGACGGTGCAGCCGCCATAGAACAGCGCGGAGAGGCCATAGACGAAGGAGCCTGCGATCTGCCGCTCCACCTGCGCCGGATTGACGACGTAGCCGGGATCGGTGGAGGCGACGATGCGATGCACCTTGATCTTGCTGCCCTCGGTCACCGAAATCTCGGCAGCGCCGGCGACATAGCTGCCATAGCCCATCACTTGCGCGATGCCGCGATAGACGCCCTGCGGCGCCGGCTTGTCCCAGCCGATCTTCTCGGCGACCGCATTGAGCACCGCGAGGTGCTTGGGGTGATTGCCCATCAGCTTGCGACGGAATTCGAGTGGGTCCTGGCCTGCGGCCTGGGCCAGCTCGTCCATGAAGCATTCCATGTAGATCGCGTTGTGATTGACGTTGACGCCGCGCCAGAAGCCGGGCGGAACGTGCGGGTTGCGCATCGCGTGCTCGATCAACAGATTCGGCACCGAATAGCCGAACGCGGCCTCGCCGGATTGGGCGACGCCCTGGAAGGCGGCCGGATCCATGCCGTTCTGCAGCGCTTCGGGACGCAGCGAGAACAGGATCGATTGCCCGGACAGGCGATAGTGCAGCGCGACCAGATTGTTGTTGGCATCGAACGCGCCGGTCATCTTGCACTGGGTGATCGGGTGATACCTGCCGTGCGCCATGTCCTCTTCGCGCGACCACAACAGCTTGACCGGCGTGCCCGGCATCTGCTTGGCGATCATCACGGCCTGACGGACATAATCGGTCTGGCCGCGCCGGCCGAAGCCGCCCCCGAGCATCACCTTGTGGACGTCGCACTTCTCCGCCGGCAGGCCGGACGCCTCCAGCACCGCTGCGAACGCCGCTTCGCCGTTCTGCGTGCCGCACCAGACCTCGCATTTGTCCGCGGTGTAGAGCGCGGTGGCGTTCATCGGCTCCATGGTGGCGTGGTTCTGGTAGGGATAGGAGTAGACGGCCTCGACCTTCTTGGCCGCGCTGGCAATCGCCGCCTTGGCATCGCCGTTCTTGTTGCCGACATAGGCCGGCTGCGCATCGTCGAGGCCCTCGGTCAGCCATTTCGCGATCGACTCGCTCGAGACCTTGGCGTTTTCGCCCTCGTCCCAGACGATCGGCAGCGCGTCGAGCGCGGTCTTGGCGTGCCACCAGGTGTCGGCGACCACAGCAACCGCGGTGTCGCCGACCTTGACGACCTTCTTGACGCCTTTCATGCCGGCGATCTTGGCTTCGTCAAAACTCTTCAGCTTGCCGCCGAACACCGGGCAGTCCTTGATCGCGGCGTTCAGCATGCCCGGCAGCTTGACGTCGGCGCCGTAGATCATGGCGCCGGTGGTCTTGTCGAGGGTGTCGAGCCGCTTCACGCCCTTGCCGATCAGCTTCCAGTCCTTCGGATCCTTCAGCTTGACCTCGGCCGGCGGCGTCAGCTTCGCGGCGGCTTCGGCGACCTTGCCGTAGGTCGTGGTTCGGCCCGACGGCTTATGGGTGATGACGCTGTTTTCGGCCGTGCATTCGGAGGCCGGCACTTTCCATCCGTCGGCGGCGGCCTGGATCAGCATCACGCGCGCGGTGGCGCCGCCCTTGCGGACATAGTCCTGCGAGGAGCGGATGCCGCGGCTGCCGCCGGTCGAGAAATCGCCCCAGACGCGCTTGCGGGCGACGCTCGTGCCGGGTGTCGGGTATTCGGTCGTGACCTTGGTCCAGTCGCACTCGAGCTCCTCGGCGACGAGCTGGGCAAGGCCGGTCAGCGAGCCCTGGCCCATCTCGGAGCGGGCGATGCGGATCACCACGGTGTCGTCCGGCCTGACCACGACCCAGGCGCCGATCTCGGGCGAGCCGTCGGCGGCGCGGACCACGGCGGGGCCGCCGAAGGGGATGTCGAGACCGATGGCGAGGCCGGCACCGACCGCGGCCGTGCCGATGACGAAGGCGCGGCGGTTGAGCCGCGGCGAGACATGCTTGTTCATGTGGGGATTTCCTTACGCGCTGGCGATCGTGTGGATCGCTTCGCGCACCTGCTGGAAGGTGCCGCAGCGGCAGATGTTGGTGATGGCCTCGTCGATATCGGCGTCGGTCGGTTTCGGGTTCTCGTTCAGCAGTGCGGCCACCGCCATGATCATGCCGCTCTGGCAATAGCCGCATTGCGGCACGTCCTGGGCGATCCAGGCCTCCTGCACCTTGTGCAGCGTGTCGCCCGAGGCGAGCCCCTCGATCGTGGTGATCTTCTTGCCTTCGGCCTCGCTGACCGAGACCCCGCAGGAGCGGGTGGCGACGCCTTCGATGTGAACCGTGCAGGCGCCGCATTGTGCGATGCCACAACCGTATTTGGTGCCGGTCAGGCCGGCATTCTCGCGAATCGCCCACAGCAGTGGCGTATCCGGCTCGACGTCGAGGGTGAAGGTTTTTCCGTTGATTGTTAGGTTAGCCATCGCAGTCCCCTGATTGGCCCAATCCACCGATTGAACTCAGGCGCGCAATGTGTCCGGCAAACTGGAACGGTTCAAATCAACAGTCCGAGGGGTGGCGGCCCAAGAATCTGGTCGCCGCGTGAAGAACAGGGATCAAGCGGGGTTTGCCTTGCCCGGCTGTCGCCGGCCGCAAGACCCCTCTTCAGGCGCCAGTTGCCGGGCCTGAGGCGACCTCCGCGGTTCCAGCGCATGGGGCCAAGCGACAGTTTGTCCGTTTTGCCGGGATGCAAGACGACCGCGCTTTGCTACACTGCATCAACGCAAAAGGAGTTCCATCGACGTGCCAAGCCCCTGCAACGTGCTGATGCTCTACCCGCTGTTCTCGGCAGAGTCCTTCTGGAGCTTTGGCGAATCCTGCAAAGTGATGGGCGTCAAGCGCCCTGCCGCCCCCTTGGGCCTGATCACCGTTGCCGCGATGTTGCCCGAGAGCTGGACGGTCCGGCTGATCGACTGCAACACGGCGCCGCTCGGCGACGACGATCTCGCCTGGGCCGACGTCGTCTTCACCGGCGGAATGATGCCGCAGCAGGCCGACACGCTGCGCCTGATCGAGCTCTGCCGCGCGGCTGGCAAGCCGGTGGTGGTCGGCGGTCCCGATCCCACCTCGAGCCCCCACCTCTATGAGCGGGCCGACTTCCGGGTGCTCGGCGAGGCCGAGAGCGTCATCGACGAATTCATCGCGGCCTGGGAAAGCGGCGCGCGATCCGGCGTCTTCACCGCGCCGAAATTCCAGGCCGACGTCACCAAGACGCCGGTGCCGCGTTTCGACCTGCTCAGGTTCGAGGACTATCTCTATCTCGGAGTGCAATATTCGCGCGGCTGCCCCTTCACCTGCGAATTCTGTGACATCATCGAGCTCTACGGCCGCGTGCCGCGGACCAAGACGGTCGAGCAGATGTTCGTCGAGCTCGAGACGCTCTACAAGATGGGCTACCGCGGCCATCTCGACTTCGTCGACGACAATTTCATCGGCAACAAGAAGTCGCTGCGGCAATTCCTGCCAAGGCTCGCCGAATGGCAGCGCACGCACGGCTATCCCTTCGAATTCTCCACGGAAGCCTCGGTCAACCTCGCCGACGACACTGAACTCTTGGAGCTGATGGGGGCGGCCAATTTCTTCGGCATCTTCGTCGGCATCGAAAGTCCGGACCCGGCGACGCTAGTTGCGATGCGGAAGAAACAGAACACGCGGCGCAACATCGCCGAGAGCATCCACAAGATCTACGCCGCCGGCATGCTCGTCACAGCGGGCTTCATTGTCGGCTTCGACAACGAGAAGGTCTCGATGGCGGAGGCCATGATCGAATTCATCGAGGAGGCCGCGATTCCCGTCGCCATGGTCGGCCTGCTCTATGCCTTGCCGAACACGCAGCTCACGCGCCGCCTTGAGCGCGAAGGCCGGCTGCATCCGGGCCACGACGTGGCGCCGACCATCGGTGCCGATCAATGCACAGCCGGCATCAACTTCGATCCGGTCCGCCCGCTGCGCGACATTCTGACGGACTACAAGCGGGTGCTGGAGCACACCTACAGCCCCGCAGCCTATGCAGGACGCGTCGACCGCCTGATGACGCTGCTCGACCGATCCAGGCAGCGTCCCGAGCTCGCCGAAGGAGATATCCGCGCCAGGCTCGGGGCGATGGAGACGGTGCACAAGGTGGTCTCCGCCCTTCCCGAGGCACGGGGGCCGCTGTGGCAGACCTTCATGAATTGCGCCAAGCGTGACACCTCGTCCGCACGCATCGCCGTGCAGATGATCGCGGCCTATGCGCATCTCGGACCGTTCTCGCGCAAGGTGATCGCTGCCATCGATGAGCGTTTGGCGGCGCTGGACAGTGAGACCGTCATTCCGGCGAATGTCGGCGTGACGGCGGCCTGACGGCTTACTTCACCGCGAGCCGCAAGAAGCTCATCACGCTGCCGAGGGCGGCAAAGCCGGCACCGAGCGCCAGTGCCAGCGTTGCGCCCTCGTGGCCGGCGAGCGCAAAGCAGGCGGCGGCAAGCGCGGCGCCTGTCGTCTGTCCCGTCAGGCGTGCGGTGGCGACGATGCCCGAGGCGCTGCCGCTGCGATGTGGCGGCGCGCTCGACATCACCGCCTTCATGTTCGGCGCCTGGAAGAAGCCGAACCCCATCCCACAGATCACCATCCGCCAGATGATGTCGGCAATGGCGGGGTTGGCCGGAAGCGTCGCGAGCAGCGCCATGCCGAGGCCGAGCAGCACGAGGCCGATGCCGCCGAGCAGGCCGACGGCATAGCGGTCGGAGAGGCGTCCGGCGATCGGCGCCATGATGCCGACCACCAGCGGCCACGGCGTCATGAAGAACCCGGTCTCGACCTGCGAGCGGCCGAGCACGTCCTCGAAATAGAACGGCAGCGAGACGAAGGCGAGGCCCTGGACCGCGAAGGAGCACACGGCCGTCGCCGCCGACAGCGCGAACATCGGCCGGGCGAACAGGTCGATCGGCAGCATCGGCGCCGGGTGATCGGCGTGGCGGCGCATCAGGATGAATCCGAGCGCGAGCGCCGAGATCAACTCGGCGCCCACGACGACCGGCGAGAGGTTATGCGCAGCGCTGCCGATGCCGGTGATGAACAGGCCGAGGCAGGCCGACGCCAGGATCGCGCCGAGGAAATCAAAGCCGTGATCGGCGCGCGGCGTTTTCGGCAGCATCGCAAAGCCGATGCCGATCGCGACGAGGCCGAAGGGGATATTGACGGCGAACAGCCAGGGCCACGGGCCGAACGCCAGGATGGCCGACGCAATCGACGGCCCGAAGGTGAACGCCGTCGCGACCACCAGCGCGTTGTGGCCGAAGCCGCGGCCGAGCATCCGTCCGGGATAGACGAAGCGCACCAGCGCCGTGTTGACGCTCATGATGCCGCTGGCCCCGAGGCCTTGCAGCGTGCGCGCGACCAGGAGGCTGTCCAGCGACCACGCCAGCGCGCAGAACAACGAGGCGATGGTGAACAGGATCAAGCCGCCGAGATAGATGCGCTGGTGCCCGACGATCTCGCCGAGCGCTCCGAGCGGCAGCAGCGTTGCCACCAGCGCGATCTGGTAGACGTTGACGACCCAGACCGACTGCTCCGGGCTGACATGCAGATCGGCGGCAATGGCGGGCAGGGCGATGTTGGCGATCGCGGTGTCGAGCGAGGCCATCGCCAGCGCGGTGAAGATCGCGGCGATCGCCCAGCGCCGCCGCGCGGTCGGCAGGCCATCGGAGGCGGGGTGATCGGGCTCGCGCGCGGCGGCAGGTAACGTGATTGTCATTGCGTTGGCGCGTGGCTCCGGCGGCGCGGCTCAAGAAGGCATTTGGCATGTACTACGGCGGCACGGCCTTCCACAGGCATATGCGTGCATGCTGTGTATGCGCGAAGGTCGGGCGGTGCGCGGCGAGCGCACGCGCGCGCCGCATGGCGATGAAGCGGCGCGGGGGATCCTGCAGGCGGGGTGAGCGGTGCTTGCAGATTTTCTCGGGGGCAAGACAAAAAGTCGAAAAACAACCCCATGCACAGTAGAACGCCCCTTGATTGACAAGGGATTTTCGAATCGCGTCACGACTACATTCGCCGCCGCCACGACGTTGACCTGTCGGGCAAAACACTGGCAGGATGCCAACGTGACGGCGATCCGGGAAAGGATCGCTCGCGAGCGAGCGGCGACGCAGGCCGATTCGGCGCGCAACCTCCAGAGCTGCCGGTCGCGTGCCCCACCAAACTCCTACTGACCATCGACTTGATGACGGCCAAGGCGCTTGACCTCGTCATCCCCGAGAGTTTTCTGATCGGGCCGACCAAGTGATGGACTGAAGCGCCACTCGCGTTCGGCCCGGAGCGGAGACCCGGTACGGGTGATGGATGATCGATGCGCAGACATGGGATGGATCCTGGCTGTAGGGAGTCGAGCCGATGAATCTCGGACTGAAAGGCAAGACGGCGCTCATAACGGCGGCCAGTGGTGGAATTGGCAGCGGTATCGCCGGCGCGCTTGCGGACGCCGGCGTGCGTGTCGCGATCAGTGCTCGCAGCCGCGCTGCGCTGGAGCAGGTGGCCGCCTCGCTCGCCTCGCGTGCTGGTGGTCGTCCGGCCATCGTGGTGGGAGACGTCTGCGCGCAAGGCGGTCCGGCTCAAATCGCTGCCGAAGCCTCAGTCGCACTCGGCGGGCCTGTCGATATCCTCGTCAACAATGCCGGTGGGGCAAGGCCGGTGACAGGCGAGGTTGACGATGCCTTTTGGGACGAGGCAATGACGCTCAACTTTCTCGCGGCACGTCGGCTGACAGATATCATCTCGCCGGGAATGAAGGCTCGAAATTGGGGACGGATCGTCAACATCTCGGGCGCGCTGGTTGCGCCCAAACTCAATGGAGCGGCGCCGGCCAAGGCCGCTCTCGTCAGTTGGTCCAGAACATTGTCGTCAGAGCTCGGTCCATATGGTGTCACGGTCAACACGATCGCACCAGGTCGCATCAACTCGGTCCAGATTCAGAAATTGCATCCAACGGAGCAATCGAAGGCGGACTTCATCAAGCAGAACATCCCTGCCGGCTATTTCGGGGAGCCCTACGACATCGGGCATCTCGTCGCGTTTCTCGCCTCCCCGCTCGCCCGCTACATCAATGGTGCCGCGATCCCCGTTGATGGCGGCGCGGTGCGTCGCGTCTAGAGCGCCGTCATAAGGCGTTGGCAGGAAATTGGCTGCATTCCCGGCTTCACGGCAGAAGGGTCATGAACTCATAGCCGACGACGGCGGCGCCGAGACAGCGCCGCCAAGGATTCACGCCGCGAATGATCTCGTCGACGCCCCAGATAATGAGGCCGCCTTTCAACACGATCGTCAAGCCGACGCTGGCTTTGCCTGCGGAAGGCCAAATCCAAAGCAGAACGCCCGCAACGATCACGATCCACAAAAGGAGATTGGGCCACTGCGCGACGGTGATGGCACCGGTCTCGCGGTTCCGGAAGAACCATTGAAGACATCGTTGCACGATCACCTGACCAACCAGAGCTCGATTTCGCTTGCCCATGTGTTCAGGAAAGCCATCGGCGGTCGGCTTTCAAGCGCGGCGCGCCTCGGCGGCCGACGAATCCCTCCCGGCACTGATTATTTAATTTGACTTGGCGTACAGTTAAATTATATATAGTTTATATATTTAATAAATTTAAATCATGGCGGCATGCGAACAGGCCGAGCCATCCGCTCCATTTGGAGTTGCCGTCGAGGGAGGCGTGATGCATGCGCCGACTAATTGATACAGCACCGAGGAGCGGAGAAGACATCTGGTTAGAGGATGCGACCGGGGCTGCTGAGCTCGGCCACTGGTCACCTGGGGCGGGTCAATGGGTCTGGCGGGACGGCTCCCCAATCAATCCTGCGCCCACCCATTGGCATCCCGCAACGGAGGATGTCGATCCGGAAGACGAAAAATCGGGCGGCTGGCTCGTGGCGGCTGCAATTCTGATCCCCTTCATCTGCCTCGGAGCTTCACTGCTCGGCGTGTTCACACCATTCACGGCTCAACCGAACATGACGCGCATCGGCGGCGAGAGCGGCCTTAGCCTTGATCAGCGGCTGGAGATCACGACCGGTTCGCTGGCGCTCCTTCAGCGCGAAGCGACCGAGGCCCTGATGCAGGCGGAGCCGGCAAGCGTGGTGCAACCAAGCCCGCGACTGGACGAGGAGGCGCCGCGCATCGAAGCGCCCGCCAACGAGCTGGCCGAGGCGCGCAGGGAGCTCGACGAGGCGGTCCAGCGCACGCACACGGCGGAAATCGCCGCGGACGAGCTGCGGAAATCGCTTCAACAGGAGCGAGCCCACAACGCCGAGCTCGCGAACGAACTTGCCGGAGCGCGCCGCGAGATCGACGCCGGTAACGCGCGATCCCGCAACGCGGAAGATGCGGCCGCGCAGCAGAGAGATGCGGCGGCGCGAGAAATCGCGGAACTGCAGCAGTCCCTGCAGCAGGAACGGCAAAGAAGTGGCTTCCTCGTGAAGCAGGCCAACGCCGCGCGGGCGGCAGCGGCGAGCGCTCAGCAAGAGCGCCACGAGGCGCAGTCGCGTGCCGCCGCGCTCGCGAGCGAACTTGCCGGAATACCCCGTGGATCGCTCATGGCGGAAGCTGCGGCCACGGAACTGAAGGAGGCAGAGGTTGCGGAGCTCCGGCAGTCTTTGCAGGGCGAGCGGCAGAAGAACGCCGACCTCGTTGTCCAGGCCAAAGCCGCGCAAGCGGTAATGGCCAATGCCGAACCACAACGCCGCGCTCTCGAAGACGCTCAGGCGCATGTGGCCGCGCTGACGAGGGAACTTGCCGAAACGCGCCGTGAAATCGAAACCCGGAACGTGCAATTGCGCGAGGCGAATGATGCGGCCTCGCAGCAGAGACAGGCAGCGAACCGGGAGATTGCCGAACTGCGGCAGTCGCTGCACCAGGAGCGGAGCGGGACCGAAGCCAGGCAAAAAGACCGTGCATCGGCATCGGCTCCCATCGATGCCCGCCTCGAGGTGGCGAAAAAAGATGAAGGCCCGATCGTGCCGGCGACGCGGAGCGTGGAAGTGGCCCTCGGGGAGCCTCTGACAGCCGCAAACCAAAGCCAAAACGAGGCGGAGGCCCGATTGATCCCGCGCGCCAGGGCGTTGCTCGATCAGGGAAATATCGGCGCAGCGCGGATCGTACTCGAGCTCGCGGCTGAGAAGGACATTGCGCAGGCAAGCTTCATGCTCGCGGAGACATACGATCCGGCAGTTCTGTCCGCCTGGGGTACCTATGGAACGCGCGGCGAAGCGGCCAAGGCGCGAGAGCTCTACGCGAAGGCACACCGGGGCGGTATTCGCGAAGCGAAGGAACGGCTGGATGCGCTGCAGCGGTGAGAGTGCACTTGTTGCAGCCCTGCGGGACCACAGGTTGCGGTGACGAATTCGGAAGGGAAACGACATGAACAGAGCGCCAAAGTCACTCTCGTTGCTCCTGCTCACCTGGTTGGTGCCGGTCGCGATGATGCTTCAGACGTCCTGCTTGGAAGCGCAAACGGCGAGACATGCCAAGGCCGATGCTCAGCCCGTCCGAAGGTCGCTCCCCCAGGAGAATGAAAAGGACCGGATGAACGCCTGGACGGTCGGGCTCGCCGGTGGTCTGCTCGAGGGCGCACCGATCCGCCTCGCCGCAGAAATGGCGCGTGTCGTGGACGACGGAGCAGACCTGCATCTCCTGCCGATCGTCACGCGGGGAGCCACCGATAATCTGAATGCGCTGCTGTATCTGCGTGGCGTCGACACCGCCATCATCAATTCCGATGCGCTCGAAGAGTACAAGGTCCAGGCACCGCAGATCCGAAGCCGCATCACGTATCTGCTCAATCTCTTCCCATCCGAGCTGCATATCTTTGTGCGGCCTGAAATCACAAGCCTGCAGGATCTCGCCGGCAAGAAGGTGAACTTCAACACCCTGGGCACCGCAGCCGCCTATTCAGGACCACTGATCTTCAGCCGTCTGGGCATCGATATCGACAAGACGTTCATTCCGCATCAGGTGGCCCTCGAACAGATGCGCAAAGGCGAGATGTCTGCCGTCGTGTTCATTACCTCGAAACCCGTCGACGCCTTCGTAAAGGGCCGTTGGGAGGCTGGATTCAAGTTCCTGCCGGTCAACTACGACAGCAAGTTCGAGGACTATTATCTGCCCGCGACTCTGGATGCCAGCGAGTATCCCAATCTGATCAGGCAAGGCGAGCGGATCTCGACCATCGCGGTGCCGACAGCGCTCGTTGCGTTCAACTGGCCACAACATTCGAATCGCTATCAACGCGTGGCGCGCCTTGTCGAATATCTGTTCTCGCGAGTCGACCGGCTGCAGGCGCCTGGCTTCGATCCGAAATGGCAGTCGATCAATCTCGCGGCGACCGTGCCAGGGCTCACCCGCTTTCAGGCCGCGCAGGATTGGCTGGATCGCAAGGCGCGCAATGCACAGGCGCGGCCATGAAGCGTGCGGCTGCTCCGCTCGCCGTCGCTTTCAATGTGGCTTGCGGAATCGCCTACGCGCAAAACCCGAGCGATCCCATAGCAATACTTCGGTCTTGTTCGGCGATGGAGGGGCAAGCTCGGCTGGAATGTCTGCAAGATCTGTCACGTAAGATTCCACCGCCCGGGCGGCGGGCCTCAGACGATAACTGGCTGATCAGCGAGACCACTTCGCCAGTCGACTATTCACCAATCGTCACCGCCACGACCTCTTCCGTTGGCGGCTCGGATGGTGCCGCGATGCTACTCGCAATCCACTGCCGCAAAGGCCGTACGGAAGTCGTAGTCGCAGGACCGACGGTGGCACGCAGTGCCAATGAATATGCCGTCTCCCTTCAGCTCAATGCGGAGCAGCCAATGCAACTCACGGCAGCCTTGCCGCTGTTCGGTTCCGGCGTCGCTTTCGGCGGCGACGTCGTGCAGTTGCTGAAGTCGCTACCCGACGACGGGCACATCATCGTGCGTCTCACCATCCGCACCGGCGCGGTGCAAGAGGGAAAATTCTCGCTCAGCGGATTCAAGAACGTGCGCGAAAAAGTGGGGACGGCATGCAAATGGCCGCATGCCGTTGCCAGACCAGGACGGTGACCATCAGGTAACGGGAGAAACGAGATGATCAATCCAAAGTCGGCGATGGCAATTATCAGCGCCTTGGCGATGCTGCTTCTGGCCGGACCAAAGGCGCAGGCGCAGCAGGACAACCCGTGGATCCCGCAGGCGAGTGCGAAGAGCAAAGCGAGCAGTCCGAAGCAGTCAAGCACACATAAACAAGCGGGCAAGCCGGGGCAGAATCACACAGGCAAGCGGAACCCTGCGAGCGAGGGAGCGCTGGCTCAGATGATCAAACCTGAGGTCGCCCGCAAGCCCCATCGGTTGATCTTGCAGGTCAACTCCAACGAACCTGCGATGATGAACCTCGCCCTCAACAATGCGACCAACGTCGCGCAATATTACCGCGATGCTGGTGAGCCGGTGTCGATCGAGGTCGTCACCTTTGGTCCCGGGCTTCACATGCTGCGTGAAGACACCTCGCCGGTAAAGCCGCGCATCGAGGTTCTCGCGATGAGCCATCCCGAAATCTCCTTCAAGGCTTGCGGCAACACGCAGGAAAACATGCATAAGGCGGAGAACAAGGACATCAGCCTGATTCCGCAGGCCTCGGTTGTCAAATCCGGTGTCGTCCGCGTCATGGAGCTGCAGGAACAGGGCTGGAGTTACGTCAAACCGTGAGATCCGGCGGCAAGTCGGGCACGGCAGGCCTTCGCGAGCCGAGCCAGGGGGCATTCGCTGCCCGTCCTGCGGGCTTCCAAAGCGTGCGAAGATTGCCTCGCGGTTCGCAGCCTCTAGAACTGATACCGCCGCAAGCCCCCGTCCACCGGGATCACCGTCCCCGTGATGTACCGCGCCACCGGTGAGGCCAGGAAGACCGCGAGCGCCGCCAGATCCTCCGGCTCGCCCCAATAGCCGACCGGGATCTCCTCTTCCGCAAAGCGCTCGCGATAGTCGGGTGCGTAATTGCGGCGGATCTGCTCGCTCATGATGCGGCCGGGCGGGATGCAATTGATGGTGATGCCGTGCTCGCCGATCTCGCGCGACAGGCCCTTGGCCCAGGCGTGCACCGCAGCCTTGGCGGCGAACGCGGCGTTGAGGCCTTCCGGCTCGGACTTGCCGGTGATGTTGACGATGCGGCCCCATTTGCGTTCGATCATCTGCGGCAGCAGCGCATGTGCGATGCGGCGGTAGCTGGTGAAGTTCAGCGCGATCGCCTCGTCCCATTTGCTGTCAGGCGCGTCGACCGGCAGCGGACGGCTGCCGCCGGCATTGTTGACGAGGATGTCGACATGGCCGAGCTCCTTCAACGCGAAGGCCGCGATCCGCTCCGCCGCGTCCTTGGCCATGACGTCCTGCTCGAACGGCGTGATCAGCCCGCCGCCGACCTCCTTCACGAGCTCTGCGAGCAAGTCACCGCGCCGCGCCACGCCGACGACGCGCACGCCCTCGGCCGCGAGGCCCTTGGCAATGGCGCGTCCGATTCCGATGCTCGCGCCGGTGACAACAGCGGTTTTCGATTTGAGACCGAGGTCCATGGTCACACGCTCTCTTGGTTGTCTTCTTGCTTGTTGCTGATCGTTTCCTGTCCCGTCCCGCCTTGCGAATTGCCTGAGCGGGACGAGCAGTGGTAACCAAGGGCGACGTTGAAGGAAACACGAAAAAGAAAAAGGCGTTGAGCGATGGTCTGGGATCCGCAGCAATATCTGAAATTCTCCGGCCATCGGCTCCGGCCCGCCGTCGACCTCTTGATGCGGATTCCGGATTTCGGCCCACGCGAGATTGCCGATCTCGGCGCGGGCGCCGGCAACGTCACGAAACTGATTAGGGAGCGTTGGCCGGACGCGACGGTGACGGGTGTCGAGGGCTCGGCCGAGATGGTCGCCGCCGGCCGCAAGGCAGCACCGGATGTGGAATGGTTGCATGAAGATCTCGGCCATTGGCATCCGGCCAAGCAATACGACCTGATCTATTCCAATGCCGCACTGCACTGGCTGCCCAATCATGCGGCACTGTTTCCATCGGTGATGGAGAGGGTGAAGCCTAGCGGCATGCTTGCGGTGCAGATGCCGCGCAACTTTCTGGCGCCGTCGCATGTGTTGATCGGCGAGACCGCGCTCGATGGTCCGTGGCGGTCCAAGGTCGAGCATCTCGTCACGCCGCCGCCGGTCGAGGGACCGGCCTACTACCATGATCTTCTCGCGCCGATGTCGGCCAACATCGACATCTGGGAGATCGAATATCTGCAAGTCCTCGAAGGCGAGAACCCGGTCAAGGAATGGACCAAGGGGACCTGGCTGACGCGCTATCTCGACGTGCTCGCTGGCGACGAGAAGATCGCGTTCGAGGCCGCCTATGGCGCGCGCGTTGCGAAAGCCTATCCGAAGAATGCGGCGGGACAGACCCTGTTCCCGTTCCGCCGCCTCTTCATTGTCGCGCAGCGCAAGGGTTGATGCATTGCCGCAATGCGACATAAGCGCTCCTCGCCACGGACGGGCGCGCGTGCCGGGTTGCGCAGACAGCCTCCGTCAAGATAGCTTGGCTGCGGCAAATTGGGCTTAGGTCTAGTTGTTCGGCTTGCGGATTGCTGCCAGTACGGACCGCAAAACAAAAAGAACCCGGTTTCGAGGTTGTTGGGGAGGTCTTCATGCGCAAACTGCTTCTTGCGGTCGCGGCGGTCGCATTAGGTCTGGCGCCTGCCGCTGCGCCGGCCCAAGCTCCGATCGCCATCAAGTTCAGCCATGTGGTCGCCAACGACACCCCGAAAGGGAAGGGCGCGCTGAAGTTCAAGGAGCTGGCCGAGAAATACACCGACGGCAAGGTCAAGGTCGAAGTCTACCCGAACTCCACGCTCTACAAGGACAAGGAGGAGATCGAGGCGCTGCAGCTCGGCTCGGTGCACATGCTCGCGCCTTCCACGGCGAAATTCGCGCCGCTCGGCGTCAAGGAATTCGAAGCGCTGGACCTGCCCTGGCTGTTCAAGGACGATGCGACCTATGCCAACGCGATGAAGGGCACGATCGGCAAATGGCTGTTCCAGAAGCTCGAGGCCAAGGGTATCACCGGGCTTGCCTATTGGGACAACGGCTTCCACATGCTCTCCGCCAACCGCCCCTTGCTGAAGCCGACAGATTTCCAGGGACTCAAATTCCGCATCTCCGGATCGAAGATCGCCGACCAATATCTCCGCATCATGGGCTCGATCCCTCAGATCATGGCGTTCTCGGAAGTGTACCAGGCCCTGCAGACCGGCGTGGTCGACGGCTGCGAGAACACCGCGTCGAACTACCTGACGCAGAAGTTCTACGAGGTGCAGAAGGACATCACCGTGTCCTATCATGCCCATCTGCAATATGCCGTGATCGTCAATTCGAAGTTCTGGTCGGGCCTGCCGCCCGACATCCGCACCCAGCTTGACAAGGCGATGGCGGAGGCGACTGACTACACCAACTCGATCGCGCGCCAGGAGAACGAGGACGCACTGGCCGAGATCAAGAAGACGGGCAAGACCAATCTGCACTATCTCACCGACGCCGACCGCAAGGCGTGGCAAGAGGCGATGCAGCCGACGTATAAATGGGCAAAGGGGCGGGTCGGGCAGGAGGTGCTCGATCTCCTCGCCAAGGAACTCGACGTCAAGATGAACTGACGGCCGCGGGCCACAAGAACAACGCCAACGGTCGGGGGTGATCGCACTCCCGGCCGTTTCACTCTTGAATGGACGAGCCAATGCTGGGGGGACGAAGGTGCTGCGTGGGCTGAACCGTGTGCTCAATCATCTCGAGGAATGGCTGATCGCGACGATGATCGCGGCTGCGACGTCGCTGATCTTCGTCGCCGTGCTGCATCGTTACGGTGCCGGGCTGTCGATCGACATCGCCAAATGGGCGGAAGCCCGCAATCTGGCCTTCCTGGCCGTCCCGGCCCGCGCGGCGTTCGTCTGGCTTGCCGCGCTCGACCTGTCCTGGGCGCAGGAGCTCTGCATCTACATGTTCATCTGGATGGCGAAGTTCGGCGCCGCTTACGGCGTGCGGACCGGCATCCATGTCGGCGTCGACGTGCTCGTCAACATCCTTCCGGGCGGATCGCGCCGGCGCGTCATCACCTTCGGGCTGTTGTGCGGCGCGCTCTTTACCGCCATCGTCGCCTATTTCGGCGCCGCCTTCGTCGGCCAGATGTGGCAGACCGGCCAGCAGTCCAACGATCTGGAGGCGCCGATGTGGATGGTGTATCTCACCATCCCGCTCGGCTCCGGCTTGATGTGTTTCCGCTTCCTGCAGGTCGCCTGGTCGTTCTACCGCACCGGCGAGCTGCCGCATCACGACGTGGCGGGCGTCGAAGGCGTCGAGGTCGACCCGGTGCATCCAGCCCCGGTCACGCCTACCCAGGTGATCCGGGACGAGCGCAGCCCGCTCGGCTGGATCCTGATGCTGCTGCCGGTGCTGATCGTCGCCGTGTGCTTCGCGCATGCAGGCCACATCATCACGCTGCCGGAAGGCCTGCGCGTCCTCATCGTGTTCGCACTGCTGCTCTCCTTGATGCTGACGGGCATGCCGATCTCGATCGCGCTGGGTCTCACCGTGCTCAGCTTCATGTTCACGCTGACCGACGTGCGAACCGAATCGGTGGCGCTGAAGCTGTTCACCGGCATCGAAAACTTCGAGATCATGGCGATCCCGTTCTTCATCCTCGCCGGTAACTTCCTGACCCATGGCGGGGTGGCGCGGCGGATGATCGCCTTCGCAACTTCCCTGGTCGGCCATTGGTACGGCGGTCTCGCTCTGTCGGGCGTCGTGGCCTGCGCGCTGTTCGCCGCGATCTCCGGCTCGTCGCCGGCGACCGTGGTGGCGATCGGATCGGTGATCCTGCCGGCGATGGTCGCGCAAGGCTTCCCGAAGCGGTTCGGCGCCGGCGTGATCACGACCTCTGGTTCGCTCGGCATCCTGATTCCGCCGTCGATCCCGATGGTGCTCTACGCCGTCTCCACCAACAGCTCGGTGGGCAAGCTCTTCATCGCCGGCATCGTGCCGGGACTGGTGCTGGCCTCGTTGCTCGGCGCCACGACGTTCTATCGGGCCTGGCGCAACGACTATCCGCGGATGCCGAAGGCCACCTTCCTCCAGCGACTCGACGCCTTCCGCAAGTCGATCTGGGGCATCCTGCTGATCGTGATCGTGATCGGCGGCATCTACAGCGGCCTTTTCACGCCGACGGAAGCCGCCGCCGTCAGCGCGGTCTACGCCTTCATCGTCGCGGTGTTCATCTACAAGGATCTGAAGCTGAGCGACGTGCCGCGGGTGCTGCTGTCATCGGCGAACCTTTCGGCGATGCTGCTCTACATCATCACCAACGCCGTGCTGTTCTCGTTCCTGATGACCTACGAGAACGTGCCGCAGGCGCTGGCGCAATGGATGATCGACCAGGGCCTGGGGTGGATCGGCTTCCTGCTGCTCGTCAACCTGCTGCTGCTGGTGGCGGGCAACGTGATGGAGCCGTCCTCGATCATCCTGATCATGGCGCCGATCCTGTTTCCGGTCGCGATCAAGCTCGGCATCGATCCCATTCATTTCGGCATCCTGATGACGGTCAACATGGAGGTCGGCCTGTGCCATCCGCCTGTCGGTCTCAATCTCTACGTCGCCTCAGGAATCGCCAAGATGGGCATCACCGAGCTCACGGTCGCGGTGTGGCCATGGCTGCTCACCATGCTGGGCTTCCTCGTGGTGGTGACGTACTGGCCCGGCCTGTCGCTGTGGCTGCCGCGGCTGCTGGGAATGTAGCCGCCGCGGGCGGTGTACCTTCTCCCACAAGGGAGAAGGGAAGAGACCACCGTCCCGGGAGGAGCAAGCATGACCGAACTCAGCAATGAGCCGAAGGACGCAACGCCCTCCGTCATCGCGCAGCAAGCGGCGATGCTGAACGCGTTGCCGTTTTCCGACACGCGGGATTTCGACGATGCCGCACGCGGATTCCTCGGCACCATCGAGAACGCGGAGATCACGAATCCGCAAGGGCGGACGGTTTGGAGCCTTGAGCCCTATGGCTTCCTGTCCACCGAGGAGGCGCCGCCCACAGTCAATCCGAGCCTGTGGCGGCAATCGCGTCTCAACATGCAGCACGGCCTGTTCGAGGTCGTGCCCGGCGTCTACCAGGTGCGCGGGCTCGACATCGCCAACATGACGCTGATCGAGGGCGACAGCGGCGTCATCGTCGTGGATACCCTGACCTCGATCGAAGGGGCCCGCGCCGCGCTCGACCTCTATTTCAGGCATCGGGGCTTGAAGCCCGTTGCGGCCGTCATCTTTACCCACACGCACACCGACCATTGGGGCGGCGCCCGCGGCGTGCTGGAGGAGGATGCGCTCGCGACCTGCGGCGTGCCCATCATCGCGCCGAACCTGTTCATGGAGCATGCCGTCTCCGAGAACATCATTGCGGGACCGGCGATGCTGCGCCGGGCGCAGTACCAGTTCGGGCCGCTGCTCGCCAAGGGGGCGCGCGGACAGGTCGATTGCGGTCTCGGCAAGTCGATGGCGGCGGGATCGGTTGCGCTGTTGCGCCCCACCGACCTGATCATGGCGACCGGCGATACGCGCGTGATCGATGGCGTCGCGTTCGAATTCCAGATGGCGCCGAACAGCGAAGCGCCGGCGGAGATGCACTTCTTCATCCCGCGCTACAGGGTGCTGAACCTCGCCGAGAACTGCACGCACAATTTTCACAATCTGCTGCCGTTCCGCGGCGCCGACGTGCGCGACGCGCTGGCCTGGTCGAAATATCTGGGCGAGGCGTTGCAATTGTGGGACGGCAAGGCCGAGGCGGTGTGCGGCCAGCATCACTGGCCGGTGTGGGGACGTGAGCGCATCGGCACGATGATCCGGCAGCAGCGCGACCTCTACAAATTCGCGCATGACCAGACCATCCGCCTGATGAATCACGGCCTCACCGCGGCCGAGATCGCCGAGACGATCAAGCTGCCGAAGAGCCTGGAAGGCGCCTGGCACGGCCGCGGCTATTACGGCCACATCCGCCACAATGTGAAAGCGATCTACCAGAAATATCTCGGCTGGTACGACGCCAATCCGGTCAATCTCGATCCGCTGCCGCCGGTCGAATCCGGCAAGAAGTATGTGGAGTACATGGGCGGGGCCGACGCGATCCTGGCGCGGGCGCGCACCGATTTCGACAAGGGTGAGTTTCGCTTCGTCGCGCAGGTGCTCGGCCATCTCGTCTTCGCCGAGCCTGACAATGCGGCGGCACGCGGTCTCCTGGCCCATACGCTGGAGCAGCTCGGCTACGCCGCCGAAAGCGCGACCTGGCGCAACGCCTATCTGTTCGGCGCCCAGGAGCTGCGCCATGGCATGCCGAAGGTGCCGGCACGCCCGCCGATGCCGCGCGAGACGCTGGCCGCGCTGCGCACCTCCCAGCTCTGGGACGTGCTCGGCATCCGCCTCAACGGTCCCAAGGCGGACGGCAAGCACATCGTCTTGAACTGGAGCTTTTCCGACACCGGCGAGACCTTCGTGCTCAATCTGGAGAACTGCGCGCTGACTTACACCGAGGGCGCGCAGGCGGAAAACGCGGACGCCAGCTTCACGCTCGCGCGCGCAACGCTCGATGAGGTGATCGCGAAGCTGACGAGCTTTCCGGAAGCGGTCGCCGCCGGCAAGATCGAACTATCGGGCAACCCGATGCGCCTCGCCGAGCTGATGGGCCTGATGGATGAATTCCCGAGGATGTTCGAGATCGTCGAGCCGAAGCGGGCGGTGGTGAGATAGGCGGCTCGTGCCCCGGACGCAGCGCAGCGCTTCTTCAGCGGTGCGCTGCAGAGCCGGGGCCCATGTTTCCGCGAGCATGCCCGACCGCGTGGGTCCCGGCTCTGCGCCGCAACGCCAAAGAGCGTTGCAGCGCGTCCGGGACACAAGAGTGGTAAGTGGCTGCGCTACTCCGCGCTGCTCACCAGCTTGATCCGCGGCGCCTTTTCTTCGGCGAGGCTGCGGTAGGCCGCGAGATAATCCAGCGCCATGCGCCGCGCCGTGAAGCGCGTCTCGAATTGCTTGCGGATCGCGGCGCGGTCGAGTTGCGGAAGGCGGTTCACCACGCCCGCCGCGCTGATCACGTCCTCGACGATGAAGCCGGTCAGGCCTTCGTCGATGATCTCCGGCACCGAGCCGCGGTTGAAGGCGACGACCGGCGTTCCGCAGGCCATGGCTTCGATCATCACGAGGCCGAACGGCTCCGGCCAGTCGATCGGCAGCAGCAGCCCGAGCGCGCCGCTGAGGAAATCCGACTTCTCGTGATCGCCGATCTCGCCGATGAACTCCACCAGCGGGTTGTTCTCGATCATCGGCCGGATCAGCTCGTCGTAGTAATCCTGATCGGCACGATCGACCTTGGCCGCGATCTTCAGCGGAATGCCGCAATGGGTCGCGATCTTGATGGCGCGGTCGACGCCCTTCTCGGGCGCGATGCGGCCGAGCACGGCGAGATATTCCTGCCGCATGGGCTTCGGCGTCAGCAGGTTCTCCGGAAGACCGTGATGGATCGTCGTCACCCAATTGGCCTGCGGCACCGGCCGCCGCTGTGCGTTGGAGATCGAGATGACGGGCATCTTGGAGAAGGTGTTGAAGACCGGCTGATGCTCCGGCAGGTCGAGCCGGCCGTGCAGCGTGGTCAGGAACGGCGTCGGCTGCCGGTGGAACAGCGACCAGGGATAATAGTCGAGATGGAAGTGGAGGAAGTCGAATTCCTCGTCATCACATTTCTGCCGCACACGCTCCAGCAGCACCATGTGCAGCGCATTGGGATCGCGCACGGAACCGTCGAGGCGAAGCGCCTTCGGCCACAGGGCATCGAGCTTGGCCGAGGTCTGCGAGTCGCCGCTGGCGAACAGCGTCACGTCGTGTCCAAGGGCCACCAGCTCCTCCGTCAACCAATGCACCACCCGCTCGGTGCCGCCATACAGCTTGGGTGGAACAGCCTCCGTCAACGGAGCTACCTGCGCGATGCGCATCTCACCATCTCCTCTGCGATCATGATTGTCGAAACCCCCCGCCAGTACGGCACCGGCATGCCAGATAGGGGAACGTTCCCGCAGTTGCGAAGTTCCTTCTCCCAAATGTTACTTCTTCGACACGTTGGAGAGCGCCGCGATCCTGCCACCACATCTTCGCAGATCGTCCGCATCCGCATGTCGTGATCGTCGAGCCCGGGAACCCGGGCGAAGAGATCGATGTTCAGTCGATCAGTCACCAACGAAAAACCAGCATAATGGGGCGATAGCCATATGGATCAGCTTTCTGGATACGCGCGCAGGCCATTTGCCTTTGTCTTGCGCTATCTCCGGCGTCGTCTCGCGTCGCATTTGGTGATCCTGACCGCGGTCGTTGCCGCGGTTGCCTGCTCGGTAGGCACCCAGTACGGGGTCAAATCCCTGGTCGACAGCCTGTCGGCCGGCCCCTCGCATGGAGGCAGCGTATGGCTGGCATTCATTTTACTCATGTCGCTGATCGCTGCCGACAACTTCCTGTGGCGGATCGCGAGCTGGACGGCGAGCTTCACTTTCGTTCGTGTCACGGGTGATCTGCGCCGCGACATCTTTCGTCATCTGACCGGGCACGCGCCGAGCTATTTCTCCGACCGCATGCCGGGCATGCTGACGAGCCGCATCACGGCGACGTCGAACGCGGTCTTCACGGTCGAGAACATGTTCGTCTGGAACGTGCTGCCGCCCTGCATCGCCACAATTGCGGCAATTGCCCTGATTGGAACCGTCAGCCCTTATATGGCGCTCGGGCTGACCGTGATTGCCGGCGGCATGGTGGTCGCGATGTTCCACCTGGCCGCCGCCGGCAAGCCCCTGCACGACGATTTCGCCGACAAGGCGGCGGTCGTGGACGGCGAGATGATCGACGTCATCAGCAACATGCCGCTGGTGCGGGCCTTCTGCGGCATCGGCCACGAACATGAGCGGTTCGACGCGACGGTGAATCGGGAACTCACCGCGCGAAGCCGCAGCCTGCGTTATCTGGAGAAGCTGCGGCTGTTGCATGCCGCTGTGACCGTGCTCCTGACGGTGGCGCTGATGGCCTGGGCAGTCACGCTCTGGCAGAAGGGGGAAGCGACCACGGGCGACGTCGTGTTGGTCTGCACGCTCGGCATCTCCATCCTGAGCGCCACGCGCGATCTCGCGGTGGCACTGGTCGACGTCACCCAGCACGTCGCCCGTCTGACCGAGGCAATCGCCACGCTGCTGGTGCCGCACGAGCTGCGCGACCACCCCGAGGCGGAGCCGCTGGTCAAGAGCGGCGCCTCGATCGCGTTCAACAACGTCACCTTCGGCTATCCCGGCGGGGAGAAGATCTTCGAGCGGTTCAGCCTTCGCCTGCAACCCGGCCAGCGCGTCGGCCTGGTCGGCCAGTCCGGCGGCGGCAAGTCGACGCTGTTCACGCTGCTGCAGCGCTTCTACGATGTCGACGACGGCAGCATCACCATCGACGGGCAGGACATCTCGAAGGTCACGCAGCTCAGCCTGCGCGAGGCGATCTCCGTCGTGCCGCAGGACATCTCCCTGTTTCATCGCTCGATCCGCGAGAACATCCGCTACGGCCGCCCGAACGCGACCGACGACGAGGTGCTGCGCGCCGCGATCGCGGCACGCTGCGATTTCGTCGAGAACCTGCCGGATGGTCTCGACACCATGGTCGGCGACCGCGGCGTCAAGATGTCGGGCGGCCAGCGCCAGCGCATCGCGATCGCGCGCGCCTTCCTGAAGGACGCGCCGATCCTGCTGCTGGACGAGGCCACCGCCGCGCTCGACAGCGAATCCGAGGAGGCGATCCGCGAGGCACTGTCGCGCCTGATGCGCGGCCGCACCGTGGTCGCGATCGCGCATCGGCTGGCAACGCTGCGTAATTTCGATCGCGTGGTGGTGCTCAGAAATGGTAAGATCATCGAAGACGGATCGCCCGAGCGCCTGATGCAGGGTCACGGACCCTATCGTGAACTGGTCACGCAGGAAATGAGTAGGCTGGCGCAAGCCGCCGCGTAAGCCAACAATCGCGTTCTCGAGTCGGTCGCGTTTCAAACAAGCGCAGGGGAGCTGCTCATGTCGGCCGAAGCCGTAACCCAACTCGTCTCCGTGACACGGACCTCCGAACAGGTCGCGGAGCAACCTTTCTATATTCCGATGACCGGGCCCTCGGCACGGCCGCGGCGGTCCCTCAAGCACGACGACATGTTCATCGTGCTCGACAGCCATGGCGACATCGGCGCCTCGGCAGGCGGGCCGGATGGCCTGTTCCATCACGATACGCGCTACCTCGCGCGGCTCGAGCTCGTGCTCGACGATCTCCAGCCGCTGCTGCTCGGCTCCAACCTGCGCGACGACAATTCGGCGCTGACCGTCGATCTGACCAATCCGGACATCTACCGGCGGGAAAGTCTCGTCCTGCAGAAGGATCTGCTGCACATCGTGCGCACGATCTTCCTGTGGCGGGGCACCGCCTACCAGCGCATCGGCGTGCAGAACCATGGCGAGCAGCGCACCAGCTTCGAGCTGACGCTGCTGTTCGACAACGATTTTGCCGATCTGTTCGAGGTTCGCGGCGAGCGCCGCCCGCATCGCGGGACCGGCACGAGCAGATTGCTCGGGCCGACCGACGTGCTGTTCGAATATCGCGGTCTCGATGACATCGAGCGCACCACGGGGCTGCATTTCGACCCGCGTCCGACGCGGCTGTCGGTGAACGCGGCGACCTGGCAGATCGAGCTGGACCCGCACGAATCGACATCGCTGTTCGTGGCCGTGTCCTGCAACCGGCCGATGGCGGAGAGGCCGGCGCGCTTCTTCCGGGGACTGCTCGCTCATCGCCGCGAGATGCGCCATTCCACCATGGGCGCCGCCAGCATCGAGACCTCCAACAACATCTTCAACGAGGTGCTGTGCCAGGCCATGGCCGACCTCAACATGCTGATGACGGAGACGCCGCAGGGGCGTTATCCCTATGCCGGCATTCCCTGGTACTCGACGACGTTCGGCCGCGATGGCCTGATCACCGCGCTCCAAATGCTGTGGGTCGATCCGCGCATCGCCAAGGGCGTCCTGCGCCGGCTCGCGCATTTCCAGGCCAAGGCGGTCGATCCGCTTGCCGATGCCGCGCCCGGCAAGATCCTGCATGAGATGCGCGGCGGAGAGATGGCGGCGCTGCGGGAGGTGCCGTTCGCGCAATATTACGGCAGCGTCGATTCCACCGCGCTGTTCGTCCTGCTCGCCGGCAGCTATTTCGAACGGACCGGCGACGAGAAGACCTTGCTCGAGCTATGGCCGGCGATCGAGGCGGGGCTGGCCTGGATCGACGGTCCCGGCGATCCCGACCAGGACGGCTTCGTCGAATATCAGCGCGCGACCGAGAAGGGGCTGGCCAACCAGGGCTGGAAGGATTCCTACGACGCGATCTTCCACGCCGACGGCCAGCTCGCGGAAGGCAATATCGCGCTCGCCGAAGTCCAGGGCTACGTCTATGCCGCCAAGCAGCTCGCCGCGCGTTGTGCCTTGCGGCTCGGCAAGCCGGACCGCAGCCGCAAGCTCGAGGCCGAGGCGAGCGCGCTGGCCGAACGCTTCGAGCAGGCGTTCTGGTGCGAGGAGCTCGGCACTTATGCGGTCGCGCTCGACGGCAAGAAGCGGCCGTGCAAGGTGCGGACCTCGAACGCCGGTCAGGTGCTGTTCAGCGGCATGATCCGCGAGGACCGCGCCCGCCTCGTCGCCGCCGATCTGATGCGGCCGCACTTCTTCTCGGGCTGGGGCATCCGCACCGTCGCGCAGGGCGAAGTGCGCTACAATCCGATGTCCTACCATGACGGGTCGATCTGGCCGCACGACAACGCGCTGATCGCGCTCGGGCTCGCGCGCTACGGCCTCAAGCACTCGGTGGCGCATGTCTTCAAGGGGCTGTTCGACGCGGCGACCTACATGGACCTGCGGCGGCTGCCCGAATTGTTCTGCGGCTTCCGGCGCGAGAAGCGGCGAGGTCCGACGCTCTATCCGGTCGCCTGCGCGCCGCAGGCCTGGGCCAGCGCGACGCCTTTCACGCTGCTGGAAGCGGCGCTCGGTCTCGAGTTCGACGTGGCGCGCGGTGAGATTCGCCTGCGCAACCCGCATCTGCCGGCGTTCCTCAACGAGGTGTTCTTGCGCGATCTGCGCCTGGGCGATTCCAGCGTCGATCTGCGCGTCAGCCGCCACGGCGACGACGTGGCGCTGGAGGTGATGCGCACGCGCGGCCAGATCCAGGTCTCGATCGTGCTGGCGCGCTAGCGGCGCGCAAGGAGGGCGTCATGCGTGCGATCGGAGCCTTGATCCTTGGTGCAGCCCTCGTTGCGAGCCTGGCGGTCGCCACCTCGTACGCCGCAGACGAGCCGCCGACAGGCCCGCATGAGGCCAATGCGCCGGCGACCCACCCGCCGGCCTCGACCGTGCCCGTCACGCCGAAGGATGCCGCCCCGCCGCCGTCGGTGACCATCATCGGCGCCAGCGAGGCCCATGGCGTGCTCGGCCGCGACGTGCGCAGCGCCGCCGGCGAGGACATGGGCCGCATCGTCGACGTCATCGTCGATCGCACCGGCCATGTGCGCGCCGCCGCGATCGATTTCGGCGGGTTTCTCGGCGTCGGCAGCCGCAAGATCGTGGTGGACTGGAACGCGCTGCGCTTCGGCAAGATTGCCAACAAGAAGGACAGCATCACGCTGGAATTGACCAAGGCGCAGGTCGCGGCCGCGCCGGAATACAAGGAAGACACGCCGATCGTCGTGCTCGGCGCGTCCGGCAGCCTTCAACCGCTGCAAGCGATCCAGTGAGGTGCGGGGAGGGCGGACCGCCTGTGCTGTTGTCGAGGAAGCTGAACCATGCAGATCGCGACGGCCGCGTTGACCAGGACGACGTCGCCGCGCCATCGGTCAACGGCATCCCGGCGCCGTCGCGCCAGAGCCTGCGTGGCCTCGACTGGTTCATCTTCTTCCTTGCCGACGTGCAGACCGGATTCGGTCCCTTCATCGCGGTCTATCTGACCACCCAGAAATGGACCCAGGTCGAGATCGGCCTCGTGCTGTCGATCGGCGGCATCGTCGGGTTGATCGGGCAGATGCCCGGCGGGGCGATCATCGATGCCGCGAAGTCGGAGCGTCTGGTTGCCGCCCTCGCGATCGCGACCATCGGCGCTTGCGCGCTGGCCTATGCCGCGATGCCGATCTTCCCGATCGTGGTGGCGGCGGCCACCTTGCACGCGGCGGCGAGCTGCGTGCTGGGGCCGGCGATTGCGGCGATCAGCCTTGGCCTGGTCGGTCCACTCGCGATCGGCGAGCGGCTCGGCCGCAACGCGCGCTTTGCCTCGCTCGGCAACGGGGTCGCGGCGGCGGTGATGGGCACCGCGGGCTATCTGCTGTCGAGCCGCTCGGTGTTCCTGGTCACCTTTTTGCTCGCGATTCCTACCCTGATCGCGCTCTCGCGTATCCGCGAGAACGAGGTCGATATCAGGCGCTCTCACGGCGAGATGCCGCCTGAAGCCGCCGACCGTGCCGACACCAACATCTGGCACCTGATCCGGCAGCGTCCGCTGATCGTCTTTGCCCTGAGCGTTCTGCTGCTGCAACTGGCGAACGCCTCGATGATGCCGCTGATGGCAAGCGCGGTGACGGCGCGGTCCGCCCAATGGGCGACGGTGCTCGTCGCCTTTTGCATCGTCGTCCCGCAGGCGATCGTGGCGCTGCTGTCGCCGACGGTCGGGCGCAAGGCGCAAGCGTGGGGCCGGCGACCGCTGCTGCTGATCGGTTTCGGCGCGCTGGCGATTCGCGGCCTGTTGTTTGCGACCGTGCGCGATCCCTATCTGCTGGTCGCCGTGCAAGTGTTCGACGGCATCACCGCCGCAGTATTCGCGGTGATGATTCCGCTGATCGTCGCCGACGTCGCCTTCGGCAGCGGCCATTTCAATCTGGCGCAAGGAATCGTCGGCACCGCAACGGGCATCGGCGCGTCGCTGAGCACCGTGCTCGGCGGCTATGTCAGCGACAAGTTCGGCAACGCAACCGCCTTCATCGGGCTGTCCGGCGTTGCCGCGACCGGGCTCTTGCTGATTCTCCTGGTGATGCCGGAGACGCGGCGCACGGCATGATCGGCGGCCAAAAAGAAAATGGCCGGCCGAAACGAGTTCGGCCGGAGGAAGATCAGGCGTCGAGATGTTGCAGGCGCTGACGGTTGCGCAGCACGATCTGGCGGGCGCCGGAGAAGCCGAGGATACCCTGAGTGTGCAGCTGCGACAGCGCGCGCGACACGGTTTCAAGGGTGAGGCCGAGATAGTCGCCGATGTCGCGGCGGCACATCGGCAGCGCCATCATGCCGGCAACGGCGAGGCGGCGGTCCATTTCGAGCAGGAAAGTCGCGACCCGCTCCATCGCGGTCTTGCGGCCCAGCAGCAGCATGTGGTCCTCGGCATGGCGCAGCTCGGAGGCAGTCATCGCCCAGAGCTTGCGGGCGACCTGGACGTCGGTGCCGGCGGCCTTCTCGAGGCTCGCGCGCTTCACGAGGCGCACGGTGGTGTCGATGATGGCTTCGGCGGCAAGGCGGTGGGCGGGACCGGATTCGAGGCCGAACACGTCGCCGGGAAGATGGAAGGCGCCGATCTGGCGGCGGCCGTCGGAAAGCAGCTTGTAGCTGCTCACTGCCCCTGAAACGACCTGGTAGACATATTCGGCCGGCTCGTCCTCGCCATAGATCTCCTCGTCCTTGCGGTAGGAGAACTCGGTGGCGACCAGACCCACGTGGCCGGTGATGGCGCCGAACTGGTCGGTGACGGGATGGGCGGGCGCAGCCTTGCCGATAATCTGGGTGTTGATCGCCGGGGTGTTGATCGTCTGGGTCAGCATCTGCGCCATCTCCGTTGTGATGGCGCCTTGGTACGCGGTATCCGGGGCTTCGAAAATTTCGATCGATATCTTAAGGGGGGTGCCTTACGTAGAATCCCGTAGGTCAGGCGCCGGGACGGTCCTGGATGGCGTGGCGGATGCACTTGACCAGGTTTTCGTCGAGAAGCGGCTTCAAAACCACGTCTTTGATGCCTGCCGTCGCAGCCCGGGCCGAGATGTTCTCGTCGGGATAGCCGGTGATCAGGATCACGGGCACATCGCGGTCGGATTTGCGCAAGCGGCCGGCCAGCTCGATGCCGTTGATGTCTGGCATCTTGTAGTCGATGACGTAACAGTCCGGTCCAGCCGCGCCGCCGATGTTGAGCAGCGCCGTGCCGCTCCTGAAGGTCCGCACGGCAAAGCCGTCGGTCTCCAGCAGGAACCGCAGGGATCCCAGGACGGCGGCGTCATCGTCGACCACAAAGACGGTGGGTCGTGCCGGGGATGACGCACGCGCAGGATGTGAGCTGACCTCGATCATGTTGTCTGGCTAGCATTGCGCCGGGAAGGTGCCTTGACCTGCCTCAATCGTTGAGCATGCCGGCGCGCATCGCCAGCCTGACCAGTTCCGAGAGGCTGTTGGCCTGCATCTTGGTCATGACATTGGCGCGGTAGACCTCGATGGTGCGCGGGCTGATGTCGTATTCGCGGGCGATCAGCTTGTTGGAGAGGCCCGCAATCAGCCCTTCCATGACCTGGCGCTCCCTGGGACTCAAGGACGCGACGCGGGCGGCGATGTCCTGCGCGACGACTTCATTCTTGGCGGCGGGCTCGGCCTGGCGGATCGCCGACTCGATCATGGCGGTGAGACGGTCGTCATCGAATGGTTTTTCCAGGAAGTCGACCGCCCCGAGCTTCATCGCCTCGACCGCGAGCGGCACGTCGCCATGACCGGTCATGATCAGGATCGGGAACGAGCTCTGCTGCGCCTTCATCCGCTTGAGCAGCTCGATGCCGTCGAGGCCGGGCATGCGCACGTCGGAGACGACGCAGCCGAAGCCGAGGCCGGGCAGGGCTTCGAGAAAAGCGAGGGCGTCGTCGAACAGCGTGACGTCGAATCCGGCGGAATCCAGCAGGAAATTCAACGAATCGCGCATCGCTGCATCGTCGTCGATGACGTAGACATGTCCCTTGGTCGTCATGATCAGCTTTCGTCAGTTGCCGGCAAGGTGAAGCGGAATGTCGCTCCGCCCGCTGCGTTGCTCTCGGCCCACATGCGGCCGCCGTGGGCCTCGATGATCGAGCGGCTGATGGAGAGCCCCACGCCCATGCCGGTATCTTTGGTGGTGAAGAAGGTCTGGAAGAGATTTGGAAGAACGTCGTCCCGGAAGCCGGAGCCGGTGTCGGAGACCTCCACCTCGATCATGTCGTCGGCGACGCGGGCGTTGGCAACGACGAGCTCGCGGCGCGGCGACTGCGCCATGGCCTCCAGCGCGTTGCGGAACAGGTTGACCAGCACCTGCTGGACCTGCACCCGGTCCGCGAGCACGAGATCGGCGTCGGGATTGAGGCTGAAACGGAGCTGCACGTTCTGCTCGCGCGCGCCGGCAAGCCCGAGCGCGCCGGCCTCCTCGATCAGCTTGGACAGGCTCTCGACCCGCTTCTCCGACTCGCCGCGCGAGACGAAGTCGCGCAGGCGCCGGATGATCTGGCCGGCGCGCAGGGCCTGCTCGGCCGCGCGATCCAGCGCGTTTTCGACCTTCGGCGTGTTGGGATCGCTGCTGCCGGCGAGAAGGCGCCGCGACCCCTTCATGTAATTGCTGATCGCCGCCAGCGGCTGGTTGAGCTCGTGGGCGAGCGCCGAGGCCATTTCACCCATCGCGGTCAGCCGCGAGACGTGGACCAGCTCGGATTGCAATTCCTGGAGCCGGGCCTGGGTCTGCTGGTGCTCGGTGAGGTCGCGGACGAAGCCGGTGAAATAGGGCTCGCCCGCGCGTTGCGTCTGCCCGACGGACAGGTGCATCGGGAAAGTCGTGCCGTCGCGGCGCTTGCCCGTCACAATCCGGCCGATGCCGATAATGTGCGGATCATTCGTCCTGAGATAGCGCACGAGATAGCTATCGTGACGCGACTGATCGGGCTCCGGCATCAGGATGCTGACGTTTCGGCCGATGGCTTCCTGCTTGCTGTAGCCGAACAGCCGCTCCGCGGCGCTACTGAAGAGCTGCATGATGCCGCGGGAATCGATGACGATCATGGCGTCGGGCACGGTCTCGAGAATCGAGCGAAGATGATTCTCCTGGGAACGCAGGGCGTCCTCGAGTTGCTTTTCCTCGTTGATGTCGAGGAAGATGCCGCTGAGATGACGTGGCGTTCCTGAATCGTCGCGGATCACGCCGGCCCTGGCCCGGATCCACTGACCGGTCCCGGAGGCGACGCCCAGCCTGAAGGACAGGTCAAGTCCCCCGCCGCCTTCCAAGGCGCGCCCGATCGCCTTCAGGAAGAGGTCCCGATCGCCCGGCTCCAGCAAAGAAAGAAAGAGATCGTAGCTGACGGTCTGGTCCCGCTCGAGGCCAAACAGCCGCCTGGCCATGTCCGACCATTCGAGTTCGTGCGTCTTGAGATCAAGGTCCCAGGTGCCGACCCCGAATCCCTCGATGCGGACGCGGAAATGGTCGCCCCGACCGTCGTCTGCCGGTTGGGTTACCCGGGTCGGCGCCAATCTCTGCTCCTCATCTCAGAACGGTCGGCAGGATGCCGTTACCGCTAGCACAATTTCGCCCAAGGCGCGTTCCGAGGCAAGCGCGGACCTTGAATTCACTGGCGTATTCCTTTGGGCAACGGCCGGGGAGCCACAACGCTCATTTTGATCTATCTCATCCTGCTGCACGGCAGCGGGCTTAGGCTTCAACAAAACCCGGTGATGTGGAGATACCCGATGACATACGCGACGGTGATGGTCAGCCTGGCGCTCGATCAGCCCAACGAGGCGCGTCTTCAGGTCGCCGGTGAGCTCGCCGAACGATTCGAGGCGGCCATCGTCGGGGTCGCTGCGGCGCAGTTCGCGCCGCCGCTCTATTTCACCGACGGCGCCGAGGCACAAGCGCTGATTGACGAGGGCGAAGCTTCGGTCAAACGGCGGCTGGCCGGCCTCGAGGCGCAATTCCGGGCGGCGACCAAGAATCGCGGCGGACATGCGGAGTGGCGCAGCGCCATGGACTTCCCGGCGCGATTCGCCCTGGCGCAGGCGCGTTGCGCCGACATCATCGTCAGCGGCGGGCAGAGCCCGGCCTTCTCTGACGCGTTCGCGCTCGCAAGCGCCAAGGATCTGGTGATGCAGGCCGGCCGCCCGCTTCTCGTCGTCCCCGATCGGGTCACCTGGCTCGACCTGCGCAGCGTGCTGGTGGCCTGGAAGGACACGCCGGAGGCGCGGCGGGCGGTGGCCGACGCGCTGCCGATGCTGCGCAAGGCGAGGGACGTCACCATCGCAACAATTCCCGAGCGCGACGAGGACCGTTTGGTGGTGATGGCCGGCGTCACCGACGTTGCCGCCTGGCTCGCCCGCCATGGCGTCACCGCGACGGCGCGCATCTGCGAAGGCGCCCGGAATGAAACTGCCGCGGCGCAGCTGGAAAAAGTCGCAGGCGACGTTGATGCCGGCCTGATCGTTGCGGGCGCTTATGGTCATTCGAGGTTTCGTGAGCTGATCCTGGGAGGCGTTACCCAGTATCTGGTCACGCAGACCGCCCGCTGCGTGCTGCTGTCGCACTGACGGCCCGGCCGGAATCGAATCGAGGAGGACGCGCCGTGTACAGATTTCTTGAACAGACCGTCGACGGCTACATGACGCGCAACGTCAAGGCGGTGCAGCGCGACCGTGACTTGTTCGAGCTCAGCGAGATGTTCGAGACCGACGATTTCAACTCCTATCCGGTCGAGGACGACGGGCAGGTGGTCGGCATCGTCACCAAGTTCGACATCCTGAAGTGCTTCGCCTTCACGCCGAGCCAGATGATGCCCCGCTATCACGACCTGATGAGCCGCAAGGTCGGCGACGTCATGACGCCGGAGTTCATCTATGTCGGCCCCGATACGCGGCTGACGCGCGTGCTTCAGATCATGGTCGAGCACCGCATCCGGAGCATCATCGTGCTCAACACCGCGCAGAAGCTGGTTGGAATCATCGCCCGCGAGGACGTCATCGCGGCGCTCAAGGCCACGGCACGCGACTGACGGGGCCCCTTCCTGATCGAGAAGCTCATTGTGGCCTCCGTGATCCTACGGAGGCTGTTTCCGTTTGCGGCGTCACGCCGGACCAGCTCCCGCGGAAAGACGCCCGATGTGGCGCCAGCCCCACATTCGGTTGAGTTTCCCCCATGGTCCTTGCCTCACGAAGGGACAAGGCAATTCGTGTCGCCCACGGCGGAAATGCGGGGAACCAGCGAGATCTTCGGCCGCCGCGGAGAACTTAAGTGCCGCTCTTGATTTCAATCAATTCCCGGTGAGAGTGAATGTGGTTTCTGGCGGTGTGTTCTTTCAGAGAGAATCCGCATGAGCCAGCCCTCCATTTCCAAATCCATGACTATCGGTGAAAGCGGCTTGGCTGTCGTGTTCGCAGTCACCGCCTTCCTCTGCGTGGTCGCTTCGGCCAAGGCGCTCGATGCGCCCTTCGCCTTCCATGCCGCGCTCAGCGCGGCGGCGAGCCTCGCGGCGCTGTTCGTCATCGTCAACCGCTACCTCGATCGCCCGGCGGCGCTGCCGCCGGCGGAGATCAACGGACGCCCCAACTACAATATGGGCCCGATCAAGTTCTCGGCGTTCATGGCGATGTTCTGGGGTATTGCCGGCTTCCTGGTCGGCCTCATCATCGCCTCGCAGCTGGCCTGGCCCGCGCTGAACTTCGATCTGCCCTGGATCAGCTTCGGCCGCCTGCGGCCGCTGCACACCTCCGCCGTGATCTTCGCCTTCGGCGGCAACGTGCTGATCGCGACCTCCTTCTACGTGGTGCAGAAATCCTGCCGCGCGCGCCTCGCCGGCGACCTCGCGCCGTGGTTCGTCGTCCTGGGCTACAATTTCTTCATTCTGATCGCCGGCACCGGCTATCTGCTGGGCGTCACTCAGTCGAAGGAATATGCCGAGCCGGAATGGTATGCCGATTTGTGGCTGACCATCGTCTGGGTCGTCTATCTGCTGGTCTTCCTTGTCACGATCATCAAGCGCAAGGAGCCCCACATCTTCGTCGCGAACTGGTTCTATCTCGCCTTCATCGTGACGATCGCGGTGCTGCATCTCGGCAACAACCCCGCGCTTCCCGTCTCGGTGTTCGGCTCGAAGTCCTACGTCGCCTGGGGCGGCATCCAGGACGCCATGTTCCAGTGGTGGTACGGCCACAACGCGGTCGGCTTCTTCCTGACCGCCGGCTTCCTCGCCATCATGTACTACTTCATCCCCAAGCGCGCCGAGCGGCCGATCTATTCCTACCGGCTGTCGATCATCCACTTCTGGGCGCTGATCTTCCTCTACATCTGGGCAGGTCCCCACCATCTGCACTACACGGCGCTGCCTGACTGGACGCAGACGCTGGGCATGACCTTCTCGATCATGCTGTGGATGCCCTCCTGGGGCGGCATGATCAACGGCCTGATGACGCTGTCGGGTGCCTGGGACAAGCTGCGCACCGACCCCGTGCTGCGCATGCTCGTGGTCTCCGTCGCCTTCTACGGCATGTCGACCTTCGAAGGCCCGATGATGTCGATCAAGGTGGTCAACTCGCTCAGCCACTACACCGACTGGACCATCGGCCACGTGCATTCCGGCGCGCTCGGCTGGGTCGGCTTCGTCTCCTTCGGCGCGCTCTACTGCCTGGTGCCGTGGGCCTGGAATCGCAAGGGCCTCTACAGCCTGAAGCTCGTCAACTGGCACTTCTGGATCGCGACCCTCGGCATCGTCCTCTACATCTCGGCGATGTGGGTGTCCGGCATCCTGCAGGGCCTGATGTGGCGCGCCTACACCTCGCTCGGCTTCCTCGAATATTCCTTCATCGAGACCGTCGAGGCGATGCATCCCTTCTACATCATCCGCGCCGCAGGCGGCGGCCTGTTCCTGATCGGCTCGCTGATCATGGCCTACAATCTCTGGATGACGGTTCGCGTCGGCGAGCAGGAAGTCCAGATGCCCGTCGCTCTCCAGCCGGCGGAATGAGGAGCTAAAGCAATGTCGTTCTGGACACGCCACCAAGTCTTCGAAAAGAACTCGATCATCCTGATCGTCGGCATCCTGCTGGTGATCGCGATCGGCGGTCTCGTCGAGATCACCCCGCTGTTCTACCTCAAGAGCACGATCGAGAAGGTCGACGGGGTCAGGCCCTACACGCCGCTGGAGCTGGCAGGGCGCAACGTCTACGTCCGCGAGGGCTGCTATCTCTGCCACTCGCAGATGGTCCGCCCGCTGCGTGACGAGGTCGAGCGCTACGGCCACTTCTCGCTGGCGGCCGAGAGCATGTTCGACCACCCGTTCCAGTGGGGCTCCAAGCGCACCGGTCCGGACCTTGCCCGCGTCGGCGCCAAGTATTCCGACGACTGGCACGTGACCCATCTGACCAACCCGCGCGCGATCGTGCCGCAGTCGGTGATGCCGGGCTATCCGTTCCTCAGCAGGAGCGAGGTCGATCCGGACGCGATCGCCGACCACATGCGGACGCTGCGGACCGTCGGCGTGCCCTACACCGACGATCAGATCGCCAGCGCGGCTGCCGATTTGAAGGCCCAGGCCGATCCGGACAATGCCGGCGGCGACGCCTTCACCAAGCGTTACGCCAAGGCCGTCGTGCGCAATTTCGACGGCAAGGCCGGTACGCCGACCGAGATGGACGCGCTCGTCGCGTACCTGCAGATGCTCGGCACGCTGGTCGACTTCAAGATCTACAACGAGAAAGCCAATCTTCGCTGAGAAGGCATGAACGATGAAAGCCATCCTTACAGTCCACAATCTTGCGTCAGATCTCGTGACGACGATCTGGACACCGGTGTTCGTCGCGATCTTTCTCGCGATCATCGCCTACGCATTTTGGCCCCGTAACAAGGCTGCGTTCGACAAGGCAGCGCACCTGCCCTTGCGGGAGGAGTAGAGAACCATGACCGATCATTCTAGCGACATCGATTCCGTCTCCGGCAAGTCAACGACCGGCCACGAATGGGACGGCATCAAGGAGCTCAACACGCCGCTGCCGCGCTGGTGGGTGATCGCCTTCTACCTCACCATCATCTGGTCGATCGGCTATTGGGTCGTCTATCCGGCCTGGCCGCTGATCTCCAGCAATACCACCGGCATGTTCGGCTACTCCTCACGCGCCGACGTCGCGGTCGAGCTCGCCAACCTCGAGAAGATCCGCGGTGACAAGATGGCGGCGCTGGGCACGGCCTCGCTCGTCGATATCGAGAAGGACCCGGCCTTGCTGGCGCTCGCCCGCGCCAAGGGCAAGACCGTGTTCGGCGACAATTGCGCGCCTTGCCACGGCTCCGGCGGTGCCGGCGCCAAGGGTTATCCGAACCTGAACGACGACGACTGGCTGTGGGGCGGCACGCTCGACCAGATCATGCAGACCATCCAGTTCGGCGCGCGTTCCGGTCATGCCAAGACGCATGAGGGCCAGATGCTCGCCTTCGGCAAGGATGGCGTGCTGAAGCCGGACGAGATCGTCACGGTCGCCAATTACGTGCGGTCGCTGTCGGGCCTGTCGACCCGCAACGGATTTGACGCCGCCAAGGGCCAGAAGATTTTCGCGGAAAACTGCGTCGCCTGCCACGGCGACGCCGGCAAGGGCAACCCGGAGATGGGCGCACCGAACCTGACCGACAAGATCTCGCTTTACGGCTCCGACGAAGCGAGCCTGATCGAGACCATCAGCCAGGGTCGTGCCGGCGTGATGCCGGCCTGGGAAGGGCGGCTCGATCCCGCCACCATCAAGGCGATGGCGGTCTACGTCCACTCGCTCGGCGGCGGAAAATAGCGGATCCGCGACACAAAGGCTTCAAACGGGGGTGAACAAAAGTGCCCCCGTTTGAGCTGGATCAACTGACGCGGCGGTGTCGGGTCTAGGTTTAATCGCACCTCTTTTAGAAGTTCCAAGCGATGAACAAGACCGTCAATCCGAACGAGCTGAAGCCTGTGGACGACGTCGGGCCGCTCTATGCGGCCCACCAGAAGGTCTACCCCCAGAGCGTCTCCGGCACGTTCCGCCGGATCAAGTGGAGCCTGATGGCGATCTGCCTCGGCATCTACTATTTCCTGCCCTTCGTGCGCTGGAACCGCGGCCTCGGCGCCCCCAGCCAGGCGGTGCTGATCGATCTGCCCAACAGCCGCTTCTACTTCTTCTTCATCGAGCTGTGGCCGCAGGAGGTCTACTACTTCACCGGCCTGTTGATCGTGGCCGCGGTGGCGCTGTTCCTGATGAACTCGGTCGGCGGCCGTATCTGGTGCGGCTATCTCTGTCCGCAGACGGTGTGGACCGATCTGTTCTACGCGGTCGAACGCCTGATCGAGGGCGACCGGCGCGAGCGGATGAAAAAGGCCAAATCGTCCGATCCGTTGAAGCTCGAGCGCGTCTCCGAGATCGTGCTCAAGCATTCGATCTGGCTGATGATCGCCTGGTGGACCGGCGGCGCCTGGGTGCTCTACTTCAACGACGCGCCGACCCTGGTGAAGGAGCTCGTCACATTCCAGGGGCCGATGCTCGCCTATATCTGGATCGGCATCCTCACCGCGACGACCTATATCCTCGCCGGCTACATGCGCGAGCAGGTCTGCACCTATATGTGCCCGTGGCCGCGCATCCAGGCCGCGCTCACCGACGAATGGGCGCTCAACGTCACCTATCGCTACGACCGCGGCGAGAAGCGCACGTCGGTCAAGAAGGCCGCCGAGCTGCGCGCGCTGGGCCAGCAGGTCGGCGATTGCGTCGATTGCTACCAATGCGTCGCGGTCTGTCCGACCGGCATCGACATCCGTAACGGACCGCAGATGGAATGCATCCAGTGCGGCCTCTGCATCGATGCCTGCGACAACGTGATGGCCAAGATCGGCCGGCCGAAGCGGCTGATCGGCTACGACAACGACATCAACATCCATCGCCGCCAGGAAGGCAAGGCGCCGATCTACCGGATCGTCCGGGCCCGCACCATCGTCTACAGCGCGATCATCGCGGCGGTCGGCAGCTTCATGGTCTATACGTTGGCGACCCGCAGCCTGCTCGACGTCAACGTGCTGCACGACCGCAACCCGGTCGCGGTCAAGCTCAGCGACGGCTCGATCCGCAACGCTTACACGGTGCGGCTGCTGAACAAGAGCGGCTACGATCGCGCCATCGCCATCGACGTGGAGGGACCGATCAATCCCACGATGCACGTCGTTGGCGTCGATTCGGTGACGCCGGATCGGCCGATCATCGTGATCCCGCGCGACTCCACCAGCGAGCTGCGGCTGCTCGTCACCGCGCCGGCCGAGAACAATCCGGAGAAGTCGATTCCGGTCCGCTTCCACGTCATGGACATCGGACTGGGCGTGGCCGCGAGCGCCACCGACAATTTCGTCGCGCCGTAAGTCGAGGAGACCATCATGTCATCCAAGCCGCTGACCGGAACCAAGGTCTTCCTGATGCTGGTCGCTTTCTTCGGCCTCGTGATCGGCGTCAACGTCACCATGATGAAGCTGGCGATCGCGACGCTGCCCGGCACCGAAGTCGACAGCGCCTATGCTGCCGGCCTGACCTACGACCGCGAGATCTCGGCGGCGCAGGACCAGGCGCTGCGCAAATGGAAGGTCAATGCCCATATCGAGCGCCGCAACGACGGCGGTGCCGTGGTCCAGGTCGAGGCGCGCGATGCCGGCGGCCAGCCGATCTCGGGGCTGAAATTCGGCGGACGCCTGGAGCGGCCGACCGACAAGCGCGCAGATCTCGCCGTCGAGCTCACCGAAGCCGGTATCGGCCTCTATCGCGGCGATGCCGCATCCGTCGCGCCAGGCCAGTGGGACCTGGTGATCGAGGGCGAGGCGCGGGGGACGCGCGTGTTCCTGTCGCGCAACCGCGTGATCCTGAACTGAAGGATTTTGTCATGCACGTCACGCGGGATTTCTCGCACTACGTCCGGGCCGCGGGCGAGGGCGTCCAGCACATCGATCTCGCGGTCGAAGGCGTTCATTGCGCCGGCTGCATGGCCAAGATCGAACGCGGCCTGTCCGCCATCCCCGACGTCACGCTGGCGCGCGTCAACCTCACCGACCGCCGGGTCGCGCTGGAATGGAAGGCGGGCACGCTCGACCCCGGCCGCTTCATCGATCGGCTCGAGGAGCTCGGTTACAAGGCCTATCCGTTCGAGACCGAGAGCGCGGAGGTGGCGGAGGTCGCCGAATCGCGTTTCCTGCTGCGCTGCCTCGGCGTCGCCGCCTTCGCCACCATGAACGTGATGATGCTGTCGATCCCGGTGTGGTCGGGCAACGTCTCGGACATGCTGCCGGAGCAGCGCGACTTCTTCCACTGGCTGTCGGCGCTGATTGCGCTGCCGGCGGCGGCCTATGCCGGCCAGCCGTTCTTCCGCTCGGCCTGGCGCGCGCTGTCGGCGAAGACGACCAACATGGACGTGCCGATCTCGATCGGCGTGATCCTCGCGCTCGGCATGTCCGTGGTCGAGACCATCCACCACGCCGAGCACGCTTATTTCGACGCGGCGATCATGCTGCTGACCTTCCTCCTGGTCGGCCGTTTCCTCGACCAGAACATGCGGCGGCGGACCCGCGCGGTCGCCGGCAATCTCGCCGCGCTGAAGGCGGAGACGGCCGCCAAGTTCGTCGGTCCCGACGAAATCTCGCAGGTGCCGGTGGCGGCCATCAATCCCGGCGACATCGTGCTGCTCAGGCCCGGCGAGCGCTGCGCGGTCGACGGCACCGTGATCGAGGGGCGTTCCGAGATCGATCAGAGCCTGATCACCGGCGAGACGCTCTATGTCACGGCCGAGCAGGGCACGCCGGTCTATGCGGGATCGATGAACATCTCCGGCACGCTGCGGGTGCGGGTCTCGGCCGCCTCCGAGGCGACGCTGCTCGCCGAGATCACCCGGCTGCTCGACAACGCGCTGCAGGCCCGTTCGCGCTACATGCGCCTCGCCGACCGCGCCTCGCGGCTGTACGCGCCCGTGGTGCATGCGACCGCGCTTCTGACCATCCTCGGCTGGGTCATTGCCGGAGCGTCCTGGCATGATGCGATCGTGACCGGCGTCGCCGTGCTGATCATCACCTGTCCCTGTGCGCTGGGGCTTGCGATTCCGACCGTGCAGACCATCGCCTCCGGCGCGATGTTCAAGTCCGGCGTGTTGCTGAATTCCGGCGACGCGATCGAGCGGCTGGCCGAGGCCGACCACGTCATCTTCGACAAGACCGGCACGCTGACGCTGCCCGATCTCGAAGTGATGAATGCCGCCGACATCCCCGTCGACATCTTCGAGCTCGCCGGCCGGCTCGCGCTGTCGAGCCATCATCCGGTCGCCGCCGCCGTCGCGCAGGCCGCCGGCGCCAGATCGCCTGTCGTCGGTGCGGTCGAAGAGGCCGGGCAGGGCGTCCGTGCGATCGTGGACGGCGTCGAGCTTCGCCTCGGTCGCCCCTCCTTCTGCGGCGCGGAGGCACTGGTCGGCAGCGTCGATCCCGAGGCCTCCATCGTCGCGTTCAGCAAGGGCAGCGAGAGATTCGTCCTCTCGGTCCGGCAGGGCCTGCGTCCGGATGCGAAGGCCGTGATCGCCGCGCTCAAGGCGCGCAACGTTGGCATCGAGATTCTCTCCGGCGATCGCGAGGCGGCCGTGAAGTCGGCGGCCAGTGCGCTCGAGATCCCCGAATGGCGCGCCGGCGTCACGCCGGCCGACAAGATCGCGCGGATCGAGGAATTGAAGCAGCGCGGTGCCAAGGTGCTGATGGTCGGCGACGGCATGAACGACGCGCCCTCGCTGGCGGCGGCCCATGTCTCGATGTCGCCGATCTCGGCCGCGCATCTGAGCCAGGCCACCGCCGATCTCGTCTTCCTCGGCCGGCCCCTGGCCCCGGTCGTTGCCGCGATCGACGCCTCGCGCAAGGCGCTGCATTTGATGCGGCAGAACCTCTGGCTCGCGATCGGCTACAACGTCCTCGCCGTGCCGGTCGCCATCAGCGGCGTCGTGACGCCCCTGATCGCGGCGGCTGCCATGAGCGGATCGTCGATCCTGGTCATGCTGAATTCGCTACGCGCGCGCAGCACCTCGCGGGAGATCGTGTGATGGAGATCCTGGTCATCCTGGTCCCGCTGGCGCTGATGCTCGGCGGTGCCGGTCTCGTCGCCTTCCTGTGGTCGCTGAAGAGCGGCCAGTACGATGATCTCGACGGTGCCGCCTGGCGCGCCATCGCCGACGACGAGCCGGCGCCGAAAGCCCCAGCCAAGCGCTAGCGCTTCAGGGCGAAGGTGAGCAGGGCCGCGGCGGCAAGGGCCGCGCCGACGCCGACCACGCATGCGGGCCATCCGAAAGCGTCGAACAGGCGCCCGAGCATGGCCGTACCGACCAGCCCGCCGCCGAAATAGCATGCAAGATACGTCCCGCTGGCAATGCCGCGGTTTTCAGTCGCCGCCTGTCCGACGAAGCCCGTGGCGGCGGCCTGCGCGAAGAATGTGCCGACGCCGACCAGAACCATGCCGGTGAGCACCTCAGGCAGCCGCGCTGTCAGCATCAGCGGCAGGCCGATGCCAGCAACGGCGAGCGCCCCCCAGATCGTGGGACGCGTTCCGAGCTTTGATGCCACCCTGCCGGCCAGAAGCGTCGTGACGACCGACGGCAGGAACACGAAATAGACGAGGCCGAGATCCATCATGCCCAGCGCCAGCGGCGGGCGCACTAGCACGAAATTGACGAAGGTAAAGGTGCCGATGAAGGCGAACAGGATGCAGAAGCCGATGCCGTAGGCCGCGCGCAATCGCGGATCGCGCCAATGCGCGATGGTGGCGGCAAGCGGCGAAGCCGTCGGCGTCATCGCATGCATCGGTTGCACGCGCCGAATGGTGAAATAGACCAGCGCCGCGCCCGCCAGATTGAGGGCCGCGAACAAATAGAAATTCCAGGCGAGGCCAAGGCCATCGGCAACCGCCGCCGAGATCAGCCGGCCGACCAGATTGCTGGCGACGTTTCCGGTGATGTAGGCCGCGAAGGCGCTGCCGGCGTCCATCGCGCTGCATTGCTCCCCGAGATGGGCGAGGGTGAGCGCGAAGGCGGACGCCATGCACAGGCCCTGCGCGACCCGCAAGGCAGTAAAGACGGCAAGATTTGGCGCCGAGGCGAGCAGGCTGGTGGGGATCGCCAGCAGCGTCAGGCTGAGCAGGATGCCGGTCCGCCGATCGATGTGCGGACTGAAGAAGCCGACGACGAGGCTGGCTATGGCCATGCCGAAGGTGCCGGCGTTGACGGCAAAGCTCATCGCAGCGGGCGTGACGCCGTAGTGCCGCGTCAGCGAAGGCAGGATCGCCTGCGTCGCGAACAGGTCGACGACCGTCAGGAATGCGGTCAGCCCGATCACGACCGAGCGAAGCACGAGACCGGACAAATGCGCGTCCATCGCCATTGCGGACGGCTTGATCGGCGTGGAAAGGTCGGTCATGGCGTGATTGTCCGCATATTGTGGGTGGTCATTCCGGGATGGCGCAGCAGCGCCAGGCCCGGAATGGTGGGGATGCAAGCCCCAAGCGCGTCCTTACATGTGGTGGTCGTTGGGATCCTTGCGGACGTCGCCGACATAGAGGATGACGGTCTCCTTGCCGAGGTTCTTCCACCAATGCGAGGTGCCGTGGACCTCGGGACGGATGTCGCCGGCCTTGTGCATGATCGGATCGACGCAGTTGGAGGCGTATTCGACGATCTCGCCCTGCTGCACGAAGATCAACGCGGGACGGTCGTCATGGCTGTGCCACGGCACGATGCCGCCGGGCGCGATGGTCAGCTTGCGGAAGCGCAGCTCGCGACCCTCGATATGGGCGGGCTGCTTGCCGAGGTCGATGGCGCCCAGCGTCACGTCGGTGACGCCCACCGGCTTGTAGTCGACCATCTGTTGTGCGTTCGGCTTGACCTTGTCGGCTGGGCATTCACCCGCGACGACCGGCTGCGACGCGAATGTCAGCGCGCCGACGACGGCGAGGCCGGACCAGACCAGGCGCGACAATGTGGGATGCTTGGACATGGGAAGTCTCCTGTGTTGGCCGCAACCTCGCTGGTCGCCGGCTATGACGGGAGCTTGGTCGAGATCGCGTCGATCCTGAAATGCCGGCTTGCTCTCGATGCGATAGCGATGCGCTATGTTGATGCGCGGCGGCTATCGATCCGATTGGGTAACGGCATTTCCGCATTCGTCCCTTTCGGCGTCCGATGACAGGGCGGGCTCGATTGGCGCCCGGTTTCGCGGCCGCCCCTTGCGGTCGGCCGAACCGGGAAACTAATATTCACCGAATGCAATGCCGGAGCAGAAGATGACATCTCTCTCGCCAGCCGATGCCGAACAGCTCAGGCTTGCCTTCCAGCGCTGCCGCGACATGGACGGCACGCTGAACGAGCAGCTCCGCGCCTATGCCGATGCCAGTCGTGCGGTCTTTCCGGCCTATGGCGAGGCAGTCGATCGCCTGGTCGCGAGATTGGGCGGGAACGGCGGCGGCGAGACCGCGCCGCGTCCGGGCGATGCGATGCCGCCGTTCATGCTGCCGGACGAGGGCGGACGTCTGGTCGCGATGCCTGCGCTGCTGGAGCGCGGTCCGCTCGCCGTGATGTTCTTCCGCGGCCATTGGTGTCCCTATTGCAGGCTCAATGTCCGTGCCGTGGTCCAGGCACTCGACCGTATCAAGGCCATGGAGGCACAGGTCGTCGCAATCATGCCGGAGACGCAGGAATACACTGGTCAGCTCAAGGCCGAATCCGGCGCGCCGTTTCCGATCCTGACCGATCTCGACAACGGCTATGCGCTGTCGCTTAATCTCGCGATCTGGCTCGGCGCCGAGATCCAGCACCTGTTGTCGTATCAGGACATGGCGAAATTTCACGGCAATGACGGCTGGATGCTGCCGATCCCGGCCGTGTTCGTGGTCGGCCGCGACGGGATCGTCAAAGCACGGTTCGTCGATCCCGATTTCCGCAAGCGCATGGAGATCGATGATCTGCTCGCGGCGCTGGAGAGCGCGAACCGGGAGAACTGAGCACTTCTTCCTCTCCCCTTGCGGGAGAAGGTGGCGCGGAGCGCCGGATGAGGGGTATCTAGCCCCATACAGGGATGTCCGCCGAGATATACCCCTCACCCAAGTGAGTTCGGATCTGCCAGCGTCGCTGCCCTCTCTCACAAGGAGCGAGGGCGCAGCAATTCGCATCTCGCTAGAGCGAGGGTGCTCGCCTTGCTAGCCCGCAATCTCCCGCCAGTCGGCGCCGCGCAGCATGCGCATCACGGCGTTGGCGACCGCCGTGCGCTGCCGGCCGGCCACGCCGTAAAGGCTGACGGTGCGGCGGGCGTCCAGTCCGGCGACGGTGGCGCGGGTCAGCGTTTCCGGCAAAGGCGATGTGTGCGGCACCATGGCGACGCCGATGTCGGCTTCGACCAGCTCGATCAGATCGCGCTCGCTCGAAATCTCGTGGCCATGTTCGATGCCGTGCTCGCGCAGGCTCGCGGCAATGCGGCGCGAATGCTCGCAGAAAGTCCGGCTCAGCAATTGCTCCGAGCGCAAATCGTCCAGCTCGATGCTGCTGCGGCCGGCCAGCCGATGTCCGTCGCCAACGACGAGCTCGAAACTCTCGGTGAACAGCGGCCAGGTGTCCAGCCGGTCCCAGGCCTCGTCGATCTCTGCGGCGATGCCGAGCTCGGCTTCTCCTTTCTTGAGGAAATCGGCGACCTCGCGGCTCGTTCCGCGCAGGAAGCGCAATTCGAGCCGGTTGAACTGCCGCCTGATCTCGTTGAGGTGCGGAATCAGCAATGCCAGATCGATCGAATGCGTCAGCGCGATACGCAGCGCGCCGACCTCTCCGCTCCTGAACGAGGAGGCGAGCGAGCGCGCGCCGACCGCGGCATCATAGCACTGCTTCAGCAGCGGATGCATGCGCTGGCCGAGCTCGGTCAGTTGCGCCGCCGGTCGCTCGCGGCGAAACAAGTCGCCGCCGAGTTCGGCCTCGAGCTGCTTGATCGCGCGCGTCAGCGAAGGCTGCGTGACGTTGCACTCCTCCGCCGCGCGCGTGAAATTGAGCAACTGCGCCACCGCGAGGAAATAGCGGACCTGGTGCATTTCCATGGATCGGCTCCCAGCAAGATCGGCCGGAAATCTAGCCGATCGAAGCGGGAAATGACATCCCGCCTGCGATAGCGCGGACGTATGGAGTCGGAAGCCAGCCGGTATTTCCGTTTGGGCCGGCGATCCTCCAGGGTTCTGCGAAGGCTTGAAACCCAGTCATCGCCAACGGAGACCGTGCCATGAACATACCGCTGAAGCCGCAGACATCGCAGCCTGCACGCGCGCTGGCTGGCAGGGTCGCGCTCGTCACGGGCTCGACCAGCGGCATCGGTCTCGGTATCGCACGTGCCCTGGCCGCGGCCGGCGCCGATGTCGTGCTGAACGGCCTCGGCGTCGCCAGCGAGATCGGCCGGACACGCGAGCAGATCGCCGCCGAGTTTGGCGTCAAGACGAGCTACTCGCCGGCCGACATGACCAGGCCGAGATCGATCGCCGAGATGATCGCGGCGACCATCGCCCAGTCCGGCCGGCTCGACATCCTCGTCAACAACGCCGGCATCCAGCATGTCGCGCCGCTCGAGCAATTTCCCGTCGAGAAATGGGACCAGATCCTCGCGATCAACCTGACCTCGGCCTTCCACACGACGCGGCTCGCACTGCCGGCGATGCGCCAGAACGGGTTTGGCCGGATCATCAACATCGCCTCCGCGCACGGGCTGGTCGGCTCGCCATTCAAGGCAGCCTATGTCGCCGCCAAGCACGGCATCGTCGGTCTGACGAAGGTCACGGCGCTGGAGACGGCGGAGGAGGGCATCACCTGCAACGCCGTGTGCCCGGGCTACGTCTATACGCCGCTGGTCGAAGCGCAGATCGACGGGCAGGCCAAGGCGCACGGCATCTCCCGTGACCAAGTCATCCGCGACGTGCTGCTGGCGCAGCAGCCGAACAAGCACTTCGCCACGGTCGAAGAGCTCGGCGCGCTGACGGTGTTCCTGTCGACGGACGCGGCCGCTTCGATCACCGGCATCGCGCTTCCGGTCGACGGCGGCTGGACCGCGCATTGAGATGGGCCGGCGCAACAAGCCGCAGCGACGTGTGAATATTCGATCGGTGCAAGCTCACCAGGAGCGAGACATGAACGGTATGCAGGACAACACGCAGAGCAAGGGCGCGGATCTGCCCGGGCAGGTCGTGCTCGTGCTCCAGGGCGGCGGCGCGCTCGGGTCCTACCAGGCTGGCGTATATCAGGCGCTGCATGAAGCCGGGATCGAGCCGGACTGGATCATCGGCACCTCGATCGGCGCCATCAATGCCAGCCTGATCGCGGGCAACGCGCCCGGCCAGCGGCTGGCGCATTTGAAGGAGTTCTGGAAGCGGATGGAGCAGATTCCGGTTTGGAATCTGCGCACCGCGTTTCCCGGCTTCAACGAGAAGCTCACCTATTGGTCGACCGTCACCAACGGCATTCCCGGCTTCTTTCGCCCCAATCCGCTGGCGCATGCCGGTGATTCCTATCCGCTGGGAGCGGATCACGCCGGCTTCTATTCGACCGCGCCGCTGGAGAGGACGCTGCTCGAGCTGGTCGACTTCGGCCTGGTCAACCGCTGCTCGCCGCGGCTGACGGTCGGCGCGGCCCATGTCCGCAGCAGCCAGATGCGCTATTTCGACAGCCGCGACGGCAAGCTGACCGTGAAGCATGTGATGGCCTCGGGCGCGCTGCCGCCGGCGTTTCCGGCAGTGCGCATCGACGGCGAGCTCTATTGGGACGGCGGCATCCTCTCCAACACGCCGACCGAAGCCGTGTTCGACGACAATCCGCGCAGGAATTCGCTGATCTTCGCCGTGCATCTATGGAATCCGATAGGCGCGGAACCGACGACGATGGCGGAAGTGCTGAACCGGCACAAGGACGTACAATATTCGAGTCGTATCGCGAGTCAGATCGCCCGCCAGCAGCAGGCCCACCGCCTGCGGCACGTCATCAACCAACTCGCCGCGCGCCTCTCCGAGAGCGAGCGCCGCGACCCCGCAGTGCGGGAATTGATCAGCTACGGCTGTCCGACCCGGATGCATGTCGTGCGGCTGCTGGCGCCGCAGCTCGATCGTGAGACCCATACCAAGGACATCGACTTCAGCCCGTCCGGCATCATGCGGCGTTGGGACGCGGGCTATGCGCATACGCGGTCTGTGCTCGAACGAAAGCCGTGGCTCGGCGAATTCGATCCGCTCGCCGGTGTGGTGCTGCACGAGCATATGGATGTGCTGCCGATGGCGGCGGAATAGGACGGCTCTTTCTTCATCGAATTGCCACAGGCCTTGCGGATCGTCGGTCATTCCTCGCAGCCGAAGGCCGCGCAGATGGTGTCCGCGAACGATCTCGAGGCAACGCTCGATCAGGTCCGCGCCAACGCAGCGGGAGCGGTGGCCGGCGTGTTCGGTCCCGACACGCTGACCTGGCGGATCGACCGCGAGGCCGTCATCTTTCTCGGCGCCGGACGCGCGCTGTTGTTGCAGCTGGCCCATCCCTGGGTCGCCGCCGCCATCGCCGAGCACTCGAAGACTCTTGCCGATCCGATCGGGCGCTTTCATCGCACCTTCGACATCATGTTTGCCATGGTGTTCGGCTCGCTCGACCGGGCGCTGCTGTCGTCGCGCCAGCTGCACCGGCGTCACAGCATGATCATCGGAGAGATGCCCGAGACGGTCGGCCCGTTTGCGGCAGGTTCGCGCTACCACGCCAACGACATCGCATCGCTGCGCTGGGTTCATGCGACGCTGGTGGAGTCCGCGCTGATGGCGCACGACCTGGTGCTGCCAGCTCTCTCGGCGGAAGAGCGCGAGCGTTACTGGAGCGAGAGCCGGCTGTTCGGTGCCTTGTTCGGGTTGACGGCAGACGATCTGCCGGCCGACTGGTCCGGCTTTACCGCCTACACCGCGGCGATGGCGCAATCGGAGACGCTGACCGTGAGCCCGGCGGCACGCGAGATCGCGACGCAGATTTTCGCCGGCGCACGCCCGTGGCTGCGGCCGCCGCGCTGGTACCGCGCGCTGACGGCGCGGATGTTGCCGGAAAGGCTGCGCGCCGGGTTCGCCTTTGCGCTCGACGCGAACGACGAGAGGGCGGTCGACAATGCACTGCGATGGATCCGGCGCGTCTATCCAAGACTGCCTGACCGGCTGCGCTATGTCGGCCCCTACCAGGAAGCACAGGCGCGCCTGCGCGGCGAACCGCAGCCCGACTGGATGACGCGCTGCCTCAACCGCGCCTGGATCGGACGGCCGCAGATGGACATGCGCGGGAAGGGGTGAGGGCCCGATCTCTCGTGTCCCGGACAAGCCGGAACGCGCAAGCGTTGCGGCGCAGAGCCGGGACCCAGCGGCCTCGAACTCCGACGCGCCATGGGCCCCGGCTCAGCAGCGCACCGTCGAGGAGACGCTGCGCTGCGTCCGGGGCACGAGAGGGGGAGTGAGGGCGCGTTCTCTCTCCACACGTCATTGCGAGGAGCACTTGCGACGAAGCAATCCAGGCTGCCTCCGCGGAGACGGCTTGATTGCTTCGCTGCGCTCGCATTGACGGAGCGTGTGTGGGCGCGCCGTCGCGCCTCACACCGACGCCAGCTTCCGGTACAGCGCGCTGTAGCTGCCCGCCGAAACACTCCAGGAGAACGATCGTCCCATGGCGCTGCGGCGCATGGTGTCGAGCTGGTCCTGCGCCATGAAGGCCGAGAAGGCCCGGCGGACGCCGCCGAGGAAGGAATCGCGCGAGGGTTTCGAGAACAGGAATCCGGTCTCGCCGTCGGTGATGGTCTCGGCGAGGCCGCCGGTCTGGTGCCCGATCGGCAGCGAGCCGAAGCGCTGGGCGTACATCTGGCTGAGGCCGCACGGCTCGAAGCGCGACGGCATCAGGATGAAATCGCTGCCCGCAAAGATGCGGCGCGCCTGGGCGTCGTTGAAGCCGATCGCGACGCCGATGGCGTCGGGGCGGCGGCGATGCGCGTCGATCAAGGCCTGCTCGAGCGCCGGCTCGCCGGATCCGGTGACCACGATCTGCCCGCCGGCATCGACGATCTCGTCGGCGGCCGACAGCACGAGGTCGATACCCTTTTGGTGCACGAGGCGCGCGACGATGCCGAACATCGGGCCGCGAGAGACCGCAAGCCCGAACTGCTTGCGGACGTAGTCCGCATTGGCCCTCTTGCCGACCCAGTCGCCGGCGCCGAACTGCTGGGCGAGCTGGGCGCAGGAGCGCGGGTCCCAGCTCTCGTCGATGCCGTTGAGGATGCCGGTGAGCTCGGCGGCGTCCGAGCGCAGGCGGAGCAGGCCCTCCAGACCGCAGCCGAACTCGGCCGTGGTGATCTCGCGCGCATAGGTGCCGCTGACCGTGGTGAGGTGCGAGGCGTAGACCAGGCCGGCCTTGAGGAAGGAGAGCTGGTCATAGAACTCGATGCCGTCGATGTGGAACGAGCTCTCCGGTGCGCCGATCCGCCGCAGCGCGTCCTTCGGGAAGAGGCCCTGATAGGCGAGGTTGTGAATAGTCAGGATCGACGGCAGCTTGGCGCCCTGCCAGGCGAGATAGGCCGGCACCAGCGAGGCCTGCCAGTCATTGGCATGGATCAGGTCTGCTGCCCAATTCTTGTCCAGCTTGCCCATGGCCAGCTCAGCGGCCGCCGAGGCAAAGCGCGCGAAGCGGATGTCGTTGTCCGGCCAGTCGCATCCGGACTCGTCGCCATAGGGATTGCCGGGCCGGTCGTACAGTTGCGAGCAGAGCAGCACGTAGACCGGCAGTCCGTCCTTGGTCGCGGCCCGGCCGAGCGAGCAGGCGGGCATTTCCGCGAACGCCGGGCAGCGGCCAACGATCTGAATATGCGTGAGTTGTTCGATGATGTCGCGATAGCCGGGCAGCATGACCCGGATATCGGCAAAGGAGCGAAGGGCGCGGGGGAGGGCAGCGGACACGGCGCCAAGGCCGCCGACGCGGACGAAGTCGTCCATCTCTGTCGTGACGAACAAGACCCTCAAGAACAGCTGCCCTCTTCCGATCCCGTTTGCTGCTATGCAAGAACGGGTCCAGTTGCCCACGAATTCTTAAAGCCCGCCCACGCGGCGCGTCCGTTCGGTAAAGACTTTCCTACTCAGCCGCCGCCCTCTAGGGTCGCCGCATCAACAAGAGAGAACATCGAAGGTTCCAAGGGGCTTCGGGGATGCAGCTAGCAGATAAGCATGAGGGGACGACGACAAAGGCCTTCGCCGGCCTCAGGGTCCTGGATTTTTCGACCACCATCGCCGGTCCGCACTGCGCGCGGATGCTGGCCGACATGGGCGCCGAGGTCATCAAGATCGAGACCGACGGCGGCGAGACGATGCGGACCCGGCCGCCGCTGCGCAAGGGCTGCAGCACCACGTTCGGCCAGCTCAATGTCGGCAAGAAGAGCGTGGTGCTCGACCTCAAATCGGAGGATGGCAAGGAGGCGGTCCGCCGGCTGGCCGCGACATCGGACATCCTGGTCGAGAATTTTCGCCCCGGCGTGATGCACCGGCTGCGGCTCGACTACGACAGGCTGCGCACCGTCAACCCGAGGCTGATCTATTGCTCGATCTCCGGCTACGGCCAGAGCGGCCCTTCGGCCGAGCTGCCGGCCTATGCGCCGGTGATCCATGCCGCCTCCGGCTACGACATGGCGCATCTGGCCTACCAGCCCGGCCGAAACCGCCCCGATTATTGCGGCATCTATCATGCCGACGTCGTCACCGGCACCTATGGCTTCGGCGCGATCGCGTCCGCGCTCTATCAGCGGACCGTGACCGGGCTCGGCCAGCATATCGACGTGTCCATGCTGGAATCGATGCTGTCGCTGACGCTGACCGAATTGCAGAGCGCGCAATTCGCCGTGAAGCCGCCGCCGCGCCCGATGTTCGGACCGACCGAGACGGCAAACGGCTACGTTATGATCACGGTCGCCAGCGAGAAAACGTTCCAGGGATTGATGGGCGTGATCGGCCACGGCGAATGGATCACCGACCCGCGCTTCTCGACCTATGCCGCGCGTCGCGAGAATTGGGCGGAGGTGATGGACGGGGTCGAAGCCTGGTCGCGGCAGCTCACGACCGATGCGTGTCTCGCTGCGCTCGGCACCGCCGGCGTGCCGGCTTCGGCCTATCGCACCGTGGCCGAGGCGCTGGCCGATCCGCAGCTCGCGCACCGGCAGGCGCTCACGTCCGTGCAGGACGAGGGCGGCGCCTTTCGGGTGCTCAACCTGCCGTTCCGGATGTCGGGCGCCGACACCGCGCCCGCCAGGACGATGGCCGTGCTCGGCGAGCATACCGATGCGCTGCGCGAGGAGATCGGCCTCGCCGACGATGCGCCAATTCCGACAGGCAAAACAGCCGCGACACGCTGAGCAACATTGCGCCGCACATGCGGCGTGTGATCTCGCGCGCGTTCCTCTTGCGGTGGCGCGCTTTTGTCGCCACTCTCGCCTCCAGTCATTCAGCGATCCGAAACATCGGACGAGGGATCCCGGGAGGAACCATGACGAAGATTGCTGCTGCGGCGCGCCAGCACGCGCCGATATTCCTCGCTGCGGCATTTGCCCTCCTTCCGCTGACTGGGCCTGCGCAGGCGCAGAAATCCGGCGGCAGCATCACCGTCGGCCAGGAGCTGGAGATTGCAGGCTTCGATCCGCTCAAGGTCGGGGTCTACGACACCTCGACCTTCACCGCTGCCGCCGCCATTTTCGACACGCTCACCACACTGGATGACAAGGGAGAGGCCGCGCCAAAGCTCGCGGTGTCCTGGACGCATTCCGACGACTATATGACGTGGACCTTCAAGCTGCGCGAGGGCGTGACTTTCCACGACGGCACGCCGTTCAACGCGCAGGCCTTCAAGGAGAATTTCGACCGCCAGAAGGATCCCGCCAACAAGTGCCGCTGCGCGTTCTACATCACCAACGTCAAGGAAGTGCTGGCGCCGGACGACTACACCCTCGTCTACAAGCTCACCGACCCTTCGGTGAATCTGCCGGCGGTGATCACGATCCAGAGCCAGAACAACGCGGTGCATTCGCCGACGGCCTGGAAGACCAAGGGCGACGACTACAATCGCAATCCCGTCGGCACCGGTCCCTACATCCTGAAGTCATGGACCGCCGGCGACCGCATGGTGCTGGAGAAGAATCCAAACTACTGGGACAAGGGCCGGCTCTATCTCGATCGCATCGTCTTAAAGCCGCTGCCCGACGCGCAGTCGCGCTTTGCTTCGCTGCAATCGGGCGAGGCCGACATCATCTGGGACGACGAGAACGACGCCGACAACATCATGAAGGCGCAGAAGGACTCCAAGCTCACGGTGCACACCTACAAGGGTTCGGGCGCGGCGGTCTACGCCTTCAACACCAAGGTCGCCCCGTTCGACGACGTCCGCGTGCGCCAGGCGCTGGTGATGGCGATCGATCGCCCGAAAATGTCGCAGGCGATCACCAACGGTCTGAGCCGACCCGCGAGCAATCCTTACGGTGACGGCTCCTGGGTGAAATGCAAGGACGACGGTGCGCTGCCGTTCGACGTCGAGAAAGCCAAGGCGCTGATCAAGGATTACGGCAAGCCGGTCGAGTTCAAGATGCTGGTGACCGCGACGCCGCGCGGGCGCATGGTCGGGCAGGTGCTGCAGCAGTTCTGGAAGCGCGTCGGCGCCAACATGGAGATCGAGCAGGTCGATCAGGCCACCATTCCCTCGCGCGCCTTCACCCGCCAGTTCCAGATGACGCCGTGGCGCATCGTCGATCTCGCCGATCCCGATCCGCAGATGTACGCGAATTTCCGCAGCGGCAGCCCGCTGGCACTCGCCGGATACTCAAACCCCGAGCTCGACAAGCTCCTGGACCATGCGCGCGTCACGGCCGACCTTGGCCAGCGCACCGAGGATTACTGCGCCATCAGTCGCCTGATCAACAAGGAGGCGATCTGGTTCTGGACCTTCCAGAACACCTATTACGCGCTGTCGAGCGCCAAGCTGAAAGGCTTCCCGAAGATGTACAACGGCGTGATCGACGTCTCGAGGACCTGGCTGGAATGATGGCGCGATGCTGAACTTCGTCGTTCGGCGGCTGCTTGCCATGCTGCCGGTGCTGCTCGCCGTCTCGCTGCTGACGTTCCTGATCGCCTCGCTGCTGCCGGGCGATCTCGCTCTCGTCATCCTCGGCGATCAGGCGACGCCGGAGAACGTGGCGGCGCTGCGCCGCGACATGGGGCTCGACCAGCCGCTGTGGTGGCGTTATCTCAACTGGCTCGGCCAGGTTCTGCAGGGCGATTTCGGCCGCTCGTTCCGCACCGGTCAGACGGTGTTGCAGGCGGTCGCCGAGCGTATTCCGGTCTCGCTGCAATTGATGCTGATGGCCGAGTTCCTCGGGCTCCTGATCGGCGTTCCTGTCGCGATCGCCTGTGCCGCGCGTGCCGGCGGCGCGTTCGATCGCTTCATGACCGGCAGCGCGTTCGCGATGCTGTCGATGCCGTCCTTCCTGGTGGCGATCCTGCTGATTTTTCTGTTCGCGGTCGAGCTGCACTGGCTGCCGGCGACCGGCTATGTGCCGTTCACCGAGGCGCCGCTCAGCAATCTGCGCTTCTTCGTGCTGCCCGCCCTGACGCTCGCCCTCGCCGAATGGCCGGGCATCATGCGGGTGCTGCGCTCCGACATGATCGCGACCTTGCAGGAGGACTATATCGCGCTCGCCAAGGCAAAAGGCCTCAAGCCCGCGCGTATATTGTTCGTGCATGCGCTGAAGCCGTCATCGCTGACCCTGGTGACGGTGACCGGCATCAATATCGGCCGTCTGCTCGGCGGCACGCTGATCGTGGAATCGATCTTCGCGCTGCCCGGCATCGGCCGGCTCCTGGTCGGGGCGATCTATACCCGCGACCTCGTCATCCTCCAGGGCGTGGTGCTGCTGGTCGCCTGCGGCTTCGTCATCGTGAATTTCATCGTCGACATGCTCTACGCCGTGCTCGACCCCAGGATCCGCCATGGTCACGCTTGAGCTCTCGCTGCAGGACGAGGCGGTGCCCGTGCCGGTCGGCCGCAAGCGCAAGCTCGGCCTGCTGTTCTGGATCGCGAGCGCCTGGCTCGCGATCATCCTCGCGCTCGCGATTCTCGCACCGCTGCTGCCGCTGCAGAATCCTGTCGACATGGACATGCTGGAGCGCCGCGCGGCGTTCTCTTCCGAACATTGGCTCGGCACCGACGGACTGGGCCGCGACGAGCTCGCCCGTCTGATTTTCGGCGCGCGCACCTCGCTGACGGTCGGGTTGATCGCACCGATGATCGGCCTTGCCATCGGCGGCGCGCTCGGCCTGCTCGCCGGCTATTTCCGCGGCCGGTTCGAGACAGTCGTGGTCGGCAGCATGGACGTGCTGCTCGCCTTTCCGCCGCTGATCTTCGCCCTTGCCGTGACCGCCTATCTCGGCCAGTCCGTCCCCAACCTCACCGTGATCCTCGGCGTGCTCGGCATTCCCGCCTTCATGCGCGTGGCGCGGGCGGCGACACTGACGCTGGCGCGGCGGGAATTCGTGATCGCGGCCGAGGCGCTCGGCGCCAGCCATGCGCGTATCCTGCTGCGCGAGCTGTTGCCGAACGTGATCCTGCCGCTGCTCGCCTTCTTCCTGCTCGGCGTCGCCGTCACCATCGTGGTCGAGGGGGCGTTGTCCTTCCTCGGCCTCGGCGTGCCGCCGCCGATGGCGAGCTGGGGCAGCATGATCGGGGAGGGGCGCGACAGCCTCGACGTCGCGCCGCGGCTGGCGTTCCTGCCGGCGGCCGGACTTTTCGTAACCGTGCTGGCCTTCAATCTGGTCGGCGACACCTTGCGGGCGCTGACCGATCCGCGGCAGGGGGCACTGTGAGCGCCCCGCTATTGACCATCGCGGACGTCACGGTCGAGCTGCCGACGCCGCGCGGCAATTTGCGCGCGGTGGATCATGTCGACCTGTCGCTGGAGGCGGGCCGCACGCTTGGCATCGTCGGCGAATCCGGTTGCGGCAAGACCATGCTGTCGCGCGCGGTCCTTCAGCTGTTGCCGAAGAAGGCAAAGCTCACGGGCCGCGTGATGTTCGACGGCCAGGATCTGGTGCGGCTCGCGCCGGAGAGCCTGCGGCGCCTGCGCGGCCGCGATCTCGCAGTCGTGTTCCAGGATCCCATGACCTCGCTCAATCCGGTGCTTACCATCGGTACGCAGTTGATGGAGACGATCCAGGAGCATCTCGAGCTCGATGCTCCGGAGGCACGGAAGCGCAGCATCGAGCTGCTGGCCGCCGTCGGCATTCCCGCGCCGGAGCAGCGGCTCGGGCAATATCCGCATCAATGCTCCGGCGGCATGCGCCAGCGCATCGCGATTGCGATCGCGCTGTCCTGCGAGCCGAAGCTCTTGATCGCGGACGAGCCGACGACCGCGCTCGACGTGACCATCCAGGCGCAGATCCTCGATCTGCTCGCACGCGAACAACGCCGCCGCCACATGGCGATGATCATCATCACCCACGATCTCGGCGTCGTCGCCGGCCGTGCCGACGAGGTCGCGGTGATGTATGCGGGCAGGGTGGCGGAGCGCGCGCCGACCTCGGCGTTGTTCAAGCGCATGCACATGCCCTACACGGAGGCGTTGCTGGCAGCGATTCCCAAGCTGGATGCGGCGCCGCATACGCCGCTGCCGGCCATCTCCGGCCGTCCGCCCGATCCGACGCGGCCGCTGCGTGGCTGCTCCTTCGCGCCGCGCTGCCGCTATGCCACCGGCCGCTGTCGTGAGGCCAAGCCGGCACTGACAAGCGCCGAGATGCCTGATCATCTCTATGCGTGCTTCCACCCGATCCAGATGGCGGAGGGAGTTGGCGCATGATGCAGCTTGCCGTGCGCGCCGAGCCGCTTCTGAACGTCGACAATCTCGTCGTCGAATATGGCCTCGGCAACAAGACGGTGCATGCCGTCTCCGGCGTCAGTTTTCAGGTCGCGCGCGGCGAGACGTTGGGGCTGGTCGGCGAATCCGGCTGCGGCAAGTCGACGCTGGGGCGCGCGGTGCTGCAATTGCGCCGGGCCAAATCCGGCCGCGTGCTGTTCGACGGCGAGGATCTCACCGCGATGGAAGGCGAGGCGCTGCGCAGGATGCGCCGCCGGGTGCAGCTGATCTTCCAGGATCCGATCGCGTCCCTCAACCCGCGCCGTCGCATCGGCGACATCGTGGCCGAGCCGCTGATCATCGCCGGCGTCAAGGATGCGGCCGAGCGCAAGCGCCGCGTCCATGAGGTGCTGTCGGCGGTCGGGCTCGATCCTGACCTCGTCGCAGGGCGATTGCCGCATGAGTTCTCCGGCGGGCAGTGCCAGCGCATCTGCATCGCACGGTCGCTCGTGCTCAATCCCGAGTTCATCGTCTGCGACGAACCGGTCTCGGCGCTCGACGTCTCCATTCGCGCGCAAATCCTCAACCTGCTCGAGGAGATGAAGGCGCGCTTCGGCCTGACCCTGCTGTTCATTGCGCATGATCTTGCGGTGGTCAAAGCGGTCAGCGACCGCGTCGCGGTGATGTATCTCGGCCGGCTTTGCGAGGTCGGCCCTTCCGAGCAATTGTTCGCGCGGCCGGCGCATCCCTATACGGAGTTGTTGTTGCAGGCGATCCCGGTGCCCGATCCGGACGTTCGTCCCGCCGAGAGTGTAGCCGGCGGCGAGCCGCCATCGCCGATTGCGCCGCCGTCCGGCTGCCGCTTCCGCACCCGCTGCCCGCGGGCCGATCAGCGATGCAGCGCGGAGATACCGGAGTTGCGCCAAGTCGCACCCGGCCAGTTCGCGGCTTGCCATCATCCGCTGGCCTGAACTAAGACCGGTTTGTCTCGCCTTGCCGGCCATGGCATGGTGGCGCGGCGACAAGAAGCATGCGGGAGGACGCCGATGAAGAGTTTCAAGGTTGCCGATTTCAAGGCGCCGCTGCAGGAGTTCGACGAGGCGACGCCGCAGCCGTCGGGCACGCAGGTGCTGATCAAGGTGAAGGCCGCTGGCGTCTGCCACAGCGATCTCCACATCTGGGAAGGCGGTTACGATCTCGGCCACGGCCGCAAGCCGCTCTCGCTGAAGGAACGCGGCATCAGCTTGCCGCTGACCATGGGCCACGAGACCGTCGGTGAAATCCTGGCGTTCGGCCCCGACGTGAAGCCGACCGACCAGGGCGAGCTGAAGATCGGCGATGTCGGGCTGGTTTATCCGTGGATCGGCTGCGGCAAGTGCGCCACCTGCCTTGCCGGTGACGAGAACATGTGCCTGACGCCGCGCTCGCTCGGCGTCTATTGCGACGGCGGCTATTCCGACCACATGCTGGTGCCGCACCCGCGCTATCTGCTCAATCTGAGAGGGCTCGACCCGGCGACCACCGCGCCCTATGCCTGCTCGGGCGTCACCACCTACAGCGCGCTGAAGAAGGTCGAGCAGCATTTCGACACGCCGATCGTGATGTTCGGCGCGGGCGGTCTCGGCCTGATGGCGCTGTCCCTGTTGAAGGCGATGGGCGGCAAGGGCGCGATCATGGTCGATATCGATGCCAGGAAGCGCGAGGCGGCGGAGAAGGCCGGCGCGCTCGCCACCGTCGACCCCAAGGCACCGGATGCGCTGGAACAGCTTGCCAGGAAGGCGGGCGGGCCGATCCGCGCCGTGATCGACCTCGTCGGCAACGCTGCGACGACGCAGCTCGGTTTCGATTGCCTCACCAAGGGCGGCAAGCTCGTCATCGTCGGCCTGTTCGGCGGCGGCGCGACCTGGGCACTGCCGCTGATTCCGATCAAGGCGATCACGATCCAGGGCAGCTATGTCGGAAACTTGCGCGAGACGCAGGAACTGCTTGAGCTCGTGCGCACCAAGAAGGTGCCGCCGATCCCGGTGACGACGGCCCCGCTCGCCAAGGCCAACGAGGCGCTGCTGCAATTGCAGCAGGGCGCGGTGGTCGGGCGCACGGTGCTGACGCCGTAACGAGTGCTGTTTGTTTCTCGTCATGGCCGGGCTTGTCCCGGCCATCCACGCCTTCCCATGGAAACGGCATCAAGACGTGGATGCCCGGGTCAAGCCCGGGCATGACGACTGAGAAAGTAGAAGCCCATGTCCGCAAATAACGCCTTCCACATTGCCGTGCTCGCTGGGGACGGTATCGGTCCCGAAGTCATGGCGCCCGCACTCGAGGTGCTGCGCAAGGTCGGCGAGAAATCAGGCCTCGGCTTCCGATTCACCGAGGCACCGGCAGGGGCGACCAATTATCTCGCGACCGGCAAGTCGATGCCGGATTCGACGATCAAGCTGTGTGAGCAGGCCGATGCGATCCTGCTCGGCGCCTGCGGGCTGCCGTCGGTGCGCTATCCCGACAATACCGAGATCGCGCCGCAGATCGAGCTGCGCTTCATCTTCGATCTCTATGCCGGCGTGCGGCCCGCGCGCCTCATTCCCGGCGTGCCGAGCCCGATCGTCGGTGCCGACCGGCGCGGCATCGATCTCGTCGTGATTCGCGAATCCACGGAAGGGCTGTTCGCGTCGATGGGCAAGGGCGTCGTCACCCACGAGGACGCGCGCGAGACCATGGTGATCACGCGTCGGACCTCCGAGCGGCTGTTCGAGTTTTCGTTTCGCCTGGCCGAGCGGCGCAAGGCGCGCGGCAAGCCGGGGATGCTCACCTGCGTCGACAAGGCGAACGTGTTCAAGGCGTTTGCCTTCTTCCGCGGCATCTTCGACGAGATCGCCAAGAAGCATCCTGACGTGAAGACCGACCGCCTCTATGTCGATGCCTGCTCGGCGATGCTGGTGAAGCGCCCCTGGGATTTCGACGTGATGGTGATGGAGAACATGTTCGGCGACATCGTCTCCGACATCACCGCGAGCCTGATCGGCGGCCTCGGCATGGCGCCCTCGGCCGACATCGGCGACAAGTACGCGGTGTTCCAGCCGTGCCATGGCACCGCGCCCGATATCATGGGGCAGGGCAAGGCCAATCCCACCGGCATGATCCTGTCGGCGGCGATGATGCTGGACTGGCTGGCGGACAAGCATGGCGTCGAGACCGCCGCGGAAGCGGGCGAGACGATCGAGCGGGCGGTGGATAAAGTTTATGCTGGCGGCATCAAGCCGATGGAGTTCGGCGGCAGCAACGGCACGGCCGACATCACCAAGGCGGTACTCGCGGCGCTGTAGTCTGCGCGTTTCACCTCTCTCCGCTTGCGGGGAGAGGTCGGATTGCGTCGAAGATGCAAGAGCAGACCGCCACTGCGGCTCGAGTTGATCGAAAGAAAGAGGCCCGCGGGCCCGCAGCAAGCTGCACGAGGAATTTAATCTTCCTGAATAGAGGTTCAGCTATTTGCCCTGGAACTTCGGCTTGCGCTTCTCCATGAAGGCTTGCCGGCCCTCGCGGAAATCCGCGCTGTCCATGCAGGCATGACCGATCGCCTTGATCGCTTCCACGTCGCGCTGGCTTTCGTCCTTCAGCACCTGCGCGATCGTGATCTTCGCGGCCTTGATCGCGAGCGGGGCGTTCTCGGAGATGGCCTGCGCGATCGTCATCGTCTCACCCCACAGTTCATCGATCGGGAACAAGCGCTCGACGAGGCCGATACGCAGCGCCTCCGCGGAATCGATGCGCATGCCCGTATACATCAGCAGCCGGGCCCAGGACGGGCCGACCAGCGACACCAGATGCTTCAAGCCGTCATAACCATAGGCGATGCCAAGCCGAGCTGCGGGAATGCCGAACTGGCTGCCGTGTGCGGCGAGGCGGATATCGGCGAGCATGGCGATCTGCATGCCGCCGCCGAGACAGAAGCCCTCGATGCAGGCGATGGTCGGCTTGGGAAAGTCGGCGAGCAGGGCGCGCTGGGCCGCGCTGCGCTTGGCGTATTCCTCGGACGCCGCCGCGTTATGGCGGGTCTTCTCGAACTGGCTGATGTCGGCGCCGGAGACGAAAGCCTGGCCGCCGGCACCGCGCAGGATCACGACGCGCACCGTCTCGTCGTCGCGCAAGGCCGTCAGCGCCCCGCCAAATCCCTCCCACATCTCCAGCGACATCGCGTTGCGCTTGTCGGGATTGTTGAAGGTTATCACGCCGACGCCGTCAGTGACGTGCTTGAGGATCTTGCCGTCGGCGTAGGAATTCTCACTGGAAGTGTCGGGCATCGCGCGCTCGCTTGTCATTGACAAGATGCAATGTGCTGCGGCGGCATCGCCGCGGTCAACGGCAACAGGCGAGGCAGCTTGCATCCGCCTGTGCCGCCATTGCATGACGGCGGTGCCGCTGCGTTCGCAAGACAGACGAACGACAGGGAAATTGACAACAAAAAGGGGCGGTCAGGCCGCCCCGAGAAGCGAAGGCCGCACGCGGAGAGCGCGCGGGCCAAGACGGACGCAAGGACATGCGATCCGGGTCTCGTTCAATCCGGCCGCGCCCCCGTGGCGCGGCGGATTGAAGATCGGCCGTAAAGGCAGATCGTCGGTCGATCTCAGCTTTCGTTCGCTGCGATCGATTCCATCAGCGAGACGAGCTGGCGCTGCACCGTCTGGTCCTTGATCTTGCTGTAGGCGCGCAGCAGGCGGAGGCTGAAGGCCGAATCGAGGAAGAGCAGGCTCTCGACTTCGCGCGCCTTGTTGTCGCCGTCGTAGAAGAAGGTCACCGGTACGTCGAGCGCGGAGGCGATCTGCTGAAGCCGAGCCGCGCCGACGCGATTGACGCCCTTCTCGTACTTCTGCACTTGCTGGAAGCTGACGCCGAGCTTCTCGCCGAGCTCGGCCTGCGAGATCTTCATCTCGACGCGCCGCAGGCGGATCCGCTTGCCAAGCTCGATGTCCGGCTTGCCGGCACTACGCTGCTTCATCCTCTTTGCCGCTGCTTTCATTTTCGTCTCACCTTTGTTCTTCGGTAGAAAATCCCCCGAAGAGCTGGGTCAGGGGTTCGCCCATATACGAGTCCTTGAATTCATGCGGGTGCACGAACTCTTCCTTAAACCACGGGAAACGAGCTGGACTGAAAGCTTCGATCAGCCAGTCGATCATGTGCCGCACGCGCGGAATACGGCCGCTACCGGGATGGTAGGACAGCCAGATATCCAGCGGTCGGTTCAGCTCGACCTCCAGTGGAATCAACTTCCCCCCAAGCGCAATGGCGTAGCTGGGGAAGACGCCGATGCCGGCGCCATTCGCGACCGCCCAATAGTTGGCGCTCGAGACATTGGTCTTCATGACCAGAAGGTCCCGTTCCGAAACGCCCGGGAAGAAGCTTTCGAAAGACTCCTTGGCGGCGAGCTGGTCGGCGAATTGCAGCACCAGGCGATGCTTGATCAATTCCGCGGCCGAACGCGGCGCGCCATGTTTTGCGATGTATTTCTCGGAGGCCCAGAACATCAGGTGCATGCGGCCGAGCCGCACCAGCTTGATGTCGAGGGCCGAGGGACGCGACAGATGGATGGCGACGTCGGCCTCGTGGCGCGAGACATCGGCCGAGCGCATCGCGCAATGCAGGTCGACCAGGATCTTCGGATAGGCCTGCTGAAACTCGACCAGGCGCGGGGCGAGCCAGAACGTGCCGAGCCCCTCAGTAACGGCGACCCGGACCTCGCCGGACAACGCGTTGGCCATCGAATCGCTGGCCCGCAGCACGTCGAAGGTGGCAGCCTCCATGCGCTCGACGGCGGACACCACCAGCGCGCCTTCATCGGTCAGATGGGTGCCGTGGACGTCGCGGGTGAATAGCGTGGTGCCGGTCTGGCGTTCGAAATCGTCGATCCGGCGGCGCACGGCGTTGATCGACAACGACAGGCGTTCGGCCGCCGACCGGAAGCTTCCGCATCGGACGACTTCAAGAAATATGCGGGCCGCATCCCAATCCGAGAGGCCGCTGAGATTTGTCTTTTGGCGTTCCGTCAGAGGAACGCCCCTTTCCGCCAAGGAGTGCATACAAGTCCTTTCGGACTGCTAAACTGGCAGAATCCAGCGCAAACCACAACCACTGCGGGTTGGGGATGATGAGTTTTGAACTGTCATCCTTACTATCTAGTGGGGTGGTATTTAGATGCTGGCATGGGCTGGGAATTGGGTGGATTGTCGCCCGCATAAGGGGTGTGGCGTGAGTTCCGTTGCGAGCCGTGAAAGGGCTGCGGGATTGCAGGCGCAGTCCGCGACGACCGTCTTTGCGCGCAAGCCGGCGTCGTATCCTTCAGTGGATCAATTGCAGCGCGCCAAGCGTTCGCTTCCGAACTGCTTCGCGCATCGCCAACAGCGCGACGCGGCGATGGTGGCCGGAACCGCAGTTCCGCGACAGAAACCCACCGAAATCAGGTTCAGAGGCGCAGTGGCCTCATGCTATCCTCGGTATTCCAGGGGTGCCGAGGGGGTCGTCACAATCACGTCTCGCAGGCCGAATTAACGGAAAGAACGCCGGTGTCGCATTCAGACGAACAGTTGCAGTCGGTGCTGGAAACGCTCGAGGAGTGCCGCAAGGTTCTCAATGCGTGCAACAGCCGGGAGTCGGCCGATCTGCTGTCCATAGTCATCCTCGACGTCAGGATGAAGCTCAAAGGAATAGACAGTGCCGATCTCAAGGCATTGTGCGACGAAATGCTGCGGAGCGCTGCGAGCGTGCCGCCGCCGCCTTCCAAGCAGACGCAGGACCAGCCCCGGCGTCCGCTGCTCCGCGTGGTGAAGTAGCCGCGCCGCCGAACCTCGCTTTTTGGCGAGATTTGTGCGCGTCTCGATGCCGCACCTGTGATCGCAGACGGCATCGGGAGGAGCCCTGGTTTCGTGCGCCTCTGTTGCGCATTCTCCGGCATCGGCTACACCAGAGCCGGTTCGGCTCCGGCCGGGCGCATTTCCCGCGCGCCGTACCGGTACCTGAGATGGCTCAGACGGCATCATGCAAAATGTTTCGATCCCGGCGGCGCTGATTGCCGGCCTCGTCAGCTTCCTTTCGCCTTGCGTCCTGCCGCTGGTCCCGCCCTATCTGATCTACCTCACCGGCGCCACGATCGAGCACGTCGAGAGCGACGAGCCGCCCTCGGCCTCCAAGCGCGCAATCCTGATGTCGGCGCTGCTGTTCGTGCTGGGCTTCTCCACGGTGTTCGTCGCGCTCGGCGCCAGCGCCTCGCTGATCGGCGGGCTGATCCGGGCCTGGTCGGCGGAGCTGTCGATCCTCGCCGGCATCGTCATTATCGTCATGGGCCTGCATTTCCTCGGGCTGACGCGCATCGGCCTGTTGATGCGCGAGGGACGGCTGCCGATCCCGAAGCCGGTCGGCCTGTGGGGCGCCTACATCATGGGGCTCGCGTTCGCCTTCGGCTGGACGCCCTGTATCGGCCCGATCCTCGCCGCGATCCTGTCGATCGCCGCGGCTGAAACCACGGTGACGAAGGGCGCGGGCCTGCTCGCGGTCTATTCCGCGGGCCTCGGCATTCCCTTCCTGATCGCCGCCCTGATGATCGAGCAGTTCTCGGCACTGTTCGCGCGTATGAAGGGCCACCTCGTCAATGTCGAGCGCGCCATGGGCGTCCTGATGGTGATCACCGGCATCGGTTTTCTCACCGGCGCGGTCTCGAATGTCAGCATCTGGCTGCTGGAGACCTTTCCAGCGCTGCAGACGATCGGCTAGCTCCCACTGGAACCGGGTTTTCACGGATGGAAACCTAGTGGAACCGTTGCGAACCGTCAGGCATGCTGCCTGAGAGCGGCAGGACCCCCAAACCTTTCCGATCCCGAGGCGTTGGAGGGAGCAGGGACAGCCGCATGGTGGGAGATCACGTGACCAAGACGGTGCGCCTAGAGCCCATATCGGGCAACGTGGCCCTGGTGGCCTGGCAATTCGTGGGACAGCCCTTGCAGGAGTGGCCGAGCTGGGTTCAGTCCAGTTGCTCGCTTCAGAAGGATGCCGAGGGAAAATTCGAGCTTCGGCACGAGCGGCGTAGCGGCACCCAGATCGTCTATCTCGGCGAGTGGCTGGTGCGAGATCTCGATGGCGGCGTCGACTTCTACACCGACACCGAGATCTGGGCGCGGTTCGCCGCGAAACGCTGAAGCGCGACGAGATCGCCGCGCATCGTGCGTCGCGCCTTAGTCTCACTTGCTCGAGCTTCGGGCGATCAAAAGCCCGTGTCGTCAGTGGGGCAAAAAGCCTCGCCGGCAGGACTCACCCACGAGATGCAATCTGTGGTAATATTTCCTTGTACTGCACCCTGAGGGGCAATTTTCAAAAGCGTATACTGAAACGGGAATTTCAACCCAATCGACAACTTCGTCGCCCCTCTCCCCACAGCATTTCAAGGCAGGAGCAAGCGATGGGAACCGAGGTCAACGTTCATCCCGGTCACGGCAAGGCCGGACGTCAGCCGACGCGACAATTTCTCGATACGCTTTCCGGGCACGACGACCCGGGCATGTTTGGTCGGATGTTTCCGACCCTGGAGCCGCTGGCCGTCGATGACGGTCCGCTCCATGAACTCGCCGATGCGATGAAGGACCCCAACCCCGGCGATCCCGCGGGAAACAATGCCAACGTACCGGCCGGCTTCACCTATCTCGGCCAATTCGTCGACCACGACATCACGCTCGACCTGACCTCCTTTGGCGAGAAGGAAGCCGATCCGACGGCGGTCACGAATTTTCGCACGCCCGCCCTCGACCTCGACAGCGTCTACGGTCTCGGTCCGGACGGAAGCCGCCATTTGTACGCGCGCAATTCGGCCAGCGACACCGGCAAGACTCCGGGTCCCAAGCTCCTGATCGGCAAGACCGTCAACGTCGATGACATCACCGGGGACCATCGCAACGACCTGCCGCGCAATCCCGAGGGGTTTGCCCTCATCGGCGATCATCGTAACGACGAGAATCTGCTGGTCGCGCAAACCCATCTTGCGATGCTGAAGTTTCACAACAAGGTCTGCGACCAGCTCGCGGCGTCGGGCAAGCCGCAGGGCGAGATCTTCGAGGAAGCGCGCCGGATCGTGACCTGGCACTATCAATGGATGGTCCTGCACGATTTCGTCGAGCGGATCACCGAAAAGGGGATCGTGGCGAAGATCCTCGAGCAGGGGCGGCGCTTCTACCGCTTCAAGAAGACACCCTACATGCCCGTCGAGTTTTCCGCGGCGGTCTATCGTCTTGGCCACAGCATGGTTCGCCAGGTCTATAGCCACAACCGGATCTTCACGCCGGGCGGCCTCGCTCCGGCGACGCTCGACCTGCTGTTCAGGTTTACCGGGCTCTCGGGCGGCATCATCGGCGATCTCGCGCCGAATCCGATCCAGCCACCGCTCCCGCTTCCGGTGCTTTCAAGCAACTGGATCATCGACTGGCGGCGCTTCTACCAGATCCTGCCGAACAATCCTCCGGGCGTGGGGTTCAATCCGTCGCGCAAGATCGATCCGTTCGTCGTGCCGCAGCTCCACACCTTGCCGGGCGATGGCGGCAGCCTGCCGTTCCGCAACCTCAAGCGCGGCGTGCTGTTGGGATTGCCGTCCGGACAGGACGTCGCCAAGGCCATGAAGATCAAGAATCCTCTGACCCCGGCCGAGATCTCGAAGGGGACCGACGGTGCCGTGGCGAGGAAGCATGGTCTGCACGAGCACACCCCGCTCTGGTACTACATCCTAAAGGAAGCGGAGCAGCGGGGCGGCGGCGAAAGGCTCGGACCGGTCGGGGCGACGCTGCTTGCCGAGGTCTTTGTCGGCCTCGTCCATGGCGATCACCAATCGTACCTCTGGCTCAAGGGCAAGAGCTGGAAGCCGACGCTTCCATCGCAAGTGCCGGGCGAGTTCACGATGGCCGACCTGCTGCGCTTCGTCGGTGATATCAGCCCGATCGACGGCATCTCGACCGTGTAGAATTTGATCCGGAACGCGCGAAGCGATTTCTCCGGAATGCCCGAACGATGAGCTCAAGCGCGATGACGATTTGTTCCGGTCTCATCGCGCTTGGGACGTCCGGCGATGTCCTCTCGTTCACCGCGCCTCGTCCAGCGTGCAGACCACCGTGCAGACCACGCCGCGCGGCAGGAAGTCGACGGTTGCTTCGCCGCCGAGCTGGTCGCGGGCGCTGCGCTCGATCAGGCGAGAGCCGAAGCCGCGCCGCACCGGCGCCGTCACCGGCGGTCCGCCGATCTCGGTCCAGATCAGCCGGAGCCGCGGCTTCGGCGCATCGGTGACGACCTCCCAGTCCAGCGTCACCCGCCCGGTCTCGTTGGACAGCGCTCCGTATTTCGCGGCGTTGGTGGCGATCTCGTGCACGATCATCGACAGCACCACGGCGAGCCGCGGCGACAGCGGCACGGCAGGACCGGCCATGCGGATGCGGTCGGGGCCGTTCAGCAGGAATGGCTGAAGCGCGCGTGCGATCACGTCGCGGAGCTCGGAGCCCGCCCATTTCTCCTGGCTCAGCAGGTTGTGCGCTTCGGCCAGCGCGCCGAGCCGGCCCTCGAACTTGATCCGCTCGTCCCGGCTGGCGCTGCGGAAAGTCTGCACCGCGATCGCCTGCATCAAGGCCAGTGTGTTCTTGACGCGATGGTTGAGCTCGTCGATCAACAGATCGTGCAGCATCTCGCCGCGTGCGATCGTGGTCGCCATCCTGACGGCGAAGGTCAAGCCGGTCAGCAGCAGGATGCCGCCGATCAGGCTGGTGATCGCGATGTTGCGCCAGAGCGGCGCGATCAGCGAGCTCTCGGCGACGCCTGCCACGACGGTCCAGCCGGTCAGGGGCGACTTGGTAAAGGCAGAGGATAGCGGCACCCCGTCGAGCGAGACGGTCGAAAGGGCGGCCTCCGACATGCGGGACATCGCATCGTAGAGCGCCCCGGAAGCCTGCTTGCCGACCGTCTCGTTCGGGTTCGGTGCGCGCGCGAAGACGATGCCCTTGGTGTCGAGCAGGGATACGGTCCAGAGCTGGTCGGGCCGTTGCTTTTCCACCAGCTCCTGGAAAATGCCGATGGGTGGACTGAAGCAGAGGTCGTAGATCACCTCGCCGTCGCGGAACACCGGAACCTCGACGGTGAGCATCTGCCGCCCGCTGATCGCGCCGATGAACAGGTCGGAATATTGGGGCGACCTGTTTGTAAACACTCTCTCGATCGTCTCGAGATGGCCGCGCGGCGGCAGGCTTGCGGTGTCCTCCGTCGCAGAGGAAAACAACAGCCGGCCCTTGCGGTCGGAGATCAGCACCAGACCGCCTTTGCCATATTGCTCGACGAACCCGAGCGCGATGCGGCGGAAGGTCTGGAAATCGTCGTGGCGCAGGGAATTGGTCAATGCGAGCACCTGCAGGCCGCCGGTCATGCGCTGAACCTCGGAGTCCAGGACGAGGCGCATGCTTCGCACGTTCGCCACCACCCGGCGCGTCGCGTCGCTGCGGTCCTGCCAGTAATTATAAACGGCAATGCCGACCGCAAAGACGATCAGCGGCAACATCGTTCCCGTGACCAGAAGAGCGAGCCGGACCGGCAGGGTAAGCTTTGACAAGCGCGGGCGTCCCGGTTCCAGCGCAGCGGCGCCGGATTATGATTTTGGGAGGACCATACGGGTGCGACTTGCGCGGCGCCACGATTTTCGCATCCGCAGGTCGTCGGATGTCCGAAGAAGGCAGCCGAGCCGCGTGCCCGCAGCGGCCCGAGTTGCAGTGCAGCAGGTGGTGGCGGGGGGCCCTGCGACGAAGGAGTACCCCCAGCGCAGGCGAAATGACTTCCGTCCTGCCGAGGTTTTTCATACGCTTCCTTTCGCAAGCCGCATACCGGCTGCACTCACGGCCCGGCGACAGGGTCGGAGCATCAAAGGGAGGGGAGACGATGAGGCGAAGGTCATTTCTCGCTGGTATCGGCGCGACCACTGCGGCGGCTACGATTGGCATGCCGTCGATCCTCAGGGCGCAAGCGCCGGTCACGCTGAACGGCGCCGTGCAGTTCAACGACGACCACGCCTTCAACCGGGCTCTGCTCCGGTTCGAGGAGCTGGTGAAGAAGTATTACGGCAAGCCCGTCAATTTCACCCTGCACAGGAACTCTTCGCTCGGCCTCGAGAAGCAGTATTTCGAGTACATGTCGCAGGGCAAGGCGGTGGATTACGGCATCGTTTCGCCGGCGCACATGTCGACCTTCGCCAAGGCGGCCCCGTTCATCGACGCGCCCTTCGTGTTCAAGGGCATCGAGCACATGAACAAGGTGGTCGAAGCCAATATCCTGGCGCCGATCGCCGACGAGGTCGCGGCGAAAGCCGAGGTCGTCCTGATCGGTTACGCGGGCGGCGGCATCCGCAACATCTTCGCCAACAAGCCGCTCAAGAACCTGGCCGATCTCAAGGGGCTCAAGGTCCGCGTGCAGGGCGCACCGATCTGGTCGAAGACCTTCGCGGCGGTCGGCATGAGCCCGACGGTGATCGCCTATAACGAGATCTACAACGCGATCCAGAACGGGGTGATCTCGGCCGGTGAAAACGAGGCGGCCGGCGTCGAGGCCATGAAGTTCTACGAAGTGGCCCCGCATCTCAACCTGACCCAGCACGCGGTGTCGATCCGGCCGATCTGCTTCTCGGTGAAGACGCTGAAGACGTTGCCGAAGGATTTGCAGGACGCGATCATGAAGGCCGGCAAGGAGGCCGGCGATTACGGCCGTCAGCTCGAGTCGAGCGAGGAGGTCGTCAAGCTCGACACGCTCGAGAAGGCCGGCAAGCTCAAGCGCGTCCCCTTCGAGGAGCGGGACGCCATGAAGAAACTCGCCGACCCCGTGATAGCCACCTACGCCAAGGAAATCGGCGCGGAAGGCATTTTCGAGAAGATCAACGCCGTCTGAGGTTTTGCGTCCGCCGACAGCAGCCCCGGGCAGGCCCCGCTTCCTGCCCGGACGTGGCGGATGTTCTGCCGCTGGGAGTCCCAATGCCTGAAATGCCCGTCCCGTCCACACCGTCGCTGTGGCGCCGCGTCACGGCGGCCTATGCCAAGTTGCTGGAATTCCTGCTGGCCGCCTGCGTCGGCATCCTCGTTGTTCCGGTCACGCTGCAAATCATCTCACGCTACACGCCGTTCATTCCGTCCTACATCTGGACCGAGGAAATGGCGCGCTTCCTGTTTGTCTGGACGATCATGATCGGTGCCATGGTCGGCGTGCGCGAAGCCCAGCATTTCGAGGTCGACGTGTGGCCCGACCTGTCGCGGCGGTCGGAGGCTGCGGTGCGGATCCTGGCGCGTCTCGGCATATTGGCGCTGGCGCTGGTGTTCGTAACGGCGGGCCTCGAGTTCACGCGCTTTGCCTGGAACAGAACGTCGGAGCTGGCGGATCTGCCGCTTTGGCTGATTCACGTGGCTTGGCCTGTTGCCGGCGTAACGTGGATCGTCTTCGCGGGCGAACAGATCATCGATGAAATGCGCGTTGTGGTCGGGGCAAGGCAATGAGCGGCAATGTACTCTCCGCCGGACAGGCCGCGATGGTGCTGTTCGGGGTCTTCGTCGGCCTGCTGATCGTGCGCGTGCCGGTCGCTTTCGCGCTCGGCCTTGCCTGCGTGCCGATCCTGCTGATCGAGCCGCATCTGTCTTTGATGATGCTCGCGCAGGAGACCTTCAACGCCTACAATTCATTCATCCTGCTGGCGGTGCCGTTCTTCCTGCTGACGGCGAACCTGATGAGCATCGGCGGCATCACCGAACGCCTGGTGGCGTTGTCGCGCTCGATGGTCGGGCACTGGCCGGGATCGCTGGCGCAGATCAACGTCGTGCTGTCGGTGTTCTTTGCCGGCATTTCGGGCTCCTCGACGGCCGATGCGGCGAGCCAGTCCAAGATCTTCATCGATGCCCAGACCAAGGAAGGCTACGACCTCTCGTTCTCCATCGCGATCACCGCGGTGTCCGCCGTGCTTGCAGTCATCATCCCGCCGTCGATCCTCATGATCGTATGGGGCGGCCTGATCTCGACCTCGATTGCGGCGATGTATCTGGCCGGCATCGTGCCGGGCCTGCTGATCGCGGGTGCGCAGATGGCGACGGTGCACGTCTATGCCGTGCGCCGCGGCTACCCGACCTATCCGAAGTCGACCTGGGTCGAGATGCGATGCGCCATCTGGAGGTCGATACCGGCGCTGATGACGCCGTTCATCATCGTCGGCGGCATCCTGCTCGGCTGGTTCACCGCGACCGAGTCGGCCTGTGTCGCCGTGCTCTATTCCGTGGTGCTCTCGGCGTTCTTTTACCGCGAGACGGGGATCCGCGAGTTGTACAAGGCCTTGCTCGACACCGGCAGGCTTGCAGGCGTGGCGCTGTTTTGCGTCGGCACCGCGAGTGCGTTCGGCTGGCTGCTCGCCTATTACAAGATCCCGCAGGAGCTGCTGGCCAACGTCTCGACATGGGGCATGGGCGCCGTTGCGGCCGGCTTCTTCATCTCCTTCTGCTTCCTGGTGGTGGGCTGCTTTCTCGACGCCATTCCGGCCATCATCATCGTCGGCACCGTGCTGGAGCCGCTCGCCAAGTCGGTCGATCTCCATCCGGTCCAGTTCGCGATCATTTCCATCGTGTCGCTGGCCTTCGGACTGGTGACGCCACCCTATGGCCTGTGTCTGATGATCGCCTGCTCGATCGCGGGCGTACGGCTGCGCTATGCGCTGAAGGACACGCTGATCATGCTGATCCCGATGCTGCTGGTGCTCGCGGCCGTCATCGTCTGGCCGAGCGTGTCGCTGTTCCTGCCGCGTCTGATCGTGCCGGAGATGCTCAAATGAGCCTCGGCAAATCAGCTTCCGAGAGCGCGATCCCGCGGACGACGGCCGCGGGACCCGGGCCATTGGCTACAGATTGCTCTCGGTGATCGCGGCGTAGACCATGCTGCGCAGCTCGCGCCGGATCGGGTAGGCGCTCGACGGCAGCACCTGCGTCATGAAGATCGCAATCAGCTCCTCGGCCGGATCGATCCAGAACGAGGTGGTGGCCGCGCCGCCCCAATTGTATTCGCCGGGGCTGCCGGCGATCAGCGTCTCGGCCGGGCGCATCGTCACGGCAAAGCCGAGGCCGAAGCCGATGCCATTATAGGTCGCTTCGGAGAACAGCGAGCGGGATACCTCCGGCAGCGCATGGCCGCCCGGAATGTGGTTGGTCGTCATCAACGCCAGCGTCTTCGGTCCGATCAGCCTGACACCGCCGAGCTCGCCGCCGTTGAGCAGGGCGCGGCAGAAGGTGAGATAGTCGGCAACCGTCGAGCACAGCCCGCCGCCGCCGGAGATGAACGAGGGCGGGGTGAGGAACGAGCTCGTCGCCGGATCGTCCTGAAGCGTCAGGCCCTCGCGCCGCTGGCCGGCGTGGAAGGTCATGCCGCCGCCGGGATCGGCGGAATAGCAGGCGGCGAAACGATGCGCCTTCGAAGCGGGCACATGGAAATCGGTGTCGGTCATGCCGAGTGGGTCGAGGATGCGTGATTTAAGGAACTGCTCGAAAGGCACCCCGGAGATCTTGCCGATGAGATAGCCGAGCACGTCGGTCGAGACCGAATAGTTCCAGGATTCACCGGGGGAGAATTCCAGCGGGATCTTGGCCAGGCCTTCGATCATGGTCTGCAGCGTGCCCGACTTCTCGACTTCGCCGATCTTTTCAGTGCGATAGGCGGCATCGACATTCGAGCGCTGCTGGAAGCCGTAAGTCAGGCCGGAGGTGTGGCGCAGGAGGTCGACGATCAGCATCGGCCGGGACGGCGGCCGGGTCAGGAAGGCCGGGTAGGTGCCGGCGACGAAGACGCCGAGATCCTTCCATTCCGGAATGTACTTGGCGACGGGCTCGTCGATCGCGACGAGGCCTTGCTCGACCAGCATCATGAAGGCGACGCTGGTGAGCGGCTTGGTCATGGAATAGATGCGGTAGATGGTGTCGTCCTTCACCGGCAGCTTGCGCTCGACATCGGCAAGGCCCTGGACCGAGCTGTGCGCGACCTTGCCGCGGCGGTAGACCAGAAGATGCGTGCCCGGGAAGCGGCCGGCATCGATGTACCGGCTCTTCAGATGCGCATCGATGCGGTCGAGCGCGGCCTTGGACATGCCGACGGATTCGGGCGAGGCGGGGGTGGGCGCGAGCATCAGTTTCCTCCGGGCAGTTCTTTCGGTTCGTTGATAGCGAAATGACGGCCTCATTCCAAGCCGCTCGCGCTTAACGCAGGGGGCCCGGCTGGTGTAGGCTGCCCTCTGGAACGCCTCCAAGGAGCCCCCGGGGGCGAACGAGAAGAACACAGGGCAAGCCATCATGACCCAGTTCAACGAGACCGATCTTACCGAAGCCGTCGTCAAGAGCTTCGACAGCACCCCCAATCCCCGCGCGAAATTCCTGCTCCAGGAATTGGTGAAGTCGCTGCACGATTACGTGAGCAAGACCGGCCTGACCTTCGAGGAATGGGACTACGCCATCGATTTCCTGACCCGCACCGGGCAGAAATGCACCGACACGCGCCAGGAATTCATCCTCCTGTCCGACGTGCTCGGCGTGTCCATGCTGGTCGACGCGGTCAACCATCGCGACCGCGAGGGCGCGACACAGACCACCGTGCTGGGCCCGTTCTATGTCGGCGAGCACAAGGTGACCGCGCACGGCACCGACATCTCGCCGCACAACCAGACCGGCGAGAAGATGTTCGTGCAAAGCCGCGTTACGGATCTGAAGGGCAAGCCGCTCGCCAACGTCCCCGTCGACGTCTGGCATGCCGATGATGACGGCTTCTACGATTCACAGAAACCGAACTATGACGAAGTCGGCGCCTCGGCGCGGGCGCGCTTCATCACCGACAATGACGGCCGCTTCTTCTTCCGCACCATCCTGCCTTGCAGCTATCCGATTCCGACCGACGGCCCGGTCGGCGAGATGATCGTACAGACGGGCCGCCATCCGATGCGCCCCGCGCATGTGCACTTCCTGGTCAATGCCAAGGGCTTTGAGCCGCTGATCACCCACGTCTTCATCGGCGGCGACAAATATCTGGATTCCGACGTGGTGTTCGGCGTGAAGGACGATCTCATCGCCAAGGTCGAGCCGCGCAACGACCCTGAAATGCCGGACGGCACGAAGGCGAGCGGGACGTGGCACCTGATGACTTACGAATTCCACCTCAAGCCCGGCGGCGGCATGGCGCCGAAGCCGCTGGGGGTGAAGGCGACCGAGCCGGCGTGAGGGCTCGGTATTTCCGTCATCCCCCGATGTAGGCTGCCAACTCGTCGGGCGTTCCCTTCGGAAAGGCCTCCTTCAGATAATCGAGGAAGGCGGAGACGCGCGCACTGAGCAATCGCCGCGAGGGATAGAGCGTCCATAGGGTGATGTCGGATCTCTCGACATCACCCCAGCGGACCAGTGTGCCGGCGGCGAGATCGTGGCTGACGAGCGACAAAGGCAGCCGTGCGACGCCGATGCCGGCTCGAATGGCGTCGCGAACCATCATCAGCGAAGACAGGCGAAGCACGGGATCGACCGCTATGCGCGACGTGCCGCTTGGTCGCCTGATGTCCCAGGCCGCACCATCGTCCACCGTTCCGCGCACGACGGCTGGAACGGCGAGATGGCCATTTGGCCGCTTTAGCGTGGGGCTGGCTACGACCACCAGTCGGTCGCGCAAGAAGATGCGGCCGACCAGGCTTTCATCCGGATCGGGATTGACCCGGATCGCGAGGTCGAAACCTTCCTCGATCATATCGACGTACCGATCATCCGTGGTGACTTCCAGTCGGACCTGCGGATGCCTGAGCGCGAAGCCGGCCGCGAGACGGCCCATGGCGGTTTGGGAAAAGAGCATGGGAGCGCTGATCCGCAATCGGCCCTTGGGCTTGTCCCCGCCCGCAGCGATCGCTGCCGCTGTCTCGTCGAGCTCGGTGAGGAGTGCGCCGGTCCGCTCGTAGAGCGCGCGTCCTTCCTGGGTCAGCTTGAGAGTGCGCCCGCCGCGTTCGAAGAGGCGCAAATCGAGGCTATTCTCGAGTTCGGACACGCGCCGGGACAAGGTCGCTTTCGGACGTCCCGCGGCGCGCGCGGCCTTTCCGAACCCTCCATGCCGGGCGACGAGATTGAAGTCGGCAAGCGCAAGCAATTCCATCTGTTCCATCCATGAGACGATCTGTCCAAATATAGCGGCTATCGGCTCGCATGTGGATCGCTAATTTCCGGGTGTCTCAACAACCAAACCGGAGAAATCTCATGACTATCCTCGTTACCGGCGCAACCGGCACGATTGGCCGCCAGGTCGTCGAGCAGCTCGTCAAGCGTGGCGCCGATGTGCGCGCTCTGGTCCGGGATCCCGCGAAGGCCAACCTGCCGGCCGGCGTCGCCGTCGCCCAGGGCGACTTGCTGGACGTCGAGTCCCTGCGCAACGCGCTCTCTGGCGTCTCGACGCTGTTTCTGCTCAACGCCGTGGTGCCGGAGGAATTTACTCAGGCGCTGACTGCGCTCAATCTTGCCCGCGAGGCCGGCATCGAGCGCATGGTCTATCTGTCGGTCATTCACAGTGACCGCTACGTGAACGTGCCGCACTTCGCCGGCAAGTTCGGCGTCGAGCGCATGATCGAGCAGATGAGCTTCAACGCGACCATCCTGCGCCCCGCCTATTTCATGAACAACGAGCTCATGATCAAGGAGGCCGTCACAGGATACGGCGTTTACCCCATGCCGATCGGCAGCAAGGGACTTGCGATGATCGACGCGCGCGATATCGGCGAGATCGCGGCGATCGAGTTGATCCGCCGCGAGAGGTCCGCCACGCCGCTTCCGCTCGTGCGACTCAATCTCGTTGGTCCCGATACCATCACCGGTGCCAAGGCTGCCGCAATCTGGTCGGACGTGCTCGGGCGCACGATCGCCTATGGCGGTGACGACACCGCGGGCTTCGAGAAGAACCTCAGACGTTTCATGCCCAGCTGGATGGCCTTCGACATGCGGGTGATGAGCGAGCGCTTCCTCACGGAGGGAATGATTCCCGAGGCCGGCGACGTCAAGCGTCTGACCGACATGCTAGGCCGTCCCTTGCGCTCCTATCGCGATTTCGTCGCCGAGATCGCGGCGTCCCTCTGAGGGCTGGCATGAGGGCGCGTGGCTGCGTCGCTCGCCATCCATGCTGGTCGACGCGGTCAACCATCGCGACCGCGAGGGCGCGACACAGACCACCGTGCTGGGCCCGTTCTCTACCTGAGCCCAAGTCAACTTAAGTATGGCCACTTCATACCTGCGTGCGATGGCGCCCACCAAGTGCTTGGTGCTACCGATACATCCAGAGTGAAAAGCAACGGAACCGGCCCTGCGAGCCGGCATTTGCGGGACAAGGCCGGCGGCGTAGTGCCCGCCGGCCCTTCTTCCGATCCAGCGGCACTTTGCCGCTCAACCAATGCTACCGCCCTGGTTGGTGCAGAAAGTACGCCATGAGAAACATCGCCGATCTTCTGATGCGGTTCTGGCAGCCGGCCCCCACGTCCCAGACTCAGGTTGCGACTGCGGTTCAAAACCGAGATCGATCCAGCATGGCAGAATTTGTTCGTATCCTGCAGACCTACGATCAAGCCCAGTCGGGCAGGAATTAGGGGCGACCGCGTCGGCCCGTGATAACCGCCGTTCAGGGTCATTCGGGTCGACGTGACCGCATCGCTCGACCGGGCCCGTCAGGGGAGAAATCTTGAAGGCTCGGATCTAGTCTGAGCAACGCACAATGCGTTGCACTATCATCGATCGCGATTGGGAACCCATTCCTCCGCGTTAACGTCCCAATGATGTGTGTCGTCGAAGTGCTTCCAGGGTGGCCGCCTTCGCTTGGTTTCATCGTCCTGTCGGCTTGCATTCGACGCGCGGAGTCTGACGACCAGCGCTCCAGCCATCATCACCCATTCACGAGCGCTATATCGGGAGTTCCATTTGATTGCCGCGAACATTGGATGCCTCCTTCAAATAAGAAGCTTTCGCTACATTAGCCCGGCCAAGAACACAGGAATGTAAACCACTTCACAGTCAGTCGGCATCTTCGACATGGCCGCGGGCGATCTCACTGCGCGATGGCCGCACTATGTTCGCACGATATTGCGGCGTCCGGCTCAGGTCACGCTGCCGCGCGATCAAAACACACGCGACGAAACGTAGCATTGTACTTGTACGCGAAGACGCGTCCTTCTGACAGAGTGCATGTCAGCGCGGGTGGGCTGTGCGCTCGATAGAGGTCAGCGCATGCTTGAGCTTTGGAACAGCTGGTACGACACCCTGGTCTCGGTGGAGGCGCTTGCAACGGTCATCGTCATTGTCCTAGTGGCTGCGGGCGCCATTACGCTGGCGGAGAGTCGGCGGCGATAAACGCGTCCGACAAAAGATTGATCTAGGAGACCCTGACCCTTCCGCCCTTAGGTCGTCCTATCGCGCGTGCAGCAGCGCCAGCAGCACGACCACCGCGCAGGCGAGGGCTGCCGAGGTCAGCTTCCAGAACATCAGCGGGCTGCGCTCGAGGAGCGGCGTGATCCGCGTGTCGAGATAGGCCGGATTGGGCGTGCGCAGCTCGAACACGAATTCGGAAAGATCCTCGTGCCGCTTGTAGGGATCGGGATGCAGGGCGCGCCGGAGCGCGCCGTCGACCCAGGCCGGCACGTTGCGGTCATCGTCGGCCGGGCGGTATTTGAGCCGCCGCACGTCCGCCTTGCGGCGGATCCTGGCGATCTGGGCGCCGTAGGGCAGCTTTCCCGTCAGCATCTGGTAGCAGATCACGGCCAGCGAAAACATGTCGGAGCGCGGCGAGCCGCCCTGTCCGAGAAAGTACTCCGGCGCCGTGTACTGCATCGTTCCCAGGATTTCGCCGGCCTCGTCCGGCGGCGCGGCCTCGGCGACGCCGGCGACCCTGACCGATCCGAAGTCGATGATCTTTGCGGTGCCGGTCTTGTCAATCAGGATGTTGTCGGGCCTGAGGTCCTGGTGCAGCATCTCCATGCGGTGAAAGGCGCGCAGGCCCGCGGCGATCTGCTCAATGATGCCGCGCACGGTTTCGAGATCGGGGCGCGGATTGTCGGTCATCCACTGCTTCAATGTCTGCCCCTCGACGAATTCCGTCGCGACGTAGAGATAGCTGCGGCGGCGCGATTGCGATAGCGGCTTCAGCACGTGCGGGCTGTCGATCCGGCGCGCGATCCATTCCTCCATCAGGAAGCGCTTGAGATAGGCGGCGTTGTCGCGCAGATCGACCGAGGGCAGCTTGAGCGCGACCGGCTGCTCGGTCTCGTTATCGACCGCAAGGTAGATATGGCTGCGGCTGCTGCCGTGGATCTCGCGGACGATCCGGTAGCCGTCGAAGATCGCCCGCGGCTCCGGCAGCGCGGGAAGCGGCAATTCCGCGGTCTGATTGAAGATGCCGGCCGGCTCGCGCTGCGGCACCGCATCGATGCGAATGATCTGGACGGTGATGTTGTCGTCGCTGCCGCGCCGGTAGGCTTCCTCGACGATCGCCCTGGCCGCTCCGTCGAGCTCGGCGGCATGCTCGCTCAGCGCGCTCGTGACGAAACGCGCGTCGACGAATTCGTAGGCGCCGTCGGTTGCCAGCAGGAAGGTGTCGCCGGCTTCGACCTCGAACGCCTGGTAGTCGATCTCGAGCTGCGGATTGATGCCGAGCGCGCGGCCGAGATAGGTCTGCTCGGACGAGACAATGATGCGGTGATCGTCGGTCAGCTGCTCCAGCGCCTTGCCGGCGACGCGGTAGATGCGGCAATCGCCGACATGAAAGATGTGCGCAGTGGTCGCCTTGATGACCATGGCGCTGAGCGTGCAGACATAGCCCTTGTCGCGGTCATAGGCGTATTGACTCTTGCGCGTCTGCGCGTGCAGCCAGGAATTGGTGGCATTCAGCACGCGGCGGGCGGACGTCTTCACCGTCCAGGATTCCGACGTGCAGTAATAGTCCATCAGGAAGCTCTTGACCGCCGACTCGCTGGCGATCTGGCTCACGCTGCTGCTCGAGATGCCGTCGGCGAGGACCGCAGCAATTCCCTTCAGGCTGAGCAGCGGCTCCTGCGGAATCAGGACGCCATGAAAATCCTGGTTGACGGGCTTGCGACCCTTGTCGGAGTGCTGGCCGACCGAAATCAGGAGTCCGCGGGTCATCGTCATCACCAGGAGAGGGGAGCCTCACCCTGCTCGGGCGAGGCTCCCCTGTCGAGACGGATTCGATCAGGCGGCGACGCGGGGCTTCGCTGCCTTAGCGGCCTGGCGCTTCGGCAGGGTCATGACGTGCGTGGCGTAGAGGGTCATGCCGGTGAAGGCGAGGCCGCCGACGAGGTTGCCGAGTACGGTCGGGATCTCGTTCCAGATCAGATAGTCCATGAACGAGAACTTCGCGCCGAGCAGCAGGCCGGACGGGAACAGGAACATGTTCACGACGGAATGCTCGAACACCATGTAGAAGAACACCAGGATCGGCATCCACATCGCGATGACCTTGCCCGGCACCGAGGTCGAGATCATGGCGCCGACGACGCCGGTCGAGACCATCCAGTTGCAGAGCATGCCGCGCAAGAACAGCGTCGCCATGCCCGCCGCGCCGTGCGCCGCATAGCCGAGCGTCCGGCCCTCGCCGATGTTGCCGATGGCCGCGCCGACCTTGTCGGGCGCCTGCGTGAAGCCGAAGGTGGTGACGAAAGCCATCATGAAGGCCACGGTGAAGGCGCCGGCGAAGTTGCCGACGAAGACGAGACCCCAATTGCGCAGCACGCCGCCAAGCGTCACGCCCGGGCGCTTGTCGATCAGGGCGAGCGGCGAGAGCACGAACACGCCGGTCAGGAGGTCGAAGCCCAGGAGATAGAGCATGACGAAACCGACCGGAAACAGCAGCGCGCCGACCAGCGGCTGCCCGGTGTTGACGTTGATCGTGACGGCGAACCACGCCGCCAGTGCCAGGATGGCGCCGGCCATATAGGCCCGGATGATGGTATCCCGGGTGGACATGAAGATCTTGGACTCGCCGGCATCCACCATCTTGGTGACGAATTCCGAAGGCGCGAGATACGACATCAATGGTTCCTTTGCTTCGTAAGTGAGATCGACACGCCCTCTGCGAGAGCGCGGCTGAACGTTCTGGGTCGTGCGGGCGGCCGGCCGCGCACGAGGGCTATGGAAAGTTTGGAAGCCTTGGGAATCGCGTCACGAGGATTGAGCCGGCGAGGGCCGCGAAGCAGGTGAGCTTCCGGATGCAGCCGCCAGAGGCTGCAGCAATGCGGCAAGCCGCAGTCTTCGTTGACGCCAATGGAAATGCAAGTTGCGTGCCGTGGGGGCGCGTCAGAAAGACGTAGCGATATCAATGCGATGGGTCTTTGCTCAGATACCCCTCGACGCGATCCCGGGCCTCTTGAATGAGCTGCTGCACAAGCTTTGTGCGTCGCACAAGAATTGAGCAGTCCGCAAGTTTCGGAAGCGGGACGAACCTGCGACAGACTGGCGCGGCCTTATTAATCTACTGATTATTCAAGCTTTTTCGAAATGTCAGCCTTGGCATGAAGCTTGAATGGTTCCAAGCCGACGCCATTGAAGCCGTCCCGCGAGACTTCTCATCCGACTTGCCGACGCCACCAGACGGGGGTCTCCCCCGTCGCGCGTTCGCATGCGCCAAAGATGGCGCCGCCGGACGGACGGGCTGCTCGTGTGCACAGATGCCAATCAATTCTGCAACGACGCAAAGGACGACACTGCCTATGACCAAGCGCACTCGCCGGCCCGTGGAGACGGGCCTCAGCCGCCGTCAATTGTTGAAAGCCACCGGCTCCACCGCCGCACTTCTCGCCGCAGCAAAACTGAATTTCCCCGCCGGCGCCTTCGCGCAGGACGCGGGCCCCGAAGTTAAGGGGGCCAAGCTCGGCTTCATCGCGCTCTCCGATGCCGGCCCGCTCTTCGTCGCGAAGGACAAGGGTCTGTTCGCCAAATACGGCATGCCCGACACCGAGGTGCTGAAGCAGGCCTCCTGGGGCACCACGCGCGACAATCTCGTGCTGGGCTCCGAAGGCAACGGCATCGACGGCGCGCATATCCTCACGCCGATGCCGTACCTGATCTCGGCCGGCAAGGTGACGCAGAACAACCAGCCGACGCCGATGTATCTCCTGGCCCGGCTCAATCTCGACGCGCAATGCATCTCGGTCGCCAAGGAATATGCCGACCTCAAGATCGGCGTCGATGCCGCGCCGCTGAAGGCGGCGTTCGACAAGAAGAAGGCCGAGGGTAAATCGGTCAAGGTCGCGATGACCTTCCCCGGCGGCACGCATGACCTCTGGGTCCGCTATTGGCTCGCTGCCGGCGGCATCGATCCCGACAAGGACGTCGAGACCATCACCGTGCCGCCGCCCCAGATGGTGGCCAACATGAAGGTCGGCACCATGGACGCCTTTTGCGTCGGTGAGCCCTGGCCCGGGCAGCTGGTGCATCAGGGCATCGGCTACACTGCCGTTAACACCGGCGAGATCTGGAGCAAGCATCCGGAAAAATCGCTCGGCATGCGCGCGGCCTGGGTCGACAAGAACCCGAAAGCCGCGAAGGCGATCCTCATGGCCGTCATGGAAGCCCAGCAATGGGCCGACAAGATGGAGAACAAGGAAGAACTCGCCGCCATCATGGCCAAGCGCCAGTGGATCAACTGCCCGGTCGAGGACATCGCCGATCGTGCCAAGGGCAAGTTCGACTACGGCGTCCCCGGCAAGGTGATCGAGAACTCGCCGCACATCATGAAGTACTGGCGCGACCATGCCTCCTATCCGTTCAAGAGCCACGATCTCTGGTTCATGACCGAGGACATCCGCTGGGGCAAGTACGAGGCCGGCTTCGACAGCAAGGCGCTGATCGCCAAGGTCAATCGCGAGGACATGTGGCGCGATGCGGCCAAGGCGCTCGGTGTCGCGGCCTCCGACATTCCGGCTTCGACCTCGCGCGGCAAGGAGACCTTCTTCGACGGCAAGGTGTTCGATCCCGAAAATCCGGCGGCCTATCTGAAATCGCTCGCGATCAAGCGCGTCGAAGTCTGATGGAGAGCCCTGCGGCCGCCCCCAGGGGCGGCCGCATCGTCCTTGCCAAGCCGGAGAAAGATAGCGATGAACATGCCTGCCACGAAGATCGAGCTTGAGACCGCGACGCCTGCCGCAGCCGTTGCGCCGGTCGTCGCAATGACGCCGAAGCGGCCGCCGCGCGCCGAGACTTACGCGCGCATGGCAAGGGAGACCGCCGTGCGCGTGATCCCGCCGCTGGTCGTGATCGCGTTGCTGACGCTGGTCTGGGAACTGATCTGCCGCCGCGCCGGCTCGGCACTGCCGCCGCCGTCGAGAGTGTTCACGGACACAAAAGAGCTGATCCTCGATCCGTTCTTCGACCATGGCGGCATCGACAAGGGCCTGTTCTGGCATCTGTCCGCCAGCCTCCAGCGCGTCGCCTTCGGCTACTCGCTCTCCGCCATTGCCGGCATCGGGCTCGGCGTGCTGGTCGGACAGTCGGTCTGGGCGATGCGCGGGCTGGATCCGCTGTTCCAGGTGCTGCGCACGATTCCGCCGCTGGCCTGGCTGCCGCTGTCGCTCGCCGCGTTCCGCGACGGTCAGCCCTCGGCGATCTTCGTCATCTTCATCACTTCGATCTGGCCGATCATCATCAACACTGCGGTCGGCATCCGCAACATCCCGCAGGATTATCGCAACGTCGCCGCGGTGGTGCAGCTTAATCCGCTCGAGTTCTTCTCCAAGATCATGATCCCGGCGGCCGCGCCCTACATCTTCACCGGCCTGCGCATCGGCATCGGCCTGTCCTGGCTCGCGATCGTGGCGGCGGAAATGCTGATCGGCGGCGTCGGCATCGGCTTCTTCATCTGGGACGCCTGGAACTCGTCGCATATCAGCGAGATCATCCTGGCGCTGTTCTATGTCGGCATCGTCGGCTTCGTGCTGGATCGCCTGATCGCGGGTCTCGGCAAGGTCGTCACCCGCGGCACCGCGCAGAACTGAGAGGAGAGAGGCCCATGACCGCATATCTGAAGCTCGACCACATCGACAAGATCTTTACCCGCGGTGCCGCCACGACCGAGGTGCTGAAGGATATCAACCTCACCATCGAGAAGGGCGAATACGTCTCGATCATCGGCCATTCCGGCTGCGGCAAGTCGACCTTGCTCAACATCATCGCAGGTCTGACCGGCGCCACCACGGGCGGCGTGCTGCTGGAGAACCGCGAGGTCAACTCGCCGGGGCCCGACCGCGCTGTGGTGTTCCAGAACCACAGCCTGTTGCCGTGGCTCACCGTCTACGAGAACGTCAGGCTCGGCGTCGACAAGGTCTTCGCCAGGACCAAGTCCCGCGCCGAGCGCGACGCCTGGGTGATGCACAATCTCAACCTGGTGCAGATGGCCCACGCCAGAGACAAGCGCCCGTCCGAGATCTCAGGCGGCATGAAACAGCGCGTCGGTATCGCCCGGGCGCTGGCGATGGAGCCGAAGGTTTTGCTGCTGGATGAGCCGTTCGGCGCGCTCGACGCGCTGACCCGCGCGCACTTGCAGGACTCGGTGATGGCGCTGCATCAGAAGCTCGGCAACACCATCCTGATGATCACCCACGACGTCGACGAGGCCGTGCTTTTGTCCGACCGCATCGTGATGATGACGAACGGGCCGAGCGCGCGCATCGGCGAGGTGCTGGAGGTGCCGCTGTCGCGGCCGCGCAAGCGGCTCGAGCTTGCCACCAACGCCACCTATTTGAAGTGTCGCCAGCGCGTGCTCGAATTCCTCTACGAGCGACATCGCTTCGTCGAGGCCGCTTAAATCAGAAGTTAACGCGAGCGATGCGCGCGCCCAATTAATCGACATCAAGCTCAATCCTTGTGCGTCGCACAAGGATTGAGCGAATCGCAAATTTAGCGTGCGAAAAAGCCCTGCGAAAGATTCGGGCAACACGAATAACGTTCTGAAATCCCTGTGTTTCCAGCGTGCGCGCAACTGGCACGGAAATTGAAACGTCTTTGCGCGACGCCAACGACGACGTCCCTCAACATCATCAATAAGCATCGTGAACTCGCCACCGGGGGTGAAGCCTCGGAGCGCGCCTCCGTGGCCGGAGGCTGAGCCTGCAACGACGCAGCGGTGAGCCTGGAAGGGATATGCAATGACGAAGAGTCCCACTTGGATTTTTGACTGGCGCCCCGAAGACGAGGCGTTCTGGAACGCGACTGGCAAGACCATCGCGCGACGCAACCTGATCTGGTCGATCGTGGCCGAGCATATCGGCTTCTCGGTCTGGCTGATCTGGAGCATCGTCACCACCAAGCTGCCGCAGGCCGGCTTCCACTACACCACCGACCAGCTGTTCCAGCTGGTCGCGGTGCCGGGCCTGATCGGCGCATTGATGCGCTTTCCCTATACATTCGCAGTGACGACGTTCGGCGGCCGCAACTGGACCATCTTCAGTGCGGCGATCCTGTTCATTCCGACCTTGTCGCTGGCCTATTTCGTGAGCCAGCCCGACACGCCGTTCTGGCTGATGCTGCTGATCGCCTCGACCGCGGGTCTTGGCGGCGGCAATTTCGCCTCCAGCATGACCAATATCTCCTTCTTCTTCCCCGATAGGATGAAGGGGTGGGCGCTCGGCCTGAATGCGGCCGGCGGCAATATCGGCGTCTCGAGCGTGCAGCTCCTGACCCCGATCCTGATGACGCTGGCGGTCTTCAACCTGTATCAGGCAACGCCCGTCGATGGCATCTTCCTCCAGAATGCCGGCCTGATGTGGGTGCTGCCGATCGCGATCGCGGTGCTCGGCGCGGTGTTCTTCATGAACAACCTCACCACCGCGAAATCGTCGGTGAAGAACCAGCTCGCGATCGTCAAGCGCAAGCACACTTGGATCATGGCGTACCTCTATATCGGCACGTTCGGCTCCTTCATCGGCTATTCCGCGGCGTTTCCGCTGCTGATCAAGACGCAATTCCCGTCGATCTCGATCTCGATCGCGTTCCTCGGGCCGCTGGTCGGCTCGCTGTCGCGTCCCTTCGGCGGCTGGCTCGCCGACAAGGTCGGGGGCTCCATCATCACCTTCTGGAACTTCATCCTGATGACAGCGGCCACCGTCGGCGTGCTCTACTTCGTCGGACAGAAGGACTTCATCGGCTTCCTGTCGATGTTCCTGATCCTGTTCGTGACGACGGGCATCGGCAACGGCTCGACCTACCGCATGATCCCTTCGATCTTCCGCGAGCAGAACCTGTTCAAGGTGCGCGGCAAGGGCGAAGCGGAGCGCGCGGCCGCCTTGAAGACCGCGAGCATCGAAAGCGGCGCGGCGGTCGGTTTCATCGGCGCGGTCGGTGCGGTCGGCGGCTATCTGATCCCCAGCGGCTTCGGCAAGTCGATCGCCTTGACCGGCGGCCCGCAGCTCGCGCTTGCGATCTATCTGGCGTTCTACGCCTCCTGCCTCGCTCTGACCTGGTGGTTCTACCTGCGTCGCAGCCCGCAGGGTGAAGGCGCGCCAAGCCTCGCCGAGGCTCGCGTGTAGCACTTGGTACAAATCTCGCTTCTCCCCGTACGCGGGGAGAAGTCCCTCTGATGACGTTTGATCCATGAACTTTTTCCGCAACGGCGCGGACGAAGGCAGACCGAAACAGACAGGAGAACATCATGACGCCAGAACAGATCGCCCTCATTCAGCAGAGCTTCGCCAAGGTCGCGCCGATATCGGAGCAGGCCGCGGTGCTATTCTACGATCGTCTGTTCGAGGTGGCGCCGTCCGTGCGCGCGATGTTTCCCGAGGACATGACCGAGCAGCGCAAGAAGCTGATGGGCATGCTCGCCGCCGTCGTCGGCGGGCTGTCGAATCTGGACTCGATTCTTCCCGCGGCCTCCGCGCTCGCCAAGCGCCACGTCGCCTACGGTGCGGTGGCTGAGCACTATCCGGTGGTCGGCGCGACCCTGCTGTGGACGCTGGAGAAGGGTCTTGGCGAAGCCTGGACGCCCGAACTGGCAAAGGCCTGGACCGACGCCTACGGCGTGCTGTCCGGCTACATGATGTCCGAGGCCTACGGCGCACAGCCGCAGGCCGCCGAATAGGAGATGTCTCGTGAGTGAACCGCTGGTCATCGTCGGTAACGGTATGGCGGCCGCGCGTCTGGTCGACGAGCTCGCCAAGACCTCGCTCGGCCGCTACGCGGTCGCCGTTATCGGCGAGGAGCCGCGGCTCGCTTACAACCGCGTGCTGCTCTCATCGGTGCTGGCCGGCGAGACCGGTTCGCACGAGATCGAGCTCCGGCCGGCGGACTGGTGGCGCCATCGCGGCGTCACCGTGCGCTACGGCTATCGCGTCACCGAAATCGATGTCGGTCGCCGCGAGCTGAAGATCGAAGGCGAGGAGAGCATGGAATATTCCAAGCTCGTGCTCGCCACCGGCTCGACGCCGCTGCGGCTCAACCTGCCAGGTGCCGATCTCGCCGGCGTGCACACCTTTCGCGATACGCGCGACGTCGACCTTTTGCTGACGCTGGCCGCGGCCAGGAAGCGCGTCGTCGTGGTCGGCGGCGGCCTGCTCGGACTCGAAGCAGCCTACGGCCTCGCCAAGGCGGGCGCGCCGGTGACGCTGCTGCATCTGATGGACCGGCTGATGGAGCGCCAGCTCGATGGGCCGGCCGCCGATCTGCTCAAGACGCTGGTCGAGCGCAAGGGCATCCGCATCCTGCTCAACGCCTCGACCGCCCGCATCCATGGCGATGGACATGTCGAGGCCGTCGAGCTTGCCGATGGCAGCCGTATCGAGGCCGACGCCGTGATCTTCGCCGCCGGCATCAAGCCGAACGTCGCGCTGGCAAAAGAGGCGGGGATCGCCGTCAACCGCGGCGTCGTCGTCAACGACGTGATGCAGACCTCCTCCTCCGACATTTTCGCGCTCGGCGAGTGTGCCGAGCATCGCGGCACCTGCTACGGCCTGGTCGAGCCCGCCTATGAGCAGGCGCGGGTGCTGGCGCGGCACCTGGCCGGCCGGCCCGCCGCCTATCAGGGCAGCGTGGTCTCGACCAACCTCAAGGTCTCCGGCGTCAGCGTGTTCTCCGCCGGCGACTTCATGGGCGGGGAGGGCAGCGAGAGCCTGGTGCTGACCGACCGCAGGCGCGGCACCTACAAGAAGCTTGTGATCGCGGACGGCCGGCTCACCGGTGCGGTGCTGATCGGCGATAACGTCGATGCGCTGTGGTATCTCGAGCTGATCCGCAATGGCGACAAGGTGGCGGCGATCCGCACCGACATGATGTTCGGCCGCGCGCTCGCGCGTCCCTCCAAGGCGGCGTGACCGGCCAGCTTGACAAGGCAGTTCGACATGACGGCAATCGATCCCTCGCTCCGCGCCACCAAGACGACCTGTCCCTATTGCGGCGTCGGTTGCGGCGTGCTGGCGACGCCCGACGGCAATGGTGGCGCGGCGATCGCGGGCGATCCTGATCATCCCGCCAATTTCGGCCGGCTCTGCTCCAAGGGCTCGGCGCTCGGCGAGACCGTCGGACTGGAAGACCGGCTACTCTATCCGATGATCCGCTGCAAGGGCGTGCTGGAACGCGTCGCCTGGAGCGATGCGCTCGATCACGTCGCCCATCGCATGCAGCACATCGTGGCCCGCGACGGCGCCGACGCGGTCGCGTTCTATCTCTCCGGCCAACTCCTCACCGAGGACTATTACGTCGCCAACAAGCTGATGAAGGGCTTTGTCGGCACGGCGAACGTCGACACCAATTCGCGGCTCTGCATGTCCTCCTCGGTCGCCGGCCATCGCCGCGCCTTCGGCGCCGACACCGTGCCCGGCTGCTACGAGGATCTCGACCAGGCCGATCTGCTCGTCTTCGTCGGCTCGAATGCGGCCTGGTGCCATCCGGTGCTGTTCCAGCGCATGCTGAAGAACCGTGGGGAGCGGGGCGCGCGGATGATCGTGATCGATCCGCGCCGCACCGACACCGCCGATGACGTCGACTTGTTTCTCGGCCTCAAGCCGGGCACCGATACGGCACTCTTCTCGGGGCTGTTCGTTGATCTCGTCGACAATGGCGCGTTGGACACGGACTACGTCGCGAACAATACGTCGGGATTCGAGGACGCGCTGGCGCGCGCGCGGAGCATCGCCGGCAGCGTCCGTGCGACGGCGCTTGCCACCGGCCTGTCCGAGCAGGACGTCGCCACCTTCTTCAAGATGTTCCGCGACACCGAGAAGGTCGTCACGCTCTATTCGCAAGGTGTCAACCAGTCGGCGCAGGGCACCGACAAGGTCAACGCGATCCTGAACTGCCATCTCGCGACGGGGCGCATCGGCAAGCCGGGCGCCTCGCCGTTCTCACTCACCGGTCAGCCCAATGCGATGGGCGGCCGCGAGGTCGGCGGCCTCGCCAATATGCTGGCCGCCCACATGGGCTTCACGCCGCCGGACATCGATCGTGTCAGGCGGTTCTGGAAGGCGCCGCGCATCGCCACCCATGAGGGCCTGAAGGCGGTACAATTGTTCGAGGCCATCAATCGCGGTGAGGTCAAGGCGCTCTGGGTGATGGGCACCAATCCCGCGGTGTCGCTGCCCGATGCGGATTTCGTGCGCGAGGCGTTGAAGAAGCTCGAGTTGTTCGTGGTCTCCGAGAACGTGCTGTCCAACGACACCGTCGAGGCGGGTCCGCACGTGCTGCTGCCGGCGCTGGCCTGGGGCGAGAAGTCGGGCACGGTGACCAATTCCGAACGCCGCATCTCGCGCCAGCGCTCGTTCCTGCCGGCGCCGGGCGAGGCGCGCCCCGATTGGTGGATCCTGAGCGAGACCGCAAAGCGTCTCGGCTTCGGCGACAGTTTCAACTTCAAATCCGCCGCCGAGATTTTCCGCGAGCATGCCGCGCTCTCGGCGTTCGAGAACGACGGCAGCCGCGATTTCGACATTGGCGCGCTGACTTCGCTGTCCGACGAAGCCTTCGACGCCTTGAAGCCGGTGCAATGGCCGGTGCGCGAAGGCGGCGTGCCCGGAGAGCGTTTCTTCGCGAGCGGCGGCTTCTTCACCAATGACGGCAAGGGCCGCTTCGTTGCCCCGGAGGTGCCGTCGCTGCGCAGCGAGACCGGTCCCTCGCGCCCCCTCAGGCTCAACACCGGGCGCATCCGCGATCAGTGGCACACCATGACGCGCACCGGCCTCAGCCAGCGGCTGGGCGCGCATTTGCCGGAGCCCTTCGTCGAGATTCATCCCGATGACGCCAGCAAGTATGGCATCGTCCACGATAGCTATGCCCGCGTCACCACCGATTACGGCAAGTGCATCCTGAAGGCCGTGGTGAGCGAACGGCAGCAGCGCGGCACCCTGTTCGTGCCGATCCACTGGAGCGCGATGAATGCCTCGCACGGCCGCGTCGGCGCGCTGGTGCAATCCTTCACCGATCCGTTCTCCGGACAGCCCGAGTCCAAGGCGACGCCGGCCGCGATCGCGCCGTATGAATTCGTCTTCCGCGGCTTTGCGCTGTCGCGACAGCAGCTCGACCTTCCGTCAAACCTGTTGTGGACCCGCGTCACCGTCGCCGGCGGCTTCGGCTATCTGTTCGCCGACAACGCGGATCTGTCGCGCTGGCCGGCCTGGCTCGATGGCGTTGCCGGCGAGGACGTGGCCGAATATCGCGATTTTGGCGGCGGTATCTATCGCGCCGCCTCGTTCGCCGGAGATCGCATCGAGGCCTGTCTGTTCGTCGGCCCCGCGCACGACGCCGGCGATTGGGAGGTGGTCAGAGCTGCCTTTGCGGCCGATCGCGTCACCGACGAGCAGCGCCGTATGCTGCTGTCGGGCAAGTCGACGGAGGGGGCGGCCTCGACCGGACCGATCGTCTGCGCCTGCTTCGGCGTCGGCCGCGGCACCATCTGCGACACCATCGCCGCCGGCGCGCGCACGGCGGCCGAGATCGGTGCCAAGCTCAAGGCCGGCACCAATTGCGGCTCCTGCATCCCCGAGCTGAAGCGGCTGATTGCGACGACGGACGTGCCGGTGAAAGAAGCCAAGCTCGCGGGCGCGGCGGGGTAGGCGAGATCGCTCTCGAGACGACGAGGCGGTCGCGTGCCCCGGACGCAGCGCAGCGTCTCGTCGACGATGCGCTGCAGAGCCAGGGCCCATTCAAACAGCGGAGTGCTTGGCTTTTCTGGGTCCCGGCTCTGCGCCGCAACGCTTGCGCGTTGCAGCGCGTCCGGGATACGAGAGCGGTATGCCTCCGTCCCAATCGACGCGCCCTCGATAGTGCCCTATGCTGCCGCGCGCTCTCTCAACAGTCGCAACAACAATGATGTACCTGGAAACGCCACCGCGGCCGATCGAAACCACGCTGTTCTCCGCCATGCCTGACAAGTTCCGCCGCAAGGGGGTGCGGAGCGATTGGGCCGATGCCAACCGGCCACATGTGCCGACCGACAGTTTCATCGAAGGGCCATCCTTCGACACGGACGGCAACCTCTACATCGTCGACATTCCCTTCGGCCGCATCTTTCGCATCGCGCCTGATGGCGAGTGGTCGCTGGTGATCGAATACGAGGGATGGCCGAACGGGCTGAAGATCGCCGCCGACGGCCGCATTCTGGTTGCCGACTACATGCACGGCATCATGGAGCTCGATGTCAAAGCCGGCCGCATGACACCGGTCCTGACCGCACGCAATTCGGAATCGTTTCGCGGCTGCAACGATCTGCATCTGGCCTCCAACGGCGATATCTTCTTCACCGATCAGGGCCAGACCGGCCTGCATGACCCGAGTGGCCGGGTCTATCGGCTGGCATCGAACGGCCGGCTCGATTGCCTGATCAACACCGGCATCAGTCCCAACGGCCTGGTGCTCGACCCAACCGAGACCGTGCTGTTCGTGGCAATGACGCGCGACAACGCGGTATGGCGGCTGCCGTTCATGAAGGACGGCAGCGTGTCCAAGGTCGGTCGCTTCTGCTCGCTGTTCGGCACCAGCGGTCCTGATGGCATGACGATGGATGCGAAGGGCCGCTTGTTCGTCGGCCACGCCTCGCTCGGCCATGTCTTCGTGTTCGCGGCAAACGGCGAGTTGATCGCGCGGATCAAGTCGTGCGCGGGGCCGAACTGCACCAACGTCGCGATCGGTGGCGCCAGGAAAGACAGGCTCTATATCACGGAGTCGTCGACCGGCAGCATTCTGGTCGCCGACATCGGCGGATTGAACCTCTGAGCTTGGTAGCGGTTGGCTGAGAAGGACGACAGCGGAGCGAGCATGACCACAAAACCCTTCGGCCAAACCGGCGCCAACGTCTCCGTCATCGGGCAGGGCACCTGGTATCTTGACCACGGCGACCGCAAGCGCGCGGTTGCCGCGCTTCAGCGCGGGCTCGATCTCGGCATGACGCATATCGATACCGCCGAGATGTATGGCGATGCGGAGCTCGTCATTGCCGATGCCATCGCGGGACGTCGCGATGAGGTGTTCCTGGTCTCCAAGGTGCTGCCGAGCAATGCCTCGCGCCGCGGAACCATCACTGCCTGCGAGCGCTCGCTGAAGCGGCTCAAGACCGACCGTCTCGACTGCTACCTCCTGCACTGGCGCGGTTCCTATCCGCTGCAGGACACAGTGGAGGCCTTCGAGGAGCTGGTGAAGGCAGGCAAGATCAAGTCCTGGGGTGTCTCCAATTTCGACGCCGACGATCTCGACGAGATTCTCGATGTCTCCGGGAAGGGCCGGATCGCCTGCAATCAGGTGCTTTATCATCTGAAGGAGCGCGCGATCGAGCATGCGGTGATCCCCTGGTGCGAGAAGCATGGCGTCGCGGTGGTCGCCTATTCCCCGTTCGGCCACGATGATTTTCCGGATGCGCGCAGCAAGGGCGGCGCCGTGTTGGCGCGCATCGCAGAGGCGCGACGCGCGACGCCGCGTCAGGTCGCGTTGAGCTTCCTCACCCGTGCGACTACGGTGTTCGCGATCCCGAAGGCGTCATCGGCGGAACATGCCGGCGAGAATGCGGCGGCCGGCGACCTCGTGCTGACGAAAGACGAGATTGGGGCGCTCGATGCGGCGTTTCCGCGCGGTCCGAAGCCGCGCAGCCTGCCCATGCTGTAATGCACAAACGCCTATTATTAACGGAGCATTGACGCGCGGGGCGGCCCGCGCATATCGGCATCCTGTTTTCGGAAGTTGTGAACACGGCGCAATTGGCGTTTTTTACAATCGTCCCTCGATTCGCATTTTGCCCGGGTTCCTGCCGTGACACCGCCGCCTGCCGCAGCCGCAAGGCTCGACAATATTCCCATGCCCGTGCCGGAGAAGAAGCAGAAGGCCCGCCGCGCGCCCGCGCGCGTCGACCATCCCTTCAAGGGCATCGCGCTGGTGCTGTTGTCGACGGTGTTTCTCGGCACTTCCGACGTCACCGCGAAATATCTCTCCACCAGCCTGCCGTCGATCGAGATTACCTGGATCCGCTTCGTCACCTTCGCCCTGATGTTCACGCCGGTGATGCTGCCAGGCTCGCCGCTCCATGCGATGCGCACCGAGCGGCTCGGCCTGCAGCTGATGCGCGGCGCCGCGCTGCTCGGCTCCTCGCTGTTCTTCATCACCGGCCTGAGCTTCCTTCCCATTGCGGAGGCTTCCGCCACCGGATTCGTCTCGCCGCTGTTCGTCACCGCGCTGTCGATCATCTTCCTGAGCGAGAAGGTCGGCATGCGGCGCTGGATCGCGACCGCGATCGGCCTGACGGGCGTCTTGATCATCCTGCGGCCGGGCACGAGCGCATTTCATGCCGCCGCGTTCTTTCCGATCATCTCGGCATTCTGCTGGGCTGCCGCGCTGATCCTGACGCGCATGATGAGCGGCCGCGAGGCCGTGCTCACCACCATGGCCTATTCCGCGCTGACCGGCGTTGCCATGCTTTCCCTGATGGTGCCGTTCGTCTGGGTCACGCCGAGCTGGACGGGAATCGGCCTCGGCATCTTGATCGGTGTTGCCTCGACCGTCGGCCAGTGGATCATCGTGCTGGCCTATCGCTACGGCGATGCCTCGGTGCTGGCGCCGTTCTCCTACACGCAACTGCTCTGGGTCAGCATTTTGGGCTTCTTCATCTTCGGCGAAGTCCCGGACGTCTGGACCGTCGTCGGTGCCGCCTTCATCGTCGCCAGCGGCCTCTACATCGCCCATCGCGAGCGCGTCCGGCGGGCCCAATTGCTGGTCTTGGAAGAGCGTTCCCCGAACCCCTGACGCAAGTCACTGCGTCCCGCTTCGTGCTATCAACGGCTCCAACAAAAAGGGGAGGAGCCGGATGCGCGCTGCGATTTTCAGGAACGGTGAGATTGTCGTTGGCGAGATGGCCGAGCCCAGGCCCGGCACCGGCCAGGTGCTGGTCAAGACGCTCGCCTGCGGGATCTGCGGCTCCGACCTGCACGCGCGCCAGCACGCCCATCGCATGGTGGAGATGGCGCAGAAGACCGGCCGCAGGCCGATGGACCTCTCCCGCGACGTCGTGTTCGGCCACGAGTTCTGCTGCGAGATTGTCGACTACGGCGCCGGCACCGAACGCAAACTCAAGCCCGGCACCCGCGTCTGCTCGCTGCCGGCGCTGGTCACGCCCGGGGGGATCGAAGGCATCGGCTATTCCAACGACAATATTGGCGGCTATGCCGAGGCGATGCTGCTCAGCGAAGCGCTGCTGCTCGAAGTGCCCAATGGTCTGGCGCCGGAACACGCCGCGCTGACCGAGCCGCTTGCCGTCGGCGTCCACGCCGTGGCGAAAGCCAATATCCGTGGCGGCGAGGTGCCGCTGGTGATCGGCTGCGGCCCGGTCGGGCTTGCGGTGATCGCCGCGCTGAAGCTCAGGGGACTGCATCCGATCGTCGCCGCCGATTATTCGCCGGCACGGCGTGCGCTCGCAGCCAGGCTTGGCGCCGATATCGTCGTCGATCCCAGGGCGTCGCAGCCCTATGCGACCTGGGCCGAGCACGCGCAGATGTCGGACGCGGAGAAAGCGGCACGGCCGCCGTTGCAAGCGATGCTGCCGGCGCTGAAGCCCGCGATCATTTTCGAATGTGTCGGCGTGCCCGGCCTGCTGCAGCAGGTGTTCGAGGGCGCGCCGCGTGACGCACGCATTGTTGTTGTCGGCGTCTGCATGGAGAGCGACAGAAACGAGCCGATGCTCGGCATTATGAAGGAGCTGAACGTCCAATACGTGCTCGGCTACACGCCGGAGGAGTTCGCCGCGTCACTGCGCCTGATCGCCGAAGGGCAGGTGGACGCCGCCGCCATGGTGACGGCCGAGGTCGGCCTCGACGGCGTCGCCAAGGCGTTCGCCGACCTCGCCAATCCCGAAGCGCACACCAAGATCATCGTGCAGCCGTGGCGGTGACTCCTGCTGCGTAGTTAGTGCCGTAGGGTGGGCAAAGGCGCAAAGCGCCGTGCCCACCTTCAGACGCCGTGCTCGTCATGGTGGGCACGCTACGCTTTGCCCACCCTACGAAACGCTTCGTCAATATTTCGCCGGCACGTACATCTCCGGCGGGACCGGGCCTCGTTGATAGTCGGGGTTGCGCACGCGCGGCGGCAGAGTCACCGGAAGCCGCGCGACCTCCTGGTACGGGATCTGAGTCAATAGATGTGCGATGCAGTTGAGCCGGGCGCGCTTCTTGTCCACGGCATCGACGATCCACCATGGGCTATCCGGCAGATGCGTGTGCTCCAGCATCGTCTCCTTGGCCTTGGTGTACGCCTCCCAGCGACTGCGGGACTCGACGTCCATCGGGCTCAGCTTCCATTGCTTCAGGGGATCCTTGATGCGCATGGTGAAGCGGAACTGCTGCTCGTCGTCGGTGATCGAGAACCAGTACTTGACCAGGATGATGCCGGAGCGGATCAGCATGCGCTCGAATTCCGGCACCGACTTGAAGAACTCCTGATATTCGTCCTCCGAGCAGAAGCCCATCACGCGCTCGACCCCGGCGCGGTTGTACCAGCTACGGTCGAACAGCACGATCTCGCCGCCGGCCGGCAGGTGCGCGACGTAGCGCTGGAAGTACCATTGCGTGCGCTCGCGCTCGTTTGGCGCCGGAAGCGCCGCGACGCGGCAGATGCGGGGATTGAGTCGCTGGGTGATGCGCTTGATCACGCCGCCCTTGCCGGCGGAGTCGCGGCCCTCGAACAGCACCACGACCTTCTTCTTCTCGCTCTGCACCCAGTCCTGGAGCTTGACGAGCTCGCCCTGGAGGCGAAGCAGTTCCCGGAAATAGAGCCTGCGATCGACCGTCGGTTTCAGCGTTCCGGCCTCGTCAAGGAACTCGTCGAGACGGGTGTCATCCAGCTCCATCTCCAGTTCCTCGTCGAGATCGTCGGCCATTTCCTGGATGATGCGCTCGCGCTTGGAGATCTGGGATTTGCGATCGGATGCGGTCATGGGTCCTTCTCTCGGCTCGGATAGCAGTCACCAACGACCATCGGCGGGGTTTGTTGCGACCATGTGACAACGTGCGGTCCCGCTGACGCACGTCACACCGGCAGCGCGATCGAATACTTCACCTGGCTCAGCGCAAAGCTCGATTCGATCGAGGCGATGCCGTCGAGGCGGGTCAGCTTGGTCTTCAGGAAGGTCTCGTAGGAGGCGAGGTCGGCCGCGACGACGCGGAGCAGGTAGTCGCGGTTGCCGGTCATCAGATAGCACTCCAGGACCTCGTCCCATTTCGAGATCGCGCGGGCGAAGCGGTTGAGATCCTCCTCCTTCTGCCGCGCCAGCTTGATCGAGATGAAGACGCTGACATGCAGCCCCAGCGCCTTCTGGTCCACGGTCGCGATGTAGCGCGAGATCACGCCGCGCTCCTCCAGCAGCTTGACCCGGCGGTGGCAGGGCGAGACCGAGAGTCCGACCTTGTCGGCGAGCTCCTGCATGGTCATTCGGCTGTCGTTCTGGAGATGGCTGAGGATCTTGCGGTCGATGGCGTCGAGTTCTGGCATTGGGATAGAACCTGGGTCAGGAGGCATCTGATTGGTAAAATATCCCAATATCAGCCGGTATGGCGCGAAAAATTGAGAAGTTTGGCGCCGCCTGCGGGCGTATCATCGGCCCACCTGTTTCCGGGAGCATTGCCATGCCCGTCGATTCCGCCCGCCTGGACACATTGACCGCCCTCAGCCGCAAGGCGCTGTGGCTGTCGTCCTGGACCATCCACCATGCCAATCACATCCGCCCCAATGCGGACGGCCTCAAGGTCGGCGGGCATCAGGCTTCCTCGGCCTCGCTCGCCACCATCATGTCGGCGCTGTACTTCCACGTGCTGCGGCCCGAGGACCGCGTCGCGGTGAAGCCGCATGCGAGCCCGGTGTTCCACGCCATCCAATATCTGTTCGGCCGGCAGAGCCGCGAGAAGCTCGAGAATTTCCGCGGCTTCAAAGGCGCGCAGTCCTATCCCTCGCGCACCAAGGACGTCGACGACGTCGATTTCTCGACCGGCTCGGTCGGGCTCGGTGTCGCGCAGACGCTGTTCTCTTCGCTGGTGCAGGACTACGTCAAGGCGCATGGCTGGATGAAGGACCGCCGCGAAGGGCGGATGATCGCCCTCGTCGGCGACGCCGAGATGGACGAGGGCAACATCTTCGAAGCGCTTGCGGAGGGCTGGAAGCATGGCCTGCGCAACACCTGGTGGGTGGTGGATTATAACCGCCAGTCGCTCGACGCCGTCGTGCGCGAGGGACTCTGGGAAAAATTCGAGACCATGTTCCGCAATTTCGGCTGGGACGTGGTCATCGTCAAATACGGCCGCCTGATGCGCGAAGCTTTCGCCGAACCCGGCGGCGAGGCGCTGAAGCGCTGGATCGACAATTGCCCGAACGCGCTCTACGCCGCGCTGTGCTTCCAGGGCGGCGCGGCCTTCCGCAAGCATCTGCACGACGAGATCGGCGACCAGGGCCCGATCACCAAACTGATCGACAAGCGCAGCGACGACGAGATCTTGGCACTGATGTCGAATCTCGGCGGCCACGACATGGCCAGCATGCTGGAGGCGTTCGACTCCATCGATCACGATCGCCCGGTCTGCTTCATCGCCTACACCATCAAGGGCGTCGGCCTGCCGTTCCAGGGCCACAAGGACAACCATGCCGGCCTGATGACGGTCGCGCAGATGGAGAAATATCGCGACAGCCAGAACATCCGGCCCGGCCATGAATGGGACAGGTACGAGGGCCTGGCGCAATCCGCCGCCGAGCTTGACGCATTCCTCGCACGCGTGCCGTTCAACCAGGACGGCCGCCGCCTGACTGCGCCTGTGATCGAGGTGCCCGCCCAGCTCGCCTTCAAGCCGTCGCCGCAGATGTCGACCCAGCAGGGCTTTGGCCTCGTGCTGAACGAGATCGCCCGCGGGGACAGCGATCTGGCAAGGCGCATCGTCACGACCTCGCCCGACGTCACCGTCTCGACCAATCTCGGCCCCTGGGTGAACCGGCGCGGGTTGTTCGCCAGCGCCGAGAAGGCCGACTTATTCCGCAGCGAGAAAATTCCCTCCACCTACAATTGGGACGCCTCGCCCAAGGGCCAGCATCTGGAGCTCGGCATCGCCGAGATGAACCTGTTCATCATGCTCTCGGCGCTGGGCCTCTCGCACCAGATCAACGGCGAGCGGCTCTTGCCGGTCGGCACGCTCTACGATCCCTTCATCGAGCGCGGCCTCGATGCGTTGAACTACGCCTGCTACCAGGATGCACGCTTCATGGTGGCGGCGACGCCGTCGGGCATCACGCTCGCGCCCGAAGGCGGCGCGCACCAGTCGATCGCGACGCCCCTGATCGGCATGGCGCAGGACGGGCTCGCCTCGTTCGAGCCGGCCTTCGTCGACGAACTCGCCGTGATCATGGGGTGGGGTTTCCAGCACATGCAGCGCGAGCCGGGCGAGGGTGGCTCGGTCTATTTGCGGCTCTCGACGCGCAGCATCGAGCAGGTGCAGCGGATCATGACACCGGAGCTGCAGCAGGGCATCACCGACGGCGCCTACTGGCTGCGCAAGCCGGGCCCGAATGCCGAGGTCGTGATCGCCTATACCGGCGCGGTCGCGCCCGAGGCGATCGAGGCCACCGGTTTCGTCGGCGAGAGCCGCCGCGATGTCGGCCTGCTCGCGATCACCTCGGCCGATCGTCTGCACGCAGGATGGACCGCCGCGCGGAAATTGCGCCGCGACCGCCGCGGCGTGCAGCATCTCAGCCACGTCGAGAAACTGCTGGCGCCGCTGCCGCGCGACTGCGGCATCGTGACCGTGATCGATGGTCATCCGTCCGCGCTCGGCTGGCTCGGCGGCGTCCGCGGCCATCGCGTCGAGGCGCTCGGCGTCGAGCAGTTCGGCCAGACCGGCAGCATCGCGGACCTTTATCGGCACTACGGCATCGACGCCAACGCCATCATCGATGCGGCCGAAAGCCTGACCACCGGCGCGCCGGTGCTGCACCGGAAGATGGCGGTGTAGGCGGGGTAACCATCCTGTCATTCCGGGGCGATGCGAAGCATCGAACCCGGAATCCATTGGGCGTCAGGGCAGGTGGTGAAATGGATTCCGGGCTCGCGCTCCGCGCGCCCCGGAATGACGGCTGATAGAACCTTGCCACGTTCCCGCCATCGGCTCATATACCACCGTCCGCCGCAACGCTGGCCCGCATATGGCGGGTTCAATTGCTGGCGCTTTCGTGCAAGGATGCCGGCCGAAACGCCCCCACCATGCCCCCAAGAAGAGGTTAACGATGGTCAATCGCATGCAATTCTACATCGACGGCGCCTGGGTCGATCCCGTCGTCAAGAAGTCCACCGCCGTGGTCAATCCGGCGACGGAAGAGGCGATGTACGAGGTTGCGCTGGGCTCCAAGGCCGACGTGGACAAGGCGGTTGCCGCCGCCAAGCGCGCCTTCGCGACCTTCTCCCAGACCAGCCGCGAGGAGCGCGTCGCGCTGCTCAGCAAGGTCATCGAGGTCTACAAGGGCCGGCTCAAGGAGATCGGCGCCGCCGTTTCCGACGAGATGGGCGCGCCGCTGCCGATGGCGGAGAAGCTCCAGGCCGGCGCCGGCCTTGGCCATCTCATGACCACGCTCGACGTGCTCAAGAACTATCATTTCGAGGAGCCGGTCGGCACCGCCATGGTGCTGCGCGAGCCGATCGGCGTGGTCGGCATGATCACGCCGTGGAACTGGCCGCTGAACCAGATCGCCTGCAAGGTCGCGCCCGCGCTTGCCGCCGGCTGCACCATGATCCTGAAACCCTCCGAGTTCACCCCCACCTCGGCGCTGATCTTCGCGGAAATCCTGCATGAAGCCGGCGTGCCGAAGGGCGTGTTCAACCTCGTCAACGGCCTCGGCCCCGAGGTCGGCGCCGCCATGAGCGAGCACCCCGATATCGACATGATCTCCTTCACCGGCTCGACCCGCGCCGGCATCGATGTTGCCAAGCGCGCGGCGCCGACCGTGAAGCGCGTCAGCCAGGAGCTGGGCGGCAAGTCGCCGAACGTCATCCTCGAAGGCGCCGACCTCACGAAGGCGGTGACAGGCGGCGTGATGCACATGTTCAACAATTCCGGCCAGTCCTGCAACGCACCCTCGCGCATGATCGTGCCGCTGTCCAAGATGAAGGAAGTCGCCGCGATCGCGAAGGCCGTCGCCGACAAGACCAAAGCGGGCGATCCGCGCGCCGAAGGCACCACCATCGGCCCGGTCGTCAACCGCGGTCAGTGGGACAAGATCCAGGGCCTGATCAAGAAGGGCATCGACGAGGGCGCAACCCTTGTCGCCGGCGGCCCGGGTCTGCCCGAAGGCGTCAACAAGGGCTTCTATGTCCGTCCGACCATCTTCGCCGACGTCACGCCTGACATGACGATCGCGCGCGAAGAGATCTTCGGACCGGTGCTGACCATCATCGGCGCCAAGGACGAAGCCGACGCGGTCAAGATCGCGAACGACACGCCCTATGGCCTCGCGGGCTATGTCTACGGTCCGTCGGTCGATGACGCCAAGCGCGTCGGCCGCCAGATCCGCGCCGGCAACGTCAACCTCCAGGGCGTGCCCAACGACCGCACCGCGCCGTTCGGCGGCTACAAGCAGTCCGGCAACGGCCGCGAATGGGGCAAGTTCGGCCTCGAGGATTTCCTCGAAGTGAAGGCCGTCGCCGGCTTCAACGCGGCGTAAGCGTTCGCGACTGACGAACATGACGCCGGAGCGGGCAACCGCTCCGGCGTTTTTGTTGATCTCTTTTCGTCATTCCGGGGCGTCGCGTCAGCGGCGAACCCCGAATCCATTTGTCCGCAGTCTCTGCTGCACAATGGATTCCGGGCTCGCGCCGAAGAGGCGCGCCACGGAATGACGCCAGTGAAAGCGCGATGAACGAGCAGTGCCGTAGGGTGGGCAAAGCGAAGCGTGCCCACGTCTTCGCGCCCGCGAGGGATGGTGGACACGTCGCTTGCGCTCCTTTGCCCACCCTACGAGACCGTCAATGCAGCGCCTATCCCCCCACCGCTCCCTGCGTGTTCACATACAGCGCGTAGATCGACTGGCTCGCCGCCATGAACAGGCGGTTGCGCTTGAGTCCGCCGAAGCAGACGTTGGCGCAGCGCTCGGGCAGGGCGATGCGGCCGATCATGACGCCGTCGGGCGCGAACACGACAACGCCGTCGAGCTCGGGGTCGCCCATGCCCCAGCCGCACCAGAGGTTGCCGTCGATATCGCAGCGCATGCCGTCCGGCGTGCCCGGGCCGGCATCGATATGGACACGCTTGTTGGAGATCGTGGTGCCGTCGGCCGAGACGTCGTAGGCGAGGATCTTGCGGTTCGGCACGCCGCGTGATTCCACGACGTAGAGGATTGTCTCGTCCGGCGAGAAGCACAGCCCGTTCGGCCCGAGCACGCCCTCGGCGACGATGGTCGCCTTGCCGGTCGCGGGATCGAGCCGGTAGACGTTCGGCTCGATCTCAGGCTCGGCCTTGTAGCCCTCGTAATTGCCGAGCAGGCCGAAGGTCGGATCGGTGAACCAGATTGAGCCGTCCGATTTAACAATGACATCGTTCGGCGAGTTCAACCGCTTGCCGTTGAATTGATCGATCAGCACGGTGATGCTGCCGTCATACTCGGTGCGCACCACGCGCCGTCCGCCGTGCTCGCAGGTGACGAGCCGGCCCTGCCGGTCGCGCGTGTTGCCGTTGGCGAAATTGGAGGGTTTGCGGAACACACTGACTGCGCCGGTCTCCTCCTCCCATTTGATGATGTGCTGGTTCGGGATGTCGCTGCAAAGAAGGTAGCGCCCATCGCCGAACCAGACCGGCCCTTCGGCCCAGCGCAGGCCGGTCGCGATCCGCTCCACCGCCGACAGTTTCAGCCAGTATTTCTCGAAACGGGGATCGAGTGCCTTGATCGCGGGATCAGGATAATAGGTCGCCGGCCGCCAGCCTTGTCGGCCATCAGAGGAGTGGGACGATGCCTCATTCATGTCGGTTCTCTCGTTTCGTTCCCTCTGGACAAACCTGCTATCATTAGAGACATGTGACCGCAAATCGGTCACCACAGGCGAGGGACGACAATGCCGCGTATTTTGATGACGGGAGCTTCGGGCGGAATCGGCACGAGCCTGCGAAAACTGCTGCCGCCGATCTATCCGGATCTCCTGCTCTCCGACATCAAGCCGCCGGCCGATCTCGGCGCCAACGAAAAGTTCAAGGCGGCGGACCTCGCCGATCTCGCGCAATGCGAGGCGATCTGCGAGGGCGTCGACGGCATTATCCATTTCGGCGGCTATTCGGTCGAAGGCACCTGGGATCAGATCCTCCAGGCCAACATCATCGGCGGCTACAATCTGTTCGAGGCCGCCTACCGCAAGGGCGTCAAGCGCGTGGTGTTCGCCTCGTCGAACCACGCCGTCGGCTTCTATCCGCGCCACCACAAGATCGGCACCGACGTCACCCCGCGCCCCGACGGGCGCTATGGCGTCAGCAAGGTGTTCGGCGAAGCCGTCGGTGCGCTCTACGCCGACAAGCATGGGCTGAAGGTGACGTGCCTGCGCATCGGCAATTTCGGCGACATGCCGCTCGACCAGCGCCGGCTCTCGATCTGGCTCAAGCCCGACGATCTCGTGCAGCTCTGTCGCATCGGGCTCGAGCATCCCGACATCCATTTCGAAATCTTCTATGGCGCCTCCCACAACGAGCGCGCCTGGTGGGACAACCACCGCGCCTACGAATTCGGCTATCGCCCCACGGGCCGCGCCGAAGATTTCCGCGAGCACGCCATGGCCGAGCAGGCCAAGCTGAAGCCGGATCCGGTCGGCGATTATTTCCAGGGCGGCACGTTCTGCAGCATGGAGTTCGACGCCGATCCGGGCCGGATCATTGATTGGAATAAGCGCTAGGCAACGCGTTCGACATGGTAAGAGCGGCCGGGCTCTGCCTGGCCGCTCTCACCGTATAGTCGCGTTGGATCAGAACAGGCCCGGGATCAACATTGCCACCTTCTGCCGATAGTGGCGGTATTGGTCGCCGAACAGCGTAATCAGATCGCGCTCCTCCAGCCAGATGCCGACGAAGATGTAGGCCGTCGTCACCATCGCGAACAGCATGTGCCCGAACGTCATGATCGGCGTCGACCAGAATGCGATGATGAAGCCGAGGTAGATGGGATGACGGATCAGGCGGTAGAGGCCGGGCGTCCTGAACTTCATCGGTTCGGCGAGCCGCCCCGCAAAGTGGCTGACGACTTGCGTCAGTCCGAACAACTCGAAATGGCTGATTAGGAACGTGCTGTACAGCACGATGAGCCAGCCGGCGAAGCTTCCGGCGACCGCGGCGTAAGCTGCCATCGGCGTCTCGATCTCCCAAACGATGGCCGTGATGGGCCGCCATTGCCAGAACAGCAGGATCAGGCTCAGGCTTGCCAGCAGCACGTAGGTGCTGCGCTCGAGCGCGGGCGAGGCGAAGGCGGCGAACAGCTTCTTGAAGCCCTGGCGCGCCATGCCGCTGTGCTGGACGGCGAAGAGCGACATCAGCGCGAGGTCGATCATGAGGGCCTGTCCGGTCGAGCCTGTCGCGCCGCTGTCGATTGTCTTGGGCACGACGAGCTGCGCAATGAAACCGACGGCGTAGAGAAAGGTCACGAAGAAGATGAGATAAGCGAGCACGCCGTAGCCGAGCACGAAGCTCCGGGCCGCCAGCGAGCTTGCGGTCTGAACAGGTCCGTTATGCATGGTGATGGACATGATAGAGTTTCCAGTTTCGTGGTGAAGGATTGAATGGCTGATCAGTGGGCGTGCCACTGTTGCCTTCGTCACATTGCAAAGGTTGTCGGAACCGCCGCGGCCTTGCATTTGCCGGGGCTTTTCTGGGCCGTTGCGCCGCCACTCACGCCTTCGGTGCGACGGTCGTCGAACGTCGTTGCAGCCGACGCCAGAGCAAGCGAGATGAGGACGGCACCGGTCGTGCCGATCGCCAGCGCGGCGGTTCTGGACTTGAACTCTCCAGGCCTGAAATTCCTGAAATCGGAGGTCTTGGCTTCGGAAGCGTCGGATTGGGAAAAAGAACTCATGATTATTTCCTCGATTTAAAACGGTTGCTGGGAATCAAATCCTCTGATGGTGAAACGTGTCTCGAGCCGTGCTGCCATCGCGCGCCGTGGTGCCGTCGCAGCCCTTCGCGAACTGCATTGCGGCCTTCTCGCGGTTCGCCAGCATGCTGGCGACCGACCGATTGATGAGCCGGCGAAGCCGCAGCAGGATGCTGGCGAGATATCGCCGCGGGAGGCTCAGTGCGGGCGGCGCCTGAGACTGAATGGACATTTCCTAATCCTTTCACGGAATTACGAGTCGAGGACGGCGCCCGCGCTGATCTGCTATTCGGCAGCCGCCGTCTGCTGGATGGGATCGGCGCGAACGACCACGGTGGTGCCGACCTTGTAGAATTCCTCGCCGGGCATGCCGACGCGCCGCGCATGCTCGCGGATCGAATCCCCATCGCGCGCCTCGTAGATGCAGAAGGTGCCGATGCGGCCGTCCGCCTCGTGAACCACATAGCTGCGGATCCAGCGGACGCGGTCAGACATTTGCTCGTTGCCGATCCGCGCGGACTTCGCGCCGGCGGCTTCCAGTTCGCTCAGGTTCGCCCAAGCGCTTGGGCGGCGAATGACATAGAGTTCCATCAATATCTCCTCAGGGTTGTTGCCTGCGGGTCGGGAGCAATCCGAGGCCGTGAGGAGCTATAGGCGCGACCGGTGCTGACCGTCCTTACTGTGGCCTGATCATTGCCTGATCCTTGTCTGAACCTTTTCCGCCTTGCCCGGACTTAACGATATGACCCTCAGGTTTGGACCCTTCGAGCTGGATGAAGCGGGCCGTGCGCTGATGCACGCGCAGCAGGAAGTCGCGTTGCAGCCGCGTGTGTTCGATCTGCTGGTCTACCTGATGCGCAACCGGGATCGGGTCGTCACCAAGGATGAACTGCTCGAGGCGCTCTGGCCTGACGTAACGGTCACGGACAACTCGCTGCAGCGAGCGGTGAGCATGCTGCGCGGCGTGCTGCGCAAGGGCGGCATGGACAGCGCCATCCGGAATATGCCGGGCAGAGGATATCGTTTCTGCATCGAAGGTCCATCGGAGCTGCAGGTTGCCGCTCCTGGGACGACGGACGAGCAAGCCGCGGACGTGCGAGCGCAAGCGCGAAGCGCTGCTGCCGCACAGGCCTGGAGCGAGGCCGCGGCGCTGTTCGAGACCGCCGATATCGCCGATTCCCTCGATGGCGCGGACTTGCACCAGTGGGCGCTGGCTCTGCAATGCACCGGCAAGGCCGATGCAGCAGTTCCTGTTTTGGCTCGCGCGGTTGCCGCCCATATCAGGGCCGGCAACGTGCCGCCGGCTGTCGTCGACGCCGTCACACTCTCCGGCTTGCACTTCGAGCGCGGCCAGGCGGCGATTGCCAAGGGCTGGCTGGCCCGTGCTGAAGATTGGGCCTCCGAGATCGAAAATCCGGCCACGACCGCGTTGACACTCTGGATGAAGTCGAAGGTCGCCGCGTTCGACGGCGAGCCTGAACAAGCGCTTTCGCTTGCCGATGTCGCCTACAGCACGGTCCGTCACAAGGACGCTGTTGGCATCGAGGCGCTGAGTCTTGCCTATCGCGGGTTCTACCGGTTGTGTCTGGGAGATACTCGCGCAGGACTAGCGGATCAGGACCTTGCCGCCGCGATGGCGCTCTCCAGCGGCGATATCGATCCGATCATCGGAGGCATCCTCTACTGCAACATCCTGTGGGCCGCGCGGATGTTCGGGGATTGGGCGAGAGCCGACCAGTGGACGCTGGGCTACCAGAAATATTGCACCGAGAGCGGGATGGAATTGACCGGCTCGTGCCAGCTCCATCGGGCCGAAGTTCTCGGCGTCAGAGGCTCGCTTGGTGAAGCCTTGTCGCGCATTCAAGATTCGCTGGCACGGCTCACCAGCGATGCTCCATGGGCGATCGGCGATGCCAATCGCGTGCTGGCCGACATCCATGCTGCGATCGGCAACGACGACGCCGCTCTCGAAGCCTATGAAAGGGCCTATGCTTTCGGCTGGTGCCCTGAGCCCGGCCGGGCCATGCTCTTGCTGGAACGTGGTGAGGCGGAAGCCGCCTATGCCAGTCTCGAACGTAGCTTGATCGGAAAGACCTGGTGGACCTTGCAGAGGCGAGGGATCCTATTTGCGCATTTGGCGCTCGCCGCCGCGCATACAGGTCGCCATGAGCAGGCCCTCGAGCTGATCGAAGAGCTGTCCGGAAGCCCCGACCGATGGCCGATGCCGTCGATCCGGGCATTGACGAACGAAGCGCAATCGGTTCTCGCCGATGTGCGCAACGACTACGACTCTGCGCTGCGGCACCTGCACCTGGCCCGACAGCTGTGGTCGAGCATCGACGGGCGAGTGCAGGCCGTCAGATTGAGACTCCGTATCGCAAGGCTGCAATTGGCGCATGATGACGTGCGAGGCGCGTCGGCGGAAATTCATGCAGCGCAACTCGCGGCCGGCGAACTGGGCTCGCGGAAGTTCGAGGCCGAGTGTGCTGCCTTGCGACGCGAAGCCGATACGCGAGCGGCGGAACGTGCTGCGTAGCCGACGTCGGTGCTCCTTGCCACGATTTGTCAAACGGCCTGGTTCTTGGTCCGGGTAGCTGGCCGGCGCCGCTTGCTCTAGTCTCCCGCTCATTGATCTGTGCGACCGTTGCGTTGATCACAACAGCGAAAGCCACGACAATGAACGTCAAATTGTCAGCCGCGATGCGACGGTTACGAGGTCGATGGCACCGGCAGCGTTCAACTCGTCGTCCGGCTAAGGGTGACCAATCTTATTGACAATCGAGGGGCAGCTTGTACCACAATGGCAACTCGAGGAGTGGCATGATGACGAGTGGCTTGCGCAAGGGTCTGACGAGCTATGGCGATGCCGGCTTCTCCCTGTTTTTGCGCAAGGCGTTCATCAAGGCGATGGGCTATTCCGACGACGCGCTGGAGCGCCCGATCGTCGGCATCACCAACACCTATAGCGACTACAATCCCTGCCACGGCAACGTCCCGCAGATCATCGAAGCCGCCAAGCGCGGCGTGATGCTGTCCGGCGCGATGCCATTCGTGTTCCCGACCATCTCGATCGCCGAGAGCTTCGCGCATCCGACCTCGATGTATCTGCGCAACCTGATGGCAATGGACACGGAAGAAATGATCCGCGCCCAGCCGATGGATTCGGTGATCGTGATCGGCGGCTGCGACAAGACGCTGCCGGCGCAGGTCATGGCCGCGATCAGCGCCGACCTTCCGACCGTGGTGATTCCGGTCGGCCCGATGGTGGTCGGCCATCACAAGGGCGAGGTGCTGGGGGCCTGCACCGACTGCCGCCGCCTCTGGGCGAAATATCGTGCCGGCGAGATGGACGATGCCGAGATCGAGGCGGTGAACGGGCGTCTGGCGCCGTCGGTCGGCACCTGCATGGTGATGGGCACGGCCTCGACCATGGCCTGCATGATCGAAGCCATGGGCCTGTCGCTGCCGATGAGCGCGACGATTCCTGCACCGCACGCCGAACGCTTCCGCTTGGCGGAGGCCAGCGGGCGGGTTGCCGCCGAGATGGCCAAGACCAAGGGGCCGAAGCCGAGCGAGCTGCTGACGCCGGCCTCCTTCAGGAATGCGCAGGTGGTGCTTCAGGCGATCGGCGGCTCGACCAACGGCCTGATCCATCTGACCGCGATGGCGCATCGCTCGCCGCACCGGCTCGACCTCGAGGTCTTCGACCAGATCGGCCGCGAGGTGCCGGTGCTGGTCGACCTGAAGCCGTCCGGCGAGCACTATATGGAGCATTTCCATCACGCCGGCGGCGTGCCGAAGCTGCTGGCGCAGCTCGGCGACCTCGTCGATCTCGATGCCAAGACGATCAGCGGCCAGACGCTGCGCGATGTCGTGGCCAATGCGGAAGACGTGCCCGGCCAGGACGCGATCCGCTCGCGCGACAATCCGATCAAGAAGGAAGGCGGCCTTGCCGTGCTGCACGGCAACCTCGCGCCGCGCGGCGCCGTCATCAAGCAATCGGCGGCGAGCCCGAAGCTGCTCAAGCACGCCGGACGCGCGGTGGTGTTCGAATCCGTCGAGGACATGACCTTGCGGGTCGACGATCCCGATCTCGACGTGACCGCCGACGACGTGCTGGTGCTGCGCAATGCCGGTCCGAAGGGTGCGCCGGGCATGCCGGAGGCGGGCTATCTGCCGATCCCGAAGAAGCTCGCGCGCGGCGGCACCAAGGACATGGTGCGCATTTCGGATGCGCGCATGAGCGGCACCGCGTTCGGCACGATCGTTCTGCATATCGCCCCGGAATCCGCTGTGGGCGGGCCGCTGGCACTGGTGCAGAACGGCGACATGATCAGCCTGGATGTGGCCAGGCGCAGCATCGAGCTGCTGGTCGATGCGGCCGAGCTCGAGCGCCGCCGTGCCGCCCTGAAGCCGACTGCTGCGCCGGAGGCAGCACGCCGCGGCTACGCCTGGTTGTTCAACGAGACCATCATGCAGGCCGACGAGGGCTGCGATTTCGATTTCATGCAGAGGACTGGGAAGACCGAGACAAGCTGACCGAAAGACGAACGCTCAGCCCGCTGAAGTGGCGGGCAGCTTGGGAGAGCCGCAAGTGCTCCACCTTGTGAAAGCCCGCCTGATGAGCTGGTGCTGCTGATCGCCTCGAATTCGCCCGCGTCAGCTTTGCGAAGGCGCTACGCGAGGCTGCCGATCTATCTGTCCGCAATAGCGACCTGCTCGACCCGCCATTGTCCGGCCTCGTGCAGGTAACGGAATGGGATGCCGTGGCTGTTCTTGAAATAGCTTCCGCAGAGCGCGTTGGCCATGCCCTGCATCACCGCGTCATGGCAGACGAACAGAAAATTGTCGTCGGGGTGACGGTCGAGCCAGGCGGAGACACAACACAGCGACCGTTCAGTCATGGCGTGCCAGCTTTCGCCGTCCTCAGGCAGGATCGCGACGAGATCCGTCGCCGACTTGACACCGTGCCTGATCATGAGATCGCGGACGGGCAGGCCCTCCAAGCTTCCGAAGTCGAACTCGATGATGCCGTCGTCGATCACGAGCGGCACCGCGATCGCGGCCGCGATGACCTCGGCCGTTCGCGCCGCGCGGACCAGGGGGCTCGCGACGATGCGGTTGATGCCGGCCCTGCGCAGCATGTCCACGGCCGCGTGCGCCTGCCGCAGGCCGTCCTCGTTCAGCGGATTATCGGTTCGTCCCTGGAATAGCCCGTCACGATTCCAGTCGGTGGCGCCGTGGCGGAGGCCGTAGAATGAACGCGCGGGTGTCACTTCGACTTGCTCGTGAACTTCTTCACGGCAACGCGGAAATCCTCCGTGTTCATCGCCATGATGATCTTGTGCTCCTCGGCATCGAGCTGCTGCTTCACCGGCGTAGTCGCGGCCCGATAGACCAGCTGCTTGGTGCCGGCGATGGCCGCCGGCGGATTCTGCGCCAGGCGCTCGGCGAGCTTTCGCGTCGCCGCCTTCAAGTCCGCGGCGGCAACGACCTTCGCGACCAGGCCCCATTCATAGGCCTGCTGCGCGCTAAAATTGTCCTCGGACAGGAAGATCTGCAGCGCGCGGCGCGAGCCCACCGTGCCGACGATGCCGACCGTGGAGCCGCCGTCCGGCGACACGCCGATCTTGGCATAGGCCGGCGTGAACTTGGCGTCATCAGCGGCGATGCAGAGATCGGTGACGAAGGCGAGGCCCATGCCGGCGCCGGCGGCCGAGCCGTGCACGCTCGACAGCGAGATTTTCGGCATGCGCCTGACGATCTCGATGAAGGCATGATAGTGCTTCAAGAGCTCGCCGACGACCGGCGTCACGGTGCCTGCTTCGGCGGCCGCCCCGATCGTCTGCAGATCGCCGCCGGCCGAGAAGGCGCGGCCTTCGCCCTCGATCACCAAGACCTTGATGGCGTCGTCGCCCTCGATATACGCCGCGAGCTGTTCGAGCTTCTGCGCAATCGCAAGGTTGATCGAGTTGAACGCGGCGGGGCGGTTGAGCGTGATGGTCGCGATCGGGCCGTCGATCCGCAGCAAGGCGGGATCGTCAGGCTGGGAGATGGGAGCTGGCATCCTGGATATCCCCGGCATGAGGGTCGTGGGGAGCGACTAAATCGCAGAAGCGCGGGGGAGACAATCCCCGCGCTGCACCCTTGCACTGGAGGGAACGATAGGCTCAAATGGGCAGGCCTTTTCCAAGGGACGGACACGAGCGCCGGCTCCTCGTAAGGTCAGCAACCAAAATCAGCGAGAGGAGATGGCATGGGTCACGCTCGTGTCTTCCGGAAATGGGCTGTCCAATGAGCGACGGTCCGGTGATCATCGTCGGTGCCGGCCATGGCGGCTACCAGGTCGCGGCATCGCTGCGCCAGGCCGGCTTTGCAGGCCGCGTCTGCCTGATCAACGACGAGGCGCATCTGCCCTATCAGCGGCCGCCGCTGTCCAAGGCTTACATCAAGGGCTCGGCCGGTCCCGAGAGCCTGATGTTCCGCCCCGAAAAGTTCTACCACGACCAGAAAATCGAGCTGATCGCCGGCCGTGCGGCCTCGATCGACCGCGCGGGGCGCAAAGTGCATCTCGTCTCCGGCGAAACGCTTGGCTACGGCCATCTCGTGCTGGCGACGGGCGCGCGCAACCGGCTGCTCGATCTGCCCAATGCCAACCTGCCCGACGTGAAATATTTGCGCATCCTCGACGAGAGCGAGGCGCTGCGCCAGATCATGCCCTCGAAGACGCGCGCCGTGATCATCGGCGCCGGTTTCATCGGCCTCGAATTCGCCGCCACCGCGCGCATCAAGGGCCTCGAGGTCGACGTGCTCGAGCTCGCCCCGCGCGTGATGGCGCGGGCGGTGACGGCGGAGGTGTCGGAATATTTCCAGGCGCGGCATCGCGAGGCCGGCATCCGCATCCACCTCGGCGTGCAGGCGACCTCGATCGAAGCCGAGAACGGCAAGGTCACCGGCGTGTCCTTGAGCGACGGACGGCATCTGCCCGCCGACCTCGTCGTGGTCGGCGTCGGCGTGCTGCCGAACATCGAGCTCGCGGCGGAGGCGGGGCTGCCGGTCGCCGCCGGCATCATCGTCGACGAATATCTTTCGACGGCCGACCCCGACATCTCCGCAATCGGCGATTGCGCGCTGTTCGCCAGTCCGCGCTTCGGCGGATCGCTGCGGCTGGAATCGGTGCAGAACGCGACCGACCACGCCCGCTGCCTCGCGGCGCGGCTGACCGGCGACAAGAAGCCTTATGACGGCCATCCCTGGTTCTGGAGCGACCAGGGCGACGACAAGCTCCAGATCGCAGGGCTGACCACCGGCTACGACCGCGTCGTGCTGCGCGGCAGCCCTGCGAACAAGGCGTTCTCGGCGTTCTGCTACAAGGGCGACAGGCTGCTCGGCATCGAATCGATCAACCGCGCCGGCGACCACATGTTCGGCCGCCGCCTGCAGGCCATGGACCGCTCGATCACGCCGGAGCAGGCCGCGGACGAAAGCTTCGACCTGAAGAGCGCGCTGGCGTGAGTTGGACTTCTCCCTCTCCCCGTTCTTACGGGGAGAGGGTTGGGGTGAGGGGCTTCTCTCCGCAGATGAGATGATCGCGAGACCTGTACCCCTCACCCGGATTGCATCTTCGATGCAATCCGACCTCTCCCCGCAAGCGGGGCGAGGTGAAGAAAGCGACGCTCTACAAAACCGCCGCCACCTCCGCTGCTGTCGGCATCGACGGCCCCGCGCCCATCCGCTGCACGCTGATCGAGGCGGCGGCGTTGGCGAAGGCGATCGCGGTGCGCAACGGCACATCGTCAGCAAGTTGCGCGGCGAGCGCGCCGACAAAGCAGTCGCCGGCGCCGGTGGTGTCGATCGCCTTCACGGCGCGCCCCGGCACGGTGATCTCCTCGCGCCCGGCAAGCGCAAGCACGCCGCGCTTGCCGAGCGTGACGCAGATGGTCTGATCCTCGCGCACCTGAAGTTTTCGCGCGGCGCCGATGATTTTTCCAGCCTCGTCGCTGTCGGACAGGTTCACGCCCGCGAGGAAGCCGAGCTCGGTCTCGTTCAGCACGAGGATGTCGACCAGCGCGAGCAGCTCACCGGATATCTTCTGTGCCGGTGCGGGGTTGAGCACGGTGACGGTGCCAGCTGCGCGCGCCCGCTGGAAGAACGCGGCAATGCTGGGCAGCGGAATCTCGAATTGGCTCACCGCGACGTCGCCCGCCAGAAGCGGCACGACCTCGACGTCATCCGCGCCGACCAGCCCGTTCGCCCCCGGAATGACGACGATGGTGTTGTCGGCCTCGGCGACCGTGATGATGGCCGTGCCGGTGTGCGCCTCCGCCGTCTCCACGACATAGCCGAGATCGATGCCTTGGTCGCCGAGGAATGTCTTCAGCTCGGCCCCGAACGAATCCTTCCCCAGCCGCCCGATCAACGTCGTCCCGGCGCCGAGGCGTGACGCCGCCACCGCCTGGTTCGCCCCCTTGCCGCCTGGAAAATACAGCACCTGCCGGCCCGCGACGGTTTCGCCGACCTTCGGATGGCGATCGGCCGTCGCCACCACATCCATGTTGATGCTGCCCGCGACGAAGACGCGCCCCATCTGGATCTACACCCTGACCTCGAACTCGTGCCTGACCTTGGCGATATCGACCAGCGTCGGCAGACCGGCCTCGTTGCCGAGGCGCTGGATCTTGAAGGTGGAGGCGGCCCTCGCGAAATCAAAATGCTCGCGCCAGCTTTTGCCGGGATGAGCGAGGTAGGAATAGACATAGGCGCCGTGGAAGACGTCGCCGGCGCCGTTGGTGTCGATCACGCGCTCGCGCGGGATCGGCATCGCCGGCATCACCTGCACCGTTCCGGTCTCGTCGTACCAGAACAGGCCCTTCTCGCCCATGGTGACGCCGCCGATCTTGCAGCCGCGGCCCTTGAGGTAGTCGAGCATCTTCTCGGGCGTCAGGTCCATCTGCTCGCACAGGCGCTCGGCGACGATGGCGACGTCGATGAATTCCAGGAGCTCATGGGTGTTGGTGCGCAGACCGCCGCCGTCGAGCGAGGTCAGAATGCCGGCCTCGCGGCAGACTTTTGCGTAGTGGATCGCCGCATCCGGCTGGTGGCCGTCGACATGGAGCGCGCGGCAGCCGCCGAGATTGAGCATCGGAAAGGGATGGATGTGCTCGTCGTCGCGGCAGCGGACGATGGCGCGCTTGCCGTCCTTGGGCATGATGAAGGAGAGCGAGGACTGGTTGACCTTCCGCCCGTGCAGCGAGATCGCGTATTTGGCGCACATGTCCTGGAACATGCGTCCCAGCCAGTCATTGGCCACCGTCGCGATGAGATCCGGCACGATGCCGAGCTTGGCGCAGCAGAACGCCGCCGTCACGGCGTTGCCGCCGAAGGAGACGGCGTAGTCCGAGGCCACGTGCTTTTCGTCGCCGCTCGGCATGTGGTCGGTGATGAAGACGACGTCGATATAGGTCTGTCCGATGAAGAGAGCCTGCATTGCCTGTCCGTCATGCGCTTGTGGTCCCGGCCGGTGCGCTTACTGTAGCACCGGTTCCGCTCCGGCGGGACGCTGAAATTATTCGCAAAACTGCCGCCCGAAGCGCTTGAGGTCAGCATGGTCAGGGAATACGACCATCACCGGGCAATGCCAAGTCCGGACAAACGCCGTGTTTCGGCCCATGGGTTCCAGGGCCATGAAAGGGGCGATCAAAGGGGGAAGAATGATCACGGGCCTCGATCATGTCGTCGTTCTGGTGAGGGACATCGGGGCGGCCAAGGCGGCCTACCAGACGCTGCTCGCCCGCGCGCCGGCCTGGCAGAACTCGGGCGAGGGCGCCGATCGCGTGCTGTTCACCCTCGCAAACATGACGATCGAGTTGATGGCGCCGAGCGGCTTCAGCGTGACGGCGGATCGCATGCGGGCACTGCTCGATGACCAGGAGGGGGTGCTCGCCAGCCTGTGCTTTCGTGTCGCGGACATGAGCCGGATGCACCGGCGGCTGGAGCGGGTGGCCCTGAACCCCGATCCGGTCGCCGAGGTCGAAAGCAGCGACACGGAAACAGGCAACGTCCTGCACTGGAAGCGCACACGCGCCGCCACGGAACTCACGCGCGGCGTGCGCATGTTCTTCCTCGAGCTGGCCGACGAGCGCCCGCTCTCGGTCGCCACCGACATCGCGCCGATCGACGCGCTCGACCACGTCGTGGTCACCACCGAGGATTCCGAACGTGCCGCTGCGCTCTACGGCGCGCGGCTCGGCCTCGATCTGGCGCTCGACCGCTCCCACCAGGACTGGGGCCAGCTGATGTTCTTCCGCTGCGGCGACCTCATCGTCGAGGTGGTCCGCCGGCCGGTCGCCGGCAGTGACCTCGCGCATGACCGTCTGTGGGGCCTGAGCTGGCGTGTCGCCGACATCGACGCCACCCGCGCCCGCCTGATCGCTGCCGGCCTCGACGTCAGCGAAGTGCGCAACGGCCGCAAGCCGGGCACGCGGATCATGACGGTGCGGAGCGGCACCTGCGGCGTGCAGACGGTGCTCTTGGAGCGCTCGCCGAAGCCGGTGGAGTGAGGGACTCCCGTAGGGTGGGCAAAGCGACTTGTCCGCCGTAGCTCGCAGAGCGAAGGCGGAAGCGTGCCCACGTCTTGGCTGCTCGACGAGAAGACGTGGGCACGGCGCTTTGCGCCTTTGCCCACCCTACGAAACTGCGTTCGGGGCACGAGATCGTTCTCAAATGCTCGCCCGCATGATACATGCGATGGACAACCCAGCGAGCACCCGGTTTGGCGAAGACAAAGCGAACTCTGAAATGGCAGCGCGATCCCGAAGGGATGCGGCTGCGCATTCTCGAAGCCGCCAAGCAGGAGTTTTCCGCCCATGGTCTCGCCGGTGCGCGGGTCGACCGCATTGCGGCCAAGGCCGGCGCCAACAAGCGCATGCTGTACTATCACGTCGGCAACAAGGACGAGCTCTACCTCGCGGTGCTCGAAGGCGCCTATGACAAGATCCGCAGCGAGGAGCGGGGGCTCGATCTCGAACATCTCGATCCGCCCGAGGCGATCAGACGGCTGATCGAGTTCACCTGGAATTACTTCCTGCGCAATCCCGAATTCCTGTCGCTGCTCCAGACCGAGAACCTCGCGCGCGCCAAGCACCTGAAGAAATCGACCAAGGTCAAGTCGATGCACTCGCCCTTCGTCGAGATGATCCGCACCGTGGTGCGGCGGGGCGTCGATAGCGGCGACTTCCAGGTCGCGGTCGACCCGGTGCAGCTCTATATCTCGATCGCGGCGCTCAGCTTCTTCTACCTCTCCAATTCGGCGACGCTCAGCGTCATCTTCGGCCGCGATCTGCTCGACAAGAAGGCCAAGGACGAGCGGCTGGCGCACATGGTGGGCCTCGTGCTGGCTGCGCTGACGGGACAGTCCGTTGCCTTGTTCGAGATCGCCAAGGCGCCGAAGTCGCGCGCTGCGGTGCCGCAGACGGTTTAGCCAAGCTCCTCGCTGTCATTGCCCGCGAAGGCGGGCAATCCAGTATTCCAGAGACGCCGGCGGTTTACGAAGAGCCGCGGCGTACTGGATTCCCCGCTTTCGCGGGGAATGACATTGAGGGTGGGCGGTCTCGTGCCCCGGACGCAGCGCAACGCCTCTTGGCGGTGCGCTGCTGAGCCGGGGCCCATGCATCCATGGAGCACGTGGCATCTGGATCCCCGGCTCTGCGCTACAGCTGCAGCGCGTCCGGGACACGAGAGCGCCGGCTCCGCCACGCCTACCGCCAGGAACCCGCCGGCAAATCGTCACAGGGAAAGCTCTGGACAGTATTTATCCAACGGGTTAATTTCTCCCCACAACGAAGAAGACTGCCGGGAGTGGAAATTGGCCGAGCCGAAGCCGCAAAACGCTGTCTCCAAACTGCTGAATGCAGCCTGGGTTCGGCCGTTCTTGTTCCTGGTCTTCATCGTCGTCGCCTGGGATCTGGCCATCCGGCTGTTCAGGATTCCCGCCTACCAGATCCCGTCGCCGCTCGACGTCGTTGCCGTGCTGCGCACCGAATGGCCGGAACTGCTGCGGCAGTCCTGGCCGACGACCTATGCGACCGTCTGCGGCTTCCTGCTGTCGGCGCTGTTCGGCATTCCCGTCGCGATGCTGATCGCGGGCTCAAAGACGGTGGAGAGCTACGTCTATCCGCTGCTGGTGTTCTCCCAATCCGTACCGAAGATCGCGATCGCGCCGCTGTTCGTGGTCTGGTTCGGTTTCGGCATCATTCCGAAGGTGATTTCCGCGTTCCTGCTCGGCTTCTTTCCCGTGGTCGTCTCGGCCGTGCAGGGCTTCAAATCGGTCGACCCCGACATGGTCGATCTCGCCCGCGCCATGCAGGGCAGCCGTTTTCAGGTGTTCCGCGCGGTGAACCTGCCGCATGCGCTGCCGGCGATCTTCTCCGGCCTCAAGGTCTCGGTGACGCTCGCCGTGGTCGGCGCTGTCGTCGGGGAGTTCGTCGGCTCCAATTCCGGCATCGGCTACGTCATGCAGCGCTCGATCGGCACGTTCGACCTGCCGACGATGTTCGCGGCGCTCGTGATCCTCGCGCTGCTCGGCGTGGTCCTGTTCTGGATCGTGGACCGGATCGAGAAGCTGGTCATTCCCTGGCATGTCAGCCAGCGCGAGGACGTGATCTTTGCATCCTGACTAGGACAACGAACGGCCACCAACGGCCGACGTAACAGACGGCAAGGGAGAGAAGCGATGAAGCGGTTGATTGGGGCTGTCTCAGCGGTGCTGATGGTTCTTGCGGCCATGCCGGCCCAGGCGGCCGACAAGGTCGTGCTGATGCTGAACTGGTACGTCTATGGCGAGCACGCGCCGTTCTATTACGGCAAGGCCAAGGGCATCTACGCGGCCGAGGGCATCGAGCTCGAGATCCAGGAAGGCCGCGGGTCGGCCGCCACCACGCAGGCCGTCGCGGCGAAGACCGCCGATTTCGGCTATGTCGACGTCCCCACCATGATGCGCGCCGCGATCAAGGGGGCGCCGGTGATTGCGACCGGCGTGCTGCTGCAGACCTCGCCAATGTCCGCCATGGGCTTCGCCGACAAGAACATCAGGAAGCCGGAAGACATCAAGGGCAAGACGGTGGCGATCACGCCGGCGGATTCCATGACCCAGATCTGGCCGCTGTTCCTGAAGAAGACCGGCCTGAAGGAGAGCGACTTCCAGACGGTCGCCGGCGACGGCCAGACCAAGCTCAACGCCGTCATCAACGGTCAGGCTGATCTGCTGCTCGGCTACGTCATGGACCAGTCGATGAAGATCAAGGACGCCACCGGCAAGGACGTTTATCCGATCAAGTTCGCCGACTACGGCATCAACATGGTCTCCTCCGGCATCATCGCAAACACCGACTACGTGAAGGCCAATGCCGACCTCGTCCGCCGCTTCATGTCGGCGACCACGAAAGCGGTCGAAGCCGCCGAGAAGGAGCCGAAGGCGGCGGCGCAATCGATTCTCGATGCCAACCCCAAGGGCGGCAAGATCGACACGTTGACGCAAGGTTTCGAGCTGACCATTCCGCTCTATCGGACCGCGGACACCAAGGGCAAGCGTCCGTTCCAGGTCACCGACCAGAACATGACGGATTCGGTCAATCTGATGGTCGAATATGGCGGGCTCGACGCCAAGGCCAAGGACAACCCGAAGGCGTTCTACACCAACGATTATCTGCCGAAGAGCGGCTCGTGAGCGATCATTCTCCGCTGTCGTCCCTGCGAACGCAGGGACCCATAACCACCGGTCTCAATTGGTGCGGAAGGTCTCTCCCCGCGTGCCCGAACGCGTCGGCACGGCGTATGGGTCCCTGCGTTCGCAGGGACGACGGGTGGAGAGGGCTGCGATGAGTCCTGCGACCAAACCAATCGATGTCAGCACACCGGCCGCGCATCTGAGACTGGTGAGCGACCGGGCGGGCGATGCATCAGGCATCAAGCTGTCCGGCGTGTCCAAGACCTATCGGACCCGCGACGGCGACGTGCCGTCGCTGCGGCCGCTCGATTTCCACATCAATGACGGCGAGTTCTTCGTCGTGGTCGGCCCAAGCGGCTGCGGCAAGTCGACCTTGCTCAAGCTGATCTCGGGATTGCTGGCGCCGACATCGGGCGAGATCCTGGTCGAGGGCGAGAAGGTGACGGCGCCGCACGGCAATGTCGGCATCGTGTTCCAGAACGCGCTGCTGCTGCCATGGCGCAACATCCTCAACAACGTGATGCTGCCGATCGACATGAAGCGGCTGCCGCGGCCGCAATATCTCGATCGCGCCAAATCGCTCCTAAGACTGGTTGGGCTCGAAGGCTTCGAGAAGAAGCTGCCCTGGCAGCTCTCCGGCGGCATGCAGCAGCGCGCTTCGATCTGCCGCGCGCTGGTGCACGATCCCAAGATCATGCTGATGGACGAGCCGTTCGGCGCACTCGATGCGCTGACGCGCGAACGCATGAATGTCGAATTGATGCGGATCCAGCGCGAGACCAGGAAGACGGTGCTGCTGATCACGCATTCGATTCCCGAGGCGGTGTTCCTCGCCGACCGCGTGCTTGTGATGACCGAGCGGCCCGGCGCGGTGGCCGCGATCTACGACGTACCGCTGCCGCGCCCACGCTCGCTCGACGCGATGGCCGATCCTGTGTTTACCGAGCTCGTGCAGCGAATCCGCAAGCACTTCTTCTCGCAAGGTACGTTGGATTAGGCGATGCGATCACTCCGGAGCGCAACCACAAGGACGGTGCGCTCCCTCCCCCGCTTGCGGGGGAGGGCTGGGGAGAGGGTGTTTCCGCTGCAAAGACTCTCCAAGAGGATAGAACCCTCACCCGGCACTTCGTGCCGACCTCTCCCGCAAGCGGGAGAGGTGCACCGCCTCCGCGGCCAGCTTTGTGGGACCAACTAACACCATGCCAGCCCGCCTGAAGCTGCGAGACATCGCCCTGTTCGAACGTCCCGTGCAGTTCGCGCGGCCGTTTCGCTTCGGCGCGATCACCATCAACGCGACGCCGCAGCTGTTCGTGCGAGTCGAGATCGAGGTCGAGGGCAGGGGCGTTGCGGTCGGTGCCAGCGCCGAATTGCTGGTGCCAAAATGGTTCGACAAGCGGCCGGAGCTGTCGCCGGCGCAGACGGTCGATGGGCTGCGACGGTCGCTGGAGATCGCGCGCGGGCTCTATCTGGCGCGCACCGGCTACCAGACCGCGTTCGATCTGCATGCATCCTGCATCGGGGCCCAGGTCGCGACCTGCGCGAAGAAAAACATTCCGCCGCTTGCCGCGGCTTACGGCCCGGCGGAGATCGACAAGGCGATCCTCGATGCACTGCTGCGCTGCGTCGAGACCAGCTTCTTCGACGGCATGGCTGCGAACGTCGCCGGCATCGATGCCCGGCTTTCTCCTGACCTGAGCGAGAGGGACATCAGGACGTTTCTCTCCGGCCGGATGCCGCTGCAGCGCGTTGCCATCAGGCATACGGTCGGCCTCGATGATGTCGTTGAGGGCGAGGGCGGCGTTGCCGATCCGCGCGGGAACGCTGGTGCACGCTACTTCAAGCTCAAGCTGTCGGGCGATCCCGTAGCCGATGCCGCGCGCCTGGTGCGGATCGGCAAGGAGCTCGATACGCTCGGTCGCGACGCCAGGGTAACGCTCGACGCCAACGAGCAATATGCCGACCTCGCCGCGCTACAGGCGCTGATGGATCGGCTCGATCACGATCCCGCATTGCGCCCGATCGCTTCGCGCCTGCTCTATGTCGAGCAGCCGATGCCGCGCGACATCACGCGGCAATCGCCGCTCGGCTCGCTCCGCGCCCGTGATTTCATCATCGACGAAGCGGACGATACCTACGATGCCTTTCCGGCCGCCCGGGCGCTCGGCTATCGCGGCATCTCATCGAAGTCCTGCAAGGGCCTCTACAAATCCATCGTCAATGCCACGCGCGCCGCAAAATGGAGCGCGGACGGCGAGAGGTTCTTCGTCACCGGCGAGGACCTCACCTGCCAGGCCGGGCTTGCCGTGCAGCAGGACCTCGCCCTCGGCGCCTTCATCGGCGTCACCCATGCCGAGCGCAACGGCCACCACTATGTCGACGGCTTTGGCGAGGCGCCCGCCGCGGAAGCGCAAGCCTTCGCCGTCGCGCATCCCGATCGCTATTCCGATGCCGGACAAGGCATCCGCCTCTGCATTCACGACGGCGATCTCCTGACGGGATCGCTTCATGCTGCGGGCTTTGCGACCTCGGTCCATCCGGACTGGTCGGCGCTTCGCCCGCTCCAACAGCCAAAATCACTTCAGGAGCATCTGGCATGACCACCCAACGCCTCGGCCTCATCATGAACGGCGTCACCGGCCGCATGGGGCTCAACCAGCACCTGATCCGCTCGATCGTCGCGATCCGCGACCAGGGCGGCGTCCGCCTGAAGAACGGCGATCGCGTGATGCCCGATCCGATCCTGGTCGGCCGGAGCGCCGAGAAGGTCGAGGCGCTCGCCAAGCGCTTCAACATCACGCGCTGGACCACCGACCTCGACGCGGCACTGGCCGACAACAACGACACCATGTTCTTCGATGCCGCGACCACGCAGGCGCGGCCGGGACTTCTGACCCAGGCCATCAATGCCGGCAAGCACGTCTATTGCGAGAAGCCGATCGCGACGAATCTCGAGGAAGCCGTCGAGGTCGTCAAGCTCGCCAACGCCAAGGGCGTCAAGCACGGCACGGTGCAGGACAAGCTGTTCCTGCCCGGCTTGAAGAAGATCGCCTTCCTGCGCGATTCCGGCTTCTTCGGTCGCATCCTCTCGGTGCGCGGCGAGTTCGGCTATTGGGTGTTCGAGGGCGGCTGGCAGGAGGCGCAGCGGCCGTCCTGGAACTATCGCAGCGAGGACGGCGGCGGCATCATCCTCGACATGGTCTGCCACTGGCGCTACGTGCTCGACAACCTCTTCGGCAACGTCCAGAGCGTGGTCTGCATCGGCAACACCGATATCCCCGAGCGCTTTGACGAGCAGGGCAAGAGGTACAAGGCGACCGCCGACGATTCCGCCTACGCGACCTTCCAGCTCGAAGGCGGCGTCATCGCGCACATCAACATGTCCTGGGTGACGCGCGTCTATCGCGACGACCTCGTCACCTTCCAGGTCGACGGCACCCACGGCTCGGCGGTCGCCGGCCTCACCGACTGCATGATCCAGGCGCGGCAGGCGACCCCGAGGCCGGTGTGGAATCCCGACGAGAAGCGTCTGCACGATTTCTACGGCGACTGGCAGAAGCTGCCCGACAACGTCAGCTACGACAACGGCTTCAAAGAGCAGTGGGAGATGTTCATCCGCCATGTCTACGAGGATGCGCCCTACAAGTTCACGCTGCTCGAAGGCGCCAAGGGCGTGCAGCTCGCCGAATGCGCGCTGAAAAGCTGGAAGGAGCGGCGCTGGATCGACGTCGCCCCGATCAAGGCGTGAAGCTGAATAAGTTTCGATGTTTGCCAAGCCGTCATTGCGAGCGAAGCGAAGCAATCCAGCGTCCCTCTGCGGCAGCAGCCTGGATTGCTTCGTCGCGGAGTTTATCATCCGGCCGGCCGAAGGCCGGACCGGGTGGCTCCTCGCAATGACGGGGAAAGGTCTGAACCATGAATAAACCCGTCCTGCCGATGTCATCATTATCATTGAAGCTTCCGAAGGCCGATCGCTCGATCGAGACCTACGGGCTGGCGGCCTCGCGCACGTTCCCGGCGAAGCTCGAGGGACCGCTGAATCGCATCGCCTTCTCCGCTGTGCACACGGTGGCCGATCCCTTCGCGGACAACGATCCCTGGCTCTCGGTTGCTGTCGACTGGGACAAGACCATCGCCTTCCGCGAGCACGTCTGGGACCTCGGCCTCGGTGTTGCCGAAGCCATGGACACCGCGCAGCGCGGCATGGGACTGGACTGGCCGACCTCGCTGGAGCTGATCACGCGCTCGGTCGGTGCCGCCAAGCGTCGCAATGCGCTGGTGTTCTCGGGTGCTGGCACCGACCATCTCGCGGTCGAGGACGCCAAGAGCCTCGACGACGTCATTCGCGCCTATGAGGAGCAGATCTCGGCGGTCGAGAAGGTCGGCGGCCGCATCATCCTGATGGCGTCGCGCGCGCTCGCGAAACTCGGCCGCAATGCCGACGATTACGCAAAAGTCTATGACCGCGTGCTGTCGCAGGTCCGCGAGCCCGTGATCATCCACTGGCTCGGCGACATGTTCGATCCGGCGTTGACGGGCTATTGGGGCACCAAAGACCTCGACAAGGCGATGGACATTGCGGTCGCCATCATCAACGGCAACGCAGCCAAGGTCGACGGCGTCAAGGTCTCGCTGCTCGACAAGCAGCGCGAGATCGATATGCGCCGGCGCCTCGACAAGCGCATCAGGATGTATACCGGCGACGACTTCAATTACGCGGAGCTGATCGCCGGCGACGAGCAGGGGTTTTCGCATGCGCTGCTGGGCATCTTCGATGCGATCGCGCCGGCAGCGTCCTATGCGCTGTCGCGGCTGGCGGCCGGTGACGAGGCCGGCTTCCACGATGTGCTCGGCCCGACGGTGCCGTTGTCGCGCCACATCTTCAAGGCGCCGACGCGCTTCTACAAGACGGGCGTCGTGTTCATGGCCTATCTCAACGGCCATCAGGATCATTTCACCATGGTCGGGGGACAGGAGAGCACGCGCTCCACGCTGCATCTGGCCGAGCTGTTCCGTCTGGCTGACAAGGCCGGCCTGCTCGCCAACCCCGAACTCGCGACGCGGCGGATGAAAGCCGTGCTCGCCACCCACGGTATCGAATCCTGATGCGCGACTTCTCGTCCGATCACCGCTGGCTGTCGCTGAACACGGCGACGGTCCGCAAGCAGGGTGACCTCATCGCGATCATCGATGCCTGTGCGAAGCACGGCATTCGTGCCATCGATCCCTGGCGCGACCAGGTCGCCGCCGTCGGTCTCGAGCGCGCCGCGCGCGCGGTCCGCGAGGCTGGCCTCGATCTGTCGGGCTATTGCCGCGGCGGCATGTTCACCTCGGACGCATCGCGCCGGGGCGAGGTGCGCGACGACAACAGGCGCTGCGTCGACGAAGCCAAGGCGCTGGGCGCGCCTTGCATCGTGCTGGTCGTCGGCGGCCTGCCGCAATATTCGCGGCCGGGCAGCGAGGCCTCGAAGGATCTCGTGGCGGCGCGTGGGCAGGTCGAGGAAGCGCTGGCCGACATGCTCGACTACGCCAGGCAGGCGAAGCTGCCGCTGGCGATCGAGCCGTTGCATCCGGCCTATGCGGCCGACCGGGCCTGCGTGAACACGACCAAGCAGGCGCTCGATATCTGTGACCGGCTCGATCCCGGCCGCACCGGCATGCTCGGCGTCGCGCTCGACGTCTATCACATCTGGTGGGACCCGGAGCTGATGGGTCAGATCGCGCGCGCCGGCAAGGAGCGCCTGCTGGCCTTCCATGTCTGCGACTGGCTGGTGCCGACGAAAGACATCCTCAACGACCGCGGCATGATGGGCGACGGCGTCATCGACATCAAATCGGTGCGTCAAGCGGTCGAAGCGCAGGGCTTTGCCGGCTATTCCGAGATCGAGATCTTCTCCAACGATTGGTGGGGCAAGCCGATGGACGAGGTGCTGCGCACCTGCATCGCGCGGCATAAGACGGTAGTGTAGTCACAGGTCCGCTGGCCTCACGGGCTTAGGGACATTGTTGGACTTGCTGGTGACTGCGGGGATGGATCTGTCCTCGTTAGATCCCCGGTGTCGAATAGCAGCCTGGTTCCCTCACGTTTCCGATGTCGCGCACCGCCCAGGAGTGATAGGATGGGGCTCACGAAGGTCAAAATGAGGGAGGGAATCATGACGAACTTGGCGCCTTCCACGAGCTTCGACCTCAGAGAAGAAATTACTGCGGCTTATGCCGCCTGGGATTCGGCGTTCAACAAAGCTGACTCTAAAGCGGTTGCCGCAGCCTATGTTTCGAACGCTAAAGTACTACCACCGACGCATCAGGTCATATCGGGTCCGGAAGAAATCGAAAATTTCTTCGCTGGACTGTTTTCAGGCGGTTTCACTGATCACAAACTAACGATCATGGACGCGGGTGGAGACGAGAAGGTCGTCTACAGTACGGCAAAATGGACGGCCGACGGCAGCGGATCGGATGGGAGCCGTCAAAGCGTCGGCGGCCTTGCTGCCCATGTGTTCGAGCGTCAAGCGGACGGCTCACTGAAGCTGAGGTTACATACCTTCAACTGAGCTCGCCGTCCAATCGCTGGGCGCCGCGCGAGGAGACTTCGCGTGGATATAACGGAATGGCTTCGCGGTCTTGGGCTGGAGCGCTACACTCAGGCTTTCCTGGACGCCGAAGTCACGCCTGATGTCCTGCAAGAGCTGACGGAAGCCGATCTGCGAGAGCTTGGCTTGCCGCTCGGCCCGCGCAAGACCGTGCTGAAAGCGATTCAAGCGCGCTCGATTGCTGCCGCCCTCATTGGTGCTGGTGAACCAGCTGGACAGGTAAGGCCGGTACTACCGTCAGAGGCGGACCGTCGGCAGCTTACAGTCATGTTCGTCGACTTGGTCGGTTCGACCGCCCTCGCCTCGGGACGCGACCCCGAGGAGGTGCGTGAGTTCATGCAGGCCTACCACAACACCGTGGCGGGTGAGATCGCTCGGTTCGAAGGCCACATAGCCAAATTTCTGGGCGACGGCGTTCTCGCGTATTTCGGTTGGCCTCGGGCGCATGAAGATGAGGCGGAGCGTGCCATCCGGGCTGGACTTCGGGTGACCAAGGCGGTCGCGTCCCTGACGGGCCCGAGCGGCTTAGCGCTTGCCGCTCGCGTCGGCATTGCAACTGGTCTGGTCGTGGTCGGTGAACTCGTCGGCGAGGGAGAGGCTCGCGAGCGCGCTGTGATCGGTGAGACGCCGAACCTGGCCGCACGCCTGCAGGGGCTGGCCGAGCCCGGCGACGTCGTGATTGCCGAGTCAACGCGCCGCCTACTCGGCGAAGCTTTCATGTACCGCGACCTCGGCACGGTGCCTCTCAAGGGCTTTCCCGGACCGGTACAGGCCTGGCTCGTCACTGGGGAGGGCGAAGCCGAGAGCCGTTTCGACGCCCAGCACGGTATGGCCACGACCGCGCTGATCGGACGAGACCAAGAACTTGCGTTGCTCTTGGACCGGTGGGAGTGCGCAAAGGAGCGAGAGGGACAGATCGTGCTGCTCGGCGGCGAAGCAGGGATTGGCAAGTCACGACTCGTGCGGGCCCTGCGCGATCACCTCGCAGGCGCGTCGCATACGCCGCTGAGCCATTTCTGTTCGCCATTCCATACCAACACTGCGTTGTACCCGATTATTGGCCTTCTTGAACGGGCGGCGGGAATAAGACGGGAAGATGCTCCCGAACAACAGCTCGATAAGCTCGAAGCCATGCTCGCTCTTGCGACAAGCGACGTGCATGAGAGCGCACCGGTTCTTGCCGACCTCTTGGCAATTCCAGCAGGTGGGAGATACCCGCCACTCGCGCTCAGTCCACACCAGAAGAAAGAGCGAACGTTCCAAGCCCTGCTGGAGCAGATCCAAGGCCTGTCGGCAAGGCAGCCGCTTCTTGCCATATACGAGGATGTCCACTGGGCAGATCCTACCATGCTCGAACTCCTCGACCGGGCTGTTGACGAAGTGCAGGGTCTTCCGATTCTGATGATTAGCACCTTCCGGCCGGAGTTCGTTTCGCGCTGGACAGGCCATGGACACGTGACGGCGCTTTCTTTGAGCCGACTCGGCCGGAGGCAAGGGGCGGCTGTGGTAGATCGGGTCACGGGCGGCAAAATACTTCCACAAGAGGTGCTTGAGCAGATCTTGGCCAAGACCGATGGCGTGCCGCTATTTGTCGAGGAACTCACCAAGGCCGTCATTGAATCCGGACTGCTTAAAGACCACGGCAGCCACTATGAGTTGATAGGTCCGTTGCCGCCGCTGGCGATCCCGACGACACTGCAGGATTCGTTGATGGCGCGCCTCGATCGGTTGGCGCCGGTCAAGGAAGTCGCCCAGATCGCAGCTTGCATTGGGCGCGAATTTGGGCACGACCTTCTGCGATCAGTTACAGCGCTCGACGAGCATGCGCTGCAGCGTGCTCTCAATGAGCTATTAACAGCCGAGCTCATATTCCGGCGTGGAGCACCTCCGGATATTGGCTACAGCTTCAAGCACGCGCTGGTCCAAGATATCGCGCATGAGAGCCTCTTAAAGGGCAAACGACAGCAGATCCATGCCCGCATCGCTGCAGCTCTCGAAGAACACTATCCTGCCCGTGCGGAGGCGGAGCCGGAAACGATTGCTTCGCACTTTACGCAGGGTGGGTTGGCGGGAAAGGCCGTCGGCTATTGGCTGCGGGCCGGCCGGATTGCAGCGGGACGTTCTGCCAATCTCGAAGCGATCACTCATCTCACAAGGGGACTGGAGGCACTGAAGTCCAGTCCACAAGGACCCGAGCGCGATCGCCAGGAGCTCGCGCTGCAAACGGCGATCGGAGGTCCGCTGATCGCCATTCACGGATACACGGCGCCGCAATTGGGCACTGCCTTCAGCAGGGCTCACGCGCTCTGTTATGAACTCGATGACACGGATGCCTTGTTCGCTACTCTTAGCGGGAAGTTTATTTTCCACTTCGTGCGCGGCGACTTTGGTGCCATGCAGATCCTTGTTGCCGAGGGGCAACGCGCCGCCGAGCGGACCGGCGACACGGCGCTTGATCTAGCTGCACATCGTATGGCGGCGCTCACCGCCATGCATGCCGGCGACTTTCTTACGGCTCGCTCGGAGTTCGAAATGATCTTGAGTCGTTATCAGCCGGACACGCATCGGCCGCCGCCAGTTCACTATGTACATGACCCGAAGGCCTCCGCGTTACCCTATTTGGCAATTGTGCTTTGGGTGCTTGGCTACCCCGAACAGGCCCAGAGGACCAGCCGCGCGTCGTTTGAATACGCTGCGGAGCTGAATCAGACGAACCTTACCGCGCACGTGCAGGTCTATGGCGGAGCGGGGCCTGCGGAGCTGATGGGTGACACGGCGGCTGTGCATGCGCACGCCGATGCAATCATCGATCTCGCCGATCAGCACAGCTTGAACTATTGGCGCTTGAGCGGCCTCATCCTGCGGGGCTGGGCAATGGCAAAAGAAGGTAACGTGCAGGGCGGCCTGCCGCTCATGCGCCTCAGTCTGAACGAGCGAGCCAGGCTCGGAGCCAGTTGGTACCAGGTCCGGTACTTGTGGATGCTCGCGGCAATGTACCACCAGTTGGGCGACGACGAAAACGGGCTGGCCACCCTCGCGGAAGCGAAGGCCATTGCTGCGCGCAACGAAGAACATATTTGGGAGGCGGAGCTTGCATGCATTGATGGCGAACTGCGTCGTATTGGCGGTGCTTCTGCTGATGAGGCCGAGAATTATTTGCAAGCTGCGCTCATAATTGCTCAAAGCCAAAGCGCGAAATCCTTCGAATTGCGTGCGGCCATGAGTCTGGCTCGGCTCTGGCGGGACCAGGGCCGGGTGGCCGACGCGCGGGGCCTCCTTGGTTCCGTTTATGGCTGGTTTACGGAAGGTTTTGAAACAGCAGACCTTCGTTCCGCCAAGCCGCTCATGCAGGAACTTGCTGAGGTCTGATTCCTTCTCGTCGTCGCCCACGATTGCCCATCAACATCGACCTCAAACCCCGGCTTATCAATCGCCAATTCAATCTGCGAAGCTGTAGCAATACGAATGCGATTTTCTTGCTTCCCACAATCCAATGCCATTGGCTCGAAGGAAATTGAGCAGTCTCAAGCGATCACGAACACAAATGATGCTCGACGGGAGATGAGGTCCGCCGCGTGAGGAGGAATGAGGCTGTCGTTTGCATCAGCGCCACCGCACTTCTCCCAGGGAGCTCCGAGTCGAGCACGCATGTTCTCGTCTTGCTTTGGGGCAGGCGGTCACGTCACCCGCGTCGTTCGGCCACTGCACAACGGGACCGCGATGCTGTCTCTTAGGGGCTTGCGACCTGTTGCAGCGTGTTGAAGCGCGCTTTCTGCTCGCTGCTCAGCGTGGCATAGAACTCGTCCAGGGCGGGTTCGACCAGCTTGGCGGCCGTCAGCATGGCCTCGAGCCGGTGCTGCATCGCCTCCAGCCGTCCGACGGGCGTCAGCGGCACATCGTTCGGACAGGCCGCCTGCAGGCCCTCAACGCCCTTGGCCGTCGCTTCGCTCAGACGGTCGAGCGCCTCCTTCTGTTTGCCTGCGGGGTGGAGCACAGCCTCGACCCTCTGGATCGGCAACTGCGTTAGGCTGGACTTCGGATCGCCGCAGCCCTCGGCACTGGCTTCCTGCGGCTGTGATGATCGCTCGCCGACATTGGGGCCGAGCGCGCTGAAGCGGGCCTGCTGTTCGTCACTGAGCGAGTTGTAGAAATTCTCCAGTGCCGGTCGCACGATCTTGACGGCTTCCAGCGTCGCGCTGATGCGGTTCATCATCGCACGCAAGCGGCCAGGGGGTGTCAATGCATAGGTCTCCGCGCAGGAGTCCTTGAACACGCCGGCAGCGTTGGCGGCTGCGGTCTTCAACTCGTCGAGCAGTGCGCGTTGCTCCGGCGTCGGCTTCACCGCACGCGCGATATCGGCAAGCGGCCAGGCGGTCACGCCCTTGTCCGGTGCGCCGCACAATTGCTGGAGCGTTTGTCGGCTCACGCTGGCGCGTGGACGCGCGCGGTCGCCGCGGGCCTGCGGATAGTCATACGGGTTGGTGCTGGCATAGGCGGAGTAGGGGCTATCACCACCCCAGAACACGGTGTCGACGAAGTCGTCATACGCGTACGCCCAATAGGCGGGCTCGTAGGCATAGGACCAGAACGTGTAGTCGAAGATGTCGGAATAGGCATAAGGCCAGAACACGGGCCCAAGCCAGGCCACGAACACCGCGGGATGGCGATGTCGCCAGGCCTGCCGGGGAGCCCAGCCGCTCTGGCGAGTGGTGAGGGCCGCCTGGGCTTGCGCAGGGGCCTGCTCGCGGAAGCGCTCGGCAAACCGCCCGCGCTGGGCGGCCTGGGCAGCGGCCGCAACAGCTGGCGCCCGCCCGGCGGGAGCTTGCAGTCCAAGCTGCTGCTGACGCGCCAGGTCACTTTGTTGAGCGCGCTGTTCACGCTGAAGCAAGCGGTTCTGCGTCTGGAGCGTCCGTTGCTGCTCGCGCAACGCCCGCGCGCCTTCCGGTTTCTGCGACTGGAGCTGCTGCACGCGCTGCTGCAGGCGATCGATGCGGGTCTGGCGCTCCGTCGTCTGGCGCGACAGCATCTCGCGCTGCCGCTGCTGCACCATCTGCTGGCGCTGCTGGACTTGCTGTTGGACTTGCTGCTGGCGCTGTTGCGCGCGCGGTTCGATCTGATCTCGCCGCGACATCCGCTCGCTCGCGGCCGGCGGTCCGCTGGGCCGGGAGGGGGCGGCGATGTGCGGCGTCGGCCGGGGCGCCATGGCCGGACGTTGCGGTGCTGCCGGCGTCCGATGGAATTCAGGTCGCGGCGCCGACACGTGCGGAGCTGCCCGCGGTGGCGGTGCAGCGAAATGTGGGGTCGGGCGCGGTGGCGGTGAGGCGATGCGCGGCGCAGGATGTGGCGCCATAGCCGGCCGCTGCGGCATGGCCGGGGGATGGAATGCCGGCGCGGCGGGACGTGCCATGGCAGGTGGCGCAGCCGGACGGGCCATGGCCGGTGGTGCTGCTGGCTGAGGTGCCGGCGCTGCGGCTGGACCCGGTGGCCCGCCCCTTCCATGCCCATGGCCCTGGCCGGGTCCTTGGGCGAACGCGCCGACGCTCGGCGCCAGCATCGAGATACCAACTAAGACGGCCGTAAGGCAAACGCCACGCGGAAGCATGATCCTAGCTCCCAGCTCGTAATCGCCCACGACGTTTCAACGCGCAGATTGCGGAATCGTTCGTTGCTGGCGGCGGCCGGCATGCGATCTTCGGACGCAGGCAGTCTCAGGAGAAGTCCTGCGTCAGGGTGGTGGCGAGCCGCTCCAGCGCCCAGTCGACCTGGTCGCTTGTGATCACCAGCGGCGGAGCGATCCGGATCGTTTGCTCATGGGTATCCTTGGCGAGGATGCCCATGCCCCGAAGCGCCTCGCAGTAGCGGCGCGCGCGGCCGGCCTCGGGATGCAGCTCGACCGCCAGCATCAAGCCGCGCCCGCGCACTTCGCGGATCGTATTGGCGCGGATGTCTTTCAAGCCTTCGAGAAAGCGCATGCCCTGCCTGGCCGCGTTCTCGATCATGCCTTCCTCGACCAGCACGCGCATCGCGGCGCGCGCCACTGCGCAGGCAAGCGGGTTGCCGCCGAAGGTCGAACCGTGCTGCCCGGGCCTCAATGTCCCGAGCACGTCGTTGTTCGAGAGCACGGCCGACACCGGATAGAAGCCGCCGGACAGGGCCTTGCCGAGCAGCGTCACGTCGGCCTCGATTCCCTCGTGCTGCTCGGCGAGCAGCTTGCCGGTGCGGCCGAGCCCGGTCTGGATCTCGTCGAGCACCAGCATCACGTTGTTGGCGGTGCAGAGCTGGCGCACCTCGGTGAAATAGCCGGCTGGCGGAATGATGACGCCGGCTTCGCCCTGGATAGGCTCGACCAGAAAGGCGACGGTGTTTGGGGTGATTGCGTCTTGCAACGCCGCGGCGTCGCCGAACGGGATGATCCTGAAACCCGGCGCGAACGGCCCGAAATGTGTGCGTGTCTCGGGGTCGGTCGAAAAGCCGACGATGCCCAGCGTGCGTCCGTGGAAATTGTTGGCGCAGACGATGATCTCGGCCGCACCATCCGGCACGCCTTTCACCTCATAGCCCCATTTGCGCACCGCCTTGATCGCGCTTTCGACTGCCTCGGCGCCGCTGTTCATCGGCAGCACCTTGTGGGAGCCGGTGAGCGCGGCGATCTCTTCGTAGAACAGGGCGAGCTGGTCGTTGTGGAAGGCGCGCGAGGTGAGTGTCAGCCTGCGTGCCTGTTCGACCATTGCCGCCAGGATCTTGGGGTGGCAGTGGCCCTGGCTGACCGCCGAATAGGCCGAGAGGCAATCGAGATAGCGGTTACCTTCGGTATCCCAGACCCAGACACCTTCGCCGCGCGACAGAACGACCCCGATCGGCTCGTAATTATGGGCGCCAAAGCGTGCTTCTGTCGCGACGAAATCAATGATCGACGAGCTCATCTGTCGTCACTCCATTGCTGCGCGGCGGCGTCAATCTAGACCGGAGGCCGTCAACTCTGATGTGGGTGTCAGCCAACCGTCTTGGAAGTCTGCCTGCGCCCGATGGCGGGGCGCGGCCTGATTTGGCTGAAATGTCAGATGGTTCTGCGGAACCACAGGGCCTCGTTCGCCAACCTGGGCTCTACTGTGCATGGGGTTGTTTTGCCGTTTTTGTTTTGGAGGCCTCAGCCGATCGCACATGGCACGCTCAAAAAGCCACGAAACCGCACCCGGCCGCCCCGCACCGGCTTGCCGCTCACGGCGTAGTTCGGGAAACGCGCCAGGAAGCGTGAGATCGCGATCGCCCCTTCCAGCCGCGCCAGCGCCATGCCGGCGCATTGATGCGCGCCGGTGGCGAAGGCGAGATGCCGGTTCGGCGCGCGCGCGATATCGAAGCTCTCGGGGTCGGGAAACTGCGCGGGATCGCGGTTGGCCGCGCCAATGCACAGCGTCACCGACGTGCCGGCCTCGAGCACGACACCGCCGAGCTCGACCCGCTCGGTGGTCATGCGGTTGCCGAGCTGGTTCGAGCTCTCGTAGCGCAGCATCTCCTCGACCGCGGTCTTGATCATGTCGGGGTTGTCGGTCAGCCGCTGCTTCTGGTCCGGATGCTGGTCCAGCGCCACGAGGCCGTTGCCGATCAGGTTGGTGGTGGTCTCGTGGCCGGCATTGAGCAGGAAGATGCAATTGTGCAGCAGCTCCTTCTCGGTCAGCCGCTCGCCGTTCTCCTCGCCCTGGATCAGGCGTGTCAGCACGTCGCGCTCGGGATTGCCGGGCTTGGCGCGCCGGCGCTCCACCAGCGTGTCGAGATAGGCGAGGAAGTCCGTCACCGCCTTGTTGCCGCGCGCAGCGGCTTCAGGGGTCACCACAGGTTCAAGCGCGCCGAGGATCGCCAGCGACCAGTCGCGCAGCGGCCCGCGCTCGTCATGGGGGACGTCGAGCAGATTGCCGATCACCTCGATCGGGATGGACGCGGCGAAATCCTCGATCAGCTCGCATTGTCCCTTGGCCGCGATGGCGTCGAGCAGACCGTCGACAAGCTTGATGAGATCGCCCTCCATGCCGGCGATCGCCCGCGGCGACAGCGCGCCCATGATCAGGCGGCGCACGCGGGTATGGGACGGCGGGTCGTTGAAGACGAGGCTCGTGGTGTGGTGCTCGTAGAGCGGGGTGTCGCCGTATTTCGGTGCGAACTCACGCTTCTTGTCCGAGCTGAACGATTTGGTGTTCTTGTAGGTGGTGACGAGATCGTCATAGCGGGTCAGAAACACGGTGCCGCTGCGCAGGCGCTTGACCGGCTCGTTCTCCCGCAGTGCACGATAGGTCGGATAGGGGTTGTCGTAGAACTCGGGCGTCAGCTTCTCGAGATCGAAGCTTGCCGCCAGCTCCTTCGCATTTGCGTTCATCCCGTTATACTCGCCGGTTAAAGCCGTTATGCCGTTTTTGTTGTTCTGATCGGCGCATGCATGCGTCTACAGTCTGCGTACCTTGCTAGCCGACCGGACAGGAAAATGCACGCCCACGCTGACGCTGCCGACACGGCCCCGACTTGGCCCGACGATATTTTCGCGGCCTTGCAACGCTTCGACGTCCGGCAGGTGCCTTACGTGCCCGATGCGGGCCATGCGAAGTTGATCAATCGCGTGCTGACCTCATCCACGATGCGCGGCATTTCCCTGACCACTGAGGAGGAGGGCGTGGCGCTGCTTGCGGGCGCCTGGGCCGGCGGACAGCGCGGCGTCTTGCTGATGCAGTCGAGCGGCGTCGGCAATTGCATCAACATGCTGTCGCTGATCCCGATCCTGCGCTTTCCCTTCCTCACCCTGGTGACCATGCGCGGCGAGTGGGGCGAGTTCAATCCCTGGCAGGTGCCGATGGGATCGACCACCCAGGGCGTGTTTGAGCTCTCGGGCGTCCAGGTGCTGCGTGCCTCGAACGCGGCCGAGGTGCCGGCCGTGTTGGAGGCCGCTGCATCGCAAGCCTACAACGCGCTGACGCCCACCGCCGTCCTTCTGTCGCAGCGCCTGATCGGCGCCAAGGTTTTCACCAAATGAGCAAGGCCAATCTCCTCGACCGCCGTCAGGTGGTCTCGACGCTGCTCGCGAACCGCAACGACGTCGTCGCGATCGGCGGCTTAGGTGCCTCCACCAACGACATGTGCGCGGCCGGCGATCACGCCCGCAACTTTTACCTCTGGGGCGGCATGGGCGGCGCGGCGATGATCGGCCTCGGCCTCGCACTGGCGCAGCCGAAACTGCCGGTATTGGTCATCACCGGCGACGGCGAGATGCTGATGGGCATGGGCAGCCTTGCCACTATCGGCCTGCAGAAGCCGTCCAACCTCTCGATCGCGGTGCTCGACAATGAGGCCTATGGCGAGACCGGCGGCCAGACCAGCCACACCTCGGCCGCCGCCGATTTCGTCGGCGTCGCCCGCGCCTGCGGCATCAACGACAGCCGGTCTGTCACGACCATGGCCGACGTCGAGGCCTTCGCCAAAGCCGTCCATGACGTCTCGGCCGGGCCGCGCTTTGCCAATGTGAAGATCGGCAGCGCCGGCCTGGAGCGGATTTTGCCGACCCGGGACGGGACTTACATTCTCAACCGGATTCGCGGCGACCTCGGCTTCCAGCCGATCTAGGACGGGGCTGTCCGCTTCATGCGGCGCCCAGGTCCTGCACGCGGCCCGTGCAGACAGGCCAATTTGCACTGAATTTACAACGCACTTAGGTTGCGCTGCAATATAATGCTTGACTTCTGCGTGGGTGAGTGCTTACTCACCCAGCATGAGCTCATTGCGTATGACGAGCGACCTGAGGCGTCAATTGATCCTCGGTGCCGCGAAGCGCTGCTTTGCCCGACATGGCTACACCGGCACCACGACGAAGAGCGTGGCGGCCGCCGCTGCCATTTCCGAGGCGCTGCTGTTCAAGCATTTCCCCTCCAAGGCGGCGCTCTACGCCGAAATTCTCAGCGACGAATGCGAAGCGGATCCGGCGTTCATCGAGCTGCTCGAGCGGGAGCCCTCGACCGCCACGCTGGTCGAGGTGGTCCGCAGGATGGTCGCGCATTTCCTGCGCATTGCTGATGGTCCCGATCAGGAAGAGGCGCAGCGCCTGCGACTGATGGCCACGAGCCATCTGGATGACGGCGAATTCGCGCGTTTGCTATATGCCAAGATCGAGACACTGATTGGGGCGGCTTTTGTCGGCTCGCTTGAACGCGCCGTGGCCGCCGGGGATGCGCGGCCCTACGCTGGCGATCCGCTCAACCTGTTCTGGTTTGCGCATCATGCGGTGATGACCGCGGCGCTGACCAGGCTGCCGGCCACGCCTTGTCTCGCTTACGGCAAGGCGAACGACCTCGAGCGGCAGCTGTGTGAGTTTCTCCTGAGGGGTATCGGACTTAACGACGCCGCAATTGCTTCGCATCTGGGCCACAATCAGGCCGCGGATGCCGGCAAGGCGGCGATTGCAGAAAGTGCATGACATGAACATCGTAACCGAGCACAAGATTTCGGGCGAACCGATCGACAACAAGGCTCCCAAGCGTCCGGTCCGGCCGGTGCTGTGGTTCATCATCGTCGGCACGCTGCTCGCCGCGCTGGTCGGTGGCCTCGTCTGGTTCAACTATTTCCGCGGCCAGATGATCAAGCAGTTCTTCGCCAACAACAAGCCGCCGCCGACAGCCGTCAGCGCGGCGGAAGCGAAGTCCGAGGTGGTGCCGAACCTGCTCACCGCGGTGGGCAGCCTCGTCGCCGTGCACCAGGTCGACGTCAGTGCCGACGTCAACGGCCGCGTCACCGAGATCAAGTTCCAGCCGGGCACGCGTGTCGAGGCCGGCACGCCCCTGGTGCAGCTGTTCGATGCGCCGGAGCAGGGCGACCTCGCCAACTACAAGGCCCAGGCGACCGTCGCGCAGCTGTCGCTCGACCGTGCCAAGCAGCTGGCCTCGCGCCAGTTCGGCCCGCAGGCGACCGTCGATCAGGCGCAGGCTGCCTACGACCAGGCGCAGGCGGGCATCGCCAAGACCGAGGCGCTGATCTCGCAAAAGCTGGTCCGCGCACCGTTCGCCGGCGATCTCGGCGTCCGCAAGGTCGAGGTCGGTCAATACCTGACGGCAGGTACGGCGATCGTATCGCTGACCGATCTGTCGGAGCTGTGGGCCAACTTCACGGTGACCGAAAAGGATTCCGGTAACCTCAAGGTCGGCCAGACCGTTCGGCTCAAGGTCGACGCCTATCCGGGCCGCACCTTCGAAGGCAAGATCACCACGATCGAGCCGCAGATCGCGGCCGACACCCGCAACATCCGCGTGCAGGCGACGATCGCCAATCCCGAGAAGATCCTCAAGCCCGGCATGTTCGTGACCACCACGGTTGTGCTGCCGGACAAGCCGGCCGTGATCACCGTTCCGGAGACTGCGGTCGACTACACGCTGTATGGCGACTCGGTGTTCGTGATCACCGAGAAGAAGGAAGAGGATGGCAAGACCAGCCTGTCCGCGGTGCGGACCTTCGTGCAGACCGGCAACCGGGTCGAAGGTCGCGTCGAAATCATCAAGGGCCTGAAGGCTGGCGACAAGGTCGTCGCCGTCGGCCAGCTCAAGCTGCAATCCGGCGCGGCGGTGTCGATTTCGACCGACCCGGCTCCGCAGATCCCGGCGCAGCCGCCGCGCTACTGATCATGACATTCAAGTGATCCGGTCTGGCCGGATCACTTCTCTTGAGACAAAGAAATCGAGATCGCCGCGATGGCCTTTACCGATATTTTCATCAAGCGCCCGGTTCTGTCGGTCGTCGTCAGCCTGCTGATCCTGCTGATCGGCCTGCGCGCGGCGATGGTGCTGCCGATCCGGCAATATCCCAAGCTGTCGAACACGGTCATCAACATCACGACCGTCTATCCGGGCGCATCCGCCGACCTGATCCAGGGCTTCATCACGACGCCGATCGAGCAGGCGGTCGCCTCCGCCGAAGGCGTCGACTACATCACGTCGTCCTCGGTGCTCGGCACCTCGACGATCCAGGTCTACATCAAGCTGAACTTCGATCCGAACCAGGCGCTCACCGAGGTGCTGGCGAAGACGAATTCGGTCAAATATCTGATCCCGAAGGAATCCAACGACCCGATCGTCACCAAGACCACGGGCCAGACCACGGCCGTGATGTATCTCGGCTTCTCGTCCGAGGAGCTGTCGGGCTCGGCGATCTCGGATTATCTGACGCGTGTGGTGCAGCCGGTGCTGTCGACCGTTGATGGCGTCGCTTCCGCCGACATTCTCGGCGGGCAGACCTTCGCGATGCGGCTGTGGCTCGATCCCGAGAAGATGGCCGGCCGCAATGTGTCGCCAGCGGATGTGGCAGCGGCGATCCAAGCCAACAACTTCCAGTCCGCGGCGGGCCAGGCCAAGGGCTATCTGATCGTCTCGAACGTCTCGACGAACACGGGTCTGACCAACGTCGATCAGTTCAAGAAGATGATCGTCAAGGCCAAGGACGGCGGCTTCGTGCGGATGGAGGACATCGCCACGGTCGAACTTGCCGCCCAAAGCACGGATGCGAGCGTCGCCTTCAACGGCGAGCACGCGATCTTCATCGGCGTTCAGGCCACCCCGCAAGGAAACCCGCTGACGCTGGTCAAGGGCGTGCGCGCACTGTTCCCGGAGCTCGAACGCAATCTGCCGCCGTCGATGAAAATGAAGGTCGCCTACGACTCGACCAAGTTCATCCAGTCCTCGATCGACGAGGTGGAGAAGACGCTGGGCGAAGCCGTGATCATCGTTATCGTGGTTATCTTCCTGTTCCTGGCCTCGCTGCGGTCGGTCATCATTCCCGTCGTCACGATTCCCTTGTCGATGATCGGCGTCTGCACGCTGATGCTGGCGCTGGGATTCAGCTTCAACCTCCTGACGCTGCTGGCGATGGTGCTGGCGATCGGCCTCGTGGTCGACGACGCCATCGTCGTGGTGGAGAACATCCATCGCCATCTGGAGGAGGGCAAGACGCCGGTCCAGGCGTCACTGCAAGGCGCCCGCGAGATCGTCGGTCCGGTGATCTCGATGACCATTACGCTCGCCGCCGTGTACGCGCCGATCGGCTTCCTTGGCGGCCTCACTGGTTCGCTGTTCCGCGAATTCGCCTTCACGCTGGCGGGATCGGTGATCGTGTCGGGCGTGATCGCGCTGACCTTGTCGCCGATGATGTGCTCGGTGCTCCTGAAGAACACCGAAGAGGGCCGCTTCGCCAAGCTCGTCAACAGGGTGTTCGGCGCGCTGACGCGCTGGTACGGCCGCAAGCTCGACCGCTCGCTCGACTACAAGGCGATCACCGGCCTGTTCGCTGTGACCATCCTCGGGCTCGTCGGATTCCTCTACATGCACACGTCGAAGGAGCTGGCACCGGAGGAAGATCAGGGCATCGTGTTCGCGGTGACCAAGGCGCCGAAATACGCCAATATCGATTATGTCGATTTCTACGGCGAGAAACTCGACGAGAAATTCCAGCAGTTCCCCGAGACCGATCTGCGCTTCGTGCTGAACGGCATCAACGGCCCGCAGGGCGGCATCGCCGGCATGCTGCTCAAGCCCTGGGACGAGCGTAAGCGCTCCTCGATCCAGCTGAAGCCGCTGGTGCAGGCCGAGCTCTCCAAGATCGAGGGCGTTCAGGCCTTCGCGTTCAACCTGCCGCCGCTGCCGGGCGGGCCGGGCGGCCTGCCGGTGCAGATGGTGATCAACTCCACCGCCGGGTTCCAGACGGTCTATGAGCAGATGGAGAAGCTGAAGGACGCTGCGCGCAAGAGCGGCATGTTCATTGTCTCCGACAGCGATCTCAACTTCAACCAGCCGAACGTGAAGGTGACGATCGACCGCAGCAAGGCGCAGGATCTCGGCATCAACATGCAGAACCTCGGTGCCACGCTCGCTGTGCTGCTCGGCGGCAATTACGTCAACCGTTTCAATCTCGAGGGGCGGTCCTACCAGGTGATCCCGCAGGTGCCGCGCGCCAAGCGACTGTCGCCGGAATCGCTCGGCGGTTATTACGTAACGACCAATACCGGCCAGCAGCTTCCGCTTTCGACGGTGGTGTCGATCCAGACCAAGACCGATCCGAATTCGCTGACGCACTATAATCAGCTCAATTCGGCGACCTTCTCGGCGGTGCCGATGCCCGGCGTGACCGTCGGCGCGGCGGTCGACTTCCTCGAAAGCGAAGCCAAGAAGCTGCCCCAGGGCTTCAGCCACGACTATCTGGCGGACTCCAGGCAATACGTTCAGGAAGGCAACCAGCTCGCGATCACCTTCGGCTTCGCGCTGATCATCATCTTCCTGGTGCTGGCAGCGCAATTCGAGAGCTTGCGTGATCCGCTGGTGATCATGATCTCGGTGCCTATGGCGATCGTCGGCGCGCTGATCCCGCTGTTCTTCGGCGCCGCGACCATGAACATCTACACCCAGGTCGGCCTGCTGACCCTGGTCGGCCTGATCACCAAGCACGGCATCCTGATGGTGGAATTCGCCAACGAGCTCCAGGTCAACGAGCGGCTCGACCGCCGCTCGGCCATCGAAATGTCGGCCCGCATCCGCCTGCGGCCGATCCTGATGACGACGGCCGCCATGGTGACCGGCCTGATCCCGCTCCTGACCGCGACCGGCGCGGGCGCGGCCAGCCGCTTCTCGATCGGTCTGGTCGTCGTGGCGGGCATGTCGATCGGTACGCTGTTCACCCTGTTCGTGCTGCCGGCGGTGTACGTGGTGCTGGCGACCGACCACCGCGCGGCGGCCGATTCCGAGCGAAACAAGCAGATCAACGAGCTCGATCTCGGCGCCGAGGCCCTGCGGCCGACCTGAGACGGCTCGCACGCGAACCAGAGGGCGGTAGCGGCCAACCGTTGCCGCCCTTTTTCCGTTGTGCCACGGCCTCGACCGTTCGGCGGCCGCAGCCGCAGGGCCTTCTCGCGCCTGCGAAAGACAAGGCCCAGCCTTCTTGGTAGGTTCCGCGGGATGAGCCGTTCCCTCCGTCCGACGCCCCGCAAGCTAGGACGCTGCCGAGCGCGGCTCCGGCCGGCGCTGTCTCCGGCGCGGCTGCGGGACGGGCGATCAGGACGCGGCTGTTCACCAAACACGTTGCGCTGTTCGTGGCCGTCGTCGCCGTCGCGCTGCTGGCCAACGGCCTGTTTGAGGTCTTCCAGTTCAACGAGGAAAAGAAGGTTGAGCAGCGGACCTCCCAACTGCGGCGATCGCTCGACGCCATGATATCGTCGTGAAGCAGCACGGCGGCACCATCGACGTGAATACCGCGCCCGGTGTATTACCGAATTCATCATCACCCTGCCGCGCACGATGGCGGCGGGCGGCACGTCCGGAGGCAAGTCGTGAACGTTTACATCCTGGTCGTCGACGACGAGCCCGACGTCGAGGCGCTGTTCCGGCAGCAGTTCCGGCGCGAGTTGCGCGCAGGCCGCTTCCAGATGGAGTTCGCCACCTCCGCGCCCGATGCGCTCAAGCGCGCCGCCGAGGTTCGCGCCCCCTCGTTGATCCTGTCCGACATCAACATGCCCGGCATGAGCGGGCTGGACATGCTGCCGAAGGTGCGTGCCGCGCACCCGGACGTTCCCGTCATCATGATCACGGCCTATGGCGATGCCGAGACGCGGCGGAAGGCGATCGAGCGCGGCGCCGTCGGGCTGCTCACCAAGCCTATCGACTTTGCCTTGCTGCGACAGGAAATCGACACGAGGCTCGAGCAAGCCGCATGAGCACGACCCTCCTCTTCGTCGACGACGAGCCGGATCTCGAGGCGCTGGTCCTGCAAAAATTCCGCAGGCAGATCCGCGACGGAGAGGTGACTATCATGTTCGCCCGCGACGGTCTCGAGGCACTGGCTGCGCTCGAGCAGCACCCGCAGGTCGACATGGTGGTTTCGGACATCAACATGCCCCGGATGGACGGGCTGTCGCTGCTCACGAAGCTCCAGGAAGCCGAGGACAAGAAGTCGACCATCATCGTCTCCGCCTATGGCGACATGAGCAACATTCGAACCGCCATGAACCGCGGCGCGTTCGACTTCCTGACCAAGCCGATCGACTTCGCCGATCTGGAAGCCACGATCGGCAAGACGATCCGGCACATCGAGATGCTGCGCGAGGTGCGGCGACGGCAGATGGAAGCCGAGCGCGCCCATGCCGCGCTGTCGCGTCATTTCTCGCCCGAGCTGGCCAAGCGTCTGGCCGCCAGCGGCGAGGGCGAGGGAATCGAAGTGCAGTGGCGAGATGTCGCCACCATTTTCACCGACATTACGGGCTTCACCTCGCTGGTCGAGACCGCCCCGCCCGAGGCATTGGGCAAGCTGCTCAACGAGTATGTCGGCGGCATGACCGAAATCGTCTTCGCGCATGAGGGGACGGTCGCAAAGATCATTGGCGATGCCATCCAGGTGCTCTTCAACGCGCCAGGGGATCAGCCGGATTATGCCACGCGCGCGGTCGCCTGCGCCCACGAGCTCGATGCTTGGGCGCAGGAGTTCCGCGCGCGGCAACATGCGACGGGCATCACCTTTGGTGCGACCCGCATCGGCATTCACGCCGGGGCGGCGCTGGTCGGTAATTTCGGCGGCAACCGCTACTTCGACTACACCGCGTATGGGGATTCCATCAACATCGCGGCGCGGCTGGAGGCCGCCAACAAGCATCTTGGGACGCGCATCTGCGTCAGCGCCAGCGTCGCCGAGGCGGCTGAGAAATTTCAAGGGCGCCCTGTGGGTGAGCTGATGCTGCGCGGACGCAGCGAGCCGTTGCGCGCGTTCGAGCCGTTGCCGCCGGCAAAATACGAGGCGCCGGAAACCGCGCTGTATGCGGAGGCTTTCGCCAAGATGGCGGCCGGCGACGCCGCGGCCATGCCCGCCTTTGCCGCGCTGGTCGGCATGCATGCCGACGATTCCCTGGCCGGCTTTCACCTGAAGCGCCTGCTCAACGGCGCCAAGGGCATTCGCATGCAGCTTGAATAGGAGTACGTCATGATCCGCGATTTCCCCTCCGGCAATTACCGCTTCATTCCGTCGGTGTTTCAATATTCTGCGGGTGCAGCCGCGGATGACGGTTACGAAATCGAGCGCGTCCGCTTCGATCGTCTGGTGCCGCTCGCTGAAGGTTTCGCGCTGGCGGCGAAGTTCATCCAGGAAGCAGGGCGACCGCTGACGGCGTTCTGTGCCTGCGAGCTGCGCTCACCGGCGGCCTTCAGCGAGGAGGGCTTTCGCGCGTTCAACCTGCACTATGTGAAGACGCTGTCCGAATGGGGCATCTTCGACGGCACCACCAATCCCGTGGCGCGCAGCAATGTTTGTCCCGAGATCGAGCCGCCGTCCGAACCATCGTTCTATGCATTCTCGTTCACGCGGCCGACCCGCTCCAAGGCCCCGTCTTTCGTCATCGCCGGCGGCGCCGAGGCGCGCGAGGGCAGCGGGACCTATGTCGAGCGCACGGTGCGTTATCGCGATCTCAGCCCGGAGGGCCTGCGCGAGAAGGTGCGCTTCACCACCTCGCAGATGGAGACCCGGATGGCGGCGTTCGGTTTTGGATGGAAGGACACCACCGGCGTCCAGGCCTATTCCGTTCACGACTTCCATCACGCGCTGGCCGACGAGCTGGTTCGGCGCGGCGCGCTGCGCTCCGGCCTGACCTGGCATTTCGCCCGGCCTCCGGTGGTCGATCTCGAATACGAGATGGATTGCCGCCGCGTGATGCGGGAAGCCGTGATCTGAGATCCTCGTCCTGAGGGCGGCCGTCAGGCCGCGTCTCCAGGATGGCCGCAGGCGACAACGGGGCCTTCATGGTTCGAGACGCGCGCGAAGGGCGCGCTCCTCACCATGAGGAACAACTAGCGCTGCCGCGGATCCAGCGCATCGCGCAGGCCGTCGCCGAGCAGGTTCAGCGACAACACCACAAGGAAGATCGCAAGTCCGGGCCAGATCGCCATCCAAGGCGCCTGCGTCAGGAAGCGTTGCGCGGCGTTGAGCATGCTGCCCCAGGACGGTGCCGGTGGTTGCTGGCCGAGGCCGAGGAACGACAGCGCAGCCTCGGCGATGATGGCGGCGGCGATCGAGAGCGTCGCCTGCACCAGCAGCGCGGGCAGGATGTTCGGCAGGATATGCGAGAGCGCGATCCGCCACGGCGGATTGCCGAGCGCGCGCGCCGCCTCGACATAGTCCTCGGCCTTGACCACGAGGACCTGACCGCGGGTCAGGCGGATGAAGATCGGGGTTGCCGATATGCCGATTGCGATCATGGCATTGCCGAGGCTCGGCCCGAGGAACGCCGCCAGCGCGATCGCCAGGATCAGGAACGGGCATGCCAGCATCGCATCCGTGACCCGGCTGATCAGCGCGTCGAGGAAGCCGCCGCGATAACCGGCGAGGAGGCCGAGCGGAACGCCGATGCCGAGCGCAATCGCAACCGAGATGAGGCCCGCCAGCAGCGAGGCGCGCGCGCCGTAGACGATGCGGCTGAGAATGTCGCGGCCGAGCTCGTCGGTGCCGAACCAGTGCGCCGCATTGGGCGGCTTGCGTACCAGGCTCCAGCTCGTCGCGATGGGATCATAGGGCACGATGAGCGGGGCCAGCACGGCGAGCAGGATGAACATCGTGAGCACGATGAGCCCGAACACCGCCGCCTTGCGCTTGAACAGCCGCCGACGCGCGCGGCGGGCCGGGCTGTCCAGCTCGTCGGCGTGCGTAAGGGGGCTCGGCAGCGCGGCGTCGGTCATGAATCTAGCCCCGAAGCCTTGGATTGACGAGGATGTAGGCGATGTCGGCCACGAGGTTCAGCGTGATGTAGATCGTGGCGGTCACCAGCACCACGCCCTGCACCACGGCATAGTCGCGGTTGAACACGGCATCCACGATCAGCTTGCCGAAGCCGGGAATGGAGAAGATCTGCTCGGTCAGGACGGCGCCGGACAGCAGCGTGCCGAGCTCGAGCGCGCCGAGGGTGATGACGGGCGTCAGCGCGTTGCGCATGGCGTGCTTGAGGATCACCGAGCGCTCCAACAGTCCCTTGGCGCGCGCGGTGCGGACGTAGTCGCTTTCCAGCACCTGAAGCATGGCGCTGCGCGTATGCCGCATCAGGACCGCGGCAATCGCATTGCCGAGCACGAAGGCCGGCATGATGGTGACCGCCAGGCTGGCGCGCCAGTTCTCGGTGAGCGGCACGTAGCCGGACGCCGGCAGCCAGCCGAGCTCGATCGAGAACAGGAAGATCAGCATGATCCCGAGCCAGAAGTTCGGCGTCGAGATGCCCCACAGCGCAAACAGGTTCGCGCAATAGTCCCAGGCCGACCCCTTCTTCACGGCGGCGACGATGCCGGCGGGAATGCCGATCAGGAAGGCGATCAAGATCGCCATCGAACCCAGCTGCAAGGTCACCGGCAGCTTCTGCGCGATCAGCTCGCGCACCGGCATCTTGTTGCGCAGCGACTCGCCGAAATCGCCCGAGAGCACGCCCTTGATCCAGTAGACGTACTGCACCGGCACGGGCTGATCGAGCCGGTACTGGCGGCGGATCTGCTCGATCACCGCGGGGTCGCGCTCTTCGCCCGCCATGACCAGCGCGGGATCGCCCGGCAGCAATTGCTGCAGCGAGAAGATCAGCACCGAGACGAAGAATAGCGTCGGCACGATCTGCGCAAGGCGGCGGGCGAGGAAGTTCAGCATGGTCGCACCGGTGTCCCGGGCGCGGCGCAACATGCAATGTTGCGCCGCTGAACCGGGACCCAGCTGCCACGGTTCGTCGTCGCCGTGGGTCCCGGCTCTGCGGAGCAGCGCTTCCGCGCTGCGCCGCGTCCGGGACACGCGTGCATCGGCACGTTCATCACTTCAGCTTCAGCCCAACCACGCGGACGAGACCGTCAGGCATCTGCTTGTAGCCTTCGAGCCTGGTCGTGTGCGCGATGATGATGCGGCGGTGGTAGAGGTAGAGCAGCGGCTCCTCCTCCTGCACCAGTCTGGCGAGCGTCTCGTAGCTCGCCTTGCGCTTGGCGGGATCGGTGACCAGCCGCGCATCCTCCAGCGCCTTGTCGGCCTGCGGATTATTCCACGCGCCGTAGTTCTGCGGCGCACCATTGTGCAGGAACACGAAAGTGTTCCCATCCGGATCAACGCGGCCGCTCCAGGCGAGCATGTAGGCCTGGTAGTCGCCGGTCTCGGCCTGCTTCAGCCCGGTTGCGAATTCGGTGAGGCGTATCTTCATGTCGAACCCGGCTTCCGCCGCCATGGACTGGATCACCTGCGCCGGCGTCTCGGTCTCCACGCCCTTGGGCACTAGGAAATCGACGCTGACCGGCGGCGTCACGCCGGCTTCCTTCAGCAGCGCCTTGGCCTTCTCGACGTTGCGGGGACGGACCGGAAGCGATTTCTGATAATAGGGGTGATCAGGGTTGACCCATTGATTGCCGACCTGAAACTCGCCGTTGAACACGACCTGGTTGATCGCCTCGCGGTCGATGGCGAGGTCGAGCGCCTGGCGCACCTTGGCGGATTGGCTGAGCGGTCCCTTGGCCTTGTCCTTGCCGATGTTGAGCGTGACGCCCTGATAGCCGAGCTCGATCGCGGTCGCGACCTTCAGACGCGAGTCGGCGCGCACCTCCTTCAGATCAGTGGCGAGCACGCGCTCGATCAGGTCGAGGCCGCCGGATTTCAGGTTCGCCAGCCGCACGGTGCCATCGACGATCGGCTGGAACACGATCTTGTCGATGAAGACGTTGTCCTTGTTCCAATAGTCTGCGAACTTCTCGAACACGATGCGGTCCTGCTGCACGCGCTCGATGAATTTGTAGGGACCGGCGCAGACCGGGCGCAGGCCGAACTTGTCGCCGGCCTCTTTCGCTGCCTTCGGCGACATCATCATCCCGGCGCGGTCGGTGAGCTGGGCGAGCAGCGGCGAGAACGGCGACTTCAGCACCAGCTTGACGGTGAGGGGATCGACGACCTCGATGTGATCGACCGAGGCCAGCTCCGGCTTGCGAAACGAGCCGGGGAACGTCAGGTGGCGTTCCAGCGAGAACTTGGCGGCCTCGGCATCGAGCGGCTCGCCGTCGTGGAATTTCACGCCGGGACGAAGCTTGATGACAAGGCCCTTGCCGTCGTCGACGGTCTCGCTCGACAGCGCAAGCTGCGGCACGATGTTGAGCTTCTCGTCGATGTCGAACAGCTTGTCGCATAAGGCGGAGAACACGATGCGGCCGACATAGGTGCGCGCCATCGTCGGATCGAGGATATCGGGATCCTCGGCGAGGCCGATGCGAAGCGTGGTCTGAGCCTGCACGGCTCCGATCGACAACAGGAGGGCGGCGGCCGCTGCGGCCAAGCGTAACATCTTCATCGGACAATCCCCATTGCTTCGGCTATTTCGTTGTGGACGCGGCGTCTTGTATACCAACCCCGGCGAAGCTCCCGCCTTCCGTCTTTTGGCTGAAGGCCGCGACCAATTTTGCAAGCGCCGGCGAAAATCCGCCCGCTACCGGCAGAATGGCATCGGCAGACGGCAGCTCTGCCGTGCGGTGACAGGCGGTGGCATGGCCGGTGCCGTCCGCCGTGAGCTTCGGCGCCTCGCTGCGGCAACGCTCGATCACGAACGGGCAGCGGGTGTGGAAGCGGCAGCCGGCCGGAGGATTGAGCGCGCTCGGGATCTCGCCCTCCAGCAGGACCGTCGTTCGTTTCGCCTTCGGCTGCGGCAGCGGGATCGCGGACAGCAGCGCGCGGCTATAGGGGTGGCGCGGCGCGGCGAACAGCGCGTCGGCTTCCGCCGTCTCGACGATCTGGCCGAGATTCATCACCGCCACATGGTCGGCGATGTGCTTGACCACGGCGAGGTCGTGCGAGACGAAGATGTAAGCGAGGCCGAGCCGGTCCTGCAGCTCGCGCAGCAGGTTGAGGATCTGCGCGCGGATCGAGACGTCGAGCGCCGAGACCGGCTCGTCGCAGATGATCAGCTTCGGCTCGACCGCGAGCGCGCGGGCGATGGCGATGCGCTGGCGTTGGCCGCCGGAGAATTCGTGCGGATAGCGCCGGGCCAGTCGCGGCTCCAGCCCGACCAGCCGCAGCAGCTCGGCGACGCGCGCGCGGCGCTGTGCCGGCGGCACGAGATCGTGAAGGGCCAGCGGTTCGGTCAGGATCTGGCCGACCGTCATGCGCGGATTGAGCGAGGCATAGGGGTCCTGGAAGATGATCTGCGCCTCGCGGCGGAAGGCGCGCAAGCCGCCGGCGTCGAGCGCGAGCAGGTCGCGACCATTGAAGCGCACCGTGCCCGCATCCGGCTCGATCAGCCGCAGCACGAGACGGCTGACGGTGGATTTGCCGCAACCGGATTCGCCGACCAGCGCCAGCGTCTTGCCGGCCTCGAGCGAGAAGGAAACACCGTCGACCGCCTTGACGTGCGCCAGCGGCCGCCCGAACAGCGAGCGCTGGGCGACGAAATGCTTGATCAGGCCTCTGACCTCGAGCAGCGCCATCACGCCACCAGACGTTCGAGCGGCGCGCGGATGCAGCGCGAGAGATGGCCGGGGCTGACTTCGACCAATGGCGGCGGCGCACGGGTGCAGGCGTCCAGCACGAACGGGCAGCGCGCGGCGAAGCGGCAGCCGGCCGGCGGCTGCGCCATGTTCGGCACCATGCCTTCGATCGTCGCAAGCTGCGCGGCGCGATGGTCGAGCCGCGGGATCGAGCCGAGCAGGCCCACTGTGTAAGGATGCTGCGGGGCGGAGAACAGGTCGTCCACCGGTGCGCGCTCGACGATCTCTCCGGCATACATCACCGCGACCTCGTCGCAGACTTCGGCGACGACGCCGAGATCGTGGGTGATCAGGATGATGGCGGCGCCGCTGGCCTCCTTCAGCTCGCGCATCAGCTCCAGGATCTGGGCCTGCAGGGTGACGTCGAGCGCCGTGGTCGGCTCATCGGCGATCAAGAGGTGCGGATCGCAGGCCAGCGCCATCGCGATCATCACGCGCTGGCGCATGCCGCCGGACAGCTTGTGCGGATATTCGTCGATGCGCCGTTCGGGCGAGGGGATGTGGACGCGGCGCAACAGCTCGATCGTCCGCTCGCGCGCGCTGCGACGTGAGCCGCCGCGATGGCGCAAGATGGTCTCGATGATCTGGTCGCCGATCGTGAAGCTCGGATTGAGCGAGGTCATCGGCTCCTGGAAGATCATCGCGAGCCGGTTGCCGCGCAGGTCGCGCAGGGTCTGGTCCGTCGTCTGCAGGAGATCGAGCCCGTCGAAGCGGATCGCGCCGGATATCTCGGCGCTTTGCTTCGGCAAGAGGCCCATGATCGCCAGCGACGTGACGCTCTTGCCGCAGCCGGACTCGCCGACGAGGCCCAGCGTCGCGCCGTTGGCCACGCTGAGATCGACGCTGTCGACCGCGTGGGTGATGCGGCCGTCGTCGCCGTGGAAACGGATGCGCAGGTCCCTGATCTCGATGAGAGGGCTCGCGCTCATGAGCGTCGTGCGCGGCTTGCGGCGATGCTGGCGTCGATGACGCTGCGATCGGTGTTGCCGGCCGGGTTCTTTCGCGTCGGCATGGAGGGCCGGAAGTGTACCCAGAGCTCGTGGCTGACGCGTTCGAGCCGTTCGAGCTCGCCGAGCGGGTCGGGATGATCGTCGGCGCGAATGTCCAGCGCCGGCCATTCCTCCTCGCCGTGGATTAGCAGCGCGGCGGACTGCTTGCCGCGCTTGTCGCCGCCGGCGGCCTCCCCTGCGCGCATCGCCGCGAGCAGGCGGCGCGGGAAGGGCAGGCTGTCGTTGGCGAGATAGGTCTTTGCCGTCTCGGCGAGCACGTCGGCGCCTGCGAGCATGTTGCCCGCGATCGAGAAGTCGCTGCCTGCGATGTGGCCACACCAGTCGATGCAGTCGCGGCCGGTATGCGCGGCGATTGCGCCGCTCGCATCCATGATGTGGACCTGCCGGCTTTCGCGGCCGTCGTCCGCCGCGAGCAGCGTTGCGAGCACGTGGTGGGCGTTGAGACCCTCGCGCAGGAGCTTGACCCCGTCGATGCCGTAATAGGGATTGACGAAAGCCTGCGTCGCGATAGCCCCGAGGCCGGCCGCGATGTAGGGCACGCGGGCGCCGACGGCGAAGAAGCGGGTCGCGACCGCGATGCCGAACTGGGCGGTGGCAGGATCTCGCGCGATGATCGACCAGGTCATGTGCTGCCTATCAGCGCCCCGCGGCGTAACCTTGCATGCCGCGCGGATTGGCGGCGGCGCGCCGGCGCGGACCGACACGCGAGGCCGCGGTGAGGCGGCCTTCGGACCAGTCGGGGCCGACCTCGACGATGTGTCCGCGCTCGCGCAGATTCTCGATCGTCGCCTTGGGCACGCGGTTCTCGACCACGAGCACGCCGGGGCGCGCGGTGCGCGGCCAGAACGAGATCGGGAAATGCTCGGAGTGCCAGGCCGGTGCGTCGATCGCCTCCTGGAGATTGAGATTGCAATGGACGTGGCGCAGGAAGAACTGCGTGATCCACTGATCCTGCTGGTCACCGCCGGGCGAGCCCCAGGCGAGGTAAGGCTCGCCGTCGCGCAGCGCCATGGTCGGCGACAGCGTCGTGCGCGGCCGCTTGCCGGGCGCAAGCGCCGCCGGATGATCCTCCTCCAGCCAGAACATTTGAGCGCGGCTGCCAAGGCAAAAGCCGAGCTCCGGAATGATCGGCGAGGATTGCAGCCAGCCGCCCGACGGCGTCGAGGAGATCATATTGCCGGCCTTGTCGATGATGTCGAAATGCACGGTGTCGCCGCGCACCTCGCCGAAGCGCCCGACGGTCGGCTCGCCGGCACCGAGCGCGCCGACGGCCTCGCGCTGGCCCTCGGCGCGGCGCAGCTTGACGACGCCGCCAAAGCCCTCCACCGCGCCGGGGCGGAAGTCGAGCGAGGCCCGGTCGGTAACGAGCTTGCGGCGTTCGTCGTTGTAGGCGTCCGACAGCAGCGTCGTGATCGGGATCTCGTTGAACTTAGGGTCGCCGTAGAACTTCTCGCGATCGGCAAATGCAAGCTTGGCGCATTCGATCTGCAGATGGATGAACTCAGGCCCCGTCGGGTCGAGCCCATCGAGCGGAAAGCCCTTCAGGAGCGCCAGCTGTTGCAGCGTCACCGGGCCCTGGCTCCAGACGCCGGCCTTGCACACGGTGTAGCGGCCATAATCGTAGGTGAGCGGCGCCTCGATGGTCGGCTGCCAGCGCGCCATGTCGTCGGCGGAAAGCACACCGCGATGCGGCGAGCCGCTGACGTCCATCACCTCCTGGGTCCGGCAGAACCTGTCGATGGCCTCGGCGACGAAGCCTTGCGACCAGGCTTTGCGCGCCCGCTCGATTTCGGCATCACGGCCACCGCCGCCGCTTTCCGCCTCGCTGAGGATCCGGGCGTAGGTCGCAGCCAGTGTCTTGTTGGTGAAGAGCGTGCCGGGCTTCGGCACCTCGCCGTTCGGCAGGTAGACAGCGGCGGAGGTCGGCCAGTGCTTGCGGAACAATTGCTCGACGGTCTGGATCGTGGCGCAGGCGCGCTCCACCAGCGGGTAGCCGTCGCGCGCATAGGAGATCGCGGGCTCCAGCACGTCGCGCACGCGCATCGTGCCGTAGTCGCGCAGCAGCATCATCCAGGATTCGAACGTGCCGGGGACGCAGGCCGCGAGCAGGCCGGTGCCGGGCACCATGTCGAGCCCCTCGCTCCTGTAGTGCGCGATGGTGGCGCGCGCCGGCGCCGGGCCCTGGCCGCAGATCACCTCGGTGCGGCCGCGCTTCACATCGTGCACGATGACGGGCACGTCGCCGCCGGGGCCGTTCAGATGCGGCTCGACCACCTGGAGCGTGAAGGCGGTGGCGACGCCGGCGTCGAAGGCGTTGCCGCCCTTTTCGAGGATGGCCATGCCGATGGCGGTCGCGATCCAGTGCGTGGTGGCGACGACCCCGAACGTGCCCTCGATCTCGGGGCGCGTCGTAAAGGGATCGGGATTGACGTTGCTGGCCATGGGCTACCTCATCTGCGGCGCGCGCAATTGATCACAGGGGCAGGCCGTCGCCAAATGCGCAGGCTGCATGGCACGCGCGCGTCACGCCGGGACCGGCGCGGTGTTGACCGCATGGCAGGCGACGCCGCCGATCAGTTCCGGGGCCTCCTTGCGGCAGAGCTCGAACGCCAGCGGGCAGCGCGGATTGAAGGCGCAGCCGGAGGGCGGGTTGATCGGGTTCGGGATCTCGCCCTTCACCGGAATGCGCTGGCGGCCGCTCATGGCGAGGTCGGGCACCGCGCCCAGCAGCATCTTGGTGTAGGGCATGCGCGGATTGGCGAACAACTCGCGCCCCTCCGCGATCTCGACGATGCGGCCGAGATACATCACGCCGACGCGGCTCGCCATGTGGCGGACCACGGCGAGGTTGTGGCTGATGAACATGTAGGTCAGGCCGAACTTGTCCTGGAGGTCGCGCATCAGGTTGAGGATCTGCGCCTGCACCGAGACGTCGAGCGCGGAGGTCGGCTCGTCGCAGACGATGAACTCGGCATCCGAGGCGAGCGCCCGCGCAATCGCGATCCGCTGGCGCTGGCCGCCGGAGAATTCGTGCGGAAACTTCAGCCGGTCGTCGGGATGCAGGCCGACCAGGGTGAGCAGCTCGGCGACGCGGGCCTGGATGTCGCGCTCGCCCTGGATCAGGTCGAAGGCGCGGATCGGCTCGGAGATGATGGCGTCGACGCGGAAGCGCGGGTTCAGGCTCGCATAGGGATCCTGGAAGATCATCTGGATGCGGCGGCGCAGCTTTCGCCGCGCCGGCGCCTGCCGCGGATCGGTCATCGAGACGCCGTCGATCAGGACGTCGCCCGCGCTCGGCGGCAGCAGCCCCACGACCATCCGTGCCACCGTGGTCTTGCCCGATCCGGATTCGCCGACCAGCGCAAACGTCTCACCCTTCCTGATGTCGAAGGTGACGTGATCGACCGCCTTGAGATATTCGAGGTGCCCGCCTTCGAGCACGCGGTTGAGCCAGGGTTTCGAGACGTCGAACACCCGGCGCAGATTTGTGGCCTGAACGAAGGGGGCGCTCATGCCGCGCTCTCCGCCGGCACGTTGTCGTAGAGGTGGCAGGCGACCGATTGCGCGCCGCGCGGCTGCGGCTCCGGCCGCTCGACCCGGCAGCGGTCGAAGGCGAAGGCGCAGCGCGGATTGAACGAACAGCCGCGCGGGATCGCCGAGAGGCGCGGCATCGAACCGGGGATCTGCTGGAGGCGCTTGTCGTCGCCGGCCAGCGTCGGAATCGCGCCCATCAAGCCCTTGGCGTAGGGGTGCAGCGGATTTCTGACGACATCCTGCACCGGACCGATCTCGGCGACACGGCCGGCATACATTACCGCGACGCGGTCCGAGGTCTCCGCGATCACGCCCATGTCGTGCGTCACCAGCATCACGGCGGTGCCGTGGTCGCGGCCGAGCCGCTTGATCAGCGAGATGATCTGCGCCTGCACGGAGACGTCGAGCGCGGTGGTCGGCTCGTCGGCGATGATCAGCTCGGGCTCGGCGCAGATCGCGAGCGCGATTACCACGCGCTGACGCATGCCGCCGGAGAATTCGTGCGGATAGCCGTCGATGCGCCTGTCCGGCGCGGGAATGCCGACCTCGGCGAGCAGGTCGATGGCGCGGCGGCGGGCGGCGGATTCGGACAGGTCCAGGTGGGTCCTGATCGTCTCGATGATCTGGTCGCCGACCCGGTAGAGCGGATTGAGCGAGGTGAGGGGGTCCTGGAAGATCATGCCGATCCGCTTGCCCCGGATGCGGCGTATCTCCTCTGGCGGCAGATGGTCGATGCGCTGGCCGGCGAGCCGAATCTCGCCGCCGGCGATGCGGCCGGGGGGATCGATCAGCCCGATCACGGCGAGGCCGGTGACGGATTTGCCGGCGCCGGATTCGCCGACCACGCCCAGCACCTCGCCCTTGGCGATGTCGAAGGAGACGCCGTCGATAGCGCGCAGCGTGCCGCGGCGGGAGGCGAACTCCACCTGGAGGTTGCGCACGGAGAGAATGGGTTCGGTCATGAGCGAGGCGTACTCATCGAAGTGTTGCTCATCGGAGTTTCGGATTGAGCGCGTCGCGCAGCCAGTCGCCGAGCAAATTGATCGACAGGATCAGGCCGGCCAGAGCCAGGCCCGGGAAGGCGACGATCCACCATTCGCCCGCGAACAGATAATTGTTGCCGATGCGGATCAGCGTGCCGAGCGAGGGCATCGTGTCGGGCAGGCCGACGCCGAGGAAGGACAGCGTCGCCTCGGTGATGATGGCGAGCGCCAGGTTGATGGTGGCGATGACGAGGATCGGGCCCATCGTGTTGGGCAGCACGTGGCGCAGCATGATCTTCGGTGCGGGCAGGCCGATCAGCTGCGCGGCAGCCACGTAGTCCTTGTTCTTCTCGACCATCACGGAGCCGCGCACCGTTCGGGCATACCCCACCCAGAAACTCAGGCCGATCGAGATCACCAGCACCACCAGCATGCTGGTGGCATCCAGCCGGTTGCCGAAGATGGATTTGGCGATGCCGTCGACCAGCAGCGCGATCAAAATGGCAGGGAACGTGAGCTGCACGTCGGCGATCCGCATGATCACGCCGTCGACCGCGCCGCCGAAATAGCCGGCGATCAGGCCGAGCGCGATGCCGAGCGCGCCGGCGAAGATCACGCCGGCGACGCCCACCATGAGCGAGATGCGCATGCCGTAGAGGATGGCGGAAAACACGTCGCGGCCCTGCTCGTCGGTGCCGAGCAGGAACGGGCTCTGGCCGTCGGCGGTCCAGAGCGGCGAGATGCGCGAGTTCATCAACTGGAGCTGCGCCGGATCGAACGGGTTTTGCACCGCGAGGGCGGATGCAAAGATCGCGAGCAGGAAGAACAGCACGGTAATGGCCGCCGCCACCATGGTCAGCTTGGATCGGCGGAACGAATAGAAGACGTCGCTGTCGAGCGCGCGGCTCAGCCAGCTGCGGCCGGCCTGGGCGGGCGGCGCGCTCTGCTTGTCGGGATTGGAGGCGACTGCGTCGGACATGCAGGGCTGCCTTATGAGGCGCGGCCGACGGTCGCGCGGAGGCGCGGATCGACCACGGTGTAGAGGATGTCGACCACCAGATTGATGGTGACGAAGATCAGCGAAACCATCAGCAGGTAGGCGGCCATGATCGGGATGTCGACGTTTTGCACGGCCTGCACGAACAAAAGTCCCATGCCCGGCCATTGGAACACGGTTTCGGTGATGATCGAAAATGCAATAACCGAGCCAAACTGAAGTCCGGCCACCGTGATCACGGGAATCAGCGTGTTCTTCAGCGCGTGGCCGAAATGGATGGCGCGGGTGGTCAATCCCCGGGCGCGAGCGAAGCGGATATAGTCGGTTCGCAGCACCTCCAGCATCTCGGCGCGCACCAGCCGCATGATCAAGGTCATCTGGAACAGGCCGAGGGTGATCGAGGGCATGATCAACGCCTTCAGTCCCGACAGCGTGAGCAGGCCCGTGCTCCACCAGCCGAGCTTGACTACCTCGCCGCGTCCGAACGAGGGCAACCAGCCGAGTGTCACGGCGAACAGATAGATCAGCAAAATGCCGATCAGGAAAGTCGGCAACGAGATGCCGACAAGCGAAACCGCCTGGAACAGCTTGGCCAGCACGGTGTCGCGCCTGAGCGCCGAATAGACCCCCATCAGAATCCCGAACACCATTGCAAAGACGGTGGCGCAGATCGCAAGTTCCAGCGTGGCGGGCATCCGCTCCATCAACAGCGTCGAGACCGGCTGGCGGAACTGATAGGAGACGCCGAACTTGAACTGCGCGGCATCGGCGAAGTAGCGCACGAACTGCACCGGCACGGGATCGTCGAGGCCGAGCGATTTACGCACGATTTCGCGTTCGGCCGCCGACGTGTCGATCGAGACGATCTGGTTGACGGGGTCGCCGGCGAAACGGAACATCGAGAAGGCGATGATGCCCACGGCGAACATGACGCCGATGGCCTGAACGGCGCGGCGAAGCGTGAAAGCGAGCATGCCTTCCACTATCCTTGGGTGTGCGTGCGGCCGACGACTTTGTCAGCCGGAAAAAGGAAAGGTCCCGGACGCCTGATGCGCCGGGACCTCGTGTTCAACTGACGCTATTCCTTCTTGGTCGCCCAGTGGAACATGACCAGGTTGTCGGCGCGCTGCGGCAGGTTGACCTTTTTCGATACGCCCCAGGCCAGTGCCTGCTGATGCAGCGGAATGTAGGCCCAGTCCTTGATGCTGATGTCGTAGGCCTGCTTGATCAGCTGGTTGCGCTTGGCGGTGTCGGTCTCGACCAGCACCTTGTCGGTGATGGCGTCGAACTCCTTGTTGCAATAGCCGCCGAGATTGGCCTCGCCGCGCGAGGACTTCGCATCGTCGCGGCAGCCCATGATGTCGTACAGCACGTTGTGCGAGTCCATCGTGCTCGGCGTCCAGCCCAAGAGGTAGAACGAGGTCTGGTAGCCGCCTTGCTTGAGCACCTTGGCGAAGTATTGCGCCTTCGGTTGCGCCAAAAGATTGATCTTGACGCCGATGCGGGCGAGCATGCCGACGACCGCCTGGCAGATCGCGGCGTCGTTGACGTAGCGATCGTTCGGGCAATCCATCGTGACCTCGAAGCCGTCGGGATAACCCGCTTCGGTCAGGAGCTTCTTGGCGCCGTCAGGGTCGAATTTCGGTCGCGTGAACTCCTTGGACAGCACGAACAGTTCCGGCGCGATCATCAGAGCCGACGGCGTCGACAGCCCGCGCATCACGCGCGTCTTGATCAACTCGATGTCGATCGCCTTGTAGAAGGCTTCGCGAACTCGGGCGTCCTTGAACGGATTCTTGCCTTTGATGTTGGAGTAGAGCAGCTCATCGCGCGTCTGGTCGAAGCCGATGAAGATGGTGCGCAGCTCCGGCCCCTTCAGCACCTGGGCGTTCGGGCTGGAATCGACGCGGGAGATGTCCTGGATCGGCACAGGCTCGATGACGTCGACTTCGCCGGAGAGCAGTGCGGCGACGCGGGTGGCGTCGGAGGAAATCGGGGTGAAGACGATCTCCTTCAGGTTACCTTCCATCTTGCCCCAGTAATTGGGATTGGCCTTGAACACCGTCTTCACGCCGGGCTGATGGCTCTCGATGATGAAGGGGCCGGTGCCGTTCTCGTTGAGCGAGGCGTAGCTCGGCGTGGTCGCCGCCACCGGCGTCGGATCGACGACGTTGTTCTCCTCGGCCCACTTCTTGTTCATGATGTACCAGACATCCCACGAATTGTGCAGGATGGGATTGGGCGAAGGCAGAACGAAGTCCACGGTGTAGTCGTCGACCTTGACGACCTTGACGTCGGGCGCGAGGCGGGTCTGCATGTTGGACCCCTTCTTGCGGACACGATCGGCGGAGAACACGACGTCGTCGGCGGTGAAGGGATTGCCGTTGTGGAATTTCACGCCCTTGCGCAAATGGAAGCGCCAGCGGGTCGGCTCGGGAGTTTCCCAGCTCTCTGCCAGCGCCGGAATGACCTTGAGGTCCTTGTCGCGCGCGGTGAGGCCTTGGTAGACGTGACCGAGATGTGCGTGGGTCGTGCTCTCGTTGAGCGTGTAGGGATCAAGGGACTTCAGGTCACCCTGGTTGGCATAACGGAGCGTCTGGCTCGATGCCGGCGTGACCGCCAACGCAAGCGTACCGGCGAGCGTCGCCGCAAACAGACTTCGACCTAGTGACATTCTTGACCCTCTCCACTGCCATGCCGATGATTTTTGATTGTTCGGCGGGGCTGATTGATCCATGTTGCCCAGAGTTCTCGACCGGTGCAAGCGCCATTCCAGCAAGGAACGCGCCAAGTTGCGCCGCTGTGCAGCAATGCAGACCATGCCGCCCGGCATGGGAGATCGCCCCTTTCGACTTTGGTTGACCATATCGGCGGGTTGCGGGACGGGGCACGCCGCGCCGGCATCAGGTCGCTTGCGTCGCACCACAACTCGCGGCGATACTCCGGCAGGCCGCTCGAATCTCAATCTGGAGGGGACATGAAGGTAAACATCGAAATCGACTGCACCCCCCTCGAGGCCCGCCAGTTCTTCGGTCTGCCCGACGTAGGGCCGATGCAAACGGCAGTGATGGATAAGCTGCAGCAGCAGGTGCTCAGCAACATCGAGAAGGTCTCGCCGGAGTCGCTGATCCAGAGCTGGTTCACGTTCGATCCGAAGATCGCCGAGCGGTTTCAGGATATGTTCGTCACGATGGCCGGCCTTGGCGGCACGCGTAGCAGCGACAAGAAAAAATAGTGTCGCCCGGACAGGAGGGGGCGCCGGAGAGAGGCCGGCTTCGTCCGCCGGGTCTCGGCCTGTTGCTCGCCGAAGCCCGTGGCCTGTTCGAACTCAATGCAAGCCTCTTGCTGTCGCCGCTCCTGATGCGGGCGCCGAGGGGCGACCGCCATCCGGTGCTGGCGCTGCCGGGCTTTCTCGCCAGCGACCTCTCGATGGCGCCGATGCGGCGCTATCTCAGCGAGCTCGGCTATGAAGCACATGCCTGGCGGATGGGCCGCAATCTCGGCGGCCTCGGGCGGATGCGGGACGCGTTGCGCGCCCGGCTTGCCGAGATTCATGCCGCGAGCGGGCGCAAGGTCAGCCTGGTCGGATGGAGTCTCGGCGGCGTCTATGCCCGCGATCTTTCGCTTTGGGCGCCCGATATGGTTCGCTACGTCATCACGCTCGGCAGCCCTTTCGCCAATGACGTGCGGGCGACCAACGCCACGCGGCTCTACGAGGCGCTGTCGGGCGAGCGGGTCGAGGATTTTGCCGAAGCGCGCGAGGCGATCGCCGGCGATCTGCCGGTGCCGACAACCTCGATCTATTCGCGGGCCGACGGTGTGGTTAACTGGCGGACCTGCTTGTTGCGTCCCTCCGACCGCGCCGAGAATATTGAAGTGCTCCTGGCGAGCCATATCGGGCTCGGGGTGAACCCGGCGGCGCTGTGGGCGGTGGCCGACCGTCTGGCCCAACCGGAGGGGGAATTTTCCCCATTCGACCGGGCAGGGCCGTTTGCCATTGCATATCCCCCGCCGGAACAGGCAATATCGGCCTGACGAGAAGCGCCGGCTAAGGCGCCCGTCAATCTCTGCGGGAGGGAACTATGGCTGACGGTAAGAAGCTGTCGTCGCTGGACGCGTCGTTTCTCTATCTGGAAACGCCGGAAATGCCGATGCATGTCGGAAGCATGGCGATCTTTCGCCTGCCCGACGACTACAAGGGCGACTTCTTCGAAGACTTCAAGGCGATGATCGTCTCGCGGCTGCACATCGCGCCGATCCTGAAGGCGCGGCTGGAGAAGGCGCCGCTCGACATCGACCATCCCTCCTGGGTCGAGGACGATCAGTTCGACATCGATCGTCACATCTTCCGGGCCAGCCTGCCGCAGCCGCGCGACCGCGCCACGCTGGAGCGCATCGTCGGCTGGGCCCATGCCAAGCTCCTGAACCGCGCCCGGCCGCTCTGGGAGTTCTACGTGTTCGAGGGCATGAAGGACAACGAGGTCGGGCTCTATTCCAAGATGCACCATGCCGCGATCGACGGCGGCGCCGGCGCGGCGCTGACCAGCATGATCTACGATATCTCGCCGATCCCGCGGAAGATCGAGCCGCCGGCGGCGGGATCCAAACCCGGCCAGGAGCCGCGCGACATCGCCGCCAACCTGCTGGATTCCTATCAGCAATTGTTCAGCCAGTCGCTCGACGCCTCGGCGGCGAAGAAGCTGCAATTGCCGCGCACCGGCAAGAGCGATATCGGCTCGATCCTGTTCGACAACGCGATGTACCAGATCGAGAGCGCAGTGCGCTTTGCCGGCAACATTCCGACCGTGCTCAAGAGCGTGTCCGACGTGCTCGCCAAGGTCGCCGATCCCAGATCGCGCGAGAGCCTCGTCAGCATGGTGTCGCCGCCGACCATGCTCAACAAGAGCATCTCCTCGGAGCGCAGCTTTGCCGGCGTGTCGATCCCGCTGTCGCGGGCGAAGGCGCTGGCCAAGCAGGCCGGCGGCAAGCTCAACGACGTCGTGCTGGCGCTCGCCTCGGGCGTGGTCCGCCGCTATCTCCTGCAATATGGCACGCTGCCGGCGAAATCGCTGACGGCGGCGGTGCCGATCTCGCTGCGCGAGGAGGGCAACACCGAGGCCAACAACCAGGTGTTCGGCATGATCTGCGCGATCGCGACCAACGTCGACGATCCCAAGGCGCGGCTCGAGGCCATCATCGCGCAATCGACCAAATCCAAGGAGATGTCGCATCCCCTGCGCGCGCTGATGCCGCAGGTCTCCAACATCTCGATGCTGGGCGCGCCGATCATGGTGCAGATCCTGGCCTTGCTCTACAGCCGCTCGAACCTCTCGGACGTGCTGCCGCCGGCCGCCAACATCACGGTGTCGAACGTGCCGGGACCGCGGCAGACGCTCTATGCCGCGGGCGCCGAGCTGCTGCACATCTTCCCGGTGTCGATCTCGACGCACGGGCAGGCGCTCAACATCACCGTGCAGAGCTACCGCGACCAGCTCGATTTCGGCTTCATCGTCGGCGCCAACATCGTTCCGCATGTGCAGGTGATGTGCGACATGCTGCCGGAGGAATTCGCCGCACTGGAAGCGGCCTACGCGCCTCCGGCGGCGGACATCAAGGGCGCTGCCGAGTAGGAATGTTGCAATGATCGAAATGCCGCCGCTCAAGTTCGTGACGACGAACGGAATCCGCATGGGCTATTACGAGGCTGGCCCGGCCGACGACAAGCCGCCGATGGTGCTGTGCCACGGCTGGCCCGAGCTCGCCTTTTCCTGGCGCCATCAGATCAAGGCGCTGAGTGAGGCCGGCATCCGGGTGATCGCCCCGGACCAGCGCGGCTATGGCGCGACCGACCGGCCCGAGCCGGTCGAGGATTACGACATGGAGCATCTGACCGACGATCTCGTCGGTCTGCTCGATCATCTCGGCATCGACAAGGCGATCTTCGTCGGTCACGATTGGGGCGGCTTCGTCGTCTGGCAGATGCCTTTGCGGCACCCTTCGCGCGTCGCCGGTGTGGTCGGGGTCAACACCCCGCATTGGGACCGCGCGCCGATCGATCCCATCGCGCTGTTTCGCCAGCGCTTCGGCGATCAGATGTATATCGTCCAGTTCCAGGATCCCGCACGCGAGCCGGACAGGATCTTCGGCAGCCGGGTCGAGGAGACCTTCGACGCCTTCATGCGCAAGCCGGCCGCGCGCCCTCCGGGTGCGCCCGAGGAACAGCCGATTGCCGGTATTGGTGCTTCGCCCCGCATCAACCTGGCGTTCCCGCAGATGATCGCGAATTACGACGCCAGACATGATCCGCGCACGCCGATCCTGTCGGCCGAGGAGAAGAAGGTGTTCGTCGACACCTTCACGAAGACCGGCTTCACCGGCGGCATCAACTGGTATCGCAACTTCACCCGCAATTGGCAGCGGGCGATGGGACTGGATCATCACATCCACGTGCCGTCATTGATGATCATGGCCGAGAACGACGCGGTGCTGCCGCCGTCAGCGGCGGACGGCATGGAAAAGCTGATCGGCGATCTCGAGAAGTACCTGGTGAAGGACAGCGGCCATTGGACGCAGCAGGAGAAGCCGGAGGAGGTCAGCGCCAAGCTGATCGAATGGCGTAGAAGGCGGTTTGGTTAGCGCTCGTCATCGCGAGCGAAGCGAAGCAATCCAGAAATGTATTCGCGGAAGGCAGTCTGATTGCCTCGTCGCTTCGCTCCTCGCAATGATGGCGGTGAATATCGAGGCAGGGGGAAGCGTAGTTAAATGTCATCCACGAACCGTCTGGACCCGATCCCGCATCCGCCGACCAAGCCCGTGGTCGGCAACATGCTGTCGCTGGATTCGGCTGCACCCGTGCAGCACCTGACACGGCTCGCCAAGGAGCTCGGTCCGATCTTCTGGCTCGATATGATGGGCTCGCCGATCGTGGTCGTCTCCGGCCACGATCTCGTCGACGAGCTCTCCGATGAGAAGCGCTTCGACAAGACGGTGCGCGGCGCGCTGCGGCGCGTGCGCGCGGTCGGCGGCGATGGCCTGTTCACGGCCGATACCAAGGAGCCGAACTGGAGCAAGGCGCACAACATCCTGCTTCAGCCGTTCGGCAACCGCGCCATGCAGTCCTATCACGGCAGCATGGTCGATATCGCCGAGCAGCTGGTCCAGAAATGGGAGCGGCTCAACGCCGACGACGAGATCGACGTCGTGCACGACATGACCGCGCTGACGCTGGACACGATCGGCCTGTGCGGCTTCGACTATCGCTTCAATTCGTTCTATCGGCGCGACTACCATCCCTTCGTCGAGTCGCTGGTGCGCTCGCTCGAAACCATCATGATGACGCGCGGCTTGCCGTTCGAGCAGCTCTGGATGCAGAAGCGGCGCAAGACGCTGGCCGAAGACGTCGCCTTCATGAACAAGATGGTCGACCAGATCATTGCCGAACGGCGCAAGAGCGCAGAGGCCATCGACGACAAGAAGGACATGCTCGCCGCGATGATGACCGGCGTCGACAGGGCGACCGGCGAGCAGCTCGACGACGTCAACATCCGCTACCAGATCAACACGTTTCTCATTGCGGGCCACGAGACCACCAGCGGCCTGTTGTCGTACACGCTCTATGCGCTGCTCAAGCACCCGGACATCCTCAAGAAGGCCTATGACGAGGTCGATCGCGTCTTCGGCCCCGACGTCAATGCGAAGCCGACCTATCAGCAGGTGACGCAGCTCACCTACATCACGCAGATCCTGAAGGAGGCGCTGCGGCTGTGGCCGCCGGCGCCGGCCTATGGCATCTCGCCGCTGAACGACGAGACGATCGGCGGCAGATACAAGCTTCGGAAGGGCACGTTCACCACGATCCTGGTGACCGCCCTGCATCGCGATCCCTCCGTCTGGGGTCCGAATCCCGATGCCTTTGATCCCGAGAATTTCAGCCGTGAGGCGGAAGCGAAGCGGCCGATCAATGCCTGGAAGCCGTTCGGTAACGGCCAGCGCGCCTGCATCGGCCGCGGCTTCGCCATGCACGAGGCCGCGCTTGCGCTCGGCATGATCCTGCAGCGCTTCAAGCTGATCGATCACCAGCGCTACCAGATGCATCTGAAGGAGACACTGACGATCAAGCCGGAGGGCTTCAAGATCAAGGTGCGTCCGCGCGCCGATCGCGAGCGCGGTGCCTATGGCGGACCGATTGCGGCCGCCGGTTCGGCGCCGAAGGCCCCGCGCCGGCCGACGGCCCGGCCCGGCCACAACACGCCGATGCTGGTGCTCTATGGCTCCAATCTCGGCACCGCCGAGGAGCTCGCGACGCGCATGGCCGACCTTGCGGAGATCAACGGCTTTGCCGTGCATCTCGGCCCGCTCGACGACTACGTCGGCAAGCTGCCGCAGGAGGGCGGCGTGCTGATCATCTGCGCATCCTACAACGGCGCGCCGCCCGACAATGCGACGCAGTTCGTCAAATGGCTTGGCGGCGATTTGCCGAAGGAGGCCTTCGCCGGCGTGCGCTACGCCGTGTTCGGTTGCGGCAACAGCGACTGGGCCGCGACCTATCAATCGGTGCCTCGACTGATCGACGAGCAATTGTCGAAGCATGGCGCCCGTGCGGTCTATCCGCGCGGCGAAGGCGATGCGCGCAGCGATCTCGATGGCCAGTTCCAGAAATGGTTCCCCGCCGCCGCCCAGGTCGCGACCAAGGAATTCGGCATCGACTGGAATTTCACCCGCACCGCGGAGGACGATCCGCTCTATGCGATCGAGCCGGTCGCGGTCACGGCCGTCAACACCATCGTTGCCCAGGGCGGCGCGGTGGCGATGAAGGTGCTCGCCAACGACGAGCTTCAGAACAAGAGCGGGCCCGATCCATCCGAGCGCTCGACGCGCCACATCGAGGTGCAGCTGAGGGCCAACGTCAGTTACCGGGTCGGCGATCACCTCAGTGTCGTCCCGCGCAATGATCCGACGCTGGTGGATTCGGTGGCCCGTCGCTTCGGTTTCCTTCCGGCCGACCAGATCAGGCTGCAGGTTGCCGAGGGGCGCCGCGCGCAATTGCCGGTCGGCGAGGCCGTGTCGGTCGGCCGCCTGCTCAGCGAGTTCGTCGAGCTGCAGCAGGTCGCAACCCGCAAGCAGATCCAGATCATGGCGGAGCACACGCGATGCCCGGTCACCAAGCCGAAGCTGCTGGCCTTTGTCGGCGAGGAGACCGAGCCGGTCGAGCGTTACCGCGTCGAGATTCTCGCCAAGCGCAAATCGGTGTTCGACCTGCTGCTCGAATATCCGGCCTGCGAATTGCCGTTCCACGTCTATCTGGAGATGCTCTCGCTGCTGGCGCCGCGCTATTATTCGATCTCGTCCTCGCCGTCGGTCGATCCCGCGCGTTGCAGCATCACGGTCGGCGTGGTCGAAGGGCCGGCCGCCTCCGGGCGCGGGGTCTACAAGGGCATCTGCTCGAACTATCTCGCCAATCGCCGCGTCGGCGACGTCGTCTACGCCACCGTGCGTGAAACCAAGGCCGGCTTCCGGCTTCCCGAGGATCCGTCGGTGCCGATCATCATGATCGGCCCGGGCACGGGCCTCGCGCCGTTCCGCGGCTTCCTCCAGGAGCGCGCCGCGCGCAAGGCCAAGGGCGCGACGCTTGGGCCATCCATGCTGTTCTTCGGCTGCCGCCATCCCGACCAGGATTTTCTCTACGCCGACGAGCTGAAGGCGCTAGCCGCCAGCGGCATCACCGAGCTGTTCACGGCGTTCTCGCGCGCCGACGGACCGAAGACCTATGTACAGCACGTGCTGGCCACGCAGAAGGACAAGGTCTGGCCGCTGATCGAGCAGGGCGCGATCATCTATGTCTGCGGCGACGGCGGCAAGATGGAGCCCGACGTCAAGGCGGCGCTGGTCGCAATCCACCGCGAGAAGAACGGCGGTGACGCGGCCGCCAGTGCCCGCTGGATCGAGGAGATGGGCACGAAGAACCGCTATGTGCTCGACGTCTGGGCGGGTGGGTGATTGTTCGTCCGATCGTGCTAAACGTCGGGGATGATTCCCTGGGAAAAGATCGACACCGCCAGGATTCCCGGTTCCGACGAGGAGCTCCGGCTGATGCGGCGGGGCAAGGAATTCTCCATCAAGCTCGGCACCAACGAGCTGATGAACAATCGCTTGTCCGGCTCGGAAGCCGCGCTCGCAACGCTCGCGGCGAAGCAGATCGAGAAGGTCGCCAAGCCCGTCGTCCTCATCGGCGGCCTCGGCATGGGCTTTACGTTGCGTGCGGCGCTCACCGTGCTTGGGCCCAAGGCGAAGGTCGTGGTGTCCGAACTGGTGCCGGCGGTGGTGGCCTGGGCGAAAGGTCCGATGGCGGAGGTCTTCGGCGACAGCCTGGATGATGGCAGAGTGAAGATCCGGGAAATCGACGTTGGCGAAATCATCCGCGCGCAGCGGTCGGCCTTCGACGCCATTCTCCTCGACGTCGATAACGGGCCGGAAGGGCTGACCCGCAAGGGCAATGACGCGCTCTATAGTGCGAGCGGGCTCTCGGCAGCGAAGACGGCGCTGCGCCCGGGCGGCGTGCTCGCGGTCTGGTCGTCGGGACCCAACCCCGCCTTCACCAGGCGTCTCCGCACCGCCGGCTTGGTCGTCAACGAAGTCAATGTCCGCGCCACCGGGCGAGGCGGTGGCGCGCGCCATGTAATCTGGATCGCGAAGAAGAGTTAAGCGGCCTGCGCGGCCGCGCCATGGGCGTGCTTGTCGATGGCGTCGATGATCTCCGGCCAGAACCGCATCGGCAGCGCGTGGCCCATGCCTTCGATCATCAACAATTTGGCGTTCGGGATTGACGCCGCCGTGTCCTTGCCGCCTTCGGGGCGGACCAGCGGATCGACGGTGCCGTGAATGACCAGTGTCGGTGTGATCACCGCGTGCAGCCGCTCCTTCCGGCTGCCGGACGCCAGCACGGCGCGGAGCTGACGGCCGACGCCGGCCGGATTGAGTCCGCGCGCGAACACGCGCTCGGCACGCTCGGGGTCGAGCGCTTCCTCCTCCGGAAAATGTCCGGCGCGCAACACCTTCCAGGTCTGGCCATAACGGACGATGAACTCCTCCTTGCTGCGCGGCGGCGGCGCCATCAGCATTGCGGCGGCTTCGCGCGACGGCGGCGGGATGCGCGGATTGCCTGTGGTCGACATGATCGATGTCAACGAACGGACGCGGTGCGGAAACGACAGCACCACCTCCTGGGCGATCATGCCGCCCATGGACGCGCCGACCAGATGCGCCGACTTGATGTCGAGCGCATCCATCAAGGCGACCGTGTCCTTCGCCATGTCGATCAGCTTGTAGGTCGTGGCGACCGGAATCCTGAGGAAGCGCAGCTTCAGCAGCTCGAGCGGCGTCAGGCGCTTGCCGCCGGTGAGATGGCTCGACTTGCCGATATCGCGATTGTCGAAACGGATCACGCGGAAACCCCGCGCGGCAAGCTGCTCGCAGAACGCATCGTCCCAGTGGATCATCTGCGCTCCCAAACCCATGATCAGCAGCAGCGGTTCGGCATTGTCGTTGCCAAAGATCTCGTAGCAGATGTCGATGCCGTTGGCGCGGACGGTCTGGGGCGGCTGATGGGTGGTCACGGATCCCTCCTGCTGATCGGTGTTGTATCGCACGGTTTCCCGCCGCAAAGAAGCGGCGCGCCGAGCAGCGAGTGCGCTTGCCGGTTGACCGGCACCGCGCAACGGTGTGGTATGGCGGGAAAAGAAGGGCATCGCAGCTCTCGATTTCAGGAGGACGCCGATGACCGACAAGACCAACGACCCCGTTGCCACGTGGCAGAAGATGGTCGGCGAGATGGAGAAGGGGTTCAACTCTTTCGCCAACCAGGCGATGTCGTCGCCGGAATTTTCACAGGCGATGAACCGCGCCGGCGGAGTTGCTGCAGGTGCTCAGAAGCAGCTCGGCGAACTCATGGAGAAATATCTCGTCACGATGAACCTGCCGAGCCGGGAGCAGGTCACTGGTCTTGCGGAACGGCTCCAGTCGGTCGAGGCGCAGATCGGCGAGATCAAGGCGATGCTGAGCCAGATGGCGGCGAATTCCGGCATCACGCAAGGCTTCGATAGCACCCCGCGGCCGCCACGGACGAAGCGCCCGCCTTCCGAGCCCGGAGAGCCGACATGAACGGGCCGGCGGGACTTGATCTCGCGTCCATCCCGGAGCGGATCCAGACCGAGGTGCAGCGCGCGATCCAGCGCAGCATCAAGGGCGTTGAATATTTCTCGACCTCGGGCCCTTCGCTCGGCTCGACGCCGAAGGACGTGCTGCATTCGCGCGGCACCATGAACCTTTATCACTACCGGCCGATGTCGGACGAGATCTACCGGGTGCCGGTGCTGATCGTGATGGCGACCACCAATCGCGGCTACATCCTCGACCTCGTCCCCGGGCAGAGCTTCATCGAGTTCCTGCTCAAGCGCGGATACGACGTCTACATGCTCGACTGGAGCGCGCCGCGGCCGGAGGAGAAGAGCCTGCGGATGGAGGACTATGTCCTCGACTTCATCCCGGACTGCGTCCGCCGCGTGCAGGCGGACTCCGGAGAGCAGGACGTCTCGGTCATCGGCTATTGCTTCGGCGGCGTGCTGTCGCTGCTGTACGGCTCGATCCACAAGGACGGGCCGATGAAGAACCTGATCTGCTTCACCACGCCGATCGACTTCCGCGAGATGAAGCTGTTCTCGAACTTCTCCGACCGTCGTTATTTCGACGTCGACCGTCTCGTCGACAGCGTCGGCAACGTGCCGCCGGAAATGATCCTGTCTTCGTTCGAGATGCTGCGCCCGGCCTCGCGCACGGTGAGCCAGATCCAGCTCTGGGAGAACATCTGGAACGACGAGTTCGTCAAATCCTACCGCATGTTCGACCGCTGGGCGACCGACACGCTGCCGCTGGCCGGCGAATATTTCCGCACCATCACCAAGGACCTGATGTGGGACAACAAGCTGTTCAACGACGCCATGTCGGTCGGCGGCCGTGCGGCGAAGCTCGAGAGCATCAAGGTGCCGATCCTGCACGCGGTCGCCGAGCACGACCACATCGTGCCGTATGAGGCCGCCAAGCACCTGATCGCGAAGATCGGATCTGCGGACAAGGAAGAGGTGATCCTGAAAGGCGGTCACGTCTCGCTGGTCGCGGGCGCCAACGCCGTGAAGCGGCTATGGCCGAAACTGGATTCCTGGCTGGGAAAGAGATCGATATGAGCGAGCAGCGTTCCTATCCGCGTCACGTCAAGACCGACGCCGGCGATATCGAGATTCGTCTGATGGCGCCCGCGGACGAGGCCGCGGTGCTCGCCTTCGGCAAGGGTCTGCCAACCCACGATTTGCTGTTCCTGCCGCGCAATATCAGCGAGCCGAAGGTGCTGTCGGCCTGGGTCAAGGAGATCGAGCGGGGCGCGATCACGAGCCTGCTCGCGGTCAGGGACGGCAAGGTCGTCGGCTGCGGCACGCTGGTGCGCGATCCCCATTCCTGGTCGCCCCATGTCGGCGAGATCCGGATGGTGGTCTCGCTCGATGTGCGCGGGAAGGGGGTGGGGCGGGCGCTGTCGCAGGAGACCTTTGCACTCGCACTCGGGGCGGGCCTGGAAAAGCTCTCGGTTCAGATGACGGTCGATCAGCAGGCGGCGATCGCCGTGTTCGAGAGCCTCGGCTTCAAGGCCGAAGCGTTGCTGCGGGCCCACGTTCGGGACGTCGACGGCAAGACCCACGACATCGTCGTGCTCGGTCACAACATCGCGCAGGTCCAGGCCCAGATGGAGGCCTATGGGCTGCCGGGCGCGGTGCAGCACTAGGGATCGCCAAAAGGGGGTCGGTAGGGGCCAAGTGGCCAAGGAGGCATCAGGATGCCTCTTATTCAGCTTGATCACGATTTCGTGATATCGCAGTGCAATATGAATATTGCATCGCACAATTAACTATGCCATATAGGTCGTGCCCCGGGCCAATGCGGACGGGGTGAGCCCATAGCTCAGAGCAATGAGGATGGAGAGAACCCCATGACCACTGAAACCAACACCGCTTTCGAGGGCTTCAAGGACGCTTTCAAGAACATCCAGAATCTGGAAGTTCCCGAGGCTGCCCGCGAGTTCGTCAAGAAGACCGCCAACACCGCCAAGGACCGTGCTGCCGAGGCTTTCGCAGGCTCCGAGCGCGTGACCGCCGCCGTCGAGAACGCGGTGACCGAATCCGTCGCTGAAGCCGGCAAGATCAGCCGCAACATCCAGCAGGCGATCTACGAGGACGCCGAGGCGTTCCTCGCGAGCATCGACAAGCTCGCGTCCGCCAAGTCGTTCAGCGAGGCCGTCGAGATCCAGTCGGGCCTGCTCCGCTCGCGCGGCGAAGTGTTCGTCTCGCGCGCCAAGGCGACCGCCGACTATTTCGGCAAGCTCGCTGCCAACGGTGCGAAGTCCGCTCAGGACAATTTTGCCAAGGTCTACAACAAGACCGCCTGATCTGGCGCCCTGAGCAGAAAACTGAATTTGAGGCCCGCTTCGGCGGGCCTTTTGTTTTTGGTCGGCGTTCCCCGGATCAGCAGTGCGCACCGCCGTCTTGCGGCGGGGTGCACTGCTGATCCGGGGTCCATCGTTTGCCTGGTCCCGGCTCTGCGGCGCATCGCTTCGCGCTGCACCGCGTCCGGGACACGGGCAGATCGACGCGCTAAGTATCTACAATGAACGCACCCGCCACCTTCACCTTCGACACCCCCGGCGACGCCGAACGCGCGGCCGAGCTGCGCCGCGTCAAGGCGCTGGCGACGCTGGTGCTTGCCTCGACGCTTGCGCTCTTCATCGTGGCAAAATGGCTCCTGCCGGTGCATCCGTTGTTCGGCTTCATCGCCGCCTTCGCGGAAGCCGCGACCATCGGCGGCCTCGCCGACTGGTATGCCGTGGTTGCCCTGTTCAAGCGGCCGCTCGGCCTGCCGATCCCGCATACCGCGATCATCCAGAGCAACCAGGCCCGCATCGCCGACAAGCTCGGCGAGTTCATCCAGGTGCATTTCCTCGAGGCCGGTCCCGTCGAGGCCAAGCTGAAGGAAATCGATTTCGGCTCCTTCATTGCCGACTGGCTGCGCGACCGCAAGCGCAGCGATGATCTGGCTCGCTTCGCGCTCCGCCTGTTGCCCGAGGCCTTCTCGGCGACGGAGACCTCCGGCTTGATGACCTTCATCATCCGCCGCATGTCATCGCAGCTCCAGGCGATCGACCTTGCGCCGCTTGCCGCCGGCACGCTGCGCGGCTTCGTGGCGGAGGGGCGGCACCAGATTCTGTTCGACGATCTCCTGCGGGTGATGCACGAGACGCTGAATCAGAAAGAGACGATGGCGATGATCCGCGAGAAGGTGCGCGCGGAATTGCCGACCCTGCTCAGGCTCTACCGTGCCGACAAGTTTCTGGTGAACAAGATCGTCGCGTCCGCCACCGCGTTCTTCAACGAGGTGCGCAGCGATGCCAAGCACCCGTTCCGCAGCGAGTTCGATCGCATGGTGCTGAGCTTCGTCGACCGGCTCGGCACCGATCAGGCCTATATCGACCGCATCGCCGGATTGAAGCGTGACCTGCTGGCGCGGCCCGAGCTCGCCGATCTTGCCCGCACGGTCTGGGCCAACACACGCTCGTTCATCGAGCGCAGCGCGAGCGGCGAAACGCAGGTGCTGCAGCATCATCTCGCCGGCATGTTCGTCGCGGCAGGCGAAGCGCTTGCCGGCGATGCCGAGCTGCGCGGCGAGATCAACAAGGGCCTGGTGACGGTGTTGCGCAGCTTCATTGCCGATCAGAAGAGCGGCGTTTCGATCTTCATCTCCGATCAGGTCAAGGCGTGGGATATGGCGCAGCTGATCTCGCTGATCGAAATCAACATCGGTCGCGATCTGCAATACATCCGCTTCAACGGCTCGCTGATCGGCGGCCTCGCCGGCCTGGCGCTCTACTCCGTAGAATTCCTGCTCCGATGGCTGTGACTTTTGCGTCACGGCTTCCGGCATTAGCACACAAGCCTATTGTCGCCTGGGGTCTGCCCGGCTTCAATGCCGGGAACCGACGGCGCAGCTGATTCATGTTGCAATGCGGAACGATCAAGAAGCCGGAGAGTTAGAATTCAGACCTATTTGCCGGCCTCGTTCTGGCGTCCTTTATCCAGTTCTTCCCAGGGGAAATATTGATGACCGCTACTGCCCAGACGCTGCGTCCGCCGTCCCGCACCTTGATGTTTCTGGAGGGACGCGCGATCCACGAGTTCGGCGCATTCCTCGGCGCACTTCCGCTGCTGAGCCTCGCGCCGCGCGGCGATGGGCACCCCGTGCTGGTGTTGCCGGGCCTCGTGGCTTCGGACGCGTCCACGCGTGCGCTGCGTTCATTTCTGACCAGCAAGGGCTACGCGGTGAGCGGTTGGCGCCAGGGCCGCAATTACGGCCTGCGCGACGGCGTGCAGCACGCGATGGTCGATCTGGTCGAGGAGCTCAGCGAAACGCACGGCCGCAAGATCAGTCTGGTCGGCTGGAGCCTCGGCGGCCTCTATGCCCGTCAGCTCGCCAAGATGATGCCCGACCGCGTGCGCCAGGTGATTACGCTCGGCAGCCCCTTCGCCGGCAATCCCCGCTCCACCAACGCCTGGCGCGTCTATGAATGGGCCAGCGGAAGGAAGGCCGATGAGGTCGATCCGCGGTTTGGCGGCGAGCTCGCCGTCCCGCCGCCGGTGCCGACCACCGCCATCTTCAGCCGCACCGACGGCGTCTGCGCCTGGCAGGGCTGCATGGAGAAAACGGGAGCGCAGACCGAGAGCATCGAGGTCGAGAGCAGCCATTGCGGCATGGGCCATCATCCGGCCGTGGTCTATGCAGTGGCCGATCGCCTCGCGCAAAAGGAAGGCCAGTGGCGTCCGTTCGATCGCAGCGGCTGGCGCAGCCTGGCGTATCCCGATCCGCACCGGTGATTCCTTCTTCGCCTCGCCCGTAAGAACGGGGAGAGGGAGACTAAGAGCGTCGCTCGCGTCCATTGTCGCGCCGGCGCCAAACGCGCTATGCCTTTGGCATGGCGCATCCGCTCTCCCGCATCATCGACCAGCTCAAGCGTGAACCGTCGCGCACCGGCTCCATCGTCATCACCGTGTTCGGCGATGCCATCGTGCCGCGCGGCGGCGTGGTGTGGCTCGGCACGCTGCTGGAATTCTTCGAGGGTCTGGACATCGACAGCGGCGTCGTCCGCACCGCGATGTCGCGCCTTGCGGCCGACGGCTGGCTCACCCGGGAGAAGGTCGGCCGCAACAGTTTCTATCGGCTTGCCGACAAGGGACGCCAGACATTCGAAGCCGCCACGCGCCACATCTACGACCCGCCGCCGTCGGACTGGACCGGGCGCTTCGAGCTGCTGCTGATCGGCAACGGCGAGGATCGTGACGTCTCGCGCGAAGCGCTACGCAACGCCGGCTTCGGCAGTCCGTTGCCGGGGGTGTGGGTTGCGCCGTCGGGTGTGCCGGTGCCGGAGGAAGCCGCGGGCGCCATCCGGCTCGAAGTCTCGGCGGAGGACGACAGCGGGCGTCGTCTGCTCAGCGCGAGCTGGCCGCTGCAGCGCACTGCGGACGCCTATCTGAAATTCATGAAGACGTTCGAGCCGCTGCGCGCCGCGATCGCGCGCGGCACGGAGCTGTCCGAGGCCGAGGCCTTCACCGCGCGCATCCTGCTGATCCACTATTATCGCCGTGTCGTGCTGCGCGATCCGCTGCTGCCCGAAAGCCTGTTGCCGGCGGATTGGCCGGGCAGGGCGGCCCGCGAGCTTTGCGGCGAAATCTATCGCGCGCTGCTCGCTCCGTCCGAGCAATGGCTCGATGGTCATGGAACCAATGAAAAGGGGCCATTGCCGCCGGCGCGAAAACTTCTGGAACGGAGGTTCGAGGCCTGATCTTTATGTTACAGAAATATCTTGCATGAGCTAGTTCTTGTTATATATTGCCTCTCAATGAAATGGGAGGATGCGCATGTATACCCAGGCGCTGAACACGGCCGAGACCGACGACCGCGGTCTTGAGGACGCGGCCAAGGCTGCGCAATTCCAGGCCCGCATCGACGCCGAGGAGCGCATCGAGTCGAACGACTGGATGCCGGCGGCCTATCGCAAGACACTCACCCGCCAGATCTCCCAGCACGCCCATTCCGAAGTCGTCGGCATGCTGCCGGAAGGCAACTGGATCACGCGCGCGCCGACCCTGCGCCGCAAGGCCGCGCTGCTCGCCAAGGTGCAGGACGAGTGCGGTCACGGCCTCTATCTCTACGCCGCTGCCGAGACGCTTGGCGCCTCGCGCGAAGAGCTGGTCGACGCGATGCTCGCCGGCAAAGCCAAGTACTCCTCGATCTTCAATTATCCGACGCTGACCTGGGCCGATATCGGCACCATCGGCTGGCTTGTCGACGGCGCCGCTATCATGAACCAGATCCCGCTGTGCCGCTGCTCCTACGGCCCCTATGCGCGCGCGATGATCAGGGTCTGCAAGGAGGAGTCCTTCCACCAGCGCCAGGGCTACGAGATCATGCTGACGCTGTGCCGGGGCTCGGACGAGCAGAAGGCGATGGCGCAGGACGCGCTGAATAGATGGTGGTGGCCGGTGCTGATGATGTTCGGCCCGCCCGATGCGGCGAGCCAGCACAGCGACACCTCGACGAAGTGGAAGATCAAACGCTTCTCCAATGACGAGCTGCGCCAGAAATTCGTCGATGCCACCGTGCCGCAGGCGCAATATCTCGGCCTCACCATTCCCGATCCGGGCATGACGCAGGATGCCGACGGGCACTGGCGCTACAGCGAGATCGACTGGGCCGAATTCAAGCAGGTGCTCGCCGGCAACGGCCCATGCAATCGCGACCGCATCGCGGCGCGACGCAAGGCCCATGCGGAGGGCGCCTGGGTGCGAGAGGCGGCCGCAGCCTATGCGGCCAAGCGCGCGCAACGCCAGACCGCGCAAGCCGCGGAATAGGGAGACCAATATGGCCACGCCGAATACGCCGCTGTGGGAAGTCTTCATTCGAAGCCGCAACGGGCTCGCGCACAAGCATGTCGGCTCGTTGCATGCGAGCGACGCCACCATGGCCCTGCAAGCCGCCCGCGACATCTACACCCGCCGCGGCGAAGGCCTGTCGATCTGGGTCGTGCCGTCGAGCGCGATCACCGCGAGCGATCCCGCCGAGAAGGGCATGATGTTCGAGCCGGCGGAATCGAAGATCTATCGCCACCCCACATTCTACGAGGTGCCCGAGGAAGTGGGGCATATGTAGCGCTCTCTCCCCTCATGGTGAGGAGCGCGAAGCGCGTCTCGAACCATGAAGGGCCGTGAACTGCGGCCATCCTTCGAGACGGCGTTGCGCGCCTCCTCAGGATGAGGTCGGAACAAGTGGCAAGATGGATAGGACAGATGCCCGTCGCCAACATCCAGGTTTCAGAAACGCCGCTGGTGCTCTACACGCTGCGCCGCGCCGACGATGCGCTGATCCTCGGCCACCGGCTGTCGGAATGGTGCGGACATGCGCCGATGCTGGAAGAGGACATGGCGCTCTCCAACATCGCGCTCGACCTGATCGGTCAGGCGCGCGAGCTCTACAGCTACGCCGCCAAGGTCGAAGGCAAGGACAACGACGAGGACAAGCTCGCTTACTTGCGTGACGTCAGGCAGTACCGCAATCTGCTGCTGGTCGAGCAGCCCAACGGCGATTTCGCCCAGACCTTGGTGCGGCAGTTCTTCTATTCCGCGTTCGCCGACCTCTATTGGCGCGCGATGATGACCTCGCGCGATGCGACGTTGGCTGCGATTGCCGCCAAATCGGAGAAGGAGAGCGCCTACCATCTGCGCCACGCCTCGGAATGGCTCATCCGGCTCGGCGACGGCACCGATGAGAGCCACGCCCGCGCGCAAGCCGCAATCGATCACCTCTGGGCTTTCACGGGCGAGATGTTTGATGTGGACGAAGGCGAGCGCGCCCTGATCAATGCCGGTATCGCCATCGATCCCGGGCTATTGCGCGGTCGCTGGCTGCAGACGATCTCCGATGTCGTCAGCGAAGCCACGCTCGTCCTGCCGCAGAACAACTGGATGCAGCAGGGCGGCCGTACGGGTCGGCACAGCGAACATCTCGGCCATCTCCTCTCCGAACTGCAATCGATGCAGCGCACCTTCCCGGGGCTGACATGGTGAGCGTGCTGGAGCGCGATAGCGAGCTGCGCACGCGCGCCTGGGCCGCGGCGGCGAGCGTGGTCGACCCGGAGATTCCGGTCTTGACCATCGCCGATCTCGGCGTGCTCCGTGAGGTCGTTCTCGACGGCGACCAGGTCGAAGTCAAAATCACCCCGACTTACTCGGGTTGTCCGGCGATGAACATTATCGCGCTGGAGATCGAGCTGGCGCTGGAGCGCGCCGGTTTCCGTCATCCGAAGGTGCGAACCGTGCTGTCGCCGGCGTGGACCACCGACTGGATGAGCGAGGACGGGCGCCAGAAGCTGCGAGCCTACGGCATCGCGCCGCCACAAGCGTCGAGCTCGCGCCGCGCGCTGTTCGGCGCGCAGGCTGTGGCCTGCCCGCAATGCGGCTCTGAGAACACCGAGCTGCTCTCCGAATTCGGCTCGACCTCCTGCAAGGCGCTGTGGCGCTGCAAGTCCTGCCGCGAACCTTTTGACTATTTCAAGTGTCATTGATCATGTCAGCAGCCGCACCACGCTTCCATCGCCTGGCCGTCAGCGACCTCCGCCGCGAGGCGTCCGACGCCGTTTCGATGACCTTCGCCATTCCCGGCGAGCTCGCTCGCGATTACGCCTTCACGCCCGGCCAGTACCTCACGCTCCGCACCACGCTGGACGGAGAGGAGGTGCGCCGCTCCTATTCGATCTGTTCCGGCCCTGACGACGGCGAGATCCGCATCGCCGTGAAGAAGGTCGACGGCGGCGCGTTTTCGAGCTGGGCAGCCGAGGATCTCAAATGCGGCGACGAGCTCGACGTGATGACGCCGACCGGCCGCTTCGGCGTGGTCCCCCCGGCAGACCAGGCGCGCATTCATGTCGGCTTCGCCGCAGGCTCCGGCATCACCCCGATCCTGTCGATCGTGAAGGGCGTGCTCGCGCGCGAGCCGGACAGCCGCTTCTTCCTGTTCTACGGCAACCGCACCACCGACAACATCATGTTCCTCGAAGCGCTCGAGGAGCTCAAGGACCGCTTCATCGATCGGCTCTCGCTGTTCCATGTCATCTCCGGCGAGGAGCAGGACATCCCGATCCTGCATGGCCGCCTCGACGGCGACAAGGTGAGGGTGTTGCTGCGCTCGCTGGTGCCGGCCGCAAGCGTCGATCATGTCTATATCTGCGGGCCCCTTGGCATGAGCGAGGACATCGAGGCCACCTGCCGCGCGCTCGGCATCGTGCAGGACCGCATCCACGTCGAGCGCTTCGTTTCCGAATTCGGCGGCAAGCCGCGGCCGAAGAAGGAGGTTGCTCCCGACGCGCCGCCGAAGGCGATCGCCTCGCTGATCATCGACGGCAAGCGCCGCGAGGTGCCGGTGGCCGAGGACGAGGCGATCCTCGATGCCGCGTTGCGCGCCGGCGTCGATCTGCCCTTTGCCTGCAAGGGCGGCATGTGCTCGACCTGCCGCGCCAAGCTGGTCGAGGGCGAGGCACCGATGGACATCAACTATTCGCTGGAGCCGTGGGAGCTCAAGGCGGGCTTTGTCCTGACCTGCCAGGCCAAGCCGTCGTCGGAGCGCGTCGTGGTCGATTATGACCATGTCTGAGCGGGCGCATCAGACGCCGGCGATGCAAATGCGTCGCATTATTTGACAGTTTTGGCCAACCAGCAGAACATCATGTGCAAGCATTTGACCGGGAGAGGCGCGTGAACCTCAAAGCCGCTTTGTCGCCTGACGATGTTGCCCGCGCCTGCGCCGACGCGATGTGGGCGGAGGACGACGCCTCCAAGGGCCTCGGCATGGAGATCGTCGAGATCGGTCCGGGCTTTGCGACGCTCGCGATGACGGTGCGGCCGGACATGGTCAACGGCCAGCGCATCGCCCATGGCGGCTTCATCTTCACGCTCGCCGATTCCGCCTTCGCCTTTGCCTGCAATTCGCACAATGACCGCGTCGTTGCCGCGCAGGGACAGATCACCTTCATCAAGCCGGGCCGGCTCGGGGATCGCCTCGTCGCGAAGGCGCGCGAGATCACGCGCAGCGGGCGCTCCGGCATCTATGACGTGCGCGTCACTGTCGGCGACTCCGTTATTGCGGAATTCCGCGGACATTCACGCGTCATTCCCGGAACCTGGCTGCCGACCCAGGAACCGTAAGCCCAATAAGACAATAAAAAAGAAAACCGATGATGTGGGGAAACGAAGATGAACCTGACGAGGCTCAAGCAAGGCGGCAACGCCTATAGCCCCGAGATGGACGCGCATGAGCGTGCCTCGCGCGACGAGATCATGGCGCTGCAGACGCAGCGGCTGGCCTGGTCGCTGAAGCATGCCTACGACAACGTCGCGCATTATCGCAAGGCCTTCGACAAGGCCGGCGTGCACCCGTCCGATTTCCGGGAGCTATCCGATCTCGCTAAATTTCCGTTCACGGTAAAGACCGATCTGCGCGACAATTATCCGTTCAACATGTTTGCCGTGCCGCGCGAGAAGCTGGTGCGTGTGCATGCTTCCTCCGGCACGACGGGCAAGCCGATCGTGGTTGGTTATACGCAAGCCGATATCGACACCTGGTCCGAGGTGATGGCGCGTTCGATCCGCGCCGCCGGCGGCCGCACCGGCATGATCATCCACAACGCCTATGGCTATGGCCTCTTCACCGGTGGGTTAGGGGTGCACTACGGCGCCGAGAAGCTCGGCTGCACCGTGGTGCCGATCTCCGGCGGCATGACCGAGCGGCAGGTGCAGCTCATCAACGATTTCCGGCCCGACATTATTACGGTGACGCCGAGCTACATGCTGGCGATCCTCGACGAGTTCAAGCGCCAGAAGCTCGATCCGCGCCAATGCTCGCTCAAGGTTGGCATCTTCGGCGCCGAGCCCTGGACCAACGCCATGCGCGGCGAGATCGAGGACGCCTTCGACATGGACGCGACCGACATCTATGGCCTGTCCGAGGTGATAGGCCCCGGCGTCGCGCAGGAATGCATCGAGACCAAGGACGGCCTGCACATCTGGGAGGATCATTTCTACCCCGAGGTGATCGACCCCGAGACCGGCGCGGTGCTGCCCGACGGCGAGAAGGGCGAGCTGGTCTTCACCTCGCTCACCAAGGAAGCGTTCCCGGTGATCCGCTATCGCACCCGCGACCTGACGCGGCTTCTTCCTGGCACGGCACGCCCCGGCATGCGCCGCATGGAGAAGGTGACCGGGCGCTCCGACGACATGATCATCCTGCGCGGCGTCAATTTGTTCCCGACCCAGATCGAGGAGGTGCTGCTCGCGACCGATTGGTGCGGCGGCCACTTCATTCTGGAGCTGACCCGCGAAGGCCGCATGGACGAGCTGACCATCATCGCGGAGGCGCGGCCGGAGAGCTGGGACGGCCGGGGCCTCGTCGACCACGCCGACCGCATCTCGACCCACATCAAGAACACGATCGGGATCAGCTCGAAGGTGAAGGTGGTCGCGCCGGCCACGCTGGAACGCTCGCTCGGCAAGGCCAAGCGGCTCTACGACAAGCGGCCCAAAGACTAGGTCTCGCCCCTCGGTGAGCAGGCGCGTATGCGCCGTCTCGAGCCATGCAGGCCCGGCTCGCGCTGCGGGCCTTCATCCTTCGAGACGCCTGCTTCGCAGGCTCTTCAGGATGAGGGGAGGCGGTTGACTCGCCCGGTCCCAAAGGCGACAAGGCCCGCGAGAAATCGCGGGTCTTTTCATGTCGTCACTGGATGCCAAATCCGTCGAAGCGCGCTGCGTGCGCCTCAATGCCAAGGCTGAAAACGCCGCCGCGCTTGCGCCGATGGTCGAGCGTCACACGCTGACGCGCGGTCCGAACGATCTCCTGATCGAGGTGAAGGCTGCCGCCGTCAATCCCTCCGACGTGAAGGCCGCGACCGGGCTGATGCCCTATGCGGTATTCCCGCGCACGCCGGGCCGCGATTATGCCGGCATCGTCATCGAGGGGCCGGCCGGCACGGTCGGCCGCGAGGTGTTCGGCTCCTCCGGCGACCTCGGCATCCGCCGCGACGGCACCCATGCCAGCCATCTCGTCGTCGAGGCCGATGCCGTGGTGGAGAAGCCAAAGATGGTGTCGTGGGAGGAGGCTGCCGGCATCGGCGTTCCCTTCGTCACCGCGATGGAAGGCTTTCGCCGTGCGGGCTTGCCGAAGAAGGGCGATACCGTGCTGGTGTTCGGCGTCAACGGCAAGGTCGGCCAGGCCGCGGTGCAGATCGCGACGTGGCAGGGTGCAAGCGTCATCGGCGTGGTTCGCAAGGCGGAGGCCTATGAAGGCCACGCCAATGCGCCGATCGAGGTGATCGATGCCTCCGCGACCGACGTTGCCGCGCGCGTGCGCGAATTCACCGGCGGCAAGGGCGCCGACATCGTCTTCAACACGGTGGGCGATCCCTATTTCGAGGCAGCGCACAAGTCGCTCGCCTTGCGCGGTCGCCAGATCCTGATCGCCGCGATCGAGCGCATCGTGCAGTTCAACATCCTCGAATTCTATCGCGGCCAGCACACCTATGTCGGCATCGACACGCTCGGCCTGTCCTCGGCGGCAACCGGCGCGGTGCTGCGCGACCTCGGCCCGGGCTTTGCGAGCGGCCACCTCAAACCGTTTCCGATCAAGGCGAATGCCGTCTATCCGCTCGAGCGCGCCAAGGAAGCCTATGTCGCGGTCGCCGGCGCTTCGCGCGACCGGGTGATCCTGAAGCCGTAATCATGGAATCGTCCGCCCTCGTCATCCTCGCCGGCCTCGGCATCGGTCTCGTCTACGGCGCCGTGGGTCTGCTCAGCGGCTTCTGCCTGATGAGCAGCATGCGCGGCTGGCTCGCCGAGGGAGACGGACGGCTGGTGCGGACCTATGCACTGGCGATCGCGGTGGCAATCGCCGCGAGCCAATTCCTCGCCGGCAGCGGCATGGTCGATCTCGGCAAGACGATCTACCTGCAACCATCGTTCTCGGCGCCGGTGCTGTTCCTCGGCGGCCTGCTGTTCGGTTACGGCATGGTGCTGTCGAACGGCTGCGGCTCGCGCGCGCTGGTGCTGCTCGGCCGCGGCAATCTCCGCTCGTTCGTCGTCGTGATCGTGCTCGCCATCGCCGCCCAGATGACCCTCAAGGGCCTGATCGCGCCGGCGCGCATCGCGCTGGTTCAGGCCTCGCAAACGACCGTCAACCCGAACTCGCTGCCGTCCTTGCTGGCGACGCTCGGTTTGACGGAAGCGCTTTCGCGCGCGCTTGCCGCCGTGCTGATCGTGCTCGCATTGATCCTGTTCGCTTTCGCGCACCCTGGGTTCCGCCGCTCGCCCGGCCAGATCGCAGCGGGGATCATCGTCGGCGTCCTCGTCGCCGGCGGCTGGTACGTCACCGGCCATCTCGGCGCCGACGACTTCAATCCGATCCCGGTGACCTCCCTGACATTCATCGCACCGATCGCCGATAGCCTGCAATACGCCATGCTCTCGACCGGCCTGACGCTGAACTTCGGCATCGCCACGGTCGCCGGCGTCTTCGCCGGCAGCCTGGCGACGGCGCTCGCAACTCGCCGCTTCAAGCTCGAAGGCTATTCCTCGCCGCGCCACATGCTGCGCTCGGGCAGCGGCGCCGCACTGATGGGGATCGGCGGCGTGATGGCGTTCGGCTGCTCGATCGGGCAGGGGCTCACCGGCGTGTCCACGCTCGCGCTGGGTTCGTTCGTCGCGCTCGCCGGCATCCTGCTCGGCACGACGGCGGGCTTGCGCGGAGCGCTGCGGGTTCAGCCGGCCCAGAGCGCCGAAGCGGGCGCGCCGGCCGCTTGAGCTAATCCACCGCCTTCGTCACGATGCGGATCTCCGACGTCAGTGTCCGGTGCACCGGGCACTTGTCCGCGATCTCCATCAGCTTCTTGCGTTGCTCGGCATCGAGCGCGCCGTCGATTGTGATGTCGCGTTCGATCTGGTCGAGCATGCCCTCGCGGGTCTCGCATTCTTCACAGTCTTTTGCGTAGATCTTGGAATGCTTCAGCGTGACGGTCACGCGGTCGAGTGGCAGCGACTTGCGGTCGGCATAGAGGCGCATGGTCATGGACGTGCAGGCCCCGAGGCCGGCAAGCAGGAAGTCGTAGGGCCCGGGGCCGGCGTCCTCGCCGCCGGCCGCGACCGGCTCGTCCGCCACAAGCCGATGCGGGCCGACGGTGATGATCTGGTTGAACTTGCTCTTGCGGGTCTCCTGCACCACGACCTGCCGCGGCGCCTCGGGCAGATCCACCGCCTTCGCGGGCTTTGCGGTGTCGATGTAGCGGCCCGCCCAGGCCGCGATCACGTCGGCCGCGTAGAGCGCGTCGGCGGGCTTGCTCAGCAGATGATCGGCGTGATCGAGCGAGACGAAGCTCTTGGGGTGCTTCGCCGCAACGAAGATCTTCGTCGCGTTGTCGATACCGACGGTGTCGTCGACAGGCGAGTGCATCACCAGCAGCGCCTTGTGCAGGCCGGTGATATCGCTCATCAGCTCGTGCTCGGCGATGTCCTCGAGGAATTCGCGCCTGATCCGGAACGGACGTCCCGCAAGCGAGACCTCGACCTCGCCCTGCGCGCGGATATCGTCGACAAGCGCCTTGAAGAGGCCGGTTACGTGCGCCGGGTCGGATGGGGCCGCGATGGCCGCGACGGCCCTGGCTTCCGGGATCTGTCCGGCGGCCGCAAGGATCGCGGCGCCGCCGAGGCTGTGGCCGATCAGGACCGACGGCGCCTTGCGGACGCTGCGCAGATGGTCGGCGGCGCGGACGAGATCGGCGACGTTGGAGGAGAACGTCGAATTGGCGAAATCGCCTTCGCTGGAGCCGAGCCCGGTGAAGTCGAAGCGCAGCACCGCGATGCCCTTGGCGGCGAGCGCGACCGAGATGCGCTTGGCCGCCAGCGTATCCTTGCCGCAGGTGAAGCAGTGTGCGAACAGCGCGTAGGCCGCGGGCTCGCCGTCCGGCAATTCCAGCGCGGCCGCAAGCTGATGGCCGCCTTCGCCCGTGAATTGAAAGCGCTCCGTCGGCATGGCTTCCCTCGTTCCAATCTGAACTCTAATCGTCCGAATAGCGCTGCTCGGCCCAGGGATCGCCGCGGTTATGATAGCCCCGGACCTCCCAGAAGCCCGGCGCGTCCTCGGTCAGGAATTCGATGGCCTGGAGCCATTTCGCGCTTTTCCAGAAATACAGATGCGGCACGACCAGCCGCACCGGGCCGCCATGCTCCTCCGTCAGCGGCTGGCCGGACCAGCTATGGGCGAGCAGGGCATCCTCGGCGGCAAAGTCCTCCAGCGCGAGGTTGGTGGTGTAGCCGTCATAGGAATGCAGCGTCACGAAGCGTGCATCCTCGCGCGGCTGGCAGGCCGCGAGCAACTCTCGCGTGGCGAGCCCTTCCCACTCGTTGTCGTAGCGCGACCAGGTGGTGACGCAATGGATGTCGGAGGTGAACCGGGCCTGCTTCTGGGCCGCGAACTCCGCAAAGGTCCAGAACACCGGAGTCTCGATCGCACCATAGACGTCGAGCCGCCAGCGCTCGCGCGAAATTGGCGGCGTGACGCCGAGATCGAGCACCGGCCAATCCTTGGTGAGATGCTGGCCCGGCGGCAGGCGCTGGTCTTCCGGCCGCGCGATCTTGCCGGTCAGGAAGCGGCCCTCGCGCGCCCACTTCTCCTTGGTGCGGGTCAGCTTGCTGTCGGGCGGCTCGTTGTCGTCAGCCATGGCCAACTCGTGCCGATGCCTTGATCCGCCGCTTGGCATCGGCAGGGTCAAAATGCTCGGAGACCGGTTGGGTTGCTTGCTCTGTCACGTCCGGCCTCTCCGCTGTCTGGAAAGGCTTACATCGCCTTTCCCAGCAGAAATGGCAACTGGCGGGGGCCTCGCACCGTGCCTTGCGACCAGGTCACCGTGCCTGCCGGATCGAGCCGGAAGTCCGGAATGCGCTTCAGCCATTCCTCCAGCGCAACCTGCATCTCCATACGCGCCAGGTTGGAACCGACGCAGCGGTGGATGCCGAGGCCGAAGGCGGCATGGCGGTTTTCGCGGCGGTCGATCACGACTTTGTCGGCATCCGGAAACACCGTGGGATCACGATTGGCGGCCGGGAAGGACAACAGCACCATGTTGCCCGCCTTGACCGGACAGCCCGAGATGGTCGTGTCCTTGACCACCTCGCGGGCCATCGTCACCGGCGAATAGGCGCGTAGCAGCTCCTCCACCGCGATCGGCATCAGGCCCGGCTCGGCGATCAGCCGCTCGCGGTCGGCCGGCGTCTTCGCCAGATGCCAGAGCGAGGAGCCGATCGCGCTCCAGGTGGTGTCGATGCCGGCGATCAGCAGCAGGCGCAGCGAGCCAAGGACGTGGGAGTCTTCGAGCGGGTTGCCCTCCTTGTCCCTGGCGTTCATCAGGTAGGAGATGAGATCGTCGGTCGGGTTGGTCTTGCGCTGCTCGATGTGCGCGCCGAAATAGGCGCTCATCTCCTGCACGGCCTGGAGCAGCTTGCTCTCGTCCTTGATGCCGAGCTCGAGCACCATGTGGATCCAGTTGATGAAGAGGTCGCTGTCGCTCTCGGGGATGCCCAGCATGTGCGCAATCGCCCGAACCGGAACGTACTTGCTGTAGCGCGCGGCGGCATCGACCTTGCCGTCGGCGATGAACCCGTCGATCAGCTCATTGCAGATCGCGCGCATCCGCGGTTCGAGCTTCTTCATCGCGTCCGGCGTGAACGGCGGCAGCAGCAGCTGCTTGGCCGGCTTGTGCACGGGCGGGTCGGAGGTGATCGGCGGAGCTGCATTCCTGGCGACTTCGGGCCGGACGTCGCGCACGATGATGCGGCGCGAGGAGAAATGCTCGGTGTCGTTGGCGATCTCGCGCACGGCTTCATAGGTCGTCGGCATGTAGCAGCCGAGAAAGCGCTTCGTGTGCACGACCGGGCTTGCGGTGCGCATCTCCTCCCAGATCGGGAACGGGTCTTCCGTCCACTGCGGATCGGTGTGGTCGAAATCGTTGACCCAGTCGGTGACGGGAGGATGGGCGACAGGTTGGCTGACGTCGGACATGACGGGGAATCCTCGGGCTGGCGGTCGAATCGCGCTCGGGCACACAGGGAGCCTGCGCTACTCCTCGATCACATCGATTGCGATTTCCGGGCAATTGGCTTTGGCAAGCCAGGCCTTGTCTTCGAGCCCGGGTGGGACCGTGCCGTCGCCGGCTTCGTGCGCGTTGCCAAATTCGTCGAGCTCGAAGAGCTCCGGCGCGAGTGCTTTGCAGCGTGCGTGGCCCTGGCATTTGTCGGGATCGACGTGAACCCTCAGTCGCTCTGTCATGGCGGCATCCTTGGTCGTATGCGCGCGTGGCCCGCAGGGCGGCGCGTTCCTCATGTCATTTTTTGTCCGCGGCATTTACCGCGGGCTTTAAGTTATATGCTATTACATTCGCGGCAGGCTTTCCCTGTCAAGGGCAAACTTGTAGGCTTGGCCACAACATGCGCCCCCAACTCGCCCGCAAGCCCGAAAACACCTACCATCATGGCGATCTTCGCGATGCTTTGATCAAGGCCGCGCTACGCGAGGCGGAGCGGGGCGGCGCCGAGGCGATCAGCATCAAGGCGTTGGCCAAGCAGCTTGGCGTCTCTCAGCCGGCGCCGTATCGTCACTTTGCCGATCGCGAGGCGCTGCTTGCGGCGGTGACGGCGGAGGCGTTCCGGCAGCTCAGCGCGATCCTTCGCGAGGCGATGGCCAAGCCGTCGAAGCAATCGAAGTTGTCGCTTCTGGCACAGGCGACCCTGGATTTCGGCCTGCGCCGCAACGGCATCTACCGCCTGATGTTCGCCTCGCGCACCGTCTCATGCGCGGCCAAGGGCAGCGAGCTGCACGAGGCCACGCGCGAGACGTTCGCGCTCGTGATCGAGGCGCTGGAAGCGCCTGCCGTCGGCTATTTGCGCGAGCGGCAAGCGCTCAAGATCTGGGCGGCGCTGCACGGCGTCGTGATGCTGGCCGAGCAGGGCCTGTTCACCGGCGAGGCGGCCCATGCCACGCGCGAGGAGCTGGTCGAGGATTTCGTCAACGAGACGAAGGCCGCGCTCGCGCTCGCGATCAGGGCCGCGCGGCGTCGAAAAGCGATGAGCGCCTAAAGCGCGATGCGATTAGGATGAATCGTCATCGCGCTTTAGGTTGTTGTTTAAGCATGATCTTTTCGGAAAACCGCTGCGCACTTTTCCGGATCATGCTTTAGGCCTTCGCTCCCAGCAGCATCATCAGTTTGTCGACGGCACTGTCAGGCGTGGTGACGACGGGACGGCCGGTGGCTTCTGCGACCAGCGGTGCCGTCGATGCGATGCTGAACTGCGCCAGCGCGATGACGTCGCAATCGCGCAGGTCCTTTGACGCTTCGACGATCAGGCGGTCGTGCGTGGCGCGGTCGCCGCGGTCGAGCGCCGCCAGCGCGCCCTCGGCAAGTTTCGGAACGACCTGAACCGAGGCCGGAAACTCCGGCGGCATCGAGGCCAGCGTCGGCGGAAAGGTGGAGAGCAGGCCGATGCGCCCGCCCATCGTCACCGCGCGCTCGATCATCGCTTCGTTCGGCTTGAGCACCGGCATCGGCGCCTGCGCGCGCGCGACCGCCTCGATGCAGGGGCCGAAGGCCGAGCAGGTGAACAGGATCCCGTTCGCGCCGGTCGCCGCCGCATAATCGCCGAGTGCCAGGAAACGCTCGGTCATGGCGTCGTCGAGCTTGCCGTCACGGGCCAGATCCGCCGACAAGCTGTCGTCGAGCAGGTTCATCAGCCGCGCCGCCGGCCACGCCTTCGCGAACGCGGCCTCGATCGGGGCGATGGAGTGCTTGAGGGCGTGGATCAGGGCGATGCGAGGGGGCGTCGTCATGGAGCGTGACTATCTGGTTCCCGTGCCCCGGACGCAGCGCAGCACGAAGTGATGCGCTGCTGAGCCGGGGCCCATTGTGGCAGCTCGGTCCCGGCTCTGCGCAGCAGCGTGGCACGCTGCAGCGCGTCCGGGACACAGGAGACGTCTACTTGAACGGCAGCGCGTACATCAAGCCGCCCTTGCTCCAGGGGCCGTTGAGGCCGCGATCGAGCTTGAGGGGGCTGGTCTTGCCGACATTGCGCTCGTAGATCTCGCCGTAATTGCCGGTGGCCTTGATGGCGGTGACCAGCCATTTGTTGTCGAGCCCGAGCCGCGAGCCGAGATCGCCGGAGGCGCCAAGCAGGCGCTGGATCGCAGGCGTCTGCGATTTCGTCATCTCGTCGACATTGGCTTGGGTGACGCCGAGCTCTTCGGCCTCGATCAGGCCGTAATGCAGCCAGGTGATGATGTCGCTCCAGACCTCGTCGCCGTTGCGGGTGAAGGGGCCGAGCGGCTCCTTGCTGATGGTCTGCGGCAGCACGACGTAATCGGCGGGGTTGGGCGCCGCGGTGGTCACCGCGCCGGCGAGCGCGGAGGCATCCTGGGTCATCGCATCGCAGCGGCCGCCGAAGAAGGTCTGGTACATGGTGTCGACGCGGTCGAACACCAGTGGCTTCCAGTCGATGCCGTTGGCGCGGCCGTAATCGCCGAGCGTGACTTCGTGCGTGGTGCCCTGAGCCACGCAGACCGTGGCGCCCTTGAGGTCCTTGATGTCCTTGACGCCCAGATCCTTCTTCACGACAAAGCCCTGGCCGTCGTAGAAGTTGATCGGGCCCTGCCGCAGGCCCAGCGTCACACCGCGCAAATAAGTTTGTGTCGAGTTGCGGTAGAGCACGTCGATCTCGCCCGATTGCAGGGCGGTGAAGCGGTTCTGCGCGGTCAAGGAAACGTAGCGGACCTTGCTGGCGTCGCCGAGCACGCCGGCCGCGAGCGCGCGGCAATAATCGACGTCGAGACCCTTGTAATTGCCTTGCGAGTCCGGCGCGGAGAAGCCGGCAAAGCCGGCGCTGACGCCGCACACCAGCGTGCCGCGGCTCTTCACCGTGTCGAGCGTCGCGGCGGATGCGACAATTGTCGATACGGCGAGCACACTCGCCGCGATAACCACTTTCCTCATCATGCTACTCCCCTCAGTGATTGACACTACGCAACACGTTGTCGACGGCCGAGCCGAGCTTGTCGACGATCAGGTCGATCTCGTCGGCGGAGGCGATGTAGGGCGGCGCCAGCAACACGTGGTCGCCGCGCACGCCGTCCACGGTGCCGCCGCCCGGATAGCAGCCGAGCCCAGCAGCGAAGGCTTCCGCCTTGATCTTCTGATGGAGCTTGAGCGCAGGATCGAACGAGGCGCGGCTGGCGCGATCGGCGACCAGCTCGATCGCCCAGAACAGGCCGCGGCCCCTGATATCGCCGACATGGCGGTGATTGCCGAAGCGCTCGGTCAGCCGCTGCTCGAGCTGCTTGCCGCGCTCCCTCACGCGGTCGAGCAGGCGATCCTCGCGGATCACATCCTGCACCGCGAGCGCGGCCGCGCAGGCGAGGGGATGTGCCAGGTAAGTATGGCCGTGCAGGAAGGCGCCCGAGCCTGAGCGGATCGTGTCGATGATCTTGCCGCTCGCGAGCATCGCCCCGATTGGCTGGTAGCCGCCGCCGAGCCCCTTTGCGATGGCCTGGATGTCGGGCGCGACGCCTTCCTGCTCCCAGGCGTGCGTAGTGCCGGTGCGGCCCATGCCGCACATGACCTCGTCGAGGATGAGCAGCGCACCGTGCCTGTCGCAGATCTCGCGCACCGCCCTGAAGTAGCCGTCCGGTGCCGTCACCGCGCCGGCAGTGGCGCCGACGACCGGCTCGGCGAGGAACGCTGCGACGGTGTTGGGGCCGAGCCGCTCGAACTCGGATTCCAGCTCGGCCGCCAACCGTGCCACGAACTGCGCGTCCGACTCGCCATCGTGCTTCTCGTGATAGGCGAAGGCCGGTGTCACGTGGCTGAAGGCGCCGGAGAGCAGCGGCGCGTAAGGCGCACGCCGCCAGGCATTGCCCCCGGCGGCGAGTGCGCCAAGCGTGTTGCCGTGGTAGCTCTGACGCCGCGCGATGAAATGCTGCCGCTGCGGCTCGTCGCGCTCGATAAAATATTGCCGCGCGAGCTTGATGCTCGCCTCGATCGCCTCGGATCCGCCGCTGACGAAATAGGCATAGGCGAGACCGCCGGGCTCGTGCCCGACCAGCGTCTCGGCGAGGGCTTCGGCGGGCTCGGACGAGAAGAACGCGGTATGCGCATAGGCCAGGGTCGAGGCCTGTTTCGCCATCGCCGCGATCACGCGCGGATGCTGATGGCCGAGGCACGAGACGGCCGCGCCGCCGGAGGCGTCGATCACGCGCCGCCCGTCCTCGGCGAAAAGATAGACGCCTTCGCCGCCGATCGCCTTGGGCGGCGTCTCGCGCAGCGAGCGGTGCAGCACGCGGCTGGTGCGGACGGCCATGGTCAACCTTTCTCTGAAACGTAGATGGAGGCAGCAGCGAGCCGCGCCTCGGTGTTCTCCAGGCGCTTCTTCGCGGCCACGCCGCCGAGCGAGAACGTCACGGCTGCCAGCGCCTGCGCGATCGCGATCGCGCCGGTGAGGCTGGGGAAGAAGCCGGGAGAGGAGGCCGCCTCGAACAGCAGCACGTGGTCGGCGCCCTCGGCCATCGGGGCAGAGAGGCTGTCCGCGATCGCGATCAGTGTCGCGCCGCCGCGATATGCGGCCTGTGCGACGCCGACGCTCGCATGGGTATAGGGCAGAAAGCCGATGACGATGACGGCCTCGCCGGACCGGAAGGCGCCGAGATCGAGATCGTCGGGGCCGGATGCGCCGATGATTTGCACCTGTTCGGGCCGGAATAACCGCAGTTCATAGTTCAGCAATTCCGCAACGCTGCGGCAACTCCGGTAGCCCGCGATCCAGATCCGCTTGGCCTCGTGCAGCGCACGGGCCGCCTCCGCAATCGGCTGGGCGGGAATCCGCGGAAGACCGGCGGCCTCGGCCTCGAGCTTGTCGGTGACGAGCGCGACGTCGGCGTTCGGGCCGGACCGGCGGCCTCTGGCACGACCGGAGAAGGGAGAGGTTGGCGATGGTCGCCGTGCCTCGGTCAGCGCCGCGCGCAATTCGTCCCAGCCCGAATAGCCTATCGCCTTGGCAAGGCGCGTGAACGCGGCGGGATCGGCGCCGGCTTCCGCCGCGAGGTCGCGCATCGAACGGGTGGTGGCGTCGTAGTCGTTGGCGGCAACGAAGCGTCCGACCTCCTGCAGCCGCATCGGGAGCGATGGCAATGCAATGCGCAGTTCGCTCAGGGGCGAGGATTTCGCGGGCTCGGCCATGAAACATTTGTTGCATGAATTTTATATCGGTGCAACACTTGACGTGCGCTGCCGGAAATCGTCGCTCTCGAGAAGGATTCTTGCGCTGTGACCACGGACGCCCGGAGACCGCCGCCGCGCCGCCTGTTCGGCGCATGGGGACGCCGCGAGCTGCAAGGCCTGTTCTGGCAGGTGCTGGTGGTCGGGATCGCGGTCGCGGTCATCGGCTTCCTCTGGTCCAACACCGTCACCAACCTCACGGCGCGCCGCATCACGACCGGCTTTGCCTTCCTCGGCCGCGAGGCCGGCATGCCGATCGCCGACAGCCTGTTCGCGTACAATCCGAAGGACACGTATCTCTGGGCCTTCGTCGTGGGCGTCGGCAATACCTTGCGCGTCGCCGTGATTGGGATCGTGCTCGCGACGGTCCTGGGCACGCTGATCGGCATCTCGCGCTTGTCGGCCAACTGGCTGCTGTCACGACTTGCCGCCGTCTATGTCGAAACGCTCCGTGACATCCCGCTGCTGCTGCAACTCCTGTTCTGGTACGTCCTGATGCAGGCGCTGCCGGCCGCGCGCGCGGCGTGGCGGCCGATCGAGGGCGTGTTCCTGTCCAATCGCGGCCTGATCCTGCCCGCCATTCCGATTGGCCCGCTGCAGCTGTGGGTGCTCGGCGCCGCTGTGCTCGGATGTGCCGCGTTCTATCTCGTCAGAAGGCAGCTTATCGCCCAGCAGTTGCGCGACGGCAGGCCGCGGCCGGGCTGGCCGTTTGCGCTTGCCCTGATCGTCGGACTTCCGGCGCTGGTGTCGGTGCTGCTCGGGGTGTCCTGGACAATCGAACGGCCGGAGCTGCGCGGCTTCAATTTCGTCGGCGGGCTGACGCTCGCTCCGGAATATTTCGCGCTGCTGATCGCGCTCGTGACTTACACCTCGGCCTTCATCGCCGAGATCGTGCGCAGCGGCATCCAGTCCGTGCCGCGCGGGCAATGGGACGCCGCCAACGCACTGGGCCTGCGCCGCAGCTTCATGCTGCGGCAGATCATCCTGCCGCAGGCGCTGCGTGTCATCGTGCCGCCGATGACGAGCCAATATCTCAACTTGACCAAGAATTCCTCGCTTGCGGTGGCGATCGGCTACCAGGACGTGGTCTCGATCGCCAACACCACGCTGAACCAGACCGGCCAGGCGATCGAAGCCATCGCGCTGATCATGGCGGTGTTCCTGACGATCAGCCTTTCCATCAGCTTCTTCATGAACTGGTACAATGCGCGCATCGCACTGGTGGAGCGCTGACGATGACGGCGATCGCCGATGTTCCGGAGGCACCGCGCGCCGCACGCCGTCCGCAGATCGGAAACCCCGTGCTGCGCTGGCTGCGCGCCAATTTGTTCTCGTCGATCCCGAACGGCATTTTGTCGGTCGTGCTGCTGGCGCTTCTCGCCAAGGGCATCTTCAGCTTCGTGCAGTGGGGTCTCGCGAATGCAGTGTGGCTGACGCCTGCGAACGATTCCAGCGCCTGCCGCGCGGCGCGTGGCGTCGGCGCCTGTTGGGCGATCATTCCGGAAAAGTACCGCTTCATCCTGTTCGGGACCTATCCGTTCGACGAGCAGTGGCGGCCGGCGCTGTCTGTGCTGCTGTTCATCGCGCTGTTCTATCTCTCGAGCCGCCGCGCTCTGTGGCGGCGCGAGCTCGTCTTGGTCTGGATCGGAGCGCTCGTGCTGATCAGCGTATTGATGTGGGGCGGGGTGCTCGGGCTTTCCTTCGTCTCGCAGGATCGCTGGGGTGGTTTGCCGGTGACGCTGATTCTGGCGACCTTCGGCCTTGCATTCGGCTTTCCGCTCGGCATCCTCGTCGCGCTCGGCCGGCGCTCCAAGCTGCCTGCGATCCGCTCGCTGAGCGTGCTCTATGTCGAGCTGATCCGCGGCGTGCCGCTGGTGAGCCTGCTGTTCATGGCGAGCGTGATGTTCCCGCTGTTCATGCCCAGCGGCTTCAACATCGACAAGCTCTTGCGCGCGCAGATCGCGATCATCCTGTTCGCGGGCGCCTATCTCGCCGAGGTCATCCGCGGCGGCCTGCAGGCGGTGCCCCGCGGACAATACGAGGCTGCCGAGGCACTCGGGCTATCCTACTGGCGCAAGAACCGGCTGATCATCCTGCCGCAGGCGATCCGTCACGTCATACCGCCGCTGGTCAACACCTTCATCGCCTTCTTCAAGGACACCAGCCTCGTCCTCATCATCGGCATCTTCGACCTGCTGACGACGGCGAAGACCGCGATCATCGATCCGGCGTGGCAACAATTCTCGGTCGAGGTCTATATCTTCGTCGCCGCGATCTACTTCGTGTTCTGCTTCGCGATGTCGCGCTACAGCCGCGGCCTGGAGGCGACGAGCGGGCAGTGACATCCCGTGTCCCGGACCAAGCGCAGCGCGCCAGCGCTGCACCGCAGAGCCGGGACCCAGGGACGCACGGGAAGTCTCGGCGAGATGGGCCCCGGCTCTGCAGCGCACCGCCGAAGAGGCGCTGCGCTGCGTCCGGGGCACAGATAGGCTACGTCTTCACCTTCGGATCGATCGGCGTGGTGCCGCGCAGGCCCAGAATATCCTCCAGCACCTTTGCGCCGGCGATCACTTGCGCATCCGCGCGCGGTGCGCCGACCACCTGCACGCCGACCGGCAGGCCGGACGCCGTGAAGCCGCACGGCAGCGACAGCGAGGGGCAGCAGGCCAGCGTGATGGCGTAGACGATGCCGAGCCACTCGACGTAATTGTCGAATCTCTTGCCGGCACATTCGGCGACATAGCGGTGCTCGATCGGGAAGGGCGGCACGATCGTGGTGGGTGTCAGCAGCAGATCGTAGGTCTTGAAGAATTCGACCGCCCGCGCGGTCATGCCGACGCGCTGCGCCTCGGCGCGCGCGAGCTGATCGACGGTGAGCTTGAGGCCTTCCTCGATGTTCCAGATCACCTCGGGCTTGAGCATGTCGCGCTTCGTGCGCAGCAGGTTGGCCTTGGTGATCGCGAAATCGAACGCGCGCAGCACGTGGAAGCACTCATGCGCCTCGCGCCAGTCCGGATGAGCTTCCTCGACGATGGCGCCGGCCTCGGCAAAGCGTTCCGCCGCTTTCCGCGTGATCGCCTTTACCTCGGGATCGACAGGCGTGATGCCGAGATCTGGCGAATAGGCGATGCGTTTCGGCCTTTTGCCTGACTGTGCCGCCGACAGGAACGAGATCGCGGGCGCCGGCAGCGACAGCGGATCGTCCGCATAGTCGCCGCTCATGGCATCCAGCAGCAGCGCGAGATCCTCGACGTTGCGCGCCATCGGGCCGACCACGCCGAGATTGCGATCGATGCCCGACTTCGGGGTATGCGCGACGCGGCCGATGCTCGGCCGCATGCCGACGACGCCGCAGAAGGACGCCGGGTTGCGCAGGCTGCCCCCCATATCGGAGCCCTGCGCGAGCCAGGCCATCCCGGTTGCGAGCGCGACGGCCGCGCCGCCGGAGGATCCCGCCGCCGATTTCGTCGTATCCCAGGGATTGAGCGTCGCGCCGAACACCTCGTTGAAGGTGTTGGCACCGGCGCCGAATTCCGGCGTGTTGGACTTGGCGTAGACGACCGCGCCGTTGGCCTCGAGGTTCTCGACCATGAGGTCCGACTTGGCGGGAATGTTGTCCCTGAAGATCGGCGAGCCCTGCGTGTTCAACACGCCTGCAACGTCGGTCAGATCCTTGATCGGCACCGGCAGGCCCGCGAGCAACCCCCGCGCGCCCGCGGGTTTGCGCATCAAGGCCTTGGCGCTGTCCCGGGCGCGATCGAAACACAGTGTCGGCAGCGCATTGACCTTGCCGTCGACCTCACTGATGCGCTTCTCCAGCACGTCCAGCAGCTCGAGCGGCGAGACGTCGCCGGAGCGCAGCTCATCGACGACGGCACATGCGGTTTTCCGGATCAGGTCTTCACTAGGCAATTGTCTTGCTCCTCTGTAACCAAGCATTCCGTCATTGCGAGCGCAGCGAAGCAATCCAGACTGTCTCCGCGGGGGCATTCCTGGATTGCTTCGCTGCGCTCGCAATGACGGTGTGTGGTGCGGGCCGCGGCACGCGTCAACTAACCCCAGCCCGCGCTGATGCCGCCGTCCACCGTGTAGATCACGCCCGACGTATAGCCGGCGCGGTCCGAGGCCAGGAACGCCATGAGGTCGCCGATCTCGCGCGCATGCGCGGGGCGGCCGAGCGGCAGGCTCTTCTGGAATTCCTTGTAGCGGCTCTCGTCGCCGAACTGCTGCGTCGCCCGCGTCTTCAGCAGCGTGACGTGGCGATCGGTGCCGACAGGGCCCGGATTGATGCCGACCACGCGGATGTTGTCGGCGAGACTTCTTCCCCCGAGCGCGCGGGTGAAGGCCATCAGCGCGGCATTGCCGGCGCTGCCGCAGATGTAATTGGCATCGAACTTCTCGCCGGCCGCGCCGATGTCGTTGACGATGACGCCGCCGCCCTTGGCCTTCATCTGCGCGTAGATGTGCCGCGTGAGGTTGATATAGCCGAACACCTTCAATTCCCAGGCGTGACGCCAGGCCGCCTCGTCGATCTTGTCGATCGGGCCGCCGGGGATGTCGCCGGCATTGTTGACGAGCACGTCGATGTCGGCGGCCTCTTTCGCCAGCCGCGCCACGTCTTCTTCCTTGCGCAGGTCCACAATGCTCGTTGCGGCATCGATCTGGTGGGCGGAACGCAAGCGCTCGGCCAGCACCTTGAGCTGGTCGCCGCTACGGGCGGCGAGCAGGAGATGAGCGCCTTCCTCGGCAAACGCCTCGGCCGCGGCAGCGCCAATGCCCTTGGACGCGCCCGTGATCAGGACGCGCTTGCCACGCAGATGTAGATCCATGAGGGTACTCGCGGGATAGGAACAGGATCAAACCAGTAGGCGCTTGGTCGCGCCATGGTCAACATTGCAGTGCAGCGTTGCACTGCCGACGCGTTTGGTCCATTGCAGTGCGGTCAAAAGGCGGCGGCTGCCGGACCAACCAAGGACGTTCTCGATGAGCAAGAAACAATACCGGATCGCGGTCATTCCCGGCGACGGCATCGGCAAGGAAGTGATGCCTGAGGGCCTGCGCGTGCTGGAGGCGGCGGCGAAGAAGCACGGCGTCGCACTGCATTTCGACCATTTCGACTTCTCGTCCTGGGACTATTACGAGAAGCACGGCCAGATGATGCCCGATGACTGGAAGGAGAAGATCGGCAGGCACGATGCGATTTATTTCGGTGCGGTCGGCTGGCCGGCCAAGATTCCGGACCACGTCTCGCTGTGGGGCTCGCTGATCAAGTTCCGGAGGGAGTTCGACCAGTACGTGAACCTTCGCCCGGTGCGGCTGATGCCCGGCGTGCCGTCGCCCCTGGCGGGCCGCAAGCCCGGCGATATCGATTTCTGGGTGGTGCGCGAGAACACCGAAGGGGAATATTCCTCGGTCGGCGGCCGCATGTTCCCCGATACCGACCGCGAGTTCGTGACGCAGCAGACGGTGATGACCCGCATCGGCGTCGACCGCATCCTGAAATTCGCCTTCGAGCTCGCGCAGTCGCGGCCGAAAAAGCACCTGACCTCGGCGACCAAGTCCAACGGCATCTCCATCACCATGCCCTATTGGGACGAGCGCGTGGAGGCGATGGCCAAGAAATATCCGGGCGTGAAGTGGGACAAGTACCACATCGACATCCTGACCGCGAACTTCGTGCTGCACCCGGACTGGTTCGACGTCGTGGTCGGCTCGAATCTGTTCGGCGATATCCTCTCCGACCTCGGCCCGGCCTGCACCGGCACCATCGGCATCGCACCGTCAGGCAACATCAACCCCGAGGGCGACTTCCCCTCGGTGTTCGAGCCGGTGCACGGCTCGGCGCCCGATATTGCGGGGCAGGGGATTGCGAACCCGATCGGCGCGATCTGGTCCGGCGCGATGATGCTTGAGCATCTCGGCGAGAAGGAAGCCGGCAAGTCGATTGTCGAGGCGATCGAGCGCACGCTGGCCGAACGCACGCTGCGCACCAAGGACCTCGGCGGCAACGCCGACACCACGGCGTGCGGCAAGGCCGTTGCGGAGATGGTGGACTAAGGCTCGCTCGCGCAAGCAACTCCAGGGTCGTCCCTGCGAACGCAGGGACCCATAACCCCACGCAGAGATTGCTTGGCCGAGCCGGGCAACCCCTGAGTCCTCGCCAAACTACGTCCTGTGGTTATGGATCCCGGATCGGCGCGCGCTTCAGGCGCGCTTGTCCGGGACGACAGGGCGCGCGCCCTACACGTACGACTTCCGCTTGGGATCGAAGATCGGCGGATAGTCGTTGTCGTCGAGCAGGTCGAGAAAGGGATCCAGTCCCTCGGATTTGATCAGCGCGAGCTCTCGATCGGAAATCAGATTCACGGTCAAAATCTCGACCGGATCGCCCGCGACCTCCAGCGCTTCGGCGATCTGCTTGTCGGGACCGATGACCGGCGTGAGAAACAGAAAGGTCTGGAAGTCCGTTCCTGCGACCGGGGGCCACGGCAATGCGACCCGGTGACCGAACCCGAACCAGGTCGTGTCGATGAACGGCAGATTGGCCAGCCAGCGCAGATTGTCGCGAACGTCCGGCGTCGGCTCGCGGACATACCACATCAGCTCGGCCCGCAGTTTTGCATCCCCGCGCACCCCCGGCATTCGCTGCTGGCTCATGCCATTGGTCAGCAGGACGTAACCCTCGTCAGAACCCTCCTGGCACACCGGCACGAAATCGCGGCCGAAGGCGTGGATGTCGATGCGGCGTTCCGCGCTGTCCGTGAAGCTGTGCTCGGGCTCGCCAAGCTCGCTCTCGTAGATGGCAAGCCGATGCCGGTAGAGGTCGACGGCGGGTGACGGATCGGTGGAGCCCGATACGAGCTTTGCGGGACGGGAGAGCATGTGAACCTCTGGAGCGGATACGAGTCGGGATATCCGCGTTGTCGCAAGGCAACGAGGGCCGGTTCAAATCCGCTTCAAGAGCTTCGCCTTAGTCCATCGTCTTGCGCAATTGTGCACGAGACCGGCGCTATTCGAGCGATGCGCGGCGTTTCCGATCAGCTTGCGATCTTCTCGATCGCCGCCTGATCCAGCCCGAACTTCTTCCCGGCCTCGAGGATTTCCTGCCAGGTGGTCGGATCGACCGGAATGCCTTCGGCGAAGCGCTTCTGCTTGGTCTCGCGCTCCGGTTCGCCGGCGATTCTGACCTTGTCGACGCCGGGAGCGGGCGGCGAGCCGGTGTGCCAGGCGACGAAACTCTCGACTTCACGTGCGAGGTTTTCGCCGGTGCCGAGCTTGCCGGGATCGATGACGATCGAGAGCATGCCGTTGAGCACGTTGTACTTGCCGTCGGACGGGCCCTTGACCACCTGCCCGCCGGAGAGCGCGCCGCCGAGGATTTCGCAGACCAGCGCGAGCCCCGAGCCCTTGTGCTCGCCGAAGGGAAGGATGGCGCCGTACGGCGGGATCACGGTGTAGCGCGGGTTGACGGTGGGCTTGCCCTCATGGTCGATGATGGTGCCGGGCTCCAGCTCGACGCCCTTGTTGTGGGCGACGCGGGTCTTGCCCTGCGCGATCCTGCTGGTGGCGAAGTCGAGCACGATCGGGTCCTTGCCCCGTCGCGGGATGCCGACGCAGAACGGGTTGGTGCCGTGGCGGGCGTCGCTGCCGGCCCAGGGCGCCACGATTGGCCGCGAGATCACGTTGACGAAGTGGATCGAGACCAGGCCGTGGTCGATGCACTGTTCGGCCCAGTGGCCGATGCGGCCGATGTGGTGCGAGTTGGAAAGGCCGACCAGGCAGACGCCGTTTTTCTTGGCGCGCTCGGCCGCCAGTTCCATCGCCTCATGCCCGATCACCTGGCCATAGCCGGTGAGGCCGTCGAGCGTGAGCAGCGGGCCGGTGTCGAGCACGATCTTGACGTGCTGGTTCACGGCGAGGCCGCCATTGGTGACGCTCTGGACATAGCGCGGGATCATGCCGACGCCGTGCGAATCGTGGCCCTTGAGATTGGCTTCGACGAGATTGGTGGCCACGAGCTCGGCTTCGCGGTCCGAGGAGCCGCCGGCCTTGACGATGGCATGGATGGCACGGGTGAGCGGCTCAGCCTTGATGGTGCGGTAGTCGGCCATTGTTGTTGCTCTTATCCCTTCACGATCCGGCGGCAGTGCTCCCACGCCGCATGAATGAGGTTCTCGCTCGCTTCCGGCGTGCGGAACGCGGAATGCGCCGACAGCGTCACGTTCGGCAGCTTGGTCAGCGGATGATCGCCGGGCAAGGGCTCGGTGTTGAAGACGTCGAGGCCGGCATGGCGGATATGGCCCGACTTCAGCGCCTCGATCATGGCGGCTTCGTCGACGATCGCGGCGCGCGCGGTGTTGATCAGGATGACGCCGGGCTTCATTTTTCCGATCTTCTCGCGCGTGATCATGCCGCGCGTCTCGTCGTTGAGCAGCAGATGCAGCGACACCACGTCGCTCCTCGCCAGCACAGCGTCGAGATCGGTGAATTCGACGCCGGGGCAGCTCTTCGGCGAGCGATTCCAGGCGATCACCTTCATCCCGCTGCCGGACGCAATGCGCGCGACCTCGGCGGCGATGCCGCCGAAGCCGATCAGCCCGAGCGTCTTGCCGGTGAGCTGCATGCCGTCCTCGCGCAGCCAGTTGCCGCCGCGCATCTCGCGGTCCATCATCGCGATGACGCGGGCCGACGCCCACATCAGCGCAATCGCGGATTCGGCGACCGCGGTGTCGCCGTAGCCCTTGATCAGATGCACCGAGATGCCGAGGTCAGCGAGCTCCTCCGGGTTCATGTAGCTGCGTGCGCCGGTGCCGAGGAACACGACGTGCTTCAGCCCGGCGCATTTCTTGGCGACCGCGGTCGGCAGCGCGGTGTGGTCGACGATTGCGATCTCGGCACCGTCGAGGATTTCAGGGTATTGCTCCGGCTTGATGTCGGGATCCCGGTGGATCCGCACCTTGGGATCGCCGGGCTGCTCCAGCCGCTCCATGATCACGGCGAGGGCTTCGTTGGCGTCGACGAAAACTCCGCGCATGGCTCTCTCCGATCAGGACGCGACGCCGGCGATCGCCAGCACGGTATGCATGAGAACGTTGGTACCTGCGGCGCAGTCGCCCTGCGTGGCGTCCTCCAGCTCGTTGTGGCTGATGCCGTCCTTGCAGGGTACGAACACCATGGCGGCGGGCATCACGGTGTTGAGGTTGCAGGCGTCGTGGCCGGCGCCGGAGGTGATGCGGCGCGAGGAGTATCCGAGCGTCTTCGCCGCGTTCTCCACCGCCGCAATGAGCTTGGGATCGAAATGCGTCGGCGGCTTGCGCCAGACCAGATCGATCTTCACCTCGACCTTGCGGCGTGCGGCGATCTCGGCGATGGCGGCGCGCAGATCGCGATCGAGCGCGTCCATGATCGCGCCGTCCGCGCTGCGGCAATCCATGGTGAAGGCGATCTCGCCGGGAATGACGTTGCGCGAGGGGTTGGCGATCACGGCCTCGCCGATCGTGCCGACCGCGTTCGGGCCGTGCTTCTTTGCGATGGCCTCCATCGCCAACACGATCTCCGACAGCGTCGCCAGCGCATCGCGGCGCAGCTGCATCGGGGTCGAGCCCGCATGGCTCTCGAAGCCGGAAATCTTGCCGTCATACCACAGCACGCCCTGGCCGGAATCGACGACGCCGATGGTCTTGCCTTCAGCCTCCAGGATCGGGCCCTGCTCGATGTGCAATTCGACGAAGCAGCCGAGCTTCTGGAAGCCCACCGGTTTGTCGCCGCGATAACCGATGCTGTCGAGCGCCTGGCCGACGGTGGTGCCCTCGGCGTCCTTGCGCGACAAAATGTCGTCGGTGGTGAAGTCGCCGACGTAAGCCGCGGAGGCCATCATTGCAGGCGCGAAGCGCGAGCCTTCCTCATTGGTCCAGTTGACGACGCAGATCGGTGCGTCGGTCTCGATACCGGCATCGTTCAACGTACGGATCACTTCCAGCGCGCCGAGCGTACCCAGAATGCCGTCATACTTGCCGCCGGTCGGCTGTGTGTCGAGATGCGAGCCGATGCCCACCGGCAGTTTCGACATGTCGCGGCCCTTGCGCAGGCCGAATTGCGATCCGAGCGCATCGGTGTGCACCGCAAGGCCTGCCTCCTCGCAGGCCTTGCGGAACCAGTCGCGCACCTGCTTGTCTTCGGCACTCAGCGTCAGCCGCCGTACGCCGCCCTTGGCCGTCGCGCCGAATTGCGCGGTCTCATGGATGGAGCCCCACAGGCGGGCGGAATCGATTTGCAGGTTGGTGACGGCTCGGCTCATGCGTCTCTTCCATTGATCACTGTCATTCCGGGGCGCCCAAAGGGCGAACCCGAATCTCGAGATTCCGGGTTCGATGCTACCGGGGCCGCGCTTTGCGCGATCCCGTCGCATCGCCCCGGAATGACGGTAGAAAATCCGGCGCCTTTTTCAATGACGCGCCTGCGCGGGCGCGTCAACCGCGAGGCTGCTCTGCGCAATTTGCCGTGCAAGCTCGGCGACGCGCTCCACGGCAACGACGTCGGGCGAGGCGAGCCAGCTTGCGGTGAAGGTCAGCGGCGCGATCGCCAGATCGGTGTCGAGCAGTTGCAGCCGCCCGTCGGCGAGCTCGCTCTCGACGATGGCGTCGGGAATCACGGCGACGCCCAGTCCCTCGACCGCCATATGGATGACGGTGGCGAGCGAGGCGGATGCATGCAGGCGGATCGGCGGCAGCTCCGGCCGGTCGAACACCTCGCGCACCACCTCATAAGGCTTGGTCTTGCGCGGGAAGGTGATGATCGGAAACCGCGCGAGGTCGGCCGGCGTCACCGGGCCCTTGCCGAGCCCGAGCGAGGGACTTGCGAGAAAGCCGATCGGATAATCGGCGAGCACGCGGTTGTGCACGCCGGAGGCGGACAGCGGTCCCACCACGAACGCAAGCTCGATCTCCTGCGCGAGCAGGCGCGCGGTGAGGTTCGGCGTGATGTCGACCTCGATCTCCAGCGAAAGGTTCGGATAGACCTGATTGACGCTCTTCACGAGGCGCGGCAGCCAGGTGTGCACGATGGTCTCGGCGACGCCGAGCCGCATCACGCCGCGCATCGCCGAGGCATCGCCGATCTCCGCCATCATCTGGGCGCGCAGCCCGATCAGCTTCTCCGCATAGACCATCATCTGCCGGCCGCTCGGGGTCGGCGAGGCCACGCGATGTTCGCGGTTGAGCAGCTTCACGCCCATCTCACGTTCGAGCTGGGCGATACGCTGGGAGATCGCCGGCTGGGTGGTGTTGAGCCGTTGGGCGGCGCCGCGAAAGCTGCCGAGCTTCACCACCCAGAGGAACGTCTCGATCGACCTGAAGTCCAGCATGGAAGGGTTTTCCCAGTCGATAAATTAATTTTATCGAGATTGATTAGAAACGACGATTAGACTTTATAGCACGCTTGGTGTTGGCTTGTCTTTGTCGAGTTTATAGGCAGGTCGATCGCATGACTGTTTTGGTGGCAGCGCAGCAAACTGAAACACCCGACGCGCTCCCGAGCCGCAAGGCCCGGCTCGCTTACCGCGAGGGGCTGGTCGCCTCCACCGCCGGCGTCGCCCCCGGGTTTGTCCAGGGCAATTTGGCGATTCTGCCGGCCGACTATGCCGGCGCCTTTCACCGCTTCTGTCAGCTCAATCCCAAGCCGTGCCCGATCATCGGCATGTCCGATGTCGGCAGCCCTTTCATCCCGGCGCTCGGCGCCGACCTCGACATCCGCACCGACGTGCCGCGCTACCGCGTCTGGCGCGACGGCGAAATCGTCGACGAGCCGATTGATGTGACCAAGTATTGGCGCGACGATCTCGTCACCTTCGTGCTCGGCTGCTCGTTCTCGTTCGAAGAGGCGCTGCTCGACGAGGGCATGCCGATCCGCCACATCGAGCAGAACGTGCGCGTGCCGATGTACCGTACTAACATTCCTTGCGGCGAGGCCGGGCCGTTCGCCGGTCCCATGGTGGTGTCGATGCGCCCGTTCAAGCCGGCGGACGCGATCCGTGCGGTGCAGATCACCTCGCGCTATCCCGCCGTGCACGGCGCGCCCGTGCATCTCGGCCATCCGCATCTGATCGGCATCAAGGACATTTCCAAGCCCGACTACGGCGATCCGGTGCCCGTCGCCGACGACGAGATACCGGTGTTCTGGGCTTGCGGCGTGACGCCGCAATCGGTCATCAACGCCGCCAAGCTTCCGTTCGCGATCACGCATTCGCCCGGCCTGATGCTGGTGACGGATCTCAAGAACAGGACCATGGCCGTGATTTAACGGGCAGCATCTGCTGCTTCTTCGAGCTTTACCGCATCCATCAATCGTTTCATTCGATCAACCGAAATTCAGTCACAGGGGACTCTGCCATGACGATCACTCGCCGCGACGTGTTGTTAGGTGCCACCGCCACCGCTGCACTGGTGCCGCTCGCTGCACGTGCACAGACGTCGGAAGTCGTGATCGGCGTGATCTATCCGTTCTCCGGCGGCAGCGCGCAGCAGGGCGTCGACGCCCAGAAGGCCTACGAGACCGCGCTCGAGGTCATCAACAAGGATACCGATTTCGACCTGCCGCTGGCCAAGGGCGAGGGCCTGCCGGGCCTCGGCGGCGCCAAGGTCCGCCTCGTGTTCGCCGACCACCAGGCCGATCCGCAGAAGGGTCGCGCCGAGGCCGAGCGCCTGATCACGCAGGAGAAGGTCAGCGCCATCATCGGCACCTATCAGAGCGCGGTCGCCGTCACCGTCAGCCAGATCTGCGAGCGCTACCAGGTCCCGTTCGTTTCCGCCGACAATTCCTCGCCGAGCCTGCATCGCCGCGGCCTGAAATACTATTTCCGCGCCGCGCCGCACGACGAGATGTACTCGGCCGCCATGTTCGACTTCTTCGATGCCATGAAGAAGAAGGGCACCAAGATCGAGACGCTGTCGCTGTTCCACGAGGACACCATCTTCGGCACCGATTCCGGCAACGCCCAGGCCAAGATCGCCGGCGAGCGCGGCTACAAGATCGTCACCGACATCAAGTATCGCGCCAACTCGCCCTCGCTCTCGGCCGAGGTGCAGCAGCTCAAGTCTGCCAACGCCGACGTGCTGATGCCCTCGAGCTACACCACCGACGGCATCCTCCTGGTCAAGACCATGGCCGAGCTCGGCTATAAGCCGAATGCGATCGTGGCGCAGGACGCCGGCTTCTCGGAGAAGGCTCTCTATGACGCCGTCGGCGACAAGCTCGAAGGCGTGATCTCGCGCGGCACGTTCTCGCTCGACCTCGCGCAGAAGCGCCCGATGGTCGGCAAGATCAACGACATGTTCAAGGCGAAGTCGGGCAAGGACTTCAATGATCTCACCTCGCGCCAGTTCATGGGCCTGATCATCCTCGCCGACGCCATCAGCCGCGCCAAGTCGACGGACGGCGAGAAGATCCGCGACGCGCTGGCAGCGACCGACATCCCGGGCGAGCAGACCATCATGCCCTGGAAGCGCGTCAAGTTCGACGAGATGGGCCAGAACAACGACGCCGACCCGGTGCTGCTGCAATATATCGGCGGCAAGTTCGTCACCATCTTCCCGCCGCAGGCTGCGATCGCCGAGGCGGTCTGGCCGATGAAGTAAGACTGGGAAAGCGGGAGCTCAGACGTAGCTCCCGCCCTCATCCTGAGGAGCGGGCGTCGCCCGCGTCTCGAAGGACGAGGGCTGGGCCATCCTTCGAGACGCGCGCCGGTGCGCGCTGCTCGGGATGAGGATCTATTCGGGGGACGACTTTTGACAGCCCAAGCCATTATCCAAAGTCTTGCGAGCGGCCTGCTCATGGGGCTGCTCTACGGATTGATCGCGGTCGGCCTCGCGCTGATCTTCGGCCTGATGGACGTCACGAACTTCGCCCATGGCGAGTTTCTGATGATCGCGATGTATCTGTCCTTCTTCCTGTTCGCGTTCTTCGCCATCGACCCCTTGCTGTCCGCGCCACTGGTCGCTGCCGCGCTCTTCATCTTCGGAGCGGTGATCTACCTACTCATTGTGCGCTTCGCCATGCGGGCCAAGGCCAATGCCGGCATGGTGCAGATCTTCACCACCTTCGGTCTTGCCATCGTCATGCGCGGCCTTGCGCAATACTTCTTCACCCCTGATTATCGCAGCATTCCGCAGTCCTGGCTCGGCGGTAAGACCATCTCGATTGCCGGCATCTTCCTGCCGGAGCCGCAATTGGTCGGCGCGCTGGTCTCGATCGCAGCCTTCGCCGCCCTCTATTTCTTCATTCACCGCACCGATTTCGGTCGCGCACTGGAAGCCACCCGCGAAGATCCCGGCGCGGTCGCACTGGTCGGCATCGACAAGAACCGCGTGTTCGCGTTCGGCTGGGGCCTCGGCGCTGCGCTGGTCGGCCTCGCCGGCGCGATCATGGCGAGCTTCTTCTACATCTATCCTGACGTCGGCGCGTCCTTTGCCCTGATCGCCTATGTCACCGTGGCGCTCGGCGGCTTCGGCAGCGTGTTCGGCGCCTTTGCCGGCGGCATCATCGTCGGCCTCGTCGAAGCCACCACCGCCCTGGTGCTGCCGCCAGCGCTGAAGTCGGTCGGCATCTACGCGGTCTATCTGCTGGTCGTCTTCATCCGGCCGCGCGGCCTGTTCGGATCGATCTGATGGACAAGGATTTTGCAGCGCGGCGCCGCCGCGACCTCATCATCGCCGCGGCGCTCGCCGCCATCGCCGCGCTGACGCCATTGTTCGTGAAGGACGTCGTTGTCCAGAACATCCTGATCCTGACGCTGATGTATGCGGGTCTGTCGCAGAGCTGGAACATCCTGTCCGGCTATTGCGGCCAGATCTCGCTCGGGCACGCGCTGTATTTCGGTCTGGGTGCCTACACCACCGAGCTGCTGTTCACCAAGTTCGGCGTGCTGCCCTGGTTCGGCATGCTGGCGGGCGGCGTCGTGTCGGCGCTGATCGCGATGGGGCTCGGCTATCCCTTCTTCCGCCTGCGCGGCCATTACTTCGTGATCGCCACCATCGTCATCGCCGAGATCGGCTTGCTGCTGTTCCACAATTGGGAATGGGCCGGCGCCGCGATGGGCATCACCATTCCGATCCGCGGCGACAGCTGGCTGAAATTCCAGTTCCTGCGCACCAAGTTGCCGTATTTCTACTTCGCGCTCGCGCTGTGCTGCCTCGCCTGGTTCGTGACCTGGTGGCTGGAAAACTCCAAATGGGGATTCTGGTGGCGCGCGGTGAAGGACAATCCGGACGCGGCCGAGAGCCTTGGTGTCGACGTGTTCAATTCCAAGATGGGCGCGGCCGCGGTCTCCGCCTTCCTGGTTGCCGTCGGCGGCAGCTTCTACGCCCAGTTCGTCTCCTACATCGACCCTGAGAGCGTCATGGGCTTCCAGTTCTCGCTGCTGATGGCGCTGCCTGCCGTGCTCGGCGGCATCGGCACCCTGTGGGGGCCGGTGTTAGGGGCTGCCATCCTGATCCCGCTGACCGAGCTGACGCGCTTCAAGTTCGGCGGCTCGGGGCGCGGTGTCGACCTCATCGTCTACGGCACGCTGATCGTCCTGATCTCGCTGGCCCTGCCGCGGGGGCTGCTCAGCCTGTTTTCACGCCCGAAGAAGACGGGAGCCACGCGATGACCGCGCTCCTTGAAACCCGTGGCGTCTGGCAGCGTTTCGGCGGCCTCGTCGCCAACAGCGACGTCTCGATCTCGGTCGGACGCGGCGAGATCGTCGGCCTGATCGGCCCCAATGGCGCCGGCAAGTCGACGCTGTTCAATCTCATCGCCGGCGTGTTGCCGCCGACGCAAGGCTCGATTCTATTCGACGGCGAGGACGTCACCCACATGCCGGCAGCCGCGCGCTGCCAGCGCGGCATCGGGCGCACCTTCCAGGTGGTCAAGAGCTTCGAGACCATGACCGTCATCGACAACGTCATCGTCGGTGCGCTGGTGCGCAACACGGTCATGCGCGAGGCCCGCCGCAAGGCGCACGAGGTGCTGGAGTTCACCGGCCTTGCCGCGCGCGCCGACGTGCTGGCGAGCGACCTCGTGCCGGCCGAGAAGCGGCGCCTTGAAGTCGCCCGCGCGCTCGCGACCGAGCCGAAGCTGCTGCTGCTCGACGAAGTCCTCACCGGCCTCACGCCGACCGAGGCGCAGACCGGTGTCGCGCTGGTGCGCAAGGTGCGCGATGCCGGCATCACCGTCTTGATGGTGGAGCACGTCATGGAGATCGTGATGCCATTGGTCGACCGCGCCATCGTGCTCGACCTCGGCAAGGTGCTGGTCGAGGGCAAGCCATCGGACGTCGTCCGCGATCCCAAGGTGATCAAGGCATATCTGGGAGATCGTCATGCTGTCGGTGCGTGAAGTCACGACCGCCTATCAGGGCCTGGTCGCGATCTCCGCGGTCTCGATCGAGGTCCAGAAGGGCGAGATCGTCTGCGTCGCCGGTGCCAACGGTGCCGGCAAGTCGACGCTGCTGAAATCCATCGCCGGCGCCGAGCGCCCGCGCTCGGGCAGCGTGACGTTCGACGGCAAGCAGATCAACGGCATGGCGCAGCACCACATCACGGCGACCGGCATCGCCTATGTACCGGAGAACCGCCGGCTGTTTCCGCGTCTGTCCGTGCGCGACAATCTTCGTCTCGGCAGCTATCTCTACCGTGGCGAAGCCAACCGCGAAGAGCCGCTCGATCTCGTCTTCACGCTGTTTCCGCGTCTTCAGGAACGTTTGGAGCAGCGCGCCGAGACGCTGTCCGGCGGCGAGCAGCAAATGCTGGCCATCGGCCGCGCACTGATGACGCGCCCGCGGCTTCTGATGCTGGACGAGCCCTCCCAGGGCATCATGCCGAAGCTGGTGGACGAAATCTTCCAGGCCGTGAAACGCATCCGCGACGCCGGCATGACCGTGCTGATCGTCGAGCAGCGCATGGCCGAATGCCTCGAGATCGCCGACCGTGCCTACATCCTGCAAACCGGCCGCGTGCTGATGCAGGGCGCAGCAAGCGAGATCAAGGGCAATCCAGATGTACGAAAGGCGTATCTGGGGCTGTAGCGAGACTACAGCCGCAATCGCAGCCGTCATCCTGAGGTGCGCGCTCTTCGCGCGCCTCGAAGGATGGGCCGCGGGCGCCTGTAGCCCATCCTTCGAGGCTTCACCTTGCGATGCGTTGCATCGCAAGGCTCGCACCTCAGGATGACGGCGGAATGTGTGGCGCGCGAGCGAGCCAGGATCGTTATCGAGATCGCGTCTTCGATGTGGCGATCAGCATCTGTTCTACAATCCCTTCAAACTCGCTTTTGGCGATTGGGTCAGTGTATGGTTGTACCGATTTGTCCCACCAATGAAAGTGGCGTCCCGCCTCATCAAGAACTCGGGCCGCTGCTTCGATTTCGGCATCTGATGGCTTGGCTACACACTCTCGCTCATGTTCGCTGAGCTGAGGTAACTCTACCCCAAACACCTTCACCAGATCCGACACTTGCTCCGGTGACAAATACCGCGGGTTCATCCCGCGCAGCAGCAGGTACAGCTTCGCCGTCTCCTCCAGCTCCTCGGTCGCGAACACCGCGGCTTCCAGCGTGTCGCCCGCGACGACAGGTCCGTGATTGGCGAGCAGCACGGATGAGTATTTCCCCGCCAGTCCCTTGATCGCGTCGGCCACAGCCGGATCGCCCGGGCGGTAATAGGGCACGAGCGCGGTGGCGCCGCATTTCATCAGGTAATAGGCCGTCATCGGCGGCAGCGCGGCGCGCGGGTCGATCTCGGGCAGCATCGAAAGCGCGACCGAATGGGTGGAGTGCAGATGCACGATCGCACGCGCGCTGCCGCGCGTGTCGTAGAGCGCATTGTGCAGCGGAACTTCCTTGGTCGGCGCATCGCCAGAGACCAGCCGGCCCTGATCGTCCAGCCGCGACAGCCTTGCCGGATCGAGGAAGCCGAGCGAGGCGTTGGTCGGCGTCACCAGCCAGCCGCCGCCGTCCAGCCTGACGCTGATATTGCCCGAGGAGCCCGGCGTCAGCCCGCGCTCGAACAGGGACCGTCCGAAGCGGCAGATGTCCTCGCGCAGCCGCGTCTCGTTGCTGTTTTCAGTCCTCATGGCCGTCATGTCCGCTTGTCTCACGCTTTGGCAGCGCGGCCAAGCCGTGATATCGGTTCGCCGAGCCGCCGCAAAGGCCGGCCGTCCAGGAAACGTTCGCAAGGATCAGTTGCATATGTCCGCCTCCACGTCTCAGAATCAGCGCATCGCCGTGATCGGGCTCGGCTCGATGGGGTACGGCATGGCGACCTCGCTGAAGCGCGCCGGCCATGCGGTCACTGGCTGTGACGTCTCGGCTGACGCAGTGGCGCGCTTCATGACGGATGGCGGGGCGGGGGCAAAGACCCCGGCTGAGGCCGCCAAGGACGCCGACATCGTCGTCAGCGTCGTGGTCAATGCCGCGCAGACCGAGGCGATCCTGTTCGGCAAGGATGGAGCCGCCGAGACCATGCCGAAGGGCAGCGTGTTCGTCTCCTCGGCGACCATGGATCCCGACGTGGCGCGGCGCCTCGCCAAGCAGCTCGAGGCAACCGGCCGGCACTATCTGGATGCGCCGATCTCCGGGGGCGCGCAGCGCGCCGCGCAAGGCGAGCTGACGATTCTCGCCTCCGGCAGTCCGGCTTCCTTTGCAAAGGCACGGCCCGCACTCGATGCCATGGCCGCAAAGCTCTACGAGCTCGGCGATGCCGCCGGGCAGGGCGCTGCGTTCAAGATGATCAATCAGTTGCTCGCCGGCGTGCACATCGCCGCCGCCAGCGAAGCGATGGCCTTCGCGGCCAAGCAGGGCCTCGACATCCGCAAGGTCTATGAGGTGATCACGGCTTCGGCCGGCAATTCCTGGATGTTCGAAAACCGCATGCCGCATGTGCTCGACGGCGATTACACGCCGCGTAGCGCCGTCGAGATCTTCGTCAAGGATCTCGGCATCATCCAGGACATGGCGCGCAGTGCCCGCTTCCCGGTGCCGGTCTCCGCCGCGGCACTCCAGATGTTCCTGATGACATCAGCCGCCGGCATGGGCCGCGACGACGACGCGTCGGTGGCGCGGATGTATGCGCAGGTGACCGGCGTGAAGCTGCCCGGCGACAAGTAAGCAAGAGGACTCCGATGCCGCGTTTTGCCGCCAACCTCTCGATGATGTTCACCGAGGTGCCGTTCCTCGATCGTTTCGATGCCGCTGCGCAAGCCGGCTTCACCGCGGTCGAGTATCTCTTCCCGTACGAGCATCCCGCCGAGGCGGTTGGCGAGCGGCTCAAGCGCAACGGCCTGACCCAGGCGCTGTTCAATCTGCCGCCGGGCGACTGGAATGCCGGCGAGAAGGGCTTTGCGGCGCTGCCCTCGCGGTTCAACGATCTCAAGGCGAGCCTGGAGACGGCGCTGCCCTATGCCAAGGCGACCGGCGTCAAGCGCCTGCACCTGATGGCCGGAATCGCCAATCGCGGCGAACGCGTCGCGATCGAGGCCTTCTACAAATCGGTGGCATGGGCCGCGGAGTTCTTCGCCCCCCACGGCATCGACGTCGTGATCGAGCCGATCAATGCCCGCAACGTGCCGGGCTATTTCCTCAACGATTTCGGCTTCGCCCGCGACCTGATCCAGGAGCTGAGGCTTGCGAACCTCAAGCTCCAGTTCGACATCTATCACTGCCAGATCATTCATGGCGACGTCACCATGCGGCTGCGCGAGATGATGCCGATCATCGGCCACATCCAGATCGCCAGCATCCCCTCGCGCAACGAGCCCGACGGCGAGGAGCTGAATTATCCGTTCCTGTTCGCAGAGCTCGACCGCCTCGGCTATACCGGCTTCGTCGGCTGCGAGTACAATCCGCGCGGCAAGACCATTGACGGCCTTGCCTGGTTCAAGCCTTACGCCGGAGTGAAGCCGTGACACTTGCAGCAAAGATTTCTCTTGGCTGCATCGCCGACGATTACACCGGCGCCTCCGACCTCGCCAACACGCTGACGCGCGCGGGCCTGCGCACGGTGCAGACCATCGGTGTGCCCTCGGACGATCTCGCGCTGCCCGAGGTCGACGCCGTCGTGGTGTCGCTGAAGAGCCGCTCGATCGAGGCCGGCCTTGCCGTCTCGCGCTCGCGTGCGGCGGACAAATGGCTGCGCAGCCGCGGCGCGGGCCACGTGCTGTTCAAGATCTGCTCGACTTTCGATTCCACGGACGCCGGCAATATCGGCCCGGTGATGGACGCGTTGCGTGCCGATAGCGGCGAAGGTGCCGTTCTGGTGACGCCGGCGTTCCCGGAGACCGGCCGCACCGTCTACCAGGGCAATCTCTTTGTCGGCGCCGTGCCGCTCAACGAGAGCCCGCTGAAGGATCATCCGCTCAACCCGATGCATGATTCCAATCTGGTGCGCGTGCTGGCGCGTCAGAGCAGGACGCAGATCGGCCTCGTCGACCTCGCCACCGTCACGCGCGGCGCGGATGCCGTGCGGGCGCGGCTGGCCGAACTCGCCGGCAAGGGTATCGGCGCTGCCATCATCGACGCCGTGTTCGACCGCGACCTCGAAACCATCGGCCTCGTGGCCGGCGAACATCGCCTGTCGGTCGGGGCCTCCGGCATCGGCCTTGGGCTCGCGCGCGCGCTGGTGTCGACGGGCAAGGTCAAGCCCGGTGCCGCGAGCAGCGAGTCCCCAGCTGCCGTCGGCGGGCCGGCGGCGTGTCTTGCCGGAAGCTGCTCGCAGGCAACGCTTCAGCAGATCGCGAATGCCGAACGCATCATGCCGGTGCTCCATCTCGACCAGGACCGTATTATTACGGGAGCAAAAGAAGCCGAACGCGCGCTCGACTGGGCGAGGCCGCGACTTGCCGACGGCCCGGTGCTGATCGCCTCGAGCGCGAAGCCCGAAGACGTCGCCGCATTGCAAGCCCGCCACGGGCGCGATGCCGCGGGCCATGCCATCGAGCAGGCCATGGCCGATATCGCGGAAAACCTCGTGAAAGCAGGGGTCCGGCGGCTCATCGTCGCCGGCGGCGAGACGTCCGGCGCGGTCGTCGACCGCCTCGAAATCCCGGGCTTCCTCGTCGGCGCGGAGATCGCCGCGGGCGTCCCGGTGCTGCGTGCCGTTGGCGCCGAAGCAGGCGAGATGCTGCTCGCTTTGAAGTCCGGAAACTTCGGCGGCCCGGAGTTTTTCGCGGATGCGCTTAGGCTCATGCGCTGAGCGCTGGGCGTTCTTAGGCGCCTGTTCATTTCTTTCGACTTCCGTGCTTGCGCGGAGTCGCACTTAACATCTTTCGCAGACGGTCTGCTGTCTGATGTCGGCGCTGCTCCCCTTTGGTTGATTCCTTAGAGTTCCCGACGCGCGCCCGCGCCAGCACAACGAGACCCGATTATGTTTGCCAAGCTTTCCATCCGCGCCAAGATCATCAGTGTCGTGGCGTTCCTGCTGGTCGCGATGACCGGCATGGGCCTGCTCGCCGTCACGAAGATGCGGACGATGAACGCCAACACTCTCGACATCACCACCAACTGGATGCCGAGCGTCAAGGCGATCGGCGACCTGCGGGCCGCAGTCATCACGTATCGGAACGTGGTGCGCCAGCACATGCTGGCCGAAGCTTTGGACGACAAGCTCGCGGTGGAGAAGACCGCCGCCACCGTGACCGACGCGCTCGCCAAGACGCGCAGCAAGTATGAGGCCATGATCAGCTCCCCGGAAGAGCGGGCGCTCTACAGCCAGTGGTCCAAGCTCTGGGACGATTACAAGAAAGGCACCGAGGAGGTGATGGCCTTGTCGCGCAGGGAGGCCGGCAAGATCCCGCGCGAGGCGCAGGAGCTCAACTCCAAGACGGTCAACAAGATCGGGCTTCAGGCGGATGAGGTCCTGAACAAGGACATCGAGCTCAACACCAGGGGTGGCGAACAGGCCGCTCAGGATGCCGCCGACAGCTATTCCTCTGCCTTCATGCTGGTTTCGGTCATTCTCGGCGCCGCCGTCCTGATCGGCATCGGTCTCAGCTTCTATCTGGTCCGCGATGTCTCGAGCGGCATCAATTCGATCACACAGCCGATGCAGGCGCTGGGCCGGGGCGACCTTTCGGCCGAGGTGCCGCATCGCGGCGAGAAGACGGAGATCGGCGCGATGGCCGACGTGCTCCAGATCTTCAAGGAGGCGTTGATCGCCAAGAAGGCCGCGGACGAGGCTGCGGCCGCGGATGCCGAGGCCAAGATCGAGCGCGGCCGCCGCGTCGACGACATCACCCGCGAATTCGAAGCCATGATCGGCGAGATCGTCCAGACCGTGTCGTCGGCTTCGACCCAGCTCGAGGCCTCCGCCTCGACGCTGACGTCGACTGCCGACCGCTCTCAGAGACTGGCGACGACGGTGGCTGGAGCTTCGGAAGAAGCCTCGACCAACGTGCAATCGGTGGCCTCGGCCACCGAGGAGATGGCCTCGTCGGTCGGCGAGATCAGCCGTCAGGTGCAGGAATCGGCGCGGATGGCGGGCGATGCCGTCGGCCAGGCGCGCGCCACCACCGAGCGCGTCAGCGAGCTGTCGAAGGCCGCCGCCCGGATCGGCGACGTCGTCGAGCTGATCAACACCATCGCGGGCCAGACCAATCTGCTCGCGCTGAACGCCACAATCGAGGCGGCGCGAGCGGGCGAAGCCGGCCGCGGTTTCGCGGTGGTGGCCTCCGAGGTGAAGGCACTCGCCGAGCAGACCGCGAAGGCGACCGGCGAGATCGGCCAGCAGATCTCCGGCATCCAGGCGGCGACCAACGATTCCGTCGGCGCCATCAAGGAGATCTCCTCGACCATCGAGCGCCTCTCGGAGATCTCCTCGGCGATCGCGGCCGCGGTGGAAGAGCAGGGCGCGGCGACGCAGGAGATCGCCCGCAATGTGCAGCAGGCCGCGCAGGGCACCCAGCAGGTCTCCTCCAACATCACCGACGTGCAGCGCGGCGCGACCGAGACCGGAACGGCATCGTCGCAGGTGCTGTCGGCGGCGCAAATGCTGTCAAACGACTCGGGCCGGCTGAAGAACGAGGTCAGCAAGTTCCTGACCAACGTCCGCGCGGCGTAAAGTCTTTGTCCGATCGAGCGACGAGCGGCGCCACGTAGCACCGCTCGTTTCGTCTTGCCGGTAGCATGATGTCGCTCGCAGTAGAGCACTTCTGAGATTGTCCGTAGTGTTACGGGCGCGACGCTTCATCGATGGTTAAATCGGATTTACGATAGTTGGCAGAGGGCCGGCTCATGCCGGGCGCGTCCCGATTCGAATGACTTTTACTGAATCCGGTCTTTGGGGAGCCCCGATGCGCAAGAATTTTCCGGTCACTGCGGTCGAATATCCCGTCAGTGACGAGACGCTGATCGTTTCGCGGACCGATCTCAAGGGCAAGCTCACCTACTTCAACGAGGACTTCATTGCCGCCGCCGGCTTCGCGTCGGCGGAACTCATGGGCCAGCCGCACAACATCGTTCGTCATCCCGACATGCCGCCGGAGGCGTTCGACAACCTCTGGGACACGCTGAAGGCCGGCAAACCCTGGCTCGGCGCGGTGAAGAACCGCCGCAAGAACGGCGACTTCTACTGGGTGCTGGCGACGGCCTCTGCGATCCGCGAAAACGGCAAGGTCACGGGCTATACGTCGATCCGCACAAGACTGCCGGCCGACCAGCGCAAGCTCGCCGAAGAGGTCTATTCTGCGATCCGCGAGAAGAAGCCGCATGGCTATCGCATTGACGCCGGCATCATCCGCCGCCGCTCGTGGCTGGACAGCTTCAGCGTCTTCACGGGGACGCTGAAGGCGCGCCTCGTCACGACGATGGCACTCCAGGCGCTGTTCATGCTTGCGCTCGGCATCGGCGGCGCGCTCGCCGCCGGCGGTTCGGCCAGCCTGATTCTGGCGGCGCTGGCCGTCGTCGGCGTCGCCATCGTCGGTTTCGCCGGCGTCACGACCATGCGCGCGATCCGGAGGCCGATGCAGCAACTCAACGATACTTTGCTGAACCTCGTCCAGGACAAGCTCGACAACCGCATCGTGATCGAGCGCGACGACGAGATCGGCGAAGCGCTGCGCAACCTCCAGACGGTGCAGACCATCATCCGCTTCAGCCGCGACGATGTGCAGGCGGTTCAGCGCCGTGCCGAGATGCAGCGCAAATCCGACATGACCACACTCGCAAACGGCTTCGAGGCCGCTATCGGCGAAATCGTCGAGACGGTGTCGTCGGCCGCAACCGAGCTCGAGGCTTCGGCCTCGACGCTGTCCTCGACCGCGGGTCGGGCGCAGGAATTGGCGACGGCGGTCGCAACCGGCTCGGAAGCAGCCTCCACCAATGTCCACTCGGTGGCGTCGGCCGCCGAAGAGATGTCGTCCTCGGTGCGCGAGATCGGCCGCCAGGTGCAGGACTCCTCCCGGATCGCGAGCGAAGCGGTCAGCCAGGCCCATGCCACGACCGAGCGCGTCAGCGAATTGTCGCGCGCCGCATCGCGGATCGGCGACGTCGTCGAGCTCATCAATGCGATCGCCGGCCAGACCAATCTGCTGGCGCTCAATGCCACGATCGAGGCGGCACGGGCGGGTGAGGCCGGACGCGGCTTCGCTGTGGTGGCCTCCGAGGTCAAGGCGCTCGCCGAGCAGACGGCCAAGGCCACCGGCGAGATCGGCCAGCAGGTCGGCGGCATTCAGGCGGCGACCCAGGATTCGGTCAGCGCCATCGGCGACATCAGCGGCACCATCGCGCGTCTGTCGGAGATCGCTTCCGCGATTGCGGCAGCCGTGGAGCAGCAGGGCGCAGCAACCCGGGAGATCGCCCGCAACGTTCAGCAGGCCGCCCAAGGCACCCATCAGGTCTCGTCGAATGTCGGCGACGTCCAGCGCGGTGCCTCCGAAACCGGCTCGGCGTCTTCGCAGGTGCTGTCGGCGGCGCAAATGCTGTCGCGCGATTCCAACCGTCTCAAGCTCGAGGTCGGCAAGTTCCTGAGCTCCGTCCGCGCCGCCTGAGGCGGATGGCGCAGGGGGCTGAGATCGGTGCCCCGGACGCAGCGCCTCACTCCCGGCGATGCGCAGCATCGTCCGGTGTGATGCGCCGCAGCTACGCCACCCGCCACTCCGGCACCCCGTCGGCAGCCACCGCGATCTCGCCGAGCGAGCCGACCGGCGTGCGATCCATGTTGAGCAGGTGCGCCAGCGTCGCGCTGTCGCGCGCCGGGATCCGCGCCAGCGTTCGCCGGTCGTGCTCGGTGCGCAGCATCACGACGCCGTGCTCGACCTCGCCGCTACGGCCATAGAGCACCGTGAAACTCTCCACCTTGCCTTTGCCCGAGGCCTCGTCGACGAACTCCGGCACCGCGCGCTTGTTGCGATCGGCCTCGCCTTGCACGCTGGTCTCCTGCGCCAGCGCCGCGTGCGGCGGCGCCTTCGCGACCACCAGCGCGTGATGCTTGGTGACGAAGCCGCCCTGGCCATAGAGCAGGCCGAGCCTGGCGCCGTCGCGCAGCCGCCGCACCATCGCGCAGGCCGCATGCGTCATGTAGGTGTTGAGCGGCGCGCCGAAGAAGGTGAGCCCGCCGGTCACGGTCGGCTGCACGTCGGCGGAAAGCCCGAGCGTCCGCCGCGCCATCTTGGGCACGCAAGGGAAGCAGCTGTAGAGCTCGATCGCGTCGAACGTCTTGCCGTCGCCGCCGGCAAGGTCCATCACGGCTTGCAGCACCGCGTTCTGCGGATGGCTTTCGTAGAACTGGTCGCGCAACAGATAATCGCGCGGTTCCTCCGCCGAGGCGCCGCCGAGCGGATAGACCAGTCGGTCCTCCGCGATCCCGGCCGCACGGGCCTTGGCAAGGCTGGTGAGCAGCAGCGCGCCGCCCATGTTGACGCTGGGATTGGCGACCATCAGCTTGTTGTAGGGCCAGGCGATCAGGCGATTGTCCGCGGTCGGTGTCGTGATCTCCTCCGGCGCATAGCGCCGCTTCAGCCAGGCATTGGGATTTTGCGCGGCGGCTTCCGAGTAGCGCGACCACAGCACGCCGGACTCGGCCATCGCCTCGCGCGGCGTCTGGCCCCAATGTGCGGAGGAGGCGGCCTCGTAGAACGGATAGACCGTAACGGGTCGGAATACGCCGAGCTTCACCGCCAGCGGCTTCTGGAACGCCGCGCCGCGCTTGGGCTCCTCGACGTCATGGGCGAACGGGGTCCATGGCAGCTTGACGCCGGCACGTTCCGCCTTGGTCGCGGTCGACTGCGCTTCCGCGCCGCAGACCGCGGCGACCGTGCACTCGCCGCGCGCGATGCGCTTGGCGGCTTCGTGGATGTAGCGGATCGGGCTCTCGCCGCCGACCGGGCCGTAATAGCAATGCGCGGGCGTGACGCCGAGGCGCTGCGCCAACAGCTGCTCGGGATCGCGATAGCGCCAGCTCAGGAAGTTGACGACATCGAGCGACTGCACCTCGCCAAGCAGTTTTGCACCGGCGTCCGCCTCCGCGCGCCGCAGCGCCTGTTCGAGCAGATCGAGCGGTTCGAGGCCGTCGCTGATCTCCTTCGGGCGATCGACGATCTCGCCGACGCCGACGATGACGGGGATGCGGTCTTCGGGGACAGAGGAATTGGACATCTTTTCTTGCTTCGCGTTTTAGATTTCGGGCACGCCGTCGTCCTTCGAGGCCTTCGCTGCGCTACGGCACCTCAGGATGACGGCTACGGGGACAGCGTCATCCTGAGGCGCGAGGCCGGCGGCGCAACGCGCCGTCGGGCGAGCCTCGAAGGATGGGCCGCGGACATCACTCCGGCCACGCGCCGTCACTCCGCCACCAGCGCATTCATGTGCTCGACGGCTTCGGCGAAGTCTTCCTTGAACTCCTGCACCACGGCGCCGGCGGACTTTACGCTGTCGATCAGGCCGACGCCCTGGCCGACGAAATAGCTGACGAGATCGCGCGCCCGCGCGTTGCCGCCTGCCGCCGCGCGGTCGATCGAGTTGAAGGCGTCGCGGCTGATGATGCTTTGCAGCGGCATCGGCAGTGCGCCCGGGTTGTCCGGCGCGCGGTCCCAGGCGTCGGTCCAGACCGAGCGGAGCTGCCGCGCCGGCTTGCCGGTGCGGCCCTTGGAGCGCACGGCGTCGCGCGAGGACGCCGCGATCATCTTCTCGCGGAATATCTCGCTGGTCTCGGACTCGACGGTCGCCAGCCACACCGAGCCGGTCCAGGCGCCGGCCGCGCCCATCGCCATGCAGGCCGCCATCTGCCGGCCCGTCATGATGCCGCCGGCCGCCAGCACCGGCACGTCGCGGATTTTCCTGATCGCCTTGATCACCTCGGGCACCAGCACCATGGTCGAGACCTCGCCGCAATGGCCGCCGGCCTCGGTGCCCTGCACCACGAGAATGTCGACGCCGGCCGCGACCTGGCGCAGCGCATGCTCCTTGGCGCCGACGAGCGCTGCGACCGGCACCCCGTGTGTCTTGCCCATCTCGATCATCGCCTTGGGCGGCACGCCCAGCGCGTTGGCGATCAGGCGGATCGGATGATTGAAGGAGACCTCGAGCAGCTGCAGCGCGGTTTTTCCGTCGAACGGCTGCGGTTGATCGGCTGCCACCTCCGTGGTCGTGAGCTCGATGTCGTATTTCTTCAGCAGATCGCGCGTGTAGTTGCGATGCTCCTGCGGCACGCGCGCCTCCAGGCTCTTCCAGGTGACGTCCTTCTCGCCCGCGGTCGAGATGTTCTCGGGGATCAGCACGTCGATGCCGTAGGGCTTGCCGTCGATGTGATCGTCGATCCATTTCAGCTCGCGTTCGAGCGTATCGGGGGTGTGCACGGTGGCACCCAGCACGCCGAAGCCGCCGGCGCGGCTGACGGCGGCGACGACATCGCGGCAATGGCTGAAGGCCAGCAGCGGGAACTCGATTCCCAGCATGTCGCAGATCGGCGATTTCATGGCTCTCTCCCGGCGGCCTTCGCGTTTTCGTTGTTTTCGCTGGCAAAGCAAAGTGACGCGAGCCGATCGATGACATGCCGGATTCGGCGAGGCATCTTGTGTGTAGACGTCGCGCTCGTCCCACAGGCCGCTGCGTCCCGAATGACGCCGGTCATTCCGGGGCCCGCGTCAGCGAGAACCCGGAATCCATTTTTCGGAGCATTCCTGGCGGCGCGATGGATTCCAGGCTCGCCCTGCGGGCGCCCCGGAATGACGGGGCGGGAGCCTGCCATGACGAAACGTGAAGTTGCCCGGTTCGGGAATGCATTCGGCGCCCTTGTCATTCGGCGTTCGCGGTCTAATTAATGCAGACGCATCTTTCCGCCGGAGCCCCGCATGACCGACGCCCCTGCCTACGTGCCGCCCAAAGTCTGGACCTGGAACAAGGAGAATGGCGGGCAGTTCGCCAGCATCAACCGCCCGATCGCCGGCCCAACTCACGACAAGGAGCTGCCGGTCGGCAAGCATCCGCTTCAGCTCTATTCGCTGGCCACCCCGAACGGGGTCAAGGTCACGGTGATGCTGGAGGAGCTTTTGGCGCTCGGCCACAAGGGCGCCGAATACGACGCCTGGCTGATCAGGATCGGCAATGGCGACCAGTTCGGCAGCGGTTTTGTCGACATCAACCCGAACTCGAAGATCCCCGCCCTGATGGACCGCTCGGGTCCGGAGCCGATCCGGGTGTTCGAGTCCGGCTCGATCCTGTTCTATCTCGCCGAGAAGTTCGGCGCCTTCCTGCCCAAGGACATCAAGACCCGCACCGAGGCGATGTCCTGGCTGTTCTGGCAGATGGGCAGCGCGCCCTATCTCGGCGGCGGCTTCGGCCATTTCTACGCCTACGCGCCGTTCAAGATCGAATACGCCATCGATCGTTTCGCGATGGAGACCAAGCGCCAGCTCGACGTGCTCGATCGGCGCCTTGCCGACAACGAATATCTCGCGGGCAAGGAATACACCATCGCCGACATGGCGGTGTGGCCCTGGTACGGTGCGCTCGCCAAGGGGCTGGTCTATGGCGCCGGCGAATTCCTGTCGGTGCAGGACTACAAGAACGTGCAGCGCTGGACCGACCAGATCGCCCAGCGTCCCGCCGTGAAGCGCGGCCGCATGGTCAACCGCGTCTCGGGCGACCCCGCCAGCCAGCTCCACGAGCGCCACGACGCCAGCGATTTCGAGACCAAGACCCAGGACAAGATCGAGGCCGCGACGACTGCGTAACGTCGCTCGCGGATGTGGGTCGGGTGGGCAAAGCGACTTGTCCGCCGTAGCTCGAAGAGCGAAGGCGGAAGCGTGCCCACCACCCCTCGCGTTGGCCGCGACGGCATCTCGTCGATCACGCCATGCTCAGCTCGTGGCGTCCCACCACCATCCAATGCACCTCGTCCGGACCGTCCGCAAAGCGCAGGTGCCGCACGTCTTGATACATCTCCGCGAGCGGGGTCCAGTGCGAGATGCCGGTGGCGCCGTGCATCTGGATCGCCTGGTCGATGATCTTGCAGGCGCGCTCCGGCACCATGGCCTTGACCATGGAGACCCAGACGCGGGCCTCCTTGTTGCCGAGCACGTCCATCGCCTTGGCGGCCTTCAGCACCATCAGCCGCATCGCCTCGATCTCGCAGCGCGCCTGGGCGATGATCTGCATGTTGCCGCCGAGATGGGCGATCTTCTTGCCGAAGGCCTCGCGGGTGAGGCCGCGCTGCACCATCAGATCGAGCGCCTTCTCGGCCTTGCCGATGGTGCGCATGCAGTGATGGATGCGGCCGGGGCCGAGACGGAGCTGCGAGATCTCGAAGCCGCGGCCTTCGCCGAGCAGCATGTTCTCCTTCGGGACGCGCACATTGTTGAAGCGCATGTGCATGTGGCCGCGCGGGGCGTGGTCCTGCCCAAACACGTACATCGGGCCGAGCACCTCGACGCCGGGCGTGTCGCGCGGCACCAGGATCTGCGACTGCTGCTTGCTCGGCGCCGCATCCGGATTGGTCTTCACCATCACGATGAGGATCTTGCAGCGGGGGTCGCCGAGACCCGAGATGTAGTATTTCTCGCCGTTGATGACCCATTCGTCGCCGACCAGCTTCGCGGTCGTCGAGATGTTCTTGGCGTCGGAGGAGGCGACGTTCGGCTCGGTCATGACATAGGCCGAACGGATCTCGCCGTTGAGCAGCGGCTTCAGCCACTTCTCCTTCTGCTCCTTGGTGCCGACGCGCTCCAGCACCTCCATGTTGCCGGTGTCGGGCGCCGAGCAGTTCATTGTCTCGGACGCCAGCGGGCTCTTGCCGAGCTCGGCCGCGATATAGGCATAGTCGAGGTTCTTCAGGCCCTGGCCGGTCTCGTCATCGGGCAGGAAGAAGTTCCAGAGGCCTTCCTGCTTGGCCTTGTTCTTGGCCTTCTCCAGCACCTCGAGCTGCTTCGGCGTGAAGCTCCAGCGATCTTCCTTGCCTTCGCCGGCCTTGGCGAACTCGATCGACATCGGCTCGACGGTGTCGCGGATGAATTTCTTGACATGATCGTAGAGCGGCCGGACCTGCTCCGACATCCGCAAGTCGTTGAGCTCGTCGCCGGGATTGAGGGTGTAGTTGGTGGTGCGGGGAATGTAGGTGTGTTTTGTCATTGTTCCTCCCGGGGACGCTGAGATTGTTCTGAGCGCGAGAATAGTCGCGGCGCGGCCAAAGTGCGAGCGCGCATTTTTTCGCGCCGAGCTGTGCCACGCGATGGAATATCGCGAGGGCGTTTGAAATGTTGTTTGAATGGAGGTGCGGGTAGGCGGCAGGTGCGCGCCTCACTCTCCGCGGTCATCGCCCGGCGAAGACCGGGCGATCCAGTATTCCAGAGACCGTAGTGATTGAGCCGAGAGATCGCGGCGTACTGGATTCCCCGCTTTCGCGGGGAACGACAGCGGCGCGCGGACTCAGCTCGGCATCCGGTGCATCGCGCAGATCTTGTTGCCGTCGAGATCGCGCAAGTAAGCGAGATAGAGCTTGCCGCCGGGGCCCTGGCGCACGCCGGGTGGATCCTCGATCGAGATCCCGCCGGCTGCGACGCCTGCCGCGTGCCATTTGTCGACCTGCTCTGGCGAATTGGCGGCGAACCCGATCGTGCCGCCGTTCGCACAGGTTGCCGGCTCGCCGTTGATCGGCTTCGACACCGAGAACACGCCGGTCTTGGTGATGTAGAAGATGCGGTGGCCGTCGACCCTGGCCGGCCGGACCTCGAGCGTGCTTAGCAGATTGTCGTAGAACGTCTTGGCCTTGTCGAGATCGTTGGTGCCGATCATGACGTGTGAGAACATGTGCCCATTCCCTTCTGCGCTTTCGAAATCAGATGCCGTAGGGTGGGCAAAGCGCAGCGTGCCCACCATGGCATCCGGAAATGCTCATGGTGGGCACGGCGCAAACGCGACTTTGCCCACCCTGCGAAATCTCAAAACGCCGTGTAGCCGCCGTCGATCACGAACGTATCGGCTGTGTGATACGACGACGCCTTGCTCATCAGATACACTGCGATGCCGCCGAAATCGCTCGCCTCGCCGAAGCGGCGCTGCGGAATGCGGGGCATCACGTTGGCGACGAACTTCTCGTTGGCCATGAGGCCGGATGTCATGTCGCTCTTGATCCAGCCGGGCAGGATCGCGTTCGCCGTGACGCCGTGGCGGGCGAGCTCGACGCCGAGCGCGCGCACCAGCGCGTTGATCGCGGCCTTGGTCGCGGCGTAATGCTCGTTGCGCGCGGTGCCGAAGATCGAAGCGAGACTCGAGGTCGCAACCAGCCGGCCGAAGGCATCGCCGGCATTGGCGCGCTCGGTCATGTGCCTGGCCGCGGCCTGGAAGGCGTGGAACACGCCGTCGAGATTGGTCGCGAACATCGTGCGCCATTCCTCCTCGGTGCGCTCGATGAAGGAACGCCGGCCGCCGCCGCCGATGCCGGCATTGGCGAAGCAGCCGTCGACGCGGCCAAAAATGTCGAGCGTCGCCTTCATCGCGGCATCGACCGAGGCCGCGTCGGTGACGTCGCAAACGCGGGTGTCGACCTTGCCGGGGAGCCCGGCCATGCTCGCGGCAGCAACCTTGTTCTTGTCGGGATTGCGGCCCCAGATCGAGACGTTGCAGCCCTGGGCCGCGAGCGCCTGCGCGATGCCGAGGCCGATGCCGCCATTGCCGCCGGTGATCACGGCGACGCGGCCGGTGAGGTCGAAAATAGACATGGCGCGTTTCCTGTTTTTCGTACGCGGCCTACCAGCCGCTGCGCGCAAGATTGCTTGCTATGCTCTGATCACCATGGACAAGACCGCGCCAAAAATCAAATATGCGCCCCGGCAAAACGAATTCCGGGCTGCGAAACTGGCGCAGGCCGCAACTGACGAGGAAACCATGCAGTTCAAACACGTCACGCTCGATTTCGACGGTTCGGTCGCAATCCTCAAGCTCGACCATCAGGAGGTGATGAACGCGGTCTCCGTGGAGATGCTGGGCGGCCTTGCCGAAGCGCTCGATACGATCGAGGAGAAGAAGGACGAGGTGCGCTGCGTCGTGCTGACCGGCGCGGGCCGCGCCTTCTGCACCGGCGCCAATCTGCAAGGGCGCAACAGCCAGTCGAAGAAGACCAAGGCCGGGCTGACGCTGGAGACCGGCTTCCACCCCTTCCTGCGCCGCATCCGCAATCTGCACTGCCCGATCGTCACTGCGGTCAACGGCCCGGCGGCTGGCGCCGGCATGAGCTTCGCGCTGCTCGGCGACATGATTTTGTGCGCGCGTTCCTCCTACTTCCTTCAGGCGTTCCGGCGCATCGGCCTCGTGCCGGATTGCGGCTCGACCTGGCTGCTGCCGCGCCTCGTCGGCCGCGCGCGTTCGATCGAATTGTCGCTGATGGGCGAACGGCTGCCGGCCGAGAAGGCGCTGGAATGGGGCCTCGTCAACCGCGTCTATGACGACGGCGTGCTGATGGAGGAGGCGATGAAGCTCGCGCGCGAGCTCGCCAGCGGGCCGACGGTCGCGCTGTCGCTGATCCGCAAGCTCTATTGGGACAGCCCGGAAAATTCCTTCGAGGATCAGCTCAACCTCGAATTCCAGTGCCAGCTTCGCGCCGGCGACACCCAGGATTTCCGCGAGGGCGTCGGCGCGTTCCTGGAGAAGCGGCCCGCGCAGTTCAAAGGCAAATGATCGAGGCCGAGCTTTCACGCAGCGTCAAGCGCTGGTGCAAGGGCGCGACCGGCGCGACCTGCGCGGCCAAATTGTCGGGCGGCGCCAGCCAGGAAACCTGGCGCTTCGACATCACCCATCCCGATGGCGCGATCGGCGCGATCCTGCGGCGTTCGCCGAAGGGTTATGGCGCGGCGCCGACCCGCGCGGCGGGCCTTGCCGCCGAGGCGCGGCTGATGCAGCTCGCCTTCGAGGCGGGCGTGCCGTCGCCGCGCGTGATGCACGTGCTGGTGCCGGAGGACGACCTCGGCACCGGCTTCATCATGCAAAGGGTCGAAGGCGAGACCATCGCGCGCAAGATTCTTCGCGATGACGAGTTTGCCGCGGCGCGGCCGCATCTGGCGCGGCAGATCGGCGGCATTCTCGCTGCCCTGCATCGATTGCCAAAGGACAAGTTGCCCGAGCTGCGCAGCAGGTCGGCGACGCAGGAGATTGCCGAGTTCGAGCGCGACTATCGCAGCCTGAACTGGCCCAAGCCCGTGTTCGAGCTGGCGCTGCGCTGGCTGCGCGACCACGATCCCGGACCGTCCGCCGAGACCACGCTGGTGCACGGCGATTTCCGCAACGGCAATCTCATCATCGGCGCCGACGGCGTGCGCGCCGTGCTGGACTGGGAACTCGCCCATCTCGGCGATCCCATGGAGGATCTCGGCTGGGTCTGCGTCAATTCCTGGCGTTTCGGCGAGATCGACAGGCCCGTCGGCGGCTTCGGCTCGCGCGAGGAGCTGTTTGCCGGTTACGAGGCGGCGGGCCGCAAGGTCGACCCCGAACGGGTGAAATTCTGGGAAGTGATGGGCACGCTGCGCTGGGGCATCATGTGCGGCGGCATGATGCAGCGGTTCCGCGAGGGTCCCGACCATTCGATGGAGCGCGCAATGATCGGCCGCCGCGCCTCCGAAACCGAGATCGATCTGTTGCGGCTCCTGGCGCCGCGCGGGAGCTGACGCATGCAGGACGAACCGACACCCACCGAGCTGACCAAGTCGGTCGCCGATTTCCTCCGCAACGACATCACGCCGCTGATCTCCGGCCACCAGGCCTTCAAGCTGCGCGTCGCGATCAACATCCTCGATCTCGTGACGCGGCAGCTGACGCGGGAAGAGGGCAGCGATGCTGCGGAAGTCGAGCGGCTGCGCGCGCTGCTCGGTATGGACGGCTCGGTCATGGAGCTGAACCGCGCACTCGCCGAGCGAATAGCCAAAGGCGAGATCGATCTGGCAACGCCAGGCGTCGCCGAGCATCTGCGGGCGACCACGATGGACAAGCTCGCCGTCGATCAGCCGAACTACGCGTCCTACAAGCGGGAGCTGGAGCGGGGCGGGTAAACGACGCTCCATCCGCCGTCATTCCGGGGCGTCGCGCAGCGACGAGCCCGGAATCCATTCATCTGCGCGTTCTGCCGCCTAATGGATTCCGGGCTCGCGCCTGTCGGCGCGCCCCGGAATGACGAGCGGAGAGAAACGCGGTCACCTCCCCACCCATTTCGGCGGCCGCTTCTCCGAGAAGGCCTTCGGGCCCTCGATATAATCCTGCGAGGCCACCATCGCCTGCACCGCCGGATAGTCCCGCTGCTCCGCGATCGCCTGCTCCAGCGAGACGCCCAGCCCCTTCTGGATCGCCTGCTTGGACGCCCGGATCGACATCGGCGAGTTCTTGCCGATCATCTCGGCCCAGCGTAGCGCTGCGGAAAGCGCCTCGCCCTGCGGCACCACCTCGTTGACGAAGCCGAGCTCGAAACCTTCCCGGGCGCTGACATGGCGCGCGGTGAGGATCATGCCCATGGCGCGCTTGAGGCCGATCTGCCGCGGCAGCCGGTGCAGCCCGCCGGCCAGCGCGGCAAGGCCGACGCGCGGCTCGGGCAGGGCGAAGGTGGCGTTCTCCGAGGCGATGATGAGGTCGCAGGCGAGCGCGATCTCGAAGCCGCCGCCCATGGCGACGCCGTTCACGGCCGCGATGATCGGCTTGTCGCAGTCGAAGCGCGAGGTGAGGCCGGCGAAGCCGCCCTTGTCCCAGCCCCGTTTGCCGCCGGCCGCCTGCCATTTCAGATCGTTGCCGGCGCAGAACGCCTTGTCGCCGCTGCCGGTGACGATCGCGATCCACTGCTCGGGATCTGCGGAGAAATCGTCGAACACCTTTTGCAGCTCGAAATGCGCGTCGGTATGCAGCGCGTTGTAGACCTCGGGCCGCGACAGCGTCACGATCGTGATCGGTCCCTTGCGTTCCACCTTGGAAAATTTCAGCTCCATCGCGCGCTCCCGCATTTTCTCCTTGGGAATATTGGCGTCATACTACCGCGCGGCGGCGCTTGAGCACCATCGAATTGCGCTGGTGCGCCTTGCGTAGCCGTCACGTCTCGCCTTGCTTGACTTGCACGCGCTCTTCTCCGCTTAATCGCGAGAAGCAAGAATGCGCCCAGCGCCTTAACGCAAAACGATAAAATCAATCCGGGAGAGAAACCTGTGGATTTTTCATTGCCTGCCGATCTCGTCGCCTATCTCGGAGAGCTCGACCGTTTCATCGCACGCGAGATCAAGCCGCTGGAGGAAGCCGACGACAACATCCGCTTCTTCGACCATCGCCGCGAATGGGCGCGCACCGATTTCGAGAACGGCGGCCTGCCGCGGCACGAATGGGAGGCGCTGCTGCGCAAGGCCAAGGACCTCGCGGACGCCGCCGGCCACCTCCGCTTTCCGGTGCCGAAGCAATACGGCGGCAAGGACGGCTCCAACCTGTGGATGGCCGTGATCCGCGAGCACTTTGCGGCAAAGGGCCTCGGCCTGCACAACGATCTCCAGAACGAGCATTCCATCGTCGGCAATTTCCCCGTCGTCACCATGCTCGACCGCTACGGCCGCGACGACCAGAAGGCGATGATCGACGGCTCGATCAAGGGCAAGTACCGCATCACCTTCGGCCTCACCGAGCCGCATCACGGCTCGGACGCTACCCACATGGAGACACGCGCGGTGCCGGCGACCCGCGACAACGTCAAGGGCTGGGTCATCAACGGCGAGAAGATGTGGACCACCGGCATGCACGTCGCCACGCACTGCGCGCTGTTCGCGCGCACCAGCGGCAATGACGGCGATGCCCGCGGCATCACCTGCTTCCTGGTGCCGGCCAAGAGCCATGGCGTCAAGGTCGAGGAGTACATGTGGACCTTCAACATGCCGACGGATCATCCTCGCGTCAGCTTCACCGACGTGTTCGTGCCCGAGGATGCCCTGTTCGGCGAGGTCGGCCGCGGCCTGTCGCTGGCGCAGTGCTTCGTGCACCAGAACCGCATCCGCCAGGCGGCAAGCTCGCTCGGCGCCGCCGTCTACTGCATCAACGAGAGCGTGAAATACGCGCGCGAGCGAAAGCCGTTCGGCAAGGCGCTCGCGGAAAACCAGGCGATCCAGTTCCCGCTGGTCGAGCTCGCCACGCAAGCCGAGATGCTGCGGCTTCTGATCCGCAAGACCGCCTGGGAGATGGATCAGCTCACCGAGGAGCAGATCGAGCGCACGCTCTCCGACCGCGTCTCGATGTGCAATTACTGGGCAAACCGCCTCTGCTGCGAATCCGCCGACCGCGCCATGCAGGTCCATGGCGGCATGGGCTATTCACGCCACAAGCCGTTCGAGCACATCTATCGCCATCATCGGAGATATCGCATTACCGAGGGCAGCGAGGAGATCCAGATGCGCAAGGTGGCGGGATTCCTGTTCGGCTATATGGGGCCGGGGAAGCATTGAGGCGTTACGCCATATCTCTCCCCGGGTCGTCCCCGCGAACGCGGGGACCCATAACCCCAGGGAGGAGTTCGGGGCGAGCCGGCAACTCCGAATCTTCGCCAAACCTCTCCCTGGGGTTATGGGTCCCGGGTTCGCGCTGCGCGCGCCCCGGGACGACGACGTGGATAGACCGCGGATCAATTCACCCGCCGGTCTTTCCCCGCCCAGTACGGCTCTCGCAATTGCCGCCGCAGGATCTTGCCTGAGGGATTGCGCGGCAGCGCCGGCAGGAACTCCACGCTCTTCGGCGTCTTGTAGCCGGCGATGCGCTCGCGGGTGAAGTTGATGATGTCGGTGGCGCTCGCCTGCTTGCCCGGCTTCATCACCACGACCGCCTTCACCGCCTCGCCCCATTTGTCGTCGGGCACGCCGATCACGGCGGCCTCGGCGACATCGGGGTGATCGCACAGCGCGCTCTCGACCTCTGCCGGGTAGATGTTCTCGCCGCCGGAGATGATCATGTCCTTGATGCGGTCGTGGATGTAGAGGTAGCCGTCCTCGTCCATGTAACCGGCATCGCCGGTGCGGAGCCAGCCGTCACTGCGCAGCGTCGCGGCAGTGGCCTCCGGCAGGTTCCAGTAGCCCGCCATGTTGGAGCCCGAGCGCGTCGCGATCTCGCCGACCTGGCGCGGCGGCAACGGCTTGCCGTCAACGTCCAGGATCGCGATCTCGACGCCCGGCAGCGCCTTGCCGGCCGAGCGCATCCGCTCCAGCCCCTCGACGTGATCCTCCGGCGGCAGCGCGACGATGGTGCCCGTCGTCTCCGTCATCCCATACAGCTGCACGAAGCCGCATTTGAAGACCTCGATGCATTCCTTCAGCAGCGCCGCGGGAATCGGCGAGGCGCCGTACAGCATGTATTTCAGCCGCGAGAAATCCACCGTCCTGGCGCGCGGCTGCCGCACCACGAATTGCATCGCCGCCGGCACCATGAACAGTTTCGTGATGCCCGACTGCTCGAAGAAGTCCAGCACCTTGGTCGGATCGAACTCGCGTGCGATCACGCCGCGGGCGCCGTGATAGAGTCCCATCACGCCCCAGCCCGAGCCGCCGATGTGGAACACCGGCATCGCCACCAGCGACACGTCGTCGGTCGACCACCGGTTCCACTCCGGCTTGTCCTCGGCATTGCCGGATTGCACCAAATTGAGGAAGTTGGCGTGGCTCAGCATCGCGCCCTTGGGCTTGCCTGTGGTGCCCGACGTGTAGAGCTGGATCGCGATGTCCTTGGCATCGATCGGCAGTTTCGGGTCGTCGCCGCTCTGCGCATCGCGCCAGGCCGCAAAGTCCTGCCATTCCGGCGCGCCGCCCTCGGTGGTGATGATATTGCGCACGCCAGGAATCTGGTCCCTGATCTGGCGGACCTGCGTGATGAACTCCGGTCCGACGAACAGCACCGGCGCCTTGCAGTCTTCGACGATGAAGGCGACCTCGGGCCCGGCGAGCCGCCAGTTCACCGGCGCCATCACCACGCCGGCCTTCATCGCGCCCATCAAGAGCTCGAAATAGAGATCGCTGTTCTTGCCGAGATAGGCGATGCGGTCGCCGCGTCTGACGCCCATCGCAAGGAGCGCGTTGGCGACCTTGTTGGTCTTGATATCGAACTCGGCAAAGCTGGTGAGGCGGCCTTCGAACTCGTAAGCGATGGCATCGCCGCGGCTCTTCGCGCGCTCGCGCACCATGTCGGCGAGGTTCGCCAATGGCTGTGTGGACATGTTTCTCCCGTGACGTCTTGTTCTTATGCCCGGGAGTTTGGCGTCATCCGCGAGTAAAGACAATACGCGAGAAGGCAAGCTGTCGTCCCGGACAAGCGCGCCATAGGCGCGCGCAGATCCGGGACCCATAATCACAGGAAGTGGTTGGGCGAAGACTCGGAGTTACCGACTCGCGCGACACTGCTCCCTGTGGTTATGGTCCCCGCGTTCGCGGGGACGACAGGTGAGGGCGGGGCGAAAGCGCTAGGCCCTTACATATGCGCGCACTCGCAACGCGTCCTCACCCCCGCTTCGCGCGGTCCTTCTCGTTCTGCGCCATGATGCTGTCGCGCGCGGTTTTCCAGTCGTCGTCGCTCCAGTCGCGGAGCTGGTAGAAATTGCCGCCCATCGCGAGCGCCTGGGCGCCGTCCATGGCGATGGTCTCGCCGTTGATCCAGTCGCAGCCGCCGGAGATCAGGAACACCGCGAGGTTCTGCAATTCCTCCATGGTGCCGACGCGGCCCATCGGGTTCAACGCTCTGGTGCGCGCGCCGGCCTCGTCGCCGGGCTTGATGCGCTTGCTCATGCCCTCGGTCGGGATCTCGCCGGGTGCGATGGTGTTGAGGCGGATGCCGTAGCGGCCCCATTCGGTGGCGAGCGACATCGTCATGGCGTGGATCGCCGATTTGCTCATCGCCGACGGCACCACGTAAGGCGAGCCGTTGCGCACCCAGGTCACGGTGATCGAGACGACGTTGCCGGGCTGCTTGTCCGCGATCCAGCGCTTGCCGACTGCATGGGTCACGTAGAAGGTGCCGTGCATGACGATGTTGGCGACGGCGTCGAAGCCGCGCGGCGACAGCTCCTCGGTGCGCGAGATGAAATTGCCCGCGGCGTTATTGATGAGGTCGGTGAGACCGCCGTCGCGAAAGATGTTCTCCACCATCTCCTCGACCGCGAGCGCGTTGCGGATGTCGACGCCGTGGCTGGTGACGCGGCCGCCATAGAGATCCATCAGCTCGGTCGCGGTCTCGTCGCACACGATCTTGCGACGGCCGCAGATGTGCACCTCGGCGCCGAGTTGCAGGAAGCGCGCCGCCATCGACTTGCCGAGACCGGTGCCGCCGCCGGTCACGAGAATGCGCCGGCCGGCCAGAAGTTTTTCTTGGAACATGGCTGTTTCCCCCGTAGGGATTGTCAGTTAATTGGTCGATTGACTAAATCCGGCCGCCGGCGTCCTGTAAAGCGGGAACCGGTCAAGCACAGGGGAGAATTCGTCCATGGAAGATCGCGTCTCGATCTCGATCTCGGAAGGCGTCGCCGACGTGCGCCTGGTGCGCGCCGACAAGATGAACGCGCTGGATCAGGCCATGTTCGAGGCGCTTGTCGCCGCAACCGAGCGGCTTTCCAAGGAAAAAGGCCTGCGCGCCGTCGTGCTCTCCGGCGAGGGCCGCGCCTTCTGCGCCGGGCTCGACATGGGACGTTTTGCCGCCATGAAGGAGAAGGGCGGCAACGGAATTCCGGGTGGCGAAAATCGCGATCTCACCAAGCGCACCCACGGCCAGGCGAACTTTGCGCAACAGGCGGTGTGGGGCTGGCGCCAGCTGCCGGTGCCGGTGATCGCGGCCGTGCACGGCGTTGCCTTCGGCGGCGGCTTCCAGCTCTCGCTCGGCGCCGACATGCGCTTTCTCTCGGCGGATGCGCGGATGTCGATCATGGAGATCAAATGGGGCCTCGTGCCCGACATGGCGGGCACGCCGATCCTCGCGAGCCTCGTGCGCGACGACATCCTGCGCGATCTCACCTACACCGGCCGCATCTTCTCTGCTCAGGAAGCGATGACATACGGCCTCGCCACGCGCATCTGCGACGACCCGCGCGCGGCCGCTCTCGAGGCCGCGCGCGAGATCGCGGGAAAAAGCCCCGATGCGATCCGCGCCGCCAAGCGGATGCTGAACAATCTCTCGGTCGATCCGGGTCCGGCGCTGCTCGCCGAGTCGGTCGAGCAGCAGAAGCTGATCGGCAGCGCGAACCAGACCGAAGCGGTGCGTGCCAATATCGAGAAGCGCGCGCCGAATTTTGCGGATTAGCTTTAGTCATTCCGGGGCGATGCGAAGCATCGAGCCCGGAATCCATAACCACGATCGGGAGTATGGATTCCGGGCCTGCGCCTTCGGCGCATCCCGGAATGACGACGGTAGGTTTGGCTGTATTCTCGAACCCGACGAAAGATCGGAAAACAACAATGAGCGAAACGTCTGACTTCCTCGGCATCGTCTGCGGTGACCGCCGACGCACCCACGCTGAAATCGCCGCCCGCGCCGACCGCATCGCCTCCGGCCTCGCCAAGCTCGGCGTCCGCGCGGGCGATTGCGTCTGCATGCTGATGCGCAACGACATCGCCTTCCTGGAAGCCGCCTACGCCGCGATGCGGCTCGGTGCCTATGGCGTGCCGATCAACTGGCACTTCAAGCCGGAGGAGATCAACTACATCCTTGGCGACACCGGCACCTCCGTACTGATCGGCCATGCCGACATGCTGCACGCCCTGCGCGATGCGATCCCTGCGGGCGTCACCGTGCTCAGCGTGCCGACCCCGCCGGAGATCCTGTCCAGCTACAAGATCGATCCGGAGCAACTGACGACGCCAGGCTTCGCGATCGATTTCGAATCCTGGCTCGCGCAGCACCCGCCCTATGACGGCCCGGTCGTGCCGCAGCCGATGAACATGATCTACACGTCGGGCACGACCGGCCATCCCAAGGGCGTACGGCGCAACGCGCCGACGCCGGAGCAGCAGGCCGCCGGCGAGCGCATGCGCGCGATGATCTACGGACTCAAGCCCGGCGCCCGTGCGCTGCTGCCGGGCCCGCTCTATCATTCCGCGCCGAATTCCTTCGGCATCCGCGCCGGCAAGCTCGGCGGCGCATTGGTGCTGATGCCGCGCTTCGAAGCGGAAGAATTTCTGGATGTGATTGAGCGCTTTGGGATCGACACCATCTTCATGGTGCCGACCATGTTCATTCGCCTGATGAAGCTGCCGGAAGCGGTGCGCAGGAGGTACGACGTCTCCTCGCTGCGCCACGTCATCCACGCCGCCGCGCCGTGTCCGGCCGACGTCAAGCGCGCCATGATCGATTGGTGGGGGCCGGTGATCTACGAATTCTACGGCTCGACCGAATCCAGCGCCGTCACCTTCGCGACTTCGGAGGACGCCCTGAAGAAACCCGGCACCGTCGGCAAGATCTCGCCCGGCGCCGAGCTGCGCTTCCTGGGTGAGGACGGCCGCGTGCTCGGCGTCGGCGAGATCGGCGAGATCTACTCCCGCATGGCCGAGCTTGCCGATTTCACCTACCACAACAAGCCGGACAAGCGCGCCGAGATCGACCGCGACGGCTTCATCACCTCCGGCGATGTCGGCTATATCGACGAAGACGGCTACGTCTTCATCTGCGACCGCAAGCGCGACATGGTGATCTCGGGCGGCGTCAACATCTATCCGGCCGAGATCGAGTCCGTGCTGCATGCCGTCCCCGGCGTGCATGATTGCGCCGTGTTCGGCATCCCCGATGCCGAGTTCGGCGAGGCGCTGATGGCCGTGGTCGAGCCGCAAGCCGGCGTCACGCTCGAGGCCGCCGATGTCCGTGCCGCGCTGAAGGCGCATCTGGCCGACTACAAGGTGCCCAAGCACATCGAGATCCGAACCGGCCTGCCACGCGAAGATTCCGGAAAGATCTTCAAGCGCCGCCTGCGCGATCCCTATTGGGAGCAGGCGGGGCGGAAGATCTGAGGCGGCGCCGTAAGGTGGGGCAAAGCCGCAGTCTCGTAGTCTCGTAGGGTGGCAAAGCGTCCGCCGTAGCTCGAAGAGCGAAGGCGGAGGCGTGCCCACCAAATTCGCTTACGGAGACAGATCGTGGGCACGGCGCAAACGCGCCTTTGCCCACCCTACGAGACAACGGATGGGGAAAACACTGTCATGACCGATGAAGCCGTTCATGGAGAACCGCGAGCCGAAATTCGAGGGGCGGTAGCGGGAGACCGGGCGAGGCCGTCTTAGCAGAGACAGATTTCGTGCCTATATGGGCGGTGTCACTGTTTTCTGGATCATGCCATGGCCCCCGTTTCCATTCTCCTCAACATCCTCTGGATCCTCATCGGTGGCGCCTGGATGGCGTTCGGCTGGGTGATCGCCGCGGTCATCATGGCCATCACCATCGTCGGCCTGCCCTGGGCGCGGGCGGCATTCAACATCGCCGTCTACACGCTGCTGCCGTTCGGCTCGCGCGCCGTCAGCCGCTACGAGGTGACCGGTGTCGAGGATATCGGCACCGGCCCGCTCGGGGTGATCGGCAACATCATCTGGTTCGTGCTCGCCGGCTGGTGGCTGGCGCTCGGCCACGTCCTGACGGCCTTGGTGCTCGCCGTCACCATCATCGGCATTCCCTTCGCCTGGGCGCACCTCAAGCTCGCCGGCATCGCGCTGTGGCCGATCGGCAAGGTGATCGTGCCGGCTTGAGCCGCGCGCGGACCGCGCGAGCGCCGATCGCCGCTTTGACCCGTAGCACGTTTGAGGTTGGCTGAAGGACACGATGCTCCCGCCTCTGATCGATCTCGGAAGGAGCCAAGGATGCTGGGGAAAGCGAAGGTGGCGACCCGTCTTCCAGCCAAGGATTTGGACCGGGCGCGGGCGTTCTATTCCGAGAAGCTCGGGCTCGACCCGGTCGAACAGCGCGAAGGTGGACTGCGCTACGTCTGCGCCAGCGGCGAGTTCGCGATATTCGTCTCGGCCGGCGTGCAATCCGGCACGCACACCCAGATGGGCTTCGAAGTCGAGGACATCGAGGCAGCGGTGCGGGAGCTTCGCGCGCGGGGAGTCAAGTTCGAGGAATACGACCTGCCCGGGCTGAAGACCGTGAACGGGATCGCCGACATCGCCGGCAATTACGCAAGCAAGGGCGTCGGCGAGAGAGGCGCCTGGTTCCGCGACAGCGAAGGCAACCTTCTTGGAATCGGGCAGCCTGTTCGGAGCTGATAGCTCATAGGTTGGGCGGAGCGTGCTGCTCAGCCGCTTCTCGCCTCCCAATCCCTTGCGCTGCCCGACAGGCAAAATACGCCATATCCAGGTCAAGGGACAGGCTCGCAAAATATTCTGATTGACCGAAATCGTCGTTTCGGCTAAACCGCATTCCATCCCGGCCCGCCAAAGGGGCGTTTCGCGATCGTCACGATACGCAGGCCGGGATGCGATGGACGCGGCAGCGCCGGCGCGTGACGGGATGGCAGGGCGGGCGAGGCCTGTGAGCCGTCACGATCCGCGGCACGACACGGCGCGGTCACAGCGTTTCTTTTTGGCGTCGGGGGCGAGCACGCGCGAGCTTCCGGCTGTCCGGGGAGGAATGTCCGCGGACGGCAAAAGCGTGTGGTCCTGACGCCCGGGGTCTGTGCGTCAAGGCTTGCGGTGATGAAGCGGCCCGACCGGGCGCGCGCATCGATCAGCCGCAAGGCGACGGGGGCAATAGTGCATCGCTCCCCGGGGAGAGCGCGCCATAAGCCGTAACACCATTGCGCAGGGAAGGCCGGGAGCCCGGCATCACCTGTGGTCAACCCCGCGTGCGTCTTGTCGCGTGCGGACCTTCGGGTGCCAGCCGGCGCCCGGCCTTCCCTGCGCCCTTTGTTCTCGATGGGGGCGAAACCGACAGCAAAGCTCGGGCGGAACACGCCGCGAGGATGTGAAGGCATGTCAATCGAAATCAGAGAGCGCTCTCGTGCCCCGGACGCAGCGCAGCGCGCCCCCGGCGATGCGAAGCATCGTCCGGTGCGGCGTGATGCGCTGCAGAGCCGGGGCCCATCTCTCCACGTGTACCGTGTGGCTCCTGGGTCCCGGCTCTGCGCAGCAACGCAAAGGGCGTTGCCGCGCGTCCGGGACACGTTCGTCGCCGCCAGTGTGCGCCGCGCCCAACTTCATCTTGCGCTGCGGTAGAAAAATATCGCACACTCGGCCATGCCGGGCATCCAAGCGAGCTCGAACCAAGGAGCGAGCCATGTCCCTCCAGACCGTACCATCCGAGGCCACCGAGCATCGTCCCAACCGCCCTGAGGACGTCCAGGTCACGGAGGCCGAGGCGCGGCTGCGGGACGACATCCGCCTGCTCGGGCGCATCCTCGGCGACACCGTGCGCGACCAGGAGGGCGCCGATGTGTTCGAGCTGGTCGAGCGCATCCGCCAGACCTCGATCCGCTTTCACCGCGACGAGGACCGGCTCGCCCGCCGCGAGCTCGAGCAGATCCTCGACAGCATGTCGACGTCGGAAACGGTGCGGATCGTCCGCGCCTTCAGCTATTTCTCCCACCTCGCCAACATCGCCGAGGACCAGAACAACATTCGCCAGATGCGCGCCCGCAGCGCGGGCAAGAATGGCGGCTCCGGCGTGCTGGCGGAAACGCTCGCCCACGCCAAGGCGGCGGGTATCAGCGCCGACGGCTTGCGCGACTTTTTCAAGACCGCGCTGGTCAGCCCGGTGCTGACCGCGCATCCGACCGAGGTGCGCCGCAAGAGCACCATGGACCGCGAGATGGAGGTCGCGCGCCTGCTCGACCGCCGCGAGCGCGTGGCGCTGACGGCCGAGGAGGCTGATGCCAGCGACGAGCAGCTTCGCCGCGAGGTGCTGACGCTGTGGCAGACCAATCTCTTGCGCCGGACCAAGCTCACCGTGCTCGATGAGGTCGCCAACGGCCTGTCATTTTACGACTACACCTTCCTGCGCGAAGTGCCGCGGCTGATCAACGCGCTGGAAGACCGGCTGGAGGAGGGCGGCGAGCAGGCCTCCGCCGAGCTCGCCTCGTTCCTGCGCATGGGCAGCTGGATCGGCGGCGACCGCGACGGCAACCCCTTCGTCACAGCCGACGTCATGCGCGGCACGCTGCGGCTGCAGTCGAGCCGGGTGATGCAGTTCTATCTGGAAGAGCTGCACGTGCTTGGCTCGGAATTGTCGATCGCGGCGCATCTCGCCGACGTCTCCGAGGAGCTGCGTAACCTCGCCGAGCGCTCGCCGGACACCTCGCCGCACCGGAGCGGCGAGCCTTATCGCCTGGCGGTCTCCGGCATCTATGCGCGCCTGACCGCGACAGCCGAAAAGCTCGAGGTCGAGATCACGCGCCGGCCGGTCGGCAAGGGTGCGCCTTACGCCAGCGTGAAGGAACTGCAGGCCGATCTCGACGTGCTGCACCGCTCGCTGATCTCCAACAACGCCCGCGTCATCGCCCGCGGCCGGCTGCGGCTGCTCCGGCGCGCGGTGGACTGCTTCGGCTTCCACCTCGCCCGGCTCGACATCCGCCAGAACTCCGCGGTGCACGAACGCACCATCGCCGAGCTGATGGATGCCGCCAATCCCGGCATGTCCTATCTTGCGCTCGGCGAGGACGCGCGCATTTCGCTGCTCACCAACGAGCTGCGCTCGACGCGCGCGCTGGTGTCGCCCTTCGTCAAGTATAGCGACGAGACCATGGGCGAACTCAACGTGTTCCATGCCGCCGCGGAAGCGCATGCGAAGTTCGGCTCGGACGCCATTCCTCAATGCATCATCTCGATGTGCAAGGGCATGTCCGACATGCTCGAGGTCGCGGTGCTCTTGAAGGAGGTCGGCCTCGTCCATCCCTCCGGCCGCAGCGCCATCAACATCGTGCCGCTGTTCGAAACCATCGAGGATCTGCAGGCTTCATCCGGTATCATGGACCGCATGCTGTCGCTGCACGATTACCGACGTCTGGTCGACAGCCGCGGTAGCGTGCAGGAGGTCATGCTCGGCTATTCCGACTCGAACAAGGACGGCGGCTTCGTCACCTCCGGCTGGGAGCTGTACAAGGCCGAGATCAACCTCGTCGAGGTGTTCGAGCGTCATCACGTGCGGCTGCGCCTGTTCCACGGCCGCGGCGGCTCGGTCGGCCGCGGCGGCGGGCCGAGCTACGACGCCATCATCGCGCAGCCCGGCGGCGCGGTGAACGGTCAGATCCGCATCACCGAGCAGGGCGAGATCATCTCGTCGAAATATTCCAACGCCGAGGTCGGCCGCAACAATCTGGAGATCCTCGCCGCAGCGACGCTGGAGGCGAGCCTGTTGCATCCGCGCCAGAGCGCGCCGCGCCGCGAATATCTGACCGCGATGGACGAATTGTCGAACCTCGCCTTCAAGGCCTATCGCGGCCTCGTCTACGAGACCGAAGGCTTCGTCGACTACTTCTGGTCCTCGACCGTCATCAACGAGATCGCGACACTGAACATCGGCAGCCGTCCGGCCTCGCGCAAGAAGACCCGGGCGATCGAGGATCTGCGCGCGATTCCCTGGGTGTTCTCCTGGGCGCAATGCCGGCTGATGCTGCCGGGCTGGTACGGATTTGGCAGCGCGGTGGAGCAGTGGATCGCGGAGCACCCCGACAAGGGCATGCCGTTCCTGAAAGAGCTCTACAGCGAATGGCCGTTCTTCCGCATGCTGCTGTCGAACATGGACATGGTGCTGGCGAAGAGCTCGATCGCGATCGCCTCGCGCTATGCCGAGCTCGTGCCCGACGAAGCGTTGCGCGAGAAGATCTTCGGCCGCATCCGCCGCGAATGGCACGCCTCGATCGAGAGCCTGCTCGACATCATGGGCCAGGACCGGCTGCTGCAGGGCAATCCGCTCTTGGAGCGCTCCGTGCGCCACCGCTTCCCCTATCTCGATCCGCTCAACCACGTGCAGGTCGAGCTCTTGAGAGAGCACCGCGCGCAGAACCCGGACGAGCAGGTGTTGCGCGGGATTCAGCTCACCATCAACGGCATCTCGGCGGGCTTGCGGAATACGGGGTAATTTGGGCTGTCGTTCCGGGGCGCCTGAAGGGCGAACCCGGAACCTCGAGATTCCGGGTTCGGCTCTTCGAGCCGCCCCGGAATGACATCATTGATAGACAACCACCCTTACACCGGATCCCAGGTGAAGATGTCGGCGGAGCGGTCGAGCTTGTAGAACGAGCCCTTCAGCGCCGGCATGCCATGTTCCGCGATCGATTGCGGCGTCCAGCCTTCGCTCCGCTGCACCGAGCGGATCGGACGGTTCTGGCTGAACAGGAAGATCTCGTTCATGCGCACGCCGAAGATCTGCCCGGTGACGTCCTTGGCGGAATCGCCGAGCAGATAGCCGCAGAGCGGCGCGATCTTCTCCGGGCCCATCTGCTTGATCTTCTCGACCCGCGCCTTCTCGGCATCGGTCTCGGTCGGGATCGTGCCGATCATGCGGGTCCAGGCGAACGGCGAGACGCAGTTGGAGCGGACGTTGAAGCGGCCCATGTCGAGCGCGATCGACTTGGAGAGCCCGACGATGCCGAGCTTGGCCGCGGCGTAGTTGGCCTGGCCGAAATTGCCGATCAGGCCCGAGGTCGAGGTGAAGTGCACGAAGGAGCCGCTCTCCTGCTCGCGGAAGATCCGCGCCGCGGCGTGGCTGACATAGAACGAGCCCATCAGATGCACCTTGATGACGGCCTCGAACGCTTCCACGCTCATCTTGTGGAAGATCATGTCACGCAAGATGCCGGCATTGTTGACGACGCCGTCGAGCCGGCCGAAATGGTCGGTCGCGGTCTTCACGATCTTGCTGGCCGGAATCGCTTCCGCGACGCTCTCGAAGTTCGCAACTGCTGTGCCGCCGCGCTTCTTGATCTCCTCGACCACCTCCTCGGCCGGCGCCGCGTTCGCGCCGGCGCCGTCGGAGGCGCTACCGGGATCGTTGACGACGACCTTGGCGCCTTCCGCCGCACACAGCAGCGCGATCTCGCGCCCGATGCCGCGGCCTGCGCCGGTGACGATGATGACCTTGTCTTGCAGTGACTTGCTCATGTGGGTTCTCCGCTATCCGTTCCGAATTCCGCCGTCATTCCGGGGCGCGCCTCTTGGCGCGAGCCCGGAATCCATTTCTCCGCCGTCGCTTGCTGCACGATGGATTCTCAGGTGCGCAATTGCGCACCATAGCTCGTCGCTCCGGGATGACAGCAACTACCTCTCGTTTGTAAACACGATCGTGCCTGACGCGGCGAACATGCCGCCAACGCCGTGGCACACCGAAATTGTCGCGTTCGGCACCTGGGCCGGCGCGATGCCGCGCATTTGCCGCACGCTCTCCTGCAGCGCGTACATGCCGTACATGCCCGAATGCATGTAGCTCAATCCGCCGCCATTGGTGTTGAGCGGGAGCTTAGCCCCGGGCCGCGTATTGCCGTCCGCGATGAACTTGCCGGTCTCCTCATAGGGCATGAAGCCGAGGTCGCCGAGGCCGAACAGCGGCAGATGCGCGAACGCATCATAGATCATGAGATGATCGACGTCCTCATGCGCGATGCCGGCTTCCCTGAAGGCGAGGGGCCCCGCGGTCTTGAACGCGCGCGAGGAATTGAAGGTCTCCATCTGGCTGACCATCGGCGTCTCCACGCTCTCCCCGGTGCCCATGATGTAGACCGGCTTCCGCGGAAAATCCCTGGCGCGGTCGGCCGAGGTCAGGATCAGCGCGCCGCCGCCGTCGGTGACGAGGCAGCATTGCAGCAGGCGGAACGGGTAGGCGATCATGCGCGAGTTGAGCACGTCGGCAACCGTGATCGGCTCCTTCATCATCGCGCGCGGATTCTTCGCGGCCCATTCCCGCTGCACCACCGCCACCGAAGCAAGCTGCTCGTGGGTGATGCCATAGGTTTTCATGAAGCGCAGCACGGGAATGGGGAACATGCTGGGCGGCCCATAGACGCCGTAGGGCGCCTCGAACTGGCCGTTGAGGCTGTCGGCCGGCGTCGAGCGCGGCAATTTGCCGATCATCGACTTGCCGCTCTCCGCATGGGTGATCAGCACGGTTTTGCAGAGGCCGGCCTCGATCGCGGCTGCGGCATGGCGGACGTGCAGCATGAAGGAGCAGCCGCCGACCGATGTGCCGTCCACCCAGGTCGGCTTGATGCCGAGATAATGGCAGACCTGCTGCGGCGTCTCGACCGCGGTGGCAAAGCCGTCGATGTCGGACAGCTTCAGCCCGGCGTCCGCGATGGCGTTGAGCGCGGCATCCGCGTGCAGCTGGAGCTGCGAGGCGTTGGGGATGATTCCGAGCTCGGTGGTCTCGGCCGCGCCGACGACGGCAACCTGGTTCTTGCGCATGGCTTACCCCTTCGCCGGACGGAAGACGGGAAGGGTGATCTTGTCGTCGAGCGCCTGGAAGGCGACCTCGAGTTTCATGTCGAGCTCGAGCGCTTCGGGGGTCTGCGGGCAGTCGATGATGTTGCTCATCATCCGCGGGCCCTCGTCGAGCTCGACCACGGCGATGGCGTAAGGCGGCGTGAAGCCGGGCGCTGCGGGCCGGTGGTTGATCACGTAGCTGTAGAGGAAGCCCTTGCCGCTCGCCTTGAAGATGCTGACCTTGCGCGAGGCGCAGGACGGGCAGAACGGGCGCGGCGGGAAGTAGACATGCGCGCAGGCGTCGCAGCGCTGCAGGCGCAATTCGCCGGCTTTGGTGCCGTCCCAGAAATGCTGGGTCTCCGGCGTCGGTTTCGGTCGCGCGCGCTGCGGTTCGGCCATGTTGGCGGCTCCTCCAGGAGACAGGCTTGGCGCCCGCCTGTTTCGATCTTGATGCGACAATCGGCTATCGTGCGTCAACGGTCCAGCAATACGCATGCATGCCATCATGCGCACAGTGCTTGTGTCGAACTGAGCCGGCGCTATAGATTGCGCGCGCAAATATTCCGTGAGACAGACATGCCCGATTTTCCGACACTGGCGAAGCTCGCCGAGGACCTCGAAAGCGGCCGCACCAGCGCCCGCAAGCTGGTCGAGGCGTGCATCGCCAGGATCGCCGATCCCTCCGGCGAAGGCCAGCGCACCTTCCTCCATGTCGACAAGGACGCCGCGCTCGCGGCCGCGGACGCGATGGACGGCCTGCGCAAGGTGAAGGCCGCGCCGTCGCGCTATGCCGGCATCCCGGTCTCGATCAAGGATCTGTTCGACATCAAGGGCCAGGTGACGCGCGCGGGCTCCCGCGCCCTTGACGATTCCCCGCCGGCCGAGCAGGACGCGGCGACGGTGGCTCGGCTGCGCAAGGCCGGCTTCGTCGTGATCGGCCGCACCAACATGACCGAGTTCGCCTATTCCGGCATCGGCATCAACCCGCATTACGGTACGCCGAAGGGGGCCTGGAACCGGGCCGAGGGGCACGTGCCCGGCGGCTCCTCCTCGGGCGCGGCGGTGTCCGTGCTCGACGGCATGGCGCATGGCGCGCTCGGCACCGACACCGGCGGCTCATGCCGGATTCCGGCGGCCTATAACGGCATCGTCGGCTACAAGCCGACGCAGCGGCGCGTGCCGCTCGACGGGTCGGTGCCGCTGTCGTTCTCGCTCGACAGCATCGGGCCGTTGGCGCGATCGGTCAGCTGCTGTGCCATTCTCGATGCCGTGCTCGCGAACGAGCCGATCGCCGCGCTGAAGCCGCGTCCCGTGAAGGGCATGCGGCTCGCGGTGCCGACCACGATCGCGCTCGACGACCTCGACGCAGCGGTGGCCGCGACCTTCGAGCGCGCGCTCAAGTCGCTGGCCGATCACGGCGCCATCATCGAGCGCATCGAGATGGCCGAATTCCACGAGATCGGGCCGATGAACGCCAAGGGCGGCTTTGCCGCGTCCGAGAGCTATGCCTGGCATCGCTATCTCATCACCGCCAAGGGCGACGTCTACGATCCCCGCGTCTCCGTGCGGATCATGCGCGGCGAGGCGCAGAGCGCGGCCGACTACATCGATCTCCTCAACGAGCGCCGCTCGCTGATTGCCCGCGTCAATGCGCGCCTCGCGCCCTATGACGCGCTGGTGCTGCCGACCACTGCGAACACGCCGCCGAAGATCGCCGATCTCGCCGACGACAAGGCCTTCACCACGCAGAACCTGCGCGCGCTGCGCAACTGCACCCTGATCAACATGATCGACGGCTGCGCCATCTCGATCCCTGCGCATCGCCAGGGCGACGTTCCGGTCGGCCTGATGCTGGCGGGCGCGGGCGGGTCGGACCGCCGTATCTTTGAACTTGCTGCCGGCATGGAGGCCGTTATTCGTGTTTGACCTCACTTTCACCGTCGACGCCCGGGGGACCACCACGCCGTTGACGCTGGCGATCGACCAGATGGTCATCGCCGGCTGGACCGGCCGCGATCCCGTCGCGCGCGACAAGCACATCAAAGAGCTGCAGGAGATGGGCATCGCCCCGCCGGCGTCGACCCCGATCTACTACCGCGCCTCGGCGCGGCGGCTGACCCAGGAAGACAGCATCGAATGCACTGGCGGCGATTCCAGCGGCGAGGTCGAGTTCGTGCTGATCGGCTGGCAGGGCCGCATCTTCGTCGGTTGCGGCTCCGACCACACCGACCGCAAGGTCGAGGCCTACGGCGTCACGGTGTCGAAGCAGATGTGCGACAAGCCGATCGCCTCCACGCTGTGGGAGCTGGAGGACGTCATCGGCCATTGGGACAAGATGATCCTGCGCTCCTATGCCACCATCAAGGGCGAGCGCGTGCTCTACCAGGAGGGCACGCTGGACGCGATGCTGCCGGTCACCGACCTCATCGCGCGCGGCTTTGATGGCGGCAAGTTCCCCGACGGCTGCGCCATGTTCGGCGGCACCTTCGCCGCCAAAGGCGGCATCCGCCCCGCCGACCGCTTCGATTTCGAGCTGGAGGACCCCGTGCTGAAGCGCACGATCAGGCACGGCTACGAGGTGGTGACGCTGCCGGTGAGGGGATAGCTCGGTTCACGGTCCCGTAGGGTGGGCAAAGCGAAGCGTGCCCACGTCGTGCGAAGACGTGGGCACAGCGCAAGAGCGCCTTTGCCCACCCTACGAAACTGTGGAACCTGACGGCAAAAGAATCATCGGAAATCGGGTGGTCGTGGCATTCGCCATCTGCCACACCCACTTCCGTCATTCCGGGGCGCGCCCCTCGGCGCGAGCTATGGTGCGCAATTGCGCACCTGAGAATCCATACTCCCGATCGTGGTTATGGATTCCGGGCTCGCGACTGCGTCGCGCCCCGGAATGACGGATGGGGAATAGGATGATCGATATGGCAATCGCCAGACGTGCTGCTGCCGCCCACCATGAAACGACCGATCCCGCCGCCCATGTCGACGCCCTCGACTGGCCGCGGATCGCCGCCGAGCTCGACGCCCAGGGCTGCGCCGTCCTGAAGGGCCTACTCACGCCCGAGCAATGCCGCGCCGTGGCCGCGCTCTATCCGGAGGACGCCAACTTCCGCAGCCGCATCGTCATGGGCCGTCACGGCTTCGGCCGCGGCGAGTACAAATATTTCGCCTATCCGCTGCCCGACCTGATCGCGCAATTGCGGCCGGCGCTGTACGCACGTCTTCAACCCGTCGCCAATCGCTGGAACGAGGCGATGGCGATCGACATTCGCTATCCCGACAGCCATGCTTCATTCCTGAAGCGCTGTCACGAGGCGGGGCAGGCGCGGCCGACGCCGCTGCTGCTGCAATATGGGGCCGGCGACTACAATTGCCTGCATCAGGACCTCTACGGCGAGCACGTGTTTCCGATTCAGGTCGCGATCCTGCTCTCCGAGCCGGGCCGCGATTTCACCGGCGGCGAGTTCGTGCTGACCGAGCAGCGCCCGCGCATGCAGTCACGCGCCGAAGTCGTGCCGCTGGCGCAGGGCGATGCGGTCGCCTTCGCCGTGCACCATCGCCCGGTGCAGGGGACACGCGGCACCTATCGCGTTAATCTGCGCCATGGTGTCAGCCGTATCAGGTCCGGCCAACGCCACACGCTGGGTGTGATCTTTCATGATGCGAAATGAGCGCGGACATTGACGTCTGATCTGTTCGACGGCGTCGCCGAGGCGCAGCCGTCGCGCGAGGAGATCGCAGACGGCGCCGTGCTGCTGCGCGGTTTCGTCACGCCGATCGAGAGCGAGCTGATCGACGCGGTGCGCGCCATCGTGGCGCAGTCGCCGTTCCGCCGCATGACCACGCCCGGCGGCCACCTCATGTCGGTGGCGATGACCAATTGCGGCGAGCGCGGCTGGATCGCCGATCACACCGGCTACCGCTACGATCCGATCGATCCGCGCACCGGAGCGCCATGGCCGGCGATGCCGCCGGTGCTGCGAGATCTCGCCCGCCGCGCGGCGGAGCAGGGCGGCTTTCAAGACTTCGCGCCCGATGCCGGCCTCGTCAATCGCTACGAGCCCGGCACGCGGCTGTCGCTGCATCAGGACAAGGACGAGCTGGATTATTCGGCGCCGATCGTCTCGGTCTCGCTCGGCCTGCCCGCGACCTTCCTGTTCGGCGGAATGGCGCGCAGCGACAAGCCGCGGCGTTTCCGCCTGGTGCACGGCGACGTGGTGGTCTGGGGCGGGGCCAGCAGGCTGGCCTATCACGGCGTGGCGCCGCTCGCCGAGGGCGAGCACGCGCTGCTCGGGCGGAGGCGGATCAATCTGACCTTCCGGAAGACCCGCTGACGCGTTTGCTCGCGGGCCTGCCTCGTCTAAGCTGGCGGCAGGGGAGGCGGCGTCATGACGAACCTAGAGCATTCGGCCGATGCGGGAACGGGCAGGCGGACCGGCCTTTATCTTGCCGCGCTGCAATTGGTGTTCACGCTGGGCTGGACCACCTACGTCGTCTATCTGCCGAAGCTCGCCGCCGAGGTCGGCATCGCGCCATCAGCCGTCATCCTCATCCTGATGCTCGATCAGGCGATCTTCACCATTGCCGATACCGCAATGGGCGTCGCCGCCGACAAGCTCGCGCCTTTTGTCGGCAGGCTCGGCCTGTTCGTCGGGCTCGTGACCGCGATCTCCTGCGCGGCGTTCGTGGCGCTGCCCTTCGTCGCCGGAGCCGGTGCGGCCGCGCAAGTCTGGTTCATTGCACTGATCGTGGTCTGGTCGGTCACCTCCTCCGCGCTGCGCGCGCCGCCGCTGACCTTGCTCGGCAAATACCGCGCCAAGCCGCAGGTGCCGTTCCTCGCGGCGCTGGCGATGCTCGGCTACGGCGTCGCCGGCGCGGTCTCGCCCTATCTCGGCGTGGTGCTGCGCGAGCACGATGCGCGGCTGCCGTTCGTGATCTCGAGCGTGGTGCTGCTGTTGACGGCGCTCGGCCTGTCCCGCATCGAGCATGACGTGGCGCGCGATGTCGCGCCGCCGAAGCCGGACGCGGCAGCAAAGCCGCTCGGCCTCGTTCCGATCGCCTTCATCGTCGCGATGGTCGCGCTCGCCCTCGGCTACCAGCTGCACTTCGCCGTGAACAGCGCGCCGTCCTACTTGCGGTTCGCCGCCCCCGGTGAATTGCAATGGCTGATGCCGGTGTTCTGGATCGGCTTCAACATTGCGATGTTCCCGGCGAGCCTCGTCGTCAAGCATCGCGGCGGCCTGATCGTGATGGGCGCCGCCGGATTGCTCGGAGCTATCGCGATCGCGGCGGCGGAGCTTGCCGGCAGCCTCAACACGCTGATCGCGGCGCAATTTCTCGCCGGCGCCGCCTGGGGCTGCATGCTCATGAGCGCGATCTCGGCTGCGCTCGCGATCGGCTCGACCGGCGCGGAAGGAAAGGTCACGGGGCTGGTCTTCTCCGCCCTCGCGCTCGGCACGTTTGCGCGCATGGCGGCCGTCGCCGGCGGTCTGCAGAAGATGCCGGAATATGCCCCGTTGCTGCACTGGACGCCGGTCGCCTGCTGGTCGGTCGCGGGCGCCGGCCTGCTGGTGATCGCCGCGGCGCGACTGCAGGGCCCGTCCGGTCTCAAGGCTTCGGCGGGTGGATGAATGCCCACGGGCTGACTTCCGAATCGCGCGGGACTTCCACCGAGATCAGATACGGTCCGCTGTGGCTCAGTGCCTTCTCCAGTACGGCCTTGAACTGATCCGGTGCGGTGACGCGCGCAGCCGCAACGCCGAATGACTCAGCGAGCTTGACGAAATCCGGATTGACGAGGTCGGACGCCACCACGCGGCCGTCGAAACGTTCGCGCTGGTCGCGGCGGACATTGCCGTAGGCATTGTTGTTGAACACCAGCGTCACTACGGCGATGTTGAACTGCACGGCGGTGGCAAGTTCCTGCACGCCGAACATGAAGCCGCCGTCGCCGGTGATCGCCACTACCGGGCTGTCGGGATTGGCCACCTTGGCCCCGAGCGCGGTCGGAAAGCCCGAGCCGAGCGTGCCCTGGTAGCCAGAGGTGATGAAGGTGCGCGGCTGGTAGACCGGAAAACCGTACCAGGAGGCGAAACCGACCTGAGACAATTCGTCGGTCACGATCGCGTTCGCCGGCAGCACCTCGCGCAGGATGTTGAGATACGCCATCTGCGGCTGGATGCGCTGGATCTCCGCCTGCGCGGTCGCGGTGGCCTCGCGGATGTCCTCCCGCCGGCCGCGGGTCCGCGCATAGCCGGCCTTTTTCACCGCCGTGACGAGATCTGCCGTTCCGGCTTTGGCATCGGCGACGATGGCGGCATCGACCACGACCCGGCGCATCTCGGTCGGGTCGATGTCGATCCGAACGGATTTCAGCCCCTTCGGCTGATAGGGCCAGCGGAAGCCCGATGCCGGCAGCTCGGCGCGGGTGCCGATTGCGATCATCAGATCGGTTGTCGGCCAAAGCTTGTAGGCCGCGGCCATGGTCAGGCCGAGCTCGTGCGCGTTGGAGACGATGCCGCGCCCGCTGCGGAAGGCGACGACGGGCGCATCGATCATCTCGGCGAGCTCGAGGATCTCCTCGCCGGCCTCGATCGCGCCGCTGCCGACGAAGATCATCGGCGCCTTGCTGGCCTTGATCAGCGCGGCCGCCTGCTTCACCAGATCAGGGTCGGGTTGCGGGGCGGGCAGGGGCTCCAGCACCTGCGCAGGGCCGGTATCCGCGCGCTGGGTAAAGACGTCCCACGGCATCTCGACCGAAGCCGGGCCACGGCGCCCCGAATTCATCTCCTGGAACGCGCGCGCCACGACCGTCGGCGCGTTGCCGGGATACTCGATCCGGTCGGCCCATTTCACATAGGTGCGCAGGGTCGCGAGCTGATCCGGCATCTCGTGCAGATGGCCGCGGCCCTTGCCCAGAAACTGCGTCGGCACCTGGCCGGTGACGCACAGCACCGGCTCGTTGCAGCCGAACGCGGTCAGCAGCGCCGCGCTGGCGTTGAGCACGCCGGGGCCGGGCACCACGCTGAACACGCCGGGCCTGCCGCTGGAGCGCGCATAGCCGAACGCCATGTAGCCGCAGGCCTGCTCGTGCCGAGCACCGATCACCTTGAGCTGGGCCTGGTGGAAGGCGTCGAACAGGCCGTAGACCTGCGCGCCGGGCAGGCCGAACACGGTATCGACGCCGTGGGCGACCAGGCCGCTTACGATTGCTTCGCCGCCGGTGAGGGTGGTCATTGCGCTCATCCACTTCAATTGAGGTTCAGGAATCCTCGACGCCGCCATTTTGGCAGAACTCGCCCGCGGCTTCGAACAACATCAGTCCGCTTGTGCTTCCGCCTTCAGGGCGTCGTGGATGTTGTTCCGCTTCCAGCTGGTGTCCTTGTCGTTGATCTGCATGTCGAACGACAGGGCGAACTTGCTGGCGGCAAAGACCGGATCGAGATGGCGGGAGAGCGCTTGGAAAACCTGCTCGCCGGCCTGTTGCCGTGTCTTGAGGTCGCGGCCCTCGCCGATGCGCAGCACCATGTCGAGAAAGGCGTAGTCCTGCCTGTTGTCGGCGACCGCATAATGCTCGCAACGGATGGCGCGCACGCGGATGCCGCCGAGTGGGAAGATGCCGGTCTCGTTGGCTGCCTTGCGCACCACCTCACACACCTGCTTCATATCGAGCCGGCCATCGAGATTGGCCGAATATTCGATCGTGAAATGCGGCATCGCGGTTCACTCCCTCGTTATGCCTCTTGAGCGAAGTAGCAGCCGACCGAGCCGTAGGCGCCGTAGTCGGCTTGAATTGTGTCGCCCTTGCGGGTCTCGATCGGACGGATGAAGGAGCCCGCAAGCACGACCTGGCCCGGTTCGAGCGCCAGCCCAAGCGGCGCGATCTTGTTGGCGAGCCAGGCGACCGCGGTCGCGGGATGATTGAGCACGCCGGCGGCGAGGCCGGTTTCCTCGAGCTGACCATTCTTGAAACACAGCGCGCCGATCCAGCGCAGGTCTGCGTCGAGCGGGCGGATCGGTCGTCCCCCAAGCACGATGCCGGCATTCGCCGCGTTGTCGGCAATGGTGTCGAAAATCTTTCGCGTCGCTTTGGTCTTGGGGTCGACGCGCTCGATCCGCGTGTCCAGGATTTCCAGCGCCGGCACGACGAAGTCGGTGGCGTTGAGCACGTCGAACAGCGTGCAGTCCGGGCCAGAAAGGCGCTTGCTCATGACGAAGGCTAGCTCGGCTTCGACCCGCGTCGCGATGAAGCGCCCGGTCGGAATGATTCCGCCGTCGGCAAAGAACATGTCGTCGAGCAGCACGCCGGAATCCGGCTCGTCGATATTGAGCGCGCTCTGCATCGCCTTCGAGGTCAGGCCGATCTTGTGGCCCCTGACGATGCGCCCCTCCGCGATCTTGATATCGACCCAGGCCTTCTGAATCGCGTAGGCGTCGGCGATGGTGATAACAGGGAAATCCTGTGAGAGCTGCCGGATCTGCGTGCGGGTCCTTTCCGCATGGTGCAGACGCCGCGCGCAAGCTTGGATATCGTCGTCGGAAAGCGCCATTTGCCATCTTACAAACTGGGGTGCGGAGAGATGCTTAACATGTTAAATGAATGCGTCAAACCCCGTTCCGGTTTGCTGCACCGCAAACTTCACGCGGTTTGAAAGGGCGCCATGGTGAAAAAGCCGGCTGATCCAGCGAACGGAAGCGCGCCTGTCGCACGGCAGGTGCCGATGCGCGATTTCTCGCGCTCGCTGCCGATGTCGCTGCTGCGGGCCCGCGAGGCGGTGATGCGGCAGTTCCGTCCCTCGCTGCGCCAGCACGGCTTGACCGAGCAGCAATGGCGTATCCTGCGCGCGCTGGCGGCGATCGAGGCGGTGGAGGTCACGGAACTCGCGCGCACGGCGTTCCTGCTCGGACCGAGCCTGTCGCGCATCCTGCGCGATCTCGAAGCGCGCAATCTGATCGAGCGCAAGACGGCGAAAGCGGACCAGCGCCGCAGCATGGTCTCGATCTCGAAAGAGGGGGTGAAGCTGATGGCCGCCGTGGCGCCGAATTCGGAGGCGATCTATGCCGAGATCACGCGACGCTTTGGCGCGCACAAGCTGGCCGAATTGCAGGAGATGCTGGGCGAGCTCGAGCACAGTCTCGCCGGGCTCGGAAGCGCGGATGATACCCTCGCGGAGGGATGACCCCAGATATGCGTGCGTGCACGGCGAGAGCCATGGACATTCACGCTTTTTTTCGCTCAAAGTGCGGCCCAACTCGATCCGCGGCCAGTGAGCGCAACAGGGAAGGAAAGGCAACGTGGCGAACAAAGTCAAAGAGATCTGGAAGTCGGGCAAGGCCGTGGTCAACGCGTGGCTTGCGATTCCCTCCGGCTTCTCGGCCGAGATGATCGCGCAATGCGGCTTCGACAGCGTCACCGTCGACATGCAGCATGGCGTGCAGGATTATCTGTCGATGGTGCAGTGCTTCCAGGCGATGGACAAGCATCCGATCACGCCGATGGTCCGCGTGCCCTGGAACGAGCCCGGCATCATCGGCAAGGTGCTCGACGGCGGCGCCTACGGCGTGATCTGCCCGATGGTCAATACGCCGCAGGAAGCCAGAAACCTCGTTTCCTATTCCAAATATCCGCCGAAGGGCGTGCGCTCCAACGGTCCGATCCGCGCCGGCATGTACGGCACCGCGGGCTCCTACCAGAAGACGGCCAACGACGAGATCGTGCTGCTGCCGATGATGGAGACCCGGACCGCGGTCGAGAACATGGAAGCGATCCTCGACGTCGAGGGCATCGACGGCGTCTATATCGGCCCGTCCGATCTCGGCTTCTCCTACGGCCTCGAGCCCAAGCTCGACCGCAGCGAGCCCGAGATCCTCGCGATCTACGAGAAGGTCATCAAGCAGTGCGGCAAGCGCGGCCTCAACCCCGGCATCCATTGCAGCGGCGCCGAAGGCGCAGCGCGCGCCATCAACATGGGCTTCAAGCTGGTGACTTTGTCCAACGAGGTCGGCCTGATGACGACCTACGCCAAGATGCAGGTCAATGCGACCCGCAAGGATTCCGGCGGCAAGGCCTGATCGCTCTTCCTGTGTCCCGGACGCGCCGCAGCACGAAGTGATGCGGCGCAGATCCGGGACCCAGAAGCCAACGCCGCACACGATCTAACACTGGGCCCCGGATCAGCAGCGCACCGCTTTCGCGCTGCGCAGCGTCCGGGGCACGATACTTTCAAGACCCAAGGAGACCGCCATGACCATCAGCCCCGTCATCCGCCTGCATCCCGATGATGGCGTGGTGATCGCGCGCGCCAGCCTGCCGCCGGGAACGGTGGTGGCCGACGGCGTGACCACGGTCGAGCGCATTCCCTCCGGCCACAAGGTCGCGATCAAGCCGATCGCAGCGGGCGAGCCGGTCAAGCGCTACGGCCAGATCATCGGCTTCGCCACGCAAGCCATCGCGCCGGGCCAGCACGTTCATGTGCAGAATTGCGGCATGGGCGATTTCTCCAAGGACTACGCCTATTGCGTCGACGTCAAGCCGACGCCGAATTTCGATCTGCCGGCGACGTTCGAAGGCATCCGCCGCCCGGACGGCCGTGTCGCCACGCGCAATTATATCGGCATCCTCACCTCGGTGAACTGCAGCGCGCATGTCGCAAGCCTCGTCGCCGACGTCTTCAAGAAGAATCCCTTCACCGGCGACAATCCGCTCGCCGATTTCCCCAATGTCGACGGCGTGGTGGCGCTCACCCACAAGACCGGCTGCGGCATGACGCAGAATGAGCCGCTCGCGCTGCTTCGCCGCACGCTCGGCGGCTATGCGCGGCACGTCAATTTCTCTCACGTCATCGTGCTCGGCCTCGGCTGCGAGGTGAACCAGATCGGCGGCCTGATGGAAGAGCAGAAGCTCGCCGGCCGCTTGCGCGCGATGGACATCCAGGAGGTCGGCGGCACCCGCAAGACCGTCGAAGCCGGCATCGCCTTCGTGCGCGAGGCGCTGGCCGACGCCAACAAGGTCAGGCGCGAAACCGTGCCGGCGAGCGAGCTCACCGTGGCGCTGCAATGTGGCGGTTCGGACGGCTATTCCGGCGTGTCCGCCAATCCGGCGCTCGGCGCCGCCAGCGATCTCATCGTCCGCCATGGCGGCACGGTGATCCTGTCGGAGACGCCGGAGACCTACGGCGCCGAGCATCTGCTGACGCGCCGCGCCGTCAGCCGCGAGGTCGGCGAGAAGCTGGTCGACCTCATGCGCTGGTGGGACGAATACACGACGCGCGAAGGCGCCGAGATGAACGCCAATCCGAGCCCCGGCAACAAGGCCGGCGGCCTCACCACCATCCTGGAGAAGTCGCTCGGCGCGATGGCCAAGGCCGGCACCACCAACCTCGTCGAGGTGCTGCGCTACGCCGAGCCTGTCACCAAGAAGGGTTTCGTGTTCATGGACACGCCCGGCTACGATCCGGTCGCCGCCACCGGCCAGGTCGCCGGTGGCGCCAATCTGGTCTGCTTCACCACGGGCCGCGGCAGCGTGTTCGGCTGCAAGCCGGCGCCCTCGATCAAGCTCGCCACCAACACGCCCATGTACAAGCGCATGGAAGAGGACATGGACGTCAATTGCGGCACCATCCTCGAAGGCGAGGAGAGCGTCGAGCAATGCGGCCAGCGCATTTTCGATCTCGTCCTCAAGACGGCGTCGGGACAGCCGACCAAGAGCGAGAGCTTCGATTTCGGCGGCGCCGAGTTCGCGCCCTGGGTGCTTGGCGCGACGATGTAATCGCGCCGGGCGCGCCGCGCCGCGCCGACGCAATCAGAGGACGCAGGCAGACGTTCGCGACGGCTTCGGCATCGCGTGTGATCGTCGGTGATGCAACGTTCATTCGCTAAGTAGTGATACGGAGGCTGGCGCCTCTTCGGGACTCTCCCGGCTTACATCTGGTTAACATTGTTGCCGTAGACAGGAGGCGATGCGGCTCCACAGCGTGGTGGGCCCGCCCTTTGTCGAGGATCCATCTGATGCAAGCGATACGTCCCACTGGGGTGGAAAATCTCCTCGGTGAGGAAGAGCTGATCGTATCGAAGACCGATCTCAAAGGCCGCATCACCTACGCCAATGACGTCTTTCTCCGCATGGCGAAATACCCCTGGAAGGAGCTGATGGGCGCGCCCCACAGCGTGATCCGCCATCCGGACATGCCGCGCTGCGTCTTCAAGCTGCTGTGGGACACGCTCCAGGCCAAGCAGGAAATCTTCGCCTACGTCGTCAATCTCGCCGGGGACGGCAGCCATTATTGGGTGTTCGCCCATGTCACCCCGACGTTCGACGATCGCGGCAACATCATCGGATATCATTCCAATCGACGCAGGCCCGATCCGGCGCCGGTCGAACGCATCAAGCCGATCTACAAGGCGCTCTGCGCGGAAGAGGCGCGCCACGCCAATGCCAAGGACGGCATGCGTGCGAGCTTCGACATGATGGTCGGTCTGCTCAAGCAAAACGGTGTCGCTTACGATGAATTTGTGCTCTCTCTCTAAGGCGCAGGGAGCGACTGCGGTCGCGTGCCTTCTCGCCTGCGTCGCGTTCGTCGGCTTGCTGCTCGGCTGGAGCGGAAGCATCGGTGCCGCGCCGCTCGGCGCGGCGATCCTGCTGCTCGGCTATTCCGTCTGGTGCCAGCATCGCGCCGCGGTGGCCGTCGATGAAGTCGCCGATGTCTGCCGCAAGGCGGCGCGCGGCGATCTCGAAGCGCGGATCCTGAGCGAGCGACAGGCCGGGCGGATCGGCGCCATCCAGAAGTCGGTCAACGACATACTCGACATCACCGACGCCTTCGTCCGCGAGGCTTCGGCATCGATGGACTATGCCAGCCGCGGCAAGTATTTCCGCAAGATCCTCGCGCGCGGATTGCCCGGCTCGTTCCGCCGCTCGGCCACCGTGATCAACGTTGGCACCGACAGCCTCGGCCGCCGCGTGGTCGAGATCGCCGGCCTCGCCAATCAGTTCGGCACGCATCTCGACGAGGTTGCCGGCAGCCTCATGAGCGCCGCGACCGATCTGGAATCCGACGCCGGCCAGATGGCGGCCGCCGCGGAGGTGACCAACCGCCAGACCTCCGGCATGCGCAGCGCGTCCGAGCAGGCCTCGAGCAACGTTGCGACGGTGGCGAGCGCCGCGGAACAGCTTGCATCCTCGATCGCGGAGATCAGCCGCCAGGTGGCCGGCTCGACCGCGAGCACCGGTCGCGCCGTCGACGAAGCCAATCGCGCCGGCAACGAAATTCGCTCCCTCGCGGATGCCGCGCTGCGGATCGGCGACGTCGTCAAGCTGATCAGCGAGATCGCCTCGCAGACCAACCTTCTGGCGCTCAACGCCACGATCGAGGCGGCGCGGGCAGGCGAGGCCGGCCGCGGCTTCGCGGTGGTCGCCTCCGAGGTCAAGAGCCTCGCCAACCAGACCGCGAAGGCGACCGAGGAGATCAGCGCCAAGGTCGGCGAGATGCAGCAATCGACGACCAATTCGGTCGCGGCCGTCGAGGCGATCGCCCAGACCATCGCCGAGATCGACGGCATCACCGCGAGCATTGCGGCCTCTGTCGAGCAGCAGGGCTCCGCGACCCGCGAGATCGCCCGCAGCGTCCACGAGGCCTCCGCCGGCACCTCGCAGGTCTCCTCCAACGTGTCAGGCATCAGCGAAGCCGCGGCCGATACGGGCCGCGTGGCGAGCCGCGTCAACAGCGCCTCCGAGCGCGTCCACGGCGAAGTCGAGACGCTCCGCCGCGAGGTGACGCAGTTCCTGCAGCGGCTGACCTCGGCGGCATAAGGCCGCGCGATCGCGGCGAGATTGGGCGGGCCCTATCCGCTGACTCGGAATCGTAGAATCGTAGGGTGGGCAAAGGCGCACTTGCGCCGTGCCCACGCAACGGGAGCCGTGGGCACGGCGCGCAAGCGCGCGCCTTTGCCCATCCTACGATGCTGCACATGTGGCGCGCCATCCGGCCTACGGTGTGACCGGGATACTTCCTAGGCACGCGCTGCCCGTTGTTAGTGCTTGATCGCACCCACTTCAGGTGTTCTGCTCAAAAAAGCTGCTGGAGCACCGCACCCCGTGTCGATCTACGTCGCATTGCATCATGTCACGCACTACAAATACGACCGCCCGATCGACCTCGGTCCGCAGACCATCCGCCTGCGCCCGGCGCCGCACACGCGCACGCCGATCCTGAGCTATTCGCTCAAGGTCACGCCATCCAATCATTTCGTGAACTGGCAGCAGGATCCGCAAGGCAACTGGCTCGCCCGCTACGTCTTTCCCGAGAAGACGACCGAATTGAAGATCGAGGTCGACTTCACCGCGCAGATGACGGTGGTCAATCCGTTCGACTTCTTCGTCGAGCCGTACGCCGACAGCTTTCCGTTCGAGTACACGAAGGATCTCAAGACCGAGCTCGCGCCGTATCTCGAGACGGTCAAGCCCGATCGCCTGTTTGCGAAATATCTGGACTCGATCCCGCAGGAAGCCCCGAACACCGTCAACTTCCTGGTCGAGCTCAATCGCGAGCTGCAGAAGAAGATCCGCTATATCATCCGGATGGAGCCGGGCGTGCAGACGCCGGAGGAGACGCTCGCCTCGTCCGCCGGATCATGCCGCGATTCCGCCTGGCTGCTGATCCAGACCTTCCGTCATCTCGGGCTCGCCGCGCGCTTCGTCTCCGGCTATCTCGTCCAGATCCGCCCCGACATCGATCCGATCGAAGGGCCGCCGGAAGTGGAGAACGACTTCACCGACCTGCACGCCTGGGCCGAGGTCTATCTGCCCGGCGCCGGCTGGATCGGCTTCGACGCGACCTCCGGCATGCTCGCGGGCGAGGGCCACATCCCGGTCGCCGCGACGCCGCACTATCGCTCGGCCGCGCCGATTTCGGGCGGCGCCGGCTTTGCCGAGGTCGAGTTCGCCTTCGACATGAGCGTGAAGCGCATCCGCGAGGCACCGCGCATCACAAAGCCGTTCTCCGACGAATCCTGGGCGCGGCTCAACGATCTCGGCGAGCAGGTCGACGGCGATCTCGAGAGCGCGGACGTTCGGCTCACCATGGGCGGCGAGCCAACCTTCGTCTCGGTCGACGATCTCGAAGCGGCGGAGTGGAATACGGAAGCGGTCGGCCCGACCAAGCGCGCGCTTGGCGACGACCTGATCCGCCGCCTGCGCACGCGCTTCGGCTCGGGCGGTCTTCTGCATTACGGCCAGGGCAAATGGTATCCGGGCGAGAGCCTGCCGCGCTGGGCCTTTGGCTTGTACTGGCGCAAGGACGGCGTGCCGATCTGGAAGAACGCCGACCTGATCGCCAGCATCGAACATCCGCGGCGCGCCGCGGTGAAGGAGGCCGAGACCTTCATCGAGGTCACGGCAGCACGGCTCGGGCTCGATCCCGGCTACATCATCCCGGCTTACGAGGACACGGCCTACTGGCTCCAGAAGGAAGCCGAGCTTCCCGTCAACGTCGATCCCACCGATTCCAAACTGTCCGATCCGGAGGCGCGCGCGCGCATGGCGCGCGTGTTCGACGAGGGGCTGAATACGCCGCGCGGCTTCGTGCTGCCGGTGCAGCGCTGGAACGCGCCGCCGCGCTGGCGCAGCGAGCGCTGGGCTCTCCGGCGCAATCATCTGTTCCTGATGCCGGGCGATTCGCCTCTTGGCCTGCGCCTGCCGCTCGGCTCGCTCGGATACGTGCCGCCCAACCAATATCCCTACATCGTCGAACAGGATCCGATGGAGGCTCGGGGCAAGCTGCCCGTGTTCACGCTCGCCGCGCGCCCGGAATCGCCGCCGCGGGCCGCGCCCGAGCAGCTCAACACGGCCGTCCCGGTGCGCACCGCGCTGTCGGTGGAAGTCCGCGACGGCGTCATCTGCGCCTTCATGCCGCCGGTCGAGCGCATCGAGGATTATCTCGAGCTGGTCGCCGTGCTCGAAGCCACCGCCGAGGAGATGCAGCTCCCCGTCCATGTCGAAGGCTATCCGCCGCCGTTCGATCCGCGCATCGAGGTGATCAAGGTGACGCCCGATCCCGGTGTCATCGAGATCAACATCCAGCCGGCGAAGAGCTGGGGCGAGGCGGTCGAGATCACCACCGGCCTCTACGAGGATGCCGGCAAGGTTCGCCTCGGCGCCAACCGCTTCCTGGTCGACGGCCGCCACACCGGCACCGGCGGCGGCAACCACGTCGTGGTTGGCGGCTCGAGCCCGCCGGACTCGCCGTTCCTGCGCCGGCCGGATCTGCTCAAGAGTCTCGTGCTGTATTGGCAGCGGCATCCCTCGCTGTCCTATTTCTTCTCCGGCCTCTTCATCGGGCCGACCAGCCAGGCGCCGCGCATCGACGAAGCCCGGCACGACAGCATCTACGAGCTCGAGATTGCGCTCTCGCACGTGCCGCCGCCGGGCTATCAGGCGCCGCTGTGGCTGGTCGACCGCCTGTTCCGGCATCTGCTCGTCGACATCACCGGCAACACCCATCGCGCCGAGATCTGCATCGACAAGCTCTATTCGCCGGAGGGACCGACCGGCCGACTCGGCCTCGTCGAATTCCGCGCGCTCGAAATGCCGCCGGACCCGCGCATGTCGCTGGCCCAGCAGCTGTTGATCCGCGCGCTGATCGCGAAATTCTGGCGCGAGCCGCAACACGGCAAGTTCGTGCGCTGGGGCACCGCGCTGCATGACCGCTTCATGCTTCCGCATTTCATCTGGGACGATTTTCTGGACGTGCTCGGCGAGCTCAAGCAGTTCGGTTACCCCTTCGAGCCGGAATGGTATCTGGCGCAGCTCGAATTCCGCTTTCCCGCCTTCGGCCGCGTCCATCATGGCGGCGTGACGCTGGAGCTGCGCCAGGCGCTGGAGCCCTGGCACGTGCTGGGCGAGGAGGGCTCGGCCGGCGGCACGGTGCGTTATGTCGATTCGTCGGTCGAGCGGCTCCAGGTCAAGGCGGAGGGCTTTGTCGAGGGCCGCCACATCGTCACCTGCAACGGCCGCCGCCTGCCGATGACCTCGACCGGCCGCTCGGCCGAGGCCGTGGCCGGCGTCCGCTTCAAGGCCTGGCAGCCGGCTTCCGGCCTGCATCCGACCATTCCGGTCCACGCGCCCCTGACCTTCGACCTGATCGACAGCTGGAACGGCCGCTCGCTCGGCGGCTGCGTCTACCATGTCGCCCATCCGGGCGGCCGCAGCTACGACACCAAGCCGGTCAACACCTATGAAGCCGAGGCGCGGCGTCTGGCGCGCTTCCAGGATCACGGCCATACGCCGGGGCCCATCCAGCCCCCGCCCGAGGAACGCACAAATGAGTTCCCCCTGACCCTCGACTTGCGGACCCCGCTCCTGCAATGAGTATGATGGTGGGGCATGGAGAGGCGCATGGCCGAGGGCGCAGCCGAAGAGGACGACAAGGCGGGTAGGGCGCCAGGACAACGTGAGAGCCAGCGTGAAGGCCAGCGCCGCTTCGCGCAATGGGTCCGCGACTATCGCCGCCTGCCCGGCATTCCGGACGAGTTCTTAGGCCCCGAGGGCGCCCCGCGCGCGGTCTGGAGCCGCTTCTTCGAGGCCTTCGGCGCGCTCGCGCCGGACGAGATCGAGCGGCGATTCGGCATGGCCGACCGCCACCTCCGCGAGGCCGGCGTCACCTACCGGGCCCCCGACGACAGCGCCGACCGGCCGTGGTCGATCAGCCATTTGCCGCTTTTGATCGACGAGACCGACTGGCAGCAGCTCTGCGCCGGCATCACCCAGCGCGCCGAGCTGCTCGAACGCGTGCTGCGCGACCTCTATGGCGAGGGACGCCTGGTCGCCGAGGGCGCGCTGCCCGCGGCCGCGATCGCCGGTAGCCCCGAATATCTCCGTCCCGTCTGCGGCGTGCCGCCGCCGGGCGGGCGCTATCTGTCGCTCTATGCCGCCGATGTCGGCCGCGGGCCCGACGGCCGCTGGTGGGTGCTCGGCGACCGCACCCAGGCGCCGTCGGGCGCGGGTTACGCGCTGGAGAACCGCCTGGTGCTCTCGCGCGCCTTCTCCGACCTCTACAAGTCGATGAACGTGCCGCGTGTCGCGCCGTTCTTCGAGGCGTTCCGCGACTCACTGCGCGCGCGCGCCGACCGTGACGAGCCGCGGATCGGCGTGCTGACGCCGGGCAGCTTCAGCGAGACCTATTTCGAGCATGCGACGCTGGCGCGCTATCTCGGCTTCCTGCTGGTCGAGGGCGATGATCTCGCCGTCAGCGACAACCGCATCCACATCCGCACCGTTGCCGGCCTGAAGCGGCTCGACGTTCTGCTGCGCCGGGTCGATTCCAACTCGCTCGATCCGCTCGAGCTCGATGCGTCCTCGCATCTCGGCGTGCCCGGCCTGATCGACGTGCTGCGCAAGGACGGCGTCGTTGTCGCCAACATGCCGGGTTCCGGCGTCCTGGAGGCGCGGGCGCTGCTCGGCTTCCTGCCAGCGCTCAGCCGCCGCCTGCTCGGCGAGGAGCTGAAGATGCCGCATATCGCGACCTGGTGGTGCGGCCAGCGCGTCGCGCGCGAGGAGGTGCTGGCGCGGCTCGACGAGGTCGCGATCGAAGGCGCCTACCGGCGCGGCGTGCCCGGCTTCGACTCCAGCGGCCCGGTGCTCGCGAGCGAGCTTGATGCGAGCGACCGCCAGCGCCTGGTCGAAGCCATCGCCGCGCGCGGCATGGATTATGTCGGCCAGGAGGTGGTGCGGCTCTCGACCATGCCGGTGTGGGAGCAGGGCCAGATCACGCCGCGTCCGTTCGTGCTGCGCGTGTTCGCCGCGGCGACGCCCGACGGCTGGGCCATCATGCCCGGCGGCTTCTGCCGCATCGCCGAGCAGGCGGACGCGCGCGCGGTGTCGATGGGCGACGGTGCGCGTGCCGCCGACGTCTGGGTGGTCTCCGACAAGCAGGTCTCGACCGCGACCTTGCTGCCGGCGACCGACAAGGTCCGCATCCGCCGCATCGCCGGCGTGCTGCCGAGCCGCGCCGCCGACAATCTGTTCTGGCTCGGCCGCTATCTCGAACGCGCCGAGGCGACGCTGCGCCTCGTGCGCGCTTTGGGCTCGCCGAGCGGGCCCAACAAGGGCACCGCGGCCTCGGTGCAATCGGCCGAGCGCATCCAGCGCCTGTTGGTGGCCTGGGGCGCGGTCTCGCAAACCTCGCGCGCGGCCGCAGGGCGCATCGTGGCGGAAGCGCTGCAGAGCGAGGCGCGTTTCGGCTCGGCGCTGTCGCTCGTGCGCGCGGCGCAGCGCACGGCGACCTCGTTGCGCGAGCGGCTGTCGCCCGATGCCTGGCAGGTCATCACCGAGATGGCCGAGCGCCTTGCCTATGAGGTCGAGGACGACGACAGCGTGCTGAGCGCGGCCGAGCTGACCTTGCAGGAGCTGGCGAGCTTCGCAGGCCTCGCGCAAGAGAACATGAACCGTGCCGCCGGCTGGCGCTTCCTCGACATCGGCCGCCGCGTCGAGCGTGCCATCAACACCACACGCTTCACGCGGCAATTCGCCTATGACGAGGCCGGCGACGAGGATCTCGACATCCTGCTGACGCTGGTGGATTGCCAGATCACCTATCGCTCGCGTTACCTGCTGGCGCCGATCCTGGCCCCGGTGCGCGACCTCGCCGTGCTCGATCCCTACAATCCGCGCTCCGTGGCGTTCCAGGTGACGACGCTGAACGAGCATATTGAAGCGCTGCCGAGCCTGAAGGAGCACGGCCTGATCGAGAAGCCGCAGCGGCTCGCGGTGGCGATGCAGGCGATGCTTGCAACGGCAGAGGCCGAGAAGCTCGAGGTCAAGATGCTGTTTGCGCTGGAGCAGGACCTGCTCAGCCTCGCGGAGGCGATCGGGCAGCACTACTTCCCGCATGGCCCCAATGCCGCCCGGCCGGAAAAGCTGACGGGGCTGGCGTGATCTACGACATCCGTCACGTCACCACCTACGAATATGAGAGTCCCGTCAGCTTCGCCCGCTGCACGCTGCGGCTCGAGCCCAGAAGCGGCGGCGGCCAGGAGCTGATCTCGCACGGCGTCGAGATCCGTCCGCGGCCTGCCGAGCGCAATGTGCGGCGCGATTTCTTCGGCACGCTGACCGAGAGCGTCGTGATCGAAGCCGCGCATCGCAACCTGCGGATCGACTCGCGTTCGCGCGTCGCCGTGTCACGCCGGCCGCCGCCGCGCGACGCCGTCAGTCCGCCCTGGGAAAGCATCCGTGACGTCGCCTTCGAAGCGACGAGCCTCGGGCCGTCCTCGCCGATCGGTTATGTCTTTGCGAGCCCGCTGGTGCCGGTGCTGCGCCCGGTCAGCGCCTATGCGAGTTTGAGCTTTGCACCCGGCGCAGGCATCCTCCAAGGCGCGGTCGACCTCATGCACCGTATCCGCGCCGACTTCCGCTACGACCCCAAGGCGACGGTGATCTCGACCCCGCTCGGCGAGGTCTTCGACAAGCGCCACGGCGTCTGTCAGGATTTTGCCCATGTGATGATCGCGGGGCTGCGCGGGCTCGGTCTGCCGGCGGCCTATGTCAGCGGCTATTTGCGCACCATTCCAGCACCGGGCCAGCCCCGCCTGCAGGGCGCCGATGCCACCCATGCCTGGGTATCGCTGTGGTGCGGGGCGGAGCTCGGCTGGGTCGATTTCGACCCGACCAACGACCTCTTGATTGGCAACGACCATATCGTGCTCGCGGTCGGGCGCGACTTTTCCGACGTCTCGCCGGTCGACGGCATCATCGTCGGCTCGCCCAAGCAGAAGCTCGGCGTCGCCGTCGATGTGGTGCTGGTGGAGTAGGGCGGGTACTCATAAGCGCCGGCTTACCAACGCAAAGCGGAGGTCGGCCATCTAGAATGTCATCGGCAGCTCGTGACCCCATTGCGGACGTTAGTCGGACCGTGCGGCCGACTTGCCCAGAGCTTTTTGGATAAATCGGACTTGGTCGCGCAAGCTGGTTTCGCTGTCTTCGCCGTGTTGGATGCGATACTGGATCAAGATCGGGTGGAAGAAGGGTGTTAGGGCACTGTTGACCGTTCGCGCCGCCTCCGCGGCGTCATCGACTCTCAGGCGCTGGGGTGTACTGCGGGGTCAGCCGGCCGGTCGGTTTTCCGTGACACCGGCCCGCAACGTTCAGAATATGATAGCTCGTGGCAAGGAAGCGGCGCTGGTTTATTAGGAGGCCCCGCAGGCGGCAGCGGCGGAATAGTCAGAGCCAGCGGCGAACCTCGGCCTTGTAGCGGCGGTAGTCGTCGCCGAACTTCGCTTCGAGATAGCGCTCCTCGCGGGCGATCACTTGCGTCTGGATCGCGATCAGCACCAAGGGGAGCAAGGCGAAGGCGATCGGCCCGTCGAAGCCGATCGCAAGGCCGGCATAGATAAGCGCCATGCCGAGATACATGGGATTGCGGGTCCACCGATAAGGACCGGTCGTTGCGATGAGGGTGGTTGGCTGCGATGGCGGAACGTTGGTGCCCAGCCGCCGGAACAGTCCCGCCGCCGCAAGCATCATCGCCGCGCCGGCAACGAACAGCAGCGCGCCCGTCGCGACCAGCAACCGCCAGTCGATGCCGAAAGAGCGCAGGGTGACGAACCGCTCCGCCGCCAACCCCAACAGCAGCGCTCCCAGATAGACGAAGGGCGGAGGGAAGCGCACACCCGCGCTGTCCGGTTCGACGGCCATGCTCATCTCCAATCTGTGCTCTCAAATCTGTGCTGTCAAACCACCATCGATTGCTGGGCGAAGATGCCCGCCATCGCGCCCTGCGATGATGCCTGGGTGACCGAGGGCAAGAAGGGCGTGGTGAGGTCGCCGGCGGCGTAGATGCCGGGCATGCTGGTTTGGCGGCGCTCGTCGACCTTGAGGGCGATGCCGACGGGCGTATCGACCGTGGCGAGATCCAGTGATTCATGCAGGCTTGCGGACGGCTTGTTGCGCGGATGGGCGAACAGGATGTCGACCACGACCTTGCGGCCGGTATCGAGATTGACGGTGGCGATATGGCCCTTGTGATGGGCGATCTCGACAATCCGGTCTTCGACGACAGGTACGTTGCGGCGCGTCAGATCGGCCCGGATATCGGGCGGAATGTCGTGACCATCGGTGAAAAGCGTCAACTTGTCGGTCCAATCGTGGAACAGCCTGACCTGATTGTGCGATTGCGGGCCCGACCAGACTAGGCCCCAATGCTGACCGGCGACTTCAAAGCCGTCGCAATAAGGGCAGGGCACGATGGACGTGCCCCAGCTTTCGCCAAAGCCCGGAACATCAGGCATCTGGTCGGCGACGCCATAGCTCAGGATCAGACGACGCGCCCGAAAGCTTTCGCCACCAGAAGTGAGGACGTTGAAATCGTCGATGGCGCCGGAGACACTTTCGGCCCGGGCACTGACCAGCTTGATCGTGGGATAACGCGCCAGCTGCTGCCGCGCCTCGGCCAGGATGTCCAGCGGGGGCTTGTGATCGTGGCCGAGCAGACCATGCGAGTGGCTAGCGAAGCGGTTACGCGGCAGGCCGGTATCGAGAACGGTGACCTTGCGGCGGGCACGGCCGAGCTGCAGGGCGCCGGCGAGACCGGCAAAGCTGCCGCCGATGATGATGACGTCGTCCATGGTGATGGCCTCCGTTTGGAGGACAGGTGAAACCTATCCATTGGCTTGCACATTTTCGACACTGCATGGTATCGTAATTCATGAATTAGAATACTGTCAAGTACTGGAATTGTCGTGACGAAAAACAGCCAGGGCCGGCGCGGCCGGCCCGCCAACGAGGCGCTTGGCCAAACGATAGTCGATGCCGCGTCGCAACTCTTTGTGGAATTGGGTTTTCAAGCGACGACCTTGGACAAGGTCGCCCAGCGGGCGAAGATATCCAAGCTCAGCATCTATCGGCACTTCGAGAATAAGGAGGCGCTGTTCAGCGCGGCCATCGCGACCGGCTGCCATCAGTTGTTTGCACCGCAGGCCCTTCTTGAAGGCGTCGGCGGTTCGGCCGAAGATCAGCTCATGGCGGTGGGATCGTCCTTGCTTCGCACGCTGTTGAGATCAGATGTCCGCAGTGTCGAAGCCATGGTCATGGCCGACAAGACGAATCAAAACTCGTTAAGCAAGCTCCATTACGAAGCCGGCCCCGCCCATATCATCGCCCAAATCGAGGCCCTGTTGCGTCAGTTGCACGCGAAGGCGCTTCTGAACGTGCCCGATCCTCTCCGGTCCGCCCGCTTGTTTGCCGCGCTTTTCAAAGGATCCGATCTCCTGATGATCGCACGCTTCGATCAGGCGAGAGCAGAGGACGACAACGAAATCGAATCCTATTGCCGGTCGGCCGTCGCCATGTTCATCGCCGCGCACGGTGGCAACGACCATGCGGGCGGATATACGTTGTGAAACAACGAGCACTAACCTTTCGTTGTCAGCCGCAATTCCGCTTCTGGCCCATACTCGATTGGCACGCTGCCAGCCGACTGTCAGCTTATTGCGGACTCGCCTCCAAGAACCGTACATCTCTCCGAGAGCTTACTGAAGCGGAGGGTGACATTCCCAGGAAGAGCGCACCAAGTCGACGGTTTCAGTGAACGCTGCGTTTGAAGAATTGATTGAAGCTCTCAGCGCGCATCGACGGGCGAACTAGTCTCCTTCGACTACGCCCGGTCCTTATGATTTCGCCATCCCGAAGTCTCGATCAATGAATTTGCCAACCAGTGCTGGAGACGCTTGGCGAATATATCTTCTCGCTGGCCGGCAAACGCGGCAAGCTGGTCGAGCTGTTCTATTTGGCCAGAAGCCTTTCGCGCTCGGCCGATGGCGCCGACATCTTGTCCGCCCCGTAGAGCGGTCGTCAGGCCTGGATCTTTCCGGCTGACGCCTTCAGGCTGTATCAGGTGCTGGCCGCAACCGTCATGTTGCGCAGCGGCAATGTAACATATTTACGAATTTTTGATGCGGAATTTGGTCAGCCGGCCCAAGATGGGCTATGCTGGCGCCGCGTCGAGAACAACAGAGGCGTCGGGAGAGAGCGTGGGACACCAGCGGCGGACGGGGCTGCAGCCATGATAACCTTACCGAGACTGGCGGCTGAATCCCTCGAGGACTTCCTCGGTAAGTTCATGCGTCGCCGGTTCGATGAGACTTCTGCCAATATCGTCGAGAGCGCGACCCGCACCGCGATGGAATGCATCGGCAACAGCGATGCGCTCTATCACAATATCGAGCACACGATGCTGGTGACGCTGGCGGCCCAGGCCATCCTGCGCGGCCGGAGCCTCCATACCCATCTGTCGGCTGAGGACTACGTCCATATCCTGATCGCCTGCCTCGCCCACGACATCGGCTATGTGCGCGGGCTGTTCGAGGAGGACGACGCCGACGGCTTCGTCATCGACGCGGCCGACACCAAGATCTCGTTGCCGCGCGGTGCATCGGACGCGAGCCTGATGATGTATCACGTCGACCGCTCGAAACTATATGTGACGCGGCGGTTGCGGCATATTCCCGGGCTCGATCCGGAGCGCGTTGCCCGCGCCATCGAGGGCACGCGCTTTCCGGCCCGCCAGGGCCAGGAATACGACGACGAGGCCTCGATCCTGCGCGCGGCCGACTTCATCGGCCAGCTCGGCGATCCCAACTATCTGCGCAAGGCCAACGCGCTCTATTACGAGTTCGAGGAAGTCGGCATGAATCGCCAGCTCGGCTACGATTCGCCGGCCGACATCGTGAACCGCTATCCGCAGTTCTATTGGAACAGCGTCGCACCGCACATCCAGACCGAGATCGGCTATCTCAACAAGACCGAGATCGGCCGGCAATGGATCGCCAACCTCTACAGCAACGTGTTCCGCGCCGAGCGCGACATCTCGCTGTCCGGGCCGCAGACATAGGCCCGTTGTAGCCGGGATGAGCGCAGCGATATCCGGGGCCGGCGGCGCCGCATCCCGGATATCGCTGCGCTCATCCGGGCTACGATAGTGCGCAAAATCCGTGAGCAAAACCATGCAACAAAAAACCATCGCCACGGACATCCTCGACATCGCCTATCGCGAATACGGCGCGCCCGACGGCTGGCCCTGCATCATGGGCCACGGCTTTCCCTACGACGTGAACGCCTATGCCGAGACCGCGCCGATCCTCGCCGAGGCCGGTGCGCGGGTACTGGTGCCCTGGCTGCGCGGCTATGGGCCGACGCGCTTCCGCAGCGCCTCGACCTTGCGCTCCGGCGAGCAGGCAGCACTCGGCGCCGATCTCTTGGCCTTCATGGACGCGCTCGATATCCGGCGCGCAATCGTCGGCGGCTATGATTGGGGCGGGCGCGCGGCCTGCGTGGTCGCAGCACTCCATCCGGATCGCGTGATCGGGCTGGTCAGCGGCAATTCCTACAACATCCAGAACATCGCCCGTGCCATGGAGCCGGCCTCGCCGCCCGAGGAGGCGGCACTCTGGTATCAATATCTCTTCCACAACGAGCGCGGCCGCCGCGCGCTGGAGCGCAACCGGCGCGGCTTCGCCCGCCAGCTCTGGGCGATGTGGTCGCCGAAATGGGCGTTCGACGACGCAACGTTCGAGCGGAGCGCGGTGTCTTTCGACAATCCCGATTTCGTCGATGTCGTGATCCACTCCTACCGCCACCGCTACGCGCTGGTCGCGGGCGATCCCGCCTATGCGGAAATCGAGGCGAGGCTCGCCGGCCAGCCGCAGATCCGCGTCCCGACCATTGCGATCGACGGCGACAGCGACGGCGTCAATCCCGGCACCGCCCATCACGCCCGCAAGTTCGAAGGCTTCTTCGAGCGGCGCGTCTTCACCGATGCCGGTCATAATCTGCCGCAGGAGCGGCCGGCCGAATGGGCGCAGGCCGTGATCGACGTCCGGAAGGCGGCTGAGGCATAGGCAGTCTAACTCCTCATCCTGAGGACCCGCGGAGCGGGCGTCTCGAAGGGTGAAAGCCCCGCGGCCGGCCTTCATGGTTCGAGACGCGCCTTCGGCACTCCGCCTCCCAAATTTCCCCGATCGGCGGGAACCTTTTCCGATTGCAGCCGTCCAAGCTGTGGGGCCGCTTAACCTATGCGGCTCATTGCAGGGGAGGACCTCGATGGAGTCGCACGTGCGTAAGCTCGAACGTGTCGCGGTGGCGCAGGCGCCGGTCGAACGGCCCGACAGGGCGGAGGTCGAGCAGGCGATCCGGACCATGATCCGCTGGGCCGGCGATGATCCCGGCCGCGACGGCCTGCGCGAGACGCCGGACCGGGTCGCACGCGCCTTCGAGGAGTATTTCTCCGGATACGCGCTGGACCCGACCGAGATCCTGCAAAAGACCTTCGAGGAGATCGAGGGCTATGACGAGATGATCGTGCTGCGCGGCGTTCGCTTCGAGAGCCATTGCGAGCACCATATGGCGCCGATCGTCGGCCGCGCCTGGGTCGCTTATATTCCGCAGGGGCGCGTCGTCGGCATCTCCAAGCTTGCGCGCGTGGTGGACGTCTACGCCAAACGGCTCCAGATCCAGGAGAAGATGACCGCGCAGATCGCCAATACCATCAACGACGTGCTCAAGCCCGAAGGCGTCGGCGTCATCATCAAGGCGACGCATCATTGCATGACCACGCGCGGTGCGCACAAGCCCGGGACCGACCTCGTCACCAGCCGCATGCTGGGCGTGTTCCGCGACAATGCGCTGACGCGCCAGGAGCTGCTGGGGCTCGCCAATTCGGACGATTGACCCGCGCGCAAGAAGGAGGCGTCGCCATGGCCGAGGACAACAAGCCGAGCGGACCCGATCTGAGCAAGGGCATATCGCTGAGCGCGTTCAAGGACGGCAAATTGCTCGGTCACGTCGGCGAGGAGGACGTCCTCTTGGTGCAAGCGGGCAGCGAGATCTTCGCGATCGAGCCGGCCTGCAGCCATTATCACGGTCCGCTCGCCGAGGGCCTGGTGGTGGGCGATACCATCCGCTGTCCCTGGCATCATGCCTGCTTCTCCTTGCGCACCGGGGAGGCCACCCGCCCACCGGCGTTGAATGCATTGGCGGTCTGGGAGGTCACGCGCGATCGCGACAGCATCGTCGTTCGGCGCAAGCGCGAGGCACTGACGCCGCCGACCGCACATCGCAGCGCGCCGACGTCGGAGAAGTTCGTCATCGTCGGCGGCGGCGCCGCCGGCTTCTCCGCCGCCGAGACGCTCCGGCGCGAGGGCTTTGCCGGCGCCATCACCATGCTGAGCAATGACGGCGCGATGCCGGTCGACCGGCCCAACCTCTCCAAGGACTACCTCGCGGGCAACGCGCCGGAGGATTGGTTGCCGCTGCGCGGTGAGGACTATTACCAGGACACCGGCATCGATCTCAGGCTCAACACCGACGTCGCCACGATCGATGCGAAGACGCGCAGCGTCACGCTCGGAAATGGCGACAAGCTGCCGTTCGACCGGCTGCTGCTCGCGACCGGCGCCGAGCCGGTCAAGTTGCAGATTCCCGGCGCGGACCAGCCGCACGTTCACACCTTGCGCTCGGTCGCCGACAGCCGCGCCATCATCAAGGCCGCAGCAAGTGCCAGGCGCGCGCTGGTGATCGGCGCCAGCTTCATCGGCCTGGAGGTCGCGGCCTCCTTGCGGGCCCGCAAGATCGAGGTGCATGTGGTCGCGCCGGAGGAGCGGCCGATGCAGAAAGTGCTCGGCGCCGAGATGGGCGATTTCGTCCGGTCCCTGCACGAGGAGAACGGCGTCATCTTCCACTTGAAGGATACGGTGGAGAGGCTCGACGGCATGCGCGCGACGCTGAAGAGCGGCGCCGTCATCGAGGCTGACGTCGTCGTCGTCGGCATCGGCGTCAAGCCGCGCCTCGCGCTCGCCGAGCAGGCGGGGCTGGCGGCCGATCGTGGCGTCAGCGTGAGCGAATATCTGGAGACCAGCGTGGCCGGCATCTTCGCGGCCGGCGACATCGCCCGCTGGCCCGATCCGCATTCGCGGCAGACCATCCGCGTCGAGCACTGGGTGGTGGCGGAGCGGCAGGGGCAGACGGCGGCGCGCAACATGCTTGGCAGGCGCGAGCGCTTCGACGCCGTGCCGTTCTTCTGGAGCCAGCACTACGACGTGCCGATCAACTATGTCGGGCACGCCGAGAACTTCGACGACATCGCGATCGACGGCAGCATCTCCGGAAAGGACTGCCTGTTGAAGTACCGCAAGGGCGGTCGCGTGCTGGCGGTCGCTTCAATTTATCGCGATCTCGATAATCTCAAGGCCGAATTGGAGATGGAGCGCTAGCACGGCTGAAGCGGCGCGCCCGATCTTGATTTGCGTCAACGTTGCGGCGGGTAAGGGCTGATCTGCTGGCTGTTGTCCCGGTGCGGTGCGTGCTATCCTGGCGTGTGCCCGCGGGCTTCGCATGCAGGAGTGGTCCATGACAAGTGCTTCAGATGCGCCTCACCCTTCCAGTCTCGGCTCGGGTATCTCGGCGCTCCATGCCAAATGGGGCTGGATCGTTGCCCTCGGCGTCGTTTACCTCATTGCCGGCTTCGTCGCGCTCGGCAGCATGATGATGGCAACGGTGGCGAGCGTGATCGTGGTCGGCGCGATGATGATCGTTGCCGGCGTGACCGAGGTGATCGGCGCATTCCAGATGAAGAGCTGGGGCAAGTTCCTGATCTGGGCCTTGCTCGGCGTGCTCTACATCGTTGCCGGATTCCTCACCTTCCAGAACCCGCTCTTTGCCGCCGTGCTGCTCACTCTCTTTCTCGGCGCTTCGCTGCTGGCCTCCGGCGCAGTCAGGCTGTTTCTCGCTTTCAGCATGAAGCGCGAGAGCCCGTGGGTCTGGGTGGCGCTGTCGGCCGTCGTCACGCTGCTGCTCGGGCTTTTGATCCTGGCACGCTGGCCGGTGAACAGCGTCTACATCCTCGGCCTGTTTCTCGGCATCGACCTGATCATGGCGGGTGCGGGCTGGGTCAGCCTTGGTCTCAGCTTGAAGCAGCGCCGCTAGCTCCTGCGCGCTGAGTGCCGGGCCAATCAGCAACTCGACGCAAGACCACCTTGCCGAACTCCGCTGAGCTGACGCGCTGACAAAAAAGCAGCGCGCCGCGCGTTCACGCCACGACGTCGCGCGGCGACAATCATCGGGGAGAAACCATGAAAGCCGCTCTGGTCCTGGCCGCAGCTTTGGCTGCCGCCTGCCTGTCGACCCCTGTCTCCGCGCAAAAATCCTACGGTCCCGGCGTCAGCGACACCGAGATCAAGATCGGCAACACCATGCCCTACAGCGGACCGGCCTCGCCGCTCAGCATCACGGGCCGGGTCATCGCGGCCTATTTCGACGAGGTCAACGACAAGGGCGGCGTGAACGGCCGCAAGCTCAATCTGATCTCGCTGGACGACGCGTTCTCGCCGCCCAAGACCATGGAGGCGGCGCGGCGCCTCGTCGAGGGCGACGGCGTTGCCTTCATCTTCGCCACCATGGGCACGGCGCCGAGCTCGGCGATCGCGAAATATCTCAACAGCAACAAGGTGCCGCAGCTGTTTTTGATCAGTTCGGCCTCGAAGTGGAACGATCCGGCCAACATGCCCTGGTCGATGGCGCTGCCCTGGGCGCCGAACTACACCAGCGAGGCCGCGATCGACGTCGCCTATGCCCGCGCCAAGAACCCGAATGCGCGCTTTGCGGTGCTCTATCAGAACGACGATGCCGGCAAGGAATATCTGCGCGGCGTCAAGGAGGCGCTCGGCGCGGACGCCGACAAGGCGATCGCGATGGCCTCGAGCTTCGAGGTCGCCGACCCAACCGTCGATTCCCAGGTGCTGACGCTGGCGAGCACCAAGGCCGACGTCTTCATGATCTATTCGGTGACGCCGCGCGCCTGCGCGCAGGCGATCCGGAAAGCGCACGAGGTCGGCTGGCAGCCGACGCGCTTCCTCGCCTCGGGCTGCGCCAACAAGGCCACCGTGATGGTGCCGGCGGGCGTCGAAGCCGGCAAGGGCGTGCTCTCGCTCGGCGCGCTCAAGCCCTTCGTCGAGCAGCCGAAGGACGATCCGGCGATGACGGCCTATATCGACTTCATGAAGAAGCGCCTGCCCAACGCCGACGTCAACAACGTCGCCGGCCTCTACGGCTACACCGTCGCCGAGGCCCTGGTGGTGCTGCTGAGGCAGTGCAAGGACAATCTGACGCGCGAGAACATCATGGCGCAGGCCGCGAACCTGAAGAGCGTGCCGCTGTCGCTCCTGATGCCCGGCATCACCCTCAACACCACGCCGCAGGATTTCCGCCCGATCAAGGACGGCTACATGCTGCAGTTCGACGGCAACGATTGGGTGGTGGCGAGCGAATTGCTGAAGGGGACGTGAGCGATATCTCTCCGCGAGTCAGAAATCGTAGGGTGGGCAAAGGCGCCTTGCCCACCACCTCTCTCGGTCGCAAACAATGCGTGGGCACGCTTCGCTTTGCCCACCCTACGACGCTGACGCGCGACGAGGCGAACAGGAGGACCCACCATGGACTTTCAACACTCTCCCCGTTCGCTGGAGCTTCAGGCGCGCGTCCGCCAGTTCATGCGGACGCATGTCGAGCCGGTCGAGGAGCTCTATTACGAGCAGGTGAAGCCGGACGCCGCGCGCTACAAGACGCCGCCCGTGCTGCAGGACCTGAAGAAGATGGCGCGCGAGCAGGGGCTCTGGAACCTGTTTCTCTCCGGCGAGCACGGACCGGGTCTGTCCAATCTCGAATACGCGCCCGTGAAGGAGATCATGGGGCGCATCCTCTGGGCGCCAGAGGTTTTCAACTGCTCGGCGCCCGACGTCGGCAACATGGAGGTGCTGGCGAATTACGGCACCGAGGCGCAGCAGGAGCGCTGGCTGAAGCCGCTGCTGGAGGGGCGCATCCGTTCCGGTTTCTCGATGACCGAGCCGCAGGTCGCCTCCAGCGACGCCACCAACATCCAGTGCGCCATCACGCGTGACGCCAGCGATTACGTCATCAACGGGCGGAAGTGGTTCACCTCGGGCGCGATGAACGAGGATTGCGAGATCCTGATCGTGATGGGCAAGACCGCGCCCGACGATCCCGACCGTCATCGCCAGCAATCCATGATCCTGGTGCCCAGGAACACGCCCGGCGTGCGCATTGTCCGCGACATGCTCACCTACGGCTATGACGACGCCCCGGTCGGCCACCCCGAGATCGTCTACGACAACGTCCGCGTGCCCGCCGAAAACATCCTGCTCGGCGAGGGACGCGGCTTCGAGATCGCGCAGGGGCGGCTCGGTCCCGGCCGTATCCACCATTGCATGCGGCTGATCGGATGCGCCCAGCGCGCGCTCGAACTGATGTGCCAGCGCGCGGTGTCGCGTGTCGCCTTTGGCAAGCCGCTCGCCGAGCAAGGCTCGGTGCGCGAGGACATCGCGCACTCCTTCTGCGAGATCGCGCAGGCCCGCCTGCTGACGCTGCAGGCCGCCGACAAGATGGACCGCGAGGGCAACAAGGCCGCGCGCGACCTGATCGCCGCGGCCAAGATCGTGGTGCCCAGCATGGCCGCCCAAGTGATCGACCGCGCCATCCAGATCCACGGCGCCGCCGGCGTCTCGCAGGACACCTTCCTCGCCCGCGCCTATGTCTACGCCCGCTTCATCCGCATCGGCGACGGCCCGGACCAGGTGCACCTGGCCGCGGTTGGGAAGGAGCTGATCAGGCGCGGCGGGGTGATGGGGTAGGATTGCCGCCGTCCGCCGTGCCTGGACCCGGATGCGTACGACAAGTCGTCCATCCGTCACTCGTCCTGGATCATGAAAGTCGGAGGAGCAATCGGCCCAACGCCATCGAATAGATCTTTCAGATGCTTGACCAGAGCCGCGCAGCGTTGCGGGTCGGGATCTCCATCCGAATAACTCGTTTCCTCGGTGCCGCCTACCACGACGCAGTCTGCACGCGGAAACACGTAACCGCTCCCACTGAAGAGATATTGGAGCCGGGGCTGCGCCGGCAACAACACCAGCTGCCCCTTGATCGGCGCCAGATCAGGGTCGCGCCAGATAGCGTCCGAGCCCGCCCCGGTGCAATTGATGATGATATCCTGTGCAAGGTCGCGAACCTGATCTTCATCGAAGAACTCCCTGTAGACGAATTGCACGCCATTTTTCTGCAGCTCCTGCTGGAGCTTGGTCAGGAATATCGGAGGCTCGACCAGCAGGGTTGAGTATTTCCACCCTGGTTGATTCATCGGTGTGAACGGCAGCCGGTTCAATTGAGTTCGAGGAACGAGATCGGGCGGGACATCCTGAAACGCGGGGAGCGGAACGAGAGAGTAGTTTTCTCGGGGGGAGACACCGTAGGCGTTGCCGCGCAGCCCATGCTCCTTGTGTGAGCGGCGCAGGATCCGGATGAACTTGTCCTTTTCGCCGGGCAGATACGCCACCTTCGAGGCAGCCCATTGGCCGCCGGCGACGTTCGATGTCGTCTGCGGGATGAAATCCTTGGCAAAAACGGTCACTTGCATTCTCAATTTTTCGGTCAACCACGTCGCTGCCGTCAGACCCATGACTCCGGCCCCGAGGACAGCAACCGGCTTTCCCGCCGGGTTTGGAAACTGCGCCGTCACGATGTCCGCGACCTCCTGCGCACACCCCCAGCTCATCGTGATGCCGGCACCGCCATGCCCGTAATTGTGAACGACGAACTTGCCGCCGCTCAGCACCTGCTTCTCCAACCGGTAGGTCTTGTTTCGATAAGGCCGCAGCGCCGTCTTGAGCGGCGTGAGCCCCGGGGCATAAGTGAAATCGGGGTTCGGCTCGACGGCCGCAACCGCATCTGCGGCCTGATAACCCCCGGTGGACTGGCTCCACGTTGCCCGCGATAGCGCCGGTGCTGCAAGCCCTACTCCGATCACACGCAAAAAGCTCCGACGTGCAAGCGTCATCGTACATTCTCCCTTGCCATAAAGGGGCGGCCGCCAAATCAAAGCCGCACGCCGTTCTTCCGGCGCCATCCTGCACTCAGGGAAGTTCCGTTCCCTGCATGCCGATCAGCGCCTCATACGCCCGAATAAGCGTCCAGTAGGGGGACGACGTGCAGCCGTAGCCTCCGCAGGTTTCCGTCTGCGCGCGGATCTCGAAGTGCAGATGTGCCGTCGTGCCGTTCGGGTCGGTGTGCATCCAATTCCCGACCTCGCCGATCTTCTTTCCGCGATCGCGGGGTACCAACTTGCCCTTCTTCAGGCCGGCGCGCCTGAGCGAGTCGGGGCTCATGTGCAGGTAAACGAAATACACGCCGGTATCGTCCTCGGCGATGAACTTCACAGTGTTGTTGGGCTTCCAAAGCGCGGAGCCCTTGGTCACAGCGACGACGTTGTACAGGTCGATCTTGCAACGCGTCCCGTCAAATTGGCACGCGCGGGGCCGGATGTCCTGGCCCTCGTGAGCCCTCTTTCTTGCCGGGCAGTCCTTGGGCTCCCGCGAATTGTCATTCCGTTCCTCGCAGTAATTGTCGCGCCAGGGATAGGCGTAGTTCTCCGCGTTGTCCTCGCGAGGCTCGAGGATCTTGCCCGGGTTCTGCTGGCATTTGTAGCGATTGTGTTCCACTGGGATCTTGCGACCAAGACAATCGCCGCCATGCATGAAGGTTTGTGAATTTGCGTAGGCCGCATCCAGCTCGATCGGGAAACGCAAATGACCCCCGCCCCACACAATTCTTGTCGTCACGCCTCCGAGACCGTCCTGGCCTGTTCCCCGCAGGAGATTGCCCGGCGCATGGTATGTGAAGCTCGGGCTTGTTGCCGCGGGGCGCGGCGATACGCTTCCTGCGGCATGAGGAATGGGAAGCGGCAGGCCACCGATAAGGCGGAGATCGCGAAGCATCGTCCGGAGAATCCCCTCGACCTCCGCACAGGGGTAATCCGCAACAAACGGCGGATCGGCGGCACAGGATATGTTTGCGAAGTAGAAAACGCCGTACTTTACGAAGGTGTAAGTCAGGCCATCGTCGCTGACGTTGCGTCGGAGCCGCGGATACATGTCCTGCAGTGTCGGGTCCTCGACAACATCGCCACGGCGCGCGTCCACGTCGCTTTTGTCCTCACTGCTGGCGTCATACAGCAGGCCGGTCCCGCCGAGATGAACCTGCACGAGATCTGCGTTCACCTTGTAGCCGCCTGGGAGCAGTGACGGTTTGACGGTGAGAATGACGTCATAGCCGGTGGTCTTGCCGAGGAACTGCATTTGGCTGGCTGCGGGGCTGAGAAAGGCGTTCGTGTCCTTTGGCGCCCCGCCTCGCAAGCGTGCGAAACTGGCCACATATCGAGAGGTGTCGAACGGTGCGAGTACCGGGATCGGCACCTTGGCAATGCCCGGACTGACGCCAGCCGTGATCGCATTGAGCAACACCAACGGCCGCAATGCCGCCTTGTCCGCAATGACACGGCCTTCGAGTCGTCGAACGATGCCTGGCGGAAGCTTTGCCGTAAGGCTCTTTGAGGGCGCCCCGAGGCTAGGCGCAATGGCCACAACGCCTTGAACCACCTCCGTCCAATCGATGTTCACGAGCTTGGCGGTCGGGACAATCTCGCTTTGCGCCATGGCGGGAACGCGAACGCCGAGGATGGCGAGCCCCAACCCTAGCGCCACCGTCCGGAAGTACATGCTCCGCATGGCAGTCTCCCCCTCATTGTTGTCAGTCGCCGTCGCCAGGTCCACATGCGTTCAAGAAGCCCCGAAACACCTGGTTGCCGGGGTGATCGGCGGCGGCGAACTGCTCCTGATGCCACTGAAGGCCGATCGCAAAGGGGTGCGCTGGAATCTCGATCGCTTCGACGACTCCGTCATCGGAGTGGGCGCTGGCGATCACGGACGAGGACAACTCGCCAACGGCCTCCCGATGCAACGTATTGACCAGCATTGCGGGAACTCCGGCCAACGCCGCAAGCTTCGTGTTGGGGATGAGCGTCACATTATGCAGCGAACCGCGCTTGTCGTGCTCGACGATGGAGGCGCCGGAAGCCCTGACGTCAGACCACAACCGGCAGCCATGAAGACCAGCAAGCAACTGCATGCCCGCGCAGATCCCGAGAATGGGCTTTTCACGGCGCAGAAATTCGCTGGTGATTTCACGCTCAATCGCCAATCGCTCCGAAGGCGGAGCCCTCGAGGGCTGGCTCTGGAGATACCAGTCGTCGGGGTAGGCGAACCGTCCCCCGACGCAAAGCAGGCCGTCGAACTCTTCGGCGACCGGCCGCACGATCTCAGGGAGGTAGGGAATGCCGAACGGCAGGCCGCCGGCATCGCGGATCGCCGTGAAGTAGTTCTTTGAGGCCTCGTAGCGGCTTGCATCGCCGCTGGTATTCTCGTCGAGGATCACCGCGATTCGTGGCGTGCGCGCCATGACGATTCCCTAAGCGACTGTTGCTCCGGCCTGCAGCTTGGACCACATCAAGGGCGTCATGATCGTCGCGTGTTCTTCGACACGCGCCATTTCGGCGGAGAGGGCTGCGTGCTCCTCCGATCCTTCCCGAATAGTCCTGCAGAGATTCCTTGGATGCGCAACCTTGATCTCGACCGGTCCATCGACAAAGACGCAGGAGACGGTCGGCTGCCAGTACCCCTTTGGATTGCCAAACGTCAGGACCGCGCCGCGCATCTTCACCTTGGATTTGCCGAGCCGTTCCGGCTGCAGCAGAGTCAGCCTCACCTGTCCTTCGAAATACGCAGGCATGCTGAGAACGTTGCGCTCCTGGTTCATGTGCACGTTTCCGGAATATTGAATCTCATCTCGCGCGCCTGAGTCAGAGACGTAGTAGTGCAGTTCATGGAATGCCAGGCAGTCGTGACTCTCGCTTGGCCGGATGTCGAGGACACTGCAAGTAATGTTGCGGGCGGTCAGAAAGGAACGCCGGTAGAGAAAAAATCGACCACACAGGTGCTCGTAGTCGCTCGCATGATATCCTCCGAAGAGCGACGATTGACTCGGAAGCGTCATTGCGAGCCCATAGCCTCGCGGATTCAAGCCCGCGTTGGCAAGGATATTGAGGAGAGTATGCCGCTTGAGCAGAAGCTTGTCACTGTCGGGCTGGATGCATTTTTTGAACGTGTTGAGCGAGACCTTGAGAATTTGATCGGCGTATTCGGCATCATTGAGTGAAAATGTCGCGCGGTGGGCCCGCAAGTCCGCACTGAAGCGGAGAAGGTGACGTCCGGAAAGACTAGTCGACATTGGGCGCTCCGACACCTGTCTAGCGCGGCCATTGTGACACAAAGCGCGAGCATTGTGACAGGAATTAATACAACCTGACAGAACTTGACAGCGTCGTGGCCGTCATTGGTCGGCCAGGTGCTGATGGCAATCGCGAGATGCTGTTTTCGCTCAGGGGTCGCGCGCTCAAGCTGTGCGGCACAAGCTGATCATCCGACCAGGCTTGAACCGGACTCAGAGAGGTTACGCCATGAGCGCCGCAAATCTGACAGGTATTCCTTCGCATACGGCTGTCTGGGACGCCGCTAGCATGTCCTCGGCATGGGACATCGTGCGGGTGGAGCACGCAGCCGTCCTGTTCGCCGACATCATCGGGTCGACCTGCATGTCAGAGGAGTGGTCGCCCGCGGAGACGATCAACTTCCTGCGTAGCTTCCAGCAGCGCATGGCGATGCAAGTGATCCAGCATCAGGGCCACGTCATCCAATATCAGGGCGACGCGATCGTCGCGACATTCGGAGACTCCTATGGTGCGCGCGGCGCGCCCGCCCGCGCACTCTCCTGTGCTTTCGGCATGTTAGAGACGATTGCGGCCTGGAGTGCCGACCGCAGCGCCCGCGGCGAATTGCCGTTGAGCATTGGCATTGGCGTGCATTATGGCGCGGTGGGCATGGGCCAGATCGGAGTGGAGCAACATCTGGAACATGCTATCGCCGGAGATACGGTCAACGTCGCGCGCAAGCTCGAAGCGCTGACACGGAAGCTTGGCGCATCGGTCGTCGTGAGCGACGATCTCCTTTGCGCGATGGGGCGGGAAGCTCATCCCGGGTTGGGGGTCGAGAAATTGAAGCCAAATGGTCGCTGCCGAATTGCCGGCCGAGCAACCTCAATTTCGACCTGGCTGCTACCGCGAGAGGCGCTCACGGCCTGATTTTCATTTGTCCACATTTCGTCCCATCGAGAATGAAGGAAAGCCCGTAAGCTAAATCTCATCTGGTGACGTCGACGATTGATAGGTGCAATAAACCGCCTTTCGGCCGTCCAATCAGGATGTCGAGGAACTGAAGTCAGCTCGTGCATCCTGCCGGTGTTTTGCCCGACGGGTCAAATCGATTTCGTAAAATCAGCAGATTGCGGCGGGAGTCGCCAAACCCTTGATAATGCTCACCCCGTCTACTGTGCATGGGGTTGTTTTCGCAACTTTCGTTTGGAGCAGGCCGCTCCCTTTGCAGAGGCGGACGCCGCCGATCATTCCGCGCCTTGATCATCCCGCCTTGGCAATCCGCCTGTCCGCCGATCCTCCGCGCAGGTTCTGGAAGAATGTCTCGACCTCGCGCGCCAGCGTGTCCGCCGTCGCCGTCAGGCTGCCCGCCGCCGTCAGCACCGAGGCTGCGGCGGTGTCGGTCTCGCCGATGGCGTCGCGCAGCGAGGTGATGTTGGCGACCAGCGTCGCGTTGCCCTGCGCGGCCGACTGCGCGTTGGACGAGATCTCGCGTGTGGCGGCGTCCTGCTGGCCGACGGCGCCGGCGATCGCCGAGGTGACCTCGTTGATCTCGCGCACCGCGCCGCCGATCTCGCGCACGGCGTCGACCGCGTTGCGGGTCGAGGCCTGGATCATCGCGACGTTCTCGCTGATCTCGGCGGTGGCCTTGGCGGTCTGGCCCGCGAGCGCCTTCACTTCATGGGCGACCACGGCAAAGCCGCGGCCGGCATCGCCGGCGCGCGCGGCCTCGATGGTGGCGTTGAGCGCCAGGAGATTGGTCTGCTCGGCGATGGCCTGGATCAGATTGAGCACGCCGTCGATGCGCTGCGTGGCCGCGGCAAGGCTCTCGATCTCGGAGATCGACTTCTCGGTGCGCTGGCCGGTCTGCTCGACCGCGCCGGCGCTCTGCCGCACCTGGCGGCCGATCTCCACCACCGAGGCGGACAGCTCCTCGGCTGCGCCCGCCACCGCCGTGACGTTGTGCGCGGCCTGCGCGGTGGCGTTCGCCGCCGTGCCGGCGCGGCTGTTCGCATCCGCGGTGACGCGGGTGATGGTCTGCGCGGTCTCGCGCATGACGGAGGCGTTGTCGCTGAGGCCGCGCATGATCGCGCCGATCGCCTCGCGAAATTGCTCGACGGATCGCTCGATGTGGCGGGCGCGCTCCTCGCGGGCGGCGGAATCCTGCGAGACCTGCGAGGCGAGGTTGCGGTTGCGGCACATGGCTTCCTGAAAGACCTGGATCGCGCGGGCGAGCGCGCCGATCTCGTCGGCGCGGTTAGAGTGCGGCACCACGACGTCCTCGGCCCCGTCGGCGACCTGCTTGATGGTCGCGGTGATCGCGGCGAGCGGCCTGGCGATCGAGCGGGCGATGATGACGATGCCGATCACGACCAGGGCCAGCGCCACGCCGCCGAGGCAGGTCAGCACGAAGGACAGTCCATGGTTGGCTTCGGTCTGCTGCGCGATCTGCCTGGCCCGCTCGGCATAGACCTTGGACAGCGCCTCGAGATCCTTGTTCAGCGCCGAGCGCACCGCGCGGTTGGCGTCGTTGTCGCCCCATTCGCGGCCCGCGGCCGCATTGATCTCGACGCCGCGGCGCACCAGCTCCTTGCGGAACTCGACGAATTGCTCGATGCGCTTCTTGAAGGTGGCGAACTGCTCGGCATCGTCGGCCTTGACGATGGTCTCCCAGCGCTTCACGACGTCCAGGATCTGCTCGTTGAACTTGAGCAGGCCCTCGCCGTATTTCTTCACGACCTTGGGCTCGGTCGACATGTAGACGCCGCGCGATTCCATCACGACCGCATAGACCAGCGAGTTGACCCGCTCGACGTTGAGCGCGGCGGCGTTCGCCGTCTCGATCGCGTTGGTCAGGTCGGCGCTGCGGCGGCTGTTGTAGTCGGACAGCATGGCGATTGCCGCCGTGAGCAGCGCGAACAGCGCGAAGATCGCATAGAGCTTGGTGGCAAGCGTGAAGCGGCCTGCCAGCTTGGCGGCATTCCCAGATCGGTCTGATGTCATGGTACTCAGGGGCCGGAATGGCCTGAAACGGCCGGTGAACGGGGGCGTGTAAAATTGATGCAAAACTATGCAGAACGAAGATGGATGCCGCGTTAATGCGTCGGTCGGCTCTGTTGGCCATTGGTCGAAGGAAAGCTATGATATTTCAGCGTCTTGATCCGAGGATATCGTGTCCGGACAGTCTTGGGCTCGGCCAGCGGCCGACGAACCCCGGAGAGGCCCTTGGTCTACCGCCACACCATCGACGCCACGACCCACACGTTCCCGGACCTGCGCGATCTGCTGGCCAAGGCGACCCCGCCGCGCTCCGGCGACCGGCTGGCCGGGATCGCCGCCGACACCGCCGAGCAGACAATCGCGGCCCGGATGGCGCTCGCCGACGTCCCGCTCGGCCAATTCCTGCAGGAAGCCGTCATCCCCTATGAGGCCGACGAGGTCACCCGCCTCGTCATCGACAGCCACGACGCGGCGGCCTTCGCGCCGGTGGCATCCCTGACGGTTGGGGCCTTCCGCGACTGGCTGCTGTCGGATGCCGCAACGCCCGAGGTCCTGCGCAGGCTGGCGGGCGGCATCACGCCGGAGATGGCGGCCGCGGTGTCGAAGCTGATGCGCAACCAGGATCTGATCCTGGCGGCGCGGAAATGCGAGGTCACCACCGCCTTCCGCAACACCATCGGCCTGAAGGGGCGGATGAGCACGCGGTTGCAGCCCAACCATCCGTTCGACGATGCCAGGGGCATCACCGCCTCGATCCTTGACGGCATCCTGCTCGGGGCGGGCGATGCCTGCATCGGCATCAATCCCGCCAGCGACGATCCGGCCGTGATCGCGCAATTGCTGCGCCTGCTCGACGAGATCATCGCGCGGCTGACGATTCCGACGCAGGCCTGCGTGCTGACCCATGTCACGACGACGTTGTCGCTGATCGGGCAGGGCGTGCCGGTCGATCTCGTCTTCCAGTCGGTCGCCGGCACCGAGGCCGCCAACCGCAGCTTCGGCATCGACCTTGCGCTTTTGCGGGAGGCGCAGCAGGCCGGGCTGTCGCTGCGGCGCGGCACCGTCGGGCAGAACGTGATGTATTTCGAGACCGGCCAGGGCTCGGCGCTGTCGGCGGGCGCCCATCATGGCGTCGACCAGCAGACCTGCGAGGCGCGCGCCTATGCGGTCGCCCGCGCCTTTGCCCCGCTCTTGGTGAACAGCGTGGTCGGCTTCATCGGCCCGGAATATCTCTATGACGGCAAGGAAATCATCCGCGCCGGGCTGGAGGATCATTTCTGCGGCAAGCTGCTCGGCCTGCCGCTCGGGATCGATATCTGCTACACCAACCATGCCGAGGCGGACCAGGACGACATGGACAACCTGCTGACGCTGCTCGCCGCCGCCGGCGTCACCTTCATCATGGGCGTCCCCGGCGCCGACGACGTCATGCTGAACTACCAGTCGACGTCTTTTCACGACGCGCTCTATGTCCGTGACGTCTTCGGCTTGCGCCGCGCCCCGGAATTCGACGATTGGCTGGCGCGGTCGGGCATCGCGGGCGCCGATTTCCGGATTGCCGGCGATGCGGGCCTGCTGCCCGATTTTGCCTCGCGGCTGATCGCCTGAGCGAGGGTAGGCTCTTCTCAGGAAACCATTTGGCGTCCGCGGGATTATGCTTCCGCCACAATATTGAGAAATTCCGGCGGCAGCATTACGCTATGTGTCTGGCTGGCAATTTCCGCAGTCGAGCGTGGCGGGGGAGCTTAGATGCGAGCTGAAAGTAACGGAACGTCCCGGCGGATCCTCTGTGTGTTTCCGCGCTACACCTCCTCGTTCGGTACGTTCGAGCATTCCTATCCGCTGACCGATGGCGTCCGCGCCTTCATGCCGCCGCAGGGGCTGTTGCTGATCTCGGCCTATCTGCCGCAGGATTGGCAGGTCAAATTCGTCGACGAGAACCTCCGGCGCACGACCAGGGAAGAGTTCGAATGGGCCGAGGCGGTCTTCGTCAGCGGCATGCACATCCAGCGCCAGCAGATGAACGACATCTGCCGCCGCGCGCATGAGTTCGACCTGCCGGTCGCACTCGGCGGCCCCTCCGTCAGCGCCTGTCCCGACTATTACCCGTCGTTCGACTATCTCCATGTCGGCGAGCTCGGCGATGCCACCAACCAGCTGATCGAGATCCTGTCGCGCGACACCGCTCGCCCAGAGAGCCAGGTGGTGCTGACCACCAAGGATCGCGTGTCGATGACGGAATTTCCGATCCCGGCCTACGAGCTTGCCGACGTGAAGAAATATTTTCTCGGCAGCATCCAATATTCCAGCGGCTGTCCCTATCAGTGCGAGTTCTGCGACATCCCCGGCCTCTACGGCCGCAACCCGCGCATCAAGACGCCGCAGCAGATCATCGCCGAGCTCGACCGCCTGCGCGAATGCGGCATGACCGACACGGTCTATTTCGTCGACGACAATTTCATCGGCAACCGCAAGGCGGCGCTGGACCTGTTGCCGCATCTGATCGAATGGCAGAAGCGGACCGGCTACGTGGTCCGGCTCGCCTGCGAGGCGACGCTCAACATCGCCAAGCGGCCCGAGATCCTGGAGAAGATGCGCGAGGCCTACTTCATCACCATCTTCTGCGGCATCGAGACGCCCGATCCCGACGCGCTGAAAGCGATGCAGAAGGACCACAACATGATGGTCCCGATCCTGGAAGGCGTGCGCACCATCAACTCCTACGGCATGGAGGTCGTGTCGGGCATCATCATGGGACTCGACACCGACAAGCCGAATACGGGGGAGGCGCTGCTCGCCTTCGTCGAGGAATCGCGCATTCCGCTGCTCACCATCAACCTGCTGCAGGCGCTGCCGAAGACGCCGCTGTGGGATCGGCTCGAGCGCGAAGGCCGCCTGATCCACGACGACGGCCGCGATTCCAACGTCGATTTCCTGCTGCCTTATGATGAGGTCGTCGCCTCTTGGAAGCAGGCCATGGCGCTCGCTTATGCGCCCGAGAAGGTCTATGCGCGCTATCAGCATCAATGCGACCACGTCTATGTGAACCGGCTCAAGGTGCCGGTGCCGGACGAGATGAAGACCTGGCCCAACATCCGCCGTGGCCTCGTCATGCTGCGCAACATCTTCTGGAAGGTCGGCGTGCTCGGCGACTACAGGCGCGTGTTCTGGAAGTTCGCGCTGGGACGCATCAAGCGCGGCGATCTCGAAGGCCTGATCGGATGCACCCTGATCGCGCATCATCTCATCACCTTTGCTCGCGCGGCCTCCAGCGGCAGGCAGAACGCCTCGAACTACTCGATCCGGCTGCGCGAGGCCGCCGTTCCCGCCGAATGAGCGACAAGTCCGTTCCGGCCCGCCCAACCATTGACCTCAGGTCATTCACGCCCGCGCGCGTCGCGCTGGGCCGCACTGGTGCAAGCGTGCCGACCAGGGCGCTGCTCGACTTCACGCTCGACCATGCCCGCGCCCGCGATGCCGTGCATGCCGCCTTCGATGCGCCGCGCCTGCTCGCCGATCTCGGCGCGCTTGGACTTGCCGTCACCGAGGCGAGGAGCCAGGCGGTCGACCGCAGGGATTATCTGCGGCGGCCGGATCTGGGGCGACGGCTCGAGCCCGGCTCGGTCGAGGTCTTGGCCCGCGCGGCTTCCGCGCCATGCCAGCTCGCGCTGGTGATCGGCGACGGGCTGTCCGCGGCGGCGGTCCACGCCCATGCGGCGGCCCTGGTGAAGCGCCTGCTGCCGTTGCTGGCGGAAGGGGATGCTGTCGCGCTCGGCCAGGTCGTCGTCGCCTCAGGCGCGCGCGTTGCGCTCGGCGACGAGATCGGCGCCATTCTCGGCGCGCGCATGGTCGTGACGCTGATCGGCGAGCGGCCCGGCCTGTCGGCGCCGGACAGCCTCGGCGCCTATCTGACTTTCGCGCCGAAGCCCGGCCGCACCGATGCCGAGCGCAATTGCGTGTCCAACATCCACCAGGCTGGGCTCAGCTATGACGAGGCCGCCTTCAAGATCGCCTGGCTGGTCCGCGAGGGGCTGGCCCGGCAGGTCAGCGGCGTGGCGCTGAAGGACGAGAGCGCGGACCGCGCGCCGCGTCGAATTGGCACATTTCCCCCCGGATGACCGGGGGCAAGGACCCGAAATCGCCACATCTTGATCGATTCGCCCGCACTTCGCCTGCTTGCGAGAAGGGCAATTGACCTGCTAAACCCCTCGCGGCGATTTTCCGCGCATTTTCAAAGGGCAAGCCTCCCATTGGTATGGCGTTTTCAAGCCGTTCGCGGGGCGCAACAAGCTCTCAAGACCGAGCCGATTTAGGAACTGGACAAGGCATGCTCGAAAAGCACAGCGAGAATGAGGTTCATGTCGACAAGATCGAGCAGGGACCTACGTCCTCGATCGCCTTCGGGCTGGAGCGTCTCGGGCTGATCGCCGTCCGGGCGCCGATCGTCTCTTGCATCGTCCTGGTCGCGCTGATCGTCGGCGCCGTGTTCGGCATCCACCGGATCAAGATCGACGATTCGCTGTCGCAGCTGTTTCGCTCCGATACCCGCGAATTCCGCCAGTACGAAGAAGTGACCAAGAAGTTCCCGGCCGAGGAATTCGACGTCCTTGTCGTGGTCGAGGGCAAGAACCTGCTGGCGCGCAACAATCTGGAGAAGCTGCGCGACTTCGTCACCGACTTGCAGCTGGTCGAAGGCACGCGCGGGCTGGTCTCGTTGTTCTCGGCGCGCCAGGCACCGGCGCCGGGCAAGCTGCCGGCGGCGCTGTTCCCGGCCGAGCTGCCCGAAGGCGCCGACTACGACAAGTTCATCGAGACGGTCAAAAACAACGAGATCATCCGCGGCAAGCTGTTGTCGGAAGACGGGACGCTGGCGCTGGTCGTGCTGTCGCTCGATCCGGAGGTGGTCGCTTCCAACAAGCTGACCAAGACCGTGGCCGACATCCGCGCGCTGATGAAGGAGACGCTCGGGGACACCGGCCTCAACGTGCAGCTCTCCGGCGTGCCGGTGATGCAGCTCGAGATCCGCAACGCCGTCGAGCGCGACGGGCTGACCTACAACATCCTCGGCATCCTCGCCGGCTGCATCATCGCCATCATCTTCTTCCGCAAGGTCTCGTTCATGATCGCGGCGGCGTTCCCGCCGATGATCGCGATCCTGCTGGCGCTCGGTGCGCTCGGCTGGGCCAATTTCAATCTCAACATGTTCCTGAACGTGATGACGCCGCTCATCATGGTGATCAGCTTCTCGGACTCGATGCAGCTCACCTTCGCCGCGCGTGACCGGCTGATCGCAGGCCAGGACAAGTTCACCGCGTTCAAGAACGCCGTGCTGGTGGTCGGCCCGGCCTGCGTGCTGACGCACGGCACCGCGGGCATCTCCTTCATCGCGCTGCAGTTCTCCGATTCCGATTTGATCCGCAAGTTCGGCGAGGCGGGCCTCGCCGCCACCATCATCGCGCTGGTCGCGGTGCTGTCGCTGGTGCCGGTGTTCGGCGTGCTGTTCGTGCGCAACGAGAAGGTCTTTGCGGTCAAGTTCCAGGGCGCGGATGCCGGCGTCCAGGCGCTGCGCAATTTCTGCTACTGGATCGCCGTGCGCATGGTCGGCCGGCCCGGCCTGTTCAGCCTGATCGCCGTGCTGTTCGTCGGCGGGCTCGGCGTCATCTACGCCAATCTGGAGCCGCGCTACCGGCTCGCCGACCAGGTGCCGGACAAGCGCCAGGCAGTCGCCGCCAGCGACCGGTTGGATGCCAAGCTCACCGGCGCCAATCCGGTCAACGTGCTGATCGTGTTTCCGAAGGGGCAGTCGCTCTATTCGCCGGAAACGCTCCAGACCATCGCCGAGGTGCATGCGACGGTCGAGAAGGCCGCCGGCGTCGGCAACGTCTGGTCGGTGGAAACGCTGCGCCGCTGGCTGGCGGAGAAGGCCGGCAGCGCCGACGTCGCAACGCTCAAGGAATATGTCAGCGTCATCCCCGAGCATCTGGTGCGGCGCTTCATCGACGCCGAGCAGGACGCCGTCGTGGTCGCCGGCCGCGTGCCGGACAAGGATTCCAGCCAGCTGCTGCCGATCGTCGACAAGCTCGACAACGAGCTCAACACCGTCCGCAACAAGCATCCGGGCTATGAGGTCGCGGTGACCGGTCTTGCGGCGATTGCGGCGCGCAACTCGGCCAGCATGATCGAGAAGCTGAACCACGGCCTCACCATCGAATTCGCGCTGGTCGCGATCTTCATCGGCCTTGCCTTCCGCTCCTGGGTGGTGATGTTCGCCTGCATCCTGCCGGGCATCTTCCCGGTGGTGATGTCGGGAACGGTGCTGTGGGCGATGGGCGAGGGCCTGCAATTCGCCAGCGTCGTCGCGCTCACCGTCTCGTTCGGGCTGGGCCTCAGCGCCACCATCCACTTCCTCAACCGCTTGAGGCTGGAGAACAAGCCGGGCGTCGGCTCTGCGCTCGCGGTGGAGCGGGCGACCGTGCTGGTCGGACCGGCGCTGATCCTGACCACGGTGGTGCTGGCCTGCGGCCTCGTCGTCACCGTGTTCTCCGACCTGCCGTCGCTGCGGCTGTTCGGCTGGCTCAGCGCCTTCTCGATGGTGATGGCCCTCGTCGCCGACCTCTTCATCCTCAGGCCGACGGCGATGTGGCTGATCAATCTGCACGCCAGGCTGCAGGGGACCGACAAGCCGGCGATCTGAGCGGCAGGGTGACGAAGGCGGCCAGCGCTCTCACGCGTCGATCCGCACGACCCCGTAAGGATTGAACTTGAGGTCGCCCTCGGCGTAGTCCTGCTCGTGCGACAGCGTGAGCTTGCGGTCGCGCAGCGTCGCGTCGATGCCGCGCTCGGCCATGGCGTCGGCGAGCTCGTCCATCAGTTTGACCGCGTCCCGATCGCTGCCGCGCGATGTCGCGACATAGACCTCCGGCAGGCCAACGAGGTGGTAGCCGACGGTCTCGTAATAGCGATCGCCGGCGAGCGGGCGCTTGGCGAAGGCGAGACGGCACGCCTTCGTGACGGCGGGGGTCATCTTCAGGCCCTGGCTGGTCCTCGAGCCCTTGCGCGCCTGATCGGCGAGACTGCGCCAGCGCGCGAGGCCATGGGCGACGCCGGCGCTTTCACCTTTCGCCGCAATGGCGCCTGCCTCGAGCATCTCGTCCACGATCAGCAAGGCGGCCGCCGAATAGGCGGCCGACTTCTGCTGATCGATCGGCGGGCTCCGCACGTAGAGCACCGCCTTGTGATTGGCCACGGCGGCTTCGTCGGTCGCGGACCACGCCTTCGGGTAGACGCGGTCCCAGCACACGCCGAACGACCGCGCCATGTTGGGATCGGGTTTTCCTTGCGAATGGGCGCGGTCGATCTCGAAGTCGAAATCGGCGATCGTCGTGGCCACCGCCTTCGGCGGTTGCAGCAGGCCTTCATTCTTGCCGAGAAAGCAGAGCACGTGACGCGGCTTTACCGACGAGGACTGCATACTCGCCCCCTGCGGATCGCTCGCGAAGGCGCGGGTGGCCACGAACAGCCCGGCGGCCTTGAGCAGATGTCTGCGTGTCGGGTCCATCTCCGTTCCGGGTGGGTTGATGTCGGCAAAAAGCCCCCGGCTCGGCAGAACCGGGGGCCCTGATGCTTTCAAGCGGGACGGGATCAGCTCTTCGTCATGGTGATGTTGACGCCGCGGATCTCTCCCTTCGAAGAAATCTGCACGGTTTGCTTGGTGCCGTTGGTGCGCAAAGAGAGGTTGGCGGCAAAGCCGTTGGCCTCGACGAACACGTCGATCTGGCCGCCGCCGGCGGTGCCCTGGAGATTGCCGAAGATGTTGCGGCTGGCCTCACTCCAATTGCCGGAGATGCGCTCGCCCTGGCTCGTCACATCGCTGGTGAGATCGAACTTGTAGCTGTCGGATGCGCAGTGCAGGGCCTGCTTCAGGTTGAGGCCGCTGCCGGCGACTTTGTAGTCGGCCTTGCAGCGAATGCGCTCGGTGGAGCCGTCGGACAGCGACACCGTGCCGGTGCCGGTCCATGCGCCGTCGAAACCGGCAAACGGGCCGGACGACTGAGCATGGCCTGCCGAAACCGAGAAGAGCAGCGCCGCCCCGATGCCGGCCGCCTTGATTGCCAGTCCAGATCGCCCAATGAATGTCATCTCAAATATCCCGTTTTAGAACGACGCCCGCTTACGCGTGATAACGTCTCGCCACATCGAAAGTTTAGTGCTTTGAGCGAGTGGCAGGTTCAAAGCCAGGCCGCCGGAGATGGCCATTCACGAAGCCTCGCGCCAGGCCCGGAGCCCCCGGTCTGCGCAGTTTCGGGAGGTTTCCGGCGGCAAAGGCGGGGTGGAGAGATGCAGCTCTGCAACAGGTCCGCAGCAAAACGCGGCGCCCTTGAATTATGACGTAGTATCAACCTCTTACATCTGTCAATGAAGGTTGAGGGAAGACCTGATTTGGTGGGCGCGGCGCCAATTTGGCCGCATTTGCCAGTGCTTGTGCCTTCTCTGAAAGCCGCTATGTCCGCGGCGATTTGCCATCAGAACAAGCCGTTCCGGTCGTCCGCCCTGTGCAGTCCGGGTCCGGTGCGATTCTGCCGCCAGAATGAAGGAATACAATGCGTAAGCTTCTCGTCGCTCTCACCCTGCTGTCGGCATCTGTTTCGACGGCGGCGTTCGCCCAGCAGGGGCGTGGCACGGACGCCGAGCAGAAAGCCTGCACGCGCGACGTGCAGAAGTTCTGCCGTCCGGTTATCGACCAGGGCGATTTCACCATCCTGGCCTGCCTCAAGGAGAACCGCTCCAAGATCTCGCAGGCCTGCGACCAGGTCCTGAAGAACCACAACCAATAAGCTCGGCCACTGGCCCACATAGGCGGCCCCGGGGCCGCCTTTTCGGGCCCCGTCGGCAAGGGCAGCCATCGAGAGACAGGATTGGTTTTGCGGCCGTATTCCCCTATATGGGGGCCGCGGCGGATCGCCGGCACGAGCCCGCGAGCGAAGAAGCCCTTTCTATCCAAACGATTGTAAGCCAGCCCTCGATGACCTCTGCGAGCGAATTGCGATCCGGCAAGGGAGACCGCGACGAGAATTTTCCCGTCGCGTCCTGGATCATTCATCCGCGTCATCGTGCCCTGATCCTGGCGTACTATAATTTCGTCCGCACCGCCGACGACATCGCCGACCACGCGACGCTCCCGCCCGACCAGAAGCTTGCTTATCTCGACCTGCTGGAGGCGGAGCTGCTCGGCCAGGGCGATACCCAGGCCGAGGCCGTCAGTTTGCGGCATGCGCTCGCCGAGCGCGGCATGGCGCCGCGCCATGCCCTCGACGTGCTGACCGCGTTCCGCATGGACGTGACCAAGCTGCGTTACGAGACCTGGGACGAGGTCATCCACTATTGCCGATATTCCGCGATGCCGGTCGGCCGCTTCATGCTCGACGTCCATGGCGAGAGCACCTCGACCTGGGCCGCATCGGATGCGCTCTGCGCGGGCCTGCAGATCAACAACCACCTGCAGGATTGCGGCAAGGATTTCCGCGAGCTCAACCGCGTCTATCTGCCGCGCGATGCGCTGGCGGCACACGGCGCCTCGGTCGAGCAACTCGGGCTTTCACAGTCGCCGCCGGCGATGCTGGCCTGCCTGCACGGGCTTGCCGCGCGCAACGAAGCGCTGCTCGACGAGGGCAGGTCGCTGGCTGCCGAGATCCGGGATTTTCGCCTCGGCGTCGACGTCGCGGTGATCCAGGCCTATGCCGACCGCATCGTGCGCCTCTTGAAGGTCCGCGATCCGCTGCGCGAGCGGGTGCATCTGAACAAGTTCGAGCTGCTCGTCTTCAGCCTTGCCGGGATGATCAGTGAGGCCGGCCGCCGCGCGATGGGACGCAAGGCCATTTCCAGACCGGGGACTGCCCATGACGCTTGAGGCGACCTCGCCCGGCGCCAATTATGGCTCGACCGCATCCGGCAGCTCCTTCTACGCCGCGATGCGCATCCTGCCGCATGACCAGCGCGAAGCGATGTTCCAGATCTACAGCTTCTGCCGCCAGGTCGACGACATCGCCGATTCCGACGGCCCGCGCGAGGAGCGGCTCGCCGCGCTTCAAGAATGGCGCAACGACATCGAGGCGCTCTATCAGGGCAATCCGCCGCCGCGGCTGAAGGATTACGTCGCCTCGGTGAAGGCCTTCGGCCTCAAGCGCGAGGATTTCCTGGCGATCGTCGACGGCATGGAGATGGACGTGCCGCAGGACATCCGCGCGCCCGACATGGCGACGCTGGATCTGTATTGCGATCGCGTCGCCAGCGCGGTGGGACGGCTGTCGGTGCGGGTCTTTGGCCTGCCCGAAGAAGACGGCATCCAGCTCGCCTATCATCTGGGCCGCGCGCTTCAGCTCACCAACATCCTGCGCGACATCGACGAGGACGCCGGCCTCGGCCGGCTCTATCTGCCGCGCGAGGCGCTGCTGCATGCCGGCATCACCTCCAGCGATCCGAGCCGCGTGATCGCCGAGCGCGCGCTGCCGAAGGTCTGCCTGCCGCTGACGCAGCGTGCGAAAGCGCATTTCGAGAAGTCGGACGAGATCATGAACCGCAACAAGCGCCGCGCCGTGCGCGCGCCGCGGATCATGTCGAAATACTATCATTCCATTCTGGATCTGCTGATTGCGCGCGGTTTCAACGCGCCGCGCCAGCCGGTGCGTGTGTCGAAGGTCACACGCATCGCCATCCTGCTCCGTTACGCTTTCATCTGATGCAAAAGACAGCTCACATCATCGGTGCTGGAATTTCCGGCCTCTCCGCCGCCGTGCGGCTCGCCAATGCCGGCTTCAAGGTCGCCGTGCACGAGGCCACGCACCAGGCCGGCGGCCGGTGCCGTTCCTATTTCGACGGCGCCACCAACCTCACCATCGACAATGGCAATCATCTGCTGCTGTCGGGCAACAGCCATGCGCGCGCCTATGCGCGCGCGGTCGGCACCGAGGCGGGCCTGGTCGGCCCCGAGAGCGCGCAGTTTCCGTTCGTCGACATCAAGACGGGGCAGCGCTGGCAGATCGATCTCGGCAGCGGCCGGCTGCCGACCTGGGTGCTCGACGAGAGCCGCCGCGTGCCCGACACGGGCCTTGCCGATTACCTGAAGCTGGCGCCGCTGATCTGGGCGTCGGAAGAGACATTGGTCGGCAAGTCGATTCCTTGCGAAGGCGTGCTCTATCAGCGCCTGGTGCAGCCGCTGTTGCTCGCAGCCCTCAACGTCGATCCGCCCGAGGGCTCGGCGGGGCTTGCCGGCGCGATCGTGCGCGAGACGCTGCTTGCCGGCGGGCAGGCCTGCCGTCCGCTGATCGCGCGCGACGGTCTCAGCGCCGTGCTGATCGAGCCCGCGGTGAAGTTCTTGGCTGAGCGTGGCCACATTGTTCAGCTCGGCCATGAGCTGCGCTCGTTCGCGACCGGCGACGGCAAGGCCAGTGCGCTGCATTTCGGCGGCGAGGATGTTATCCAGCTCGGTGAGGGCGATGTCGTCGTGATGGCGGTGCCGCCGCGCGCCGCCGCCAGCCTGCTGCCCGGCCTGAAGACGCCGACCGAATTCCGCGCCATCGTCAATGCGCATTTTCGCATCACGCCGCCGCCGGGTTCGGCACCGATCCTCGGGGTGATCGGCGGCATCGTGGAATGGCTGTTCGCATTCCCGAACCGGCTTTCCGTCACCATCAGCAATGGCGACCGTCTGGTCGACATGCCGCGCGAGGAACTCGCGCAGGCGGTCTGGAACGATGTCTGCAAGGCCGGCGGCGTGTCCGGCGAGCTGCCCCCTTGGCAGATCGTGCGCGAGCGCCGCGCCACATTTGCGGCGACGCCGGCGCAGAATGCCCTGCGCCCGGGGCCGGTCACCGCGCTGAAAAACCTGTTCCTTGCGGGGGATTGGACTGCTACGGGATTGCCTGCAACCATCGAGGGATCGGTCCGGTCCGGTGATCGCGCCGCCGATCTGGTTCTGGCCGCCAAAGCATCCTGAAAGGCGGCCCTGACGGGCAGACGTCCCGGCCAATTTCAATCCACTATCGGAGCAATCGAGCGAGATGGATTCCGTGAACGCGACCAGCCGCGAAGCCCTTCAACAGGAGGCCTTGCGCCCGGGGACCTTGCAACCGGGCATCTTGGAATCGAGCATTGCATCGGCGACGCAGGGCGTCCTCGAGCTCCAGCAGGCGGACGGCCATTGGGTGTTCGAGCTCGAGGCCGACTGCACGATTCCGGCCGAATACGTCCTGTTGCGCCACTATCTCGCCGAGCCGGTCGATGCCGTGCTCGAAGCCAAGATCGCCAATTATCTTCGCCGCGTCCAGGGCGCCCATGGCGGCTGGCCGCTGGTGCATGACGGCGAGTTCGACATGAGCGCCAGCGTGAAGGCCTACTTCGCGCTGAAGATGATCGGCGATTCCGTCGACGCCCCGCACATGGTGCGCGCGCGCGAGGCGATCCATGCGCGCGGCGGTGCGATTCACAGCAACGTCTTCACCCGCTTCCTGCTTGCGATGTACGGCGTGGTGACCTGGCGCGCGGTGCCGGTGCTGCCGATCGAGATCGTGCTGCTGCCGTTCTGGTCGCCGTTCCACCTCAACAAGATCTCCTATTGGGCGCGCACCACCATGGTGCCGCTGATGGTGCTCGCAGCGCTGAAGCCGCGCGCGAAGAACCCGAAGGGCGTCGGCATCGACGAATTGTTCCTGCAGGATCCGCGCTCGATCGGCATGACCGCCAAGGCGCCGCACCAGAGCATGGCCTGGTTCCTGCTGTTTCGTTCGCTCGACGCGATCTTGCGCGTGATCGAGCCGCTGTTTCCCAAGAGCCTGCGCAAGCGTGCCATCGACGCCGCACTCGCCTTCACCGAGGAGCGCCTCAACGGCGAGGACGGCATGGGCGCGATCTATCCGCCCATGGCCAACATCGTCATGATGTACGACGCGCTCGGCAAGGATGAGAATTATCCGCCGCGCGCGGTCACGCGCCGGGGCATCGACAAGCTGCTCGTGATCGGCGAGGAGGAGGCCTATTGCCAGCCCTGCGTCTCGCCGGTCTGGGATACGACGCTGACGGCGCATGCGCTGCTGGAGGCGGGCGGCGACAAGGCGGTGCCGGCCGCCAAGCAGGGCCTCGACTGGTTGATCCCGAGGCAGGAGCTCGAGCTGAAGGGCGACTGGGCGGTGAAGCGGCCCGACGTGCGTCCGGGCGGCTGGGCCTTCCAGTACAACAACGCGCATTACCCCGACCTCGACGACACCGCCGTGGTGGTGATGTCGATGGACCGCATGCGCCGCGAGCACGGCGCCACCGGCTACGACACCGCGATCGCCCGCGGCCGCGAGTGGATCGAGGGCATGCAGAGCGACGACGGCGGCTGGGCCGCCTTCGACGTCAACAATCTCGAATATTACCTCAACAACATCCCGTTCTCCGACCACGGCGCGTTGCTCGATCCGCCGACCGAAGACGTCACGGCGCGCTGCATCTCGATGCTGGCCCAGCTCGGCGAGACCGCGAAGACCAGCAAGCACGTCGCCGACGGCGTCGCCTATTTGCGCAAGACCCAGCATCCCGAAGGGTCCTGGTACGGCCGCTGGGGCATGAACTTCATCTATGGAACCTGGTCGGTGCTCTGTGCCCTCAACATGGCCGGCGTCGACCACAAGGACCCCATGATTCGCAAAGCCGCCGCCTGGCTGGCCTCGATCCAAAACAAGGACGGCGGCTGGGGCGAGGACGCCGTCAGCTACCGGCTGGACTACAAGGGCTGGGAAGCCGCCCCCTCGACCGCCTCGCAAACGGCATGGGCCTTGCTTGCCCTCATGGCGGCAGGCGAGGTTGATCACCCGGCCGTCGCCCGCGGGGTGGAGTACCTGATTGCAACACAAAACAAAAAAGGACTGTGGGACGAGCAGCGGTACACCGCCACAGGCTTCCCCCGGGTGTTCTATCTACGTTATCATGGTTACCCAAAGTTCTTTCCGCTGTGGGCGTTGGCGCGGTATCGGAACTTGCGGAACACCAACAGCAGGGTGGTAGGGGTCGGAATGTGACTTTGGGGACGGGGGACTATTTTACCGCGGGTCAGGCCATCGACCCGCGGCCGATACTGATCGTGACCGGACTGGTGCAGGAGGCCCGCATCGCGGCCGGGCCGGGAATGGCCGTCATCTGTTCATCCAGCAGCCCGACGCAATTGCGGGCGCTTCTGACCGTGGTTGATCCCGAGACGATTCGCGGCGTGATCTCGTTCGGCGTTGCCGGCGGGCTCGACCCGAGCTTGCGCTCCGGCGACGTCGTGCTGGCGACCGAGGTGTTGTCCGGCGACACTCGCTGGGCCGCGGGGCTCTCGCTCGGCGACGATCTGATCGACCGCCTGACGTCGGGACGCCGCCGCGTCGTGCGCGGCAGCCTCGCCGGTGCCGAGGAAGTGGTCACCAAGCGCTCCTGCAAGGCGGCGCTGCATTCTGAGACGGGCGCCGCTGCCGTCGACATGGAAAGCCACATCGCCGCCGCCTACGCCGCCGAAGCCGGACTGCCCTTTGCCGCGGTTCGCGTCATCAGCGACCCCGCTCACCGCGCGCTGCCGGCGATCGCCCGCGCCGCGATCAAGCCGAACGGCCAGATCGACCTCGCCGCCGTGCTGCGCGGCATCGTGCGCAATCCGGCAACGCTGCATGCCCTGGTCTCGACCGGCATCGACTTCAACCGCGCGCTGCGGAGCCTGCGCGGCTGCCGCGATTATCTGATCGGGACGGAGCTGATCGAGAGCGAGCCGCTGGTGTCGAAGGCGGCCTGAGCGGCGTCTTCGAACTGATGAGATGAACGGCCCGGTCGCCATCGCGATCGGGCCTTTTTGTTGTCAGGCAACACGACGCATCAAAGACCCCGTATGGCCGTTGGGAGAGGCCGGCAGACGTCTACACGAGCCGTCGGGCAAAACACCACAAATGCCGTCAACCCCTTCCCGCAAAAATATTCCACTTTCCCGAATTTCGGATTTATGGCATAGAGCGTCCATCCCGGCCCTGCCAGAGGGGCGCTTCGCGATCGTCACGAGATGCGGGCCGGGGTGCGGTGGACGCGGCAGCGCCGGCGCGAAAGGCGATGACAGGGCGGGCAACCGTGAGTCATGCGCGGCGCGCTACGACACGGCGCGGTAACAGCGGTTTCGGTCGTCGTCGGAGGTGAGCACACGCGAGCCCCCGGCGATCAGGTCAAGCCGTCCGCGGACGGAGAAGTCGTGTGGTCCCGACGCCCGGGGTTCTGGCGTCAAATCTCGCCGTGATGTGGCGGCCAACCGGCGCGCGCATCGGCCAGCGGCGAGGCGACGGGGGCAATAGTGCAACGCTCCCCGAGGAGAGCACGAAGGACACCGTTAAAACCATCCGCGCAGGGAAGGCCGGGCGACCGGCATCACCTGTGATCCACCCCGTGTGCATCTCTGTTGCGCACGGATCGCGGGTGCCGCCGGCGCCCGGCCTTCCCTGCGCCCTCTGGTCTTTCGAGGGCGGCGAACACGAGCAAGCCTCGGGCAAAAGGTGCCGCGAGAATGCGGATGTGCGTCTGCCAAGATCGAAGGTCAATCGAAGCAGTCATCAATACCGAAGTGCAATCATTTGCCGGATCTCGTGCCCCGGACGCAGTGCAGCGCCCCCGCGATGCGAAGCATCGTCGGGAGCGATGCGCTGCAGAGCGGGGGCCCATGCAGCGCCACGGCACGTGGTTGCTGGGTCCCGGCTCGGCGCAGCAGCGCAAAGAGCGCTGCAGCGCGTCCGGGACAACGGGCCGCTTATCTTGCGGCACGACGGCACAAGACAAAGGCCCGGTCGCGATCGCGGCCGGGCCTTCGTCGTGAGAGTTGAGTGCGTCCGCTCTTACGCCGCGGTCGAAGCCTTCTGTGCGGCCTTCGCCTGCGCAGCCTCGGCCTCGTCCTTGCGGATCTCCGAGAGCTTCTTCTGGACCTGCTCCGAGAAGATGTACTGCGCCGGGCGCTGCTTCGACATGTCGATCTCCGGCGCCATCGGGCCCGAGGTCTTGATGCCGCGCAGCGACACCCACATCGCCTTCAGCGGGTTGTTCAGCGCTGCGGTCGCCGCCGTCGGCTCGTAGCCGCAATGGGCCATGCAGTCGGCGCACTTCTCGTAACGGCCGGTGCCGTAGCTGTCCCAGTCGGTGGTCTCCATCAGCTCCTTGAAGGTCTTGGCGTAGCCTTCACCGAGCAGATAACAGGGCTTCTGCCAGCCGAAGATGTTGCGCGCGGGCATGCCCCACGGCGTGCACTCGTATTCCTGGTTGCCGGCGAGGAAGTCGAGGAACAGGGCCGAATGCATGAAGTTCCACTTCTTGCCCTTGCCCATCGCAAAGACGTCGCGGAACAGCTTCTTGGTCTTGGTGCGGTTGAGGAAGTGCTCCTGGTCCGGCGCGCGCTCATAGGCATAGCCCGGCGACATCGAGACGCCGACGCCGAGCTCGACGGTGAGGTCCAGGAATTTGGCGATCTCCTCGGCCGGATGGCCGTCGAAGATGGTGGCGTTGACGTTGACGGTGAAGCCGCGTGCCTTCGCCGCCTTGATCGCGGAGACGGCGCGGTCGAACACGCCCTTCTGCGACACCGCCTTGTCGTGGTGATCGCGCAGGCCGTCGAGATGCACGGAGAAGAACAAATAAGGGGAGGGCTCGAACAGATCGAGCTTCTTCTCGAGCAGCAGCGCGTTGGTGCAGAGCGAGACGAACTTCTTGCGCGCGACGAGGCCGCGCACGATCTCGCCGATCTCCTTGTGGATCAGCGGCTCGCCGCCGGGAATCGCCACCATCGGCGCGCCGCATTCGTCGGCGGCGTCCCAGCACTCCTGCGCGGTCATGCGGCGGTTGAGGATCGCATCCGGATAATCGATCTTGCCGCAGCCGACGCAGGCGAGGTTGCAGCGAAACAGCGGCTCCAGCATCAGCACGAGCGGGTAGCGCTTGCGGCCAAGCAGTCTCTGCTTGAGCAAATAGCCGCCGATACGCATTTCCTTGAAGAACGGGATAGCCATTACGAGTTTCTTTCTGGGCTTTTTAATTCGGGTGGGTCAGCTCGCGGCCAGTTGGGCCGGAAGCCGGAATTCGATGTTTTCCTCACGGCCCGGCAAAACCTGGACCTTCACCGGTCCGATCCGCCGCATCGCTTCGATGACGTCATCCACGAGTACCTCGGGCGCCGAGGCGCCGGCCGTGATGCCCACGGTCCTGGCATTCTTCAGCCACTCCGGATCGAGCTCGCTGCCGTCGGCAATCAAATAACTCGCGACGCCGGCCTCGGTGCCGATTTCGCGAAGCCGGTTCGAATTCGAGCTGTTGGCGGCGCCCACCACCAAGATCACGTCGACCAGCTTGCTCAAGTCCCTTACCGCAGATTGGCGGTTCTGTGTCGCATAGCAGATATCCCGGATATCCGGGCCTTGAATATCTGTAAAGCGGGCCTGAAGGGCCGCAATGATGTCCTTGGTGTCGTCGACCGACAGGGTGGTCTGGGTGATGTAGGCCACTGGCGTATCCGCCGGCAGCGTCAGCGCCTTAACCTCTTGAACGCTCTGGACAAGCAGCACGGGGGCGGGAACCTGGCCCATCGTGCCCTCGACCTCGGGGTGTCCGGCATGGCCGATCAGGATTAGCGTGCGGCCCTTGGTGATGTAGCGCTTCCCCTGATTGTGAACTTTCGTGACCAGGGGGCAGGTGGCGTTGAGCACCGGAAGGTCGCGCGCGGCGGCCTCTTCCTCGACGCTGCGGGCGACGCCGTGGGCACTGAACACCGTGACCGACTTCGGCGGGACCTCGGACAGCTCCTCGACGAAGATTGCGCCTTTGTTCTTCAGGCTCTCGACGACGTACTTGTTGTGCACGATCTCGTGGCGCACGTAGACGGGCGGGCCGTACTTCTCCAGCGCCCGTTCCACGATCTCGATCGCACGCACCACGCCCGCGCAGAAGCCGCGCGGCTGCGCCAGATAAACTTCCATGGGTTGCCCATCACGCAAGTTGCACCAATCCGCTTCAAAGTCCCCGGCGGCATGCCGATACTGACCAATGAGTTGCAATATCCGCACCATTGGTTCGCGCACGCGGTAGCCGCCCACCCCCGGTCGGGGCTCCGGCGCATGGAGGCGCAATACTTTGTGTCAAAAAATCGGCAGCAAGGAAAGGTCAAATGAAACCTCCAGCTCCGATCGAGGCTCTGTTGCGGTATTATAGTAGTTAGATTTCCCCAAGTGGCAAGCGCGTCGAAAGTGCCCAGTCTTTCGTCACTTTCCCGCCTCAACTCCCCGGCTATACCGGCCGCCCCCGCATGGTTTTGCCCGGGTCTCCCGCCGTTTACTTCGAACCTCCTCGCGGCGAGAACCACCCAAAACAGCAATAGGTTTCGCCCGGGAACTCCGATAAACAGCGGGCGTTTCCGGCAAGCTGTTTAACCGCAGAAAGAAAAGAAGTGCTGCAAAGCGTCGTCGTTGCCATCGTCAGGGCCTGCACCCGGTTTGCCTCCCTCGTCGTCGTTCTCGGGCTCCTGCTGTCGGTGGGCGCGGGCTATTACGCGTCCCGGCACTTCGCCATCAACACCGACATCAATTCGCTGATTTCTCAAAATCTCGACTGGCGCAAGCGTGACCAGCAGTTCGACAAGGCGTTCGATCAGAATGAATTAATCCTGGCTGTGGTCGAAGCCCGAACGCCCGAGATGGCGAGCGCGGCGTCAGACGCGCTCTATGCCAGGCTGAAGGACGACAAGACCAACTTCCAGTCGATGCACCAGCTCGGCAGCGGCGAGTTCTTCGAGAAGAACGGCCTGTTGTTCCTGCCGACGGAAGAGGTCGGCAAGATCACCGGCGAGTTCGAATCCGCCGCGCCCCTGATCGAGATCATGGCCGGCGATCCCTCGATCCGCGGCCTGACCGGCGCGCTGGAGACCGGACTTGCCGGCGTCAAGCGCGGCCAGGTCAAGCTCGACAACACCGCGCGGCCCTTCAACCTGATCGCGCAGACGGTCGAGACCGTGCTCAACAAGGGCAATGCGAGCTTCTCCTGGCGCGAGCTCGTCAGCGACGAGCCGCTGAAGGATAGCGACAAGCGCGCCTTCATCGAGTTCAAGCCGGTCCTCGACTACAACGCATTGGAGCCCGGCAAGGATGCCACCGATGCGATCCGCAAGGCCGCTGCAGATCTGGATTTTCCGGCCAAATACCAGGCGCGGGTGCGGCTGACCGGCCCGGTCCCGATCGCCAATGAGGAATACGCCACCGTCCAGGAGGGCGCCGTCATCAACGGCGTCGGCACGGTTCTCGTCGTGCTGGTCATCCTCTGGCTCGCGTTGCATTCCTCGAAGATCATCTTCGCCGTGTTCGTCAATCTGTTCGTCGGCCTTGCGCTCACGACCGCCGCCGGCCTGATGATGGTCGGATCGTTCAATCTGCTGTCGATCGCGTTCGCGGTGCTGTTCGTCGGCCTCGGCGTCGATTTCGGCATCCAGTACAGCGTCCGCTACCGCTCGGAGCGCTTCAAGCACAACGATCTTTCCGGCGCGCTGGTGCTGGCGGCCAAGCGCTCGGCAGTGCCGCTGTCGCTCGCGGCGATGGCGACCGCCGCCGGCTTCCTCTGCTTCATGCCGACCGACTACAAGGGCATCGCGGAGCTCGGCCAGATCGCCGGCGTCGGCATGCTGGTGGCGTTCCTCTCCTCGATCACCGTTCTGCCGGCCATGCTGAAGCTGCTGAACCCGCCGGGCGAGAAGGAGCCGGTCGGCTACGCCTTCCTGGCGCCGCTCGACCACTTCCTGGAGAAGCACCGTGTGCTGATCGTCGGCGGCACGCTGCTGCTGGCGCTCGGCGGCCTGCCGCTGCTCTACTTCATGAAGTTCGACTTCAACCCGATGAACCTGCGCAATCCGAAGGCCGAATCGATTGCGACCTTCCTCGATCTGCGCAAGGACCCCAACACCGGCGCCAATGCCATCAACGTGATGACGACGTCGGAGGAGCAGGCAAGGCAGGTCGAGGCGAAGCTGGAGAAGGTGCCCGAAGTGCTGCGGGTGATGTCGCTCGACAGTTTCGTGCCGCAGGACCAGCCGCCGAAGCTGAAGCTGCTCGCGCAGGGCGCCAAGGTGCTGAACCCCGCACTCAACCCCGATCAGATCGATGCGGCGCCGTCGGACCAGGAAAACGTCGAGGCGCTGAAATCCTCCGTCGATAATCTGCGCCGGACCGCGGGCGAGGCGAAAGGGCCGGGTGCGGTCGCCTCGCGCCGTCTGGCAGACGCGCTCGAAAAGCTCGCCAATGGAGACGAGGCCACGCGGAACAAGGCGCAGGACGTGTTCGTCACGCCGATGAAGGTCGTGTTCGACCAGCTCAGAAACGCGATGCAGGCAGAGCCTGTCACCCTGAAATCACTGCCGCCCGACCTCGTCAGCGCCTGGAAGAGCAAGGACGGCATTATCCGCGTCGAGGCGCTGCCCAAGGGCGATCCGAACGACAACGACACGCTGCGCAAATTTGCGGCGGCGGTGCTCGTTGCCGAGCCGACCGCGATCGGCGGGCCGGTCTCGATCCTGAAATCCGGCGACACCGTGGTGCGGGCGTTCATCCACGCCGGCATCTATGCGCTGCTGGTGATCGGCCTCTTGCTGTGGATCACGCTGCGCCGCTTCGTCGACGTGCTGATGACGCTGGTGCCGCTCCTGGTTGCGGGCGCGGTCACGCTCGAGATCTGCGTGTTGATCGGCCTGCCGCTCAACTTCGCCAACATCGTCGCGTTCCCACTGCTGCTCGGCGTCGGCGTCGCCTTCAAGATCTATTATGTCGTGGCCTGGCGCTCGGGCAGGACCAACCTGCTGCAGACCAGTCTGACCCGCGCGATCTTCTTCAGCGCGCTGACGACGGCGACCGCGTTCGGCAGCCTGTGGCTGTCGAGCCATCCCGGCACGTCCAGCATGGGCAAGCTGCTGGCCCTTTCGCTGGTGACGACGCTCGCGGCGGTGCTGCTGTTCCAGCCGGCCCTAATGGGCAAACCCCGCAATCTCAGGGAGTAGGCAGATGTCGCCGACCGGATCGGTGGCGCTCTTCTGACCGGGTTTGGCTGCGCCGGCGGCCTTCGGGGCTGCGGGCGCAGGCGCTGGCGCTGCGGCCGTCGTCGTAGCTGCGGCTTTCGGCGCCGCGCCGGTGGGCTGCTTTGGCGCGCCTTTGGCCATGGCATTGGCGGTGCTCAAGGGGATCGGCGGGCCAACCCGAGTCCAGGTCTCGCCGCCGCAGAGGAAGCCCATCACGCAGCCCTTGATTTCGAGCTGGTCGGGACCGCTCGGCGTGATGGTCGCGCTATAGGTCTGGCCGTCCTGGGCGTTGTAGACCTGTCCCTCCCACTGATCGGCGCCTGGCTTCTTCTTCATGTCGATCAGCGTCACCATGCCCAGCGTCGGCCTGTTCTTTTTCGAGACATCCGGATTGTTCTCGTCGCGCCCGCCGGGCTGCTTTTCCCAGGAGACTGCGCCCCACATGCTGCCATTGCATTGGGCGACGCGGATGTTGGCGACGCCGTCGGCAACCCGCCAATCGCCGGTGGGGTCGGCGGCGAGCGCCGGGGTCAGGCAGGTGTAACCGCCAGCCAGTATTAGTCCGGTGTAAAGGGCTAAACGCATGATAGTTCCTCGGCAGTGCAACATGGTCTAAAGCTGTGCTTGCGAAGATGGTCCGAAAAAGGGCAAAAGGCCGCACAGACCGTTTTGAGTAACGGTCCCTTTTCAGTTGACGAGACGACCCTCAACCGAAGTATGTAACGGATGCACAGCCCAAATCCAGACATGTCTCAGCTATTCGCGGACCGTCAGGCCCAGCGCAGCACCCTGCATAATCGGTATCTGAACGAGCAGTTCGTTCGGGTCCTCAAGACCATCGGCTACGATGTCGGCTTCCAGAAAGGGCAGGGCCAATATCTCTACGATCGCGACGGCGCCCGCTATCTCGACCTGCTGTCCGGCTTTGGCGTGTTTGCGATCGGGCGCAATCATCCGGTCATGCGCGAGGCGCTCAAGAGCGTGCTCGATGCCGACCTGCCCAACCTCGTCCAGTTCGACGTCTCGACGCTCGCCGGCGTGCTCGCCGAGCGGCTGCTGAAATACGTCCCCTATCTCGACAAGGCGTTCTTCGCCAATTCCGGCGCCGAATGCGTCGAAGCCGCGATCAAATTCGCGCGTGGCGCGACGGGGCGTCCCGGCATCGTCTATTGCGCCCATGGCTATCACGGTCTGACCTATGGCGCGCTGTCGCTCACCGGCGATTCGAATTTCCGCAACGGTTTCGAACCGCTGCTGCCCGGTTGCACCCCGATCCCGTTCAACGACCTGGCGGCGCTCGAAAAGGCGCTGGCCTCGCGCGAGGTCGCGGCCTTCGTCGTCGAGCCGATCCAGGGCAAGGGCGTCAACATGCCCACCGACGAGTTCCTGCCCGGCGCGGCCGCGCTCTGCAAGAAATACGGCACGCTGTTCGTCGCCGACGAGATCCAGACCGGCATGGGCCGCACCGGCCGCTTCCTCGCGGTCGAGCACTGGAACGTCGAGCCCGACATGGTGCTGCTGTCGAAGTCGTTGTCGGGCGGCCACGTGCCGGTCGGCGCGGTGCTGACGCGCAAGGCCATCTTCGACAAGATCTTCAACCAGATGGACCGTGCGGTGGTGCACGGCTCCACCTTCTCCAAGAACGACCTCGCGATGGCCGCCGGCATCGCCACGCTCGATGTCATGGAATCCGAGAAGCTGATCGAGTCCGCCGCCAAGCGCGGCGCCGAGCTGCGCCTCGCGCTGACCCGCATGGTGCCCGGCTACGAGCTGATGAAGGAAGTCCGCGGCAAGGGCCTGATGATCGGCGTCGAGTTCGGCCCGCCGAAATCGCTGCGCCTGCGCGCCTCCTGGAACGTGCTGGAGACCGCCAACAAGGGCCTGTTCTGCCAGCTCATCACCGTGCCGCTGTTCAAGGATCACAAGATCCTCACGCAAGTCGCCGGCCATGGCAGCCACACCATCAAGCTGCTGCCGCCGCTCACCATCACCGAGGAAGACTGCACCTGGATCGAAAAGGCGTTCGACGACGTCATCGCCGGCAGCCACAAGGTTCCCGGCGCGATCTGGTCGCTCGGCAAGACGCTGGTGGACAACGCGGTGCGAAGGTCGGCCTGAGGCGGTCTAGCACGGAGCTGCGGGATCCAACCGGCCGCACGGCACGCGGTGAGATGGGCCCCGGCTCAGCAGCGCATCACTTGCGTGCTGCGCGGCGTCCGGGGCACGAGACCTATTTCGTGAACTCCCGCACGGCTGCGACCACGGCCGCCGGCACTTCCTGAGCCACGCAATGTCCGGCTTCCTCGAAGACCTGCGTGCTGGCCCGCGGAATCAGCGACACGGCGCGTCGCGCCATCTCCCAATAGATCGGCCCTGATTTCCCGGAGGTCGTCACGCGCACCGGGCAGTCGATCTCGGCGAGCGAGGCAAACGGATTGCCGCGGGCGTCGCCAGCGTACACCTGCTCCATCACCTCGTAGATCGGATGCAGGATTGCGGACTCGATCTCGGGTGTGCAGCAGAGTCGGACGCGGTCATCGTCGAGCGGCACGAAGCCGTGGCGCACATAGGCGCGAAGCGAAGTCTCGGTCCAATCCGCAAACGCAGGCGCTGTGCGGTAGCGCTCGAAGACGGCGTCGGCGCTGTCGAACTCGGCGCGTCGGCGCAGCGTGCCTTGGACGCGGGCGACGGATTCGTCGCTCAATCCGCCGGAGCGCGTCCTGCGCGGATCCATCACCGTTGGCTCCATCACGAACAGGTGCGTGAAGTGGCCGGGCAAGAGCTTCGCCGCGAGCAGGAGATCGGTCGCGCCCGCGCTATGGCCGATGCCGTAGACGTTGCGCAGCTCGAGTGCATCCATCACCCGTCGGACGTCATCGGCAAAATCCAGGAAATGATAGGCACCGGGCTTGTGGCTGGCGCCATGGCCGCGGCGGTCCAGCGCGTAGACGGTGCAGGTCGATGCAAGCTCGCACGCGACCTCGTCCCAGACGGCGGCGACGAAGCCGGTGCCGTGCACGAGCAGGGCGGGTGGCTTGCCGCGCTCCCCCCATTGCAAGATGGCGATCTCTGCACCGGCCGGGCCGATTGAAAAACGCTGCGGGCTGGTCATGATGGCGGGACGCTACTTCGCATCCTCCAAAATCATCGCAGAGCCCTTTTCGGCGATCATCGCGGTCGGCGTGTTGGTGTTGCCGGACGTGATCGTCGGCATGATCGAGGCATCGACAATGCGCAGGCCTTCGAGCCCGTAGAATCGCAGGCGCTCGTCGACGACCGACATGGGATCGCTCACCGCGCCCATCTTCGCCGTGCCGACGGGATGGAAGATGGTGGTGCCGATATCGCCGGCGGCTTTTGCCAGCGCGGCGTCGTCGTCGCCGACGGTGGGACCGGGCAGATATTCGCTTGGGCGATATTTGGCGAGCGCTTTCTGCTGCATCAGGCGGCGCGTGGTGCGGATGGCATCGGCGGCGACCTGGCGGTCGTCGTCGGTCGACAGATAATTCGGCGCGATGATCGGCTTCTCGTCCGGGCTCGCCGAGCGCAGCCGCACGATGCCGCGTGAGGTCGGCTGCAGATTGCAGGCGCTCACGGTGATGGCGGGGAAACGGTGCAGGGGATCGCCGAACTTGTCGAGCGACAGCGGCTGCACGTGGAACTGGATGTTGGCGCGGGCGCGCGTCGCATCGGAGCGGGTGAAGATACCGAGCTGCGAGGGCGCCATCGTCAGGGGACCGCGGCGGCGGAAGGCGTAGTCGAGGCCCATCAGCCCGCGTCGGAACAGATTGTAATAGGTCTCGTTCAGGGTGCGCACGCCCTCGACCTTGTAGATCGCACGCTGCTGCAGATGGTCCTGCAGGTTGCGCCCCACGCCGGGCCTGTCCATGACGATGTCGATGCCGAGCGGCGACAGCCAGTCGGCGGGCCCGATGCCGGAGCGATGCAGCACCTGCACCGAGCCGATCGAGCCGGCCGAGAGGATCACCTCGCGTTTCGCGCGCGCCTCGATCATCTCGCCGTTCTGGATGAAGCGTACGCCGACGGCGTGGCCCTGCTCGATGATCAGGCGGTCGACCAGCACGTGCTTCTCGAGCCGCAGGTTCGCCCGGCTCAAGGCCGGCTTGAGGAAGCCGCGTGCCGAGGACCAGCGCCGGCCGCGCTTCTGGTTGACGTGGAAATAGCTGGTGCCTTCGTTGTCGCCGGTGTTGAAATCCGGGATGCGCTTGATGCCCATTTCCTCGGCGGCATCGCCGACGGCATCGAGAATGTCCCATGACAGCCGCGGCGCTTCGATGCGCCATCCGCCGCCGGCGCCGTGATGCTCGCTCGCGCCGAGGAAATGGTCCTCGAGCTTCCTGAACAGCGGCAGCACGTCGTCGTAGCCCCAGCCGGTCATGCCGAGCTGGCGCCAGTGATCGTAATCGGCAGCCTGTCCGCGCATCGAGATCATGGCGTTGATCGCCGAGCAGCCGCCGATCACCTTGCCGCGGGGATAGGCGAGCGAACGCCCGTTCAGCCCCGGCTCGGCCTCGGTCTTGAACATCCAGTCCGAGCGCGGATTGCCAATCGCGAAGAGATAGCCGACCGGGATATGGAACCAGATCCAGTTGTCGTCGCCGCCGGCTTCGAGGATGAGCACGCGGTTCTTGGGCTCGGCCGAGAGCCGGTTGGCGACGATGCAGCCGGCCGTGCCGGCCCCGACGACAATGTAGTCGAACTCACCTTCGAGCCGCCTTGGCATTCTGCTTCCACCCGGACAGGCGTCACGCCCGGGCTGGTCCCGGACATCCACGCGCTTTCCGTTCTAATAGTCAGAGGTGGACGGCCAAGACAAGTTGGAGACGAGCCGGCCGCAAGCCCGGCCATGACGACAGGACAGGGCTACCCTCGATCTGCGGAAGTTAGCTGGACTGATGCTTGCATGGTAGACAGTGCCATAGTTTCAACAAAGCTTGAGACCTCCATGCCCATCGTGAACCGCGTCGCCGACCTTCAATCCGATATTCAGGCTTGGCGCCGGGACATCCACCAGCATCCCGAGCTGCTGTACGACGTCCACCGCACCGCAGCATTCGTGGCGGACCGGCTGCGCGAGTTCGGCTGCGATGAGGTCGTGACCGGCCTCGGCCAGACCGGCGTGGTCGGCGTGATCAAGGGCAGCAAGCCGGCCGGCGAGGGACTCAAGGTGATCGGCATGCGCGCCGACATGGACGCGCTGCCGGTCGAGGAGCAGACCAATCTGCCTTACGCCTCCAAGATCCCGGGCAAGATGCACGCCTGCGGCCATGACGGTCACACCGCGATGCTGCTCGGGGCCGCCCGCTACCTCGCCGAGACCCGCAACTTCGCCGGCGATGCCGTGGTGATCTTCCAGCCGGCCGAAGAGGGCGGCGCCGGCGGCGCGGCCATGGTCAAGGACGGCCTGATGGAGCGCTTCGGCATCGAGCAGGTCTACGGCATGCACAACGGCCCGGGCATCCCGGTCGGCTCGTTCGCGATCCGGCCTGGTCCGATCATGGCGGCGACCGACGAGGTCGACATCATGATCGAGGGCCTCGGCGGCCACGCCGCGCGGCCGCACAAATGCATCGATTCCGTGCTGGTTGGCGCGCAGGTGATCACCGCCCTGCAATCGATCGTCGCGCGCAGCGTCGATCCCCTGGAATCGGCCGTGATCTCGATCTGCGAATTCCACGCCGGCAACGCCCGCAACGTCATTCCGCAGACCGCGATTCTGCGGGGCACCATCCGCACGCTCTCGCCCGAGGTGCGCAAGCTGGTCGAAAAGCGCGTGCACGAGGTGGTGGCGGGCGTCGCCCAGATCACCGGCGCCAAGATCGACCTGCATTACAAACGCAACTATCCCGTCGTGAACAACCACGCCGCCGAGACCGAGGTGGCGCGCCGCATCGCCAAGCAGGTCGCGGGCGAAGCCAATGTGCACGAGATGCCGCCGCTGATGGGCGGCGAGGATTTCGCCTACATGCTGGAAGCGCGGCCCGGCGCCTTCATCTTCTGCGGCAACGGCGACAGTGCCGGCCTGCATCACCCCGCCTACAATTTCAACGACGAGGCGATCGTCTACGGCACGTCCTACTGGGTGAAGCTGGTCGAGGAACAGCTGGCGGCGTCGTAAGGCTTTTTCTTACCTCGCCCCGCTTGCGGCAGGGCAATCCCGTATGAGGGTTGGCACCGACAGCAACCACAGCGTCATGGCCGGGTCTGTCCCGGCCATCCACGCCTTTCCACGCAGCACTGAGAACGTGGATGCCCGGGACAAGCCCGGGCATGACGACGTCTGCCGAAGGTTCAAAAGCAATTGCCCTCTCCCCGTAAGAACGGGGCGAGGGAGAAGTCTTCAGAACATCCGCGAGAAGATCACGTAGAGCGTGGCCGACAGCATGATCGCGCAGGGCAGCGTCAGCACCCACGCCATCAGCAGGTTGCGGATGGTGGCCATTTGCAGGCCCGAACCATTGGCCGCCATGGTGCCGGCGACGCCCGACGACAGCACATGCGTGGTCGAGACCGGCAGGCCGAACACGTCGGCGGCGCCGATCGTGGCGGCGGCCACGAGCTCGGCCGAGGCGCCCTGCGCGTAGGTGAGGTGGCTCTTGCCGATCTTCTCACCGACGGTGATCACGATGCGCTTCCAGCCGATCATGGTGCCGAGGCCGAGCGCGATGGCGACCGCGATCTTCACCCAGTTCGGGATGAACTTGGTGGCGGCGTCGAGCGAGCCCTTGTAGGCATTCAAGGTCGCGATCTCCTCCTTGTTGAGATCGTTTTCCTTGTCCTTCATCAGGAAGCGGATCGCTTCCGAGATCATGTACATGTCGTTGCGGGTGTTGCCGACGGCCTCCGCCGGCACCTTGTTCAGCGTGCCGTATCTGGCAACCTGGTCGCCGACATCCTTCACCAGCACGGCGAGCGAGGGATAGGTGCCCTCGTTGATGTGACGCAACGTGATGTACTGCGTCACGGCCGGACGGGGATCGCCGATGATGCTGTGGCCGGCGCCCTTCGCGGAGATCACCTTCGCGGCGGCATCCGAGGTCTTCTGGAACTGGACGATCTGGGATTCCGGCAGCGCGCGGTTGAGGGCGTAAGCCGTCGGCACGGTGCCGATCAGGATCAGCATGATCAGGCCCATGCCCTTCTGACCGTCGTTGGAGCCGTGCGCGAAGCTGACGCCGGTGCAGGTCGCGATCAGCAGGCCGCGAATCCAGAGCGGCGGCGCCTTGTTGCCTTCGGGAGCGGCGTAAAGTGCGGGGTTGCGCACGATGAACTTGAGCAGCAGCAACAGCACGGCGGCGCAGATGAAACCGAACAGCGGCGACAGCAGCAGCGCATAACCGATCTCGGTCGCCTTGGTCCAGTCCACGCCCGAAGTGCCGTCGCGGCCGCGCATCACGGCGTTGGCGACGCCGACGCCGATGATCGAGCCGATCAGCGTGTGCGAGGAGGAGGCGGGCAGGCCGAAGAACCAGGTGCCGAGATTCCACAGGATCGCGGCGATCAGCAGCGCGAACACCATGGCGAAGCCGGCGCTGGAGCCGACCTGGAGGATCAGCTCGACCGGCAGCAGCGAGACGATGCCGAAAGCGACCGCACCGGAGGACAGGAGCACGCCGAGGAAGTTGAAGAAGCCCGACCACATCACCGCGACCTCGGCCGGCAGCGAATGGGTGTAGATCACCGTGGCCACCGCATTGGCGGTGTCGTGGAAGCCGTTGACGAATTCAAAGCCGAGCGCGATCAGGAGCGCAACGAACAGGAGGATGTAGGGCAGGTAGGTCGTCACCCGCACGCCCGTCGCGTTGACGTCGACATAGATGCTGTAGGCGACGAACAGCAGGCCGGCGGCGAGGATGCCGAAGAACAGGATCATCGTCAGCGGATTGAAGCCCTTGTCGAGATTTGGCCGCGAGGCCGGCTGGACGGGCGCGGGATCTGCTACCGCGCGGTCGAATGCAACATCGCTCATGTCTGGACGCCCCTTAACTTGCAGTTGAGGGCATTGTCCGCGACGGATTTGAAGGCTGGATGACAAGCGGCGGTTGAATACCGCTTTCTTGCCAGTATTCAGGCAGCCCGCGCCGCCTTCTTCTGCAAGCTCGCGGCAATCTTCAGGTCGTCGACAAAGCGCCGATATTCCAGCGCCTTGGCTTCCGGATCAGGCAGTCGCAGCAGATAGGACGGATGCACCGTCACCAGTGCTTTTCGTCCCTCGGGAAGCTCGATGAGACGGCCGCGGGTCTTGCCGATGGGGGTGATCTTGCCGAACACGCTTTGCGCGGCGGTGGCACCCATCGCCACGATCAGATCGGGCTGGATTGCCGCAACTTCCCGCTCGTACCATTGCCGGCAGGCGCGGATCTCCGGCGTATTCGGCTTCTGGTGCAGGCGGATCTTTCCGCGCGGCACGAATTTGAAGTGCTTGACCGCATTGGTGACATAGACCTTCTTACGGTCCACGCCGGCTTCCTCCAGCGCACGGTCCAGCATCTGGCCGGCCGGGCCGACGAAGGGATGGCCGGCGAGGTCTTCCTTGTCGCCGGGCTGCTCGCCGACCAGCATGATATTGGCGGACTTCGGGCCTTCGCCGAACACGGTCTGGGTCGCGTCCTTGTAGAGATGGCAGGCGCGGCAATGCGCGGCCTCCTCGCGGAGGGTTTCGAGATCGTCGGCAGCGGGCTTGCGTTTCATCGGTGCCTCCGGCCGCTTCTGGGGCTTGTGCGGATCGGTTGCGGCGTTGGCGATCATGGCGCCGGTCATGCGCTCGGCGTCTTCGATCAAGGGCTTAATGATCGAAGCCTCGGGCAGGTTCCTCCAGTATTTCTTGGGCATCTCGGCCTGCATCGCCTTCACCTTGAGCCGTGCCGGATTGAAGATGCTGGCGTAGTAACGCCGCCAGGTTTCTTCCAGCCGGTCTTCGCTCGGTGCTTCGCTCCTGCTGACGCCTGGCGTGAACGAAAGTGCGTGGCCATCCCAATGCGCGCAGAGGTCCGGGGTCAGGATCGACCAGGGCATGTCGGCAAAGCGTTTTGCGAAGAACGGCGCGGCGAGCTCGACGATGTGATGCTCCGGCTCGAACCAGGCGACGTAATGCGCCTCGCGTTCCCTGCCGATCTCGCGGAAGCGCACGAAGGCATGCATCTTGTGCTCGTCGCGATGGACCGCTCTCGCCATGGCGGTGACTTGCGCGACGTCAGGATCGGTCGCGACGTCGATGAGGTCGTGACTGTCCTTCAGCCGAAACAGCAGCCGGTAGAGGATGGCAAAGCGCTCGGGATCGCGGTGCAGGATCGCTGCTTTGGCGAGCTCGATGAATTTGCCTGATACGGTGAAGGTGCCGTCGTTCACTTCGAGGATCGGTGATGGCGCGGGCGGGGCGAACAGCTCGGCTTCGCCGCCTTGCACGGTCCAGGTGACATCGTACGGCTGCACGTGATGAAGCACGAGGTGACGCGCGGCTTTGCGCCAGCCGTCGAAATCGATTTCGGTGTCGAGGGTGATGTACTGCATCAGAAGCCAAACCCCAGTTGCGTTGCCTTCGGCTTGAACCGGTCGATCAGCCGCGCGTCGTCGAGACGGTGTGGCGACGGCCGGTGATCGCCGAGGACGATGAACGGCATCGCCTTGCTGCGGGGCACATGCAGCCGCGCGAGATCGGCGAGGCGGATCGTGGTGGTGCGCCGTGTCGCGATGATGCGTTCGACCGCCTTGGTGCCGAAGCCCGGCACGCGCAGCAATTCCTCGCGGCTGGCACGGTTGACGTCGAGCGGGAAGCGGTCGCGGTGGCGCAGCGCCCAGGCGAGCTTTGGATCGATCTCGAGCGGCAGCATGGCGCTGTCGTCGACGATCTCGCCGACGTCGAAGCCGTAGAACCGCATCAGCCAGTCGGCCTGGTAGAGCCTGTGCTCGCGCAGCAGCGGTGGCTGCACCAGAGGCAAAGCGCGGCTTGCGTCGGGGATCGGGCTGAAGGCGGAATAATAGACGCGCCGCAGCCGGTAGGCGCCGTAGAGATTGGCGCTTGTGTGGAGAATGGTGTGGTCGGAAGCGCTGTCTGCGCCGACGATCATCTGCGTGCTCTGGCCGGCCGGCGCGAAGCGTTGCGGCTTGGCCTTCGTCTTTGCGCTGCGGCCTTCCTCGGCCTCGTCCAGCTTCAATCGCAGCCGGCCCATGGTGCGGCGGATCGCGCGCACGTCTTTCTCGGGCGCGAATTGCTGCAGGCTGGTCTCCTCGGGCATCTCGATGTTGATGGAGAGGCGGTCGGCATATTTGCCGGCTTCCGCGATCAGCGCATCGTCGGCCTCGGGAATGGTCTTCAGATGGATGTAGCCGCGGAAGTGATGCTCCTCGCGCAGTTTTCGCGCGACACTCACCACCTGCTCCATCGTGTAGTCGGGGCTGCGGATGATGCCGGAAGAGAGAAACAGGCCCTCGATGTAATTGCGCCGGTAGAAGTCGAGCGTCAGCTTGACCACCTCCTCGATGGTGAAGCGGGCGCGCGGCACGTTGGAGGAGGCGCGGTTGACGCAATAAAGACAGTCGTAATTGCAGGCGTTGGTCAGCAGCACCTTGAGCAGCGAGATGCAGCGTCCGTCCGGCGCATAGGAATGGCAGATGCCCATGCCGGGGGCGGTCGAGCCCATGCCCTTGCCGTCGCTGGAATCCCGCTTTTCGGTGCCGCTGGAGGCGCAGGACGCGTCGTACTTGGCGGCATCGGCCAGGATTTCCAGCTTGCGTTGCACGTCCATGTTTTGAATCCCGTTGATTCCGTTCATGAATCCGAAAGCGCGCCAATTCGATTGACTCTCCGCGCGCCGTTAGCTTTATATTAGAACATATCATGAACAAATGAGCCAGCCGCTGGTTCTTCTTTTGAAGACCACGGCACCACTTCCTGAAGGAGCGGCGAGCATGAGCGGCGCACGTATGAGCGCGCTTGCGATCTTGCGCGGCCAGATCGAGCGCATCCAGACCGCGGAGATCGTGCATCAGCACGATCGGGTGGCGCTCGGCCATGGCCAGGCCGATGGCGCGCTGAAGGGCGGACTCGCGCGTGCGGCGATCCACGAGGTGTTTTGCGAGGGGCGCCAGGGCGTGGCCGCAACGGGTTTTGTCATGGGGCTTGCGGGGCGCGTGGCGGCGCGCAAGCCGCTGCTGTGGGTGCGGCAGGATTTTTCGGAAGTGGAAACAGGCGCGCTGTCGATGAGCGGGCTCAGAGAGCTCGGCCTCGATCCGCGCCGCGTGGTGACGGTCCGCGCCGCCGATGTCGAGAGCGCGCTGCGCACCTCGGCCGATGCGCTTGCCTGCGACGCGCTGGGCGCCGTCGTGCTCGAGCTCTGGGGCGAGACCAGGCAGTTCGATCTCGTGGCGAGCCGCAAGCTGACGCTGGCCGCGCAGAGCTCCGGCGTCACCGGCCTGATGCTGCGCATGGCCGCGCAACCTTTGCCGTCGACTGCGGAGACGCGATGGATGCTGCGCGCGGCGCATTCGCCGCCGGGACCGGCTTCAATGCCTGCGGCGCCTTGGAGCGTTTGGGGCGCGCCGCGCTTCGATGCCACGCTCTTGCGCAATCGTCATGGCCCCTGCGGCCGGTGGATCATGGAATGGAATTGTGATGAGTGCCAGTTCAGCGAGCCGTCGACGTATTCTCAGCCTGTGGCTGCCGCGCCTGCCGATCGACAGGATTCAGCGGTTTTTCAACAGCGCCGGGCTGGGTAAAGCCAATCATGAGCCGAGCATCGTCGTCATCAAGGACAATAATGCGCTTGTGATCCATGCGCTGGACGAGGCCGCCGAGCGCCTCGGCCTGTACATCGGTCAGCCGCTGGCGAATGCGCGGGCGATGTGTCCGGATCTGAAAGTGTTCGACGCCGATGTCGCGGCCGATGCGAAGACGCTCAGCGATGTCGCCGATTGGTGCGACCGCTTCACGCCGCTGGTGGCGCTCGATCCGCCGCATGGGCTGTTCCTCGATATCACCGGCTGCGCGCATCTGTTCGGCGGCGAGGCTGCGCTGCTCACGACGCTGGTTCGTGCGCTCGCTCGCCAGGGCTTTGCCGTCGGTGCGGCAATCGCCGGCACGTCGATCTGCGCGCGTACGCTGACGCGGCAGGCATCTAGCAGCATCGTCGCCGACGGCGGCGAGGCGGCGGCGATCGAGCGGTTTCCGGTGTCCGCGCTCGGTGCGGGCGAGGCCATCACCACCGGCCTGCGCCGCGCCGGCCTGAAGACCATCGGCGACGTCGCCTCACGCGCGCCGAGCGAGATCACGGCGCGGTTCGGCGCCCGGTTCTCCACGCTGCTCGCGCATGCGCTGGGGCAGGGCGATGCGCCGATCAGCCCGCGCAAGCCGCTGCCCGATTACATCGTGGAGAAGCGCTTCGCCGAGCCGATCGCAACCGACACCATGATTGCGATGACGCTGTCGCGGCTCGCCGACATGCTGATCGCATCGATGGAGAAACAGGGCAAAGGCGCGCGCAGGCTCGAAGCCGCCTTCTTCCGCACCGACGGCGTGGTGCGCGCGATCATGGTCGAGACCGGACGTCCGGTGACGAAAAGCGCGGTGATCGACCGCCTGTTCCGCGAGCGTCTCGATGCGCTCGCCGATCCGCTCGATCCCGGCTTCGGCTTCGACATGGTGCGCCTGTCGGCGAGCCGCACCGAGATCGTGGTGCAGGAGCAGCGCGATCTCGACGCCCATGTCCACGACAATGACGAGCTCGCCGCGCTGATCGACCGCATCGCCGCGCGCATCGGAGGAAAACGCGTCGTCGTGCATCTGCCTGAGGATACCCATATTCCCGAATGTGCAGTGATGGCCGCCCCGGCGCAGCATCATCTTGCTGCCGCCATGCAGGCCGAATGGCCCGCACGTGTCGAGAGCGAGCCGCCGCTGCGTCCCTTAAGGCTGTTCGACAAGCCGGAGCCGATCAAGGTGCCGTTCGCGGCCGTGCCGGATGGTCCGCCGCATCAATTCACCTGGCGCCGCGCGCTGCATGCCGTGGTGCGGGTGGAGGGGCCCGAGCGCATCGCGATGGAATGGTGGCGGCAGGACGGCAAGCAGCTGACGCGGGATTATTTCCGCATCGAGGATGCCGAGGGCCTGCGCTTCTGGATCTTTCGCGACGGTCTTTACGAGGGGGAAGTGTTCGATGGCGACGGCAAGCCCGCCTCGCCCGGCTGGTATGTGCACGGTCTCTTCGCATGAATGCTCCCGCTTATGCCGAGATCGGCATCACCACCAACTTCTCCTTCCTGCGCGGCGGCTCGGATCCGCGCGCCTATGTGCATCAGGCCAGCGAGCTCGGCATTCCCGCGATCGGCATCGCCGACCACAACACGCTCGCCGGCGTGGTGCGGGCCTACAAGGAGCTCGACAATGACAAGGTGCTGCACAAGCCGAAGCTGCTGATCGGCGCACGCGTCGTCTTCATCGACGGCACGCCCGACATTTTTGTCTATCCGCGCGACCGCGCCGCCTATGGCCGGCTGTGCCAGCTCCTGACCCGAGGCAAGCGCGGCGACGACGTCACGCGGATCGAGAAGGGGGAGTGCCGTCTCAGCTTCGCCGATCTGCTGGAATTTTCCGAAGGCCAGCTCCTGATCCTGACGCTGCCGCATCGCTTCGACCCGGCCCAGGCGCTGGACGTTCTTGCGCAGCTGAAGGCCGGCCGCGCCGAAGGCGTGTGGCTGGCGGCGAGCCTGGTCTATCGCGGCGACGACCGGCGCCGGCTGGCGCGGCTCGATGATCTCGCGATGAAAGCAAAGGTGCCGCTGCTCGCGACCAACGAGGTGCTGTATCACGATCCCGGCCGCCGTCCGCTGCAGGATGTGCTGACCTGTATCCGGGAAAAGACCACGATCGAGGCTGTGGGGCGGAAGCTGGAAGCCAATGCCGAACGGTTCCTGAAGACGCCGCGCGAGATGGCGCGTCTGTTCCGCGATTTTCCCAATGCGATCGCGGAGACCATGCGCTTTGCGGACGCAATCGAGTTTTCACTCGATCAGCTCAAATACCAATATCCGGACGAGCCGGTGCCGCCGGGCAAGACCGCACAGGGGCATCTGGAGGATCTGACCTGGGCGGGTGTCGAGAAGTATTTCGACGGCAAGATCGACGACAAGCTGCGGGCGACGCTCAACAAGGAACTCGCGCTGATCGCCGAGCTGAAATACGCGCATTATTTCCTCACCGTGCATGACATCGTGCACTATGCGCGCAGCCAGAACATTCTGTGTCAGGGACGGGGATCGGCGGCGAATTCGGCCGTGTGCTACGTGCTCGGCATCACCTCGGTCGATCCGACCAAGGTCGATCTGCTGTTCGAGCGCTTCATCTCCAAGGAGCGGCTGGAGCCGCCCGACATCGACGTCGATTTCGAGCATTCGCGGCGCGAGGAGGTGATGCAATATGTCTATCGCCGCTACGGTCGCCACCGCGCCGCGATCATCGCGACCGTGATCCATTACCGCCCGCGCAGCGCCATTCGCGACGTCGGCAAGGCGCTCGGCCTGACCGAGGACGTCACCGCCGCGCTCGCCGACACCGTCTGGGGCAGCTGGGGCAAGGGCCTCAACGACATGCAGGTCCGGCAGGCCGGGCTCGATCCCAAAAATCCCATGATCAACCTCGCGGTCGAGCTTGCGACCGAGCTGATCGAATTCCCGCGCCATCTGTCCCAGCATGTCGGCGGCTATGTGCTGACCCAGGACCGGCTCGACACCTATGTGCCGATCGGCAACGCCGCGATGGATGACCGCACCTTCATCGAATGGGACAAGGACGACGTCGACGCGCTTCATATGATGAAGGTCGACGTGCTGGCGCTGGGCATGCTGACCTGCATCAGGAAGTGTTTCGATCTGATCGACCAGCACAAGGGTGAGCGTTTTGTGCTTGCGAGCGTTCCTCAGGACGATCCCAGGGTTTACGACATGCTGTGTGCCGGGGAGTCGCTCGGCGTCTTCCAGGTCGAGAGCCGTGCGCAGATGAACATGCTGCCCCGCCTGAAGCCGCGGACCTTCTACGATCTCGTCATCGAGGTCGCGATCGTGCGGCCGGGTCCCATCCAGGGCGACATGGTGCATCCTTATTTGCGGCGGCGGAACGGGCTTGAGAAGGTGAGCTATCCCTCGCCGTCGCCGGAGCATGGCGACAAGGACGAGCTCTACAAGGTGCTGCACAAGACGCTGGGAGTGCCCCTGTTCCAGGAGCAGGCGATGCGGATTGCGATCGAAGCGGCACATTTCACCTCCGAGGAAGCCAATGGCCTGCGCCGCTCGATGGCGACTTTCCGCAATGTCGGCACCATCGGCCAATACGAGGAGAAGCTGATCGGCAATATGGTGGCGCGCGGCTACGACTCCAACTTCGCCAGAAGCTGCTTCGACCAGATCAAGGGGTTCGGCTCCTACGGTTTCCCGGAGAGCCACGCTGCGAGCTTTGCGCAGCTCGTCTACATCTCGTCATGGCTGAAGCATTATCACCCGGATGCGTTCTGCTGCGGCCTCCTGAACTCGCAGCCGATGGGGTTTTACGCCCCGGCGCAGATTGTCGGCGACGCCCGCAAGAACGGCGTCGAGGTCCGCGACATCGACGTGTCCTACAGCTTTGCGCAAAACACGCTGGAGGAGGGGAGCGGCAGATACTGCGCCGTCCGTCTTGGCTTCCGCCAGATCGACGGATTCCACTGGCTGGACGAGGATGAGGAGAGGCTGAAGCGCTCTCAGTCGTCATTCCGGGGCGCGCGTAGCGCGAGCCTGGAATCCGTCGGGCCGCATGCGCCTGGCGGAATGGATTCTCAGATGCGCAATTGCGCATCAGAGCTCGACGCTAACGCGTCGCCCCGGAATGACAATGCGGAGAAATCGGGAGACTGGGCCGACCGCATCGTCGCGGCCCGCAACCGCCGCCCCTTCACCTCACTGGAAGATTTTGCCCGCGACACCGGCCTGCCCAAGCGCGCGCTGATCCTGCTGGCGGATGCCGACGCGTTCCGCTCGCTCGGGCTCGACCGCCGCGAGGCGCTGTGGCAGGTGCGGCGGCTGCCTGACGACGTGCCGCTGCCGCTGTTCGAGGCGGCCACCGCGCGCGAGCAGCCGGACGAGCATGCCAAGCCGCTGCCGCTGATGCCGCGCGCCGAGCAGGTGGTCGCGGACTACCAGACCATCCGGCTGTCGCTGAAGGGCCATCCGGTGGAATTCTTGCGCGAGATGTTTTCGCGCGAGCGGATCGTCGCCTGCAAGGAGATCAGCCACGAGAACGAGCGCCGCCGCGTCCGCTGCGCCGGCGTGGTGCTGGTGCGGCAGCGACCGGGCAGCGCCAGCGGCGTCGTGTTCATGACGCTGGAGGACGAAACCGGCATCGCCAATGTCGTGGTGTGGCCCAAGATCATGGAGCAGTATCGCAAGGAGGTGATGGGCGCGCGGCTCATCGAGGTTCACGGCTATATCCAGAGCAGCCCCGAAAAGGTGACGCATCTGATCGCCCAGCGCATGATCGATCGCTCGCACGATCTGGTCGGCCTCGCCAACGATGCCTTGAGCCGCCAGCATCCGGTGCCGGCAGGCGCCACATTGGTCGAGCCGCTCAACGAAGACCCTCGCGCGCTCGCGGACATGCCGGCGCAAAAGATCCGCCACCCCTGCAACGTCCGCATCCTGCCGCCGTCGCGGGATTTTCATTGAGGGTGTCGTTACGGTACCGCTCGTTCACCGTCACCCTGAGGTGGCCGCTCCTTCAGCGGCCCTCGAAGGGCGACGGCCCGGCTGCATCGGGGCCGTGCATCCTTCGAGGCTCCCGGCGCGATGCTCTTGCATCGCGCCACTCGCGCCTCAGGATGACGGAACTGGCAGGAGGCGGTGCCCTCAAAAATTCACCCGGTTCGAGATCGCGCCGTCCACGATGAGATTCGATCCCGTCGTGAACCCGGATACCGGGCTCGCCAGAAACACCGCGGCATTCGCGATCTCCTGCGGCGTTGCCATGCGGCCGGTCGGGTTGCGCTTCATCGCGTCGTTGTAACGCTCCGGCATGTTCTTCTCGATCATCTCCCAGACGCCGCCCTTGAAATAGACGGTGCCTGGCGACACTACATTCACGCGGATCTTCTTCTTGGCGTATTGCCGCGCCAGGCCCTTGGCCATGTGGATCAGCGCCGCCTTGATCGGGCCGTAGGAGCTGGCCGTGTCGGCCTGCGCCGCCGAGATCGAGGAGATGATGACGACGGCGGCATCGCCGCTTCTCTCGCCGCTGGCCTCGAGAAACGGCCGCGCGGCGTCGAACGCATGCACGGCGCCGAGCAGATCGAGCCGGAAATTCTGTTCCCACGAAGCCGCGTCGTGGCCCTGCGCCATCGCGCCGGCATTGGCGAACAGCAGGTCGATGCCGCCAAGCTCCTTTGCCGCGCCTTCGATCCACGATTTCAACGCCGCACCGTCGGTGACGTCGACCGGGCCGCCGGTGGCGTTGACGCCGCTCGCCTTCAGTTCAGCGACGGTGGCCGCGACCTGATCTGCATTGCGCGCGCACACCGCGACATTGGCGCCTTCACCGGCGAGCGTCGCCGCAATCGCCCGCCCGATGCCGCGCGTGCCGCCGAGCACGATGGCGTTCTTGCCTTTGAGACTGAGATCCATTGTTGGACTCCTTGTTTGTGGTAGCGGAGAATGTAGCCGCGTAACGAGCGTCACCGCAAATTCCGCTCCATCGCCGTCATCCTGAGGTGCCGGAGCGTAGCGGAGGCCTCGAAGGATAACGGCCTGGCCGTCGCCGCGGCCGTGCATCCTTCGAGGCTCAACTTGCGATGCGGTGCATCGCAAGCCTCGCGCCTCAGGATGACGGAACTGGCATTGGAGGACATGCCACCCCTCACTCCGGTGCAGCCCCCACCGGCGGGCCGCCGGGCGGGCGGTGCAGGAAGGTTAGCGACGCATAGGCGCCGGCCCAGGAGCCGATCGCGGCGAAGGCGACGTAGAACGCGTTTTCGGTGTAGCTGATCACGGCATAGGAGGAGAGCAGGTACCAGACCGCGCTCCAGTTCGCCGCAGGAATGCGCTTGCGCGCGATCACGGCCGAGGTGAACATGACATAGACGGCGTCGGTAGCCGCCGTCGCGATGAATACGGCACCTGCGATGAGGGGATCGATGGCGGCCATTGCATTCCCTTATGTGCTGATGGATGGTCGTAAAAAAGTAAGGGAGAGAGGCGGCCATGCAAAGCCCCGCCGATATTCTCGGGGATATCTGGACCTCCGCCGGCGGCGATCCGGCTGCGCTCGAACACGTGCGGCTGACCGGCGAGGAACCGCAGATTCCGTCCTCATTTCGTGTTGCTGTCGCCGGCCAGACCACGATCGCCGCCGCCGGCCTCGCCGCGGCCGAGATCTGGCGGCTGCGCAGCGGGCAGATGCAAGACGTCTCCGTCGACATGCGCCACGCCGTCGCCGAATGCCGCTCCGAACGCTATCTGCGCGTCGACGACAAGCCGCCGCCGCCGGCCTGGGACGCGATTGCCGGCGTCTACAGGACCGGCGACAGCCGCTTCGTTCGCTGCCACACCAACTTTCCGCACCATCGCGAGGCCGTCTGCGAGGTGCTCGGTTGCGAGCCGGAGCGCGACAAGGTGCAGGCCGCGCTGATGCAATGGAGGGGCGAGGATTTCGAGACGGCTGCTTACGCGGCGGGCGGCGTGGTTGCGCTGATGCGGAGCTATGAGGAATGGTCTGCGCTGGCGCAGGCGCGCGCGCTCGCGCAATTGCCGCTGATCTCGATCGAGAAGATCGGCGAAGCCCCGCCAAAGGCGTGGCCCCAAGAATCGTCGAAAGGATTACCAAACAACGATCGTCCGCTCTCCGGCCTTCGTGTGCTCGATCTCTCCCGCGTCATCGCAGGCCCGGTCGCCGGCCGCACGCTCGCTGCGCACGGCGCTGATGTGCTGCTGGTGTCGGGGCCGGAGCTGCCCGCCATTGACTGGCTCACCATCGATACCGGCCGCGGCAAGCTCACCACCTTCATTGAGCTGAAGACCGACACGGGCAGGGCGCAATTGCGCGAACTGCTGGAGGACGCCGACATCTTCTCGCAAGGCTATCGCCCGTGTGCGCTTGCAGCCCTGGGCTTTTCGCCGGAGGACGCAGCGAAGATCAATCCGGGCATCGTTTACGTGACGCTGTCGGCTTATGGCCATGCCGGGCCCTGGGCCGGGCGCCGCGGCTTCGATTCCCTGGTGCAGACCGCGACCGGATTCAATCACGCCGAAGGCCAGGCCGCCGGCCTCGATACTCCCAAGGAATTGCCGGCGCAGATGCTCGACCACGCCACCGGCTATCTGATGGCGTTCGGTGCGATGATGGCCAGGATGCGCCAGGCCCGCGACGGCGGCAGTTGGCACGTACGCGTGTCGTTGGCGCAGACCGGACGCTGGCTGTGGAATCTCGGCCGGCTCGATGACGGACTGAATGCCCCGGATCTTGCGGGCGAGGCCGTACATGCTGCGTTCATCGAAAGCATGCCATCTGGATTCGGCATGTTGAAGGCGGCGCGCCATTCGGCGCTGCTGTCGACGACACCGGCGCAATGGTCTCGTCCGGCGATGCCGCTCGGCAGTCATCCGGCACATTGGCCGGCGCGAAGCTGACACGAAGCTGACATGTCGCAAAATTTTCACGCAAACCGGAAGGCGCCCAGCGTTTTTTAGGTTGTTTGAAATTCCAGTTCGGCACTATTAGCGCAACCGACAAGGCAGACATCTGCCGAGATCGTCGCAGACACGACCGGGCTCCATGGTGGTTGAAAATACCAAGCGATTGCAGGCGTTTACAAAACAACGGGTGATCACATCCGTAGTTTTACTAGCTCTTGCCGGCGCCGGTGCCTACGGCTTCCTCGCTTTGGGGCCGAAGGAAAAGAAGCACTCCGAAATCTCCAGCCAGTCGCGCCGGAATGCGCAGACCTTCACGCCGACGCCGTCCGAATGGGCGACGCTGACGATCGAGCCGGTCAAGGCTCGCGCCTTCCGCGCCGAATACGTCACCGAGGGCAAGGTCGCTGTCGATGAGGACCGTTCGACGCCGGTGTTCTCGCCCTATGCCGGCCGCGTCACCAAGCTGCTGGCCAAGCCGGGTGAGACGCTGAAGCAGGGTCAACCGCTGTTCACGATCGAGGCCGCCGACACGGTGCAGGCCCAGAACGATTTCATCGCGGCGATGACCTCGCAGAACAAGGCGAAGTCGGCGCTCGAGCTCTCCGACATCCAGTTCAAGCGCGCCAAGGACCTCTATGAGGGTCATGCCATTCCGCTGAAGGACTATCAGCAGGCGGAAGCGACGCAGGTTCAGGCGCGCAACGACATGCGCTCCTCGCAGACCGCGCTGGAAGCCGCGCGCAACAAGCTGCGCATCCTCGGCTTCACCGACGAGACCATCAAGGCGTTCCAGGACAAAGGCGCCATCAACCCGGAAGTCACGATCTATTCGCCGATCGCCGGCACGGTGGTGCAGCGCAAGATCGGCCCCGGTCAGTACGTCAATTCCGGCGCCAGCGATCCGGTCTTCGTGATCGGCGACCTCTCCACCGTCTGGCTCACCGCCTTCGTGCGCGAGAGCGACGCCGCTGCCGTGTGCATCGGTCAGGACATCACCGTGAACGTGATGGCGCTGCCGGGTCGTCTGCTCACCGCCAAGATCAACTACGTCGCCGCCGCGATCGATCCCAGCACCCGCCGCCTGCTGGTGCGCGCCACCATCGACAACAAGGACGGCCTGCTCAAGCCGGAGATGTTCGCCAACGTCACGATCTACTCGGCCGGCGACCGCGCCGCGCCGGCGGTGCCGAAACAGGCCTTGATCTACGAAGCCGACAAGGTTCGCATCTGGGTCGCGCGTGAGGACAAATCGGTCGAGCTGCGCCAGATCAAGATCGGGCTCATCAACGGCAACCTCGTCGAGGTCAACGACAATCTGAAACCCGGCGAGCAGATCGTCACCAAAGGCAGCCTGTTCATCGACCGCGCGGCGTCCGGCAGCTGATCCAGAATGAATGTTGACGTGAATCAGGTCGCGCACGGGCTCGCTTCGCCTCGCCCCGCTTGCGGGGAGAGGTTGGATTGCGCTCGGCGACGCGAAGCGTCGCGCGAAGCAATCCGGATGAGGGGGATTCTCCGCGAGTCCAACTCTCACCGTCCCTGCGGAGACTCCCCCTCACCCCGACCCTCTCCCCGCAAGCGGGGAGAGGGGGAAGGCCGTTGACCTGAATGGATCGCCTCGTCGCTCTTGCCGTCAACCGGCGCTTCCTGATGGTCGGCATGTTCGTCGCTGTCTTGATCGGCGGCCTGATCGCGTTCAACCAGCTCAACATCGAGGCCTATCCCGATCCGACCCCGCCGATGGTCGATATCGTGACGCAGAGCCCGGGACTGTCGGCGGAGGAGATCGAGCGCTACATCACGATCCCGATCGAGACCCAGGTCGCGGGCCTTAAGAACATCACGACCATCCGCACCATCTCGCTCTACGGTCTCTCCGACGTCAAAATTCAGTTCTCCTTTGCCTACACCTATGACGAGGCGTTGCAGCAGGTGCTGAACCGCCTGGCGCAGCTCGCGCCGCTGCCGGGCAACGTGCAGCCGCAGATCTCGCCGCTGAGCCCGATCGGCGAGATCTTCCGCTACCGTCTCGTGGGGCCGCCGAACTACAGCGTGCTCGATCTCAAGACCATCCAGGACTGGATCCTGCAGCGCCGCTTCCGCGCCGTGCCTGGGGTCATCGACGTCACCGGGTGGGGTGGCAAGAGCAAGACCTACGAGCTCCAGGTCGATTTCAACAAGCTGGTCGCCAATGGGCTGACGCTGCCGCAATTGCTGCAGGCGGTCGGCAATTCCAACGTCAATGTCGGCGGCAACACCGTCAATATCGGCCAGCAATCGGCCGTCGTGCGCGGCGTCGGCCTGATCCGGTCGATCGACGATCTCGCCAACACCATGGTGGCGCAGACCGGCGGCAATCCGGTGCTGGTCAAGGACGTCGCCACCGTCACCGTCGGCCAGAAGCCGCGCCTCGGCATTGCCGGCCTCGACGAGGCCGACGACATCGTGCAGGGCATCGTCCTGATGCGGCGCGGCGAGCAGAGCTCGCCGACCATCAAGCGTGTCCACCAGCTCGTCCAGACCATCAACAATTCCAGCATCCTGCCGCCCGGCGTGCGCATCGAGCGCATCTACGACCGCGGCGACCTGATCGAGCTCACCACTCACACGGTGCTGCACAACATGGTGGTCGGCATTCTCTTGATCGTGCTGTTGCAGTGGATCTTCCTCGGCGATCTGCGCAGCGCGCTGATCGTCGGCGCCACCATTCCGTTCGCGCTGTTCTTCGCCGTCATCATCCTGGTGCTGCGCGGCGAATCGGCCAATTTGCTGTCGGTCGGCGCGATCGATTTCGGCCTGATCGTCGATGCCACCGTCATCATGGTGGAGGCGATCTTCCGTCGCCTGACGCAGACGACGCCGATGTCGGAATCCGAGCACATGTCCAACGAGACGCTGTTCGGCATGAAGAGCCACGCCATCCTCAGCGCGGCCGCCGACGTCTCGCGCTCGATCTTCTTCGCTGCGGCGATCATCATCGCGGCCTTCCTGCCGTTGTTCACGCTGTCGGGCGTCGAGGGCAACATCTTCGGTCCGATGGCCCGCACCTATGCCTATGCGCTGGCCGGCGGGCTGCTTGCGACGTTCACCGTCACGCCGGCGCTGTCCGCGATCATCCTGCCCGCGCATGTCGAGGAAACCGAGACCAGGGTCATGCTGATCCTGCACCGCTTGTACTCGCCGCTGCTGCAATGGGCGGTCGCCAATCGCAACATCGTGCTTGGCGGCGCGGTCGGCCTCGTGCTGATGACGGTGGCGCTCAGCCGGCTGCTCGGCCTCGAATTCCTGCCGAAGCTGGAAGAGGGCAATCTGTGGATTCGCGCCACGCTGCCGCCGACCATCTCGCTCCAGGAAGGCAATTCCTACGTCAACGAGATGCGCAAGGTGATCCGCGCCCGGCCCGAGGTCGAGTCCGTCGTATCGCAGCACGGCCGTCCCGACGACGGCACCGACGCCGCCGGCTTCTTCAACGCCGAGTTCTTCGCCCCGCTCAAGCCCGTGAGCCAGTGGCCCGGCACCCGCGACAAGGAGGAGCTGACCGCGCAATTGCTCAAGCAGCTCGATGACCGCTTCCCCGGCGTCGAGTTCAACTTCTCGCAATATCTCCAGGACAACGTCTCCGAAGCCGTCTCCGGCGTGAAGGGCGAGAACTCGATCAAGCTGTTCGGCAGCGACCTCCAGGCGCTCACCGACACCGCCAACAAGATCAAGCAGGTGCTGGCCACGGTGCAGGGCGTCACCGATCTTGCGGTCTTCACCTCGCTTGGCCAGCCGACCGTCCAGATCGACATCGACCGCGCCAAGGCCGCGCGCTATGGCCTTGCGCCGGGCGACATCAATGCCACGATCAAGGTCGCGATCGGCGGCGACACCGCGGGAGACCTCTACGAGCCGGGCAGCGATCGTCACTTCCCGATCATCGTCCGCCTCGCGCCGGAATATCGCAGGAGCGCGGAGGCGATCCAGAATTTGCGGATCGGCGCGCCCGGGCCGAACGGCACCGTCACCCAGATTCCCCTCAGCGAGGTCGCCAACATCAGCCTCGTGTCGGGCGCGGCCTACATTTATCGCGAGCAGCAGGAACGCTATCTGCCGATCAAATTCTCGGTGCGCGAGCGCGACCTCGGCAGCGCGATCAGCGAGGCTCAGCAGAAGATCGCGGAGCAGGTGCAGCTGCCGCCCGGCTCGCACATGGAATGGGTCGGGGAGTTCGGCAATCTCCAGGACGCGATCCGGCGGCTGTCGATCGTGGTGCCGATCTCGCTGGCGCTGATCGGCGTGCTGCTCTGGTTCAATTTCGGCTCGATGACCGACACGCTGCTCGCGATGAGCGTGATCCCGATGGCGATCTTCGGCGGCGTGCTCGGCCTGTTGATATCAGGCACGGCCTTCAGCGTCTCCGCGGCGATCGGCTTCATCGCGCTGTTCGGCATCGCCGTGATGGACGGCATCATCATCCTGTCGCAGTTCAACCAGCTGATCGAAGAAGGCATGGACCGCATGACCGCGGTGGTGCGCACGGGAGAGTTGCAGCTCAGGCCGGTGCTGATGACCTGCGTCGTCGCCGGCGTCGGCCTTCTGCCGGCGGCGCTGTCGGAGGGGATCGGCTCGCAGGTGCAGAAACCGCTCGCGGTCGTCGTCGTCACCGGCATGATGCTGGCGCCGGTCGTGATCCTCGTGACCCTGCCGGTCCTGATCTCGTTCTTCTCGCGCCGCGCGCGCTGAGCGTCAGAATCCGTACAGCCGCGCCGGATTGTCGACCAGGATCTTCTTGCGCACCTCGGCATCCGGCGCCCACACCGGAAGCTGATTGAGCAGGCGCCCGTCATCGATCTGGTAGAGCGGCGCGATGTCGGTTGCCTTGCGCCCCTCGACGCGGCTGGAATCCGGATGTGGCCAGTCGGTGCCCCAGACGATGCGGTCGGCATTCGCCGCGATCAGCGCCTGCGCATAGGGCACCATGTCCTGATAGTCGGGTGCGAGCTTCGAGGAGCGATAGGCGCCGGAGATCTTCACATAGGCCTTGCCGGACTTGACGAGCGCGATCAGGTCGGAAAATCCGGGTTGCTCCAGCCCGAGCGCAGCCTCGAGCCCGCCGAAATGGTCGAACACGACGGGCACCGGTGCCGCCTCGACGAGGTCCTTGATCGCCGAGATCATGGCCAGCGTGGTGTAGAGCTGCACGTGCCAGCCGCGTGCCTTCATGCGCTCGACCGCGGCGGTGAAGCGCGGCCGGCCGACATTGGGGTCATTGACGCCGCCCGTCGCCAGATTGAGGCGGATGCCGCGGAAGCCGTCTTGATGCATCGCATCGAGCTGCGCCTCGGTGGTCTTGTCGTCGATCACGGCGACCCCGCGCGCGGTCGCGCCGCGTGCCTTCATGCCGAACAGGGTGGAGGAATTGTCGGTGCCGTAGACGCTCGGGGTGACGATCACCACGCGCTCGATATGCAGCGCCTTGTGCAGCGCGGCCATCTCTTCAGGGCTTGCCGGCTCCGGCGTATAGACGCGGCCTGCGAAGAACGGAAATTTTTCGACATCGCCATGGATATGGGTGTGGCAGTCGCAGGCATGCGCCGGCACGTCGAAATTGACCGGCGTCGCGGGCTGCGCTGCACGCGCGTGGGCTCTGCTGGTCATGGCTGCTCCGGCGGCAAGGGAGGCAAGCAGGACGCTGCGTCGGTTGAGCATGGTTTCTCCCTCTTTTGTTATTTGGTTTTGTTATTTGGTTTTGTTATTTGGCGGTTGTGCCGGGAGAATATCACATCAGCCGGACAGCCGCTGCGCTTCGCTGCATAGCTGGTCGACGAGGTCCGCAAGCGGGCGTGAGCCGTCAACGCGCACGACCGGGCAGGGCAGGCCGGCGAGCCAGGCTTCGTGCTTCGCAAGATTGCGGCCTTCGCGGTCGCCGGCTTCGTAATGAGAAGCCCATTCGACGAAGGCCTCGGTCTCGGCGTGGCGCCAGCCCCCCGATGCGACGGCATCCGCGCCGAAATGGGCGGCCTCGCGGGCGCGCAATCGCTCCAGGCGGATGTCGCGCGGCGTGGTCACGAAGACCACGAGGTCGAAATACGAGGCGAGCTCCTCGCCCCAGCCGGTGACGGATCCGCTCAGCACCCAATCCCGACGCGGCAGAAACATCTCGCGCATCAGGCGCAGTCGCTCGGAAGCGGGCCGAGTCGTCTGATAGGGCGGCACGGTCGGCAGCCAGAAATAGTCGTCGCTGTCGTGATGCGGCAGCGCAAGCCGGCCGGCAAGCGCGCGACCGAGCGTGGTCACGCCGGAGCCCGAAGCTCCCATCAGATGGATGCGGCGGCTTTTCATCTTCACATCCTGGGGCGGCCTGAATCGATCGGCGGTCTGTAACGGTGAGCGCCCTGCGGGCGCTCCCCTCAAGCGGCGCGGCGGCGCTTTGCCACTCGTCCGCCTGTCGCGGGTTGGGCCGACAATGTCAGGCCCAGCGCTCCGACAATTCGCATGACCGTACCGAACTCGGGATTTCCAGTCTCTCCGAGCGCCTTGTACAGGCTCTCCCGGTTCAAGCCGGCTTTCTTTGCGATCGCGCCCATGCCGCGCGCGCGGGCGACGAGACCAAGCGCGTCGCGCACGAAATCGGCGTCGCCGGTTTCCAGCGCGGCCGCGATATAGGCGGCTTGGCGCTCTTCGGTGTCGAGATAGTCGACGGCGTCGAAGCGCGTCGTCCTGGATGCCGATTTGACCGTCGTTCTCGCTGCCTTTGGCATCACAATGTCTCCGCCAGTTGCTGCGCCAGCTTGATGTCTTGCCGCTGCGAGCGCTTGTCTCCGCCGCATAGCAGGATCACGATCTGGGTTCCGCGCTGCAAATAGTAGATCCGGTAGCCCGGACCGTAGTCGACGCGCATTTCCCGAACGTTGCGACCAACGCTTTTGTTGTCGCCAGGATTGCCCATCTCCATACGGCGAATGCGGACGGTGATCCGGGCAACGGCGCTGGCGTCCTTGAGACGGCTCAGCCACTCCGAAAACTGCTCGGTTTGCCTCACCTCGATCATGAAGTGATACTGTAGTCCATAGGCTACAGTATGTCAAAGACGAGTGACGCACCGGGGTGGTGGCGGCGTTGGAGGGAGAGCGCAGGCGTCGCCTTGGTGGACGGTCACTGTCCCGACGGCGTGCGCAGGCCGTGCCAGGCGTCGCGGACCTGGTGGTAGTGCACCTCGGGCAGGTAGTCCGGCGTGTTCAGGTTCAGCGTCTTGACGTCGAGATGGCCGATGGCGCTGAGCAGCGTGTAGGAGGCGATGACGCGGTCGCGCTGCGCGCCGATCAGGCGGGCCTTGGCCTGGATCAGATCGGCCTGCGAGTTCAGCACGTCCACCGTCGTGCGCTGTCCGCCGGCGGCCTCGCGCTGGACGCCCTGCAGCGCGACGGTCGCGGCCTTCACCTCGGACTCCGAGGCCGAGACCGCGACCTTGGCGCCTTCATTGGCAACCCAGGCGCTGACCGCGGCCGTGCGCGCCTGGTTGCGCACCTGGTCGAGCACGAGCCGGCTCTGCGCCGTGATCTCCTTGGCCTGCCGGGTCTGCGCGGCGGCCTGGCCGCCGTCATAGATCGGGGCAGTGACGTTGGCGACGATCGAGGCCTGGTCCTCGGCCAAGGTGCCGAGCGTCGGGTCGTTGTTGCGGCTCTTGCTGGCGCTGCCCTGGATGGTGGCGCTCGGCAGCAATGTGCCTTCGGCGATGCGGATGTTGGTGGAGGCGACGTCGACGTCGAAGCTGGCGGCCATCACCGCCGGATGCTGGCGGATCGCCATCGTCATGGCGTCTTCGCGGCTCTTCGGCAGATAACGGTCGATGACCTCGGCGGGCCGGAGCTGCGAGGGCGAATTGCCGATCACTTGCGCATAGGTCGCCTGGCTGACGGCAAGCGCGACCTCGGCGGCGTTGAGATCGGCAAGGCCGCGATTGAGGCGCGCCTCGGCCTGCGCGCTGTCGGTCGGCGTGACATCGCCGGCGTTGAGGCGGCGCTGGGTGACCGCGAGCGTCTCGCGCAGGAAGGCGACGTTGGAACGCTGCGCCTCGACCAGCGACTGGTTGGCGAGCACGTTGGTGTAGGCGGTGACCGCGTCGAGCAGCACGCCCTGGCCGACATTGCGCAGCGCCTCGCGGCCCGACTGCACCTGGAGTTCGGCGGCCCGCACGTTGTTGGCGGTCCGGAAGCCGTTGAACAGGGTCTGCGTCACGGTGACGCCGATGATCCACGGCTTCAGGTTGCCGGTCTGGATCGTGTTGTCGGGCAGCAGATTGCGAACCGATTGCAGGCCGGCGCTGAGGCTCGCCACGATCTGCGGCCGGTAACCGGCCAGGGCCTGCGGCACGTTCTCGTCCGTGGCGCGTTGTCGCGCGCGCTCGGCATTGAGCTGCGGATTGGTCTGGTAGGCCTTGGCGAGCGCCTCCGGCAGGGCTTCGGCCCAGGCGGCGGAGGGCAGGGCGCAACCGAGCGCCAGCGCGGTCCATGTCGCAAGCACGGCACCCACGCCCGGTCGGCGCCGCGTCATCACGCGACCAGCTCTGGCGGCTCGCCCAATCATGTAATCCCGCTTAATCCCGGCTGTCCGCCCCCGCCGACGGTCGCCTCTTAGCTTGTTTAACCAGCCGAGGTCGCGCAGGCAAACTGCCGCGGGGAAAACCCCCATGAAATCCGTGCTTGTTGCAGCTTCGTCACAGGGATCCTGTGTAACGCGGCGAGCCTGACAACAGCCTGACAGTTCGGCGCCGTTACCGGTTCTTGTTCACCGGCTTGCGCTTCTCGATGAACGCCGCCATGCCCTCGGAGCGGTCCTCCAGCGCGAAGGTCGCGTGGAACAGGTTGCGCTCGACGCTCATGCCTTCGGCGAGCGTGGTCTCGAAGGCACGGTTCACCGCTTCCTTGGCCATCGCGGCGGCAGGGCGCGACATCGCGGCGATCTTCTCGGCTGCCGCCATCACCTCGTCCATCAGCTTGTCAGCGGGCACGATGCGGCTGACGAGGCCGGAGCGCTCGGCTTCCGCCGCATCCATCATGCGGCCGGTGAGGCACAGGTCCATGGCCTTGGACTTGCCGATCGCGCGCGTCAGGCGCTGGGTCCCGCCGATGCCGGGAATGGTGCCGAGCGTGATCTCGGGCTGGCCGAACTTTGCGGTGTCGGCGGCGATGATGATGTCGCACATCATGGCGAGCTCGCAGCCGCCGCCGAGCGCATAACCGGCAACCGCCGCAATCGTCGGCTTGCGGCAACGTGCGACGCGGTCGCCGCCGATCGCGGCAAAATCCTCCGAGAACATGTCGATGAAGCCCTTCGGCTGCATCTCCTTGATGTCGGCGCCGGCGGCAAAGGCCTTCTCGCTGCCGGTCACGATGATGCAGCCGATGGCGTCGTCGGCCTCCAGATCGTCGACCGCAGCAGCGATCTCGCGGAAGACGCCGAAGGAGAGCGCGTTGAGCATCTTCGGCCGGTTCAGCTTGATGATGCCGACCGCGCCTTTGCTTTCGACGATGATGTGTTCGAACGTGCTCATGCTCCACCCACGCGTTTGATTAGGCGGGCAATGTGCCCGCTGGCGCGGATGCCTTCAAGGGGGCCGGAGACGCAGGGACGCGCGCGGCCGCGCGTCCTGGCGGAACTGCGATCAGGCCATGAACATGCGCGCGGCGGACGCCAGCGTGAGCAGCGTGCCGACGCCGATGAAGATCTTCCCGATCAGGGAGCTCTGGTCCCAGGCCGAGCTCTGCTGGCTGCTTGCCATCACCGGCGCCGGCCGGGGCCGGGCTTCGGTTGCGGCAATGACCGCCTTCTGTGCCGGCGGGTTGTCCTGTTGCACGGCGCGGTCGATGTCGTTGAGCTGGTCGGGTGCGACGACTTGGCTCTCAACGTTCGGGGCGTTGGTATTGTCAGCCGCGGCCTGGACATTGCCGTTGGCACGGTCCGCCATCGCGGAGGCCGCCGCCGCGGTCGGCGTATCGGCGCCGGCGAGCTGCGCGTTGGCGTTGGCAACCGCCGGCGGCATCTGGCCCGAGGCCGGCAGGTTGCTGCCGGCCGCCTTGCTGTCGGGCTTGGCCTCGTCGGCCTTTGCCGGAGCATCGGTCCTGTCGTCCGATTTCTGTGCCGTCTTGCCGGTGCCGGTGCGGCGTGACTCCTGGCGCCGATGCTTGCCCGGCTTGGCCGCGTCGGCCTGCTTGCCCGCGCTGTCCGATTTGCTTGTGGCTGAGCTTGGCTCCGCCTGTGCAGAGCCTCCGAACAGCAACAAAAGCCCGGCCAGAACAATCAGGGCCGTGCGCCCGCTGGCTTTCATCATGGTGATGATCTCCCCAATTCCGCCCGTCCCGGGAACGAACAGAGACCCTGGGGCGTGACGACAGCGGGGCAGAAAATGGGAATCTTCGGGCACCACCGGGCAAAAACGGGGCAAACCGTCCCCCATGCTGGCGGCCGCCGAGTGCGGGCTGAGGCGATCGGTGTTATGAGCCGTCGCAGAGGTTGACGGCCGTATCGGTCGCGAGGACCGAGCACAAGATCACGAATTCGTGATCTCGTGCCGCCTCGCGTAACAAATTGATCGAACGGCCGAATTGCATGGTGAGGGGCGCGCGTGCGCGGACGTGAGGACGAATGGACCGGCCTGATGCGGTCGGCCATGGCCGGCGATGATGCGGCGTATCATCGCCTGTTGAAGGCGGTCACGCCGGTGCTGCGCGCCGCGGCGAGGCGCGGCCTGGCGCGGGCCGGGCAGCCTCCCGATCAGGCCGAGGATATCGTGCAGGAGATATTGTTGGCGGTGCACCTGAAGCGGCACACCTGGGACAGCGAGGCCCCGTTCGCGCCCTGGCTGTTCGCGATCGCCCGCAACAAGCTGATCGATGCGCTGAGGCGACGCGGCAGGCGCGTCTTCGTCAACATCGACGATTTCGCCGAGACGCTGCCGGGCGAGGCGCCGCAGGAGACAGCCTCAGCTAGCGAGGTCGCAGCGCAACTGGGCACGCTGCCGCAGCGCCAGCGCGACGTGCTGCAGTCGATCGCGGTCGAGAGCGCCTCGATCAAGGACACGGCGTCGAAGTATTCGATGACCGAAGGCGCGGTGCGGGTCGCACTGCATCGCGGACTTGCGGCACTGACTGCGAAATTGCGGGACCACTAGTCATGGATACCGACCAACTGATCCGCTCGCTCGCCGCCGACAACGCCCACCGCGTGCCGCGCGTCGGGGCCGTGCTGACCATGGCGCTGCTGGTGGCCGCGCCGCTGTCGATCCTGATTTTCGCGAGCTTCCTCGGCGTGCGGCCGGACGTGATGACGGCCATGCGCAATCCATTCTTCGACATGAAATTCGCGGTCACATTGTCGCTCGCGATCCCGGCGATCGTCGTCAGCCTGCATCTGTCGCGTCCGGAAGCCTTGATGCGCGGCTGGGGCTGGCTGCTGCTGCTTCCGGTCGGGCTGCTGGCGGTCGCGATCGGCAGCGAGGCGATGATGGCCCCGGCGATGCCGATGACGATGCGACTGATGGGCAAGAATTCCAGGGTGTGCCTGGTCGCCATCCCCGCGATGTCGCTGCCGCTGCTCGCGGGGGCGCTGTTCGGCCTGCGGCATGGTGCCCCCTCGCAGCCCGCGCTGGCCGGCGCGCTCGCCGGCCTTTTGTCGGCCGGCCTGGCCGCGACGCTCTACGCCTCGCACTGCACCGACGATTCCCCGCTGTTCGTCGCGACCTGGTACACGCTCGCGACCGCGCTGGTGACGGCGATCGGCGCGGCAGTGGGATCCAAGGTCCTGCGGTACTAACGAGCCGGCTTCACGCCGCCGGATTCGTGCTCTGCTGCATGCGGTGGAAGCGTAACACCTGCTGCGCGGTCGACGAGCGCAGCGCCTGGTAAGTGTCGCGCAGCGTCAGCATGTCGGTCTGCGAGCCGCCCGAGAGCTTCTCGCGCATGGCGAGGATGGCGCGCACGCTCGGCCAGGACATGCCCGCGACCTTGGCGAGGATCATCACGCCCTCGGTGCGGCTTTCGATCATCATGATCTCGGCGGTCTCGACCGCGACTCCCGCGAGCGCGGCGAGCCCCGCATTGGTCTCGTCGAACTTGCCCTGCTCGGCGAAAGAGGTGACCTGGAATTCGTTGAGGCGGCCGTCCTCGTGCAGCGATTTCACCAGCGCGCGCGCCATCTCGGTCTGCTTGTTCATCGCGGCGGCGCGCATCCTCTGGGCGACTTCCTGGACCACGCTCGACACCTCGTCCGCGAACTCCGGATGCGCCGCCTCGAGCTTCCTGCGCACGCTCGAGGACGCCTTGGCAACCAGCTTCAGATAGTAATGGCGCGGCAGGTCGGGCCGCAGGCCGATGCAGGTCGCGAGGTCGTCGTCGCGTTCGGCGCGGGTGACGAGGTCGGTGAGGCTTCCCTCCGAGAGCCGCGCGCCGTGATTCTTGACGGTCGACTGCACCACGTCGGCGTTGCCGCGCGTCACCAGCACGTCGGTCAGCGCTTCCGACAGCACGCGCCGCAGCGAGATCGCCTTGAGATGCGCCTGGCCTCTCGTGCGCGCGATCTCGATCAGGGTCGTCTCGTCCAGCCGTTCCGATTTCGACAGCACGGGCCCGGAGACCTCGATGACCTCGTCGAGCGCGAGCGTGCGGATGATCTTCGGCGGCGCGGCGGCGACCGGTGCGAGGCGGTCGGCGAGCAGCGCCCTGGCTGACGTCTCGATCTGTTCGACCAGGCACTGGAACACGTCGTCGAACAGGCGGATATGGTCGTCGGAATAGTCCACCGCGTTGCCCACGAAGAGATCGGTGACGCGGCGCAGCGTCTCGACCCGGCGCGCCACGGTGCCGTGCGAGAGCGCAGTCTGCAATTCCTCGAGCAGGTTCTCGGATGATTTTGGGGATTTGGATCTCATTGCCCTGTCCTGGAGCGTTCGGCCCGACAGCTGCTGTCGCGCCGGAAAAAAATGGATTGGTCAGCTCGTTGCAATACGGTTGCGCCCCTGCGCCTTGGCGGAATAGAGCGCGCGGTCGGCGCGGGCGAGAAACGTGTCGGCAGTATCAAGCTCGCGCAGCGTCACGACGCCCGCAGAAATGGTCACGCGCATGCCTGCCGAGAATGCGTCCCAGTCGAGATCGGCGACGATGCTGCGCAAGCGCTCGAGCATCCGCTCCGCGGCATCGCCCGACGTGTCCGGCAGCAGCAGCAGGAATTCCTCGCCACCGTAACGGCCAAAGCTGTCGGACGGGCGGATATTGGCGAAAATGGTGATCGCGAAGGTACGCAGCACCTCGTCGCCGATGGGATGGCCGTGGACGTCGTTGATGCGCTTGAACCAGTCGAGATCGATCAGCGCGATCGCGCAAGGAGCCGAGGTCTGTCGCGACTTTTCGATCTCGACGTCGAGAAGGCGCATGATGCAGCGGCGGTTGTAGGAGCCGGTGAGCTCGTCGAGCTCGGCCAGTTCCTCGATGCGCCGATAGGCGGCCTTCAGCTCGATGCTGCGCCGGTACAGGATCTTGCGCAAGGTTGCGCCGAACAGGCCGAGAGAGGCGCACTGACCGATCACCAGCACGAAGCACAGCATCGAGGCGGTTCGCTCCAGGCGGGTCGCAACCGGCAGTCCGATCGGCAGGTTCGTGCCCAGGAACACAAAGGCCAGGCCGCAAGTGGCAAGGCCCCAGGTGACCATCGCCTGGCGCGAGGTCATGCGCAGCGTGCCGAACGCGAAGATCAGAAACAGCACGGCGAGGAACGCGACCCCGACCGTCGGCACGGCGAGCAGGAACAGCAGTTGCAGCGCCATATGCGCCGAGATCTGGAACACGGTGAGGTAATGATCCTCAAACCGGTCGCCGAAGCCGGCTTCCGACAACACGGTGAATGTCCCGATGATCAGGAGGCCGCCGAGCCAGAACAGCGACGGAACAGCCATGTCGACCGTGCCGCCATAGGCGTAGAGCAGCAGGACGGAGGCGCCCAGCGAATAGCTCGCCACCTGGCCGACATACATCTGGCGGCGCTGCCGGGTCCGCCGCGCCTGGACTTCGGGGGCCGCCGCCTCGGAGGCGAGGACGATATCCGCGACCTCAGCAGCATTCCTCTCGGGAAAGGACGTCGCGGCCGTGCTCATGGTCCCGCCAATGGTGGATCTCAGCGTAAAAATCTACGTGGCAAGCCTTTAGGTTTGGTATCCTTTTGAAACGGAATCCGAACCGTGCAGCACGGAACAAGGTGATGGGCCGGCGAGGGAAATTTTACCGGAGGTCGGGTATCGGTTTGCGATGCGATCGAGCCTAAGTCCGGCTTGGCGAGACATATATCGTGCAACGCTGCTATGGAACCGGACGAGGCCGGGCCGCCTGTGCCGGACAGGCATTCCGCAAGGAAGTATCTAGTATTATGCTACCGATCTGGATTGTGGCGGCCGACGGCTGCGGGCGGGACAAGAAAAATGCGCGTATGTGGGGTGGATCACACAGGCGCCCGTACGACTGCGGTAAATTGAACAATTTTGCACCCCTGGTCGAACCGTCTGCTGCGCCGACCCGACCAACTTTGCGAGACGGCCTTTGAGCGTGACACAGGCGGCTTCGGACGAGGTCCTGATCGCCAGGATCGCCCAGGGTGACCGGCTCGCCATGCAGGTGCTGTACGGGCGGCACCATGTCAGGGTCTACCGGTTCGGGCTCAGGCTCGTGCGGGACGAGCAGGCGGCGGAAGACCTCATCAGCGAGGTGTTTCTCGACGTCTGGCGGCAGGCCGGCAAGTTCGAGGGCCGATCCGCCGTTTCGACCTGGCTGCTGGCCATCACCCGATTCAAGGCCCTGTCTGCGCTCCGGCGCAGGAAGGATTTCGAGCTGGACGAAGACGCCGCGAACGCGATCGAGGACACGTCCGACGATCCGGAAACGGTGGTGCAGAAGAAGGATACCAGTGCAGCGTTGCGGGGGTGTCTGACGGGTCTCTCGCCGGAACACCGGGAAATCGTCGATCTCGTCTACTACCACGAGAAGTCCGTGGAAGAGGTGGCCGAAATCGTCGGGATACCGGAGAACACTGTGAAGACGCGCTTGTTCTATGCGCGCAAGAAACTGGCCGAACTGCTGAAGGCAGCCGGCGTTGAGCGAGGCTGGCCATGATGGCTTTGAGCAAGAAGATGCTGGAGCAAGAGCCCGGTGAAATTGAGCTGCTGCTGCCGTGGCATGCTGCCGGCACGCTGAACGCGCGCGATGCGCGCCGGGTCGAGGAAGCGCTGGCGCGCGATCCCGAGCTTGCCAAGCAATATGCCGCGATCCGCGGCGAATACGAAGAGACCATTCATCTGAACGAGAGCTTGGGGGCTCCGTCGGCACGCGCGATGCAGAAGCTGTTCGCCGCGATCGACGCCGAGCCGGCGCGGGCGACCGGCTCGCTGCCGCTGTCGGCGCGCATCTCGACCTTCTTCGCGAGCCTGTCGCCGCGCACGCTGGCGTGGTCGGCGAGCCTTGGCGCCGTCGCGCTCGTGCTGCAAGCCGGCGTGATCGGCGCCGTGCTGATGAAGAACCAGCCCGCGACCTTCCAGACCGCTTCGCTCTCGACCAGCGCGCCGATCACGCGCGAGCTTGGCAGCACCGCCGCGCCGGCACGCGCCCTGGTGCGCTTCACGCCCGAGGCGCGCGTTGCCGATATCACCGGGCTGCTCGACAGCTACCACGCCTCGATCATCGACGGCGCCAAGGGCGGCATGTTCCGCCTCCAGTTCGACAGGGCCATGAGCCAGGACGAGCTCGCTTCGCTGCTCGGCAAGATGCAGCGCGAGAAGTTCGTCAACCTCGCCGTCGCGGCGCCCTAAAGCGATGATCCGGAAAAGTGCGCAGCGGTTTTCCGAAAAGATCATGCTCAAACAGCAAGCCAAAGCGCGATGGCGATTCATCCTCAGCGCATCGCGCTTTAGGCGCGCCGCAGAACCGATGACGGGCAAATCCGAGAGCAGGGTACGCGCCGGGGCCTACGCATCATCGGTCGGCGCCGCGCTTCTGATCGCCGCCTGTCTCGGCGTCGAGGTTGCGCAGGCGCAGGCGATCATGCGTACGCCGACGATCAGCGTGCCCTCGCGAACGCCGACCGTCTCTCCGAGCATCGCCCCGCGGGTCAGCCCCAATATCGCCGCGCGCGCGGTCAACGTCGGCCCCGGCCCGCGGACGATCGCGACCATTCCCAACACCACGACGTCGCGTATCCGGCCGCCGACGACGGTGCTGCCCTATGCGCGCTACTCGCCGAACCTGTATCCGGCCTGCACCGCGCCCTATCGCGATGCCGGTGGCGAATGCCTGGCGCAGCCGAGTGAGGGCGGCAATGGCTCAGCCAAGTCCGGCAAGAAGAGCGCCGGCAAGGGCCGGGGCGACGCCACGCCGGCCGCCGCCGCCAATCTGCGCAGCTTCGCCAACGAATTCGTGGCGGAGATCGATGGCACGCTGTCGCCCGGCGATGCCGACGCGCTTGCCCGCCGGCACGGTTTGACGCGCATCTCGTCGGAGAATTTCCCGCTGATCGGGGCCACGTTCGGTCTGTTCCGCATCACCGATGGCCGTCCGTACGAGACGGTGCGGCGCGAATTCGCGGCCGACGGCAGCGTGCGCTCGGTCCAGCCGAACTTCCGTTATGCGCTCCAGGATCAGAAATCGACGATCCCGAGCGAGGGCGATCCCGCCCAATATGCCCTGGCCAAGCTCCGCCTGCCGCAGGCGCATACGCTGGCGCACGGCACCAACGTCACGATCGCCGTGATCGATTCCGGCATCGATGCCAGGCATCCCGAGCTCGCCAATTCCGTCGCCGACAATTTCGATGCGCTCGGCAGCGCCGAGGGGCCGCACGTCCACGGCACCGGCATCGCCGGCGCGATCGTGGCGCATGCCCGGCTGATGGGCAGCGCGCCCGAAGCGCGTATCATCGCGATCCGTGCCTTTGGCGGTGCCAACGGCGGCGCCGAAAGCTCGTCCTACATCATCCTGCGCGCGCTGAATTACGCCGCCGAGCACGGCGCCCAGATCGTCAATATGAGCTTTGCCGGTCCCAAGGACGCGGTGATCGAGCGCGCCATTGCGGCCACCGCCGCGCGCGGCCTCGTGCTGATCGCGGCCGCCGGCAATGCCGGCGCGAAGTCGCCGCCGCTCTATCCGGCCGCCAATCCCAACGTCATCGCGGTCAGCGCGACCGACCAGCAGGACAGGCTGTTCGCCGCCTCCAACCGCGGCAACTACGTCGCCCTTGCGGCGCCCGGGGTCGATATCTTCCTGCCGGCGCCGGACGGCAAATACCAGATGACGTCGGGAACCTCGTTCTCGGCGGCCTATGTCTCCGGCGTCGCGGCGTTGCTGCTCGAGCGCAATTACGCCTTGAAGCCGGAAGCGCTGCGCATGACGCTGGCCAAGACCGCGCGCGACCTCGGCTCGCCCGGGCGTGACGATCTGTTCGGCGACGGCCAGACCGATGCGTTTGCCGCGGTCATGGCTGTTTCCGCCGACAGCGCCACGCCGGTCGCGGCTGCGTCCGGTACAACAAAACGTGAAGATGCCGGCAAGCGTCGCGATGAGCCCAATAGCCGCGCGATCGAACAACCCTCGCTGTCGGCCGCGGATGAGAAATCCACGGATTCTCAAGCGGATAGGCCGGCGGCGCGGTAGCCGCTGCGACAACGATGCACGCGGGCCGAAGGTCAAAAAAGCGAACCCCGCGTTGAACGTTCAGCTCCCTGCCACGACCAAATTATGTGGGAGCGGTCATCCCTCCCCATCAGTCATATCAGGCGCGAGCGCCCATCCACCCCAAGCGCCCATATGGCTTGACCCGTCCGGTTGTCCCCCCGGACGGGTCTTTTCCTTTCAGAGCGTTTTTGAGCGAAGTGGATTCCGGTCCGCGTGAAGAAGACGCGTCAAAACGAATCCAGCGCATCGGTTCTGATTCAATCAGAACCGCTCCGGGCGTCCGATCCTTTGAAGCGCGGGGGGCGCGTTCAGCTTTCGGTTGAAAGGGCGCGCCCGGCTTCCACGTCCCCGCCCGGGCAGCAAGCAGCAGGTCCGCTATGCTTGTGCGAAGCTTGACTCGAAAACACAGCAAATCTCCGCACGACTACGGTATTTGACGACGGGTGCGGCGTCGTTGCTGGACAAGTCAAATCTTTTCCACAAAATATTCATGTCGCGTTGAAATTGATTCGTGTGCGTTGCGTCCCCGCATCCGTGTTTTCTCCTGACGGGCTGGTTCATGACACATCGCCAAGGATCCGACTGCGCGGCTGTTCCTGCCGTGGCTGTTGACCGCGCCGTCGCGGCGCGCTGGTGCGCTCTCGCCGAGCAGCGGCTGCAACATCTCTCTGAAATGTTCGAGACCGGCCGCTGGCGCCGCTATCACTCCGAGATCGCGTTCCTCGAAAATATCCAGGAAGCCAAGCTCGCGGTCCAGACCTGGCGCGCGCTCGCAACCGGTGGAGACGTCGCCGAGGCGGCGGCGAGCGTGACGCCGGCATTCGGCTGGTCGCCGGCGACCATGCCCCGCGTATTTCCGCGTGACCAGCAGGCGCAGACCATGCAGCCGAAGGCCGTCCACATCGCCCCCGAGACCGCCGTGCCGGTCAGGCTTGATCCCACGCCGGACGTCCTTGCCGAAATCACCCAAGCGCCGCTCACCGCACCCGCTGCTGTGGCGTCATTCACCGCGCCTGCCGAGATGCCACCGCTCAAGGCTCCCGCTGCGAGGGCGCCGCTCACCGCACCCGTCGTGAGATCGCCGCCCGCCGCGCCCGCCGCAATGGATCAGTTCACCGCGCCCGAAGTGAAGCCGCCGCTCGCGGTGCCGGCCGCGAGGCCGCCGAAGACTACGCCTGCCGCGATGGCGGCGCTCCTGCCGCAATTCGCCCCGCCGGCCGAGGAAATCGTCGCAGCCCCCGAGCGCGTCGTCGAATTCACCTTCAGCCTCGACGGCCTGGAAGCAAAGTACCCGCTGCTCAGGAATGCGTTCTAACGCTCCGGAGCGTTGGCAAAGGGGAAGCAACCGCAGCTCTTCGCCCCGTCATCCTGAGGCGCGAGGCATGGGACGCGAGGCGTCCCGTGGCGAGCCTCGAAGGATGAAACGGCCCGGCTGCCAGCCGCGCCTACCTTCGGACCGCATTCCCGCTGAGCACCACCTGCGCAAATCGCTGCGCGCCGTCTGCCGACAGATCCGAGGTCACGGCTCGCGCGTGATCGAGGCCGACGATGGCGCCGCGCGGGGTCTCCGAGATCATGTTGTTGTTGACGAGCGCGATGCCGGCGCCCGGCACGACCGAGACGCCCACGCCCGCCAGGGCCTTGCGGATCACGTTGCCCGTGATCGCGACGTCGCGCAGATATTTGCCCCAGCCGGCGACGATGCCGTAGGACGGCGCGTTCTCGATCACGTTGCCGGTCACCGACGTATCCGCCTCGATGTAGATGCCGACGCCGGCATCGTCGTCCGGCGCGGTGCCGATCGGCCGCTTCGGGATCAGATTGCGGATGATGTTGCCCTGGACCACGGCGATGCGGCCGCCCTCGTTGAAATTGCAGACGGAGACGCCGACGGCGGCGCCATCGACCGTGTTGTTGGCGATCACGGCGGCTTCGAAGGCGAACTCCGAATAGAGCGCGACCTCGCGCACGTCGCTGACGCTGTTGCCGGTGATGTGGATATTAGAAGCCGAATTGCCGCGCACCGCGGAATAGTCGCAGTTCCTGATGCGGTTGCCGCGCACGATCACGTTGCCGGCACGGAAAGCGTTGATGGCGTTGCCGTACTGGCCGGAGCCGCCGGGGCCCGCCTTGATGTTCTCGATGCGGTTATCAGCAACCAGGGTGCCGTCGTCGCCGATCGACGTGCGCAGGATCTCGATGCCGTTGTCATTGGTGCCGAGAATCGTGTTGCGGGAGACGTTGAGGCCTTTGGCATCGAACGACACCACCGCCGTCACCGCGATGTCGGTGAAGATATTGCCGGAGATCTCGCCGGACACCTGCTCGAGCCAGATGCCGCTGCCGCCCGAATTCGCGATCTCGCAATCGGCGATGCGGACGTCGCGCCCGCCGAGCAGGTGGACCAGGCCGCGCCGCGCCGGCAGCGCAATGCCGCCGCCGTCGAAGGTGATGCCGGAAAGACCGGCGGAGTTCGAACCCTCGCTCTGGATCGCCGAGGTCCCGCCGGTGAAGAGAATCTTCGTCGCTCCGCGCACGCCGATCAATTGTGCGCCGTTCGGCAGCCGCAGCAGCCCGCTGCGGTAAACGCCGGGCGGCAATGCCAGCGGCATCTGCGCCCGCGCGGCTTCATCGATCGCCCGTTGGAGCACGCGGGTCTGATCCTCGCTGCTGCCAGGGCGCACGCCGTATTGCGTAGCGTCGCGGCCGAGCAGGGACGTCAGCGGCGCCGCGCGCGCGGCGTCGGCCGGCATGGCCAGCGCACCGGCGATGCCGGCGGTGGAAGCTCCGATGAGGTAACGGCGATTGAGGTCCATGACGCGTCCTCCGCACAGATTAGGTAGCGCAGGGCGGGCGAGGGCGCGGGGGATTGTTCGTGGTAGGGTTAAGTGTTTACCGCGGCCGAGGTGCCGTAGGGTGGGCAAAGCGCAGCGTGCCCGCGATTTGATGATGATGGAACGAGATGGTGGGCACGGCGCAAGGGCGCCTTTGCCCACCCTACGAAACCGGCCTGTTCCGTCGCTTCCGGGCCAACCCCACCATCTCCATCAGCATGGCCTCGCCGGCATCAACGAGTTCCTCCAGCGTGATCCGCGCCGACCCCTTGCGGCGCACGGCGCCGCCGCGCGCAAGCAGGGGGATATGGACGAATGCCGCGAGCTGCGGACCACCTGCCTTCACGCTCTCGATCGCGCGCCAGCTCAAATAATTGCAGAGATAGGCGCCGGCATCTCGCGAGGACCGTGCATCGATGCCGGTGAGGCGCGCGGCGCGCAGCAGCCTTGCCGTGTGCGGACCGAACGTCATGGCGTCCGCACGGCCGGCGATGCCGCGCTTGCTCGAGCGGGTGTTGGCGGCATCGGGCCAGAGCATGGTGACGGCGTTGCGCGCGCGGGTCTCGATCCGCAGGTAAGGCGTGCGCGCAGCGAGGCCGAACATCAAAAGCGCATCCGGCTTCACTTTCGCGAGCACATCGGGCAATTGCCGGTCAACCGCGGCATAGGTGACCGGGAAGATGTGGCTGGCGATCGCGACATCATCGAGTGCCGGACGGCGCAATTGCGCCAGCCGCGCCACCAGCGGCTGGGTCGGGTTATGGGGCGCGCCGGGAAACGGCCCGAAGCCGGTCAAGAGAATGCGGAGCTTTTCGCTCATTGCAGCAGCTCCAGGATCTGCTCGGCGGCGAGTGCCGGGGTGAGGTGACCTTCGGCGACCTCGGCTTCGATCTTGCGGACCTTCGTGCGAACCGATGCCTCGCTGCGCAGCCGCGCCAGCATGCGCTGCTCCAGCATCGACCACATCCATTTCACCTGTTGCTCGCGCCGCCGCGCCACGAAATCGCCGGAGGCATTCATCGCCTTGCGGTGGTCGAGCACCTTCTGCCAGAGCTCGGCGATGCCGGTGCCGGCCAGTGCCGAATAGGTGACGACGGGCGGATGCCAGTGCTCGGATCGGGGGCTGAGAATATGCAGCGCGCCGCGATAATCGGCGGCGGTGATGTTGGCGCGCTTGAGATTGTCACCATCGGCCTTGTTGATCGCGATCATGTCGGCGAGCTCGACCAGGCCCTTCTTGATGCCCTGCAATTCGTCGCCGCCGCCCGGCAGCATCAGGGCGAGGAAGAAATCGGTCATGTCGCAGACCGCGGTCTCGGACTGGCCGATGCCGACGGTCTCCACCAGCACGACGCCAAAGCCGGCCGCCTCGCACAGCAACATCGCCTCGCGGGTCTTCGCGGCGACGCCGCCGAGCGTGCCCGAGGACGGCGACGGCCGGATGAAGGCGTGGTCGGAGGCCGACAGCCGCGCCATCCGCGTCTTGTCGCCGAGGATCGAGCCGCCGCTGCGCGCCGAGGACGGGTCGACCGCGAGCACCGCGACCTCATGGCCCTGCGCGATGAGATATGTGCCCAGCGCGTCGATGGTGGTGGATTTGCCGACGCCGGGCGAGCCGGTGATGCCGACGCGGAACGCCTTGCCGGTGTCCGGCAGCAGCATCTGCACCAGCTCGCGCGCCAGCGCCTGATGGTCGCCGCGACGGCTCTCCACCAGCGTGATGGCACGCGCCAGCGCCGCGCGGCTGCCGGCGCGGAGCTCCTTGGCGAGGGTCTTGATGTCCAACGAAGTCTTCTTCTCGGTCATGCCCTGCTTTACAACGCCGAGCGCAGGCAGGCGAGGGCCGCCCGCTTCATATCACCTGCTCGTCGCTGCCGCGGCTTGCGGCTGCTTCACCTTGCGCCAGATCCACACCATCACCGGCCAGAGCAGGGCACCGATTGCCATGGCGGCGAGAATGGCTGCGATGGGACGTTCGAAAAATGGCAAGATGCTGCCGTCGGACTTGATCAGCGAGGTCACGAAGGCCTGCTCGACCATGGTGCCCATGACGATGCCGAGCACCATGGCGGCGACGGGATAGCCGTTCGCTTCCATGACATAGCCGATCACGCCGAAGGTGGCGACGGTGACGACGCCAAACATGTTGTTGCCGATCGCGAACGAGCCGACCGCGCAGCACAGCATGATGACCGGCATGATGGCCGCGCGCGGCGCCAGCAGGATGTAGGCCGCGACCCGGATCATGGCGATGCCGAGCGGGATCATCATGATGTTGGCGATGATGAACATCAGGTAGATCGCGTACATGCTCGACGCTTTCTCGGTGAACAGCGTCGGGCCCGGGTTGAGACCCTTCATGTAGAGCACGCCGATCGCGATCGCGGCGATGGTGTCGCCGGGGATGCCGAACAGCAGCGAAGGCACCCAGCCGGAGGCGATGCTGGCATTGTTGCTGGCGCCGGCCTCGACCAGGCCCTCGACATGGCCGGTGCCGAACTTCTCCGGCTCCTTGGAGAAGCGTTTCGACATCGCATAGGAGACCCAGGCGGCCATGTCGGCACCGGCGCCGGGCAGCACGCCGATGATGATGCCGACGATGTTCCCGCGCGTCATCTGCCAGTGATACTTCTTGGTCAGCCTCCACTGGCCGGCCATGATGCTTCCGAATTTTCGCCGCGGCAGCGGCGGGGGCTCCGGCGTCAGCATCGCGCGCATCACCTGCGCCACCGCGAATACGCCCACCAGCGCCGGGATCGGCTCGATGCCGCCGAACAGATCGGTGAGGCCGAAGGTGAAGCGCGGCACACCGCCGGGATTCTCGATGCCGATGCAGGAGACGAGCAGGCCGATGAACATGCCGGCGATCGCCTTCACCGGCGAGGAGCGCGCGACCAGAGTCGCGCACATCAGGCCGAGCAGCGCCAGCCAGAAATATTCGAAGGTCGAGAACGACAATGCGATCTCGGCGAGCGGCGGCGCCAGGATCATCAGCGACAGCACGCCGGCGATGCCGCCGACGGCAGAGAACCACACGCCGGCCCCGAGCGCGAGCTCGGCCTGACCCTTGCGCGTCATGGCATAGGCTTCGTCGGCATAGGCGGCGGAGGCGGGCGTGCCGGGAATGCGCAGCAGCGCGCCCGGGATGTCGCCCGAGAAGATCGCCATCGAGGATGCCGCGACGATGGTCGCGATCGCCGCGATCGGGGACAGGTAGAAGGTGACCGGGACGAGCAGGGCGGTCGCCATCGTGGCCGACAGGCCCGGCAGCGAGCCGATCACGAGGCCGTACACGGAGGCCGCGAACATCGCGATGATGACCTCCCAGGTGGAGATCAGCGCGAACGCGTCGAGCAGGGTTTTCAGCATGGGATTACCAGGGCGTCGGCAGCAGGCCGGCGGGCAGCGGCACGCGGAGCAGCTTGCCGAAGATGAGGTGAATGGCGAAGGGCGAGAGCGCCGCGAGTGGCAGCGCCAGCTTCCATTTCGCGCCGAGCGCGGTCGAGGTGACGTAGACCATGATCGCCGCGGTGATGATGAAGCCGAGCCTGTCGGCTGCGACCACGTAGAACAGCAGCAGCAGCGGCGGCAGCAAAGCGCGCAGGCCATAGAGCTTGCCTTGCGGCGGCGGGGCTGCTGCCTGGCCGTCCTCGAGCGGGACCAGCTCTTCCTCCTCCTCGAAGGAGTGGCCGATCCCGAACACGATCGCGAGCCCGCACAGCGCCAGCCCCGTGCCGATCACCAGCGGAAACACGTTGGGGCCGACCGGCTGCCCGGGCACCGGCGGCAAGATCCAGCCGCCATAGGCGGCCGCCGCGCCGAGTGCGACGAGAAACGATCCCGTGACGGAGTCGGGAAGACGCATGGGGAAGTCCTATAGAGGGGTGTTATCCCTCTCCCTGCGCGCTGGGAGAGGGTCGGTGAGAGGGGCTCTGCGCGGGGGAGGTGAGAGCGGGACTCGCGGAGAGTCCCCCTCATCCGAATCCCGCGCTCGGCGCGCATTCCGGCCTCTCCCCGCAAGCGGGCAGAGGGGATCGGAGCGTCGCAGGACCGGATCACGCCTTGCTGAGGCCGGCCGCCTTCATCGCTTCGCCCATCTGGGCGTCGCCCTTGTCCATGAAGCTGGCGAAGTGAGCGGCGTCGCCCCACACGGTGCCGAAGCCGCGATTGCTCATGAAGTCCTTGAACTCGGCGGAGTCATAGACCTTCTTCAGCGCCGCGGTGAGCTTGGTTGCGATCTCGGGCGGCAGGCCCTTCGGTGCGCCGATGCCGCGCCAGGCACCGGTCGCGTAGTCGATGCCCATCGCCTCCTTCAGCGTCGGCACGTCCTTGAAGACCGGATTTCGTGCGGGCGCCATAATGGCAAGGCTCCTGGCCTTGCCGGCCTCGATGATGGCGCGCGCCTCCGGCACCGAGCAGGTGGTGAGGTCGAGCCCGCCGGCGGCGAGATCCTGCATCGCCGGCGCCGCGCCGTTCGACGGCACCCAGGCGACCTGGTTGGCGGGCAGGCCCATCGCCTGCATCCAGCCGACCAGCGCCAGATGCCAGATGCCGCCCTGGCCGGTGCCCGAAGCCTTGAACTTGCCGGGAGGCGCGGCCTTGATCGCGTCCGCGAGCTCCTTGACCGTCTTGTAGGGCGACGAAGAGGAGACCTGGATGCCCGGGGGATCCTCGTTCATCAGGGCCAGCGGCGTGTAGCTCTTCGGCGTCAGCTCGGTGAGGCCCTGCCAGTGCATCATCGAGATTTCGACGGTGAGCATGCCGATCGTGTAGCCGTCGGGCTGCGCGGTCGCGATCGCGCTATGTCCGACCACACCGGAGCCGCCGGTGCGGTTGACCACGTTGAAGGGCTGGCCGAGATCCTTTTCCAGCAGCGCAGCGACGATGCGCGCGGTGGCATCGGTGCCGCCGCCGGCGCCCCATGGCACGATCACGGTGACCGGCCGGGCCGGATAGGCCTGCGCGAGTGCGGGCTTGAACCCGAAAGCTGCGGATGCCGCGATGGCGGCGGTTGAAGCCGCAAAGGTGCGGCGCGAAATCTTGGACATTGAATTCCTCCCAGCGGCGCCCGTGACGCCGGGCGCTCTTGTCGATGGCGACATTCTAGTCGGCTTTGCAGCGCCGCCGCAAGGTAGCGCTACCAACGAGATCGACATGTTGTGTGAAAACAGCATGCCTCTTGAATGGGGCAATCGGAAATCGGGTGGGTTTTGTCGGCATGCTTCGCCAACCTGTGCGCGTAACGAAAGCCAAAGGCAAGCTATCGATGACCCAAGCCTATTACAGCGCCGTGCTGGACTGCCCGCTGGACGACGTCTGGTCGCTGATCCGCGATTTCAACAATTATCCCGCTTACATCGACGGCGTGAGCGAGAGCGTGATCGAAGACGACAAGCGCGGCGACGAAGTCGGCGCCATCAGACGCTTCTGCTATCTCGGAAACTGGATCCGCCAGCGCCTGGTCGATCACTCGGACCGGCAGCACACGCTGACCTATGCCGGTCTCGAAGCGCTGCCGTATCCGCAAGATGACGGCAGCAGGACGCCGGCGCCGACGCGCTATCAAGGCACCATGCATGTGCGCCCGATCGTGGAAGGCGACCGCACCCTGATCGAATGGTCGGTCGCCCTCGATACCGAGCCTGCGGACGCTGACCGCTGGCAAGCCCTGTTTGCGTCCTGGATTCCCGATTGGACGGATTCACTTGCGCGGACATTGGCGCGGGCCCATCCGCGATCTTAGCGATCGCTCACGGCTACTCCGCGTCGCCCTTCGGCCGCGCGCCGCCGAAGATGCGGGTGCCTTCCGCGCTCAGGTAAGGCTTCAGCGTCTCCCACGGCACGAAGGCGACATACTCGCCCTCGGCATAGGGACCGACGGCGTAGGGCGGATAGTGGAAGGTGAGGCCGGAGCTCTTGCCGGACTCGGTCGAGGGCGCCAGCGTCACCGCGCCGATCTTCAGCAGGCTCGGCGCGACCGCTTTGAACCATTCGTCGGTCGCGGTCTCGCTGGCATCGCGCTTCTTCTTCTCCGCCCTGAGCGAGGCGACGATCGCCTGCGCCATCGCCTTCATGGTTGCTCCATTGTCGGCAGTCTCGGTGAAGAACGGGCGGATCGAGATGCGCTTGGTGTCGGCCTTGTCCCACAGGATCGTGTTCACGTCCGAGTTCGGATGCGCACCTCTTGTATTCATGTAGTCGTTGCGCAGGATGCTGACATAGCGATCCGCAACGACGGAGCGGATCTCGTATTTGCGCTCGAAATCCCAGGCGCCGTCCCTGAAGAATTGCGGATCGGCTTTGCGCGCGGCGGCAGCTTCCGCGGCATTCCTGTCGAGCCACTTCTTGCCCTCCCTGAGGCAATCCGCCGCCAGTGCCGCGTCCGCCTTGATCCTGTCGTCGAGGAACAGCCGCGCCTCGATGCTCTTGGTCTTGACGACGGCGTCGGGCTTGGGGTCGGCGGCGTGCGAGGAGGAAATATTGATCGCGCCCAGCAACAGCGTCGCGAGGCTCAATTTCAGGACGGGGTTCAAGCCTTTGGCTCCTCGGCGATTGTTCGGATGAAGATCTTCAGCGGCGGGAGATCGTCTTTGAGGCCAGCCTGATCTTGGCCGTCGCATCGAGGATAAGGCCGATGCGGTCGGCTAAAGTCGGGGGCACGTCAGAATATTTCGAGAATGTCGTCTGCGATCCGCTCCGCGAAGCGAGGAGATATAGAACGACGAACAGTTGCCTGTGCTTGCAAGCCCGTCGCATCCTCGATGATGTGCTCGACATCGATCAAGTTGAGTAGCGAAAAAGAGGTGTCCGGCTCGATTTCGACGATAACGTCGATGTCGCTGTCAGGCCGATAATCGTCGCTGGCACGCGAGCCGAAAATGGCAAGCTTCGATACGCCTTTACCTTTGATGGCATCGGCGTTCTTGCGTATGGCAGCGATGATTTCGTCACGCGTCATGGAGACACCTGGCCGGTCATGCGGCCAGTCTATCAGCTACTCCGCAGCCTCGCTATGCCCGAGACGGGCGTTGAGCTTGCGGATCAGCTCCTCGGCGGCTTCCGCGATCACGGTGCCCGGCGGGAAGATCGCCTCCGCACCGGCGGCATAGAGCGCGTCGTAGTCCTGCGGCGGCACCACGCCGCCGACGATGATCATGATGTCGTCGCGGCCCTGCTTCTTCAGCGCGGCCTTCAGCTCCGGCACGGCGGTGAGGTGGGCGGCGGCGAGCGAGGAGACGCCGAGGATGTGCACGTCGTTCTCGACCGCCTGCCGGGCGGCTTCGTCGGCGGTCGCAAAAAGCGGCCCGATGTCGACGTCGAAGCCGATATCGGCGAAGGCCGAGGCGATCACCTTCTGGCCGCGATCGTGCCCGTCCTGGCCGATCTTGGCGACCAGGATGCGTGGGCGGCGGCCTTCCGCCTCCTCGAAGGCGTCGATCTGCGCCTGAACCTTCTCGACCTGGTTGCCCATGCTGGACGCCTCCCGCTTGTAGACGCCGGTGATGGATTTGATCTCGGCGCGGTGCCGGCCGAACACCTTCTCCATCGCGTCCGAGATTTCGCCGACGGTCGCCTTGGCCCGCGCCGCATCGATGGCGAGCGCGAGCAGATTGCCGTTGCCTTCGCCGGCCGAGCGCGTGATCGCCGCGAGCGCGGCATCGACGTCCTTCTGGTTGCGCTCGGCTTTCAGCCGCGTCAGCTTGTCGATCTGCAAGCGGCGGACGTTGGAATTGTCGACCTTCAGGATCTCGATTTTGTCCTCGTCGGTCGGCTTGTACTTGTTGACGCCGATCACCGCCTGCTTGCCGGCGTCGATCCGCGCCTGCGTCTTGGCGGAAGCCTCCTCGATACGCAACTTCGGCAGGCCGGCCTCGATTGCCTTCGCCATGCCGCCGAGCTCCTCGACCTCCTGGATGTGGCCCCAGGCCTTGGCCGCGAGGTCGCGCGTCAGCCGCTCGACGTAATACGAGCCGCCCCAGGGATCGATGATGCGGGTGGTGCCGCTCTCCTGCTGCAGGAACAGCTGGGTGTTGCGGGCGATGCGGGCCGAGAAGTCGGTCGGCAGCGCCAGCGCCTCGTCGAGCGCGTTGGTGTGCAGCGACTGGGTGTGGCCTTGCGTCGCCGCCATCGCCTCGACCGTGGTGCGCATCACGTTGTTGAACACGTCCTGCGCGGTCAGCGACCAGCCCGAGGTCTGGCTATGGGTGCGCAGCGACAGCGAGCGCGGGTCCTTCGGATCGAACGGTTTCAAGAGCTTCGCCCAGAGCAGGCGCGCGGCGCGCAGCTTGGCGACTTCCATGAAGAAGTTCATGCCGATCGCCCAGAAGAACGACAGGCGCGGTGCGAAGCGGTCGACGTCGAGACCGGCGGCAAGGCCGGCCCGCAAATATTCGACGCCGTCGGCGAGCGTATAGGCAAGCTCGAGATCCTGCGTCGCGCCGGCCTCCTGCATGTGATAGCCGGAGATCGAGATCGAATTGTATTTCGGCATCCGCGTGGAGGTGTAGGCGAAGATGTCCGAGATGATCCGCATCGAGGGCGCGGGCGGATAGATGTAGGTGTTGCGCACCATGAACTCTTTCAGAATGTCGTTCTGAATGGTGCCCGACAGCTTCTCCGGCGGTACGCCCTGTTCCTCGGCGGCGGCGACGTAGAGCGCGAGGATCGGCAGCACCGCGCCGTTCATGGTCATGGACACGCTCATCTGGTCGAGCGGAATCCCTGCGAACAGCGTGCGCATGTCGTAGATGGAATCGATGGCAACGCCGGCCATGCCGACGTCGCCGCCGACGCGCGGATGGTCCGAATCATAGCCGCGATGGGTGGCGAGATCGAAGGCGACCGAGAGGCCCTTCTGGCCCGCCGCGAGATTGCGGCGGTAGAACGCGTTGGAATCCTCCGCCGTGGAGAAGCCGGCATATTGCCGGACGGTCCAGGGCTGGTTGACATACATGGTCGGGTAGGGGCCGCGAAGATAAGGCGCAATGCCGGGATAGGTCTCGAGGAAATCGAGCCCGGCAAGATCGGCCTCGCCATAGGCGGGCTTTACCAGGATGCCCTCGGGCGTCAGCCAGCGCTCGGCGCTGCCGGCGGGTGCGGCGGCGGCGGCTCGCTCGAAGGCAATATCGGCGAAATCGGGAATGCGGCTCATGGCTTCAACCATATCATAGGCGCTCAATCATGATCCGGATGCTGATGGCTGACGATGGTCGCCATCTTCTCCGGTCCGTAATTCTGCTGCGTGGTCTGGCTCGGCAGGTTCGCGATGCCGACCACCCAGCCGAGGCGGGATTCGGTGCCGAACTGCCGCGTCGGGATCACGTGGTCGGGTCGGTCGAAGGCGCCGGTCATGATCTCGATCCGGTCGCCGTCGATGCGGCCGAAGCTCAGCGGCGTGCCGCAGGCGGCGCAAAAGCCGCGCTCGGCGATGGTGGAGGAGCGGAAGAACGACGGCTTTCCCCTGGTCCAGGCAAAGTCGGTCTTGTTGATGTCGGCAAAGGACGCGAACGGCGCGCCGGCCGCCTTCTGGCACATGCGGCAGTGGCAGATCGAGACCCGGTTCGGCGCCGTTGTCACTGCGAAGCGCACCGCGCCGCATTGGCAACCGCCGGTGAGAACGGGTTTGCTGGTGTCGATCATGGCTGCTCCATCCGTCGATAGGCGTCTTGCAGCGTGGCAAGCGCATCGCCTCCGGCGAAGACAAACCCCGTGACGCCGGCGGCCCGCAGCGCCGCCTCGGCATCCGTCGGGCGGCCCGCCAGATAGATATGTCGGGCGCCCGCGGTTTGCAGGGCCTTGGCGGCAGGTTCCGCGCGATCGGCGTAGACCTTGTCGCTGGAACAGAGGCAGGCGAGCTCGGCGCCGGAGGTCTTGAAGGCGGCGGCCAGTTCGGCCGGATCGGCAAAGCCTTCGCTGTCCAGGGCCTCGATGCCGCCGGCCTCGAAGAAACTCTTGGCGAAGGTCGCGCGCGCCGTGAAATCGGCCGGCGTGCCGAGATTGGCCAGGAACACTTTGGGCCGCGCGCCGCGTGCCTTCAGCACGGCATCCGACTTGTCGCGCAGCGCCTCGAACGGTTCCGCGAGCCGGATCGGCGGCAGCGGATCGAACTTGTATTTCTGCTCGCCGTACGGTGCCAGCGCGATCGGCGTCGCCGTCAGGACGGTGGCTTCGCTCTCATGCAGGTTTGGAAACTCGCTGGCGCCGGTCAGCACGTCACGGCGCTTTGCGATGTTGGCGTCACGCGCCTTGCGTGCGGCCGCGACCTTGCTCTGAAACAGGCCTTGCTGAAGCGCGGCAAAGGCGCCGCCGGCCTTTTCGCTCTCCTGGAACAGCGCCCAGGCGGCCTCGCAAAGCTGCGCGGTCAGCGTCTCGATGCCGCCGCTACCTGCCGCGGGATCGCTGACCTTGGCGAGGTTGCTTTCTTCCAGCAGCAGGAGCTGCGTGTTGCGCGCCACGCGCCGCGCGAACGGATCGGGCAGGCCGAGCGCCAGCGTATGCGGCAGCACGGTGATCGCGTTGGCGCCGGCGAGCCCGGCGGCAAACGTCGCGACGGTCGCGCGCAGCATGTTCACGTAGGGGTCGCGCTGCGTCAGCATGCGCCAGGCCGTATCGGCGGCGATGAACAGCGGTTTCGGCGCGAGCCCGCACGCCGTTTCGATCCGCGCCCACAACAGCCGCAGCGCGCGGAATTTGGCCATGGTCAGGAACTGGTCCGCATCGGCAGAAAGCCGCGCATAGACCATGCCCTGCGCCTGCTCGAGGGGAATGCCGGCGCCTTCGATCGCGCGCAGATAAGCGACGCCGCAGGCGAGCACGAAGGCGAGCTCCTGCACCTCGGAGCCGCCGGCATCGTGGATCACGCGTCCGTCGGCGGAGGTGAACGGCCCCTTGAAGCCGAGCCCGGCGAGCCCCTTGATGGCGCCGGTGATCGCGGGCGCGATTTCGTCCCAGGTATAGGGGCTGTGCCCCCACACCGCGCCGGCCGCGAGCGGATCGAGACCGAAGCGGATATTGCAGGCGGCAGGATCGAGGCCTTGGCCCTTCACATATTCCGCGACATGGATCGCCGCCATCCGCGATTGCGGACCGATCTCGAGCTCGAGACCGATCCCGGCGTCGAGATGAATATCCTTCAGAACCTTTGCCACCGCGTCGGCTGCAGGTTCCAGCCCGAAACCGCGCGCGCCATTGGCGCCGGCGAACACCAGCGCGAGCCCGGTCGCGCCGTTCTCCAGATCCTGCAACGCCTGTGTATTCGCGAGCGCCGCATCGGGATGGTCGATCCGCTGGATGACTTGCCAGGGTGCTGCGGCCGGCCGCCCCACCACGGGCGCAACGCCCTTGGCGCGCGGATAGAGCGGATCGATCTTGATGCCGTCATAGGTCTTGCCGACCAGCTTCTCGAACGGCGCGCCCTTCAGGACGCCATCGACCAGCTTGCGCCAGTCTTCGACGGTCGCCTTGGGAAAATCCGCCGCCAGCGGCAGGTCGTCAGTCACTGAGGTCATGCGGCGAGGGGCTCCCGAACGTATTGTTATGCGCAGGCGAAATTGCCACGGCGGACCGTCCCTGCAAACGGTTGTTTTTGGTTAACCGGTATCCGGAAGCCGCTCAATGCCTTGCGTCGAGACGCTGGCGAGCCCGTCGCGCACACGAATGCCCGAGATCACGCGGTCGGGCGCGATTTCGGCCAGCGGCACCAGCACGAAAGCGCGCTCGAACAGGCGCGGATGCGGCAAGGTCAGGTCGGGCTTCTGCAAGGACAATTCGTCATAGGCGATCATGTCGAGATCGAGCGTGCGGGGGCCCCAGCGCCGATCCTTCTGCCGCATGCGGCCGAATTTCTGCTCGACCTTCTGCAGCACGAACAAGAGCGCGTGCGGATCGAGGTCGGTCTCGATCTCGATGCAGGCATTGATGAAGGCAGCCTGATCCTCATCGCCCCAGGGCGGCGTGACATAGTCCGAGGAGCGCGCGATCAATGCGCCTTGCGCCATGCCGCAGATTTGGGCGATCGCCTTGCGGAACGTCGCGCGGACATCGCCGACATTGCCGCCGAGCGCGATCAGCACGCTCGCCATCTCAGGGATGCCGCGAGCGCGTCAGCACGATGCCGACGTCGTCGAAGATCGCGGCGATCGGCGCATGCGGCTTGTGCACGGTGACCTTCACGGCGCGGATGCGCGGGAAGTGCGACAGGATGGCGTCGGCCACCGCGCCCGCCGCGCGCTCGAGCAGCTTGTAATTGGTGTTCTTGAAGGCCGCCGTCGTCGTCGCCACTACCTCGGCGTAGGACACCGTATCGGCGAGCCGGTCGCTGCGCGAAGGTTCCGACAGGTCGGTATAGAGCTCGAGATCGATGACGAAGCGCTGGCCGACCTCGGTCTCGTGATCCATCACGCCGTGGCGGGCGTGGATCGACAGGCCGGTGACGAAGATCGTGTCGGTCATTGCTTGCCCTCGATTGCGTTCGCCACCCGCAGCGCCTGCAAGGTCTCGGCGACGTCATGGGTCCGGATGATCCTGGCGCCGCGCTGCGCGGCGATCAGATGCGCGGCGATCGAGCCGGCCAGCCGCTCCTTCGGCTCGGACGGCGACACCGAGGCGATGAAGCGCTTGCGCGAGGCGCCGACCAGGGTCGGCAGGCCGAACATCTCGAATTCGCGCAAGCGCGCCAGCGCGGTCATGCTCTGCTCGGCGGTCTTGCCGAAGCCGATGCCGGGATCGAGCACGATCTTGTCGCGCGCGATGCCGGCCTTTGCGGCGATGTCGAGCGAGCGCAGGAAGAACGTCTTCATGTCCGTGATGATGTCGATGGCCGGATCGGCATCGTCGCGGTTGTGCATGACGATGACGGGCACGCCCCTTGCGGCCACCAGCGGGGCCATGGCGGCGTCCCGTTGCAGGCCCCAGACGTCGTTGGCGATCGCCGCGCCCTGGTCGAGCGCGAAAGCCACCACCTCTGCCTTCATGCTGTCGATCGAGACCGGCACGCCGAGGGCTACGACCCCAGCCAGCACCGGCTTCAGCCGGGCGAGCTCATCCTCCGCCGTGACCGGCCGGGCCTCCTTGTAGGGCCGGGTGGACTCGGCCCCGATATCGATGATGTCGACGCCGGCCTCGATCATCGCCCGCGCGCGTGCGAGCGCCTGCTCGGGCGCGACGAACTCGCCGCCGTCGGAGAAGGAGTCCGGGGTGACGTTGAGCACGCCCATCACCGCCGGGATCGGCCGTTCCAGCAGCGTCCGCAGCACATCTGGCCCGGCCGAGCCGGCCGGCGGGACGGATGGGGAGGGCGAGGCATTCATAGCGCCCGCTTTAGCGGGCGGGGA